>JAJEAD010000010.1 GCA_022824305.1 Gammaproteobacteria bacterium | reverse complement strand
GGCCTTCGGAAGCGGCGGGATGCCTCTACGCCCTCAGCGGCACGAACATGAACGGAGCCGCGGGTCGAGTCTCCTTCGTGCTCGGGCTGATGGGGCCGGCGAAGGCGGTGGATGCGGCCTGCGCCTCGTCCCTGGTCTCGGTCCACGACGCGGTGGCGGACCTCCAGCAGGGGAAAGCGGACCTTGCCATCGCGGGCGGCGTCCACACCATGCTGAACGGCCGCGTGTACGAGCTCCGTGCGGATTCGATGATGTTGTCGCCGGACGGCCAGTGCAAGGCCTTCGATGCGTCCGCCAACGGCTACGTGCGGGGCGAAGGGTGCGGAGTCGTGGTTCTGAAGCGCTTGAGCGAAGCGGAAGCCGACGGCGACCGGATCTGGGCGGTGATCCGCGGCGCCGCGGTCAACCACGGCGGAGCCAGCGTGGGATTGACGGTGCCCAACACCCCCGCGCTGGAACAGGTCATCGAGGCCGCGCTGTCCCGGGCGGGCCTGTCGCCGTCGGAAGTGGACTACCTCGAGGCGCACGGGACCGGCACCACCGTGGGAGATCCCATCGAGCTGAATGCGGCGGTTGCGGTCTACGGAAGAGGGCGTGAAGCCGACCACCCGCTGCTCGTCGGCTCCGTGAAGACCAACGTCGGCCACCTCGAGGCGGCGGCCGGAGTGGCCGGGCTCATCAAGGCGGCGATGGTCGTCAAGTCCGGGGTGATTCCGAAGCACCTGCACTTCAGGGACCCCAATCCGAGCCTGGACTGGGAACGCCTGCCGGTGCGGGTGACGACCGAGGCCATGGAGTGGCCCTACCGTGGCGAGCAGCCACGGCGGGCCGGCGTGAACTCCTTCGGGATTTCCGGGACGAATGCGCACATCGTGCTGGAGGAGCACCGTGCTCCTCACGCCGCACCCGCCGGGGAGCTTCGGCCCGTCGGCTCCGCGCGAAGGGTGCCGGTTGCGCTGCCGATCGCATCGCCCCTTTCTTCATCGCCGGAGCAGGCACCGCTTCGCCGCGCGGCCCGCGTGCTGCCGCTCTCCGGAAAGACGGAGCCTGCGCTCCGGGACCTCGCCCGCCGCTATCTGCCCTGGCTCGACGAGCGGGTCGGGGAGGGATCGCCGGCCGCTGCCGCGCCGGAAGCGCTGCTGTCCGACATGGCGTGGACGGCGGGCGTGGGGCGGAGCCACTTCGACCACCGCAGAGGCATCAGGTTCCACGACGTCGACTCCTTGCGCGAGCGGCTGAAGGAGGTCGCGGATTCGGCGGACGGCGCAATGCCGCGGGGCCGGACGGCCCGGGTCGCTTTCGCCTACACCGGGCAGGGAAGCCAGTGGGCAGGCATGGGACGGGAGCTGTACGAGCGCGAGCCGGTGGCCCGCGCGGTCATGGACGCTTGCGAGGCGGTGTTTCGGGAACGAAGGGGCGCCTCTCTGCTGGACGTGATGTTCGGTCGCAGCGGCGGCGCCGGGGAGCTGGGCGACACGGCCTGGGAGCAGCCGGCGCTCTACGCGCTCGAGTGCGCGCTCACCGCGCTGTGGTCGAGCGCAGGCGTGCAGCCCTCCGTCGTGGTGGGACACAGTGCCGGGGAGCTGGCGGCGGCGCAGGCGGCGGGAGTGTTCAGCCTCGAGGACGGAATGCACTTCTCGCAGGCACGCGGCACCGCGCTGTCGGGCACCGATCGCGGCGCCATGGCTGCCGTCTTCGCGCCCCCGGCACGCGTGGCGTCCGCGGTGGAGACCCTGAACTCGGAGCTCGAGGGCGTGGGACTCAGCGTCTCGGCGGACAACGGGCTCCACCAGGTCGTCAGCGGTCCGGTCAGGGCCATCGAGACCTTCTCGGAGCGGCTCGAGTCCGAGGGAGTGCGGGTCCGGCGCCTGAACACGACCCGTGCCTTCCACAGCGCCCTGGTGGAGCCGGCCCTCGACGCCCTGGCCGCATCGCTCGCCCGCGTGGCGATCAACCCACCGTCCGTCGATGTCATCAGCAACCTGAGCGGCCGCGTCGTCGAGCCCGGCACGGTGCTGGACGGCGCCTACTGGAGGCGTCACGCGCGGGAGCGGGTGTCCTTTGGCGGCGCGGTGCGGACCATGGCCGATCTCGGGGTGGACCTGCTCATCGAGATCGGGCCTCGTTCGCTGCTGGCCCCGTTGGCGGTCTCGGCCTGGCCGGATTCGGCGCCGCCGCCCCGCGTGATCTCGAGCATGGGTCCGCCCGCCGAAGAGGCGGCGGCCCCCGGGCCGGGCCGGGGATTCATGGACGCGGTCGCGGAGGCCTACGAGGCAGGGTTGGCGATCCGATTCGACGGGCTCTTCGCGGGCGAATCCCGTCGTCGAATCTCGATACCCGACTATCCCTTCCAGAGAGAGCGTTTCTGGCTGGAGGCGCCGAAACGGCGCCATCGGACAGCCGGTCATCCGCTGCTGGGAGTCCGACATGAGTCCGCCAGCGGTGAAGTCTCCTACGAGACGGAAGTGTTCTCCACCGAGCCGGCGTGGCTTGGCGACCATCGCGTGTTCGGCCGCGTGGTGGCGCCCGGCGCGCTCTACGGCGCCATGGCGGCATCGGCGTCGCTCGCCGAGGGAAGCGGCCGCGTGGCGGTGGAGGAAATGCAGCTCCACAGCGCGCTCGTGCTTTCCGAGCCAGGGAGCGGGGACGGAGCGGAGGAAGACGGCCGGACCATGCAAGTGCTGCTCGGAGCTCCCGACCCGGCGATGACCCGCCGTGTCCAGGTGTTCAGCAGAGGCGGTGAAGAGGAATGGACGCTCCACGTGGAGGGACACGTTACGGCGGGCGCTCCCATCGCGGTGGGCGGAGCACGGATCGATCTGGAGGGCCTGATGGCGGGCCTTTCTCCGCTCGACCCGTCGGCCTACTACCGCGCGAGGGCGGGCACCGGCATCGAGCTGGGGCCCTCGTTTCGCACTCTGGGAAGAATCTGGTGCGGGCCCGGAGAGGCGCTCGGAGAAGTGTCGCTCCCGGAGGCCGTGGGACGGGGCGACCTGGACCTTCATCCGCTCCTTCTCGACGGCTGCTTCCAGGTCGTGGGCGCGGCCCGTGGATTCGGCGGGTCCCAGGGCGAGACGGCCTACATGCCTTTCGCCTGGGAACGCTTCTGGCTGGCCGGGCAGCTTCCCGAACGAGTGTTCTGCCACGTGCGCATGAAAGCGGCGTCGCAGGATGCGGAATCGGAGTCGGGCGCTCCGCCGGAAGTCCGGAGCGGAGACCTGCACCTCTACGACCCGAACGGGGTTCCGATCGGCGGACTGAGCGGCTATGCCGTCAAGCGGGCCACGCGGGAGGCGCTGCTCTCGTCGGTCGAAGGCATCGACGATCTGCTCTACGAAGTGGCGTGGCAGGAACGAGCGCTGCCGCCCGGAATGCAGTCCGCGGACTTCTTCCCCGACCCGGCCGAGGTCAAGGCCCGCGCCCGGCTTCTCCCCGACTACCTGCGTGATGCCGGGGTCGACCCCCGGAGCAGGGACGCCCTGCTGGCGGACCTGGAGCGGTGGTCGCAGTCCTTCGCGATCGCGAACCTGGATCGGCTGGGATGGGACCGGAAGGTCGGGGAGAGAGCAAGGCCCGAAGAGCTGCGCAAGGCGCTGAAGGTCAGCGCGGACCACGAGCGCCTCTTCCGGCGGATGCTCGAGATGGCGGCCCGGGCCGGGGTGCTGGCGGAGGAGGACGGCGACTTCGTCGTGCGCTCGGGATCCGGGGACCCGTGGCCGGCGGCGTTGCCCGAGGATCCGGAGAGCCATGCCGATCGGATGGCGGAGCGCTATTCCCATGGGCTGACCGAGATCGGGCTGTTCCGCCGTTCCGGCGGCGCGCTCGCCGACGTGCTTCGGGGGCAGGCCGACCCCCTGACGCTCCTCTTCAGCAGCGGAGAGCCGACCGCGGCCGATCTGTACCTGCGGGCGCCGGTGGCGCGCGCGGCGAACCAGATGCTGAGCGAGGCGGTCCGCACGCTCGTGGCCGCGCTCCCGCCGGGACGGCGGCTCCGGGTGGTCGAGGTGGGAGCGGGCACGGGGTCCGCCACCGCGGCCGTGCTGCCGGAGCTGCCGGAAGGCCGCTTCGACTACATGTACACGGACATTTCCGCCGGCTTCTTCTCGGAAGCGGAGGCCCGCTTCGGCGACGGCGGGGGATGCATCGAGTACCGCCCGCTCGACATCGAGAGAGACCCCATCGAACAGGGATTCGACCTCCACGGCTACGATCTGGCCATAGCGTCCAACGTACTGCACGCGACACGCTACCTGGAGGAGACGCTGGCGCACTGCCGGAGACTGCTTGCGCCCTCCGGGTACCTGGTCGCGCTCGAGAACCTTCGCGGTCTGGGCTGGATGGATCTCACCTTCGGGCAGCTCGACGGCTGGTGGCGCTTCGCGGACGACTTCAGGCCTCATCACGCCCTCGCGAGTCCGGCGGTGTGGCGACGGGCGCTCGGCAACTCCGGCTTCGAGGAAGTCGAGGTCCTCGGAGTGGACGAGTCCGACCCGCCCGAGACCATGGACAAGGGCGTGATCGTGGCGAAGGGTCCGGCGGAGGTGCGGGAGCTTCCGGGTTCCTGGATCCTGGCCGCGGATGAGGGTGGGCTCGCCGCGGAGCTCGCCGAGCGGCTGGCCGCGCGGAACCAGACCGTCGTCCTGGCCGGCGCCGCCCTTCCCGGAGACGAAGCGCCCTTCGGCTCCGGTCCGGGCGTGCGCAAGGCGATGGTAGACGCAGACCAGCGGGACTCGTGGCGAGCGCTCATGGAAGGACTGCCCCCGGACCTTCCCTTCAACGGGGTGGTCCATTGCATGGGGCTGGACGGTCACGGCGCACGGGCTACCACCACGGAGCTGGTGGAGGACGTGCGGCGCACGGGAGCGAGCGCGCTGGCTCTCGTCCAGGGCGTATCCGATTCGGACCGGTTGCCGGAGAAGGGCGTGTGGCTCCTGACCTGCGGAGCGCAGGTGCTGGAGCGCGAGCGCGGGGGAGCGCTTGCCGGCGCGGTGCTGTGGGGGTTCGGCAAGGCGGTGGACCGGGAGGCGGCGCACCTGCGCCCGAGGATGATCGACCTGGATCCGGCATCGATGGCGCCCGCGCCCGATCTCGCCAACGAAGTGCTCTATCCCGACTCCGAGAACCACATCGCCTACCGATTGGGACGCCGTCAGGTTGCCCGCCTCGTCAGGGCCGGCGACGGTCGGGAACGGCTGGCGTTGCCCGGGCACTCGGACTGGGTGCTGTCTCCGGATCGGGACGGCACCTTCGATCGCCCGTCGGTCCAGCCGCTCCCGGCGCGCGCCCTCGAAGCGCAGGAGGTGCGTGTCGGCGTGGATGCGGCCGGACTCAATTTCTGGGACGTGTTCCGCTCGCTCGGGTTCATCCGGGAGGGACTGCTCGGCCGGGAGATGTGCGGCCGCATTGTCGAGACGGGGCCGGATGTGCGCGGCGTCTCGGTCGGAGACCGGGTGGTCGGACTGGGCTTCGGCGCGTTCGGGCCGCAGATGATCACGAGGGAAGAGCTCGTGGCGCCCGCGCCGGAGGGCTACTCGGTGAGCGAGCTCGCCACGGTGCCGAGCGCCTTCGTGTCGGCGGCGCTCTCGTTCGAGCTCTCCGGGCTCGAGGCCGGAGAGCGCGTGCTCGTCCACGCCGGGGCGGGCGGGGTGGGCCTGGCGGCGATTCAGCTCGTGCAGGCCGCGGGCGCCGAAGTCTTCGCCACCGCGAGCGTGCCCAAGCAGGCCTATCTCCGCTCTCTCGGCGTGAGCCGCTTGTACGACAGCCGTACCACGGAGTTCGGCCGCCAAGTCCTCGAGGCCACGGGCGGAGAGGGGGTGGACATCGTCCTCAACAGCCTGACGAGCGAGGGATTCATCGACGCGAGCCTCTCCTGCCTCAAGCAGGGGGGGCGATTCGTGGAGCTGGCCCGGCGGGACATCCTGAGCGAGGAGGAGATGGCCGCGCTGCGCCCCGACGTCGCCTACGACATCCTGGAGCTCGATGTCCTCAAGAAGACCGATCCGGCGTGGGTCGGAAGGGTCCTGAGCGGCATCGTGGCGCGGCTGGCGTCCGGAGAGCTGAGGCCGATCGCGCACAGCCGATGGCCGCTCTGTGAAGCGGGCCCGGCCCTGCGATTCATGCGGTCCGCCCGGCACCTCGGCAAGATCGTCGTCACGGCGTCGCCGCTGGCCGGAGACCGCCTGCGGCCCGACCGGACCTACCTGGTGACTGGTGGCCTGGGGGGGATCGGGTGTGCGGTGGCGGAGTGGCTGGCCGACCACGGCGCGGCGACGATCGTGCTCAATGGACGCCGGGAGCCGGATGCCGCTGCCGAAGAGACGATTCGCGGGCTTCGCGAGCGCGGAGTGAACCTGGTCGTGGAGCTGGCGGACGTGACGGACGCCTCGGCAATCGACCGGATGCTCGACCGCATGGAACGGGATCTGCCGCCGCTGGCGGGCGTGATTCACAGCGTGGGAGTGTTGTCGGACGGTGCGCTGACCAACCAGACCTGGGCGAGGTTCGAGCAGGTCCTCTGGCCGAAGATAGTGGCCGCCTGGCACCTGCATCGCGCGACCGAGCATCTCGACCTCGACCTCTTCATCCTCTTCTCGAGCCGCGTCGGGGTCATGGGCAATCCGGGACAGGCCAATCACGCCGCGGCCAACGCCTTCCTCGATCAGCTCGCCGGCCACCGGCGCGCGATGGGCCTCCCGGGACAGGCCATTGCATGGGGCGCGTGGTCCGAGATCGGCGAGGCGGCCGAGCAGAAGGACCGGATCGAAAGGCAGCGTTCCGCGCTGGGAGGCCGATGGTTCACTCCGCAGCAGGGCCTCGAGGCGATGGAGCGGCTGGTGCGCCAGGACGTCGCCACGTCGGTGGTGATGTCGATGGACTGGACCGTGTTCGAAGAGGCCGTGAAGGAACGACCTCCCTTCCTGGAAGACCTCCTCTCGGCGGACGCGGAGTCCGATGACCGGGCCCCGAACGCCGCGGCCGACGTCCTGACCCGGCTCCGGGAAACGCCGGAAACGGAGCGCGGCGGCCTGCTGGTGTCGTTCCTGCAGGAGGAGGTGCAGGCCGTGCTTCGCCTGCCGTCGAGGCCGGACCCCTCGGTCGGGTTCTTCGACCTCGGGATGGACTCGCTCATGGCGGTCGAGCTGAGGAACCGCCTGAATCGGGCCTTCGCGGGTGACTACACCGCATCCAACACGGTGGTGTTCGACTACCCGGACATCGCTGCCCTGGCCCGGCACCTGGTGGAGGAGTTGGGAGAGGTAGAAGCGGAGCCCGCTCCGCAGACCCTGCCCGAACCGCTTTCCCGTCCGGCGCCGCGACCGGTCGAGGATGGCATTGCGATCGTCGGCATGGCGTGCCGCTTTCCCGGCGCGCCGGATCTCGCCGCCTTCTGGCGACTTCTCGAGGAGGGGCGCAGCGCGGTAACGGACGGGCGTCCGGACCCGGTTGTCGGGGACGGCGGGTCGGCTGACTCCACGGCCGGAAGCGACGCGTATCGGCACGGCGCCTTCATCGAGGGGATCGACCGCTTCGACGCACGATTCTTCGGCATCAGGCCCATCGAGGCGCGGACGATGGACCCCCGCCAGCGGCTGCTGCTCGAGACGAGCTGGCAGGCGCTCGAGGACGCGGGAATCGATCCGGGCGCACTGAGAGGGGGCCGCGCCGGGGTGTACGCGGGACTGGGGGGAAGCGAGTACCGGGACGTGATCGCGCAGGGCGGCGAGGAGGTCGGGTATCTCGGCACCGCCGGAAGTGTTGCGGTCGGACGGGTGGCCTTCGCACTGGGACTGGAGGGACCGGCGATGGCGCTCGACATGACCTGCGCATCGTCGCTGGCGGCGCTGCACCAGGCCGCCGTGGGACTCGAGCGGGGCGAGGTGGACGTGGCGCTGGGCGGTGGCGTGCACGCGGTCCTGTCTCCCGGCGTGACGAAGTTCATGGCGGAGCTGGGGTTACTCTCCCCGAGCGGTCGCTGCCGCCCCTTCGAAGCGGACGCGGATGGTTTCGTCCGGGGCGAGGGTTGCGGGATGGTGGTTCTGAAGCGACTCGCCGACGCGAAGGCGGACGGCGACCGGATCTGGGCGCTGATTCGCGGCTCGGCGGTGAATCAGAGCGGGGCGAGCGCGGGGCTCACCGTCCCGAACGGTCCGGCGCAGGAGCGGGTGATCGAGGAGGCGTTGTCCCGGGCCGGGATTGCGCCCTCCGAAGTGGATTACCTGGAGGCGCACGGGACGGGGTCGGCGATGGGCGATCCCATCGAAGTCCGCGCGGCGACGACGGTGTACGGCAGGGGACGTGCCGTGGAGCGCCCGCTCCTGATCGGCTCGCTCAAGCCGAACATCGGGCACCCGGAGTCGGCGGCGGGGATCGCGGGGCTGATAAAGGTCGTGTTGGCGATGCAGGAGATGGTGATTCCGCCGCAACCGGACTTCCGGAATCCGAATCCGCTCATCGACTGGGACGAGCTGCCGGTGCAGGTGATCTCTCAGCCGGCGAAGTGGCCGCTCGTTCCCGATCGGCCGCCCCGTGCCGGCATCAGCGCGTTCGGAATCTCCGGGGCGAATGCGCACCTGGTGGTGGAGGGCTACGGCGGGACCGACGGCTCATGCTCCCCTGCCCCGGGTACGACTGCGCCTGCCGGCGCCGCCCGGACGGTCGCCTTCGCCGTCCCGGAGTCGGCGGGAGAGCCGGTAGAGGCTTCGGTGCCGGAGGACGGGCTCGTCGCGCGCACGACCCGGTTGCTGCCGCTGTCGGGGAAGTCGCACGAGGCGCTTGGCGAGCTGGCAACACGCTATCTGACATGGCTCGACGAAGAGAGCGCCGGGATCTCCGCGCAGGGCGGGACGCTCGTTCCGCAGCTCTCCGACATGGCATGGACCGCCAGCGTGGGACGGAGCCATTTCGCACACCGGGCGGGCATCGTGTTCCGGGATGCGCAATCGCTGCGCGAGGGTCTCTCGGCGCTGCGGGAGGCGGACGAAGGGCCGGCGGCCGAGGCGCCGGCAAGGATTGCATTCGCGTTCGCGGATGACCTCGGCCGGTGGGCGGGAATGGGCGAGATTCTCCACCGGTGCGAGCCGGTCGCCCGGGCCGTACTGGAACGCTGCGAGGCGGCGTTCCGGGAGCTCGAAGGCGCCTCGCTGCTCGAGGCGATGTTCGGGCGCGCGGGAAGCGATGCCG
The DNA here is from genome assembly GCA_022824305.1 of Gammaproteobacteria bacterium. Lineage (GTDB taxonomy): Bacteria > Pseudomonadota > Gammaproteobacteria > HK1 > HK1 > JAJEAD01. Next base: position 30,868 of record JAJEAD010000010.1, on the reverse strand, counting down.
TTGCCCACGATCCCGCCTGGACGCAACCGGCGGTCTATGCGCTGGAATGCGCTCTTGCCGCGCTGTGGTCCGGCGTCGGGGTGCGTCCCCACGTCGTGTTAGGTCGGGGCCCCGGCGAGATAGCGGCGGCGCAGGCTGCCGGCATGTTCGGCCTGGAAGACGGCCTGCGCCTGGCGGCGGCGCGGGGGCGGTTGCTCGGAACGCTGCCGCAGGTGGGTGCGCAGTCGGGCGCTCTCGTCGACCTTCAGGATACGCTCGCCGGCGTCGCCACTTCCCCGGCCGCGCTGACTCTCGTAAGGGGGACGACGGGACGTGCGTCTCGGCCCGGCGATGTCCTGGAAAGCGAGTACTGGCAGCAGCAGGCCGTCGAACCCTTCGACCCGGGAGTCGCCGTGGCCGCGCTCGCGGAGCTCGAGGTCGAGGCGGTCGTCGAGATCGGCCCGGCCGCGGCGTTCGGTCCGGCGATACGGGACGCCTGGCCTCGTGCCGCCGGGCGCGCCGCTCCGGCCGCCGTCTCGAGCCTCCGCCGGCCCGCTACGGAGGCGGCGGCGGACGATGCCGGCTTCGCCGCCGCCGCCGCGCAGGCCTTCGAGGCCGGGATTCCCCTGCGTTTCGAAGGGCTCTTCGCGGGCGAGGCCCGGCGCCGCATTTCACTGCCCGGCTACCCCTTTCAGCGGCGGAGGTTCTGGATCGATTCCGCGCCGCGGTAGCCGCTTCTCCGCGGGACGGGTCACTGGGCCGGATCGCCGGTGCGGGGGGGGGGGACCGCCCCGCACCGGCGGCAAGCGCTCAGCCCAGTCCGGTACTGTCCAGAAACTCGCGCATGAGGGCGACGCAGGCCTCGGGCTGCTCGAGCTGCAGGAAGTGGGTCGCGTCCGGCAGGAAGTCGTAGTCCACGCTCAGGATGTGGCTGAGGTTGAAGGTGGGCAGATAGGCGAAGGGCACGGTGGGATCGGCGCCGATGATCTTGGTCGGACAGGTCAGCAGGGTCAGGTCGAGCAAGGGTGCGAAGCTCCTGACGTACTCCATGATCTGGGCCTCGTACTCGCGCGGGCAGCGAAGCTCGAGCCCCTGGCCGTCGGCCGACCGGCGCAGAGTCGTTCTGCCCATGAGCTCCCGGACCCCGGGCAGGACGCGGGCGAAGCCCGGAAGGAAGCTGAGCAGTTCGATGAACTGCTCTTCGTTCTTGAAGCGGTAGCCTCGCCGCTTGGTCATCGCGGCGCCGCGTTCCGCGGCTTCATCGAACTCGGTCTCGTTCGCGGTGGGCTTGCACAGCGGCGGGTCGAAGAGGACCAGCGCCGAGTACGGCCGGGTGTCCGCGAGGATCGTGACGAGCGTCGACAGCGAGTGATAGACCCCGACCGTCGGCTTGGCGCCGTAGCGCCGGTCGATGCTCTCGAGGACGAGGTCGTGATCGTGGATCAGCGTCGGGATGTTGTGCTCTCGCCGCCGTCCGACCGGGTTCCAGCCGTGATTCCTGAGGTCGTAGACCATCAGCTCGAAGTCGGCGGCGAGAAGCGACCAGAACGGATAGTAGAGGTCGATTGCGAGGCCGTTGCCGTGGCTCAGGACGAGCCGCGGACCGGAAGGATTTCCGTGCTGACGTACGGTCGTTATCGATTCGTCATCGAGACGAACCTCGCAGACCGATATCGGCTCGGGAATCTCCCACGCTGTCTCGACGCTCATGTCGGGGTCCGGCCCCTCGCGGAGGCTTGTTCCTGTGATGGAGGCGCCCGGGATGAGGCCGGAACGGGAGAAATCGCCGGAATTGACCCGCTCCCTGCACTCAGGAGCGGGTCACCACGATGGGGATTGCGGGCAAGGGATGGCGCGTATGCGATCTAGCGCCGGTGTCGTTCACCCACCGTGCGAATCGATGTAGTTGACCACCTCTCGCAGCGTCGGGCACTTGGCGAACTCCGCCGCGGTGAACTGGAGGTTGAACTCCTTGCTCACTTCCTTGAAGAACGCGATCGCGTCGACGGAAGACACTCCCGTCTCGTTGAACGGTGCGTCGAAATCCGGATCCCGACCGAGGTCGAGGTGATTGTTGATGAGCTGCTTGAGCCGGTCTTCCGTAGCTGACATGGATACGAATCTCCTTCGTCGTTTGAACTGCCGGGTCGCCGTTGTCCCTGTTCCGGGAGGTCTGTGGTCGAACCTGTGTCGTGTTTATCACATCATGGCAACGGGGTCCACGAAGGAGGCGCCGGACAGCGCGCCCTGCTCCGGAGCGGCAGGGTTCCTTCCGGGCACGGAAGCTCGGGCAATGCTCGTGCCGCTCAGCGGGAGCGCAGGCGCCAGGCCAGCGCGGCCGCGAATCGAGGCTCGCCGAGGTCGTGGAGCCGCCAGGGATGCTCGGGGGAATGGGGAAAGCGAAAGTCGCTCGAACGCGCGCCCTCGAGCACCGGCCCGGGCACCTCGAAGCGCGACGGGTTCAGGGAGAACCCCGTGCCGAGGGCCTTGATCAGCGCCTCCTTGAGGCTCCAGAGGCGATAGAACAGGTGCACCTTCTGCGCTCCGGTCGCGGCGGCGAGGGCCTGGCGCTCGTTCGGGCCGTAGACCCTGCCCCCGATGCCGTCGAGGTCGCGCCGGGGGAGGCGTTCCTCGACGTCCACGCCGAGCCCGTCCCGATGGGAAAACGCCATCAGGCCGTGCCGGCCACTGTGACTGACGTTGAAGCCGAGCGGCACCCGCCGGCCCTTCACCCTGGCCACGGGCTTCCCGTGCTCGAGATAGTCGAAGCTCAGGGCGCGGTTGGAACAGTCCAGCCTTCGGCTGAGCTGGATGCGAAGCGCCCCGCGGCAAAGAGAGAACTGACGCTTGGCGCGTTCCACCACGAAGCGGCGCCAGCGCGCCTTCTCCTCTTCGTCGAGCAGACTGAACGCGAAGGCCTCGCGCTCGGGGTGGGGCGCGAGGTCGACATGGAGAACGTCGGCGCCGTCGATCTCGCGCCAGGGAGTCCACCACTCGTTCGCAGGGGCGCTCATGTCCGGGAGATCAGGGAAACGCCAGGGTGACTTCCTGGAGGTAGGCGCCAATCCCGCGCTCGGCCTCCCACTGGCTCGGATAGCCGAGGGAGACTTCCTGGAAGGGGACGCCGTCCAGCCAGGTAGTGCCCCGGATGTGGAGGTGCCCGTAGATCACCGCGCAGGCATTGAAGCGCCGGTGCCATCCCCGCGTCAGCCGGGTTCCGCACCAGGGGGAGAAGCGCGGGATGCGGGGCAGCACTGCCAGCTCCTCTTCGAGCGGAAAGTGGTTGATCAGCACTTTCGGGATTTCCTCCGGACACGACGCGAGCCGGGCGGCCGCCTCCCGGCAGAGGGAGGCGCACCACGACGCACGATCCGGGAAGGGTTCGGGGTGGAGCAGCATCTCGTCGGCGCACACCGAGTTGGCGGCGGAGGCCCATTCAATCACCCGCTCGGCGGACACGTGCGAAGGCCGGAAACTGTAGTCGTAGAGCAGGAACAGCGGTGCGATCAGGACCGGCCCCCGAGGATGCGGGAAGATCGGCCAGGGGTCCGCCGGCGTGAGCACGCCGTAGCTGCGCGCAATGTCTACCAGCCGCTCGTAGAGCGCGACGCCGCGAAGCCCCCCCGCCGCGCCGGCATGCGACCACAGCTCGTGATTGCCGGGCGTCCAGACGATCTGCCGGAACTTCGTGCTCAGGTGCCGGAAGCACCGGTCGAGCCCGCGGGCGCCGTCGCTCACGTCACCGGCGAGTATCAGCCAGTCATCGGGACGGGACGGGATGTCGTCCAGCGCTTCGCGGTTTCTCCGGTGAGAAACGTGGAGGTCCGAAATCGCCCACAGTCGCAAGGGATCATCGTCCCCGGGGAGCGTGTGCAGCGGCGCGGCGGCGGCGCGGCCAGCCCGGGACGGCGCGCGTCGTGTGCCGGTGCTCTCCCATCGCCGCTCCCCCTTCCGCTTCCGAATGCATCGACCGCCCCGGCTTCTCCGGCACGTGTAGCATAGCGCCGGAAGGCGATCCATCGCCGCGAATCCAGGACTTGGCGCTCGGGTTCCGTTGACTGCCCGACGGAGCCGGACGGGGGAGGGCGGGGCGCAATGGCACAGGCGGACATGTCCTCACCCCGACCCTTCCGAATCCGGGTGCCCGACGAGGTCCTCGAAGGCATCCGCGCCCGGATTGCCACCTACCCCTGGCACGAGATGCCGGACGACGGGGGCTGGGACTACGGCACCAACCTCGACTACATGAGGGAGCTCTGCACCTGGTGGCTCGAAGGCTTCGACTGGCGGGCTCAGGAGGCGCGGCTCAACCGCTTCGCGCACTTCAAGGCGCCGGTGGGCGGCATCGACATCCACTACATTCATGAGCGGGGCAGCGGTCCCGCGCCGCTTCCGCTCCTCGTCTCCCACGGCTGGCCGGGCTCGGTGGTGGAGTTCCTCGACATCATCGAGCCCCTCGCCCATCCCGAGCGATTCGGGGGCAGCGCCGCCGACGCTTTCGACGTCGTCGCGCCTTCCCTGCCCGGGTTCGGCTTCTCGGGGAGACCGCCGCGCCCGATGGGCCCGCGCGCGATGGCCGGCCTCTTCCACCGCCTGATGACCGAGGCGCTGGGTTACGAAGGCTACCTCGCCCAGGGCGGGGACTGGGGCGGCGCGATCTCGAGCTTTCTCGGTCTGGACCACGCCCCCGCCTGCCGCGGCATCCACATCAACATCATGACCATGCGCCACCCCGGGGGAGCGCAGGGGCCGGAGGAGGAAGCCTGGGCCCGGCGCTTTGCGCGCGAGCAGGAGATGGAGGACGGCTACCGGACCCAGCAGGCGACCCGGCCGCAGACCTTGAGCTACGCGATGATGGACAGCCCGGTCGGGGTCGCCGCCTGGATCGTGGAGAAGTTCCGTTCCTGGTCCGACCTCGAGGGCGGGGAGCTGGAGAGCGTGCACGACCGGGACACCCTGCTCGCCAACATCATGGTGTACCTCGTCACCCGCACCTTCAACACCGCCTCCTGGATCTACTACGGGCGGCGCGAGGAGGGCGGGCGGGTGCTCTCGGCCTCGGGGCGGCGCGTCGAAGTGCCGACCGCCGCCGCCCTGTTCCCGGCGGAGCTTCTCGCCTGGCCGCCCCGCTCCTACGTCGAACGGATGTACAACGTGACCCGCTGGACCGAGATGCCGCGCGGCGGGCACTTCGCGGCGCTGGAGCAGCCCGGCCTGCTGGTCGAGGACATCCGGGCCTTCGCGCGCACCCTGCGCCGGTAGCCGGCACGCCGCTATATCATGCGGGCCGGTCGATGAGCCGAGAGGAGCCGGAATGAACTTCGAGTACAGCGATCGGGCAAGGGAGATCCGCGACGCGGTTGCGGATTTCATGGAGGAGCACGTCTACCCCAACGAGGAGGCGATGCTCGCCCAGATCGAGGAAGGCGAGCGCTTCGCGCCCATTCCCCTGCTGGAGTCCCTCAAGCGGAAGGCGAAGGCCGCGGGCCTGTGGAACCTCTTTCTGCCGGAGAGCGAGCACGGGGCGGGACTCTCCAACCTCGAGTACGCGCCCGCCTGCGAGGAGATGGGCCGCTCGGCCTTCGCCCCCGAGGCCTTCAACTGCTCCGCGCCCGACACCGGCAACATGGAAGTGCTGGTGCGCTACGGCACCGAGGCCCAGAAGGAGCAGTGGCTGACGCCCCTGCTCGCGGGCGAGATCCGATCCGCCTTCGCGATGACCGAGCCGGAGGTCGCTTCCTCGGACGCGACCAACGTCGCGATCCGCATCGAGCGCGAAGGGGACAACTACGTCATCAACGGGCGCAAGTGGTGGACCTCGGGCGCCCTCGATCCGCGCTGCCGGATCCTGATCGTGATGGGAAAGACCGATCCCGGAAACGAGAGCCGCTACCGCCAGCAGTCCATGATCCTCGTTCCGATGCCCTGGCCCGGGCTCACCGTCAAGCGCATGCTGCCGGTCTTCGGCTTCGACGACGCTCCCCATGGCCACGGCGAGCTCGTCTTCGAGGACGTGCGGGTGCCCGTTTCCAACATCCTTCTCGGGGAAGGCCGGGGCTTCGAGATCGCGCAGGGCCGGCTCGGTCCCGGGCGTATCCACCACTGCATGCGCGCGATCGGGGCGGCAGAGCGCGCGCTCGAGCGCGTGTGCCGGCGCGCGCGCATGCGCACCACCTTCGGCGTCCCGCTCGCCGACCAGGGCGTGACGCGCGAGCGCATCGCCGACATGCGCATCGAGATCGAGCAGGCGCGGCTCCTCACGCTGAAGGCGGCCTACATGATGGACACCGTGGGCAACAAGGCGGCACGCCGGGAGATCGCGATGATCAAGGTGGCGGCGCCGAATATGGCCTGCCGGGTGCTCGACATGGCGATCCAGGCTTTCGGCGCAGCCGGCGTCACCTCGGACTACGGGCTCGCCGCCGCCTATGCCCACGCCCGCACCCTTCGCCTCGCCGACGGGCCGGACGAGGTGCATCGCAACCAGATCGCGCGCCTCGAGCTCAGGCAGTACGACAACACCCTCAGCAGGCGCGGCGGCAACGCCTTCGTGACGCAGTGGGACGAGCTGAGCGACGACTTCGAGAGCCGGCCCCGCTTCGTCGTGTAGCGAAACGGACTCTTGCCGGATGATGACTGGACGATGACTGTCGCCGTGCACGAGCGCACGGCCGCGGTGCACCGTGCGGGACACGTCTCGCTGCCGCGCGGTGATTGGGTGCGCTTCCTTCCGACGAGGCCGGTCCGAGAGGATTCGCTCTCGCGGCCCCGGTGCTCGCTTCGACGCAACCGGCGAACAGGCCGCCGCTACTCGATGAGAGGGGACGAGGAGAGGAGACGGTTTCGGCGGGCCGGCGGCGGACTCCGGAATGTGGCTCGTGGCGGCGCCGGCTCGCGGACTGCGGGACCATGAAGTTGCGCCATATGGCGGCGATCGGGGTCGCGGCCGGGATGTGGCTGGCTGCCGGGGCTGCGCTCGCCGGCGATGTCTACCTGCGCGGCGGCCTCGGATTCGACCGGCCGGGGAGCGCCGCGTTCACCGATGTCGATTGCTCCAGCACCGCGCCGGCGGCGCTCTACGGCTGCGGAAGCGGAGGCGACGGAGCGCCCTACCGCTCCGCCGGCGACTTCGGGACCGTGCCGGCGGTCGAGCTCGCGGTTGGCTATGGCTCAGGGGCGGTGCGATTCGAGGTACTGGCCGAGTATCGTCCGGAATTCGACTTCAATGGTCACGCCAACTTCCTGACGCCCGAGCGGCGGCAGTCGGTCTCGGCGGAAGTGTCATCGGTGTCCGGGATGCTGGCCGGCTTTGTCGACCTCGCTGAGCTGGGCCTGCCGAGGCCCGGCCCTATCGAGCCCTTCGTCGGGGCCGGCATCGGCGCCGCACATACCCGGATTGGCGAGACCACCATGACTTTTCCGGCGACGACGACCACCGTGCCGGAAGGGAGCCGGACGGACGTGGCGTGGATGGCGACGGCCGGGGTCGCGATGGAGGTGGCCGAGCGCGTGACCCTCGATCTGGCCTGGCGCTATTCCGACCTGGGCGAGATCCGCACGGACCGCAGTGCGGGCCGGGTGGTCTGGCGCGACGGGAGCCGGGAGCCGCTGCCGCTCGATCTCGCACCGACGACGGCGAGGCTCGCGGGCCACGGATTGCGGCTGTCCCTGCGTTACGCGTTCTGAGGAGGCCGGCGCTCAGGGACCGTTCCCGACAGAACGGCCAATGGTGTCGCCGCGGCGCCGGCTTCCCACTCTAGTACGCCGGACACACATGTAGTTGCAGAACTAGATGACGTTGCGGTCGGGGTCGCGGATGAAGACGGCCCGCAGGTCCTTGAACGAGAATCGGCCGCTCAGTGGAATGTCGAGCTCGGCGAGAAGGCGTTCGGCGGCTGCGAGAGAGCCGACCTTGAACGAGACGTGGGTGATGCCGGGATACTTCTCGCCCACGTCCATGAGGATGTTCCTGTCGTTGGGCATGTCGGCCGGCCCCAGCAGGTTGAGCACCACGCCCGAGGGATGGCGCATGATGATGGGATGGCCCTTCTCGAAACCCGTGTCGGAGAGGGTCTGGAAACCCAGCCGTTCGTAGAACGCGACGGACACCGCTCTGTCGCTGACCCGGATGCCGATATGGTCCACCTTCTCGATGTCGAGCATTTCTTCGACATGCTCCCATGGCGCCGGACGCTTCGGCCGGCAGGGTAGAGTCCCGGATTCGCGGCCGCAAGGTCCAGAGCAGCGGGCGCGCTTTGAAGAGAAGGAAAAGGGTGCATCGCATGGCGTTTCTTGTGCAGGTTGCGATTTTTCTCGCCGCCGCCGTGGTCGTGGTCCCGCTCGCCCGGCGTGCCGGCATGGGCTCGGTCCTCGGCTATCTGCTGGCGGGCGTCATTGTCGGTCCGTGGGCGCTGGACCTGGTCCACGACGAACAGGAGATCCTTCATTTCGCGGAGTTCGGTGTCGTTCTTCTGCTCTTTGTCATCGGTCTCGAGCTCAAGCCGCGGCGCCTGTGGGCCATGCGCCGGGCGGTGTTCGGGCTGGGCGGAGGACAGTTCGTGCTGACCGCCGCGGTGCTCGCCGGTCTCGCCGTTGCGTCGGGGCTGCCGTTCGAAAGCGCCGTGACCGTGGGGCTTGCGCTTTCGCTGTCGTCGACGGCCTTCGCGTTGCAGGCGCTCGCCGAGCGCAACGAGCTCACCACCCGCCACGGCCGCCTGTCGTTCTCGATCCTGCTGTTCCAGGACCTCGCGGTGATCCCGATTCTGGCCCTCCTGCCTCTCATGGCGCCCGCGTCCGGAAGCACCGGAGGCGAGCCCCTCTGGCTCGGCATTGCCAAGGCGGTCGGCATGCTCGCGCTCGTCGCCCTCGGCGGCCGCTACCTCTTGCGCTACGTCCTGCGGCTCGTGGCGCGGTTCGGCACGCACGAGGTGTTCACGGCTACGGCCCTTCTCACGGTCGTGGGCGTGGCTCTGATGATGGAGCTCGTCGGCCTCTCGATGGCGCTCGGCGCGTTTCTGGCCGGCGTGTTGCTCGCCGATTCCGAGTACCGGCACGAGCTCGAAGCCGACATCGAACCCTTCAAGGGATTGCTTCTCGGCCTGTTCTTCATGGCCGTTGGCATGACCGTCAACATCGGGCTGGTGATCGAGACGCCGCTCACGGTGCTCGGTCTGGTCCTCGGCCTGATGCTCGTCAAAATGCTCTGCCTCGCCGCCGTGGCTCGCATCGAAACGCCGAATTGGCGGACCGTCCGCGGCACGGCCGTGGCGCTCTCGCAAGGCGGCGAGTTCGCCTTCGTCATTCTCGCGCTCGGTGTGTCCTCCTCGCTGATGGACGAGCGCACCGCCGACCTGCTGATCGTCGCGGTGACGCTTTCGATGGCGGCGACGCCTCTCGCCCTCATGGCAGGCGACTGGCTGAACGCGCGTCTTGAGCGGGAGTCGGAACCGGAGTACGAGCGGCACTTCGACGAGGAGAACCAGGTGATCATCGCCGGGTTCGGCCGGGTCGGCCAGATCGTGGGACGCATCCTCCGGCTGCGGCGCATCGGCTTCACCGCGCTCGAGACCAGTGTCGAGCAGGTCGACTTCGTGCGCCGCTTCGGCAACAAGATCTACTATGGCGATGCGAGCCGCGTGGAGCTGCTCCGCGCCGCGAAGGCCGACAAGGCCGTGCTCTTCGTGCTCGCGATCGAGGATGTCGAGCGCTCGCTCGCGACGGCGCGGGCAGTGCGCAAGCACTTTCCCAATTTGACGATCTTCGCCCGCGCACGCAACCGCCAGCACGCCCATGCCTTGATGGAGTGCGGCATCGAGCACATCGTGCGCGACACCTTCCACTCGAGCCTCGAGCTCGCCCACGGGATCCTGATGGAGCTGGGTCTCGGCGACTTCGAAAGCCGGCACACCGTCGACACCTTCCGCCATCACGATACCGCACGCCTGATCCAGCAGCACGAGGTCGCGCACGACACCGACCGCATGATTGAAGAGGCGAAGCACTGGACCCGCGAGCTGGAAGAGATGTTCGCCGAGGACGAACGCGAGGCCGCCGGGAAACGGCCCTAGGGCGGGAGCCGCGCGCAGGTTGCTGCTCAGCGGTCGGCTTTGCGCACACCGTCGGTTGCGGACGTATCGAGGGCACCGAGACGCTCGAGCGCCAGGTTGTCGAGCAGGCGCTCGTAGGCGTCATTCGTTGGTATCTCGATAGCGCGTTTCAGGAGCCCGCGCGCCTTCTCGCGATACTTGCTCTCATCGAGCGCGAGCAGTCCGAGCGCGCATTCCACGGAAGCCGCCTTGGAGTCGGGCGCGAGTTCCAGGGCCCGTTCGAACGAGGCCACGGCATCCCGTGCCCGGGCTCCGTAAGTCAGGGACGCCAGGAAGGAGCCGACGGCATTGACGATTTCCGCGTGCCACAAGCCCAGGCTGAGATGTGCCGCCGCCATTTCGGGATTCAGTTGGAGCGCGGTCTCCGTCGCCTCGCGAATCTTCGCTGCGTATCCCCGACTGGCTGCCTCGAGGGATCCGATGACCTGGGCGTGCCGACCGATGGCGTGCGCCAGTTGCAGGTGGGCGTCCGGATTGCCGGGGTCGGCGCGGACCGCCTGCCGGGCCAGCTCCGCGGCGCGCAGGAACAGCGCTTCCTTCTCGCCTTTCGAGGCGATGAAGTGGGCATGAATCGTCAGAGACTCCGCCGCCAGTGCGAGCCCCCGCGAGGTTCCGAGGGATTCGGCAATCCGGGCCGCGTCCACGAAGCGCCCCTCGGCGAACGCCGCCTGCGCTTCGTGGACGGGGTCCGCGTCGGCGACACCGGCCGACGGCACGGCATGCGTCAAGGCCAGGCAGGCGAAAAGCAGGCGAAGCATCGCGCGAAGCGAGCGTTGTGGGTCCCGACCGACCATCATTTCAGTTTTTCCTCTCTGATTTGCCGCAACGACCGACACTGGACAGTCCCCGTGGATGCCCGGGACGCTTCGTGAATGCGCCGCACCCGGGCGCCTGCGGCGGGTGGGCCTTCGCCATTGTGAACACCTCCTATGGGCAGTGTCAGGGTGTCCTCGAAATGGGATCAAATCCGGTGCGGAGAGCTTGACGCAGCGGACCTGGGCCGGTTGGCGCGGCCCGCGAGTCGCAGCAAGAGGTCCGAGCAGCCCGATCCGGTTGCCGTGCGCGAAGTCGAGCTGGGCTCCAAGAGCGCGCCGCTCAAGCGCCCATGAACCAGGGCAGCACCCGAACTCCCCTGAAGTCGAAGCTTTGGTCGCCGCCGTGGACGAGAACGCCCCCTCGGTTGGGATTGCCGGGCAGTGAAGTCCACCAGTTGATGGTGTCGCAAGCCGTGGCGGCGATCGTGCCTGCGGACTTGACCTCGACCGGTATCAGACGATCCCCGGCGTCGATCAGCACGTCGATCTCGTGGCCGGTGGCGTCGCGCCAGTGATACAGGGGTGCGTCGCGGCGCACTGCGGTGATGTGCTTGACGAGCTCGGCGACCACGAACGACTCGAAGATGCTGCCGCGCAACGGATGCCGCTCCAGGGTCCCCGCGTCGCGAATGCCGAGCAGGAAGCAGGCGAGGCCGCTGTCGAGGAAGTGCAGCCGGGGGCGCTTGCGGATGCGCTTGCGGTAGTTCGCGAAGTGCGGCGTAAGCGTGGTGACGAGAAGGCCGACCTGAAGCGCGTTGAGCCAGCGCCGGACCGTCTGCTGGGTAACGCCGACGTCATTGGCCAGAGCCGAGAGATTCAGCTCCTGTCCCGTGCGGGCGGCCGCCAGGCGAACGAAGTTCTCGAACGTGGGCAGATCCGATACGCGCTCCACTTCGCGAAGGTCGCGTTCAACGTAGGTCCGGAAGTAGTCCGCCAGCCAGTTGCCGGCATCGACCCGCCGGTCGTGGATGTAGGGATAGAAGCCGGTAACGAGGGTCTCCCAGAGACTCTCGTTCGGCGGCGTCCAGCCGGCGGCGTCTATTCGGTCCAGGTTTGCGGCGTCGATGTTCTCCTTGCCTCGCAGCTCCGCGAGCGAGAGCGGGTGCAGGGTCAGCACTGCGGTGCGGCCGGCCAGCGTCTGGGCCACCGACTTCATCAGCAGCAGGTTGTGCGACCCGGTGACGATGAAGCGTCCGGTGCGACGGTCTTCGTCCACCAGCACCTGGATGTACGACAGAAGGTCGGGGGCCCGCTGGATCTCGTCGATGACCATGTGATCCGACTGGGCCAGCAGGCTGCGAGGATCTTCCAGCGCCCGCGTCCGCACGTCGGGCGCTTCCAGGGAGACGTAGAAATGGTCACCGAATTCCGCGCGAACCAGCGTGGTCTTGCCGGACTGCCGGGGACCGGTCAGCGTCACCACCGGATAGGCTGCGGCCGCCCTGCGCAATGCGAGGGTCAGATGGCGTGCGAGCATGCGGCGATGCTCTCCGAACGGTTGGAGCGTGTCAAATTGGTGATGCCATCATCAATTTGACACGCTTTCGTGGATTCTGAGGCGCCAACGGCATCAACGTGTCCAGAGAGGGAGTTGCAATGCCTCTGCAGAGGCTCACTCGATTCTGGAAGCGGTCTCTAAAGAGGACATGGAGGCGGCCCTCGTTCCAGTGGTTGAGACCATAACATTCTGATATAAAAGACCAGTATTGAATTTGTAAAGGGGTGTTTGACCGGTCATGGCAGCGGACTCTTCCGGATTCGAAGATCCGCGGGAAGGTATGGCCCTGATGGAACCGTTGCTTATCCCGGAAGGCTCCAGGCATCGAAGCGGGGTCACGGATCTGGCCGTGGAGCTCGCAGCGCGCTCCGCGGGATTGAGCCGCAGCCTGCCCCAGGGCGTGCAAGCCGCGCTGGCGAAGCTCGTCCGGGCGATGAACTGCTATTACAGCAACCTGATCGAGGGCCACGATACTCATCCGGTCGATATCGAGCGCGCCCTGAAGGGCGATTACAGCGGCGATCCGCAACGGCGCAACCTCCAGCTCGAGGCGGAGGCGCATATCGCGGTGCAGGAGTGGATAGACGAGGGTGGGTTCGAGGGTCGTGCCGCGACGGTCGGTGGGCTCATCGAATTGCATCGGCGCTTTTGCGAACAACTCCCGAGAGACCTGCTCCGGGTGGAAGATCCCGAAACGAAGGAATGGCACGAGGTAATCCCCGGCGGCCTGCGTCAACGCCCGGTTCGGGTTGGCCGGCACGTCCCGGTGAGCCCGGACGCTGTTCCTCGCTTTCTGAGTCGTTTCGAGGCCGCATACGGCAATCTCGGCATGACGGACTCGATCTTGGCCTCGGCCGCGGCGCACCATCGCCTGCTATGGATTCACCCTTTCCTGGACGGCAACGGGCGCGTGGCGCGGCTGATGTCCCTCGCCATGCTTCGGGACGTGCTCGACACCGGCGGTGTCTGGTCGATCGCACGTGGCCTCGCGCGCAACGTTGTCGACTACAAGGCGCACCTGGCGGCCTGCGACATGTCCCGGCGCAACGACCTCGACGGGCGTGGCCATCTGAGCGAGGAGGCGCTTGCCGAGTTCACCGCGTTCTTCCTCCGGGTTTGCATCGATCAGGTCAAGTTCATGGAAGGGCTGATCGCACCGACTCGGCTTCGCAACCGGATCCTGATCTGGGTGGAAGAGGAGGTGCGCGCGGGCACGCTGCCGCCGAGGTCGGGCGTCGTCATCGAGGCGGTGCTGTTTCGAGGAGAGCTGCCGCGAGGCGATGTCGGCGCACTTCTGGGAACCCGGCAGCGCCAGGCCCGGCGGGTGACGTCCGTCCTGCTCGAACGCGAGATCCTGACGTCGGAGAGCTCGCGAGCGCCGTTACGGCTGGCCTTCCCGGCGAGGCTGGCCCCACGCTGGATGCCGGGGCTCTTCCCGGAGGCGGTAGGGTAGGCTCGACTTCCCGCGTACGACGCGAGCTGCCAACCTGGAGAGGCGCCATGGAGAACACCGAAGCCGGCACCGAGTGGGGACCGCCATTCTCTCGTGCGGAGTATCGGGAACGCGCGGCCCGGACTCGGGAGGCGATGCGCGAGCGGGGCATCGACCTGCTCTTCGTCAGCTCGCCGCCCAACCTGACCTGGCTGACCGGTTACGACTCGATCTGGTACCGCCGCACCACCCCGACCGGCCTGGTCATCCGGGCCGGCGGGGAAGAGACGCTCTTCTTCGATTCGGCATCGCACAGCGACCTGGTGAAGAGCGGTACGGGGTGCTTCGACGAGGTGGAGCTCTTCGACCGACGGAAAGCGGGACCGGCGGTGGAGACGATCCTCGCGAGCCTGAGGGCGCGCGGCTGGCTGAAGGGGCACCTGGCGCTGGAGCGCTGGAGCCTGGCGCCCGGCGGGATGGTGCTCGCCGATCTGGCGGATGGCTTCGAGCAGGCGGGTTGCCGGGTGTCGGACGGCTCGTGGCTGGTCGATCGGATCAAGATGGTCAAGTCACCGGCGGAAATTGCGATGATGCGCGAGGCGGCCCGGATCGCCGACGTGGCCATGCAGGCGGTCATCGACGAGATGGCGCCGGGCATGATGGAGGTGGAGATCCAGGGTCTCGCGCAGTACGTGATGAGCCGCAACGGCGGCGAGGAGCCGGCGATCCGCACCGCGGTGCGTTCCGGCCCCCGCGGCGCCGCCCACCACGTGCCGCCCTCGCGACGCCGGATCCAGAGGGGTGACATCGTCTGGGTGGACTTCTCGGCTTCCTACAACCGCTACCACGCCGATCTCGCCCGCATCTTCTCCCTCGGCGAGCCCGATCGCCGCTGGACGGAGCTCTACGAGAAGGCGGCCGGGAGCGTGGAGGTGGTCCTGCGGGAGATGAGACCGGGGGACTCCATGCTGAAGCTCCACGAAGTGGCGAAGGACTACATCAGGGACGTGGGTCTCGAGCCCTACGCCTGGCTGGTGGGGGGCTACGACATGGGAATCGCGATCCCGCCCGACTGGGTGGGGCACACCTTCCATAGCGGGCTCGGTTTCGAGGCGCTCGACTTCGAGGTCGGGATGACGACGAACTACGAGAACGTCTTCGACATCGTGATCGAGGACTGGCCGGGGGGAAAGGGCGGGAGCTACATCGAGATGCTGCTCATGACCGAGCAGGGTCTGGAGATCCTGTCCGGGCTCGACCGGCGTCTGATCGTCGTCTGACAGGAGACGGCTTCGAAACGCCGGCCGAGGCGCAGGCTGCAAGCGTCCGGGGATCCTGACTGCCGCACACGGCGCGGCGCTCTGGGATAATCGTCGTGTCCTTCGCGACTCCCGGAGGTCGAGAGTGGAACTCTCCCGTGTGCCGGCAAGCGCCGGAAAGGATGCGATCCTCGAGAAGCTCGGCGAGGCCGGGGTGGTCGTCGTCGAGAACATCTTCGACCGCGCGACGCTGAAGCGGTGCTGGGACGAGCTCGCCGGCAAGCGGGCGCAGCACGGCCCGGGCCCGACCATCCCCGGCGAGGAGAACGAGGTCTTCTGGGGCCGCAACACGATCCGTTTCGCGGGCCTCGCCCAGGAGAGCGACGCCTTCATCGAGATCATGCTGAACCCGCTCGTGAAGGAGGTCGCCGACGCGTTTCTGGAGGAGGTCGGCACCGACTACTGGATGAACACGGCGCAGTTCATCGGCATCGGTCCGGGCGAGCCCGCCCAGGCCCTCCACCGCGACAACGACCTCTGGCAGCGGGTCTGCGAGTGGGCCTGGCCGAAGATGCCGGAGCTGAGCTTCAACACGCTGTTTCCGTTCCACACCTTCACCGACGAAATGGGCGCCACCCGCGTCATCCCCGGCAGCCACCGCTGGAACGAGAGGGAGCGCCGGCCCGATCCCGCCGAGACGGTGCCGGCCGAGATGGAGGCCGGCTCTGCCGTCTTCTATTCCGGCTACACCTTCCACGGCGGAGGCCACAACCGGACGAGGGACCGGTGGCGCCATGCCGTGCAGATGAGCTTCAACGCGGGGTGGCTCACGCCGGAGGAGGCGCATCCGCTGGCGGTCACGCGGGAGCGCGCGCTGCGGCTGCCGCGCCGCGCCCAGCGCCTGCTCGGCTGGCGCAGCTACTTGCCGGGCGGCGACGGCGGCTACGACCGCCTGTGGGTCAAGGACTACGAGGACATCCTGGCCGGAGAGGCCTGAAGGCGCTTCCGGCCTCGCCGGGGAGACAGTCATGCATATCGACTTCACGGACAAGCGGGTCCTGGTGACCGGTGGCTCGCGCGGCATCGGGCGCGCCATCGTGGAGATGTTCCTGGCCGCGGGCGCGAAGGTCGCCCTCAACGGCAGCACGAAGGAGAGCACCGCGAAGGCCGTCTCGGAGATTGCCGCGAGCGGCCGGCTGGTTGCCGCGTCGGGTTCGGTGGCCGAGGTCGCCGACTGCGCCCGCATCGTGGAGACCGCGGTCGCGGGCCTCGGCGGGCTCGACGTTCTCGTCAACAACGCAGGCTGGGGCGACGTCACCGTGCTCGGCGAGACCACGGAGGAGAGCTGGAACCGGACCGTCGATACGAACCTCAAGGGGGTCTACTTCATGACCCAGTACGCCGCGCCCCATCTCAAGGCATCGAAGGGCGCGATCGTCAACTTCTCGTCGGTGTTCGGCCTGGTCGGCGCTCCGGGTTCATCGGTCTACGGCGCGGCCAAGGCGGGAGTGATCAACCTCACCAAGGCGCATGCACTGGAGCTCGCGCCCGAGGTTCGCGTCAACGCGGTCTGCCCGGGTGGAGTCGACACCGACATGCTGCGCGACATGGCGCTCACCCTCGCCGACTCCGTCGAGGAGGGATACGCGATCCTCTCGGAGGACTGCACGGCGCAGAAGCGAATCGCGGACCCGCGCGAGCTGGCCGCTCCGGTGCTCTACCTGTGCTCGGACCTTGCAAGCTTCGTCACCGGGTCCGTCCACGTCGTCGACGGTGGTGAGACCGTCGACTGAGCGCGCTGCCCGACCCGGACGGAAGCGCGGCCCTCGCGACGAGGCGACGAGGGGCGCGGTCAGGGGCGGGGCGGGCGGGCGCTGTCACCCCTTCGGGACGATCGGCAAGGTGATGTGCGAGGGGTGGGCCTCGTCGTGGAGGATGGTCTGAGTGGCCGGCTCGAGGTCCTCCGGCCCGCGCGCGGGCGCGCCGGTGTTGGGGTTGCGGTCGAAGCGCGGGTAGTTGCTGCTCGAGATCTCCACGCGGATCCGGTGGCCGGGCAGGAACACGTTGCTGGTGGCCCAGAGATCGATCCGGTACTCGTAGACCCTGCCCGGTGAGATGGGCTCAGGCTTCGCGGTGGAGTTGCGGTAGCGGGCACGGATGATGCCGTCGCTGAGGTTGACGGCGCGCCCGCAGGGTCCGACGTCCACGAGCTTGGCGGTGAAGTCGGTGTCGGGGGCGGAGGAGGCGGCGTAGAGGGTCACGGAGACCGGACCGGTAACCTCGACGGGCTCGTCCAGAACGGCGCTCGTATAGACGAGGACGTCGGCGCGGCGCTCCACCTCGCGCTGGTCGAAGGCGCCGTAGGGCACCTGGGGGGCGTGGCAGCAGAGCCCGCCGCCGCAGGTCGGCACCGGGTCGTTGGGCCGGTAGAGGAAGACGTCCGGCGGCTCGGCGCCGGGGGCCGTGGTGTCCAGCGTGCCGTCGCCGTCCAGGGTCTGCGCCCGGCCGCCGCTGTGCAGGTAGTGGCGCTCGAAGCGGGTCCGGGCGAGCGGCCACTCCCACTCCTTTCGCCACTCGTTGACTCCCATCACGAAGATGTCGATGGGCGCCTCTTCGGAGTGGCCGTCGTCGACGCCCTTCAGCCACTGATCGAAGAAGCGGAGCGTGCGTCCGTCGACGTCGATGGCGTCTCCGGCGGCCCCGACCCCGAAGTCGACCTCGCCCACCTTGGGGTCCGGTCCGTCGTGGATCCAGGGTCCGATCAGCAGCCGCTGGCCGGCCCGGGCGGCCTCGCTCGCCGCGTTCGCGCGCATGCCCTGGAAGTTGCGCAGCGTCCCCCCGAGGAAGATGTCGTACCAGCCGCCCCGATGCAGCGCCGCGATGTCGAGGGTGTGGTGACGGCTCTCGATGTTCCAGCGCCGCCAGTAGTCGTCATCGTCGGGGTGGGCGATCCAGTCGTGGTAGTAGGGTGTGAGGTCCCGGCGGGAGAATGCCGGGTTCTCCTCCAGCGGCAGGTGGTCGGCCGCTTCCTCGAAGTTGTCGATGGCTTGGGTGAGGCGGGCGATGTCTTCCTCCAGGCCGCCGAAGCGCCGCTCGAGATGGTCGGCGTTGAAGAGGGTGAGGCCGAGCGCCCAGCTCAGCGTGAAGTTGAGCTGGAAGGCGCCGCCCTGGTAGGTCCAGCCCTCGTAGTAGTCGTGGCTGGTGATGGTGGGCGCGATTGCGGTGAGATGCGGAGGCTTCGCGATCGCCGCGAGCCACTGGGTGGCGCCGACGTAGGAGCCGCCGTACATGCCGACCCGGCCCGTCGACCAGCTCTGCGCCGCCGCCCACTCCACCGTGTCGTAGCCGTCCGCGGACTCGTTGACGAAGGTGTAGAAGTCGCCCTCCGAGGCGTAGCGCCCGCGCACGTCCTGAATCACCACCGCGAAGCCTTCCCGGGCGGCGCGTACCGCGTCCAGCGCCCGGACCCGGGTCTCCGCACCCGCCTTGTCGTAGGGGGTGCGCTGCAGCAGCACCGGATGCCTTCCGTCGCCGGCGGGCCGGTAGACGTCGGCGAAGAGGCGGGTTCCGTCTCGCATGGGGACGGGTACGTCGAACTCGACCTGGATCATGGGGTGCATCTCCTCACTCGTCTCTCCGTCGGCTCAGGCGCTCGCCGCGGCCCGCTCGAGGATCGAGAGCGCCTGGACGTAGGCCTCCTCCGCCCGCCCCGCGATGCAGAAGCTGTACTTGCCGGGGTGCCCCTGGGTGGAAAGGTCCGACACTCCGGGCACCATGCCGAACACGTTCATGATGACGAGCCGGATCGCGCGGCCGATGGTGGGGTGGCTCGCGACGAGCGTCTCCGCCGGCCGGCCTTCCATGGCAAGCATCGCCTCCACCCGCGCCGGCTCGGGCGGCACCACCGGCCGGCCGTCGGTCCAGCCCTGCTCGTAGCAGTACTCGAGGGCGCCACCGATGTCGGTGTCGATCTCGACGCTGGCTCGTTCCCGGAGAGCGCTCATCCGCTGCGAGAATACAAGTCCGATACATCGAGATCGACCCGGCGCCGCTACACTAGCGCGCGTCCAACGCTATCGGGGTTCTCGAGTGGAACGGGAATTCGACTACATCATCGTCGGCGCGGGCTCCGCCGGCTGCGTGCTCGCCCATCGCCTGAGCGAGGACCCGCGCACCACCGTGCTGCTTCTCGAGGCGGGCGGCGAGGCCGCGAGCATTCGCCTCGACATGCCCGCGGCCCTCGGGGACGCGATGGGGCTCCCCCGCTTCAACTGGAACTACTGGAGCGCGCCGGAGCCGGGACTGGACGGCCGGCGCATGAGGACCCCGCGGGGGAGGGTGCTGGGGGGATCGTCCTCGATCAACGGAATGATGTTCGTGCGCGGCAACCCGCTCGACTACGAGGGGTGGGAGTCGATGGGCGCGAAGGGCTGGGGCTACCGTGACGTGCTCCCCTACTTCAAGCGCTCGGAGACCTTCGCGGGCGGCGCCGACGAGTATCGCGGCGGCGAGGGTCCGCTGCTCACCCGGCAGGGAGACAATCCCTGTCCGCTCTATCGCGTATTCATCGAGGCGGGCGTGCAGGCCGGCTATGCCCGCACCTCCGACCCCAACGGGTACCGGCAGGAAGGGTTCGGCCGGATGAGCATGTCGGTCGGCGACGGCCGCCGGCAGAGCACCGCGCGCGCCTATCTCGGGCCGGTGCGCCACCGGCGCAACCTCGACGTGGAGACCGACGCGCTCGCCACCGGTCTCGTGATTGCCGGCGGCAACCGGGTGGAAGGGGTGGCCTATCGGCGCGGCGGCCTTCCCCACGAGGCGAGCGCCCGGCGCGAGGTGATCCTGTGCTCCGGCACCTTCAACACCCCCAAGCTGCTCCTCCTCTCGGGCCTGGGGCCGGCGGAGAAGCTGAAGGCCCACGGCATCGAGGTACGCCGCGACCTGCCGGGGGTGGGGGAGAACCTCGTCGATCACCTCGGCGTCTACGTCCGCCACGAGTGCTCCGCTCCGGTCAGCCTGCAGCCCTGGACCCACGGGGCGGGCCGCCTGCGGGTGGGCCTGCGCTGGCTGCTCTTCAAGAGCGGCATCGGCGCGACCAACGTGTTCGAGGCGAGCGGCTTCATCCGCACGCGGCCCGGAGTGCGCTACCCGGACGTGCAGCTCGATTTCACTCCGGCCGCGGTGCAGGAGTTCAACCAGGTGGTGCCGGTGGCGCACGGCTTCCAGACCCACGTCGGGCCGATGCGGCCTGCGAGCCGGGGCCGGGTGGAGCTCGCATCGGCGAATCCGGGTGACGCTCCGCGCATCCTGTACAACTATCTCTCGGAGGAGGAGGACCGGCGCGTGATGCGCGACGCGTTGCGACGCACCCGCGAGATCCACCAGCAGCCCGCCTTCGATCCCTATCGGGGAGCGGAACTCGCCCCGGGGCCCGAGTGCACTAGCGACGACGAGCTCGATGCCTTCGTGCGGGCCAACGTCGGGACCGTCTACCACCCCACTTCCACCTGCCGCATGGGCGGCGACGCGATGGCGGTGGTGGACCACGAGTGCCGGGTGCACGGCATCGAAGGGCTTCGCGTCGTCGACGCGTCGGTGATGCCGATGGTGACCACCGGCAACACCAACGCGCCCACCATCATGATCGCGGAGAAGGCGGCGGACATGATCCGTGGACTGCCGCTCCTCCCCCCCGACGACGTGGACTTCTTCGTGGACGAGGAATGGGAGACCCGCTCGCGGGCGGGCGCCCCGGAGCGTCCACTGTGAACGGCGCGCCGCGCGTGCGAGCTCCGTCGCTTCCTGACAGCATCACACACTTCCAAGGCCGCCCGGAGGCGCCGCCATGACTGAGCTGCGTTCCCTGCCCCGCACCGCGAACCACTACGGTGCGTACCACGTTCGGGTCGAGGGGGGCCGGGTGCGCGAGCTGCTCCCGGTGGAGGGGGACGAGGACCCTTCCCCGATCGGGCGCGGCCTCGTCGAGAGCGTGGATTCGCCGCTGCGCATCGCCGAGCCGGCGGTGCGGCGCTCCTACCTCGAGCACGGGCCGGCCACGTCGACGGAGCTGCGCGGGGCCGAGCCCTTCGTGGCCGTGTCCTGGGACGAGGCCGAGCGCCTGGTCGCAGCCGAGATCGAACGGGTGCGGCGCACCCACGGCAACGCGTCCATCTTTGCCGGCTCCTACGGCTGGGGCAGCGCCGGACAGTTCCACCACGCCCAGGGCCACCTGTATCGCCTGCTGAACCTGGCCGGCGGCTTCACCCGCTCCGTCAACACCTACAGCCTCGCCGCGGCCGAGAACATCATGCCGCACGTCATGGGCCCCTTCCCCTGGCTCCAGGGCCAGCACACGAGCTGGCCCTCGATCATCGGGCATACCGAGCTGATGGTCTGCTTCGGAGGGATGCCGCTCAAGAACAGCCAGATCAACTACCGCGGCGTCGCCCGCCACACCCAGCGCGGCTACATGCGCGAGGCGCGCGAGGCAGGGATCGCCTTCGTCAACGTGGGCCCCTTGAGCGACGACATGGCGGACTTCCTCGACGCGGAGTGGCTCCCGGCCCGGCCGAACACCGACGTCGCCATCATGCTCGGCCTCGCGCACACCCTGCTGGAGGAGGGCCGGCACGACGAAGACTTCCTCTCGCGCTACTGCGTCGGGTTCGAACGCTTCGCCGCCTACCTGCGCGGCGAGTCCGACGGCCGGCCCAAGGACGTGACGTGGGCGGCGGGGGTGAGCGGTCTCGACGCGGAGACGCTGCGCGGGCTCGCACGGCGCATGGCCGACTCCCGCACCATGATCAACATGAGCTGGTCGCTGAACCGGCAGGACCACGGCGAGCAGCCCTTCTGGACGGGCGCCGCGCTCGCGGCGATGCTGGGCCAGGTCGGGCTGCCCGGGGGCGGCGTCGCCTTCGGCTACGCGGCGACCTCCAACATGGGGCTCCACTCCCATCGCATGCGCTGGGCGGGACTCAATCCCGGCCCCTTTCCCGTCGATGACCTCATTCCGGTCTCGCGCATCGCCGACATGCTGCTGAATCCCGGCGCCGCCTTCGACTTCAACGGCCGCAGGCTGCGCTTCCCCGACGTGCGCCTGCTCTACTGGCTCGGGGGCAATCCCTTCCATCACCACCAGGACCTCAACCGGCTGCTGCGCGCGTGGCGCCGCCCGGAGACGGTGGTGGTGCACGAGCCCTGGTGGACCCCTCTCGCGCGCCACGCCGACATCGCGCTCCCGGCCACCACTCCGCTCGAGCGCAACGACTTCGTGACCTCGCCGAGCGACCCCCGGGTCCTCGCGGTGCAGCGCTGCATCGCGCCCTACGCCGAATCGCGCAACGACTTCGACATCCTCGCCGGTATCGCCGATCGCTTGGGCTGCGCGCCGGGCTTCACCGAGGGGCGGAGCGAGATGGACTGGCTGCGCCACCTGCACGACCAGAACCGCCAGCGCGCGGCGGAGCAGGGCTTCACCCTTCCCGACTTCGACACCTTCTGGCGGGAAGGGGAGTGCGGCCTGCCCGAGCGCGAAGACCTGCAGGTCATGCATGGGAAGTTCCGGGCGGATCCCGAAGGCAACCGCCTGCGCACCCCCTCCGGGCGCATCGAGATCTTCTCGGAGACCATCGAGGCCTTCGAGTACGACGACTGCCCCGGGCACCCGGCCTGGATCGAGCCCGCGGAGTGGCTGGGGTCCCCGCTCGCGGCGCGCTTCCCCCTGCACCTAGTCTCCAACCAGCCCGTGACGCGCCTGCACAGCCAGTACGATGCGAGCGAGCTGAGCCGCGCCGCCAAGGTGAGCGGGCGCGAAGCCATTCGCCTCAACCCCGCCGACGCGCAAGCGCGCGGCATCGCGGCGGGCGACGTGGTGCGCGTGTTCAACGACCGCGGGCAGTGCCTCGCCGGAGCCGTGCCGAGCGACGCGGTGCGTCCCGGCGTGGTGCAGATGGCGACCGGCGCGTGGTACGACCCGGCGCAGCCGGGAGAGATCGGAAGCCTCTGCAAGCACGGCAACGTGAACGTGCTCACCCTCGACAAGGGCACCTCGCGCCTCGCCCAGGGCTCCTCCGCCCACACCTGCCTGGTGGAGGTGGAGCGCTACGAGGGAGAGCCCCCTCCGGTCACCGCTTTCGATCCGCCGACCATCGAGCGCCGCTAGGAGTCGGTACAGCGCCGGCGTCGGGGGCCGGCCCGCAACGGGCCGGCCGTCGCTCCGTCAATGTCGGCGACGACCGCCTTTCGGCGCGGCTCAGTCGAACCCGAACACCCGGGCCGCGTTGCCGTAGGTCATCCGGGCCACCTCGTCGTCGGGCACGTCCCCGAGCAGCTCGCCCAGCACCTCGCGCGATCTCGGCCAGGTCGACTCCGTGTGGGGGAAGTCGGACCCCCACATGATGTTGTCCACTCCGGTGATGTGCCGGGTCATGATGCCGGCCACGTCTTCCTGGAAGGTGACGAACACGTTCTCGTGAAAGAAGTCACTGGGCATGCGCTCGTCCTGGAAGCGAATCTCCTTCACGTAGCGATGCTCCTCGTAGTGACGGTCCATGGTCTGAATGAAGTAAGGCGCCCAGCCGAGCTCGAACTCCACCGCCCCCACCCTCAACCCGGGGAAACGCTCGAATACCCCGGAGAACATCATGTCGCCGATGGAGCGCCGCGCCCAGTAGTCTTCGCTCGCGCGGAACGAAGAGGTGCCGCCGGCGCTGATGTCGTTGGCAAAGGAGCCGATTACCCCGGGACCCGGACGGTACGAGCCGGTGTGCATGACGATGGGCAGACGCGCGTCCTGGGCCGCCGCCCACAGCCGGTCGCAACGGGGCAGATCGTAGGTACGCCCCTCGCCGGGATAGGCGGGAATACAGGCGGCGGCCGCGCCCTTGCCGAGGCAACGCTCGAGCTCCGCCACCGCTTCGGCGATGTCGTCGACGTTGAGCAGGCAGGTGCCCTTCAGGCGCCTGGGGTGGGCGCCGCAGAAGTCCGCCATCCAGTCGTTGGCGGCACGGAAGCAGGCCGACAGGAGATCGCTGTCGATGCTCGTCTCGACCATGCGTACCGCGATGGTGGGAAACACGACCTCCCCGCTCACCCCGTCCAGATCGCTGGCCGCCACCCGGGCGTCGGGGTCCCAGGCCGCCTTCGGGGTGTCGGCGAACGCCGCTTCGATGCTGAGCGACTCCTTGTCCTCGTAGCGCCGCCCCGCCTGCGACGGAGCGCCGGTCGATCCGATGGCGATGCTCTCGTCGACGATCCAGCGGTCGATTCCGTTGTCGTGGATCATGCGCGGGGCGCGGTGGCGGTACCTGGCGTCCATGCGCTCCTGCCACAGGTCGGGTGGCTCGACCACGTGAGAATCGGCGGAGATCAGTTTCTCGATCTTCATCGGCTCGCGCTCCCTCAGAACTCGGCTTCGACCACGCCGAAGCTGCCAAAGTCGGCCCGCACCCGGGCGCCGGGCTCGACCGGCACCACCCCGGTGCAGCTCCCGGTGGTGACGACCTGTCCGGCGCCGAGCCCCATGCCGCGGGCCGCCAGGTCGTTGGCGAGCCAGACCAGGACCCCGAGGGGACCGGTGATGACCTCGCCACCCGAGCCCCTGGCCGCCACCCGGTCGTCGACATGGAGGGTCACCTGGTGACGCGTCAGATCGCTCCCGCGCCAACCGTCGGCCGGCGGGCCGCGCACGAACGCACCGTCGTTGCAGTTGTCGGCGACCAGGGCCGGCCCGCCCACCCCGGTCCAGTCGGTGTAGCGTGAATCGGAGATCTCGATGGCGGGATGCATGTCCTCGATGGCGTCGAGCACCGCGTCTTCGTCGAAGGGAGCCGCGCTCGGTTCCAGGTCGCGTCCCAGGGTGAACGCGAACTCGCACTCGATCGCACGCATGAAGAAGAAATGCTCCCCGAGCGCGGCGGGGTGCTCGTAGCAGTTCACGCCAAGCATGCGGGCACGCAGAGACGCGTCGCTGATGCCGACGAAATCGCGCGCCTTCTGGCTCGTCGCGCCAATCTTCCACCCGCCGATCGGCTCGCCCAGCAAGGCGATCAAGCGGTCCTGAATCCGATAGGCGTCTTCGAGCGTGGGCGGCCGGCACGATTCGGGCAGCCCGTCGATGCGGACACGATCGCTTCGTGCCGCGTAGAGCGCCCGGGCCGCCCGCTCCACCGCCGATGCGTGCATCAGGAGGCCGCTCCGCAGTTGAAGAACACTTCGCCGTCGCCTTTCATCATCGATTGATCGCTACGCGATGCACCATCGGTCACCAGCGGGTGGAAAGTCAGCAGATGCCGATTCTCGATACCGCTCTCGGCCACGAGCTTCCCATCGCACCAGCAATTCTCATCGTGCCCGCCCGCCCGCTTCTCGAGACGGCAGCGGTGGCCGATTGGGCTCGGAGCGAGTCGGAATGGCGAGACCTCCTGTGCCTGACAGAGAGATTAGGGGCCAAAACGAGAATTGCTGCAATCGCACATACGGTCCCATATATTCGAATTCATCGAGGTGGGGTGCAACACCGGAGGCCGTTCCGACGGCGTGAGCTGCGCGTCACCGAGTCCGTGCCCGGTCCGGCTGGGAGTTGACGCGACTGTCCGCGACGGCTAGACAGGCTCGCATGGCTCGTCTCGCGCCGAACATCGTCCTCATCTTCGTCGACAACCAGCCCGCCGGCATGCTCGGTTGTGCGGGCAACAGCGAAATCCATACTCCCCACCTCGATGGGCTGGCGGCCGGCGGGGTTCGCTTCAGCGAGGCGTTCTGCGCGAATGCCATGTGCTCCCCGTGCCGGGCTTCGGTGCTGACGGGCCTCATGCCGTCCCAGCACGGCGTCCATACCTGGCTCGATGACGGCGAGGTGGGGAACTGGCCGTCGGGCTGGAACGCGCTGGAGGAGTTCGAGACCCTGCCCGAGAGTCTTTCCGGGGAGGGTTACGAGACGGCGTTGATCGGAAAGTACCACCTCGGCCTGGTCGACCGGGCGCAGAACGGATTCAAGGAATGGGTAACGCTTCAGACCGGCCACATCCTTTCCTTCTACGACAATCAGATGCACGTCAACGGCGAGACGATTCGCTATCCGGGCCACTCGGTGGATTTCTTCACCGAGCGGGCGGTCGACTACATCGACCGGCGGGCTGCGGATCCGCACAGACCCTTCTTTCTCTTCCTGACCTATCCGGCGCCGTACGGTCATTGGCCGTCGGTAAAGGGCGAGTCCCGGAATCAGTTTGCGCGCCTGTACGACGAGACGCGATTCGATTCGGTGCCGCGGGAGGGCCTGAGCCGCGAGCTCATCGACTGGATTCTCGTGCGGCAGCGCGAGATGCCCGACGACGATCCCGGGTTCTACCGGCAGCTCGCGTGCATCCCGAACGATCTGCCCACCCTGCGAAACTACTACTCGCAGATGAGCCTGGTGGACGACGGGGTGGGACGCGTGCTCGACGCCCTGCGGCGGTGCCGGCTCCTGGAGAACACGCTCGTCGTCTATACGTCCGACCATGGCATGTCGCTGGGCGAGCACGGCTTCTGGGGACACGGGGAAGACACCTGGCCCTCGAACATGCATCGCCAGGCCAATCACATTCCGCTGATCGTCAAGCCTCCGGGGAGCGAGGAGGGCCCACGCGTCGAAGACGCCCTGGTGGGCACGACGGACATCTTCGCGACGATACGGGACTACGCAGGCCTGCCGCCGCCGCCGCGAGCCAGGAGCTCCGGTCGAAGCGTGCGGCCGCTGATCGAGGGCACCGACCTTCACCGGGATGATGCGGTCTTCATGGAGCAGGAGGAGACACGCGCGATCCGAACCCGCCGGTGGTTGCTCATGCGCCGTTTCGGGCCCACGCCCTACGGCTTCGAGGACGAGCTCTACGACCTCGAGTCCGATCCGGACGAACGTCGAAACGTCGCGAAGGACCCGGCGCACCGGGCTGACTTCGCGGAGCTGTCGGCCCGGATCGACGCCTTCTTCTCCCGGTACTCGGATGCCCGGTGGGACCTCTGGCGGGGCGGGACCGTGAAATCCAACTCCACCCGGCCCTTCCTGTGGCGTGAAGTGTGGGGAGAGGACTGGACGCCGGCCTGCTGAACGGCGTTCGGCGAGTCCGGCGGAGGACCGGACGAGGGCCGGCATGCCCCGCAGCGCCGCTGCGCTCGATCACGCGCGCTCGTCCGGGAGCGGTTCGGGTCGCTGTCCCTGTGGATTGTCAGCCGTCGCCGATGATTGCCTCGACCGCCAGCTCGGCGCTGCGCACGGCCCCCTCCATCTGGCCGATGAAGACGGACGCGTACTCCGCCCCCGCCCAGTGGAGGCGACATACCGGGGGCCGCAACGCCCGGCCGTACCTGGTCCAGGCGCCGGGTACGAGATAGCTGTTGCAACCTCGACTCCACGCCTCGCCGGCCCAGTGGACCTCATGAAAGTCGGTGGCATCGCAGGCCCTCGGTCCCAGGCCCGCTGCGATGTCGTCGAGCACCGCGCGACGGCGCCGGTCGGGGGTCATGGCCTGGAGTTCGCGTGAACGCGGCATCGACATCAACGCGCTGATGCAGGCCGGCTGTTCGTCGCCGCCTTCGTCCCAGGCGTAGACATTGTCTGTCGCCACGGTGCCGCCGCCGCCCTCGGCCCGCCAGAAGGGCTCGTCGTAGAGTGCGGCGATGGCGTACTTCCCCCGGATCGGCATGCGCTGGGTCAGGTAGTCGCGCTCCGGTGACATCGCCGGCTCGTAACTAATCCGTCCGGCAAGCACCGGTGGCACGGCGACGATGGCGTGGCGCGCAGAGACGGCAGCGCGGCCCGTCTCGACCACCGCGCCGTCTTGGTCCTGGCGGACGGCGTGAACCGGCGACGACAGGCGGATGCGGTCGCCAAGCCGGTCGGCCAGACGATCGGTCAGGGCATGGGCTCCCTGGGTGAAGACCTCGCTGTCGTGAGGCGGGCCGTCGAGGCCCAGGATGTGCGCGAAGCCGCCGTTGGACTTCAGGTAGGTCAGGGCGTGAAGCAGCGAGCATTCCTGGGGCTCGGGCAGGAAGCCGGCGAGCATGTCGGCGAGCGCTGACGCGGTCTCGCGGTGCCACGTCTGACCGAGCCAGGTCGCGAGCGTCTGGCTGTCGAAGCGGGCGGCATCGGGCGCGGCCCAGGGCGCATCGAGGGGAACCTGAGCCCCCAGTGCGTCCATGACCCGGACCGCCGACTCGATGTCGAGGCCATGGCCGCGTTGGCGGGCGGCGTCGGTGGCGACCTGAAGCGGACGAACATCGACACCGAGCTCCAGGGCCAGGCGCTTGACGCGATCCTGCCCGGGGCCGGTCCACCGCCCGCCGAGCTGCACGACGCGCTCGCCTACCGTGAAGCCGAAGAGTCTCCCGCCGACCCGCTCGCGGGCCTCGAGCACGGCAACCGATCGACCCTTCTCGACCAGACGGTGAGCTGCCGTCAGACCGGCAATGCCGGCGCCGACAACGACGACATCGACACTATCGGGGCTGCTCACGGTGCCCCGCGCTCGTGCCGGCGGCGATCACGGCGGCAGGTGCTTGCGTTCATCGGGCGACATGCTCGCAGACAACGGGGTTTCCGCCCGGATTGGATGCGAAGACGCGGATTCTCTGTGGCGGTACCTTGGCTGGTACTATCATGCTGCTACATTGAAGCGCCATGAGGGGCAAGCACCGCAAGACCCTGGCACGAGTGCTCTCGACGCCGACGCCATCGGATCTTCGGTGGAAGGACATTGAAGCCATGCTCAGAGCCAGCGGAGTCGAAGTCGTCGAGCGAGCGGGGTCGCGGGTCGGGCTGATGAAGGACGGAGAGAGGATCGTGGTCCACCGGCCTCATCCGGGGCCGGTCGTGGGCCGGGCGACCCTGCGAGATGTCGCGGCGTTTCTGAGAGCGGCAGGGCTCGCGCCATGATGGAGTACAAGGGTTACCTGGCGGCGGTGGAGTTTGACGACTCCGCCGACATTCTGCACGGACGGGTCGTGAACAGCGGGGCGTATCCGATCGCTACCTTCGAGGCAACGGATGCGAAGGTGCTCCGCCGGGAGTTCGAGCGTTCCATCGACGAGTACCTTGCCTGGTGCGAGGAAGACGGGGTCGAGCCAAAGCCACCCTTCTCCGGAAGGTTGAACGTGCGCCTCGGCTCGGAGCTCCATGCCGCCGTCGCGGCGGCCGCGGCGGCGAGGGGCGTGAGCATCAACTCGTGGATCGTGCAGGCGCTCCGGGAAACGGCCGGCGCGCCATCGTCCTGACGCTCGGCGGTTTCGGAATCTCGGGCACCGGGACGTAAGAGCAATCCACCCGGCACGTTGCCCTCCGGCGTCCTGAGCCCCGGAGTCTGGAGGATCCGGCCGCCGTCGCCCCCTTGGGGGTTGAATCCTCAGAACTCCTTGCACAGGCGCAGGGAGTCGTAGATGGCGGCGTGGATGTTGCGGCTCGCCACCGCGTCGCCGACCCGGAAGAGCATGAACTCGCCGTCCTCGTTGGTGGCGATCTCCTGGGGACGGCCCGCGATGAGCGCTTCGATGTCGAGCTCTCCCTCGTTGCGGGCGTGCGAAGCGAGGGCGTGGAAGAGCTCCGCCGCGGGCAGGGTGCCGTGCTCGACCACGACCTGGTCGACGTGCCGCTCCTCGTCCACGTCGCTGTACTCGTTGCGGATCACCGCGCGCAGGCGGTTGCCTTCGCGCTCGACCCGGCGCAGGCGGTGGTCCGGGGTCAGGCGCACCCCCTTGGAGTAGAAGCTCTCCAGGTACGCCGGGAAGTTGGTGGCGCCGATCTCGTGCGCGCTCATGCGGTCCGGGGTCACGAGCTCGACCGCGGAGCCGCGCGCGGCGAGGAACTCCGCCGCGCTCGGGGCCTGGTGGTCGCCGTGGTCGTCGAAGACGAGCACCTCGGCGCCGGGCTCGACCTGCCCCCCGAGCACGTCCCACACGCTGACGGCGTGCTCCGCCCCCGCCACCCGTTCGAGGTTCGGCAGGCCTCCGGTGGCGGTGACGACGACGTCCGGGCGTTCCGCGAGCACGTCGGCGGCCTCCGCGTAGCGGTTGAGGTGCACCGCGACGCCGAGGTGCTCGACTTCCGATGCCAGCCACTCGGCGATGCCGAGCAGCTCCTTTCGCCAGGTCGCGCGCGCCGCGAGCACGATCTGCCCCCCGGGCTCGCTCGCCGCCTCGAAGACGACGACCTCGTGGCCGCGCAGCGCCGATACTCGGGCCGCCTCGAGTCCCGCCGGACCGGCCCCCACCACGACCACCTTGCGCCGCGGGCCGTCGCCCGGCCGGACGACGTGCGGCATCGTTCGTTCGCGGCCGGTCGCGGGGTTGTGGAGGCACAGGGCGTCGCCCCCGACGTAGATGCGGTCGATGCAATAGCCGGCGCCGACGCAGGGCCGGATCCGCTCTTCCTCGCCCCGCATCATCTTCGCGACGATGTGCGGGTCCGCCATGTGGGCACGGGTCATCGCGATCATGTCGACGAGCCCCTCGCGCACGCAGTGCTCGGCGGTCGGAAGGTCCATGATGCGGGTCGCATGGAAGACCGCGAGCCCGGTCTCCCGCTTCATCCGCGCCGCGATGTGCACGAAGGGGGCCCGCGGTCCCGCCATGCTCGGAATGGAGAGCGAGAGTCCGCGCTCGTCTCCCACCTGGCCCGCGACCACGTTCAGGAAGTCGCACATCCCGGTGTCCGCGTAGATCTTCGCAAGCGCCAGGCAGTCCTCCTGGTCGAGCCCGCCCTCCTTGAGCTCGTCTCCCATCATCCGGAAGCCGACCAGAAA
>JAJEAD010000020.1 GCA_022824305.1 Gammaproteobacteria bacterium | reverse complement strand
GAGCGCAGTTCGGGCAGAAACGCAAGGGGTGGAGGGAATCGGGAATGAGAAAATGAGACTATTTACAGCAGGTTATCATACCCCTGCGCTGACAGTCGGTTGATTCTCGGGGTGGAGCTCATTGACCTCGTTTTCTCACCGGTTTTCGTAGCGAGGGCGTCAAGATGCCGCGGTAGTGGGCCGCACGGACTGAGAGGCGCTGAAGTCGTAGCCGACACTGCGTCGAAGCGGCTCGAGGGAGTACGGCTCGCCAACGCGAGCAGATTGGCGTCCGCAGCAGGAAATCGGTGAGACATCGCGGTCAGCCCGCCTTCCCGCTCGCGCTTCCTCAGTCGGCGTAGCGCTGCGCTGCGCTCGGGGTGTAGATCTCCACCGGGACCGAGCTGAGGTTGAGCCCGAGCTTGGTGACTTCGAGGTTCCGCAGGCGGTGGTCGACGAAGGCGAGCGTCTTGCGGCGCATGAGGAAGGTGTAGGGCTGCTCCTCGTGGAAGATGCGCTCCACCGCCTGCCACAGCGGCATGCGCTCCTCCTCCCGGACCGTGGCCCGCGCCCGGTCGACCAGGGCGTCGAACTCGTCGTGCTTGAAGTGGATGAAGTTGTCTCCGCCGTCCTCGGTCTGCGAGCCGTGGAACATCTGGTAGACGTCGGTCTCCACCCCGCTCGTCCAGCCCAGGGTGATGGCGTCGTAGTTCCGCTCGTTCATGAGATCGAGCATGACCGGCCACTCCGCCGGCAGCGGCTTCAGGTGCACGCCGGCCCGGGCGTAGAGGTCCTTCAGGAAGAGGACCATGCGCTGGGTGTCTTCGTTGTCCTGAAAGTAGACGAGCTCGAACTCAAACGGCGCGCCCGCCTCGTCCTCGAGCACCCCGTCGCCGTCCCGGTCCCGGTAGCCGGCCTCGGCGAGCAGGGCGACGGCCTTCTCCGGGTCGAAGGCGCGCGGCTCGACCGCGGGGTCGTGCTGCGGGCTTCGCGGGCTGAAGGGGCTGACCGCGGGCTCGGCGTAGCCGAGCATGATCTCGTCGATGATGCGCTCCCGATCCGTGAGCCAGGTCATCGCCTGCCGTACCCGGCGGTCCGCGAAGCGCGTCGGCTTCCCGTTGCGGCGCTGGTTCCAGCCGATGTAGCTGTAACCCGCCACCGCGTTCATGAACTCGAAGTTCCGGCTCTGGGCGCGCAGCGCTTCGTCGTCGAGCAGCCCCTGGTACTCCCGGGGGCGCGCGCCGTAGGAATCGATGTCGCGATTGCGGAAGGTGGTCAGCCGGGCGCTGTCGTTCTCGATGACCTTCCACAGGATGCGGTCGAAGCTCGGCGCCGTGGGTCCCCAGTAGCGGGGGTTGCGCTCGAGCTCGACCAGGCCGAGGTCCGGGGTCCAGGATGTCGGATCCGCGAGGCGATAGGGTCCGGAGCCGAGCAGCAGTCCCTTCGACTCGTTGAAGGCGGTGGGGTCGTCGAGATAGGGCTCGTAGAAGTGCCGCGGCATGACCTCTATCCCGCCCGCGAGCGCGAGGGCGTTGAAGTAGGGCTCGCGGTACTGGAACCTGACCTCGAGCGTGGACGTCGCCTCCACCGATTCGATCTTCTCCAGGTAGGCGCGATAGCGCGGCGCCGCGATCGCCTCGTTCATGATGAAGGCGAAGGTGAACGCGACGTCGTCCGCGGTGAGCGGCCGTCCGTCGGAGAAGTTCACGCCGTCGCGCAGGCGAAAGGTGATGGTGAGGCCGTCCTTGCTGATGTCCCACGAGCGCGCGATGAGCCCCTCCCACTCCAGGGTCTCGGGGTTGCGCGCGATGAGGGTCTCCTGCACGTAGCCCTGCACGTCCGAGGCGTAGGCGTCCTGCGAGACGAGCGGGGTGATGGTCTTGAGGCCCACGCCGAAGGCCCGGACCAGCCAGTCCCCGGTCGCGTAGTCGGGCTGCCGGGTGGCGGTGAGCGCCCGCTCGAAGGCGGGAGCGACCGCCGGCTCGGGCTCCAAGGCCTGCCCGCTCGCGGCGACGGCTCCGCTCGCGACCCTCTCGTCGAGGGACTTCAGATCGCCGCGCAGGGCCCGCAGGTCCTCCGCCTGCTCCTGCATGGTCGCGCGCATGCGCGACATCATGTTCCACTGACGGTCGATCATGTACATCGCCACGAGCAGCGCGACGAGCACCCCCCCGATCGCCGTGAACAGGAAGAAATCCTTGATCGTGAAACGCTTTTCCACCGCTTCGGAACGCCCTCCGGTGTTCCCGCCCGGCCGGTCACTCTAGCAGGAGACCGAAGCGCCGCAAGAGCAGGGCCGTCCTGTCGTCGTGGCGACTCGTCTTCCGGACCGGTGCAATGTCCGGCGCCTGAGCGGGTCAGTGCGCCAGGCCGTCCTCGACCGCCTACCTTGCCTGTTCCCGGATCCAGTCGCGCAGGGCATTGTCGATTCGAGTCTGCCAGCCGCGGCCGTCGGCCTTGAAGTAGTCGACCACGTCCGGAGACAGCCGGATAGTGGTCGATACCTTCGGGTTGGCCGACCGTGGCCGTCCACGGCGAAGGGTGGCCCTGGCGAACTTCTCCGGCCAGACGCCGGTTGAAAGATCCGGCGCATCATCCGGGTCCGAATCTCGGGGCGTAGAGGGCTCTTTCCCGTTCATTGGCTTTCCTCATGCTGATGATACGATGCGCGCCGTCGCGAGGAGTCCAGACGAGGATCACCATACTCCCGTCCAGGAATCCGATGGTGATGAAGCGATCCTCGCCGTAGTCCTTCCTGTCGTCCGCAACGGTCAGCGCTGCGCCTGCGAAAACCTCGCCGGCTCGGGCCATGTCGAGTCCCCGGGCATCGAGGGTGATCCTGCGTTTCGCCTCGTCGAACTCGACTGCCATGAATTTTTTGTTACCACATTAAATCGGGCCGGTCCAGTCATATCCCTCTGCCTTCCGCCGTGTCGTTCCGTCTCCAACATCCCGGAAAGGCGATTCTTCCCGCCAGGCGCCGCTGATCGGGGGAGTCATGCGTCGCTGGTTGCCACTGATCGTCCTCCTGCTCATGGGCACGATCTGGGGGCTTCAGTTCGCGATGCTGAAGCTCGCGGTGGAGAGCGGCCGCTCGGAGCTGAACGTGCTGCTGATGGCGCTCGTGCTCATCTCCGTGGTGTACGCGATTCTCGTTGCGCTGCGCGGCCGCGCCATCCGCTTCACCCGGGAGAACCTGGTCTTCTTCGTGATCATCGCCATCCTCGGCTACATCCTGCCGATGGGCTCGACGCTGTACGCCGCTCCCCACCTGCCGGCCGGCATCATCACGCTCTTCGCCTCGCTCTCCCCGATCGCGACCTTCGCGGTGGCGATCGGGCT
The DNA here is from genome assembly GCA_022824305.1 of Gammaproteobacteria bacterium. Taxonomy (GTDB): domain Bacteria; phylum Pseudomonadota; class Gammaproteobacteria; order HK1; family HK1; genus JAJEAD01. The sequence goes on along the minus strand of JAJEAD010000020.1, from coordinate 143,950 downwards.
GCGGACCGAGCCGGTGTCGAGGATTCGCATCGGGGCGATGCTGCTCGGGTGCGTCTCCGCGTTGCTGGTCCTGGCTCCCCAGGCCGAGCTGCCCGGCTACGGCGCGCTCGTGTGGATGCTGCTGGTGTTGATCGTGCCCCTCACCTACGGGGTGGAGTCGATCTATGTCGCCGCGCGCTGGCCGAAGGGTCTGGGGGTGCTGGAGCTCGGGCTCGGGGAGGCGATCGTCGCCGCGATCCTCACCCTGCCCCTCTTCTTCGTCTTCGGAGACCCGGCCTCCTTCGGCATCGGGTTCTCGGTGGCGGACCTCGCGATCGTGGTCTTCGTGCTCTGCGGCGTATTCGAGATCCTGATGTACTTCTGGCTGATCCGCACCACCGGCGGCGTGCTGGTCACCTTCGGCACCTTCGTCGCTCTCTTCGCGGGCATCGCCTGGGGAATGGCCATCTTTTCGGAGCGCCACGGGCCGCTGGTGTGGCTCGCGGTGCTCTTCCTGGTCGGGGCGCTCGCACTGGTCTGCCTCGATACCGCGAAGAGCACGCGTCGCGAGACTTGAGCTCGAGCCTCGCGCCGTTCCGCGCCCGCGGGAGCTGCCCAAGGGGAAGACCGGGCCCGCCCGCCGGGCCGTTCGTGATAACGGCCCGTCATGTGCCGGTGCCGACAAGTTATCCTTCGGCACTTGAACGGCGGGCGGAATGACTCCATGGTGAGCGGGTAACCCGTTGCCCCGATGGCGGGAGCAGGCAGCACCATGGCTCCGACGCGAAGGGAAGTACTGAGGCTTGGCGCCGCGGGAGCCGCCATCGCCCTGCTCCCGGGCGCCGCCGCCCGGGCCTCGAACGGCGTGCCCGAGGCGATCGCCGGGTTCTCGGGAGGGGCCGCGCCCCTGGAGGGCGGCGTGCTCCTCGAGGTGCCGGAGATCGCCGACAACGGCGGTGCGGTGCCGGTGCGGGTGGCGGCCGAGGGCGCTCGGCGCATCGCGCTCTTCGCCGACGCGAACCCCTTTCCGAACGTCGCCGAGTTCAGGTTCGGGAGGCTGGCGCCGCCCGCGGCCACCATCCGTATCCGGCTCGCCGAGAGCCAGAACGTGATCGCGGTGGCGGAGGTGGCGGACGGCACCTTTCGCCGGGCCTCGCGGCGGATCGCGGTGACGGTGGGCGGCTGCGCCTGAGGAGGGGACGATGGCCGAGCCCAAGCCGCGCGTGAAGCTGCCGAAGTCGGTGACGGCGGGCGTCCCCTTCCGGGTCCGGACACGGATCACCCACCCGATGCACACCGGGCTGCGCCACGACGGCGACGGAAACCCCGTGCCCCGCCGGATCATCAACCGCTTCGTGGTCCGATACGAAGGCGAGGTCGCGATCTCCGTCGACCTGGAACCGGCGGTCTCGGCCGATCCCTACGTCGAGTTCGAGATGTCCGTTCCGGAGTCGGGCGAGCTGGAGTTCGAGTGGGTCGAGGACGGCGGCGCGGTGTACCGCCTGCAGCGAAGGATCGATGTTTCCTAGCCGCGCCGGCCCCGCGGCCCGGGCGCCTTCCCGACCCCTCGCCGCGGGACTGCTGGCGCTGCTCTCGACCGCCGGCGCCTGGGGCGCGGACGACGGGCGGGGCGGGGCGCTCTACGCCGAGTGCAAGCGCTGTCACCAGGCGGGCCGGGGCGCGGAGCACCGGATCGGCCCCCACCTCAACGATGTCTTCGGCCGCCGGGCCGCTTCCCTCGAAGGGTTTCCCTACTCCCCCGCGATGAAGGCGGCGGGGGCCGGAGGCCTGACCTGGACCGAGGCGACGCTCGACGCGTTCCTGGCCGACCCCCACGCATTCGTGCCGGGCTCGCGCATGAGCTACGCGGGGCTCGCGAACCGGGAAGAGCGAGGCGAGCTTCTCGCGTGGCTGCGCGGCTTTTCCGGCGCCGGTTCCGACCTTCCCCCGGCGGAGCCGACCATCACCCCCGAGGAGTACGGCCTCGACCCGCAGCTCCTCACCATTTCGGGGGACCCGGAGTACGGCGCCTATCTTGCCGGCGAATGCACCACCTGCCACCGCTACGACGGCAGCGACCGGGGCATCCCCTCGATTACGGGATGGCCGCTCGAGGACTTCGTGATAGCTTTGCAGGCCTACAAGCGGGCGAAGAGGACACATCCCGTCATGCAGCTCGTCGCCGGACGCCTGTCGGACGAGGAGATTGCGGCGCTCGCCGTACACTTCCGCAACCTCGCGGACGAGCCCTGATTCAGGAGGTACACACGTGATGAACCAATCGAACGGAACCGGTGGCCTGAGCCGGCGACACTTCCTTGCCACCGCGGCCGCGACGTCGGCGGCGCTGACCGCGCCGGCGGTGCTCGGCCAGGCGCGCCCGCGCGTCGTGGTCGTGGGCGGCGGCGCCGGCGGTGCCACCGCGGCGCGCTACATCGCCAGGGACTCCAAGGGCGCGGTGGACGTGACGCTCGTCGAGCCCACCCGCACCTACTATTCCTGCTTCTTCTCGAACCTCTACATCGGCGGCTTCCGCGACTTCGCCTCCATCGGGCACACCTACGGCGCCCTCGCCGCCGGCCACGGGATCAACGTCGTGCACGACTGGGCGGTCTCCGTCGACCGCGACGCGCGCAGCGTGGGACTCGCGGGCGGAGGCAGCCTCGCCTACGACCGCCTCGTGCTGGCGCCCGGCATCGACTTCCGGCCGGGCTCCGTTCCGGGCTGGGACCTGTCGCAGCAGAACCGCATGCCGCACGCCTACAAGGCCGGATCGCAGACCCAGCTTCTCCGGGCGCAGATCGAGGCGATGCCGCAGGGCGGGGTCTATTGCATGGTCGCGCCGCCCAATCCCTTCCGCTGCCCTCCCGGGCCCTACGAGCGGATCTCGATGGTGGCCCACGTCCTCAAGCAGTCCAACCCGAGCGCGAAGATCCTCATCGTCGATCCCAAGGAGAAGTTCTCCAAGCAGGGGCTCTTCGAGGACGGCTGGCAGCGGCACTATGCGGGCATGGTCGAGCGCGTCGGCCCGGACTTCGGCGGGGACAAGGTCGAGGTGCGCCCCGAGGCGATGGAGGTCGTGATCGACGGCGAGGCGACCAAAGTGGACGTGTGCAACGTCATCCCGGCGCAGCAGGCGGGACGCATTGCGGCGCTCGCCGGCATCACCAACGAGGCGGGCTGGGCGCCGGTGGTGGCGCACACCATGCAGAGCCGGGAGGACGAGAACATCCACGTGCTGGGCGACGCTTCGCAGCAGGGCGACATGCCGAAGTCCGGCTTCTCCGCCAACAGCCAGGCCAAGGTCTGCGCGATGGCGGTGCGCGGGGCGCTCACCGATTCCAGCGTGTTTCCGGCCCGATTCTCCAACACCTGCTGGTCGCTCATCGGCACCGATGACGGCGTCAAGGTCGGCGCCTCCTACCAGGCGACCGACGAGAAGATCGCGAAGACCGACGGCTTCATCTCGGAGGTCGGGGAGAGCGCGGAGCTCCGCAAGGCGACCTACGAGGAATCGCTCGACTGGTACGCCGCGATATCCGGAGACATCTTCGGCTGAGGACCCTGCCGGCGGCGGCGTCTCCGCTCCGCTGCGGATACGCCGCCGCTCGCTCCCGGCGGCTATCGGCCGGCGATGAGCTTTCCGACCGTCCGCGCGGAGACGGCCATGGCGGCGAGCGCGAGCAGGGCGGCGAGGCTCGCGGTGGAGACGCCGGAGAGCCCGGCGCCAACGGTGCAGCCGCCCGCGAGCACCCCGCCCACGCCCATCATCACGCCGCCGGCGAGGTAGCGCCCGGTCTGCCGGGGACTCTCCAGACTCTCCCATCGGAACTCGCCGGCCACGAGCGCCGCGCCCAGGCTGCCGGCCAGGACCCCCGCCACCAGGCCGGTGCCGAAGCCGGCCGGAATCGCGGTGGCCGCCACCGTCCAGAACAGGGTGTCGGCCGTCGGAGCGGTGAAGCTCAGGGACTGCAGGGGAATCGGGTCGAAGTCGTCGAGGAGCAGGAACCCCGTTCCGACCCAGCCGAGCGGCACCAGCAGACCGATTCCGCCCGCCATCGCCAGGTGGGAGGGCCGCGCCCCGGAGCGGAGCGCAAAGAGCGCCGCCGCGATCGCGAGGCCGAGCGGCCAGAGCTCGCCGCCGGGAAGCGCCGCGAGCGCAGCCGCCTTTCCGCCGTGCACGGTCGCCTCGCCCAGCCCCTCGCGCAGCGGCGCCAGGACCCCCCTCATGGTCGCCAGCGCGGTGACCGCGAAGACGATCAGGACGAGCAGCGCGCGCAGGTTTCCCGCGCCGACCAGCACCGTGAGGCGCGATGCGCAGCCTCCCGTGAGCATCATGCCGGCCCCGAAGAGCGCTCCCCCCAGCAGCGCGGAGGCGACGGGCAAGTCGGGCGCGAGAAAGCGGTGCGCCTCGAAGGAGACGAGGCTCGAGACGACCGCCAGCCGGGTGCCCGCGACGGCGGTTGCCAGCGCCATCACCCAGACTCCGAGCGCCGGCAGGCACTCGCTCCACGGCCCGACGAGGCTGCGGCGCAGGCAGAAGGCGCTGCGCTGCGCGAGCGCGCCGTAGGCGCCGCCGAGGACCAGTCCCAGGCCGACGGATGCGGCGAGCGGCGTCAACGCTTCGAATCCCAGCGACTCGTACATCGATGCGGCACCTCCTCCCCGTCCTCTCGCCGGCTTCAGCGCTGCTTTCCGACCCGCCGGGCGTAGGCGCGCCGCCAGCGCTTGAACGCGATGGCGGCCCAGATGCCTTCCGCGATGAGGAAGGGGAGCGAACCGATCAGCAGGGCGTAGAGCGCGGCCAGGGCGCAGCCGAAGGAGAAGACCAGCACCCAGCAGGAGTGGCGCTCCTCCAGCGCGTAGCTCCCCACCATGATGGTGATCGCGACGACGCCGAGGGCCTCGATCAACAGGGCGCCGATTTCCACCGTGCATTCCTCCCCGCGGTTGTCCGGACCGCGCCGCGCCCGCCTACATCAGGCTGCCGCCGGTGACGACGATGGTGTGCCCGGTGACGTAGGCGGCTCCGGCGCAGAGAAAGAGCATGACTTCGGCGTAGTCGACGGGGGTGCCGCGGCGGCGCAGGGCGGAGTTGCCGATCTCCGCCGCTATCTGCTCGTCGCTGAACCTGCACTGCCAGTTCGACTCCACCATGCCGGGCGCGATCGCGTTGACCCGCACCTCGGGGCCCAGCGCGCGGGCGAGCTCCTTGGTCATGTTGATGAGCGCCGCCTTGGTCGCGCTGTAGGGGAGGCTGCTCCCGCCGCCCGTGAAGCCCGAGGAGGAGGAGGTGTTGACGACGGCGCCGTGCGCCGCCCGGAGCCAGGGGGCCGCGGCATGGGTGCATCGGAAGGGCCCGAGCAGGTTGACCGAGAGCAGGCGCTGCCAGAACTCTTCGGTGAAGCGGTCCAGGTCGCTCTGCGGGATGGTGCGCGAGGTGCCGGGAGTGCCCGCGTTGTTGATGAGGTAGTCGAGCCCGCCCATGGCCCGGGCCGCCGCCTCCACCATCGCGCGCGCCCCTTCCGGGTCGCCGACGTCGCCGGGCGCGGCGAGGACCGAGAGCCCCTCGCCGCGCAGGCGCTCCACCGCCTCTTCGAGGCGGGGGTTGCCCGCGAGGTCGTTGACGGCCACCGTGGCGCCGCTGCGGGCGAAGAGCTCGACGGTTCCGAGGCCGATCCCGGAGGCGCCGCCGGTGACGAGGGCCTTCCGGCCCTCGAGGTCTGCGCTGATCACTTCATCTTCCTCCTGGCATTTCCAGTCGCAATGTCGCCCCGGTACCCGGCGGCGTCCTCGCTGCTCGCCATGAAGCGCACCCGCTCTCCGGGAGCGGCGCTCCACCAGTCGGGGATTCCCGGGAAACGCGTCATCCTTCGCCGTGCCCCGCCTCTTCCTCCTCGAGGCGGAGCTCCTCGCCGCAGAGCGCGCGCCAGCGCAGCTTGAACACGAACCACTCCGCTTCGGCCATGCTGCGGAAGCGGTGCTCGGGGAGCTTCTCCACGCGCGGGGGGTCGCGGTAGATCCGTCCCAGCATCCACTCGTCCCCCGGGCGCACCGTGATCAGCACGTGCTTGCCGTCGACGGGCAGGCTGCGCATGCGATTGAGCAGCACCTGGAGCTCCGGCGAGTGCACGCCGAAGGGCCGGGCGCGGAACTCCCTCGCGAGATCGGTGCGCGAGGGATCGAGCGGGGTGGCGTGGCAGTCGAGGACGCTCACCGCGCGGCTCCGAGATCCACGGCTTCCGCGAACTCCCGCAGGAAGCGGATGTGACCGGCCGCGTCGTGGCCTTCGTCCGCGGTGATGACGGAGAGGTGGGTGGCGCCGAGCGCGCGCCACTCCTCGACCAGGGCGCTCCACTCGTCACGGGGCACCCGGTCGAGGCGGATCCGCGCCTCCATGCCGATCTCCGCCGGGTCCCGGCCCGCGGCCCGCGCGGCGCGGGCGATGAGCTCGAGGTCGGCCTTCACTTTCGCCCCGGGAGCCTCGCTGTCCTGCGACTCCGGAAACCAGCCGTCGCCCATGCGGCCGATGCGGTCCATGGTCGCGGCGACGTAGCCGCCGATCCAGACCGGAATCGGGCGCTGCACGGGAAGCGGGTTGATCCCCGCCTCGGGGATCCGGTGCCACCGGCCCTCGAAGTCGACGACCTTCTCGGTCCAGAGCGCTCGCATCAGCGCTATCTGCTCCTCGCAGCGCCGGCCCCGGTTGCGGAAGTTCTCGTTGAGGCCGGTGAACTCGACCTCGTTCCAGCCCACCCCGACGCCGAGGCGGAGCCTGCCGCCGCTCAGGACGTCGACCTCCGCCGCCTGCTTGGCGACGAGCGCGGTCTGGCGCTGGGGCAGGATGATGACTCCGCTCACGAGCTCGAGGCGCTCCGTGACACCGGCGAGGTAGCCGAAGAGCACGAAGACCTCGTGGAAGAGCGAATCGGAGGTGTAGGGGCCGCGGAAGTCCGGGCGATTGCGCAAGTCCGCGCCGAGAACGTGGTCGTAGGCGAGGAGATGCGCGTAGCCGAGCTCCTCCGCCGCCTGCGCGACCGCCCGGACCGCTCCGGGGTCGGGGCCGATCTCGGCCTGGGGAAAGACCATTCCGATCCGCATGCTCTCTTTCCTCCCGATGTCGCGGGGCCGGGGAAGCGCGCACTTTAACCGGAGTTGGTCCTGGTGCGGCGCGGCGCTGCTCACGGCGTCCCGGCAGCACGCTTGCGACCTGCGGCAGCGGGCATTGCGCTGCCGGTACCGGCGGCCGGGGCGAAGACGCTACGATGCGCCGCATGAGCAATTCCATGCTGGCCCTTTCCGCTCCCCTGGCCGCGTTCACCAATCCGCTGGGAGCGGATTCGGACGCCCTTGAGGCGCGCTTCAGCGCAGTCCATGTCGGCAGATCCGTGTCCGCAGCAGGAAAGCGGTGAAACATGGCGGCCAACGCCCCGTCGGAGTGGAGTCGCACGTGGGGCCATGGCTGCGACATGATCACGCGCGGGTTCCTGGGGGCGGGTCTGTCGCTTCTTCTCTGCGCCCTGGCGAGCGCCGCGGCCGCCGACGTCGCGGTGCTGCGCGACGGGGACGTGAGCGCCTGGGAGGAGAAGGTCTTCAGCGGGAAGACCACGTACGAGCGGGTCAGCATCGAGGGGCGGGCGGTGCTCCGCGCGACCAGCCGGGGGAGCGCCTCCGGCCTCTTCCACGAGCAGAGGATCGACCTGAATAAGACGCCGATCCTCGAGTGGACCTGGCGGGTCGAGGGGACGCTCGGAGACATCGACGAGCGCACCCGGGAGGGCGACGACTACCCCGCCCGGGTCTACGTCATCCGCTCGGATCCGGTGTTCTTCTGGCGTACCCGTGCCGTCAACTACGTCTGGGCGAGCACGCGCGCGGCGGGAGAGACCTGGCCGAACGCCTACACCGGGAACGCGCGGCACATCGCGCTGCAGTCCGGCGACGCGCGCACGGGCCGGTGGGTGACCGAGCGCCGCAACGTGCGCGCCGATTTCCGGGCCCTGTTCGGAAAGGAGGTCCGCTACGTCGATGCGGTCGCGGTCATGAGCGACACCGACAACAGCGGTGGCGCCGCGCTCGCCTACTACGGCGACATCACTTTCCGGAGCGAGTGACGGCTCGCGGCCGGATCGGGCGGAGAGGAGCGCATCTCCATGCTTGATACGAGACCCATCGACCCTTCGGGCTTCGGTGCGGAGATCCACGGCCTGGATCTCGCAAGCGGCGTGTCCGACGCGGTGATGGGGGAGATCCTCGACACCCTCTACGCGCACCGCTTCGTGGTCATCAGGAATCAGCGTCTCAACGAGGCGCAGTACCTCGACTTCGGGCGATGCCTCGGGCGGCCGGTGGCCCATGCCCTGGACCACCTGCGCATGCCCGGCTTCCCCGAGATCGAGCCCATCGGCAACGTGAACGAGAAGGACCGGGACGCGGCGGTGAGGAACGGCGCCGCCTTCTGGCACACCGACCAGTCCTACGAGGCCGAGCCGGCGACCATGATCGTGCTCTACGCGCTCGCGATGCCCGAGGTCGGCGGCGAGACGCTGCTCGCCGACATGCGCGCCGCCTACGAGGACCTCGACGACGACACCCGGTCCCGCATCGGCTCGCTCGTCGTCCGCCATGCCTACGAAGCGGCGCGGGGCGGAGACGGCGAGGAGAGGGCGATACCGATCCGCACCGAGGAGCAGCGGGCCCGGCTGCCGGCGGTGCGCCACTACCTCGCGCCCCCGCATCCCGTCACCCGCGCGAGGTCCCTCTACGCGGTGACCGGCTTCGCCTGCGGAGTCGAGGGCATGGACGACGAAGAGGCGAGCAACCTGCTCGACGCGCTCAAGGCGCACGCGCTTCGCCCGGGCTACGTGCGGCGGCACCGGCACGAGGTCGGGGATGTCCTGGTCGTCGATACCCTGCAGACGCTCCATGCCGCCCTTCCCAGCGAGTTCGCGAGCGGCGCGCACGACTCCCGGCTCCTGTGGCGCCTCGGCATCAAGGGCGCGCCGAAGGTCCGCGAGCGCGCGTGGCGACGCAGCGTGTCCCCGGGGCGCGACGCTCCTCCGTGAGCCGGCACTTCCCTCTCCTCTTCTCTCCCCTCACGCTGCGCGGGGTCACCCTGCGCAACCGCATCGTGTCCACCGCGCACGGCACCTACATGGCGAGCGGCGGGCTTGCCAACGACCGGATCGGCGCCTACCACGAAGCGCGGGCCCGCGGCGGGGCGGGGCTCATCATCTGCGAGGCCGCCTCGGTGCACGACACCGCGATCGGGGCGGGGCGCTACGCCGCCGCCCATACCGATGCGTGCATCGAGCCCTACCGCCGGGTCGTGGATCGCATCCGCGCCCACGGGGCGGCGGCCTTCGGCCAGCTCTACCATCCCGGGCGCGGCGACATCGCGGGCTCGAGCGAAGACGGGACGGTCGCGGTCGCCTACGCGCCTTCCGCGATCGCCTGCGAGCGCAACCAGATCGTGCCGCGCGCAATGCCGCGGGCGCTCGTCCGGGAGGTGGTCGAGGCATACGGAGAGGCGGCGGCGCGCATGCGGGAGGCGGGCTTCCAGGGCATCGAGGTGATGGCCCATCACGGGCACCTCGTCTCCCAGTTCCTCAATCCGCGCGTCAACCGGCGCGGCGACGAGTACGGGGGCTCGCAAGCGGCGCGCTTCCGCTTCCTGCACGAGGTGCTGGAGTCGGTGCGCGGCCGGCTGGGCGAGGACATGCCGCTCGGAGTGCGGGTGTGCGCCGACGAGATGGACGAGGTGGGACTGACCGCGGACGAGGCGCTTTCGGTGTGCCGCGCGGTGGAGCGGACCGGGCTCGCCGACTATCTCAGCATCAACCTCGGCTCGACCTCGAGCTTCCGCGGCGGGGTGCACGTCACCGCCCCGATGGCGGTGCCGCCCGGCTACATCGCCCCCTACGCGCGGGTGATCCGATCGGCGGTGGACCTGCCGGTCATCGCGACGGGCCGCATCAATGCCCCGGAGGTCGCCGAGCGCGTGCTCGCGGAAGGCGCCGCCGATCTCTGCGGCATGACCCGGGCGCAGATCTGCGATCCGGAGCTGGCGGCGAAGGCGCGCGAGGGCCGGGCCGACACCATCCGGGTGTGCATCGCCTGCAACCAGGCCTGCATCGGCCACGGCGCCAAGGGCGCGCCCATCTCGTGCATCCAGTACCCCGAGAGCGGAAGGGAGCGCAGCTTCCTTCCGCGGCCCCGCGCCGCCCGCCGGCTCCGGGTGCTCGTGGCCGGTGGCGGTCCCGCGGGGCTCAAGGCGGCCGCGGTCGCCGCGGAGTGCGGTCACTCGGTGACGCTTTACGAGGCGAGCGACGGGCCGGGAGGGCAGGCCCTCGTCGCGGCCTCTTTCCCCGGCCGCGCCGAGTTCCGGCGTCTGGCCGAGAACCTCGCGGGCGAGGCGCGCCGTGCCGGGGCGGAGATCCTTGCCGGCGCTCCGCTCACCCCCGCGCTGGTGCGCGAGCGCGCTCCCGACGCCGTCGTCGTCGCCACCGGCGCCCGCGACCGCCCGGTTTCCGCCGGGCTCGACGGCGACGTGGCGACGGCATGGCAGGTGGCCCTCGACGAAGCCGGGCCCGGCCGCCGTGTGGTGGTCGCGGATCGACGCCTGGACTGGAGCGCCCTCGGCGCGGCGGAGAAGCTCGCCCGGGCCGGGCACGAGGTACGGCTCGCGGTCATCGGGGACGTGCCGGGACAGAACGTGCCCGCCGGCGTGCGCAGCCACGCTCTCGGCGAGCTCCACTCCCTCGGCGTCCGGGTGCTGCCGCATCTCGTGCTCCGCGGGCTCGCAGACGATGTCGCCCGATTCCGGCACACGCTGAGCGCTCGCGAAGTGGACCTCTGCGGCGTGGACACCCTCGTGCTGGCGGAGGGGCCGATCTCGGACACATCGCTGGAGGAGGGGCTCGCCGACTACCCCGGCATCGTCCGCATTGCCGGCGACTGCCTCTCGCCGCGCACGGCCGAGGAAGCGGTGCTGGAGGGCCTGCGCGCGGGACTGATTGGCGTGAATTGACGCGATTTCCGAGCGGGAGATGCAGGACGCAGGATCATTGCGGCTGGAGGCGCGTGTCCCGGATCTCGACTCCCGCTCGGCGAGGAAATGACGGAGCCCGCAGGTGAAGGCGCGGGAGCGGAATTCGCATGCGGTCGGGAGCCCGTCGGCCGACTCGCGGGCGTTTTGGATCCCGCAATGGGGGTGGGGTAGAGTCGGCCTCGCGATCACCTGAGCAAGCCCGCGCCGGGGCGCCGGAAGATTCGGGTTCGAATCCGGCCGTTCTCCGGTCTGCGCAATCCAAGAGGAGCATTCAATGTCCAGCCCGTCCATGAAGAGAAGAGAGTTTCTTGGCACTGCGGCCGCGCTCTCCGCCGCCTTCGGGAGCGGCATGTGGTCGATGAGCGTCGGAGCGCAAGGCGAGAAGGTGCTCAACGTCCGCCTCATCCGCGACATCCAGATCCTCGATCCCGGCTACATGATCGGCGGCGCCGAGGTGACCACCCAGTTTGCGGTGTTGCCGCGCCTCGCCGAGGTGCCCGCCGGAGACAAGTGGAGCTGGAGGCCCGCAGCCTACGTGAACAGTATCGGGCACCGCGACCCCACCCATATCGACTTCGAGCTCAAGTCGGGCCTCATGTGGAGCGACGGCTACGGCGAGTTCACCACCGCGGACGTGAAGTTCTCCTACGAACGCATGAAGGAGTCGGAGTGGAGCGGCAAGTGGGACGCCCTCGACCACGTCGAGATCCACGACGCGTATCGCGGCACCCTGGTGATGAACCGGCCCTTCGCCCCGATCTGGCTGACCGCGCTCGCGCGATCGACCAGCGCCATCGTGTGCAAGGCGGCCTTCGAGGCCAAGGGCATCACCCAGTACACCACCGACGTGCCCGCCCAGTGCGGTCCCTACCGGATCCGCGAGTGGCGGCCCCGGGAGGCCATGGTCTTCGAGCGCAATCCGGACTGGCCGCTCGAGCAGCCGTACTTCGACGTCATCAACTACATCAACATCGAGGACTCAAACTCCGCCGAGCTCGCCTACGAGGCGGGCGAGGTCGACATGACCGAGGTCACCCCGATCTCCGCGGTGCGCTACACCGCGAACCCGCCCGAGGGCACCGTGATCAAGGCGACGGGCGGCCTGCGCTACACCTGGATGGGGATGAATACCGATCATCCGAAGTTGAGCGACATCCGGGTGCGCAAGGCGATCCAGCACGCCGTCGACGCCGACACGGTCCTCGAGGCGGCCTACGGCGGGGTGGCGCCGCGCTCCTACGGCATCGTGCCGCCGGGGCTCATCGGCAAGCGCAACGAGTCCAAGTACTCCTACGATCCGGCCAAGGCGAGCGAGCTTCTCCAGGCGGCGGGGGCTACGAACCTGAGCCTCACCCTGCAGACGCAGAACCTTCAGGACCGCATGACCGCGGCCCAGATCATCCAGGCCAACCTCGCCGAGGTCGGCGTCACGGTGGAGGTGGTGCCGCTCGACTCCGGTCCCTTCTGGAACCTGGGCCAGGAGTCCAAGGGCGACGCCTGGAAGGACCTCCAGCTCTGGATCATGCGCTACGGCGGCTCGCCCGACCCCTTCGACCACTTCCAGTGGTTCGTGCGCGACCAGGTCGGCGTGTGGAACTGGGAGCGCTGGTCGGACGACGAGTTCGAGGATCTCTACGCGCGCGGCATCGCGGAGACCGACATCGAGGAGCGCAACCGCATCTACCTGCGCATGGGGGAGATCATGGAAGACACCGGCGCCTACGTGTGGCTCACGCACGAGCCGCCCTTCTTCATGCACCGGGACTGGCTGAGCCCCGGCCTGGACCCCTCCGGCCAGTTCGACTTCACCCAGATGTCCCGCGTCGGGTAGCGGCATCGGGAGGCCACGGCGGCGCGGGCGCGGCCCGCGCCGCCGGCTCTCCGAACGCTTGCCGCACGCACCGGCCGGCATGGCGCACCGAATCGGGAGCGGAGTCCCGCGCCATCGGGCGACCCCGATTCGCGTCCGTTGCCGTGACGCCGCCCGAGCCCGTCAGCCCTCCGGGGTGAGACCCCGCGCATGCTGATATACGCGCTGAAGCGGGGCGGGCTCGCCGTCGTCATCGTGTTCTTCGCGATGCTGGTGCTCTTCAGCCTCATTCACATCATCCCCGGCGATCCGGTCTCGATCGCGCTGGGGCCGCGGGCGACGGCGGAGATCCAGGCCAAGTACGCGGAACGGCTCGGACTCAACGATCCCTTCATCGTGCAGTACGGGCGCTTCATGTGGAATGCGCTCCACGGCGATCTCGGGCGCGACGTGTTCACCGATCGCTCGGTGACCCTGACCGTGCTCGATCAGATGCGCTTCACGGTGATTCTCGCGCTCACCGCGCTCGGCTGGGCCGCGCTCGTCGGTATCCCGCTCGGCTGCTTCTCGGCGGTGCGGCGCAACAGCTTCCTCGACAAGTTCACCGGGGTGATCTCGGTGGGGTCGATCGCGGTACCCTCCTTCGTGGTCTCGATCTGGGCGCTGCTCTTCTTCTCCATCATGCTCGGCTGGTTCCCGGTGATCGGCGCGGGCGAGCGCGGCAACCTCGCGGACCAGGCCTGGCACCTGGTGCTGCCCGCCTTCGCGATCGGGCTCGGCTGGGTGGGCTACCTCGCCCGCCTGGTGCGCGCCTCGATGCTGGAGGTGATGGGAGAGAACCACATCCGCGCCGCCCGCGCCTTCGGCCTGCCGCCGGCGATGCTCGTCTACCGCTATGCCCTCAAGGTCGCGATCCTTCCCACCGTCACCCTGCTCGGGGTGGGGATGGGCAACCTGCTCTCGGGCGCGGTGTTCGCGGAGATCATCTTCGCGCGGCCGGGAGTCGGGAAGCTCATCGTGGACATGGTGGTGACCCGCAATTTCCCCGTGGTGCAGGGGGCGGTGCTGCTCACCGCCGTGCTCTACGTGCTCACCGTGCTGATCGCGGACCTCGTTGCCGCGAGCCTCGACCCTCGTGTCCGCAAGAGCCTCTGACGCGACGGCACCGGCCGCCGCCGGCACGCCGGCACCGCGCCGCAAGCGCCGCTTCGCGCGCTCGCGCCGCCTTCTCGGCGATCCGCTGGGCCTGACCGGTCTGGTGCTGGTGCTTGTGTTTTTCGCGAGCGCGGCCTTCGCGCCCTGGCTGACCTCGCACAGCCCCTCCAAGATCAACGTCAAGCACCGCTTCGAGGGTCCCTCGGCCACCTTCCTCCTCGGCACCGACCAGCTCGGCCGCGACACCCTGACCCGGGTCCTCTACGGAGGCCGGGTCGCGCTGCAGGTGGCGGCGATCGCGGTTTCGATCGGGCTTTTCGCGGGGCTGGTGCTCGGGATGCTCGCGGGCTACGGGCCGCGCTGGATGGACAACGCGCTGCTGCTGGTGTTCGACACCATCAACTCCTTTCCCGCCATCATGCTCGCGCTCGCCATCATTACCCTGACCGGCCCCAGCCTGCACATGGTGATCGCGGTGATCATCATCACCTCGATCCCGAGCTACGGGCGCATCGCGCGCACCCAGACCCTCGCGTTGCGCGGCACCGAGTTCATCCTCGCCGAGCGGGCGCTCGGGGCCGGCCCGATCCGCGTGCTCGGACGCCACGTGATGCCGAACGCGATCGGACCGCTTCTCATCCTCGCCGCGATGAACGTGCCGGTGGTGGTGACCATCGAGGCGGGCCTGAGCTTTCTCGGCCTCGGGGTGCGCCCGCCCACCCCGAGCTGGGGGAGCATCCTCGCCGACGGCCGGCAGATCATCCGTGAGACGCCGTGGCCGGTGATCGCGGGGGGCCTGCCGCTCATCCTGACCACCCTGGGGTTCACCTTTCTCGGCGAGGCGCTACGCGACATCTTCGACCCGCGCCTGCGCCGGTCCACGTGAGGCCCCCGGTGAGCCGAACCATGGACGACGTCCTCGCCATCCGCAACCTGAGCATCGCTTTTTCTACTGACTACGGCCCGGTGCACGCGGTGCGCGGCGTGAGCTTCAGCGTGCCCCGGAACAAGGTGGTGGGCGTGGTGGGCGAGAGCGGGTGCGGGAAGACCACGGTGATTTCCGCCGCGATGGGCCTGCTCGCGAACAATGCCGACATCGAGGGCGGAGAGGTCATGTTCGAAGGCCGCAACCTCCTCGGACTCTCGGAGCCGGAGCTGCGCGAGGTTCGCGGCGAGCGCATCACGATGGTGTTCCAGGATCCGATGACCGCGCAGAACCCGGTGATCTCCATCGGGCGGCAGATGGTGGACATCCAGTACCGCCGTCGGAACCTGAACAAGAGGCAGAAGCGCGATGCAGCGATCGCGATGCTGCGCCGCGTGGGCATCCCCGATCCCGAGACCCGAATCGACAGCTTCCCCCACGAGCTGAGCGGGGGCATGCGCCAGCGCCTCTCGATCGCGATGGCGCTCATGATGCATCCGGCCCTGCTCATCGCGGACGAGCCCACCACCGCGCTCGACGTGACGATGGAGGGGCAGATCATTCACCTCCTGCGCGAGCTCCAGGCGGAGCTCGTCGCCTCGGTCCTCTTCGTGTCCCACAACCTGGGCCTGGTCGCCGAGCTCTGCGACGAGGTGGTCGTGATGTACGCGGGGGAGGTGGTGGAGAAGGGCACCTGCCACGACATCTTCCACCGCCCGAGCCATCCCTACACCCGCGCTCTGCTGGATTGCGACCCCGCCCGGGTGCTCGAGCGCACCGCCCGCCTTCCCACCATCCCGGGCGACCTGCCGGACCTGCACGAGCCGCCCCGGGGCTGCGTCTTCGTCGAACGTTGCCCTGCCGCGCTCGAACGCTGCGCCGGCAGCCCGCCGCGCGAGCACACGCTCGGGCCCACCCACCGTGCAAGCTGCCACCTCCTGGATGTCGGACCGGCTGCTCGAAATTGAGCACCTGCGGGTGCGCTACCGGCGCATGGGGCTGGTGCGCGCGCTGCTGACCGGGGTGCGCGACCCCTGGCTGGACGCGGTGCTGGACGTGTCCCTCACCCTCGACTCCTCGCAGACCTACGGCCTCGTGGGAGAGAGCGGGGCGGGCAAGACCACCCTCGGGCGCGCGGTCATCGGGCTCTCCGACACCCATTCGGGCTCGATCCGATTTCAGGGCCAGGAGCTGACCGGTCTCCCCGAGAGCGCCTACAAGCCCCACCGGCGCGAGATCGGAATGATGTTCCAGGATCCGGTGGCGAGCCTGAGCCCCCGCCTCACGGTGCGCTCGCTCATCATCGAGCCCTTCCACATCCACGAGGTGAAGCTCGATGATCCGGACGCGCGGGCGGGGGAGCTGCTCGGTCTCGTCGGGCTCGGACCGGAGTTCTTCGGGCGCTACCCGCACGAGCTCTCGGGCGGGCAGGCGCGGCGGGTCGGGGTGGCCCGCGCGCTCGCCCTCGAGCCCCGCCTCATCATCGCGGACGAGCCGACCGCGGGCCTCGACGTATCCGTGCAGGGCGAGATCCTGAACCTCATGGCCGAGCTCCAGGAGCGCCTCGGCCTCGCCTACCTCATCATCACCCACAACCTGCCGGTGGTGCGCCACGTGAGCGATCGCCTCGCGATCATGTACCTCGGCCGCTTCGTGGAGCAGGGCAGCTCGGAACGGATCTTCGCGCGGCCCGCTCACCCCTACACCAAGGCCCTGCTCGACGGCATTCCGCAGCCCGACCCGGACCGGCGCCGCACCACCGTCTCCATCGAAGGCGAGGTGCCGAGCCTCGAGAGCCGCCCGCAGGGCTGCGAGTTCCACACCCGCTGCCCCTACGCGCAGGCGCGCTGCCGCGAGGAGGCGCCCGGCGCGAGCGAGCTCGAGCCCGGCCACAGCGTGCGCTGCCACTTCCCGCTGGGGTAGGGGGGATGGTTCGACCCGTCGTTTCGCGGACCCGGAATGCCGAGTCCGCATCGTTGCGTGCGGACTGAGACTTCGCCATGGGAGCACCCGATGGGCTTCCCGGGTCTCCCGCCTGCAGCTCCCCGGCAATGCTGACTCTTGAAGAGCCCCGCTCACCTGCGGCCCTCAGCCGGCGCCCGGGGCGGCGTCCTTCCTGTCACGGCATGGACCTTGGGGGCGCGTCCGGAGCCCCGCGGCCGCGAGCGCCGCTCCGGCCCGGACGTCGAGGCAATCGGGGCGGAGCCCCTTATCGGTGGTGAGGCCTGAAATGTCGGTATCGAAGCGTTCGTGCACCGTATTCGTGTTCGCCGTGTCCCTCGGCGCGCTGCTCGCCGGCTGTGATCGCTCCGGAGACGGAGCCGGTGATGCCGAGGGCGCCGAACCGAGGCCGGTCAAGACCCTGACCGTCCGGGCGGTCGCGACCGGGTTCCGCCGCGACTACCCGGCGATCGTCCTGCCGGCGCAGGAAGTGGAGCTTTCCTTCCGCGTTTCCGGGCAGATCGTGGAGCTCCCGATCCGGGGCGGACTCCGGATCGCGGCGGGCGAGGTCGTCGCGCAGCTCGACACCCGGGACTTCGAGGCGGAGCTCGCGCGCCTCGAGAGCCAGCTCGCGCAGGCCGAAGCGCAGATGGAGGTGCTGACCTCGGGGGCGCGCGGCGAGGACCTCGCCGCCCTGGAAGCGGGGGTCGCCGCGGCGCAGGCCGAGGTGGACGGCGCGACGGATCGGGTGGAGCGCTCCCAAGCGCTATTCGAGCGCAACGTGATCGCGGAAGTGGCGCTCGATGAGGACCTCATCGCGCTGAGGGTGGCGGAGGCGGCGCTGGAGGCGAAGGAGCAGGAGCTCGCCAAGGGCCGGGCCGGGGCGCGGGAAGAGGACGTGGCCGCCCAGCAGGCAATCATCGACGGTCTTGCGCTGTCGATCGAGAGCGCGCGGGACGCTCTGGAGGACGCCACGTTGCGCGCGCCCTTCGACGGCATCGTCGCACGGCGCCAGGTGGAGAACTTCTCCAACGTGCGGGCGAAGGACCCGATCGCCGTCCTCCAGAAACTGGAGACCCTGGCCCTGTCCTTCGACGTGCCGGGGCCCGACGTGGTGAAGCTCGCCGCGACCCGGCCCCTGTCGGCGGAGGCGGTGCTGGACAGCCTCCCCGGACAGCGCTTCGCGGCGGAGCTCGAGGAGTTCTCCACCCAGGCCGACCCCGCCACGCAGACCTACCGGGGCCGGGTGGCGATCGAGGTCCCGGGAGACGTGGCCATTCTCCCCGGCATGGTGGGAAGCGTCGTGGTGCGGGGCGCGCCCGAGAGCGAGGCCGCGCACGAGATCCCCCTCGCCGCGCTCGCCGCCGAGGCGGACGGGACGCCCTTCGTCTGGGTGGTCTCGGAGGCGGACGGGCGGGTCTCCCGGCGTGTCGTGGTGACCGGCGAAGCCCGCGGCGAGGGCATCGCGGTCCTCGAGGGGCTCGAGGCGGGCGACGTCGTGGTGACGGCCGGAGTGTCGGCGCTGCGCGACGCGATGGAGGTGAGGCCCGTGACGGGCATCGGGGAGTAGCCCGGTGAACCTCGCCAGGTTCGCGGTCGAGAAGCGGGTCGTCAGCGCGCTGATGACGGCGTTGATCCTGGGCGCCGGCTACTACGCCTACGAGAAGCTCCCGCGCTTCGAGGACCCCGAGTTCATCATCCGCCAGGCGCAGATCATCACCTCCTATCCCGGAGCGAGCGCGGCCGAGGTGGCCGACGAGGTCACCGACGCGATCGAGAACGCGGTGCAGCAGTTGCCCGGCCTCGGGGAGGTCAAGTCGGTCTCGTCGGCCGGTCTCTCCGAGGTCACGGTCGAGTTCACGATCGCGACGACGAAGACCCGGGCGGCGTTGCAGCGGAGCTTCACCCGCCTGCGGGCCAAGGTCTCCGACCTCGTGGGCAGCATGCCGCCGGGCGCATCGGCGCCGGTGGTCTACGACGACTTCGGCGACGTCTACGCGCTCTACTACGCCATCATCGGCGAGGGATACTCCCTGCCGGAGGTCGCCCGCTACGCCAGGGAGCTCCAGAAGCAGCTCGTGCTCGTGCCCGGCGTCTCCCGGGTGCGCCTGGTGGGGGTGCCGCGAGAGGTGATCCACGTCGAGTACCGGCCCGCCCGGCTGGTCCAGCTCGGGCTCAGCGCGGAGCGGATCGCGCAGGTGCTGGAAGGGCAGAACCTGATCGCTCCCGGGGGCAGCGTTCGGGCCGGAAGCACGAGGCTCGCGATCCGCCCCGCCGCGGCGGTGGTGACCCTCGAAGCCATCGAGGACCTGGTGATCACCGACGAGGGGAGCGGGCGCACCTTCCGCCTGAAGGACCTCGCGAGCGTGCGCCGCGGCCTCGAGGAGCCCGCTTCGATCCGTCTCTACCGCAGCGGCGCTCCCGCGATCGGGCTCGGCATCTCCAACACCACCGGCGGCAACGTGGTCGAGATGGGCGATGCGGTGAAGGCCCGGCTCGCGGATCTCACCGGCCAGCGCCCCCTCGGCATCGAGCTCCACCCGATTTCCGATCAGTCCGGCTCGGTGCGGGCCGCGATCGGGGACTTCGTGGGCAACGTGCTGCTGGCCCTCGTCATCGTCGTCGGCACCCTGCTCGTGTTCATGGGACTGCGCAGCGGCCTCCTGATGGGCGGCATCCTGCTCGTCACCGTGGCCGGCACCCTGTTCGGGATGTACGCCTTCGGCCTCGACATGCAGCGGATATCCCTCGGCGCGCTCATCATCGCGCTCGGGATGCTGGTGGACAACGCGATCGTGGTCGTGGAGGGCACCCTGGTGCGGGTCCAGCGGGGGGAGGACCCGGCCGGGGCGGCGATATCGGTGGCGCAGAGGACGAAGTGGCCGCTGCTGGGGGGCACGGCGGTGGGCTTCCTCGCCTTCTCCGCCATCGGCTTCTCGCCCGACAACACCGGCGAGTACGCCGGCTCCCTGTTCTGGACAATCACCATCGCGCTGCTCTTCAGCTGGCTCGTCGCGGTGTGGCTGACCCCCTGGTACTGCGCCCTGCTCCTCGCCCCGCCCGCCCCCGGGACGGCCGCGGCGGCGGCGGCGAAGCGCCCGCCCCGCGTCCTGCGCGCCTACCGTGCGCTCCTCGAGCTCGCGATTCGCCGTCGCGGAGCGACCCTCGGCCTTGCCGCGGCGCTCTTCGCCTCCGCGGTGGCGAGCTTTCCCCTCGTGAAGCAGGGGTTCTTCCCCGCCTCCACGCGGGCGCAGTTCGTGGTCGACTACTTCCTGCCGCAGGGCACCGACATCGAGCGGACGCGGCGGGACGTGGTCGAGATCGGCGACTGGATCCGCGGCCTGGACGGCGTGACCGGCACGAACGCGGTGGTCGGGGGCGGGCACCTTCGATTCATCCTGACCTACTCCGCGGAGAGCGGGAACTCCGCCTACGGACAGATCCTGGTCGACGTGGACGACTACCGGCGGATCGACGTGCTGCTGCCGCGCATCTCCCGCCACGTGGAGCGGAACTACCCCGACAGCCGCAACAAGGTGTGGAAGTTCGTGCTCGGTCCGGGGGGCGGCAGCCTGATCGAAGCCCGCTTCAGCGGGCCGGACCCCGTGCTTCTCCGCCGACTGGCGGAGCGGGCGAAGGAGGTCTTCGCGCAACAGGGGGCAACGAGCATCAAGGACGACTGGGGCGAGCAGGTCAAGGTGATACGTCCGCGGGTCAACGAGCGCAACGCGCGCCGCGCCGGCCTGTCCCAGGGCGATATCGCCCGGGCCATCGCCTCCCACTACGAGGGATCC
The DNA here is from genome assembly GCA_022824305.1 of Gammaproteobacteria bacterium. Lineage (GTDB taxonomy): Bacteria > Pseudomonadota > Gammaproteobacteria > HK1 > HK1 > JAJEAD01. The sequence goes on along the minus strand of JAJEAD010000020.1, from coordinate 123,296 downwards.
ACTATCGGCATCTTCCGCGAGGGCAACGAGCTGCGCCGGATCGTCTTCCGGCCGGTGGCCGAGGATCGCGCCCGCATCGAGCAGGTCCGCCAGGTGGCGGTGTTCAGCCCGCTGTCGGGGCGCTACGTCCCCATCTCGCAGGTGGTCGACGCCTTCGATCTCGTCCTGGAGAACGCGCGGATGCGACGCGTCGACCGGGCGCTCGCGATCACCGCCCAGGCGGATCCCCCTCCGGGGGTCAACACCGCCGAGCTATTCGCCCGCATCCGGCCGGGCGTCGAGTCGATCGACCTGCCGGTGGGCTACCGTCTCGAGTGGCGCGGCGAGCATGGGGGCTCCCGGGACGCCAACGCGGGGCTCGCCACCACCATGCCCTTCGGCTTCGGCGCGATGGTGCTGGTCGTGTTTCTGCTCTTCGACGCCGTCCGCCAGCCCCTCGTCATCTACCTCAGCGTGCCGCTGGCCCTCATCGGGGTGGTGTACGGGCTCATCGTCACCGGAACCCCGATGGAGTTCGTCGCGATTCTCGCCGTGCTCAGCCTGACCGGCATGATGATCAAGAACGCGATCGTGCTCATCGACGAGACCGATGCGCAGATCGCGGGAGGAAAGACGCGCGTGGACGCGGTGATCGACGCCGCGCAGAGCCGGGCGCGGCCGGTCTGCCTCGCCGCGCTGACCACCGTGCTCGGGGTCACCCCGCTCCTCTGGGACCCCTTCTTCAGGAGCCTGGCGGTGGTCGTCATCTGGGGGCTCGGTTTCGCCACCCTCCTGACCCTGATCGTGGTGCCGGTGCTCTACGCGCTCTTCTTCCGCATCACGGGAGGCGAGGCCTCGCCGCCGTCCGAGGCGCCTCCGAGGGCGCCCGCGGGCGTGCCCGAAGCCGGGCCTGCCGGCGGGCGTGAAGCCCGGCCCGAAGCCGCCGGTTGACCCGGGCGATGAGCGTCACGATGCAGATCGTGGCCGGAAGCCTGCTCCTCGCCGCCTGCTCGGCGCTCCATCTGCTCCTCCTGGTGGGGGCGGCGAAGTGGCTCGAGGCGCTGAGCGCCGGCGCCGCCGGCGACTCCTGTGCGCTGCGCATCGCCAAGCTCATGGGCGGAGGCTTCGCGGCCGTCGTCCTCGCGCACACTGCCCACGTCTGGGTCTGGGCGGGGGCCTTCACCGCGACCGGCGCGCTGCCGGAGCTGGCCGACGCCATCTACTTCTCCCTCGTCACCTACACCACGCTCGGCTACGGCGATGTCGTCATCGACAGCGCCTACCGCATCTTCGGCGCGATGGAAGCGGTCACCGGCCTGCTGAGCTTCGGGATCAGCACCGCGTTCCTGGTGGGAATATTCGGCCGCCTGTTGAAGGACGGGGGCTGAGCCCGCCTCATCTTCCCGCTCCCCGGCGGCGCGGTGCATCGTGTCCCACGCGACGGCGGAGCTGCGGTCGGGCGTCGAGGGCGGATGCCCGCCGCCACTTGGGGAGTGTTGCTCCGGCACCAACACTTCCTCAAATGCCCCGTGCCTGTTTGCCGGACGAGATAGGTCGACATGTGGATGCCCGGCCCCTGACTGCGCGGTCCTTGTCATTGCATGCGGGGGGCGGTCCCATGCGCCGCTCGCGGGGCCGTGGGCAAGGGCTCCTGCGACATTGTCCGTTTCCGCTGCCTCCCTTGCCCGTGAAATACAATGGCGTGTACAGGAAATTCGAGGAGGAAGTCGCAGTGCTCAAGTGGATGAAGCTCAAGAACTTCACGGCCTTTCCGCAAGCTCGACTCGAATTCTCCAAGCACCTCAACGTCATTGCCGGCGAGAACGGAATGGGCAAGACGCACCTCCTCAAGTTGCCCTACGCCGCGATGGCGATGAGCGCCGAGGAGGGCAGGAAGCGCAGTGGCCGGCCCACCAAGAAAGTTCTGGAGACACGGCTCGCCGAGAAGCTCGTCAACGTGTTCCGCCCCGAGCGTCTCGGTCGCCTGGCGCTGCGCCGACGGGGGCGCAGCCGATGCGAAGTGAAGCTCATGTTCAGCGAATCCGGAACGTCCTTCGGATTCAGCTTCGCAACGCCCAACCGATCAGAGGTCTCCATTGATCATCACCCTACACACTGGCGTCGCCGGGCACCGGTGTATCTCCCCACCCACGAGTTGCTGACCATCTATCCAGGATTCGTGCCGCTGTACGACGCTCACCACGTGGAATTCGATGAAACGTGGAGGGACACCTGCCTACTGCTCGGTGCGCCGGCGCTGCGTGGGCCCAGAGCGTCCGATGTCGCGTCTCTTCTGGCGCCGCTGGAATGTCAACTCGGCGGGCGCGTAGTTCTCGAGCGCAATGGCCGGTTCTATTTGGCTCTAACCAACGCCGGTCCAATGGAGATGCCCTTGGTCGCTGAAGGCTTGCGGAAAGTCGCCATGCTTGCCCGGCTCATATCGACCGGATCTCTGCTGGACAAGGACTGCCTGTTCTGGGATGAGCCGGAGTCCAACCTCAACCCGAGGCTGATCCGAGAAGTCGCCAGAGCAGTTCTCGCGATATGCAAGGCAGGCGTTCAGGTATTCGTAGCCACCCACAGCCTCTTTCTCTTGAGGGAGCTGGAGATTCTCCTTGAGGGCGAATTCGAAGGGGTCGAGCAGCGCTACTTCGGTCTGTGTCGAGGAGACGAAGGGGTGGAAATCTCGCAGGCCGATGATGTAGCCGGAATAAATCCCCTTGTGCTGCTGGACGAGGACCTGGCGCAGTCCGAGCGCTTTGTCGAGGAGTTCATACGGTGACCGAGATCCACGAAGGCGATCTCAAGTTCACCTTTTCAGAGCACTGCGAGGTCGGTAAGTACGATGATTGGTCGTTCTACCGCAATCAGTTTCAGTCCATCGCAAGGGGCTCGAAGGCAGTCGACATCGTGTGTGTTTCGGACGTGGCTGCATGGCTCATTGAAGTCAAGGACCATCGGCAATGTCAAAGAACAAACCCGACGGACATCGAGGATGATGTGGTAGCCAAGGTACGCGACACTCTGGCGGGCCTGGCGGCGGCGAGCGCCAACGCGAATGACCATGACGAACAGGCACTGGCAAGACGAGCGTTGCATAAGCGCAGATGGCGAGTGGCGCTCCATCTTGAACAGCCGAACATAAGGTCGCGACTGCGACCAAAGCCTTTCGATGTCGCGAACCTAATGTTGAGGTTGCGTAAGAAGGTGAAGGCCGTCGACGCTCATCCACTCATTCTGGACCGGGGAGCAGAGCGCCACGATTTGCCGTGGACCGTTCAATAGTGGTCAGGGACAGGAACAGAGTCCACTCGGAGTAGCGGAGGGACCGGACGCCACCGCCCCTTCCGATGATCTCGCCCACCTGAGCAACGATGAGCTTGCCGCCGCGGTGGCTACTCTCGCCGCCCACATCCATGCGGCGACGTATCGGCTTCTCACCCTGATCGCGGAGCTCGATCGCCGGGCGGTGTGGGCGGAGCAGGGTGCGCTCACTTGCGCGCACTGGCTGGGCTGGGCCTGTGGCATCGACGCCCACACCGCCCGCGAGAAGGTGCGGGTCGCCCGGGCGCTCGAAGAGCTGCCGCTGCTCTCGGCGGCCGCGGCCCGCGGCGAGCTGGGATACTCCAAGCTTCGGGCGCTGACCCGGATCGCAAGCGCGAAGAACGAGCCCGAGCTCTTGGAAATCGGCCGCTACGGCACCGCGCAGCACGTGGAGAAGTTCGTGCGCTCGTACCGCCGGGCCAAGCGCGCGGAGGAGACGGAGCACGCCGATATCCAGCACCGGGAGCGCTCTCTGACGTACTGGTACGACGACGATGGCACCCTAGTGCTCTACGGGCGATTCCCCCCCGAGACCGGTGCGCGCATCCTGAGCGCGCTCGATGCGGCGATGGAGGCGCACGCATCCGAGCAGCCCGCCTCGCAGTGGTGCGACGAGGGCGCGCCTTCGGACGTCCCACGTGGGACGTCCCGGTCGGGGGCGACCGCGAGCGAACGCACTCCGCATCCCCCGGCCGGAAATCCGCCATCCGCGTCCGAGGAGGGCATCTCCCCGGACGTCCCACGTGAGACGTATGCGGAGAGGCTCTCGCACACTGTGCGCAGAGCCGATGCCCTGGCGTGGATGGCCGATCGGCTCTTCGAGAATGGGGAGGGTCCGGCGCTCAGCCCCCACCGACACGAGGTGGTTGTGCACGTGGATTCCAATGTGCTCGCCCGAGGCGAGGCGGGCCGATGCGAGATTGAGCACCACGGCACTCTGGCGGCAGAGACCGTCCGACGGCTCTGCTGCGACGGCGCTGTCGTCTCCACCGTCGACGGCTCGATGGGCGAGCCGCTCAGCGTGGGCCGGCGCCGCGCCGCGCGAGAGCGCGCTCGCCCCCACCCACAGCGCACGCTGCCACTTCCCGCTGGGATAGGGGGCACCGTCCGGCGCGGCGGGGTTGGCGGTGTGCGGTGGGTGCCGGCTTCCCCACGTCACGCGATGCGCGCCGTTGCGCGTCTCAGTGGTTCGGCAGCACCTCGATGCCCCGGCAGCGCAGCAAGCGCGCGTCCGCCGTCACCAGCGTCAGGCCGTGCACCGCGGCCGTGGCCACTATGAAGCGATCTGCGGGATCCTGGTGCTCGACGTCGACGCCGCGGCTGGCGAGCGCCACGTCGACGGTGAGCGGAGCCTCCACGATTGGGGCGATCGACAGCGCCTTGCGGATCCAGCGGTGGGGATCGGGGTTGAGCTCCACCCGGCCGCGCTCGGAGAGAAGCAGGGCTTCCCACACGCTGACGGGGGAGAGCCGGAGCTCATTGTCCCGGGACCGAAGGGCCTGCCTCGTGGAGTCGCCGAGTCGCTCCGGGTCGAGGAGGCTCCACAGCCAGATGTGCGTATCGAGCAGCAGCCCCATCTACCGGAGGGCTTCCCACTCCGACGGGTCCGCCACGGGAGCAACGAGGTCGGCACGGATCTCGCCATGCTTCTTCATCGCACCCAGCCACTCGCCCTCCGGACTCGGCGGCGGAGGCAACACCTGGGCAATCGGCTCGCCGAAGCGGGTCACCAGCACCGGGTTGCGCGTCTTGCGCACCCGGTGGAGAACGGCCAGGCAGGTCGCCTTGAACTTCGAAATCTGAATCTCTTCCATGATGTCGGACTGTACCATGGTCCGACATCATGGTCCGAGTGGGCACGCCCATCCATCCCGTCGCCCGGCAGGCTTATCGGGCGCAGATCGGATTGCCGCGAGGTTCGCGATCGGCCCGCGCCGCAAGACGGTTTCCATCGAAGGCGAGGTGCCAAGCTTCGAGAGCCGCCCGAGCGACTGCGATTTCCACACCCGGAAGTCTACTCTTGAAGTGGGTTCAGTCCCGGTACGAGGGGTCCAGCCGGTCCGCCCATCTGACGAGGGCCGGCCATTCGTGGATTGCGTTTTCCCGCGCGTAGGCGACGTTGCGCGGGCCGGCGCGCTCGAGCACTTCAGGATTCGGTTGCACGACGTTCTCGCGGCCGACCGCCGCCTCCAGCAGGAGCTGTGACTTGCACGCGTCGTGCAGGCAGTGCATCAGCGATACCGCCTCCGCCATGGTCTCGCCACAGGTGAGCAGCCCATGGTGCTTGAGTATCAACGCCTTGTTGCGGCCGAGCGAGCGTTGCAGATCGTCCCGGTCCTCGATCTCGGGGCGCCCGGAATACCCGTGGTAGCCGAGCTGGCCGTAGAGCGTCAAAGCCCTCTGGGTGATGAAGCGGAGTCCGTCCGGGTGGGCGGAGATGGCCATGCCGGCAGCGGTGTGAATGTGAGCGACCGCGTTGATGTCGGATCGCGCCGCCAGCACCGCGCCATGGATGGGGAAGCCGGCGGAGTTGACGTTGTCGGACTCGTCTACCGGGGCTCCGTCCAGGTCCAGCTTGATGAGGCTGGAGGCGCTCACCTCTTCGAACATCATGTCATTGGGCTTGATGAGGAAGTGACGGGGTGCATCCGGCACCCGCAACGTAAAGTGGTTGTGGTTCGCCTGGGTCCAGCCGAGCGCGCCGGCGACACGGTGCGCGGCGGCGAGGTCGGTCCTTGCCTGCCATTCCTTCGCGCTCACGTTGGGGACACGTCTCGGTAGCGGTTGTCTTTGCGCCATCTTCATGCCCCATTCTGTCACCGGGATTGTCCTATCTTGTCACGAGGGATGCCGAGTCGTCCTTCGTCGCGTCACCGGCAGGCATCCCGGTCGGCTACGCCTCGAGCGCCTCTCGGCCTGTGGGACCCGCTGCCACCCTGAGCGGCCCGGCCGCCACGGCGCCCGCGCCGCGGTGGCGAAGCCCCTCGCCCGCCGCTGTCGTGGTACAGAACGACGCCCGCGGGCTGGCGGTCGACCGGGAGACCGCGAAGGCGCGGTGGCTCGGCGAACCCGCCGACTACGACCACGCGATTATGGTCGCGATGCACATGTGGAGCGAAAAAGGCAGACCGGCAGCTTCCCTCCAGATTGAGTAATGCCCGGCTTCCAATTGCCGAGCAACGCTGTCTCGCCACACTGCCGGGGACCGAGGAGTGCCGTGATGGGCGAACGACGGAACTCGGTCCGAAGGGCGTTGAGCCCCCGTGGGCAAGGCAGATAGCGAACTGAAGCAGAGCAGAATGGGGAAACATGAAATCTCGAATGAACACTTCGAGATTTCATGTTTCTTGCTTCGCCGCTCTTGCGAGCGCGTCGTCCGCCATCTGGCCCCGGAAGTTCGAAATGGAGCCGGCCGATTTCGTTTCCACTATGCCTCGGCGGTGCAGTTGCGCTCGAGGTGGCGCCTGCCTGTCGCATCGCGGCGGATGAGTGCTTTTTCGGGCCGCTGCGGATCCGCATAATCGGGGGTTCACGGATCTTGAACCCCACGGGGAGACGACACGATGAAGATGAAGAAAGAGGCTTCAGAGCGCGGATCGCTGTCCGGTGATCGAGTGGCGCTCACCGCGACATCCGGATTCGGCGCCACCTCGCGGCGCGCCTTTCTCGGGCAGGGTGCCGCGCTGGGCGCGGCGGCGGCCTTCGGTGGCCTGATTCTGCCTCGCCCGGCGCGCGCGGCCGCTCCTGTGCGCGGCGGACGCCTTCGCATGGGGATCTCGGGCAGCTCGACGAGCGATTCGCTGGATCCCGCATTGCCCTTCAGCGCGATGGCGGCGGTGGTGGCGATCGGACAGTGCCGCAACGGGCTGATCGAGGTCGACGCCGGAGGAAACCTGGTGCCGGAGCTCTGCGAGGAGTGGGAGTCCACCACGGACGACGCCACCGGCTGGAGGTTCATGATTCGAAGCGGGGTCGAGTTCCACAACGGAAAGTCGCTCGAGGTCGAAGACGTCATCTTCTCCATCAACCAGCACCGGGCGAGCGACAAGTCGGCGCTTCGCGCGCTGCTCTCCTCCATCGTGGAGATCCGGGACGACGGCGCGCGCGGGCTGCTGATCCGCCTGGAGTCCGGCAACGCCGACTTTCCCTTCCTGCTCTCGGACCCGCGCCTGCAGATCTATCCGTCGGGGACCACGGACTTCAACTCCGGCATCGGCACCGGGGGCTACATTCTCGAAGTCTGGGACCCGGGTCTGCGCGCCTTCTCCCGCCGCAATCCCAATTACTGGAAGGAGGGGCATGCGAACTTCGACGAGGTGGAGACCATCGCCATCGAGGACGTGAACGCGCGGACTTCGGCGCTGCGCTCCGGCGATGTCGATGTCATCAACCGCGTGGAGCGTGCCACCGCGAAGCGCCTGGACGCCGTGGAAGGCGTGAACGTGGTCGTCCAGAACGGGTACAAGCACTACACCCTGCCGATGCGCGCCGACACCCCGCCCTTCGACAACAACGACGTGCGGCTCGCCATCAAGTACGCTTGCAAGCGCCAGCAGATGCTCGACCAGGTTCTCTTCGGCTACGGCAAGCTGGGGAACGACCATCCCATCGGCGACTTCAACCGCTACATCGCGAGCGAGGAAGAGCTGCCGCAGCGCCGCTACGACCCCGACAAGGCGCGCTTCCACCTGAAGCAGGCCGGCATGGAGAACCTGAAGGTGCAGCTCTACTCCTCCGACGTCGCCTTCGAAGGAGCGGTCGACGCCGCCTCTCTCTACAAGGAGAGCGCCCGGGACTGCGGCATCGATATCGAGATCGTGCGCCATCCCCCCGACGGCTACTGGAGCAACGTGTGGATGAACCAGGCGTGGTGCATGTCCTACTGGAGCGGCCGGCCTACCGAGGACTGGCAGTTCACCGAGGGCTACCTGAGTACGGCGAACTACAACGACACGTTCTGGAGGAACGAGCGCTTCGACCGCCTGCTCTTCGAGGCGCGTTCGGAGCTCGACGAGGGCCGGCGCCGCGAGATGTACGTCGAGATGCAGCGCATGGTGAGCAACGAAGGCGGCCAGGTGGTCCCGGCCTTCGCGGCGGACCTGCTGGGCGCGAGCGACGCGCTGGCCCACGGAGACGTGGCGGCGAACTGGGACGCGGACGGCTACCGGCTCGCGGACCGGTGGTGGTTCGCCTGAGGGGCGCGTTCAGACGAGCCGGCGGGGCATGTCGTCGTGCCAGTTGCGGGCGAACACCCGCCGGCCCGATTCGTACGCATCGCAGGATGACGAGATCTGAAACGCGTCCTTCGTGCTGGTGAGGGTGCTTCGCGCGTCGAGGCGCACCTCCCAGTCTCCACGACGCAGGGTGAACTCCCGGCGCGCCGTGCAGCGCGCCGAGAGCGGGTCGTCCCGGCGGATCGCGTGCTCGATCTCGGACAGCTCGTGAAAGCGAAGTCCGATGTCCGATATGTGGTGGTCGTCGAGGTCCCGGACCTCGATGACCCGTGTCTCGCCGGTGGCGACGTCCTCCACCACCGTGCGCGTGGAGCGTCCCCGCCGGTGGACCTCGCGATTCATCGCCCGCGCCTGCTCCGGCGCCTCGAAGGGCGCGGGCGGCGGCGCGCCCGAAGACCCTCTGAGGCGCGGCAGGGTCAGGGTGCTCGCGCCGCAGTGAACCCCGAGGGTGACGGCTTCCGGCGCCGGCCAGGCGAGAGGCCAGTACGAGGTCGATATCGCGATGCGGATTCGGTGTCCGGGCGCGAAGGCGTGGGCGATGTCGTCCAGGGTCACGCGGACCGCGTATCGTTCGCCGGGGACCAGCGGCGCCGGCGATTCGTGCCCTTCGCGATGGGTCAGGTTCAGCACCCCGTAGGAAACCCGTAGCGAGCTGCCGTCGGGAGCGACGTCGTTCAGGCGAATCGCCACCAGCGCCACCGGCCGGTCGGAATCGACGACCAGGTCGACGAGCGGGGCGCCGAGCAACTCGAAACGCTCCGCCAGGGGCGCGCTGTCGAAGCAGAGCGAGAATGCATCGTCCACGCGCTGATCGACCGGCTCGCCGGTCGGGTAGCCCTTTCCGTACCACTCGCCGGCTGCGAGCCCCAGGGTCTGGGGCGAGGAAGTCGGCAGGCGCTCCTCCGCCGCGGGCCCCTCGACGAGGCCGTCGCGGGAGAGGTGGAACTCGACCGCCTCGGCGTCCGCGGCGGGCCACCCCTCCGTGACCACCCAGCGGCCGGGACGCTCGGCATGGAAGGGCGCGGGGCGCACCCACTCCTGCATCCACAGCCGGCAGGCCGGCTCGTCCATGACGCCGTTGTGCACGCCGTCGAGCCAGCGCTCCCACCAGCGCAGCGCGTCCTGCAGGAAGCCGACCGCGGGGCCGGGGACTCCCTCGTGGGGGTAGAGGTGTCCCCACGGGCCCACCGTGGCCCGGCGCGGCGCGGCGAGGCGCTCCATCATTCTGAACACCGCGTTCGAGTAGCCGTCGGCCCATCCCCCGACCGCGTAGACCGCGGCTTCGATGGCGCCGTGGTCCTCGCCGACCGAGCCGTGCCGCCAGTACGCGTCGCGCCACTGGTGGCGCAGCCACCGGTGCACGGGCGGGCGCACGTGCTCGAGCCGGGAGCGCCACATCCGCCGCCACTCGTCGCCGACCACCTCCGGATCGGGGGGCAGGCCCAGGTAGCACAGGAACCCGGTGCCCCACTCCATCTGGTCGTCGATGAGGCACCCGCCGGTGAAGTGCATGTCGTCGCGGTAGCGGTCGTCGGTCGAGCCCACGGTGATGATCGCCTTGAGCGCGGGCGGGCGGAGCGCCGCGATCTGGAGCGCGGTGAACCCGCCCCAGGAGAGGCCGATCATGCCCACGGACCCGTTGCACCAGGGCCGGGCGGCGATCCAGGCGATCGCCTCGATTCCGTCCTCCCACTCCTGCCGGGTGTACTCGTCCTCCAGCAGCCCCGACGAATCGCCGGATCCGCGCAGGTCGATGCGCAGGCTCGCGTAGCCGCGCTCCGCGAAGTAGCGGTGCATCGGCTCGTCGCGCATGCGGCTCAGGTCGCGGCGCCGGTACGGGATGTACTCCAGGACCGCCCCGACAGGCCGCTCCTCCGCGCCGGCCGGCAGCCAGAGACGCGCGGCCAGCCGCTCCCCGTCGGAGAGCGGGATCCACAGCGTCTCCACCTCCTCGACCGCCCCCGGTGAAGGGTTGCCTCGAATCTGCGATTCCATCTACCCGAGCCCGGTGCCTCACCCGTCCCGCCGCGCCGCACCGGCGCAGTATGCCCCGCGTGCCCATCCGCGGACGAGCGTCGCGGGAAAGGTTCGCTCCCGGGCCGGCGCCTTCGCGTGAATCGGCGCGCCGGTGCTGACGCCTGATGCGGGCCCGTCTATTCTGTGCCGCGACTCCGCATGCCGATCGTCCGGGTCGATCTCCGCATCGTGCAAGCCCTCACGCCGATCTACTACACCCGGTGCCCCGTTCCCACCGCCTCCGGCATCGCGTTTCAGCGCGGAATGTTCGTGGAGTCCTTTCGCCATTCGGGCTACGAGGTACGCGCTCTGAGCGAGCTCGGTCCGCAATTCAGGGACGTGCACTATACCCATGCGATCGAGTCCTTCTTTCGCGAAGGCGGGGGCGCTCCCCCGGTGTGGGCGCGTGCGAAGGGGGTCGACTCGGTCGTGCTCGGCATCACCTTCATGGAAGAGCTGCTCGGGCTGTTCGTCCGCGCGGACGACCCCGCCCGCAGCGTTGCCGATCTCGCGGGGCGGCGCCTCGCATTGCCGGTGTGGCCCCGGCTGGTGTTCAATTTCTGGAGGTTTGCGGCGCTGAAAGGGCTGCATTCCGCCCTCGCGGTCCACGGATTGCGCGATGAGGACGTCGAGTTCGTCGACATCGTGGAGGGCTGGGATCCGCATGAGCGCCGGGACGTCGCAAGGGAGGGGCCCGCTCGACCGGCACGCTGCGAGTATCGGAATCAGCTCGAGGCGCTTCTCGCCGGGGATGTCGACGCCATGTTCGGCAAGGGACCGGAAGCCGCCCTTCTGCAACGTGAGGCGGGCGGGCGGATCCGCCTGCTCTACGACCTTCGCCGGGCCGGCGCCGTCGCCGACCGCGTCAACAACTCGACGCCCCGTCTGCTCACCACCAGCCGGCGCCTCGTCGAGGGCCACTTCTCCGCGGTGGTTCGCTACCTGCGGACCCTGGTTCGCGCGGCCCGCTGGATCGAGGCGAACCGGGCCGAAGCGGGACGGCTGATTGCGCGGGAGTGCGGTGTCGGGCGGGACGAGATGGAAGCCTGCCTCGAAGCCGGCTACTCCGGGAAGTTCCTGCCTCGCTTGAGCGAGGAGCTGGTGGAGACGCTTGCCGTCATGAAGACCTTCCTGCACGAGCGGCGCTTCATCGCCCGGGACTTCGCGCTCGAAGGCTGGATAGACCCCCGACCGCTCGCCGAGGCGTACCGCCTCGAGGGGCTCGATTGAGTCTCGCCCGGTCGCGCGCCTGCGAAAGCGCCAATCCCCTCCGGCACATGCTGCCGAAGGCTGGCCCGCCCGGCATGAAACGCCTTCGACGCTGAGAGGTCGGCGTCCCTGCCTCGCTCTGCCTTCCTCCTTCAGAAGAACACGAAGGAGCGGACCACCACGTTCCTGCGGCAGGGCGCGTCGTCGGGCGCGGTGGGGTCGAAGCTGGCGGTGTGGAAGGACCAGCGCGAGACGGAGCCGTCGGTGACGGAGTCGTAGCACTTCAGCATGGAGACTTCGGTCGGGGTCTGCCCGGGCAGCCAGTACCACTCGTGGTCGGGTCGGTGGGTGAAGCGGGTGGTCTCGCCGACGCGATCGTCGTAGATTCGGTAGTCGGTGATGTAGGGCTGGTCCGCGAAGGAAGGCCAGGCGCAGAGCACGAAGGGGTACTGGCGTACCGTCTCCATCGGCTTGGCGAGGTTGATCGACATGAAGCGCCGCGACATCTTCGCGTCGGCCTCCGCCTCGCTGTAGCGCTGCTCGCGCCCGAAGTTGCGCAGGTTCCTCGTCAGCAGCTCGCGGCAGCGCACCCGGCCACTGTTGTCGTTCAGGTCGTTGTGCACGAGATTGACGTACTCGGCGTTCACCCCCGGGTTCCTGGCGTCCTGGTCTTCAGTGCGGTCGCCCTCGTAGTCCTTGTCGAACACGTCGTGGTTGAAGACGAGCGCATCGGTGGCGCCGGGGAAGAACTCGAGCAGCAGCTTCTCCATCTCCGGGTAGAACACCCGCTCCACCTCGGCGGCATCGTAGAAGTTCTCGCATCGCGACTCGCAGTGCGCGAGCGAGACGCCGAGCCGGTCCATGCTCTCGGGGCTGTAGGGGGAGAGACCCGGGTAGTACTCCCCGATGCGCCGCGCGTCGCGCAGCACCTGCGGGAAGTACAGGCATTGCCGCCCGTAGGTCTCGTCGTCCTCGCGCAGCGCTTCCACCTCGGCGGCCCGCACCGGGTCCCGCCACGCCGCGTGCGACGAGACGAGGGCGTAGGTCGGCTGCTCGAGCACGGTGTAGCGCAGCGGAAGCGCCACGCCGCCTTCGGGCACCGCAATGTCCGTCGACCGGATGTAGTCCACGCACTCTTTCCAGGTGCGAAACCCGGGACCCCACTCGGTCTCGATCGGTCCGGCGGGCGCCCCGCGGATCCGCTCGACGAGCGCCTGGGCCTTGCCCTCGGCCGCGAGGCGGAGCGCCGCTTCGATCGCCGCCGCGGTCCCCGCATCGCCGTCCCGATCGAAGGCCATGTAGGACCGGCCGCCGTTCGCGGCGATGGGCGGCGGCTGTCCCTGCGTGAGTTCAAGGGACGGCACGTAGGCCGGCGCCACGCTCTCCGTGGTCTCCCCGGCGCCGCCCGCGAAGTCTTCTCCGATCCGGTTCACATCGCACCTCGCACATCAGTCACACCCCATCGTGGCACAGGGGAGTGGCAATGCCCAGGGTTCGAGGACCCGCCTCCGCCCGTGCGCGCCGCGTCCCGAGAAAAGCGCGCGGGGGCCGCCTCGACCGGGACGGGCGCCGTGTCGCCATGGCGGCGGCTCCGGGTGCCGGCCCGGGCGAGGCGGACGGCGCCGCTACGGGCCACCCGGGGAGGATCCTTTGTGTGCGCGGCAGCCAATGGCTAACGTGTATCCCACTGATCGCTGCACACCAGGAGACCTGCCGCCATGATGCTCACCCCGACCGAAATGGAACGACTCACCATCTTCGTCGCGGCGGAGATCGCCCGGCGACGCCGGGCGAAGGGACTGAAGCTCAATCACCCCGAGGCGCAGGCGTACATCGCGGACGAGATCCTGGAGGGCGCCCGCGAGGGGCGCACGGTCTCGGAGCTCATGAGTCTCGGCTCGCGCCTTCTCGGCACCGACGACGTGATGCCCGGCGTGGCCCGCCTGATGCCGGTGGTCCAGGTCGAGGGGATGTTCCCGGACGGAGCCAAGCTGGTGACGGTGCATGAACCGATTCGGCCGGGCCGGCAGGGCGCGGCCGATGCCCCGGAGGAACGCGCGGGCGAGATCATCACCCCCGACGAGGACATCGAGCTCAACGCCGGACGGCGGCGCCACGCGCTCGTGGTACTGAACACCGGCGATCGTCCGGTGCAGGTCGGAAGCCACCTGCACTTCTTCGAGGCGAACCGGGGGCTACGCTTCGACCGGGAGCGGAGCTTCGGCATGCGCCTCGACATCCCGGCCGGCACCGCGCTGCGCTTCGAGCCGGGCGTGAGCCGGGAGGTGACGCTGGTCGAGATCGGCGGTACCGGCGAGGTCACGGGGCTGAACGGCCTGACCAACGGCTCCATCCACTCGCCGGAGGTGAAGGAGGCCGCGCTCGAGCGCGCGCGCGAGCACGGCTTCCTGGGCGCCTGATACGGAGGATCGCTCATGGTCACGATGACGAGGGCGGAGTACGCCGCCCACTACGGACCCACCCGGGGGGATCTCGTCCGCCTCGGCGACACGTCGCTGCTCGCCGAGGTCGAGCACGATCACGGGGTGCCGGGGGAGGAGTGCATGACCGGCGGCGGCAAGACCATGCGCGACGGCATGGGCTTCGCCGCCGGGGTCCGGCGCGCCGACGGCTGCCTCGACATGGTGGTGCACAACGCGCTGGTGATCGACCCGGTGCTCGGCATCGTCAAGGGCGACATCGGCATCCGCGACGGGAAGATCGTCGGCGTGGGCAAGGCCGGCAACCCCGCGATCATGGCCGGGGTGCACCCGGACCTGGTGTGCGGCGCGTCGACGGTGGTCTGCCACGGCGAAGGCTACATCGCCACCCCCGGCGGCATCGACGTGCACGTGCACCAGAAGAGCGTCGAGCTCACCCACCACGCGCTCAGCACCGGGCTCACCTCCATGTTCGGCGGCGGGCACGGCATCCTGATGGCGATAGACAGCGGCGGCGAGTGGCATACCGGCCGCATGCTGCAGGCGGCGGAGCACTTCCCGCTCAACTTCGGCTTCTTCAGCCGCGGAAGCCTGCACTTCGCGGAGTCCGTGGCGGAGGGGCTCGCGGGCGGGGTCATCGGCGTGAAGATCCACGAGGACTACGGCGCGATGCCCGCCACCATCGACGCCTGTCTGCGGGCCGCGGACGAGCACGACTTCCAGGTGCAGCTCCACACCGACACCCTCAACGAGGCGGGCTTCTACGAGGACACCATCGCCGCGATCGCGGGCCGCACCATCCACATGTACCACACCGAGGGCGCCGGCGGAGGCCACGCGCCGGACATCATCCGCTGCAACGGGGTGGCGAACTGCCTGCCCTCGTCGACCAACCCCACCAATCCCTACACCGTCAACACCTTCGACGAGCACCTGGACATGACGATGGTCGCCCACCGCCTGAACCCGGCGATTCCGGAGGACGTGGCCTTCGCCGAGAGCCGCATTCGCCCCCAGACCATCGCGGCGGAAGACATCCTCCACGACATGGGGGCGATTTCGATGTTCGGTTCCGACAGCGAAGGGATGGGCCGGATCAACGAGGTCGTTCCCCGCTGCTGGCAGCTCGCGAGCAAGATGAAGGACCAGCGCGGCCGGCTGCCCGGGGAGCGCAGCGCACGCGCCGACAACGAGCGCATCAAGCGCTACATCGCGAAGTACACCATCAACGCGGCCCGCACCTTCGGGGTCGAGGAGTGGATAGGCTCGCTGGAGCCCGGGAAGATGGCGGACATCGTCCTGTGGCGGCCGACGCATTTCGGCATCAAGGCGTCCTTCGTCATCAAGAGCGGCTTCGTCGCCTGGGCGGTGTCCGGCGACGCCGCCGCGAGCCTCTCGACCTGCGATCCCCTGATCGCGAGGCCGCAGTGGGGGGCGCACGGGCGCGCGCCGCAGGGGCTCTCCGTCAACTTCGTGCACCCCCGCGCGATCGAGGCCGATGTCGCGGGGCGGCTCGGGCTCGCCAAGCCGCTCCTTCCGGTCTCCGGGACGCGCACGCTCGGCAAGCGCGACATGATGCACAACGACCTGTGTCCCGAGATCCGGGTCGATGCGCAGACCTTCGACGTGTACGTGGACGGCGAGCTCGCCTGGTGCGAGCCGCTCGAGCGCATCGCGCTCGGACAGCGCTACATGCTGAGGTGAAGGGCGATGCGGAACGTCGGGCTCCGATCCGGCGCCACCGGCCGGCGTCCGGCGAGGAACAAGCGACCGGGGGAGGATTTGATCCCGCCGGGTCGATGGGCCACCATCGCGCGCTTGGCACAAGGAGGAAAGCGAAAGTGAGAGCAAGAACATGCGCAGCCGCCGTCGCGGCAGTGGTCGGTCTGACGCTGAGCGCTACCGCCTGGGCGCAGTCCGCGGCCGAGCGGGCGGTGGAAGCGGCCAAGCAGTATGCAGGTGCCGAGATCAGCATAGTCTGGGAGGCGGGACTGCAGTCGCTCGACCCGCTGAACTTCTCGGGACCGAAGTGGGAAGAGCTCACCGGCATCAAGGTCAAGGTCATCGAGGTGCCGACGGCCGAGATGTTCACCAAGATTCTCCAGGAGCACCGCGCCGGCACCGGCGCCTATGACGCGCTGAACGTCATCCCGAGCTGGATGGCGGACCTCGCCAAGGCCGGCGCGCTCGAGGAGCTCGACGCCTACGTCGACAAGTACGGCTACCGCGACGAGCTCGAGAGTATCGCGCCCACCTACCGCGACAACCAGATGAAGGTGGACGGGAAGATCTACGGGTTCCCGGACGACGGTGATCTCTTCGTCCTCTACTACCGCAAGGACCTCTTCGAGGATCCCGAGAACCAGGCCGAGTTCAAGGCCATGCACGGCTATGACCTCGGGCCGCCGCAGACCTGGGAGCAGTACGCCCATATCGGCCAGTTCATCACCGACAAGTACGCGCCGGAGATCTACGGAGCGGGGCAGTTCCGCCAGCCCGCCTACGGCATCTGGATGTTCGAGGAACGCTACCGCGTCGAGGGTGGACGCTTCTTCGATCCGGAGACCATGCGGGCGCAGATCAACGGCGACATCGGCGTCAAGGCATTCGAGGGCATGCGCTCCGACAACGCCTTCATGCCGCCGGGAGTGGAGACCTGGGGCTTCGTCGAGGCGCTCAGCTCCTTCCTTGCCGGCGAGATCGCGATGACGATTTCCTGGCCCCCCTTCGGGCGCTGGGCGGCCGGCTACGGCACGGAAGAGGAGGCGTTGTCGTGGGTGCCGAAATCCACCATCGCCGACAAGGTGGGATACGCCCTGCCGCCGGGCGGCACGCCGCAGCTCGCGGCCGGTTTCTCGCTCTCCGTGGCTTCGGGCAGCAAGAACAAGGAGGCGGCCTACCTGTTCATCCAGTGGCTGAACAGCGAGGAGACCAGCCTGCAGCGCGTGCAGCTCCCCTACGCGCTCCGCGATCCCTTCCGCGAGAGCCACTTCACCAACGAGGAGTACCTCTCGCGCTGGGCTGATGCGGGCGAGTACCTCGCCACCCTGCGGGCCGGCGCCGATACCGGCCTGCTGGACCTGTCGATCCTCCAGATCGACAAGTACGAGGAGGCGCTGCGTCAGTCCATGACCCGCCTGTGGGCGGGCGAGGACGCCAGGGCCATCCTCGACGACGTGGCCGCGCAGTGGGATGCGCTGACCGATCGAATCGGCGTCGACAAGCAGCGTGCGGCCTACCAGGACTGGGCCGGCAAGCCCAACGCCTATCCGATGTGATCGATTCCGCCGCCCGCGGCGAGGAGGCCGGGACTCCTCCTCGCCGCGGGCGGCGCACGAAGCGGCGCGAGCTCGGGGCTCTCTCGTCGAGCGACGGCAAGGGCTCTTTCGTGAAGCCGCCGACCGGCTCGTCGGGCAGCGGGGCCGGCACGACCCGGAGAACGTCATGTTCTCGAGAGTGAGCGGACCGGCGGGGCCGGTGGATACGTGATGACGGAGCCCGCGACGATTGCGCCACGCGACGGCGGCATGGCGCCGGGACTGGGCACGGACCGCCACTTCAAGTATCTCATCCTCCTGCCCGCCGTCTTCATTCTCCTCTTCATCGGCATCTTCCCGATCGTCCACACGCTGGTCGCGAGCGTTCAGAACATCAACATGCTGGAGGAGGACACCTCCTTCCATGGCCTGCTGCACTACCGCTACCTCTTTCAGGACGCGCGCCTCTGGGAGTCCATCGCCCACACCCTGCTCATCACCGGGATCGCGCTTCCCATAGAGTTGGGGCTTGGCCTCCTGATGGCCTTCCTCTTCGTCGAGAAGCTCCCCGGCCGCCCGGTCTTCGTGGCCCTGCTGGTGCTGCCGACGCTGATCGCGCCGGTGGTGGCGGGCGCGACCTGGCGACTGCTCTTCGATCACCGTTACGGGCCGATCAACCAGGTCCTGGGCTGGATCGCGGGCGAGCCGGTACCGATCCTGTGGGTCATCAATCCGGCCTACGTCTATCCCGCGATCTTCATCGCCGAGATCTGGCAGTGGACGCCGTTCATGTTCCTGCTGCTGTTGGCGGCGCTGTCCAACGTGGACCGGAGCCTCACCGAGGCGGCCGAGATCGATGGCGCCTCGCCCCTCACGGTGTTCCGCCGCATCATCCTGCCCGCGATCTGGCCGGTGATGGCCATCGCGCTCCTCATCCGGGGGCTCGACCTGATCCGGATCTTCGACGTGATCTGGGCGCTGACCCAGGGCGGGCCGGGCACCATGACCGAGACGCTGTCGATCTACACCTACAACCAGGGCTTTCGACAGTTCGAGACCAGCTACACCGGGGCCATCGCGTTCCTGGTGATCGTGGTGCTGACGGTGGTGGTGATCTGGCTGCTGCGGCGCATGGAGATTCACCGGTGACGCGGCGCGGGCGCCATTCGACGCTCCTTCGCCTCCTGGCGGCGCTTCTCCTGCTGGTGCTCTTCCTGTTCCCGATCTACTGGCTCTTCATGATCGCGTTCAAGACGCCCGAGGAGATCTTCTCCTCGCCGCCCGCGTGGTATCCGGCTGCCATCCAGTTCGACAACTTCCGCGTGCTGTTCAAGGACGGCGATGCGAAGACCGTCTTCAACTCGCTCTTCATCGCGGGAAGCAGCACCGTGCTGGCCATGTTCTTCGGCACCATCGCCGCCTACAGCCTCGCGCGCTTCCGCACCGGCGGGGAGAACCTGGCGGTGTGGATCATTTCGCAGCGCATGATTCCGCCCATCGCGATCGTCTTTCCGCTCTTCCTGCTCTACGTCTTTCTCGGCTGGGTCGACACCTACCACGGCCTCATCCTGCTCTACACCGCCTTCAACCTGCCCTACGTGATCTGGATGATGCGCGGCTACATCGAGGACGTGCCCCTGGAGCTCGAGGAGAGCGCGCTCGTCGACGGCTACACGCGCTGGGGCGCCCTGCTCAGAGTGGTCTTTCCGATGGTGCGCAACGGGCTTTTCGCCACCGCCGTCTTCACCTTCGTCTTCGCCTGGAACGACTTCATCTTCGCCCTGGTGATGACGCGGAGCGAGGTCACCACCTATCCTGTACAGGTGACACACTACTTCGGGGCGCAGTCGAACTTCTGGGCCAAGATCGCGGCGATGTCGGTGCTCGGCGCCGCTCCGGTCTTCGTTGCGGTCGCGTTCATGCAGCGCTACCTGGTGCGCGGCATCTCGCTCGGCGCCGTCAAGGGCTGAGAGAGCGATGGCCGGACTCAGCCTCGCGGGCGTCGAGAAGTCCTACGGCAGCGTCGGGGCGGTGCGCGGCGTCGATCTCGATGTCGCCGAAGGCGAGTTCGCGGTTCTCGTCGGCCCCTCGGGCTGCGGCAAGTCGACCCTGCTGCGCTGCATCGCGGGGCTGGAGGAGGTGGACGCCGGCACCGTCACCATCGGTGACGACGTGGTGAACGACGTGCGACCGCGCGACCGCAACCTCGCCATGGTGTTTCAGAACTACGCGCTCTACCCCTACATGAACGTGCGCGAGAACATCGCCTTCGGGCTGAAGGCGCGGCGCACTCCTCCCGCCGAGGTCGAGGCCCGGGTGCGGCGCGCCGCCGACATGCTGGGGATCGGGGCCCTGCTGGATCGGCTGCCCCGCCAGCTCTCGGGCGGGCAGCGCCAGCGCGTGGCGATCGGTCGCGCCATCGTGCGCGATGCCCGCCTGTACCTCTTCGACGAACCGCTCTCGAACCTCGACGCCCAGCTCCGCGACGAGATGCGCACCGAAATCAAGCGCCTCCACCAGGAGCTGGGCAAGACGATGATCTACGTCACCCACGACCAGATCGAGGCCATGACGCTGGCCGATCGCATCGTGCTGCTGCGCGAGGGCGCCATCGAGCAGGAGGGTGCGCCCCTCGATCTCTTCGAGCGCCCGGTGAGCCGCTTCGTCGCGCGCTTCCTGGGCTCTCCGCCCATCAACTTCATTCCGGGGCGATTCGAGGGAGACGCCACCGGACTGGCGGTGCGCTGCGGCGAGGACGCGGTCTTTCCCCTGCCCCGCGAGCGCGCCGCCGCACTGGCCGCTCGCGCGGGGAGCGACGTCATTCTCGGCGTGCGCCCGGAGCACATCACCGGCAGCACCCACGCCGCGCGCCGCCTCGAGCACCTGGTGCCCCACGAGGTCACCATCGACCTCGTGCAGCCCACCGGTACCCGGCTCTACGGCGCCTTCGCGCTGGCCGGCATCGAGGTCCTCGCCGAGCTCCAGGCCCACGACGTGGAGCGCCCGGGCGAGACCATAGAAGTTCTCTTCGACATGCAGCGCGCCATCCTCATCGACCCGAAGGACGACCTCGTAATCTAGGGAGACCCGACATGGCCGAAGCCCCATCCCGCGCCATCATGCTGTTCGGCACCGACGAGCCGGCGGCGGAGACCCGGCTGCTGAAGGCGGGACCGCTGAGCGCGGAGCTCGACGCCGGCAACCTGCGCTACATCCGCCACGAGGGGCGCGAGGCGATTCGCGCCATCTCCTACGTGGTCCGGGACCGCTTCTGGGGCACCTTCAACCCCGAGATCCGCGACCTGGAGATCGAGGAGAGTGCAGACCGTTTCGTCGTCGCCTACTCCGCGAGCTGCACCGGCGACGGACAGAGATTCGACTATCGGGCGCGGATCACCGGCAACGCGGACGGGACCCTGCGCTTCCAGGGCGTCGGGTCGCCGGTGACCGACTTCCTCACGAATCGGACCGGGTTCGTCGTCCTGCACGGCGTGGAGGGGATCAGCGGACATCCGGTGAAGGTGTCCGAGGTGAGCGGCCGGGCGGTCGAATCGCGCTTCCCGGAGATCATCGACCCGGAGCAGCCGATCATGAACATCCGCGCGCTGACCCACGAGGTCGCGCCGGGTCTCGAGGTGGTCTGCACCATGCAGGGCGACACCTTCGAGATGGAAGACCAGCGCAACTGGACGGACGCCTCCTACAAGACCTACGTGCGTCCCCTGGGACTTCCCCACCCCTTCACCCTGAAGGCGGGGGAGAGCATCGAGCAGGCGGTGGAGCTGCGCTTCGAGGGGGCGGCGCCGGCGCCGCGCGGGGGCGGAGGAGACGCGACGCCGGAGGTATCGGTCTCGGTGGGCGCGCCGGCGGGCCGGGTGCCGCAGATCGCCATGGGGCTCGAGTGGCACTCGACCGATCCGGCCGGGGCCCGCGCCGGGGAGCTCGCCGGACTTCGCCCCGCCTACCTGAGCTGCTACTTCGATGCCCGCCACGCGGGCCCGCAGGCCATGCGGGGGTTCAGGGCGGTGGCGGACGCGCTGGGCTGCCCGCTCGCGCTGGAGGCGGTGGTGCCCGACCTGGACAGCCCCGCGGAAGCGCTGCGCGCCATCGCCGACATGGCGAAGGCCGCCGGAGCCCGTTTCGGCTCGATCGCGCTGAGTCCGGCCGGAGACCTGGACTTCGTCATGCCGGGGAGCGTGTTCGACGACATGTCGCCCTACGACCGGCTCTACGCGGCGGCGCGCGAAGCGTTTCCGGGAAGCGCCATCGGCGGCGGCAACTTCATGTACTTCACCGAGCTCAACCGCAAGCCGCCCCCGGCCGGAGGGCTGGACTTCGTGATCCATCCGACCTGCGCCATCGTGCACGCGGCCGACGACCGCTCGGTGACGGAAACGGTCGAATGCCTGCCCTACGTCATCCATTCCGCCCGGGCTCTCTTCGCCGGCAAGCCCTATTGTCTGGGTCCGGTCGCGATCGGGACCCGTGGCAGCCCCTTCGGAGGCCGGCCCGCGCCCAACCCGCAGGGCGGACGGGTCGCGATGTGCCGCAACGATCCGCGCCAGCGCGGCCTTCTCGGCGCCGCCTGGCACCTCGGCGTCGCCGCGCGTGCGGCCGAAGGGGCGGTGACCTCGCTGATCCTGGGCGCGCCGACCGGCGACCACGGCCTGGTCCATCATCCCGGCGACACGCCGCAACCCTGGTTCGACGAGCACGGCGGGCGCTTCCCGGCATGGCACGTGATGCGCGGGATGTACGCCGCTTCGGGCCGGGCGCGGCGCGCGACCGAGGTTTCGGCGCCGCGCGAAGTGCAGGCCCTTGCGTTCGAGACCGGGAGCGGGGAGCTCGAGCTCTGGCTCGCGAACCTCATGGGCGAGGCGCGCCACATCCGGCTGGACGGCATCGGCGAGGGGAGCGCGCGGGTGGCGATCCTGGACGAGGAGCGCTTCGTCGCGGGCGCCGGCGACCCCGACCTGCTCGATGGAGTGGAGCGGCCCGCGGGCGGCGACCGGCTCGAGCTTCGGCCCTACGCGGTCGCGCGCTGCCGGATGGGATGAGCGACGCCCGCGCGCTACTTGCGGCGACGGGCGGGAAGGTGTCCGGTGACGCTCTCGCGGAGCGCGGCCCAGAGCCGGGTCATGGTCTCGGTCAGCTCCGCTCCGTCCGCCGCGAGGAGGCGCGCCCAGGCCCCGCTGCGGTTGGGCAGCAGGGAGGCGGCGCCGTAGACGGCCGGCGGCGCCTTCGCCAGCCCGTCGCGCAGGGCGTCGAGCAGCGTCTCCGGCGCCGCGGCGTTGCCCGCGGCGATCAGGGTGCCCTGCATGCGGCGGGAGCCGCTCACGCCGGCCCGCCCGGCGCTCCAGTCGGCGCCGTCGAAACGAAAGCGGTCCAGCGAGAGCAGGCGGGCGTCCGGTCCGACGATGCGGGTCGCTCCGGCGTAGAAGCCGAAGCCGCGGCCGGCGCCGTCGGGGTCATGGGGCAGGAAGCTGTCACCGGTGACGATGAGGGCCCCGGGCCCGGGCTCGAGGGTGAGATCGGTGCACAGGCGGGCTTCGGGGAAGAGAATGGTCGGGTCGGGCAGGTACTCGAGCAGGCTTCCCGCTCCGCCCGCAAGGCGGATCCGCTGCCGCGCCTCGCCCTCGGGCATGCGGTAGGCGATGCTCGAGGCCTGCGTGGTGACGTGGGCCCGGGCTCCCGCCCCGGTGCTTATCTCGACGTTCAGCCGGTCGCCGGAGTAGATGCCTCCGGCGCTGGTCTGGACGTAGAGGCTCGCCATGTCCGGCAGCTCCGGGTCGAGGTACTGCGCCCGGCAGAGGTGGAAGGGATAGGAGGCGTACTGCCGCGCCAGGTAGCTCTTCCCTCCCGGATCCGAAGCGAAGGCCACCTCGAGGCGCCCGCGGGTGAGCGCCGGCGCACTCCGGGCCTCACTCGTCGAAGAGGACATCGTGGGACAGGCGCTCGACCACCGCGTCGAGCCCTTCCCCCGTGGCGCAGTTCGTCATCAGCACCGGCTTCCCGCCCCGCACCTCCCGCGCCTCCTGCTGCATGCGGCCGAGGTCCGCGCCGACAAGGGGCGCGAGGTCCGTCTTGTTGATGACGAGGAGGTCCGCGCGCACGACGCCCGGTCCCCGCTTGCGGGGGATGTCGTCACCGTCGGCGGCGTCGATGACGAAGAGCCAGTAGTCCACGAGGTCGAGAGAGAAGGTCGAGGCCAGGTTGTCGCCCCCGCTCTCGATGAGGATCACCGAGAGGTCCGGCACACTCTCGACCAGCCGGTCGACCGCTTCGAGGTTCATCGTCGGGTCTTCCCGGATCGCGGTGTGGGGGCAGGCCCCGGTCTCGACCGCGAGAATTCGGTGGGGGTCGAGGAGACCGCCGCGGCGCAGGCGTTCGGCATCCTCGCGGGTGACGAGGTCGTTCGTCACCACCGCCACGCTCGAGCCCCGGGTGCCGAGAAGCGGGATCAGCTGCTCGATGAGCGCGGTCTTGCCCGAGCCTACCGGGCCCCCGATTCCGACCCGCGCGGGCGCCGGCAGGTCGGGACTCTGCGTGTCCGGGCTCATCGCGACCTCTCCCGGTTGAAGTGATGGTTCGACGCCCGGGAAGCCGGGGGCTCGTGCGTTGGAGCGGGGCGCACCGGGATCACCTGAGCATGTAGCGCTGCGCGAGCGGCAGCTCGCTCGCCGGCTCGCAGGTCGCGAGCTCGCCGTCCACGCGCACGTCGAAGGTCTGGGGGTCGACGCTGATCTCGGGACACGAGGCATTGCGCAGCATGTGCTGCTTTCCGAGCTTGCGCGTGCCGCTCGCCGGCAGCAGGGCCTTGGTGAGGCCGAGTCTTTCCGCGACGCCGCCGTCGATCGCGCGGGGGTGGACGAAGCAGGCGCCGAGCGCCTTGCGGGCGGTGCCGAACGCGCCCCACTGCGGGCGCATCACCAGGGGCTCGCAGGTCATCAGGGAGGCGGCGCTGTCTCCCATCGCGGCCCATACGATGAAGCCGCCCTTGACCACCAGCTCCGGCTTGATGCCGAAGAAGGCGGGACGCCAGAGCACGACGTCGGCCATCTTGCCGGCCTCGAGCGAGCCGATGTGGGCGTCGATGCCGAAGGTGCGCGCCGCGTTGATCGTGTACTTGGCGATGTAGCGCAGGATGCGCTCGTTGTCTCCGATGCGGGTGGCCTCTTCCGGAAGGCGTCCGCGCTGGTCCTTCATCTTCGACGCGAGCTGCCAGGTCCGGCAGATGACCTCGCCGATGCGCCCCATGCCCTGGCTGTCCGAACCCAGCATCGAGATGGCGCCCATGTCGTGCAGGATGTCCTCGGCGGCGATGGTCTGGGCGCGGATGCGGCTCTCCGCGAAGGCCACGTCCTCGGGGATCGAGGGACTGAGGTGGTGGCACACCATCGTCATGTCGAGGTGCTCGTCGAAGGTGTTGACGGTGTAGGGGTTGGTCGGGTTGGTGGAGGAGGGGAGGCAGTTCGCTTCGCCCGCGACGCGAATGATGTCGGGCGCATGGCCGCCGCCCGCGCCCTCGGTGTGGTACATGTGGATGGTGCGTGCGTTGATCGCCTCCAGCGTGTCTTCCAGGAAGCCGCTCTCGTTAAGGGTGTCGGTGTGGAGCTGCACCTGGAAGTCGAGCTCGTCGGCGACCGAGAGGCAGGTGTCGATGACCGAGGGCATCGCGCCCCAGTCCTCGTGGATCTTGAGTCCGATGCAGCCGCCCGCGATCTGATCGAGCAGCGACCTCGGCCGGGACGAGTTGCCGCGGCCGAGGAAGCCGAAGTTGAGCGGCCACTGCTCGGCCGCCTGCAGCATCTTGCCGACGTTCCAGGCTCCGCCGCAGTCGATGCCGACGGTGATGGGGCCCAGCGATCCACCGATCATCGTCGTGATGCCGGAAGAGACGGCGTGCTGGACGAGCGCGGCGGAGTCGAAGTGCACGTGCACGTCGATGCCCCCGGGGGTCGCGATGAGGCCTTCGGAATCGCGGACGGTGGTCGCCGCGCCGCAGATGAGGTTCTTGTCCACTCCGTCCATGGTCGCCGGGTTGCCCGCCTTGCCGACGCCGGCGATGCGGCCCTCCTTGATGCCGATGTCGCCCTTGACGATGCCGAGCACCGGGTCGATCACCAGCGCGTTGCAGAGCAGCATGTCCAGCGAGCCCATCGCGCTGTCGTAGCCCGGCGTCAGCCCGAGGCCGTCGCGCAGGGTCTTGCCGCCTCCGTGCAGGCACTCGTCGCCGTAGGCGGCGTGGTCCCGCTCGACCTCGGCCAGCAGCGAGGTGTCGCCCAGGCGCACCGCGTCGCCGGTGGTCGGGCCGTACATCCGCGCATAGTCCGCTCGGGTCATCCTGGTCATCGCTCATGCCCCCTTGAAGCCGCGCTCCCGCGCGCGGCGCAGCGCCGCATCCCGGCGCCGCTCGCCGCGGATGCTGCCGTCGGTGAGCCCGTTGAGGCCGGAGAGCTCGCCGCTGCCGCCGAAGCCGGTCAGGGCGATCTCCTTGCTCTCGCCCGGCTCGAAGCGCACCGCGGTGCCGGCAGGAATGTCGAGGTGCATGCCGAAGGCCGCGGCGCGGTCGAACTCGAGCGCCCGATTGGCCTCGAAGAAGTGGTAGTGGCTGCCGATCTGAATCGGCCGGTCGCCGGTGTTGAGGACCCGGACGGTGCTTCGGGCGCGCCCCGGGTTGATCTCGATCTCGCCCTCGGCGGGAATGACCTCGCCGGGGGTGACGGCGTCCGCGGGCGGGGCGTCCGCGCCCGGCCGGATCGGATCGTGGACCGTTACCAGCTTGGTGCCGTCCGGGAAGGTGCCCTCGACCTGGAGCATCGGCATGAGCTGCGCGACGCCGGGCATGACGTCGTCGCGGGTGAGAATGGTCGAGCCGAAGGCGATGAGCTCGGCCACCGAGCGCCCGTCGCGGGCGCCTTCCAGGATCTCGTCGGCGATGAGCGCGCTCGCCTCGGGGTGGTTGAGCTTCCGGCCCCTGGCGCGACGCTTGCGGGCGAGCTCCGCCGCCGTGAAGATCGTCAGGCGTTCGAGCTCGGTGGGAGTCAGGATCATCTTCCGGCCTCCATGGTGTTCCGGATTGCTCCAGGCGGGGAAGGATACGACAGGGCGCCTGCGGCCGGGTCCTCAGTTCGCGAAGAGCCGGGTGGCGGCCGTTTCGTGGCGCATGACCGCGATCTCGGCCTCCGGAGCGGACGCGCAGAGGGCTTCGAGCGCCGGCGCCGGCTCGAGCAGCAGCTCGGCGAGCGTCGACCGGGCGTCCTGCAGGATGCGTTGCGCGCCGATGTGTCCGAGAAGGCCGAGGCGAATGGCCGCTCCCAGGATGCCGGTGGCGAAGGTGTGCGCGGACAGGGCCTCCGCGGCGGCGGCGTCGAGGCCGACGCCCCGCCACACCAGCCCCTGCACCGCGGCGCTGTGGCCCGGGGCCTCTCGTTCGGCCACCAGGACACGGTAGGCGGCGGCGCCGGCGGTGCCGAGGTCGGCATGCACCTTCAGCAGCGCGCGACCCGCCCGCCGCGACCCTTCGCGAAGCTCGGTGGCGAGCGTCGAGGCCTCCAGCAGCGCGTCGACCCGGGCGACGGCGTCGGCGTCGGGGGCCGCGCGGTGGGCCGCGACCAGCGCGCCCCGGTCGAAGCTCGCCCAGCGCGCGCGCAACTGCCCCTCCAGAAAGGCGGCGATCGCCGGCGCCGAGTCGATGGCGCCGTCCTCGCTCAGCGTTTCCAGCCCGCAGGAAAAGGACACCGCGCCAGAGGGAAAGAAGCTGTCGCCGTGCTGGAGCAGGGCGAGGCGCTCAGCCGGCGGCGGCATCGTCCTCGACCTCCACCGCGCGCCCGTCCCGGAGCAGGGGCTCGAGGCGCGCGAGATAGTCCTCCTTCGGCCCCTCCAGCGCGATCAGCAGGCGCGGCCCGGCAAAGCGCACCCGCCAGTGGAGATTGCCCGCGAAGTAGCCGAGCTCGAGCGCCGACGCCTCGTTCCGGGGGGACAGTGTCAGCCAGCGCTCCACCGTCAGGCGCACGACGATCGCGCGTGCCTCGTCGAGAACGAGCACCGCGCCGTCGCTCAGAGCCTGGTCGCGGGGCAGCGCGATCAGGCACTCGGTCTCCCGGTCGGTGCGGGCGCGCAGGCGGCGGCGGTGCACGTCGTCGCGGGCGAGCGTGAGGTACTCGAGCCGGCCCGCGTGCTCCAGGCGGTGCAGGCGCTCGGCGAGGTCCGCGTCGCGCGCGAGGCCGATAACGCGGTGGATGCGGAGCGCCATCGCGACTCTTGCCCTTCCGGGTCAGGAGGCGGGGCGTCTCAGGGACTGGTCGACCAGCTCACCGCGGGCCTTCGCGATCGCCGCCATGAGGCGCAGGACCACGCACACCGCGAGCCTGGACGTGGTGCCGCTCACGTCGTAGATCGGGCAGAGCTCGGAGATGTCGATGACGCTGACGCCGCCCCGGGACCCGAGCAGGTTGGCGATCCGCATCATCTCCCGCGACTCGATGCCGCCCGGTTCCGTCGCGGTCACCCCCGGCGCCATCGAGGCGTCCATGACGTTGAAGTTGAAGCTCAGGTACTGGGCGTCGGTGCCATCCCAGACCTGCGCGATCGCTTCCGCCGCCGCGGTGTCGACCCCGCGCTCCAGGAGCTCGAACATGGGGTGGAAGCGGACGCCGCGATCCCGGGCGAGATCAATCCAGTCCTTGGGGTTGAGGGAGTTGCGCGCGCCGACGTGTCCCACGTTCGCGCCGGCCAGGTTGGGAAGCTCGGTGATGCGAGCGAGCGCGCAGGTGCTGACGTTCCGCTCCCCGGCCCAGGTGTCGGCGAGGTCGAGGTGGGCGCCGAAGTGCAGGTATCCCATCTTCGCCTCGGCGCCGATGTGGTCCGAGAGCGCCCGGGCGGCGGGAATGGAGATCGAGCGGTCTCCGCCGCAGATGATCGGAGTGAGTCCCGCCGCGAGGATCTCGCGCACCGCGTTGTAGATGCGCTGCCGGCTGAGCTCCGGATTGACCTTGGGCATCTGCACGTCGCCGCAGTCGACGCTGCTGCCTTCGAGGTCGACCTTGAACTCGAACCAGTAGGGGAAGTACTCCTGGGAGGAGAGGCGGAACTCCCTCGGGCCTTCCTCGGAACCGGGCTTGCCCACGTTGCCCTCGTCGAAGGGCACGCCGAGAAACGCGTAGCGGGCGCCGGAGTCGCGGAGCTTGCCGGCATCGAGCGCCACGTGCTCCGAGCGCAGGAAGGTGATCTGCCCGGGGGCGCGGTAGTTGTCGGCCTCGTCGCCTCCCCGGGGCGAGAAGAGGTGCGCGTAGGCTTTGGCGGGGTTCATGGGCGGTCGTTCTCCAGGGGCAACTTCGCTGTATGTTCCGGCCCGCGATTATGCGCGGAAATGCGGCTCATCGGGGGACCCGCCTCGAGAGTTCCCGGAGGGGAGATGTCGTCCGGCGTTCGCGGCGCCGGCGTTGGCGAGAGTCTTCTCACCCGAAAGCCTCGAGCGGTCCGGGCCGGTGCCGGGCCCTCGGGTATCGAGGCGCGGCGGCCCGGGCCGTCGATGATCGGGCACTCCGGCCGCTGACTGCCCTCGCCGGCGCCGGCGAAATGGATGATCGCCCGCTTGACATTCCAGTAACTGGAATGCTTGGTCTCTCGGCCCGGGAAGAGTCACGGATAGTCGACATGGTCGCTGTAGCCGAGAGAGTCCGCTTCGACTGGTGGTGCCGCCATACCTGGCGGCGGGCTTCGAAGAACGCCGCCTGGTGCCTCCTGGGCTGCGCGATCGGGGACTTCGGGACGATCGCCTTCTTCCAGTTCACCGGCATTCCCTGGCCGACGCTGGCGATCATGATGCTCGCGATCGTCAACGGGCTGCTGACCTCGATTGCTCTCGAGACCTTTGTCCTGGTCCGCCAGATGGATCTCCGCATGGCCTTTCGGACCGCGATCGGGATGTCCTTCATCTCGATGGTGGCCATGGAGTCCGTGATGAACGCGGTGGACTGGGCGCTGACCGGTGGCGCCATGCTGACGTGGTGGGTCGTGCCGATCATGCTGGCAGCCGGCTTCGTCACCCCCCTTCCCTACAACTACTGGCGGCTGAAGGCGCTGGGGCGGGCCTGCCACTGAGCGGGGTCGTGGTCCTGCCCGTCCTGGCCCCGCCTTCGGTGTCGCCTGATCCTCATGAGTCACCGTAGCACGCTGCGTTGCACCCCCCGAGCGTTCCCGGTTTCGTCATGACCGCCGAGCGCATGCTGCCCTGCCGGCGAAGCGTTCCTGCGGATTGACCGCAGCGCGTTGCGCGTCATCGCGTGCATCGAGATTCCCGAGGTCATCGAGAGTTCGCACGCCCGGGTGCGGATCGTATAGTTGGCCCCATGGACCGCGCCGACCTTCTCGCCCACCTTCGCGCCACTCACTTCGAATCGGGCGACCGGGAGCGCGCACGCTCGGATGCGCGGCGCATCGCCCGCTTCCTCGCCGGAGAAGGTGCGCAACGGGTGATCGGGATCGGCTCCGCTTTCGATTCCCGGTGCTCGTTCACGCACCGTTCGGACATCGACCTGGTCGTGGAAGGGATCGATGCGCGGGAGTTCTATGCCGTATCGGCACGCGCGGCGGCGATGACCGGGTTCCGGCTCGACCTCACGCCCCTGGAAGCGGCGACCCCGGCCCTTCGGCGCGTCGCACGCGAAGAGGGGGTGGAGCTTTGATACCGGAAGAGGTGCTGGCGCGCAGGCTCGCCGCCGAGGTCGAGTCCGAGCTGTCGAGTCTCGGCGCACTGGAGGCCGAGCTGGCCGGCGCGCCGCCGGGAGACGACACCTACGCGCTCCGGGCGCGCGGCTCCATCCTGCACGACTTCTACAACGGCGTCGAACGCGTGTTCGTCCGCATCGCCCGCGAGCTGAACGGCGGGGTTCCTCGGGCCGAGCAGTGGCACCGGGAGCTGGTCCGAAACATGGCCCTCGATATTCCGAGCGTGCGGCCCGCCGTGATCGACGCCGACCTTGCCGAAACCCTGGAAGAGTATCTCCGGTTCCGGCACGTCTTCCGCAACGTATACGGGGCGGTGCTGAGCGCCGATCGAATGTATTCGCTCGAGGCCCGGATGCCGGAGACCCTCGAGGCATTCCGCAGTCGAGTTCGGTCCTTTCTCGCCTGGATGCTCGGGAGCGAATGACCGGCGCTGCTCGCGGCTTCAGGCCGAGCGCCCCTGACGTTGGAGCGTCTGCGCGCGGCTGCCGAGGTAGTGGTAGATCATGCAGCAGGCGAGCTTGGAGCTCATCTGGCTCACGTCGAACTGGGGGCAGAGCTCCGAGATCTCCAGGACGTCGGCGCCGTAGGTGCCGGCGATGCGGGCGAGCTGGATCGCTTCCCGGGACTTGATGCCGAAGCACTCCGGGGCGGTGGTGCCCGGCATGCAGCCGGCGTCCAGCGAGTCGGTGTCCCAGGAACAGTAGACGGCGTCGGTGCCCTTCCAGGCGATCTCGAATATCTCCCGGGTGCAGCGCTCGATGCCGCGTTCCACCACCTCCATCATCGGAATGAGGCGCACCTCGTTGTCGACGAAGAAGTCGTGCCAGTCCTTGGGGTTGAGGCCGTTGCGCGAGCCCATGTGGGCCATGTTGGCGCCGTCGCAGTTGGGCAGATCGAAGGCGCGCGAAGGGCCCGAGCAGTTGGTGTTGTCGATGCCGCCCCAGTCGGGCGCGGAGTCGAGGTGGCAGTCGATGTGGAGGTAGCCGATCCGGCCGTCGCGGTGAAAGTCCGAGAGAGCGCGCGCGCCGGGAATGGGGGCGGAGTGGTCGCCGCCGCAGAAGATGACCTTGGCGCCGCCTTCGAGACACTCGGTGATGTACTGGTGGATGAACTCGTGGGAGCGATCGTTGTTGCCGGGCACGACGGGGACGTCTCCGCAGTCCACCGGCCGGAAGAAGCTGACCAGGTCGACGTCGTACTCGAACATGTAGGGAAAGTACTGGGTCGAGGCTTCCCGCAGCCCCGCCGGACCCTGGGAGGTGCCGGCGCGCACCATCTGCCCCTGATCCCAGGGTACGCCGAG
Source organism: Gammaproteobacteria bacterium (assembly GCA_022824305.1). Taxonomy (GTDB): domain Bacteria; phylum Pseudomonadota; class Gammaproteobacteria; order HK1; family HK1; genus JAJEAD01. The sequence goes on along the minus strand of JAJEAD010000020.1, from coordinate 91,801 downwards.
AAAGCAGATCTTCGCTCCCATGGCTCGGATGGCGTGGCGCTCCGGCGGGCAGTAGGGCGCGCCCAGGAAGGTCGCCAGCCCGCTCGCCTTGAAGGCGCCGTTGTGCAGCCGGGGAGAACGGATGTGGTCGTCGGCTTCGAGATGCCGCCGGGGCCCCTGGTGCTGGTGGGGTACGAACTCCCAGGTGCGGATGTCGGTCTCGCTCATCGCTTGTGCTTCCTCGATTGAATGGCACGAGGGCCGGAGGGAAGGAGAGCCGCTCGCCGCGTGCTCATCCTTCGGCGGCGTGGTGCTCGCGGCTCGGGCTTTCCTCTCGCATCATGTGCATGATGTGGCGTTCGAGCGCGCCGTACTCGGGCAGACCGACCACCGCCTCCTTGTCGGCCACTCGTCGCCCGCCCTTGAAGTCGGTCGTCAGGATCTTCCGGATCCGGCCGGGATGCCGGGTCATGAAGACGATGCGGTCGGCGAGGAATATCGCCTCCTCGATGTCGTGGGTGACCATGAGGACGGTGGTGTCGGTGGATTCCAGAATGTCGATCAGGAGCTCCTGCATGGTCCAGCGGGTCTCCGCGTCGAGCGCTCCGAAGGGCTCGTCCATCAGCAGTATCGCCGGCTCGTTGGCCAGGGTGCGCGCGATCGCGACGCGCTGCTTCATTCCGCCGGAGAGCTCGATGGGGAAGGCGTGACGGAAGGCGCCGAGGCTCACCAGGTCGATGAAGTGTCGGGCCCGGTCGCGGCGTTCCGCCCTGGGCACCCCGTTCAGGCGCATCCCGTACTCCACGTTCTCCTGCACGGTGAGCCAGTCGAAGGAGGTGTAGGACTGGAACACCATGCCGCGCTCCCGGCCCGGGCCCGCGATCGCCTTGCCGTCGAGCATGAGGGAGCCGGCGCCGGGCTCCTCCAGCCCCGCCACCATGCGCAGGACGGTCGACTTGCCGCAGCCCGAAGGACCGAGCAGGGCGCAGAGCTCGTTGTCCCGGACATCGAAGGAGATGTCGGCGACCGCCTGAATGGTCTCCCCGGAGCCGAGGCGGAAGTCCTTCGACAGGCCGTGGACGGAGAGCTTCGTCTCCCTCGGCGCCGCGCTCACGAGCCGACACCGGCGCGCGGCGCGCCAATCGCCGGCCGGACCGGCGTCGGTCCGGCCGTGATCGAGGCCTCCCTCACCGGCGCTTTCGCCTATCCGCCGTAGCCGGAGCCGTGCAGGTCGGCGAGCAGCGAGCAGTCGATTCCCTGCGACGGCTCGATGGTCTCGGACATCTGGCCGAACTTGATCCACCACTCGTTGGTCATGCGCCAGTGGTCTTCGATCTGACCGTTGCTCTGTCCGAAGGGCGGGTCGCCCGGCGCCGCGCCGCAGAAGCGCGCCGCCTCCAGGAACGAGTAGGGATAGAGGCCGCCGTCCTTCCCGCTGCCATCCTTCCCGATCACCAGCTCGACGTCCTCGAGCGGCATCTTCATGCCTTCCGCGATGATCCGGTTGCCTTCCTCGGGGTTCTCCCGCCACCAGGCGATCGCGTCGTAGAGCGCTTGCATGGTCTTCACCGCGACCTCACGCCTCTGCTCGATGAAGTCGGCGTTCATGAAGAGGGCATCGGCGATGAGGGCGTTCCCGAGCCAGAAGGGCTCACGCGACTGGGCCGCGAGCCGGGTGTCGGGACGCGACTCGAGGACCTGCGGGCCGAAGGGGTCCCAGAACTCGGCCGCGGCCACGTCGCCGCCGATCATGGCCGAGGCGGCATCGTCCATGATCAGGTTCACGTACTCGACCTGGTCGTAGGCCACGCCGTTCTGCTCCAGCCAGATCGCCATGTAGAGCTGGGCGAGGCCGCCTTCGAGCACCGCCACCTTCTTGCCCACCAGATCGGCGGCGCTCTCGATTCCGGGGCCGACGACGATCTTGTCGGTGCCGTAGGAGATGTTCCCGTAGGCCACCAGCTTGACCGGCATGCCCTCGGCGGTGGCGATGGGCGCGAACTCTATGGTGCTGGAGACGACGTCCAGCCTTCCCGCGGTCGCCAGACTGAAGGTCTGGAAGGGGTCCTCGATCGCCTGGTAGCTGATGTCCAGGTCCGGCGCGAGGCCCTTCTCCTTCGCAATGAACCAGAAGCCGTAGCCGGGCCAGGTGAGGCCGGCGATGCGGACCTCCTCCTTGGCCGCGAGCGCGGGGCCGGTCGTCCAGAGCAGGAGCGCGCTCAGGAGCGCGACGCCTGCGCCGCGGAAGCGCCTTGCGATGCTGCGAAGTTTCATTCTCTCGTCTCTCCTGTGTGAAATGGTCCACTTGCCGTCCCGGGCGGCGTGCCGTCCCGGTCCGGCGTCCCGGCTCCCTTCGGCCCTATCGTCGCTCGCTCTCCAGGTAGGGGAAGAGCAGGCGATGCAGGCGCCGGAAGAGAAAGTCGAAGAGCAGTCCCAGCAGTCCGATGACCAGGATTCCCGCCATGATCTTCTCCACGTGCAGGAAGCGCTTGGCCCGCATCATGACCGCGCCGATGCCGGTGGTGGCGGCGACGATCTCGGCGATGACCAGGTAGGTCCAGCTCACCGCCAGCATCTGGCGCATGGCCACCATGATGTTGGGCATGGAGGCGGGGATCACGACGGTGCGGAGGATTTGCCAGCGGTTCCCGCCCAGCGTCATCGAAGTCTCGATGAGCTCGCGCCGCACCGACTTCACGTGGTCCATGATGATGGTGATCAGGAACCAGATCACGCCGATGAAGAGGAGCGCGATCTTCTGTCCGTCCCCGGTGCCGAACCACATGAGCAGCAGGGGGATGAACGAGGGCGCGGGCAGGTAGCGCCAGGCCGAGACGAGCGGGTTGAAGAAGGCCTCGACGCGCGGGAAGGAGCCCATGAAGATGCCGAGCGGGACCGCGACCAGGCAGGCGAGCGCGAAGCTCAGCGCGATGCGATAGATGCTGATCCCGATATCGACGAGGAAGGCGTCCTTGACCAGCAGAGACCAGAGTCCGAGCAGGACTTTCTCGGGCGGGGGCATGAAGAGGCTGTTGACCCACTCGAAGACGACCGCGGATTCCCAGAGAAGGAAGAAGATGATCCAGACGGAGACGCCGAGCGCAAGGCTCGCGCGCGCCGGGATCGCTCGCTGGAACTCGAACCAGCGCGGGCGGCGGGGGGTGGGAGCTCCGTTCACGCGACGAAGAGCGCCAGCACCCCGGTGTAGGAGTAGATCCGGTCCCGGTTGAGCTCCCCGTTCGCGAAGAACCCGATCATGGGGAAGTCGCCGAGGGCGTCCCGGATGATCTCCGTTTCGGACTCGGGGGCGGCGAACTGGTTCGGTCCCCGGGCCGCGCAGGAGACGTAGATCCCGCCGCGCACGGCCCGGTTGCCGATCCTGCGCCTGAGGTCTCCGGTCATCCGGCGCATGTCCTCCACCGCGCTTTCCCGGTCACGCCGGCAGAAGAGCACCCGGTCGCCCTCGGGCACGGCCGCCGCGATCGCGATCGCCTTGCTCGCGGGATCGATGGCGACGAGGTTCCGCACCGTGTAGTCCGCGGTGTCCGAGCCGGTTACCGGCAGCGCGGCGAATATGAGGCCTCCGACCCGGCGCAGGTCGGAGGCGAGCTCCTCTCCGATGTCCTCCGAGAAGACGTCGAGGGCGGGGCGGCCGTCGAGCCCGACCAGGACGTTGCCCTTGCTCCGGGTGACGGTGTGGACCGGCCCCAGCGGCGTGCAGCCCTGGCTCAGGCCCGTCGCGACCTCGACCCGGAGCGGCGACAGGGCGACTCCGCTCAGGCACCCGGTGGCGCCGCCGGCCTGGTGGGGCGCATCTTCCGCGGCCGCGGTCAGCCCTCCGACCAGGAAGGCGCCGGTGTCGGCGGCGAAGCGGTCCACCGCCTCCATCGCATCGCCGTGCCGGGGATCGACGTGGGTGAGCGCGAGCGGCATGGTCGCGTCGCGGAGCCACTCCCCGTGCCTTGCCGCGAGCTCGGCGCCGACCGTGCTGCCCCCGGCGAAGAGGCGGTAGCCGTCCGGCGGCACGTCGAGCAGGAGCGCGGCCGCACCGGCCTCTCCGTAGTGCTCTTCGCCGCCCGCGATCACGCCGTATCCGGCCGCGGCGACCCACTCCTTCGTGCCGGTACGCTCGCGCAGCGATTCCACCATGCCTTCGAAGTGCGGCGCGAAGCCCTCGCTCGCGTAGAGGATGCCCAGTTTTCCCTCCCCGCCCTCGAGTGCACGCCCCAGCGCGTCCGAGACGGTGCGCGGGTCGTCCCCCATCTGGATGGCCGACGCGAAGGGGGTGGTGTCGACGTTCGCTTGCACTTGGGGATCGAATGCCTCGCTTCGCGGTCCGCGGATCATACCGGTCGCGACCCGTGCGCGGCGCGCGCTTGCGGGTGGGCTCAGGCGGACGCCGCCTTGGAGAACAGGGACGCCGCCTTCTCGAGGTCCGCGACCTTGGCGTACCCCACGCTGAAGACCACCTCGTCGGGCCGCAGCGCCAGGATGTCTGCAAGGCGCGCCACGCATTCGGCCTCGGTCCCGACCAGCAGGGAGTGCCGGACGAACTCGTCGGGCACGCGGCCGGCGCCCGGTGACTCCCCCTCGGGCATCGCGATGAGGCGCACCGCCTCGCGCACTTCGTCGAAGAGATGCCGGAACTCGGCCGGATACTCACCCTCGTAGCCGAGGCGCTGCATGTGGTGGATGGCGAGCGACTTGTACTTCTCGATCAGGGGTCCCGGGTCGTCGGCGTAGGCGCAGGATACCTGCAGCACGCAACGCACGTCGTCGGGGTCGCGCTCCGCTCCCGCGGCCGCGCTGCGGATGCGTTGCATTTTCTGCGAGAACACTTCCGCCCGCTCCGGGCCCATGATGATCACCCCGTCGGCGAGCTCGCCGGAGAGCGCCTGCATGCGCGGTCCCCATACCGCGGTGTAGAGGGGAATCGGACGCGTCACCGACTCGACGCGGTAGGGCTGCCCGCCCACCACTTCCTCGCCCGCGAGGAGGCGGCGAATGAGCTCGATCTCGGCGCGGAACTCCGCGATGCGGGCCTTGGGCACGCCGAGGCGCCCGCAGGTCGCCTGCCCCCCGCTGCCGATGCCGAGCACCGCCCGTCCTCCGCTGATGTCGTCGACGGTCGCGATGGCGTTGACGAGCAGGGCGGAGTGTCGAAGCGGGGTGGGGGCGACGCCGGTGCCCAGCAGCAGCCGCTCGGTGTGCTGGGCGGCCAGCGCGAGGCCGATGTAGCCGTCCTTCGAGGCCCAGGAGTCCCACAGCCACAGCTTGTGAAACCCGAGCGCCTCGGCCGCGTCCGCGAGGACGCCGACCTCGCCGATCGGCGCTTTCGGGTCGAGCGCGGTCATGATGCTGAATCGAGTCACGGGGTGCGGGTCCGCTTGATCGAAGGAACGGGGTCGCCGGAGGCGGCGAGGGTATCCGATCCTGCCTCGCCTGCCACCGGCAGCTCTGGCAGGCGGTCAGTTGCGGCTAGAAGTCGGCCGCGTCCAGGGGGAGCTCGCTCAGGATTTGCGGTCCGTGGTCGGTGATGAGTACCGGCTGCTCCAGCTTGACTCCCTCCACGCCGTCGAGAGCTCCCACGTAGCTCTCCACGCAGACGATCATGTTCGCTTCGAAGTGGCCGTCGTAGGCGCCGTCCTCGGCGTCTTCCGGGTACAGGACGAAGGGATACTCCACCCCCAGCCCGCATCCGTGAACGATGTCCGCGTATCGGTTCGCGAGGTAGAGGTCGGGCAGCCGGTAGGCCCGGGACGCGTACTCCAGGAACGCGACGCCGGGCCGGAGGAGCTCGATGTTGTGGGCGAGCTGCTCCCGGGAGATGTCGAAGAGGGTCTTCTGCGCCGGACTCGGCCGGCTTCCGCCGACCGTCCAGCTCCGCGAGATGTCGTTGTAGAAGCCCATGGGGCCGATCAGGTCGGTATCGAAGGACAGCAGGTCTCCCGCCTGCAGGACCCGCCCGGAGGTCTCCTGGAACCACGGATTCGTTCGGGGACCGGAGCTGAGAAGGCGGGTTTCCGGGTACTCGCCGCCGCGGGCGATGCTCTCGCCGACGAGGTGCCCCAGCGCTTCGGATTCCGACATGCCCGGCGCGACGAAGGCGTGCAGCGAGCGAACGCTCTCCTCGCAGGTGCGCAGCGAGAACCGGAACGCCGCGATCTCTTCGGAGGACTTGATCGCCCGCGCGTGCTCGAGGAGCGACTTGCCGTCCACCACCCGCCGGCCGCGCCGCTCGAGCGCCCACACCATCAGGGCGTCGGCCCGGTCCACCGCGATGCGGTCTCCGGTGCAGCCGTGCTCCCGCAGGGTGTCGTCGACCTGGGCGGCCCAGCGCTCCGCCATGCGCTCGGCGTTGCCGCCGACCAGCATGTAGTCGAAGGGGATCGAGGTCCGGACGTCGCTCACGCTCTCCAGGCCGGCGCTCAGGTGCCGCCCGGTCGCGAGATCGAAGAGCACGGTCGGGCCCTGCGCGAACACGAGCGCGTAGCGGCAGATGTTGTGCATCGTCCAGACCTGCATGTTTCGCGTGCCGGTGGCGTAGCGGAGGTTCACCGGGTCCACCACGAGCACCGCCTCGTGGCCCTGCCGTGCGAGCTCCTCTCGTATGCGCCCTCCCCGGTGCGCACGGACCGCCTTCTCGTCCACCGCGTCGCGTCGCGGATCGTCGTTCACCGTACTCACCCCGCCCCTCGGTAGTTCATGTTCCGACTCCCGGGTCCGGCCGGCCGCCCCGACGGGGTCAGACCACCCCTTCCGACTCGAGACTCGCGATCGCCCCCTCGTCGTAGCCGAGCTCGCGCAGCAGCTCGCCGGTGTGCTCGCCGAGCGCCGGCGCGGGACGGGCCGGAGCCTCCTCGTCGCCGCTTCGCACCGGCGGGGCGACGAGCCGGAAAGGCCCCGCGCTCGGGTGCCGGAGGGTCTGCAGCCGGCCGTGCTCGGTCACGAAGGGGTTCTCGAGCGCTTCCGCGAGGTCGTGGATCGGCGCCGCGGGCACCCTTCCCGCGAATCGCTCGAGCCACTCCGTCGTGCTCCGCCGCCCGAGCTCGGCGTCGAGGAGCCCGGTCAGCACGTCACGGTGCTCGAGGCGCGCCGCGAAGCTTGCGAACCTCGCGTCCTCCACCCACTCGGGCCGGCCGATCCGCTCGCACAGGGCCGGCCAGAACTTCTCCTTGTTGCACATGATGTAGATCCACCCGTCGGCGCTGCGGTAGAGCTGGCAGGGGGTGAGCGAGGGATGCGCGGAGCGCGGCAGGCGGTCCTGGCGGTGTCCCGCGTGCAGGTACCACGCGGCGAGGTAGCTGGTGTTGAAGAGGGCCATGTCGAAGAGGCTGAGGTCCATGTCGCGGCCCGTCCCGCTCGCGCGGGCCGAGGTCAGGCCGGCGAGCAGGGCGTAGGCGAGACCGAGCCCGGTCATGAAGTCGACCATCGAGAGCCCGAAGCGCGCGGGCGGCGTGCCCGGCTCGCCGGTGAGGGAGAAGTAGCCGGCCTCGGCCTGCATGAGGTAGTCGAAGCCGGGCCAGTCGGCCCGCGGTCCCTCGCGCCCGTAGGCGGAGAGATGGGCGCACACGATGCGGGGGTTGACGGTCCGCAGGGCTTCGTAGGTGAGGCCGAGGCGGGCGGGCACGTCGCCGCGCAGGTTCGAGGCGAGCGCGTCGGCCCCCGCCGCCAGCGCGTGCAGCACCCGGCGGCCCTCCTCGCGCGAGAGATCGAGGGTGAAGCTCTTCTTGTTGCGGTTGAGGGCGTGGAAGAAGAGGCTGTCGCGCGCCTCGAAGAAGAAGGGCCCGACCCCGCGCGATATGTCGCCGCCGTTGGCGGGGTTCTCGATCTTGATCACTTCCGCGCCCTGGTCGGCGAGGAAGAGAGTGCCGAAGGGGCCGGCGCCGTACTGCTCGACGCTCAGAATCCGCACGCCTTCGAGCGGCAGCATGGGGCGGTCTCCGGAAAGGGGCGGCGGTCGGGACGATGCGGGCTCTAAAGATGCTCGAGGGTGCGCTCCGCGCCGGTCGCCTCGGCCTCGGTCGGGTCGGGTTCGATCTCGATCCTCTCCACCACGCCGTCGCGGGCCACGATCGCGAAGCGCTGCGAGCGCACGCCGAGTCCGTGGCCGGTGAGATCGAGCACGAGTCCGGCCGCTTCGGCGAAGGCGCCGTCGCCGTCGGCGAGCATGCGGATCTCCGTCCCGGTGTTCTGGGAATCCGCCCACGCCCCCATGACGAAAGCGTCGTTGACGGAGAGGCAGGCGATCTCGTCCACGCCCTTGGCCCTGATCGCATGCGCGTTGGCGAGAAAGCCGGGCACGTGGGCGTTGGAGCAGGTGGGGGTGAAGGCGCCGGGCACGCCGAAGAGCACCACCCGGCGGCCCCGGCAGAGGTCGTCGGTGCTCACTGGCTGCGGGCCCTCCGCGCCCATCTCGTGCAGGGTCACGCTGGGAAGCCGGTCTCCGGCCTTGATGGTCATGTGGCATCTCCTTGGGTCTGTGCGGGGCCGGACTGCCCCGGAAGGGGCGACTTTAGCGGACTCCGGCGCGCGGTACCCGGATGCGCCGCGATAGAATGCGCGCCCGCCGCCCACCGGCGCGAAGGGGAGACGAACGATGAGCGCCTGGATTCGCATGCTCGGGAACGCCGAGGCCGGCCCCGAGCTTGACTCCGCCCTCCAACGGGTGCGCAGCCCGGCGGGCACCGTGGACAACGTGATGCGCGTGCACAGCCTGCGCCCGAGCACCATGACCGGGCATCACGCGCTGTACATGAGTGTGCTGCACGATGATGCGAACGTCCTTCCGGGGTGGTTTCTCGAGACGGTGGCTTCCTACGTGAGCGTCCTCAACCGCTGTCCCTACAGCCTCACCAACCACTGGGCCAACGCCCGGCACCTCATGGCGGACGACGGGAAGGCGGAGAGGGTCCGGGCTGCGCTCGACGCGGATGCCCCCGAACGCGCCTTCGAAGGCCGGGAGCTCGCGATGCTGCGCTACGCGCGCAAGCTGACGCTGGCTCCCGGGACGATGGCCGAGAGCGACGTGCAGGCGATGCGCGACGAGGGCGTCGACGACGGGGAGATTCTCGAGGTGAACCAGGTGTGCGGCTACTTCAACTACGTGAACCGCTGCCTGAACGGCCTCGGCGTCACCCTGAAAGGCGACGTGATCGGCTACTACGCCGGGGCGCCGGACTCCGAGGGGGCCTGAAGGCCCCCGCCGCGCCCGGGGCGGGAGGCCCCGAGGCACGGCGCACGGAAAGGCGGCGCGGGGGACGCGCGAACGACGGTCGATCTCCGCTTCCCGCCCTCGATACACTCCCGGACTCATCCCGATTGGAGCGGAGATTCATGGACACTGTGATGAGACTCGAGCGGCGTGGCCACGTCCTCGAGATGATGCTCGACCGGCCGAAGGCCAATGCGATCGACGCCGCGACGAGCCGGCAGATGGCGGCCGCCGTGAGGGAGTTCCGCGACGATCCCGAGCTCCGGGTGGCCATCCTCACCGGCGCCGGGCGATTCTTCTCCGCCGGATGGGATCTGAAGGCCGCGGCCGCGGGCGAGTCCGACGACGCCGACTACGGCGAGGGCGGATTCGGCGGCATCACCGAGAACTGGGGGCTCAACAAGCCGATGATCGCGGCGGTCAACGGCTACGCCGCGGGCGGGGGATTCGAGCTGGCGCTCGCCTGCGACATCATCGTCGCTTCCACCAGCGCCACCTTCATGCTCTCGGAGGTGAATGTCGGGGTGGTCGCGACCGGTGGCGGAATCATCCGCCTTCCCCACCGGATCCCCTACGGGCTCGCGATGGAAATGCTCTACACCGGCCGGCCCATGCCGGCGGAGGAGGCGCTGCGCGTCGGGCTCGTCAACCGGGTGGTGGAACCCGAAGGCCTGATGGACGCCGCGCGTGCGCTCGCCGACGACATCGTGACCTCGTCACCGCTCTCGGTGCAGGCGACGAAGTCGATCCTGCGCGACGCGGAAGGCCGGAGCGTGAGCGAGGCCTACGAAGCGCAGGAGAAGAATGCGGAGCATGCCCGCCTGAGGAATTCCGAGGACTTCAAGGAAGGACCGCGCGCCTTCGCCGAGAAGCGCGCACCGCAGTGGAAGGCGCGCTGATGCGCACGGCCGGATCGTCCGCAGGCACGGGCCAGGGATCAGTCCGGTGACGTCGCCGCATGGCACAGGCCGCAGAACGGGGGATAGACCAGGTCCGGATGCCCGGAGGAGTAGCGGGGTCCGATCTGCTCCGGCTCCAGGTTCTCGATTTCCGAGTATCCGATCCCGGCGAGAAAGGCGGGCATCTCGCCCGGATTGAAGCTGGACAGCCAGGGTTCGCCTCGCCGCGCCACGAAGTCCGCGCAGCGACGGCGCAGCTCCCGCGACGTCGCGGGAGTGGAGTCGGCGTCGGCGAGGTAGTCGAACATCACCGACGAGCCGGGCGCCATCCTGGTGGCGATGCTCTCGAGGGTCTCGCGTATCGCGTCCCGGCCGAGGTAGTAGGTGACGCCGAACCAGGAGAAGAGCGCCGGGCGCCCGGCATCCAAGCCGGCACGCTCCAGGGCACCGTGCAGGGTCTCGGCATTGAGGTCGGCGGCGACGTAGCGGACCCCTTCCGGCTCCGGAATCCCCGCTTTGCGCATCCGGCGCCGCTTCGTCTCCTGCGTCCCCGGCTGGTCCAGCTCGTAGACCGTCAGCCGCTTCATGAGGTCATGGCGGCGCATCGCGAAGGTCTCGTGTCCCGCGCCGACGATGACGTACTGATCCACTCCCCGCGCCACCGCGGCTTCGGCATGGTCTTCGCCGTAGCGCGCGCGGGTGAAGACCACGGGAGAGATCGGGGCGAGCCGTCTCAGGAGTACGTCGACGACCAGCCAGGACAGCACCCGGCTCGAGACGATGCTCCGCCAGAAGGGCCCGCACATGGTCTCGGCGAGCTCGTCCACGAAAAGGGGCGGAGAGGCCCGGCGCAGGTGCAGGGCCCGAATGGCGGCGGCCATGTCGGCCGTCTTGCTCGGACGCATCAGGGCGGGGTCGCTGGATGACATGTCATGGCCTCGCGCTCGACGAGCCCGGGGGGCGAGGCCCGCCCCTGCCGGCGCCGTGCCGGCGCCGCGCTCAGGCGCGGGCGGGACGCAGGCGCTCGTGCCGGCGCCTCCTGATCTCCGCCCACGCTTCGGGCGTGCCGTCGTGGTCGGAGCCGAACCACCGGTCCCAGGGCATGTAGGGGTTGCCGTAGTTGCAGTCGTGGTGCCGGTGATGGAGCTGGTGGTGGAAGGAGCCCAGGATGAACACCGGCCTGCCCCGGAAGGTGATCGACTCGAATCCGGTATGGGAAGTCGCCGCCCCCAGGGCGTTCCACTGCATGTGGAAGAGGATGTGGAGGGGATGGGTCAGGAAGAGGGCATGGATGAGAACGCTGCTCAGATAGATCACGTGCTCGATCGGGTGCATGGAGAGGCCGGACCAGGGTCCCAGATTGTCGTTCCGGTGGTGCACCGCATGGGCGATACGGTAGAGCGGCCTCCAGTGCAGCAGCCGATGGATGAAGTAGAAGTGCAGCGAGGCCCAGAAGGGGATGGCGAGGAAAACGAGAACGAACCATACCGGGTGCGCGGCCGGGTCGAGGTAGAAGGGGAGCCAGTCGTTGGCGTAGGCCCAGAAGAAGAGCACCTCGTAGGCCGTCCACACCGTGACGCCGCTCGCGCAGGTGTAGAGCATGTTGTCCCAGACCTGGTTCGAGGCGAAGAACTTGCGGTTGCCACGCTCCAGGTCGCGTCGGTCGAACTTCCGTTCCGTGCCCTGGCGCCTGAAGGTGTAGAAAAAGAGGTGCAGGCCGCCCGCCACCAGCAGCATCAGCCCCAGGTTCCGGGCGAACAGGTACAGGATCCAGTCGGCCCGCAGCTCGGCGCAGCGCTCGAGCGGGGGTTGCAGGTAGAACCAGGCAAGGGCGGCGGTCAGCGCGAAGGGCACCATCACCGAGCCCATGAAGGCGAGGGAGACCAGGTACCTCAACGCCTCCCGGGGCCGCGGGGGCCACACGAAGACGGGGACCCCCTGGAGCGGCAACGGAGGGCGCCAGCCCCAGGTCGCGGCATACGCGGCGTTGCTTCGTTCGCTCGGCGCGCCGGGCGCGGATCTCGTGTCCGTGCTCACTTGGAGCCTCCAGTGGCAGTCGCACCCGAAACGGGCATTTCCCCGATTCCCGTTGCCGTCCGCCAGCCTTGTTCGCCGGGTGATCTCTGCTGCGGGGGGCTCAGGCGCTCGGACCCGAGCCGATCTCGGCCTTGGAAAACCCCTTTGCGCCCAGGCGCTTCAGGAGCTCGCCCTCGCCGGAGGGGCTGCGTCCGGGCTGGGGAGGAATTCCCGGGGAGTCGAACACCTCGATTTCCGGCACCACCGGGCGTGCGTCTTCGGCGTAGAGCCACAGCCTGAGCAGGTGTCGCTGCGCGTCCGGCGAAGGGCCGTTCTCGAAGGCGGCTCGCGCGTGCATGACCACGAGGTTGTTGTAGAAGGCCGCCTCCCCGGGCTCGAGGAGAAACTCGACCATCACCTCGTCCCGATGGGCGATCCGGTCAAAGCAGTCGAGCGCCGCCACGTCGGGCGCTTCGAGGGGGTGGCCCTGCAGGGTGGCGCCCGCCTCGATGAAGCCGCGCATGTAGCGGCAGCTCAGCCATCCCTCGCACTCCGAGTACACCGGCACCCGGTGCGGGGTGTAGGGCAGCTCGCCCTCCGCTTCCTCGCCGAGACGGTAGAGCGGCCAGCCGCGGTACAGGCGGAGCAGGTGCTGCGGCGCCTCGGCCAGCATCGCGTTGTGGACGGCGAGGGACGAGGCGAAGCGGCTCTCGCCGCCGCGCCGCGCGACACTGAGCGAGAGCATGCCGTGGTAGTTTCCGAAGTCGTTGTGCAGGGACAGCTCTCGCCGGCTGCGGTAGGCGCGCGCGTTGGGGTCGACGTCGCTCACGTCCGTCACGTGGCCGAGACGGTCGCCCATCACGCTCTGGCTCGCGGCGGTGCCGAGATGGCAGCCGAACCCCCAGTACATGAGCTCGACGTCTTCCGGCGCCCACTCCCCGACCGGGAAACCGCGCACCACCACGATGCCGTGACCATGGTCGAGCGAGCGCTTGACGGCGACGACGTCTTCGGCGATCGCGTCGAGGGGAAAGTCGCCGCGCCCGACATCGTCGAGATCGAGCCCCCGGGCCCGCACGCTCTCGATGGCCCGACCGAAGGCGGCAAGGTGCCAGGGCCCGAGGTCGAAGGCGAACGCCTCCTTGCCGCGGACCGAGGCGCCGGTCCACGCGGAGGGATGATCGATAAGGTGTTCAATCATGGTGCGCCCGATCGTGGAGGGCCTGCATCGAGGCGGCCATGGCTCCCGTATCGGTGAGAATGGCGCCCCGACGTGTCCAGACGAGTATGGCATGAAATGACGAAGACGCCCGCGCCGCCGCTGTGTCGGATGCCGTCGTGTCGGGGGTGCATGGCGTGACGCCGCTTTCGCCCCGGCAGGTCTTCACCGTCCTGTGCGCAACCTTCGCGACCGCGGTCTACGCGTTCACCTGGAACTCGGTGACGGTGGCCTTGCCCCACATGCAGGGGCGCTTCTCGGCCACCACGGATCAGATCGCGTGGGTGATGATCTCGTTCATCATCGGCAGCGCCGCGATGACCGCCTCCATCGGCTGGGTGAGCGACCGTTTCGGGCGCCGGCCGGTCTTCCTGTGGGCGATCGTGGGCTACATGGTCACCCTCGTCGGCTGCGGCGCCGCGACCACCCTGGAGCAGGAGGTGGCGTGGCGCTTCGTGCAGGGCCTCTTCGGGGCGGCGCTCCTGCCGCTCGGGCAGATCATCGCGGTCAACGCCTTCCCCAAGGAGCGCTACGTGCAGGCGACCGCGCTGTGGGCGCTCGGCTTCGTGAGCGCCAACGTCTTCGCGCCCGCCGCCGCCGGCATCATCGTGGAGGAGTTCGGCTGGCCGTGGATCTTCTACCTGCCGATTCCGGTGAGCGCCGCCGTCCTCGCCGCATCCTGGGTCCTGGTGCCCCACGCCCCGAAGAACGAACGACCGATGCCGTGGGCCGGCTTCCTCGGACTCATCGTCGGCGTGAGCTTTCTGCAGCTCATGCTGGCGCGCGGAGAACGCCTCGACTGGTTCGAGTCCACGGAGATCGTGATCGAGGCGGCGGTCGCGGTCGTCGGGCTCTACGTCTTCGTCGTGCATTCGATGGGGTCACGGCGGCCCTTATTCAGCCGCCGGCTCTTCGTCAACCCGGACTTCGTGACCGGCCAGGTGTTCTCCTTCGTGGTGGGCGGGGTGATGTTCCTTCCCGTGCTCCTGCTTCCGCTCATGCTCCAGCAGGTGGCCGGCTACTCCGCCGCGGACACCGGATACCTGATGCTGTTCCGGGGCGTTGGATCGATGCTGGGGCTCATTGCGGTGAGCATCATCCGCGGGCGCGGCGATCCGCGGCTGATCCTGCTCTTCGGTCTCGCGATCAGCGCCTACGCCACCTGGTCCATGTCGCAGTGGACGGTCGACGTGCGGCCCTGGGACGTGATGTGGACGAGCTTCCTGCACGGGCTCGCGGCGGGTCCCATCTTCACTCCGCTCAACTCCCTGACCCTTTCTCGCCTCAAGGGCCGGGTGCAGGACCAGGGCTTCGCGTTCTTCTACCTCAACTTCGACGTCGGCAGCGCCATCGGCACCGCGGCCATCGTCGGGGCGCAGGCGCGGCTCAGCCAGATCAACCACAGCGTGCTCGCCGAGCACATTTCTCCATTGCGCGAGGCGCTCCACGGCGCGCACCTCTCCGGGCCGTGGTCGCTCTCCGAGACCAGCGGCCTCGCGGCGCTCGAAGGCGCGGTCTCCCGGCAGGCCGCGATGATCGCCTACAACGACTGCTTTCTGATCGTCTCGCTTGCGCTCGCCGCCATGGTCCCGATGATCCTGCTCTTCCGGTACCGGCGGCCGGCCCGCGCGCGCGGATGAGCGCGGCGCACGGACCGGAACGCACTCCTCGGTACACCTCGGGCCGGACCGACCGCACCCGCGGCGAGCGCGCGGTGGATGGCCCCTGCGGAAAGGTGTATCTTGCCGGGGATGCAGCGCGTCCCCCGCGCGCATCCCCCGCCACCCGGAACCGTCGGTGAGCGCCTTGACCACCCCCCTCCTTTCCGATCGTGCGGAGCTCAAGAAGGCCGGCCTCAAGGCGACCCTGCCGAGGCTCAAGATCCTCTCCGTGCTCGAGCAGCACGCGGATCTCCACATGAGCGCGGAGGATGTCTACCGGGCGCTGCTCGCCTCCGGGGACGACGTGGGGCTTGCGACGATCTACCGGGTGCTCACGCAGTTCGAGGCGGCGGGGCTCGTCATCCGCCACAACTTCGCGGAAGGCCACGCGGTCTTCGAGCTCGACTCCGGCGAGCACCACGATCACATCGTGTGCGCCGACTGCGGCGAGGTCGTCGAGTTCATCGACGCCACGATAGAACGTCGCCAGACCGAGATCGCGGAGCAGCACGGCTTCGAGCTCGCCGATCACTCCCTGGTGCTCCACGGCCACTGCCGGCGTATCGAGTGCCCGAAGCGCGAAGCGGACTGAGCCCGGAGCGCCCGGCGTTGCTCGGGGGACCGGCTCGGCGGCGCTGACCCCGGTTCCCGTCGAACGGGGGCGCCCTCGCCCTTTCCGGAACGGGGGAGCCGTCGGACGCTGAGAGGGTGTCCCGTCAGGGCGATGGCGGCCAGGCGCCATTGACTTGTCGTTTCCCTTGCGATATCCCTTTACAAACAAGAATCGTTTGCATTACCTTCGTCTCCCGGTAATGCGAATGCGAAAAAGTCGCATTTGCGTTGCCCAAGCACCTGTCCGCAATGGGAGATAGACATGTTCCGGAGAATTCTGTCCGTTGCCCTGCTCGGCGCCGTGCTGGCAAGCGGCGAGGCCCTGGCCGGCGGCGACGAAGTCAACCTCTACTCGTATCGCCAGCCCTTCCTCATCCAGCCCTTGCTCGACGCGTTCACCGAAGAGACGGGCATCGAGGTCAACGTCGTCTACGCGAAGAAGGGCATGGTCGAGAAGATCAAGGCGGCGGGCGAGAACAACCCCGCCGACGCGGTGCTCACCGTGGACATCGGACGACTCGACGCTCTGCTCCAGGAGGATCTCCTCGAGCCGGTCCAGTCCGAAGTCCTGACGACCCACATCCCCGCCCATCTGCGGCATCCCGACGGCCTGTGGTTCGGGCTCACCACCCGCGCCCGGGTGGTCCTGGCGCACAAGGATCGCGTGGCCGCCGGCACCGTGCAGAGCCTTGCGGACCTCGCCGATCCCGAGCTCCAGGGGAAGGTCTGCACCCGCTCGGGCAAGCATGGCTACAACGTGGCGCTCATCGCCTCGGTCATCGCCCACGAGGGTGAAGAGAACGCCGAAGCGTGGCTGAGCGGAGTGAAGGCGAACCTCGCCCGCAAGCCCCAGGGCAACGACCGGGCGCAGGCGAAGGCGATCTACGAAGGTGTCTGCGACATCGCGATCTCCAACCACTACTACATGGGCAAGATGGCCACGAACGAAGAAAAGCCCGAACAGAAGGAATGGGCGAAGGTGGTCCGGGTCGTGTTCCTCAACCAGGATGACCGTGGCCAGCACGTGAACATCTCCGGCGCGGGGGTGATCAGGACCGGCAAGAACAAGGACGCGGCGGTGCGCCTGATCGAGTTCCTCGCCGGCGAGGGCGCCCAGAACATGTACGCGCAGGACAACTTCGAGTACCCGGTGCGCGCCGGGGTGGCCCTGCACCCCATGCTGGCGGAGTGGGGAGACTTCATGGCCGACACCCTGAGCCTGGAAGACATCGCCCGCCACCGCAAGGCGGCAACCCAGATGGTGGACCGGGTGCGCTTCGACGAGGGCGCATGATCGCCGACGGAACGATATCGCCGCCGCCCGGATCGCGGACGGCGGCGATCGCCTCGCTCTCCGGAGAAGGGTCACGATTCAGTGCCTGAGCCGGGAAGCGGAGGCACGGGGGAAGGAATCTCCGGAGCGGGTGCGCTCCGGATGGGACGCGGGCGGGCCGGCGCGTGCCCCTTTCCGGGCCGCTGCGCGCGGGTGACGCGGTGAACCGGCCCCTCGCTCTGCCTTTCGCTTCGGCGAGAGTCGCGGCACCTCTGCGCTGGGACCGGTGGACGCTGCTCACCCTCGCGCTGTGCGGCTTCGTGGCGCTTCCCGTCGGCACCGTGATCGCCACCGCGGTAGGGCCCGACGACGGAATCTGGGCCCACCTCCTCTCCACCGTCCTCCCGGTCTACGCCTCGAACACCCTGTGGCTGATGCTGGGGGTGGGGCTGGGGACCATTCTCATCGGGACGAGCACCGCGTGGCTCGTCACCATGTACCGCTTTCCCGGACGCCGCATTCTGTCCTTCGCCCTGCTTCTGCCGCTCGCGGTGCCGAGCTACGTGCTCGCCTTCGTGGTCACCGACCAGCTCGAGTACGCGGGCGCCCTGCAGCGCGCCTTGCGGGCCCTCTTCGGCTGGGAGTCCGCCGCCGACTACTGGTTCCCCGAGATCCGATCCCTGGGAGGCGCGACGCTGGTGCTCTCCCTCGTGCTCTACCCCTACGTCTACCTGCTCGCCCGGGCCGCTTTCGTCGAGCAGTGCTTCTGTCTCTTCGAGGCAAGCCGCACCCTCGGCCAGGGACCGCTGCGGAGCTTCCTCCGGGTTGCGGTGCCGATGGCGCGGCCCGCCATCGCGGTGGGTGTGGCGCTGGCCCTCATGGAGACTCTGAACGAGTTCGGCACGGTGGAGTTCTTCGCGGTGCCGACCTTCACCGCGGGCATATTCGACGTCTGGCTCAACATGAACAGCATCACCGGCGCGGCGCAGCTCGCCGCGCTGCTGGTGGTGTTCACGTTCGGGCTCGTCCTGGTGGAGCGCGCAGGAAGGCGGCGCAAGCGCTTCTGGGCCACCAGCACCCGGGTACGGGCGCTGCCCGAGTATCCGCTCGGGCGCGGGCTGGGGCTCGCCGCCGCCGCGTGGTGCGCGCTGCCGGTGCTGCTCGGATTCGTGCTGCCCGGCGCGGTGCTCGCGAGCTACGCGCTCGACTTCTACGCGGTCACGCTGTCCGACTACGCCTTCCCCGGCTACCTCTGGAACAGTCTCAAGCTCGCGGCCTGGGCGGCCCTGTGCACCGCGGCCCTGGGGACGCTCATCGCCTACGGAGTCCGGGTTTCCCGCGATCCGAAGATTCGGGGAGCGGCGGAAGCGGCCACCCTCGGCTACGCGGTGCCCGGCGCGGTCCTCGCGGTCGGGATCATGGTGCCGCTGGGCCTTTTCGACAACGCCATCGACGCGTTCAGCCGGCGATGGTTCGGTCTTCCCCTGGGGCTGTTGCTCAGCGGCAGCGCGGCCGCCCTGGTGATCGGCTACGTGGCCCGTTTCATGGCGCTCGGGTACCGACCGATCGACGCGAGCTTCTCCAAGGTCACGCCTTCGATGGAAGGGGCGGCGCGCACCCTGGGACACGGGCCGGCCGCAACCCTGTGGCGCATACACCTGCCGCTGGTGCGGCCGAGCGTGATCGCCGCCGCCCTGCTCGTGTTCGTCGATACCATGAAGGAACTGCCCCTCACCCTGATCCTTCGCCCCTTCAACTTCGAGACGCTCGCGACCTTCGTGTACCAGTACGCGTCCGACGAGCTGCTGGAGGAATGCGCGCTCGGCGCGCTGACCATCGTGGCCGCCGGGGTGATCCCGGTGCTGCTGCTCAGCGTCGGCATCGGACGCTCGCGGCCGGGTCACGCCGCCGCCGTGGCGCGGGCGCCGCCGGCCGGCGCGGTTTAGGCCGGCATCGGGTCCGGTGGTGGTGTGAAGCCCGTGCCTGTGCGCGGGCGGAGCGCGGTGCATAATCCCGCCTGCCATGCCGGGACTCCTGCTGGAAGAGGTTTCGCACCGCTACGACTCCGGTTGGGCGGTGCGCGACCTCGGCTTCGCGGTGGAGCCGGGCGAGATCGTCTGCCTGCTCGGCCCCTCGGGGTGCGGCAAGACCACGGTGCTGCGCCTCGCGGCCGGACTGGAGCCCTTGCAGGCGGGCCGGATTCGCATCGGCGGGCGCATCGTGGCGGAAGGCGGCAAGGCGCAGCAGGTGCCGCCGGAGTCTCGCGGAGTGGGGCTCATGTTCCAGGACTACGCGCTCTTCCCGCATCTCACGGTGCGCGAGAACGTCGCGTTCGGGCTGGCGAGGAGCGATTCTCGTCGCGCCACGTGGGTGCGGGAGGTGCTCGGGGAGATGGAGCTCGAGGAGTATGCGGACCGCTATCCGCACACCCTGTCGGGCGGCCAGCAGCAGCGCATCGCATTGCTGCGCGCGCTCGCTCCCCGGCCCCGGGTGCTCCTGCTCGACGAGCCCTTTTCCGGGCTCGACGAACACCTCCGGCAGCAGATTCGAATGGAGACGCTGCGCCGCCTCGAGGGAACGGAGGCCTCCACCCTGATGGTGACTCACGACCCGGAGGAAGCGATGTTCCTCGCCGACCGCATTGTCGTGCTCCACCGGGGACGACTCGTGCAGGACGCGGCGCCGATCGAGATATTCGAGCGGCCTCGCGACCCCTTCGTCGCCCGCCTCTTCGGTCCGGTCAACGAGTTCGAGGGAGTGGTGCGCTCGCGCCGGGTGGCAACCCCGCTCGGCCCGGTGGCCGCCGGCGGATTCGAGGACGGGAGCGCGGTGCTGGTGATGGTGCGCGCGAACGACGTCGCGGTCCTCGAGGGAGGGGAAGAGAGCCGATCCTCGGTCACGGGCCGGGTCCGGTCGGCGCGAACCCTCGGGCTGCAGAGCGAGCTTCGCCTCCGCGCGGGCGGTGACGGCATCGCTCGGGAGATCCAGGTCCGCGTTCCGGGCGTCGTGCTGCCCGGCGAGGGTTCAGAGCTTCGCCTCGCGGTGCGCGCAGGCCGCGCCTTCGTCTACCCGCGATAGCCTGGCCGGAGTGCCCGCGTTCCGCGCGATCAGCCGGCGGGCTGGTGGGCGATCCGGCGGCGCCAGAGCGTGGTCTCGCGGCCCGGGGCGGGGCGGGAAGGCACCAGCAGGCTGAGTCCGAGCGAGACCGCGGCCATCGCGGCTCCGACGAGAAACACCGCGCTGCGTCCCGACTCGTCCGCGACCCAGATGAGGCCGAGCATCCACGGCATCGTGACCGCCGCGATGTGGTTGATGGTGAAGGACACCCCGGCCGTCGACGAGATGTCGGCGGGGTCGGCGATCTTGCGGAAGTAGCTCTTTATCGCGATGGCGAGCGCGAAGAAGAGGTGATCGAGGATGTAGAGCACCGCGGCCAGCCAGCCGGTCTCGACGAAGGCGTAGGCGACGAAGATGCCGACGAGGCCGACGTACTCCAGGATCAGCGCCGGGCGCTCGCCCCAGCGCATGATGAGGCGGCCGACCCGCGGCGCGAGCCATATCGCGATGACGTGGTTGAGGGCGAAGAGCGCCACCACCGCCTCCGGACGGTAGCCGAACTCCGCGACCATGAGAAAGGCGGCGAAGCCGACGAAGATCTGGCGCCGCCCGCCGGACATGAACTCCAGCGCGTAGTAGAGCCCGTAGCGCCGGCGCAGCACGATCTTCATCGACTGGAAGTGCTCGGCCGGGAAGCGGGGAAAGCAGATCCAGCAGAACAGGCCGAGCCCCATGGTGACGGCTCCCGCCACCAGGTACACGATCCAGTACGGCGCCTCGAAGAACTCGAAGGCGAGATACACGAGGCCGTAGGCGAAGAGGGAGGCCGCCGCGGCCGCCGCCGCCATGCGGCCCATCACCAGGGGCAGCTCCTCCTTGCTCGTCCACTGCATGGAGAGCGACTGCTCCATGGTGGCGAGGTAGTGGAACCCCACGGACATCAGCAGGGTGGTGAAGTAGAGGCCCCACACCCAGGGCAGGAAGCCGGTCAGCGCCACCCCGAGTCCCATTACGGTGAGGGCGAGGATGGCGAAAGTCTGCTGCCGCCAGATGAGCAGCAGGTACACCACGGTGAACGCGAGAAAGCCCGGAATCTCGCGAACCGACTCCAGGATGCCGCGTTCGAGCCCGGTGAAGGCGACCTTCTCGACCGCGAAGTTGTTGATGAGCGCCATCCACGGCTCGAAGGCGAGCGGGATCGCGGCGGCGAGGACGAGCAGCAGAACCTGCGGGCTGCGCCAGCCGTCCTTCAGGACGCCCTGCCAGTCGGCACGAAAGATGTTCCAGCCGGTCATGGCTCCCGTCGTTCGGACTCGGGGTCCCGAGCGTACGCCGCCCTCGCGCGGCCGGCCGGACCATACTTCAACCCCTCGGGGTTCGCCAGCGGCGGCGCCGGTGGCCGGGAAGCGCGCCATTCGCCGGAGTGTCGGGTCGCTCCCTGAGGTCGCGCCATGCCCGGCGCCTCGCGGGTGATGCGGCTGCGTGTGGCCACCCGCTCCGACCCTGGTCAGGGTTGACAGGGATGAGTTCGTTAATGAGAATGCATCGCATTAAGATTATTATTCTCCTTCGATATGGACTCCGCTTCCCTCGCAACTGCTCCGGCTCGGGGCGCAGGACTCGCCGACGCGATTGCGCATGCGCTCGGCCGTGAGGCGCCGAACGAGGGCGAGAGGGCGCCGGAGGGCGAGACGCCTGCGCTCTCGCTGGTCCGTTCCCGGGAGCATCCCCCGGATCCCGCCCGCAACTCGCCGCAGAACGCTTCACGCGGCCGGCGCAAGGTGTGGCAGCTCCCGCCCATCTACCATTGCAGCCTGCTCGGTGCGTGTCTCGGCCTCGACGAGATGCGCCGCCTGGCGTCCCGGCTCGGTCTCTCGACCTCGGCCCGAGTGAGCGACTACGAGCTCCATCATCAGCTCGTTCATCTCGCCGCTTCGGGAGAGCGCGAAGGCCGGCGCCTGGACCGCTACCTGGAGGAGAAGTTCGCCCGCGCGCTCAGGGCGTTCCGGGAGCACCGGGACGAGGCGGCATTGAGGGCAGGATGGGATCGCTCCCTGCAGGCGGATGACGATCTCGGGGCAAGCTACTTCGCCCTTCTCACCCATCCCGCCCTCGGCAAGGAGCTCGCGCACGAGGCGATGGGGCATGTCCACATGCTGTCCCATGTCCCCGCGTCCGCCATTCGCCGGGTTCGCGCCGAGCTCGAGCGTGCCCGCGCGCGGATCGCCGAGCAGGAAGTCGCGCTTGGGCGGGAGCGCCGCGGACGGGAACGGCAGAGCGAGCGAGTGCGGGCGCTCCGCGAGCGTTTCGCCGCTCGCGAGCGGGCATCGCAAGGCGCGCGCGGGTCGGACTCCGTCCCGTCGGAGGCGACGCCCGCAACCACGCCTTCCGCGTCTCCCGGGGTCGATCACGAGGCCCTGCTTCGCGAGCTCCGGAACCGCCTCGAGAAGTCGGAGCACGAGCGGCGTGCCTGGCGGCGCCTGTACCGCCAGGCCCGGCAGCGCGTGGAAGCGCTCGAGTCCGACGCTCCCCCGACGCCCGCCGTCGACACCGCCGGGGTGTCGCTTTCGTCGGCGCCGGGGTGTCGGAGCGCGGACCCGGAAAGCGATCCCGGGCATCCGCCCTGCGACCTCGCGGGGCGGGTGGTCGCCTACGTCGGCGGCCGGGGACGGGTGGTGCCGCGTCTTCGGGCATTGACCGAGCGCTGCAACGGCCGGTTCGTCCATCACGACGGCGGGCAGCAGGAGCGGGCGGGGCGGATCGACGAAAGCCTGGCGGGGTCGGACATCGTGGTGGTACCCCTCGACTGCGTCAGCCACGACGCGAGCCGGCGGCTCAAGCGACGCTGCCGTCAGCAGGGCAAGACCATCCTCTGGCTGCGCACGGCGAGCGTATCCGCGTTCGAAAGCGCGCTCCGGCAGGCGATGCCGGCGCCGGCCGATGAGGCGAAACGCGAATGCGTGCTTCCCGGTTGAGCCCCCGGTCGGGCCTCCGGTCCCGCTCGCCCCGCTTCGATGACGCGGCCGCGCCCGGAAGCGGAGCCGGCAAGGTCAGGACGAGATGCCTCTCCGACGCCCGCGTCGGCGATCGTGTCCGTCTGGTCGAGGCGCCGGGGAAGGAGGTCCGGACATGGCTGCTTCTCAGCGGCTGGGAAGAGGCGACGGAAGTCCAGGTGCTGACCTCCGGGTGGGGAGGCGTGGTGGTTTCCATGGGCGAGCGCCACGTCGCCGTGCCGAATTGGGTCGCGAAGGCGGCTCTCGTTACCTGCAACCCCAACTCCAAGTCGATATTCAACACAGGAGGCAGACCATGAAGCGAACCATGAGATTCCAGTGCGCGTCCGCTGCGCTCGCCGCGAGTCTTTGCGGCGGTGCGGTTCACGCGGCGATGGATTCCGGCGGCGTCATGGAGAACTACGCCGACATCGCGCATGCCATGTACGAGGACTCCCTCAACGCGGCGCGCGAGCTCGATGCGCGCATCGGCGCGTTGCTCGAGGCCCCCGGGGCGGAGAGCCTGAGCGCGGCCCGCAGCGCGTGGCTCAATTCCCGTGTGCCCTACATGCACACCGAGGTGTACCGATTCGGCAATGCGATCGTCGACGACTGGGAAGGCAAGGTGAATGCGTGGCCGCTCGACGAAGGGCTCATCGACTACGTCGATCCGGGATACGGCACCGCCTCGGACGAGAATCCGCTCTACGTCGCCAACGTGGTCGGAAACGAGAAGATCACCTTCGGCGGCGAAATGGTGGATGCATCCGAGATCACGTCATCGCTCCTCACCGAGCTGCACGAGATTGGCGGGGTGGAGGCGAACGTCGCGACCGGCTACCACGCCATCGAGTTCCTGCTGTGGGGCCAGGACCTCCACGGAACGGATGCCGGAAGCGGAGAACGCTCCTGGACCGACCTGGCGGCCGGAAGCGAGTGCACCAACGGCAACTGCGATCGACGCCGGGCTTACCTCGCCACCGCGAGCACGATGCTGATGGATGAGCTCGAGTGGATGACCGCCCAGTGGGCGGAGGACGGCGCTGCCCGCCAGGCTCTGGCCGACGGCGGACCCCAAGCCGGCCTGTCCACGATTCTCACCGGGCTCGGCAGCCTCTCCTACGGCGAGCTGGCGGGAGAGCGCATGCAGCTCGGGCTCCTGCTCCATGATCCGGAGGAGGAGCACGACTGCTTTGCCGACAACACCCACAACTCGCACTACTACGACGTGATGGGGATGCTCGCGGTGTACCACGGCGGCTACACCCGCACCGACGGGACCAGGGTGTCGGGGCCCAGCTTGAGCGACCTGGTCGCGGAAACCGATGCCGCTCTCGATGCGGAGATGAGCACGCGGCTCACCGCCACCCAGAATGCAATGGCGAGCCTCAAGGCGCGGGCGGAGACCGTGGAGGCCTACGACCAGATGCTCGGCGAGGGGAACGCGGCAGGCAATGCGGTCGTGCAGGCGGCAATCGATCGGCTGACCGAGCAGACCCGTACCATCGAGCAGGTGGTGGCGGCCCTGGGCCTCGAGGCGATCGAGGTCGAAGGCTCCGACAGCCTGGACGATCCGGAGGCGGTGTTCGAGTAGCTGTAGCTGCGCCTCCGACGACAGCGAGAACGGAAAGCCGGACCCCCGCCGCGGGGGTCCGGCCCGTCCGGATTCGGTAGCGCCGCGAATGGACCGGAAGGGTTTCGAATCCGCATCCTTCCGAACGGCTCGACAGGCCGGGACGTCGAGCTGATGGGTGACGCGACATGACGCTGCCCTTCGCATGGGGCCTGGTCGCCGGCCTCGTTTACCTTTCCGTCGAACCGGCGGCGGCGCGCGATGCCGCGGATGCCGTTCGGGTGGCCGAGGTCACTCGTCCCGCCACGGACTTCAGCGTTCCCGAGGCGTTCGAGCGCAATGCCGGAGGCGCCGCGACCTCCCTGGCGACCCCGAACGCGAATGCCTTCTCGCACCCTTCGGCCAACCTGAGCTTCGAGCGCCAGCTCGACTTTCACGTCGGCAACGGGATCTTCCGCAAGCTCTGGGTGTCCGCCCCCGCTTCGACGAAGTCCTCGGATGGGCTCGGCCCCCTCCACAACGCACGCTCCTGTCAGAGCTGCCACATCAAGGACGGCCGGGGCCGACCGCCCCGGGAGGGCGAGAGGGCGGTGTCGATGCTGCTGGCGCTCTCGGTCCCGCCGCGGAGCGACGACGAAGGGCAACGCCTCGCCGAAGGGCGGGCACGCGTCATGGCGGAGCCGGTCTACGGCGCGCAGCTTCAGAATTACTCGGTTCAGGGAGTGTCGGCCGAGGGCCGGATCGGCATCGCCCATGAGGAGCGCAGCGTGTCGCTCTCGGGAGGGGCGACGCTTCAACTCCTGCATCCTCGATATTCGGTGCTCGACCCGGGTTACGGTCCTCTCGATCCGGAGGTCATGCTCTCGCCCCGGGTGGCGCCGCAGATGATTGGAATGGGACTGATCGAAGCCATTCCGGAAGCCGACATCCTGGCCCTGGCGGATCCGGACGACGAAGACGGAGACGGCATCTCGGGACGTGCGAGCAGGGTATGGGACGCCGAAGAGGGGCGTTTCGCGCTCGGCCGATTCGGCTGGAAGGCGGGCGCGGCGACGGTGGCCGAGCAGACCGCGCGCGCCTTCTCCGGAGACATCGGGCTCTCGTCTCACCGTGCGCCGGGGCTCGCCCCGCGCTCGCGGAGTCCCGGGCGAGCGGCCGGTCGACGCGGAACGTTGCGATCAATCTCGAGGCGCTCCAGGCGATGTACGTGGGAGAGGACGGAAGGGGTCTCGGTGAGATCGTCGCCGCCTCGAAGGAGGACCCGGCGCTCGATCCCCTCATGCGCAAGGCGTTCCGGCTGACTCTGGAAACCGCCCGCTCCTTCGACGCCCCGCTCGAGACGGCCGCCACGGATCCGAATCTGCGCAAGCGGGTCGAGAGGCTCTCCCTGCAGGTGCGGGCGCTCCGGCAGCTCGTGCGCACCCGGGTCGCGGAAGCGCTCGACCTGGCCGTGGGTTTCAATGCCCTGGACGGAGACTGAGCCGATCCCTGACTCCCGGGACCAAGGGTGCCGTTGGGCAACGCGCTCGAGTTCGTTGCCCGTTCCGCACCGAGCGTGATTGACGACTCCATGCCGGTACCTTTGCGCAGTGATTATGATCGATTGCAAATCAATAGCTTGGACTTCGCCGTGGTCTTGTCTGCGTCGCGTGTACCGGTCAGGTTCACTGTGCAAAGGTACCAGGTGACTGCCTGCCGGAACGATGCGATGCGGATTAGTCGGCGGGCGCTGATTCCCGCAATCGCGGGCGGCGCGGGCGCGCTCCTGTTGCCGGGTACGAGTCACGCGAACGCCCCCGGGCGTCGCTACCTGGCGGCGCGGGTGGATGCCGCGGAAACCTTCCGGATCGGCGTTTTCGACTCCGCGGGATCCCTTCTCCTCGATCTCGACTTGCCGGCTCGAGGCCACGGGTTCGCGCTGCATCCGCGGCGGCCGGTGGCGGTCTGCTTTGCGCGACGGCCGGGCTCCTTCGCCCTGGTCTTCGACCTGGTGTCGGGCGCGCGCCTCGCCGAGCTTCGCACGCCCCCGGATCGTCACTTCTGCGGGCACGGCGTCTTCGGCGGCGACGGCGGCCTGCTCTATGCGAGCGAGAACGACTACGCGAAACGGCGGGGCGTGGTGGGAGTCTACGTCCCGGACGAGGGCTACCGGAGGGCGGGGGAGCTTCCGACCCATGGCATCGGACCACACGAGATCGGGCTGCTTCCGGGGGGAGAGACGCTGGTCGTGGCCAACGGGGGAATCGCCACCCACCCCGATGCGACGGGGGTGAAGCTCAACCTGCCCTCCATGGAGTCGACGCTCGCGTATGTCGATCGACGCGGCGGACGTCTCCTCGAGCGGGTCGCCCTTCCCCGGGCGCTGCATGCCCTCGGCATCCGGCACATCGCGGTCGCGCCCGACGGGCGGGTCGCGCTGGGAATGCAGTACGAAGGTCCGCGCGGAGACCTCGTTCCCCTGGTGGGTCTCCATCGACGGGGGCGTGCGGTCGCGCTCTTCGACGCGCCGGAGCCCGAACTGCGCGCGATGCGGCAGTACTGCGGCAGCGTGGCCTTCGATGCGTCCGGCCGCATCGTGGCCGCCTCCGCTCCCCGGGGCGACGCGATCACCCTGTGGGACGCCCGGAGCGGGGGCTATCTGTGCGCGCTGCCGGTCGCGGACGGCAGTGGCGTGGCCCCGACCCGGGAGGAGGGACGCTTCCTCGCGACCAGCGGCCGGGGTGGGGCGTTCTTCGTCGATGCGGGAGGCGGCCGCCGGCCGCTGGATGCCGCCTGCGTTGCCGCCGGCAGGTGGGACAACCATGTCTCCGCGGCGGAAGCGCACTCCGGCTGAGCGCGGTCGTCCGGCGCCGCCGCCGGCAAGCCGAAGCCCCGAACGCCGGGCGCCAGTCGCAATGTTCCACCGATTTTCGGAACCTGCGGGTGCGAAGATGTCGGTAGGGGCAAGGCGAATGCGCGCCAGGGATGTCACGCATCAACGCAGTCCGTGCCGGCAGATGCGCGTCCGCGAGCCAGGAAATCGGTGAAACATTGCGGCCAGGCGGCCCAACGCTTCGAACTCCGGAATTTGGGCGCTTCAGTGAAAGCGCAGCGACGAAGAAGCTTCCCGGGGCGAGGCCGTGTGGTAGCGATGAGCCGCACCACTGCGGGCGGGACGGGTGCGACGCCGATCGGTGCATCGCCATCTCCGGACGAGACACGGCCCCGTGGTCGCTGCCGGGTCCGGCGCGACTGACGTTGGGACAGCAGGATGGAACGCCCGTCCTTCATGACTGGTCTTCCGAGAAAGCGCGGGCAACATCCATGCTCGGGTGAAGCAGGCGAAGCACCGTGATCCCGCCTTCGCCCTCGACATAGAAGGCAACATGCCGAGCGATTGGAAACGTCCGCACCGAGGGCGCTACGTCAGCGCGTACACGGCCCATGCCGGGCGACAATGCGAGCTTCCGGATACCGAGCTCGATCTCCTCACCATAGATCCGGGCCTGCCTATGCCCCCACGTCTCCCTGGTGTAGCGGGCGATATCCAGAAGGTCGGCCAGCGCTCGTTTCGTAAAGTCGTAGCGAGGCATCAATCTCCGAGTTCTCGAGCCATGGCCTCGAAGGCTTCAGCGCCGCTGGCAACCTCGCCCGCTTCCAGCTCCGCAAGCCCGGCTCGCACCTCGTGGCGGAGTTGTTCGAGCTTGAGTCGCTGATGCGTCTCGAACTCATCCATCGACATCAAGACCGCAACCGGCCGGCCTTTCTTCGAGATCATGAGCGGCTCGCGCTGTACCTTCTCGAGAAGTGCGCCGAAGTTCGTCTTGGCCTCTGCGGCAGGAATGCCTTTCTCCACCACCGTTATCCTCCACCGTCGCTTGATTCGGACCATTTTGAGCTAAATGCTCATTATGGGCAAAACAGCGACAGGTCCCAGGCGGGCCATCGGGACGACTCAGAGCAGGTTCGCTCCGTCCGGCACAGTCAGTTCACGAGGGCTGTTCGCCAGACAACCGCGCCCTTTCTACAGCCATCAACACTTTCCCGGTCGGGCCGATTCCGAATGAGGCCCAGCGGCGTGTGTCCCGCGGCGTTCCGCGCGCTTCGGTCCGCGCCGTGATGGATGAGGCGGGCCATGCACTGCTCGCATCCGCCGAGCGCCGCGTAGTGGAGTGGCGTCATGCCGAGCACATCCGAATGGTTGACGTTCGCGCCTCGGCTGAGGAGGAACTCCACGAGACTCCGGTGCGGCTGGATCAACGCGTAGCACAGCGCAGTCGGTTTGCCGCCGTAGGTGCAGTCCGGATGCAGGCCCCTCTCGTCCACGAAGTACCGGATCCGATCGATTCGGTGAAGAGCGGCGCAGGTCAGGAGTTCTCTCGCCGTGGATCGGATATTGAGAACGTTGATCACTGGAGCCGTGCTCCATGGAGCAACCAGCTCCCCCGCCCGTCGAGTTCCGGGAAACGCCATGACCTGAGCGGGAGGCGATGCATGGTCATGCTGAGGATTCGGGCGATGTCCTTGGCGAGATACAGGCTGGCGCGCGCCGCCTCCGGCCGCAGCCAGCTCGCGAGCAGATCGAAGGCCGTCTCGGAGGCGTCGCGTTGCAGGCAACTGATGCTGTGCAGGATCCGGGTTTCGTCGGGAGAGAGACTCCGACACTCCCGGCAGCGAACGTCCACGCAGCGGGTGGCGGCGGCCGCCTGCCATCCCCAGTGGTCTACCACCGAGGCAACGCGCTTCGAGCGAGGTGCCGTTACCGCGCCTTGGTGTTTGCCTGTGCAGGAGGCGCTATCCGACCCTCTCCTTCACGCCCTGCCCGATGAGCAGCTTGCCGAGGTCCTGCAGGTTGGGAAGACCCTCGAGGAACAGGATCCGGTCGATGAGCGCCTCGGCGTGCTGCATCTCGTCGGCGGCGGCCGAGTGCGCGCGGGAGCCGCGGCGCGAGGTCGGGCCCTCGTTCGCGGAATGCGTGGCGAACCGGCTCGGCGCGGGTCTGGGATGCGGCACCTGCCGCACGTTCGCGGTCGAGCTCGTGGAACGGGCGGCGGCGAAGAGCACGCCGGTAGTCCTGCATTCTCTCGGGCGGGACTCGGCCACACCGGGCACACGCGATCAAGGGTCTCTCCGGGGCACGCCCGTTCCGGACGAGCGCGCCCTCGCTTCCGGGCTCGCCGCCGGATAACCCGCGCCGCAGCCCCGCCAGGGGGCGGATGCGCGGATATCTCCTCCACCCGCGGAAGCGAAGGGCGCCTCCCGGGTCAGGGGCTCGCCACGCGGCGTGCAGTGCGGTTGACCGTTCATGTCCCCGTGCCGACCATTGAATCCCGGGCCCTCGTGCCCGCGCAGTCATTCCTCCTCCTGCCCACGTGAGCGAATCTCGCGCCTTCGACCTGTCGCCACTCCTCGAGCCCGCCTCGGTCGCGGTGGTGGGCGCCACTCCTCGCCCGGACGCATCCGGGCAGATCGTGCTCCGGAACCTGCGCGAGCTCGGCTACGAGGGCCGCGTGTATCCGGTGAATCCCCGCTACGAGGAGGTGCTCGGGTTGCGCTGCTACCCTTCCCTGGCCGCGCTTCCCGAGGCGGTCGACACCGCCTTCCTCGCGGTCCCCGCCGCCGCCGGTCCGGAGCTCGCCCTGGAGGCCGCGCGCTGCGGGGTGCGCGCGCTGTGCATCAACGCGAGCGGCTACGCGGACAGCGGCCCAGAGGGCGAGGCGCGGCAGCGCAAGGTGCGCGAAGTCGCCGCGAAGCACTCGATGGCCCTGTGCGGACCGAACAACATGGGGCTGGTAAACGTCTGGTCGAAGGCCGCGCTCTGGATGTCCGACTTTCCGCCGACCCGGCCGGGGCCGCTCGCCATTGTCTCGCAGAGCGGATCCGTCGCGATGGCGCTCTCGCAGGACCCCCGCGACATCGGGCTCGGCTATGTCGTCACCGTCGGCAACGAAGCGGTATGCGACATCGCGGACTACCTCGAGTTCATTGCAGGGGATGCCCGCATTCGAACTCTCGTGGTCTTCGTCGAGTCCCTGCGGCGGCCGCAAGCGTTCGCGGACGCGGTGCGCGCTGCATCGGCACGGGGAAAGCGGGTCCTCGCCCTCAAGGTGGGCCGCTCGGAAGCCGCGCAGGGCGCGGTGCTCAACCACTCCGGCGCGCTGGCGGGAGAGGATGCGGTGGTCGGCGCCTTCCTTCGGCACCACGGCGTGCCGCGCATGGGCGATCTCGACGAGCTGCTCGAAGCGTGCGTGTTGGCCACCGCCTATCCGCATCCGCCGCCCGCCCGGGCGATGGCCGCGCTGACCCTGTCCGGCGGCGAGGCCGCGATGATCGCGGACCTCGCCGAGACCCTGGGCCTGCATCTGCCGCCCTTCCGACCCGGGACCGCCCGGGCGCTGCGAGAGCTGCTGCCGCCGGTATCCGCCGCGTCCAATCCTCTCGACCTGTGGGGCTACGGCTGGAGTGCGGACTTGGTGTCGAGGGTGCTGGGCGTGCTGCTGGCCGACGATTCGATCGGCCCCGTCGCCTGCTTCGGGGATCCTCCCTTCGCCGGCGGCAACGATGCCGAGTACGTGCGCGAGCTCGCCACGCTCATGGCCGGCCACGCGCGCGAGCATCCCGGGCGGCTGATTCTGGCCAACAATCTCTCCGGCGTTGCGCTGCGCACCGACATCCGCGCCCCGCTTGGCGGTGCCGGCATCCCCTACCTGCGGGGCACGAGACCGGCGCTCGCTGCCCTTCGGGGCTGGCAGGACGGGTTGCAGGCGGACGCACCGGTCATCGCGTGCCGCGCCGTGAGCGGGGAGGCACTGCGAATCTCGCACGGGGAGGAGATCAGCGACGCTTCCGCCTTCGCCTTGCTCGGAGAAGCCGGCATCAGCGTGTGTCCCCATGCCGTCGTAGCGCCCGGAGGCGACCTGGCGGCGACGGCCCGCAACCTCGGATTCCCCGTGGCGCTCAAGGCGAGCGTGCCCGGGCTCGCGCACAAGAGTGATCATGGTCTGGTGCGGTTGTCGATAGAGTCGGAGTCCGGCCTCGTCTCCGCTGCCGATGCAGTCCTCGCCGCGCTGAGAGAGCGGGGCAGGAGCGATGCGGCCCTGCTCCTGCAGTCCATGGTCGGGCCGGGCGTGGAACTCTTCGTCGCCGCCCGCAACGTGCCGGGCTACGGGACGGTGGTCCTGGCCGGTCCGGGAGGCATTCACGTCGAAGTGCTGCGCGAACAGAGCTTCCGCATCGGACCTCTCGGGGAAGACGAGGCCCGACGCATGCTCCATGAGACCCATGCGGCAACCCTGATTTCCGGGGTGCGCGGACAGGCCCGCGGCGACCTCGAGGCGGCGGTCGCGGCGCTCGTCTCCCTTTCGCACCTTGTCGCGGCGCTCCCCGGGACCGTAGTCTCAATCGAAATCAATCCACTGATCGTTCTCCCCGAAGGTCGCGGCGCGGTCGCGGTGGACGTCGTGGCGGAAGCGCGGCGGGACGGGGCGGACGACACCGGTTCGTGAGCCCCGGTAGACACACATGAACGATGCCATCCAGTACAACGCGATCCGCTACGAGACCGACGAGCGGGTCGCCCTCATTTCCTTCCACCGGCCGAAGCAGCTCAACGCCTTCAGCCTGGAGCTCTGCGCCGAGGTCATGGACGCGGTGGCGAGGGCGGATCGGGATCCCTCGATCCGCGTCCTCGTCGTCACCGGGTCCGGCGGCCGTGCGTTCTCCGCCGGCTACGACATCAAGGACGACGACGAGGCGATGAAGTCCTCGGTCGAGGAATGGTGGGAGAACCTGAACCAGGACTTCGACTTCACCTTCGCGCCCTGGAAGTGCTCCAAGCCGGTCATCGCCATGATCGACGGCTACTGTCTGGCCGGAGGTCTCGAGTTCGCCCAGATGTGTGACGTGCGCTACTGCTCGGAGGCGTCCCGTTTCGGCGTGGTGGAGACCCGGTTCTCCGCCGGCATCGTCACGATGGCCATGCCCTGGATCATCGGGGCACGCTGCCGGGAGCTCATCTACAGCGGCGACACCTTCGGCGCCGACGAGGCGTTTCGCCTGGGCCTGGTCGACCGCGTCTTCGCGAGGGAGGCGCTGCACGAGGAGACGATGAAGCGGGCGAAGCGCATGTCGCAGGTCGCGCTGTCCTGCCTGCAGTACAACAAGCGCGCCATCAACAACACCTACGAGAGCATGGGCTTCAACTCCGCCATGCGCTACGGGGTGGCGATCGCCACCCTGTCGGACTCCACCGTCACCCCGGAGTTCGCCGAGTTCGACCGGGTACGCCGGGAACGGGGGCTGAAGGCGGCGCTCGAGTGGCGCGACGCGCAGTTCAGGAAGTACGAGTAGCGGTTTCCGAGCCCGGAGGCACGGCTCCCGGGAGTTTCGGTCGCCGCTCGCCGGTGTTCATACCGGCCACCGTTCGGACCGGTACGCGGCGTCCCAGAACATCCAGTCCCAGCGGATGGCGGTGCGCGCGTGCGATGCCGCCGATTCCAGGGCGAGGGGGCCGAGGTCGCCCGCAGCCCGTTCCCACATGGCGAGCAGGCGCTCGCAGGCTTCCTCGAATTCCTCCGCCAGGTAGCTCTCGATCCACTTCTGATAGACGGCGTCCGGCGACCCGCGCCGGTTCAGGACCTTTCCCACTTCCCAGTAGGCCCAGGGGCATTCCAGCACCGACACGAAGCCGTCGTGCCAGGAGCGGGTGGCGCAGGCGTTCTTGATGAAGCTGCCGAATCCGACGCAGGTCGGGCTAGCTTCGGCCTCGGCCAGCACCACCTCCTGGCGGTAGCCCATGGCCTCGAG
Organism: Gammaproteobacteria bacterium; assembly: GCA_022824305.1. Classification (GTDB taxonomy): domain Bacteria; phylum Pseudomonadota; class Gammaproteobacteria; order HK1; family HK1; genus JAJEAD01. The sequence continues at coordinate 58,521 of JAJEAD010000020.1, read as the reverse complement.
CAGCTCCCGCTGCGCGGCCTGTTCGTGGGCGAGCGAGCCGCCAATCTTGCCGGTGAGCGTGGCCAGGTCTTCGATGCTGTCGCTCCGGGCACCCAGCAGCGCCCAGCAGCGGCCGTACTCCTCCAGGTAGAAGTGATCCTGGATCAGGTACCCGGCGAAGGTCTCCCTCGGCAGGCTTCCGTCCGCGAGCCCGGTCAGGAAGGGGTGTTCCAGGATGCGCTCGAAGGTGGGCTGCATCGTTTCCCACAGGGCTTCGGTCGCGGGTTTGTTGCTTGTCATCGCGTGCTGCTCTCCCGGCCGGGAAGAGGCGAACGAGTCTGTTCGCAGCCTTGGGTGAAGTCAACGAAGGCACCGGCGCGCACCGCCGTGTCATCGGCGCGCTCAATCCGGGCGGCACGCTTCCACCGCGGCGGCGCTGTCCCCGTAGACCTTGACCAGGGTGATCTCGTTGCCGGCGAAGCGGAAGTACTCGACGAACTCCATCCGGAAGGCCCGGCCCGTGACCCGGGACACGAAGTCGCAGTAGCCCGGGACGGTGATGCGGTGGTCGTCCCCGACGAGGGGCTCTTCGATGACCACGCGCTCGGAGTCGACTGCATCCGCGAAGCGGCGCAGACACTCATCGACGCCGCGTCGCCCCTCGAAGACTCCCATCCACGGAATCACCTTCTCGGCGGGACCGGGCATGAGCTCCCACACCACATCGGGCGCATGGTGCCGGTGCATCTCCTCGAAGCGCCCCTCGCCGAGAAACGCGAACCACTCCTTGACGATCTCCACGCGCTCTTGCTCGCTCGTCATCCCCGCGCCTCCTGTGCGTGCTCGGGTCGGGCAGCGGCGCCGGACGCCGCGGCGCCCGGCACCGCCGCTACTCGACTCGGCATTGTAGAGGCGTGCCCGATGCACCGCCTCGTCCACCGGCTGCACGAGGGCGCGGGCTCCCTTGCGGTCACGGCGTCTCTCCGTCGAGGTCCCCGGTCCGCGCCGATGCCTTCACCTGCGACTCGCCCGGCTCGTGCCGGCTGGCGGCGAGCAGGCGCCGCGTGTACTCGTGCCGCGGTGAGCGGAAGAGCGTTTCGGTGGTGCCCTGCTCCACGAACTCTCCCCGGTGCATGACGATGGTCCGGTCGCTGATGTGGCGCACGACCGCGAGGTTGTGGGTGATGATGAGGATCGCGAGTCCGATGCTCTCCTGGATCTCGGCGAGGAGGTTGAGCAGCTCCCCCTGTATCGAGAGGTCGAGGCCTGCGGTGGGCTCGTCGGCCACCACCAGCTCCGGCGACGAGGAGAGCGCCCGGGCCACCCCGACGCGGCGCGCCTGGCCGCCGCTCAGCTCGTGCGGGTAGCGATCGGCAAAGGAGGCGTCGAGGCCGACGAGATCCAGCAGCCGGACCGCCTCGCCCCTGCGGTCGCGGGTCGGAATGCCGTGGATCACCATCGGCTCCGTTACCAGCCGGCCCACCCTGAAGCGCGGACTCAATGACCCCACCGGATCCTGGAACATCATCGCGACCTTGCGCCGGAGCGCCTTGAGGGCCCGAGGCGGCAGGCCCGTGACGTCTGTGCCGCCCACCGCGATCGATCCCCGTTCGGACTTCTGCAGGCCCACGATGCTTCGCGCAATGGTGGTCTTGCCGGAGCCGCTCTCTCCCACGATGGCGACCGTCTCACCCTGCTCGACGCGGAACGAGGCCCCCCTGACGGCGCGGACCACGAAGTCGCCGCGGGTGCCGAGAGCCCCGCGCAGCCAGGACCGGCGGCGAAAGGTGACTTCGAGTCCTTCGACCGCGAGCACCGGGGGTTCACCGCGCCGGATGCGCTCCGGCGGACCGAGCCAGGGGGGATCGGACGCCTTCCAGCTCCCGCTTCGGGTGGGCAGCCGGCGGGTCTTTTCGGCGACCCGGGCCGGATCGCAGCGCACCAGCATTCTCGTGTAGTCGCTCGCCGGCGCGTTCAGGACGCGGCCGACGGGCCCGGTCTCGCGCACCTCCCCGCGCTCCATCACCACGACCTCGTCGCAGAGCTCCGGCAGCAGTCCGAGGTCGTGGGTCACGAAGATCATCGCGCAGCCCGCTTCCGCCTGGAGCTCGCGCAGCAGCGTCACGATCTGCGCTTCCAGCGTCGCATCGAGCGCGGTGGTGGGCTCGTCGGCGATCAGCAGGTCCGGGCGCATCATCATCGCCATTGCGATGGATACGCGCTGGCGCTGACCGCCCGAGAGCTCGTGCGGATAGGCGCGCAACCGCTGTTCGGGCTCCGGCACCCCGACCCGCTCGAGCATCTCGGCCGCGCGGCGGCGCTTGCGCTGCCGGCCGCCGGAGCGGCGATACTGGATGTCGCTCATCTGCCGTCCGATCGACAGAGTGGGGATGAGGGCCCGCAGCGGGTCCTGCGAGATGAAGGAGACCCGGGTGCCCCGCAGCGCCCGCATCTCTCCGGGGGAGAGCGCGAGGAGGTCGCGCCCGTCGAACCGGATGTTCCCGCCCGTGACCCTCGCCGAGGGCGGCAGCAGGCGCAGGATCGCGGCGCCGAGCGTGGACTTTCCGCTCCCGCTCTCCCCCACGATGCCGGCCACCCGGCCCCGGCCGACCCGGAAGGAGACCCCGTGCAGCGCCGGCACCCCGGCGTAGGAGAGCGCGAGCTCCCCGACTTCGAGCAGTGGAGTTTCGTTCATGATGTCGCTAGAAGCGCCGCGCGAGCTTCGGATCGAAGGTGTCGCGCAAGGCTTCGCCCAGGAAGGTGAATCCGAGGGTGGCGAGGACGAGCGGAATGCCGGCCGCGACGACGAGCCACGACGTGTGCTGGACCGAACGGTAGCCTTCGTCGAGGATGATGCCCCAGCTCGGCGTGGGCGGTTTCACGCCGACTCCGAGGAAGCTCAAGCTCGCTTCGGCCGCGATGACGATGGGAATGTCCATGCTCGCCAGGATCAGGACCGGCCCGAGAATGTTCGGCAGCAGGTGCAGGAAGACGATGCGCGACCGGGAGGCGCCGGACGACTCCGCCGAGAGAATGAACTCGGAGCGCTTGAGCGCCAGGGCCTGCGTGCGCACGATGCGCCCGTAGTAGGGAGTGGTGGTCACCACGATGATCGCGATCACCGTGCCCAGGCCCGCGCCGAAGAGGGGGCCGACCGCGAGCGCGAAGATGATGGTGGGGTAGCAGCGCATGGTGTCGAGGACGAGCACGATCGCGTTGTCCACGACGCGCGGCCCGTAGGCGGCGAGGAGGCCGATCACGAGTCCGATCGCGGCCGCGGATCCGGTCGACACGAGGGCGACGAGCAGGGCGATGCGGCCGCCGTAGAGGGTGCGGGAGAACACGTCCCGGCCGAGCTGGTCCGTGCCCAGCGGGTGCTCCGCCGACGGGGGCGAGAAACGGTTGGGAATGTCGATCGCGCTCGGATCGTAGGGCGCGATGACGTTCGCGAGCAGGGCCGAGGCGGCGAGCGCGGTCACGATGACGAGTCCGAGCAGCCCCATCGGCTCTCCGAGGAGGCGCCGCCAAGCCGCGCCGCGCCGCACCCTCTCCGTGCCCGCCGTCTCCGGCCTCACGCTTCCTGCCCCTGGCGGATGCGGGGATCGATGAGTGCGTTGAGGATGTCCGACACGGTGGTCGCCACCACCAGGATCACGGTGCTCGCGAGGACCGAGCCCATGATCACCGGATAGTTGCGCACCAGGAGGGCGTCGTAGATGAGCTTGCCGATGCCGGGTCGGGCGAAGACTATCTCGGCGAAAATCGCACTGCCCAGCATGTAGCCGACTCCGATGCCGAGCACCGTGACGGTGGGCGCTACCGCGATGCGCAGCGCGTAGCGGAAGACGACCCGCCCTTCGCCCAGGCCGAAGGCCCGGGCATTGCGGATGTAGTCCTCGTTCAGAATCTCCAGCATCGACGCCCTGACCAGCCGGGCGACGTAGCCGATCCAGTTAAGGGCGACCGCGAGGGTGGGCAGAACCAGGTGGTAGATCTGGTCCGCCAGGTCTCCGCGATCTCCCGCCCCGACCGCCGGGAGCCATTTCAGCCATGCCGCGAAGAGCAGCAGGCCGTAGATGGCGATGATCAGCGGCGGTATGGAGATCACGCTCACCGATGCGACTCCCACGATCCGGTCGGCAATGCTGTCGCGGTGGGTCGCGGCGAAGCAGCCGAGGGGGATGCCGAGCGCGGAGGCGAAGAGCAGCGATGCGGCGAGCAGGGCGATGGTCTTGGGCAGGCGTTCCAGCACCAGCTCGGCCACCGGGCGCTTCGTCTTGATGTCGAGTCCGAGATCTCCTTCGAGCAGACTCCCGAAGAACTTGACGATCTGCACCGGCAGCGGCTGGTCGAGGCCGAGGCGCGCTTCCAGGGCCGCCTTCATCGCCGGCGAGCCGCGGGGTCCGAGCAGGATGTCGATCGGGTTGCCGGGGGCGGCCTGGACCAGGCAGTAGAGGGTGGTCACTGCGAGCAGGACGATGAGGAGGCCGAGAAGGATGCGGCGGAGCACGAAGAGGAGCATCGCTCAGGCCCGGCAACACGTGCGACGGCCCGCTCGCGCCTGCGAATCCCTTCGCGAGGTGTTCACGGGACCAGGATGCCTGCGCCGGCCGCGCCGCGATGCGCAGCAAGGGTGTAGGGGAGCATCCCTTTCCGGTTCATGCATTGCCGCAAGCCGCAACCCGTCAGGCCAGGATCCTCCGTGCGCATCGAATCTCCGCGGAGGCGGGAAACGACGGCGGAGCCGGGCCTGCGCCTTGCGGCCGTACCGCCCTCGCGCCGAACGCCGCTCCCCCCGTCTCCCGCCGCCGGGCGGGAGCGTCGGGCGAATGCGTGTATGCTCGCACCTGCGCTCTCTCGCGCAATGACCATAGGCATTCTGAAGGGGGAAGTGCAATGACCGGAGAATCGCACGTATTCAAGGGCAGGTTCCTCCGCTGCCGGCCGCTCGGCTTCGGCGTCCTCGCGGTGGTAGGTCTGGCGGTCGCGCTCTCGGCCGCTCCTCTGTCGAAGGCGAAGGCGGAGACCTTGCGCCTCGCGCTCGGCGCGGACCCCTCGGCCCTGGACCCAGCGTTCTGGCTGTCGAGCGTGGACCGCCATCTCATCAACAATCTCTTTCCCAAGCTCGTGAGCTACCGGAGCGACACCGACGAGTGGGACTGGGAGCTGTCGGCGGCCGAGCATTTCGAGCAGATCGATCCGGTGACCTTCTCTTTTCGCCTGAAGCCCGGCCTCATGTGGACCAACGGCTACGGGGAGGTGACGGCCGAGGACGTCAAGTACTCCTTCGAACGCCACCTCGACCCGGAGCTCGGCTCCTGGAACGACAAGGAGTTCGAGTGGATGGAGGAGGTAGAGGTGACGGGCAGGTATTCCGGCCTCATCCGGATGAAGCGTCCGAGTCCGGAGTTCATTCGCAGCCCGCTCGCCCGGGTGCCCGGGGCGATCATCTCGAAGAAGGCGGTCGAGGAAGCGGGCGGCACCTTCTCCACCAATCCTCCCGCCACCTCCGGACCCTACCGCATCGAGGAGTTCGTGTCCGGCGAGAAGATGGTCCTGGTGCGCAACCACGCGTGGCCCGGTGAGCACGGCGACTTCGACCGGATTGAGATGATTCCGATCACCGACGAGAACGCGCGGATCACGGCAATGCGGGCGGGCGAGATCGACTGGGCCCGGGTGTCGCCGGGCGCGATTCCGCCGCTTCAGGCGAACATGCCCGAGGGCACCGCGCTCGATGTCCGGGACACGCTGGCCGTGTTCTGGCTCGGGATGAGCCAGAAGAATCCCGCGCTCGAGCACCCCTCGGTGCGCAAGGCGATCTCGCTCGCGGTGGACGTCGATGCGATCATCGAAGCGGTGTATGCGGGCTACGCCCGTCGTCCCACCGCCTTTGCGGCACCGGGCCTGCTCGGCCACATCGACGCCGCCCCTGCCGCCCGGGACCTCGAGGCCGCGCGCGGGCTGCTGGCGGAGAGCGGGGTCGACCTCCCGGCCCTTCAGCTCGATGTCGTCAACTCCACCCAGATGCTGACCGCGGGTCAGATCGTCCAGGCGAACCTGGCGGAAGTCGGAATCGACGTGCAGGTGAACCCCATGGAGGAAGGCACCTTCTGGAACCTCCACTACGACAAGGGTCCGGACAAGCAGCTCTACTTCCAGCAATGGGACGGGACCGGAACCACGAGCTACCAGCTCAAGTGGTTCGTGCCGGGCAATGTCTGGAACTGGGAGTACTTCGAGAACGAAGAGTACGTCGCGCTCCTCGACGAGGCGCTGACGGAGGAGGACGAGGAGAAGCGCGACGCCATCTACCAGCGCATGCAGCAGCTCATGCTCGATTCGAACGCGTTCGTGTTCATTGCCCATCCGGCCTCGGCGATCCTGCACCGCGACACGATAGCGCCGGGCCTGCATCCGGATGGCCAGCCCGTGTACCACGAGTTCAGGAATACCGGAGCCTAGAACTCGGCGCCGCTTCGGGCGGCGCCCCGCCGGGATGCGCGCGCGGGGCGCTGCCTCCTCCTCTGCGCTCGCCCGGGGAACCGGGCGCTCAGGGGACGAGAGCGGCGTGCGTGAGGCCGCCCGACTCGCGCTCCGCCCACTGCACCGCCTCGTTCACATCGTCGAGCGGAAAGCGCCGGGCCCTGAGGGCATCCACGTCGAGGACGCCGGCGCCGATCATGCCGAGCATGTCGGCGCTTCCTCCCCGGGGATACCAGCTCGATCCCAGTATCGTGATCTGGCGGTCCAGCATCCACTTGTAGTTGACGGCCAGGTCCCCCATGCAGCCGCCGACGAGCAGGGCGCTGCCGTAGGGAGCCAGCGACTCGAGCGCCCTCCCGGTCGGCGCTGGATCGGCGATGTCGCCGACCGCGTCGATGAGGATGTCCGCCCCGCCCCCCGCCGCGTCCCGAATCGCCTGTGCGTCGCCCGCGCCGCCCGAGAGGGGCACTCCGATCACCCGTTTCGGATCCAGGGCCACCAGCTCGTCGAGCAGGTGACGGCGCCTTCCGCAGGCCACGACCCGGCCCGCGCCCATGGCGAGCACGAGAAGCACCCCGGCGCTTCCCACGAGTCCGGTGGCCGCGTTGACCACCACGCTGTGGCCGGGGCGGAAGTCGGAACGCAGCAGGGCCCCGTAGCAGGTTCCGAACCAGCCCAGTCGGACCAGCCGCGCGGGGTCAGAGCTCGCCGCCCCTCCGAGAGGGGTGAAGCACTCCGCCGGGAGCATGAGCTTCTCGGCGAAGCTGCCGTCGCGCCATCGCGCCAGGATCCGCTGTGACGCCTCGCCCTTGCCGAAGGCACCGACATAGCAGGACTCCGAGCGGCCGCCGATGTGGACCGAGTTGTAGAAGTGGTCGCAGAAGACCCGTTCCCCGACCTCGAGGCCCGACACGTCATCGGCCACGTCGACTATCTCGCCGATGGTGTCCATGCCGGGAGTGAAGGGCAGGGGGGGCAGCGGGTAGTTCACCCGGCCGTCGATCATCTCGGCGAAATAGGGCGGCACGAAGGCGCTCAGCACGCGCACGATCGCGCTCCCCGGCCGCAGGTCCGGATCCGGCACCGCTTCCACCCGAAGCGGCGTTCCGGGTCGATGAAACCTCGCTGCTCTCATCGTTCTCCGGTCCCGGCGCACGCGTCGCAGACGGGACGAGTATACAGGGTTGCGGCCGGGGTCCGGCCCGCGGGGCGGGCTCGGGGCCCGGCCGCCGCCGGTCGCCTCAGGCGGCGGCGAGGTATCCCGTGAGACGGTCCATCGCCTCTTCGAGCAGGCGGTGATCGACGCCGAAGCAGATGCGGAAGTGGCCTTCGCCCCCGGGCCCGAAGGCGACTCCGGGACACAGCCCGACCCTGGCCTTCCGCAGCACCTCGATGACGAAGGCCTTGCTGTCCTCGAGCCCCTCCATGCGCACCATCAGGTAGAAGGTGCCCCCGGGTCGCTCGAAGCGTAGCCCGGGCACATCGGCGAGGGCATCGCAGACCACGTCGCGCCCGGTGCGGCAGCGCGCCACGTTGCGCTGCAGGAACGCCTCCCCGTGCCGGATCGCCGCTTCGCATCCGTGCTGGACGAAGGTGGGAAGCCCGGTGGTGCCGAACTGCAGGAGGTTCTCGAACACGAGACCGAGCGAGGGGGGAGCGATCGCCCATCCCGCCCTCCAGCCCGTCATCGCCCAGCCCTTGGAGAAGGTGTTGGTCGCGATCACGCGGTCCTCGGGGTCGCAGAACTCCAGGAAGGAGGGGGCGCGGGGCATCTCGTAGGTGAGGCGGTGATACACCTCGTCGGCCAGGATCCAGAGCCCTCGCCGGCGCGCGAACTCGAGCACTGCCTCCATCTGCTCGCGCGGCATGATCCAGCCGGTCGGATTCTGCGGAGAGTTGACGACGAGCACCCGGGTGCGTGGGGTCACCGCGGCGAAGAACTCTTCGAGATCGAGGCGCCAGCCCTGGTTGCCGAAGCGGAAGGGCACCGTGACGACATCGGCGCCGGCGATGCGGGCGGCCTCGAACACGTTGGTCCAGGCGGGGGAGGGCACCACCACCTCGTCGCCGGGCTCGCACACCGCCTGGAAGGTCTGCATCACCGCCTGCATGCCGCCCACGGTCATCGAAACGCGCTCGACGTCGATCGGCGTGCCGTAAAGGCGCGTGTGGTAGTCCGCCAGCGCTTCGCGCAGGGAGGGGATGCCGCGCGAGTACGTATAGCGGGTGTGGCCCTCGCGCATCGCCCGCACCGCGGCGTCGCAGATGAACTCCGGGGTGGGGAGATCCGATTCCCCCACCCACAGCTTGCACACGTCGGGATCGTCGCGGGCGAGGTCCACCACCTCGATGATGTCGCTCATGGGGATGTTGCGGATGCGCTCGCAGGCGTGGTCTACGGCGAGGGACATGATGGAGGGGGCTCCGGGCATTGCGGATCGCGAGGCGCGAAGGTTAGCCGAGGCCACTTTGTCACGCTATCGGAGCCGGCCATGGGCGCCCCATCCGTGATCGGTCGGGGCAGTGGATTCCCGATCGGGAATGGGCCATCCCGTCCCGCGCCGGGGCCGGCGCAGCGCTGCGCTCTCGCTGCGTCCGCCTCCGGTCTCGCCCGGAGACGGGAGTCCGCTTGGGTCCGCTCCCCGCATACACTGCGACCCACGGCACCGCGGAGGAGGCACCCCATGGCGATTACGCTCTACCACAGTCGGCATGCGCGCTCGATGCGCTGCGTCTGGGCGCTGGAGGAGATGGGGCTCGACTACGAGCTCGTCACCCTGAAGTTCCCGCCCCGGGTGCACCACAAGGACTTCAAGGCGATCAATCCGCTCGGTACCGTCCCTTGCCTGATCGACGGTGAGCTCGTGATGACCGAGTCCTGCGGCATCGTGCACTACCTGGTCGAGCGTTACGGGCCCACGCCGCTCGCGGTGGGACCGGACGAGGCGGACTACGGCGCGTATCTCAACTGGCTGCACCGCGCCGACGCGACGCTCACCTTCCCGCTCGCGCTCGTGTTCCGCTACCGTGATCTCGAGGCGCCGGAGCGGCGCAGCCCGCAGGTGGCGGAGGACTATCGCCGCTGGTTCCTCGGGCGCCTGCGCAGCGTGGAGGCGGCTACCGCGGAGCGCGAGTACCTCTGCGCGGACCGCTTCACCGCCGCCGACCTCTGCGTCGCCTACGCGCTCCACTTCGCGCAACGTCTCGGGCTCGACGAGGCGCTCACCCCGAACCTGCGGGCCTGGTGGGAGCGCGTGAGCGCGCGCCCCGCATTCGCCGAGGCGGCATCGAGGTAGCGCGGCGCGGGGCCGGGCTTCGGCTCAGGAGTCCGCGGGGCGGATCTCGCCGCCCCCGAGGCGCGACTCGATCGCGGCGAGGAGGGCGGGAACCTCGCTCGGGGCGACCGCTTCGCCGGCTTCGAGCCGGGCCTCGATCGCGCTCTCGAGGTGGCGGTGCATCACTTGTCGGCGCAGTCCCGGCAGGTCGGCGATCGCCGCCTGCACCGCGTCCTGCAGCGCCGAGGTCCAGCGCCGCTCGTAGGCTTCGCGCGCCGCTCCGAACGAGAAGGCGGGGGGCTCCGTCCAGCCGCGCTCCGCGCGTAGCGCCGCGCGCCGGGCCGTGGTGGCGCTCGCGTCCACCCCGCCGTCTTGGTCGAGCACCACGCCGTAGGCGCCGGCGGCGGTCTCCGGGGACACGATGCCGTTGCGCAGGTCCTCGCGCACCGCCTCCGGATCGCGATCGAGCGGGTCGCCGATGCCGCCCCCGCCCTGGGTGCCGATGCGAAGCCGCTCGCCCGGCTCGAGGTGGAGCACGTCGATCTTGCCGATGTCGCGTTCCTGCCGAGCCCCGGGATTGACGGTGGTGTAGCCCGTGGTGCCGGGCCAGCCACCGAGACGCCCCGGGGGCGGAAAGAGGTAGCGCTCCATGTTGCGGGCGGTGACCGTGGTGTAGGGCGAACGGGTCTCGAGCTCGAGCTCGATTCCGGTGCCGCCCCGGTAGCGTCCCGGTCCCCCGGAGTCCTCGCGCAGGCCATAGCGACGGATCAGGATCTCCGGCATGTCCTGCTCCACGATCTCGGTGGGCACGTTCTTGAGGAAGTTGGTGATCACCATCGCTCCGTCGATGCCGTCCTCGTGCGGCCGGCCCCCGGACCCCCCGACGATCGGCTGCACCACCGAGACCCGGGTGCCTCCGGTCTCGAACTCGGGGACCGCCACCATCAGGATGGAGCCCTGCCCGGAGTCGGTTGCGGGCAGCTCTTCCGGCACCGCCTGCGCCAGGGCGCCGATGCTCACGTCGCATACCTTGTGCGAGGTGGAGTAGCGGGTGCCGCAGCCCGCGCCCGGCTCCGGATCGAGGATGGAGCCCTTCGGGATGCGCACCTTCATGGGACGCACCAGTCCCGCGTTGTAGGCGATGCCCGGCTCCCGGGTGCAGATCCAGTTCACCAGCCCGGTGACGAGCATCCAGTGTCCGTGCTTCCCGTGGGTCGGCAGGTTGAGCGCGGCGCGTACCTGGGGTGCGGTGCCGGTGAAATCGAGCAGCATCCGGTCGCCGGAAACGTGCATTTCCAGGTTGATGCGGACGAGCCCCAGGCCGACCATGTCCGCCTCGATGTAGTCGCAATGGCGGTATCTCCCGTCGGGAACGTGGGAGATCACGCGCCGGGCCTGGGTCTCGGCGTAGTCGAGCACCGCGTCGATCCCGGCTTCGATGCGGGGTCGGCCGTAGCGCGCGATCAGGGCGTGCACCCGCCGTTCCGCGGTCGCGAGGCCGGCGAGGCAGGCGCTCATGTCGCCCCAGTTCTGGTCCGGGGTGCGGGTATTGCAGAGGAAGAGGTTGAGGAAGGTGCGATCGAGCTCTCCTTCCCGGTACAGGCGCTGCGGGGGAATGCGGATGCCTTCCTGGTAGACCTCGAAGCTCGAGGGCGCGATGCTGCCGGTCACCCGGCCGCCCACGTCGTTGACGTGCATGAAGCTCCAGACGTAGCACACGAGGCGCCCCTCCCGGAACACCGGCTTCCACAGGAAGACGTCGGAGAGGTGCGTGACCATGCCGCCGGTGCTGTCGGGGTCGTTGGAGATGAACACGTCACCCTCGCGCACGTCGTCGCCCATGCGCGCGATGGCCTCGTCCATCGGCATGCCGATCATCATCAGCACGCCGTAGCGCCGCGGCGCGGCGAAGACCTCTCCCCTCGGACTCACGAGCACCGCGCCGTAGTCCTGCGTCTCCTTCACGAAGACGGTGTGGGCGGTGCGGTAGATGACCTGCGCCATCTCGTCGACCACCGCCTGGAAGCGGTTGATGAGAATCTCGAGCGAGACCTTGTCGATCGTCGAGTCCGGTCCGCTCATTGGCGCGTTCCAATCAGGTTGAGGTGCGGGTCGATCTCGACGCTGAAGCCTTCCGGCACGTACACCGTGGTGTCGTACTGCTCCACGACCATGGGCCCCTCGCAGCGCTCGCCGGGCCGAAGCCGGGAGCGCTCCCGCACCACGGCGTCGATCTCCCGTCCCCGGTCGATGACCCGGCGGCGGGCGGACCCGGGATCGGCGGCGGCGCGGCGGCCGAGCGCGCGCACCCGCGGCTTCTGCGTGACCCCCACCACCTGCACTCTCGCCTCGATCAGGCGAACCGGGGCCTCGGGGTCGGCGAACCCGTACGCACGGTGGTAGGCGTCGTTGAACCACGCAACGAGCCGCGCGGTGCGAAGCTCCGTCGTCTCGCGGACCGGGAGGGGCACGCCGAGCTCGTAGGACTGCCCCGAGTAGCACAGGTCGGCGGAGCGGAGCAGGTAGGTCTCGTCGAGCTCGACGTCCTGATCCGCGAGCCAGTCGAGGGCCTCGCGGTCGAGGCGCTCGAAGAGGGAGCGGAGCTCCTGATCGTCGAGCCCGTCGCAATCGCGCCAGGCGCTCGCCACGAAGTCGGCGCGGAAGTCGGCCGCTATGCATCCGAGCGCGCAGAGGGTGCCCGGCGCGGGAGGCACGATGACTCTCCGGAACGCAAGCTCCCTCGCCAGCATGAAGGCATGGGTGGGGCCGGCGGCGCCGTAGGCGAGCAGCGCGAAGTCGGCGCCGTCCGCGCCGCGCCGCGCGAGCTGGGGCACCAGGGCGGCGTAGATGTTGGCGCTCGCGACCTGCAGGACCGCGTCTCCGGCCGCGCTCGCATCCAGCCCCAGGGGCTCGCCGAGCCGGGCCAGCGCGGTCTCGGAGCGGCGGGGCTCGAGCGGCATCTCTCCGCCGAGGAAGCCTTCCGGACGGATGATGCCCACTTGCAGGTACGCGTCGGTGACGGTGGCGTTGCGGCCCCCACGTCCGTAGCAGGCGGGACCCGGCACCGCGCCCGCGCTGCGCGGCCCCACCTTGAGGACCCCTTCGGCGTCGGTCCATGCGATGGAGCCTCCCCCCGCCCCGATCGCGGAGACGTCCACCGCGGGCATGATCACCGGGTAGTCGCCGATGGTGTTCTCGGTGGAGTAGGCGGGCTCTCCGTCGATCACGGAGACGTCCACGCTGGTTCCCCCCATGTCGAGGGTGACCAGGCGCTTCTCGCCCATGAGCCGGCCTACGTACGCGGCGCCGATGACCCCCGCGGCGGGTCCCGAGAGCAGGGTCTCCACCGGGCGCCGCGCCGCCGCCTCCACCGACATCACGCCGCCGTTCGACTTGGTGGAAAAGATGCGGCACGGCACGCCCATCCCGTCGAGCTCCCGGCGCAGCGTGCTGAAGTAGCTCTTCATGCGCGCGCCCACGTAGGCGTTCATCACCGCGGCCAGGGTGCGTTCGAACTCGCGTTGCTGCGGCCAGATCTCGGCCGACGTGCACACGTAGAGCGCAGGGTAGCGCGCCTCTATCCACTGCCTGGCGAGGCGCTCGTGCGAGTCGTTGCGATGCGCATGGAGGAAGGCGACGGTGATCGTCTCGACCCCCTCGTCCACGAGCGCGCCGGCCTGGGCCTCGACGTCGTCGCGCGCGAGGGGGATCGCGACCCGGCCGTCGTGGCGCATGCGCTCGCGCACCTCCCGCACCCGGCGGCGTGGAATCAGGACGTGGGGCCGGTGGGCGAAGAGGTTGTTGGGTTGATCCAGGCGCAGCCGGCGCAGCTCCAGGATGTCGCGAAACCCGGCGGTGGTGAGCAGCCCGCCGCGCGCGCCATCGTGCTCGAGCAGGGTATTCACCGCGAGCGTGGTGCCGTGCGAGAAGTACTCGATGTCGGCCGGCTCGATGCCGTGGCGGGCGCGGCACTCCTCGAGGCCGGCGACGATGGCGCGCTCGGGACTCGCGGTGGAAGGCGTCTTCAGCGGATAGATCGCGCCGCTCTCCCGGTCCATGACGAGGAGGTCGGTGAAGGTCCCGCCGATGTCGACGCCGACCCGGTAGCGTGTCCGCGCATCACCCATGCTGTTCTCGCATCTCTCGAGGTTTCGCCTCACGGCGCCGCTCGAGCCCGACGCTCGAGCCCGCTCGGGGTCGACGGCTCCCGCGGGACGCGACTGCCGCTCCGTCGCTCGATCCGGCGGCGCTCGCGGCCGCCGCGCGGGCTATTCTCCACTTTGGGAGCAAGACTTGAAGTCGGCGCGGCGACGAGAGCGGCCATGCCGGCCCGCGTCGTCTCCTCGTCTCCCCGTCTCCGCGAGTCCCCCGGCCCGGCGGTCGACGGATCGCGCTCGGGAGCGTACGGTGAGCGGACGCACGGCGTTCCAGGGGGGAGGAGCGACTGTTGTCCGGTAGCGGCCACGTGAACTAACATTCCGTGACGTTCGGCGGATCGCTCCGCCTCCCGAACCGAGCGAAGGCCTGATTCATGGAAATGGAAGAGGAAAAGAGCGGTTCACTCAGCATCGTTTCGCTGATTGGACGAATTGACGGACTCGTTGCGCCCGAAGTCGAGCAGCGACTCTCGTCGATAATCGATCGGGGCGATACGCACGTCGTGCTCGACTGCGGGCGCATGAGCTACATCAGCAGCGCCGGCCTGCGCGCGGTGCTCGCCAGTGCACGGAAGTGCCAGCAGGCCGGCGGAAAGCTGTCGCTCTGCGCGCTCCAGCCCTCCTGCAAGACGGTCCTGGAGATAAGCGGCTTTCTCACCATCATCAGCTCCTACGATACCCGCGATGCCGCCGTCTCCGCGGAGTCCTGATTCTTCAGGGGCCTGCCCATGCTGACTTTTGCCGAGGAAATCCTGCTGCTGATGCTCGACGACGAGGACGGCACCTTCCTGCCCACGCGCACCAGCGCGGTGGAGTACGTCCTCGCCGGAGCGGTGTTGCTGGATCTCGCGTTCGCCAACCGGATCGACACCGATGAGCGCCAGCTCCTCGTCATCGACAGCACGCCCACCGGCAACCCGATGCTCGATCGGGTGCTCGAGCGCATCGCGGGCTCGAGCGGCACGAGGGACACGAGGGCCTGGATAGAGAAGATCACCGGTGAGGATACGGAGGAGATTCGCAGCCAGGCGCTCGCAAGCCTCGTCAAGCGCGGCGTGCTCGAGGCCCGTGACGAGAAGTTCCTGTGGGTTTTCCGTTCGAGGCGGTATCCGGTCATCGACGGGCGCGTCGAGCGCGAGGCCAAGCTCCGGGTGACCGGCGTTCTGCTCTCCGACGACATTCCCGATCCGCGGGACGTCGCCATGATCGGGCTCGTGGACGCCTGCGGCATCCTGTCCGAGATATTCTCCGGGCGGGAGATTGAACGCGCCGCTCCCCGAATCGAGCAGCTCCGCAAGATGGATCTCATCGGCCAGGAAGTCGGCGGCGCGGTCGCCGAGATCGAGCGCTCGATCATGATGGCGGCGGTGCACGCGCCGCACTACTAGCCGCAACTCTTCACGAGCTCCCGGCCGGCGGCCGGCGCTTGAGTCCGACGGACCGGACGCCTGTCGCGCCTTCAGCCGACGAGGACCGAGTCGAGCTCGCCCACGTGGCGGACCACGGCGTCCGGAAGCCGGCCGCCCGGCCAGGGCGCGAGCGTCGCGTTGACCCAGACCGTGCGCATGCCGACCGCGGACGCTCCGAGCACGTCACGCTCCGGGTCGTCGCCCACGTGCACCGCGAGCGCCGCCTCGGTGCCGGCAGCCGCCAGCGCGGTCCGAAAGATCTCGGGGTCCGGCTTGGCGGCTCCCGCTTCGGCGGGGGTCACCACGAAGGCGAAGTAGTGGCCGATTCCGATGCGGTCGACGTCCGCGTTGCCGTTGGTGATCGCTCCCAGGGTGAAGCGCGCCGAGAGCGTCTCGAGGCAGGGGCGCGCCCATTCGTAGAGCTCCACGCGGTTTCTCACCTCGAGGAAGGCCCGGAACGCGGGTTCCACCAGCTCGGTGCCGTAACCGACGCTCTTCGCGATTTCCGCCAGCCAGTGCTTGCGTATGAACGTGACGTCATGGGCGTAGTGCGGGTGGCGCCGGTAGTGCTCCTGCCGGTGCGAAGCGAGGGAGTGCGCGTCATGCCGCGCGGTGATGCGCGGCAGGTGCCGGTCGATGAACTCGAGCAACGCGGCCTCCGCGCGTTCGAGCGCCGGCCGGACATCCCAGAGCGTGTCGTCGAGATCGAAGGTCACGCAGCCGATCGACCTGCTGTCGATTCTGCCCGACGCCGCCATCAGGCAACCGGGGCCGAGTCGGGGTTGTAGCCGTGGCGCTCCGCCCAGTCCCAGTCCGGTCCTTCCCAGGACACGCGTTCGAGGTCGAGGCGTCCCCGGGCATCGAAGAGCAGTCCGTCGGCGCGCAGCAGCGCCTCCTGTCGGGACGTGCCCCCGCCGCCCCGGCGCTCGCTCACGCTGCCGCGGGCGTTGACGACCCGGTGCCAGGGGAGCGCGCGACCTTCCGGCAGCGCGGCCATCGCGTAGCCCACCATGCGTGAGGTGCAGCGGCCCTCGATGCGGGCGAGCTGACCGTAGGTGGCGACCCGGCCCGGCGGGATCCGGGCGACCAGCGCGTAGATGCGCTCGTAGGGGCTCGCGTTGCCGAGATCCGGGGTCCCCGCCGCGGCCTCGCCCTGCAGGCGCGCGAGCAACGCGTCCTCGTCCAGAAACCAGTGGCAGACTTCGAGTCCGTCCAGCGCGAGCACCGGCACCCGGGCCCCGTGCCGGTGGCGGAGCTCCGGATCGCGGTCTACGTCCACCAGCTCGAGATCGAGCGAGAAGCGCTCGATACAAGGCGCCAGGGCGGCGTGCATCTCGTCGCAGAGGCGGCAATCGGCGCGGGTGTAGAGCGTCAACTCCATCTTGTGATTATGGATGCTCGGTGCGCGGCGCACCAAGGTGGAGCGGAGACCGGGTGACCGGCGCCCGCGGCTGCGGGCGCGCCGCCTGTTCATGCATAATTCCAATCACCGCCTTGCGAGGGTCAGCACACACGATGCGAGCAGATCGGAAGCCGCCCCGCGACGGGCGAAGTCGCCGGGCGCAGGGCGCCGCACTGGTTGCGCTGCTCGCTTTTCTGCCCGCTGCGCTCGCGGCGGACTCCACCAGCCTCGGCACCTTCAAGCGCTGGACCGCGCTCTCCTTTCCCGACGAAGGGGGGACCGCGTGCATGATGTGGAGCCAGCCGGAGGAGATGCAGGTGAGCATGGAGGGGAGAAGCGACGCCTATGTGTTCGTAACCCACCGGACTTCGCCCCCCCACTTCGATGTCGTCAGCGTGGACAACGGCTACCCCCTCGGCGAGGGGACGCAGGTGACGATCAGATTCGAAGGGGACGCCTTCTCCCTCGCAACCATCGGAAGCGCCGCGCTGGCGCTCGAGGACGCGGACAACGCGAAGCTGGTCAAGGCAATGCGGGCGGGCTACCGGATGACGGTCGAGGGAGAGTCGGCGGACGGCCGGCAGACCTCCGACGTCTACTCCCTGCTCGGGTTCACCGCCGCCCACGAGGCCATCGACGAGGCCTGCGGGCGGAGTTGAGGACAGGCGGACCGGGGTCCTCCGTGCCCGGCGCAGCGTGTCCCTGGCTGCCTGGATACGGGCGGGCTACCATCGCGATGGAATCTCCAGCCGGGTTCTCACGTTGACCGAAGCGCTCGAAGACCAGTTTGCGGCGATGCGGCGGGAGATGGCGGAGCAGATCGCCCGTCACGCCCGTCACGTGGCGGATGAGACCGGCCGTTCCGATCTCTCCCCCCGGGTCCTGCGCGCGATGGAGAAGGTCCCTCGTCACGAGTTCGTGCCCGCGGAGCTGCGCGCCTTCGCCTATGTCGATTCGCCGCTGCCGATCGGTTTCGACAAGACGATTTCGCAGCCCTTCATCGTCGCGCTGATGACGGACGTGCTCGACCTGCATCCCGACGACCGGGTGCTCGAGGTCGGAACCGGTCTCGGCTACCAGGCCGCCATCCTGTCGGAGCTGGCCGGGCGGGTGTACAGCATCGAGATCATCGAGGAGCTCGCCCAGAGCGCGCAGCGCCGCCTCGCCGATCAGGGGGTGAAGAACGTCGAGGTCGCGGCGGGCGACGGCTCGCGGGGCTGGCTCGAGCACGCTCCCTTCGACAAGGTCCTGGTGGCCGCGGCACCGGACCTCATTCCCACCGCGCTGCTCGGCCAGCTCAAGCCGGGCGGGCGAATGGTCATTCCCGCGGGGCTCGAGGATGCGCAGAAGCTCATCGAGGTCGAGAAGAGTCCCGGCGGGCAGTTGAGCACCCGGGATCTGCTCGCGGTTCGCTTCTCCGCGCTGAGCGTCGGCGAGTAGGTCCCTCCTCGCGATGCTCGCCCGTCGGCGACGATCGGCCTGGTCCTTCGTCACTCCTTCGACGGGCTGAGAATCAGTCCTCCGGACCGGGCTCGGCGACGAATCCGAACCGGGCGGGCGCCTGCGCGCGGGTCAGCGTCTCGATCGCCGCGCTCATGCCGTTCCACCGAAAGAAGATCGGAGTGCGTTCGAGGCGATCCGGCTCGAAGAGGACCGCTTCGATGGCTTCGTCGGGGAGCGGAAGGCCATTCCCGTCCACGAGCCCCTCGGAGGCGGCGAGGAGATCGCGATCATCGAGCACGCCCGCGCCGTGCTCGCAGAGCAGCAGCAGACTGCCTTCGTCGTCGAGGCCGGCGGCGCGCAGCGAGCGCACGCGCGCCCCGGTGTGGGTGCGAAGCTGCGCGGCGCCGTCGAGGGAGAGCACCTGAGGGGTGTACTCCAGGCTCACGAATACGCGCTGGGGACCGTTCTGGAAGTACCACCGGCCCCGCTCGTCGCTCGCGTAGTTGCGGTTGACGAAGGCCACGGTCGCGGCGTGCGCGAGCCTTTCCCCCCGCAGCCGCCAGCGTCCCCGGCGATCGAGCGACAGCCAGCCGTAGACCGCGGGGACCTTCGGCCACTTCGCCATTGCACGGAAAACGATCTCGTCCACGACGCCGGGCGCCTGTACTGCGTGGCTCGTCCTGCCGGCCCTGCGAGCCGGCGACGTTATACTGGCGGGATGGAGAGTGTGCCACGAGAGTTCCCGTTCCCTTCCCCGGCCGACCTCCCCGCACCGGCGCCGCGATGACGGGGGACGAGGCTGCCGGTCCCGAAGAGGTCCTCCGCTTCTGGTTCGACGGGGTGGCCGACCGCGCGGAGGCGATCGCGGACCGCAGCCGGATCTGGTTCCAGGTGGATACGGACTTCGACCGCCTCTGCCGCGAGCGCTTCGGCGCGCTCCACGAACGGGCCGCGCGCGGCGAGCTCGACAAGTGGCAGGAGACCGCGCGCGGCGCGCTGGCCCTGGTCATCGTCCTCGATCAGTTTTCGCGCAACATCCACCGCGGCACGGGGGCCGCCTTCGCCTGCGACGAACGCGCGCTCGCATGCTGCCTCCGCGCCCGTCGGCGCGGGTTCGACGAAGCCTTGCGTCCGGTCGAACGCATGTTCCTCTACATGCCCTTCCAGCACACCGAAGATCGGGAGCGCCAGGAAGAGTCGGTGGAGGTGTGGAAGGCGCTGGCCGCCGGCGTCGACGCCGCGCTCGCCGGCCACTTCGAGGGCTCGATCGAACATGCGCGCGAGCACCGCGACATCGTGCGCCGCTTCGGTCGCTTTCCCCACCGCAACGCGGCGCTGGGCCGGGAGTCCACGCCGGAGGAGCGGCAGTACCTGGACGGCGGCGCCCCGCGCTTCGGCCAGTAGGCGCTCAGCCCTGCCGCCCCGCCGCGCGGAGCGCGAGGGCGGAGACCCGGGGCGCATAGTCGTGCAGGTAGTCGAGTCCCGCGATCGCCCGGCTGCCGTACCACGACACCATCTCCGCGTCGATGAGCTCCACCGCGGGCCCCGGGCCGAGCTCCGCGCGCACCTCCTCGACGTGCCGGGACTTGAAAGGGTAGGGCTCGCTCGACAGGAGCAGGAGGTCTATCTCTCGAGCGAGCTCCGGGCCGAGCGCGATCTCGGGGTAGCGGATCTCGCTTCCTCCGACGCTCTGCCATCCGACCAGCTCGAGCACCCGGGAGATGTAGGTCGAGCGGGAGATCGTCATCCAGGGCCGGCGCCAG
This sequence comes from Gammaproteobacteria bacterium, assembly GCA_022824305.1. GTDB lineage: Bacteria > Pseudomonadota > Gammaproteobacteria > HK1 > HK1 > JAJEAD01. Next base: position 38,607 of record JAJEAD010000020.1, on the reverse strand, counting down.
ATGAGATAGAGCACCCGCAGGGGCTCGAGCCCCGCGGCCCTCTCCCGAAGGCGGTGGAGCGCATCCGAGAAGGCCCGGCACAGCCTCTCCGCCGCCGCCTCCGCGCCGAACACGTGGCCCATCAGCCGGTACAGGTCGAGGTTGTCGCAGGGACTCAAGGGGTGGGTGACGATCACGTGGGGCACGAATCGCGCGATCTCCTCCACCGTCTCCCGGTCGTTCTCGTCGATGTTGACGATGACATGGGTGGGACGCAGCCCGCGCATGCGCTCGAGCTTCGGGGTCTTGGTGCCTCCGACCCGCGGAATGTCCGCCATCTTCTCTCGCGGATGCACGCAGAAGGTGGTGCGTCCGACCAGGCGCTCCGAGAGTCCCAGGTCGCAGAGCAGCTCCGTGATGCTCGGTACCAGCGACACGATGCGTGCCTCGTCGCCGGCCGGCCGGTGCACGGTGCCGAGCGCGTCGACTCCGCGGGAGGGAAGGCCACGGGGCGGGCCGTCGGCGCCGTCGCCCGGCTCCGGAGTCCGGGTCACCGGGAGTCTTTCCGGAGTCCCCCGCGGCCGGTCGCGGGGCACCCGCTTCCCGAATGCAGGGAGGAGCTCGCCTCTGCCCCCCGTGAGGTCATTCAGCTTCGAGCACTCTCATCGAGGTGGCCGGTGCACGCGAAGCGGGTGACACGCCATCGCGCGCCCGCTTCGAGGACGGTGAACGCGGTGTTGGCCCACATCGCCGGCGCCCCCGCCCGGCGGTGGTCGTTGTCGACCAGGCGGTCGACTATGGAATGGCACACGAGCCCGTGCGTGACGACGGCGGTGTCCCCCTCCACCGTGTTCGCGTGGCCGGTGACCTCCGTCCATGCCGCATTCACCCGGGCGTCGAAGGCGGCGACGCTCTCTCCCCCCGGCGGCGCGGCCCCGTCGAAGCGGAACTGGCCCGGAAGCTCGTCGTGGGGCCGGCCGCGGTAGGCCCCGAAGTTGCGCTCCCGGAGGCTGGCGCGTATCTCGATCTCGATGCCCGTTGCTTCGCGAATCGCTTCCGCCGTCATCCGGGCTCGGGCGTAGTCGCTCGAGAGGATTGCGCCCACCGGATAGGAGACGATGTGCCTCGCGAGACGCGCCGCCTGCTCGAGGCCCCGTCCCGACAGCGGGGTATCGGGAAACTGCACGATGCGCGCGGCGTTGAGCGGGGTCTCCCCGTGCCGGATCAGGAGGATCGCCACCGGGGCTCGCGCTTCTCGATGAAGGCGTCGATGCCCTCGACCGCATCCCCGGCCATCATGTTGCAGGCCATGACCTCGCCCGCGTAGGCGTAGGCCCCGGGCAGGTCATTCTCGAGCTGGCGGTAGAACATGCGCTTGCCGGTCTCGACCGCGATCGCCGGGTTCGACGCGATGCTCCGCGCGAGGGCGTCCACCTCCGCATCGAGGCGGCACGCCGGCACGACGCGGTTGAGGAGGCCGTACTCGAGCGCGGTGTCGGCATCGATGAACTCGCCTGTGACGAGCATTTCGAAGGCGCGCTTGCGGCCGACGTTGCGGCTGAGCGCGACGCTGGGGGTGGAGCAGAAGAGGCCCTGCTTGATGCCGGAGACCGCGAATCTCGCCTCCTCCGAGGCCACCGCGAGGTCCGCGGTCGCGACGAGCTGACAACCCGCCGCGGTGGCGATCCCCCGCACCTTGGCGATCACCGGTTTGGGGCAGGCGACCAGGCTCTGCATCATGCGGCTGCAGCGCGCGAAGAGGTCCCGGTAGTACGCCTCCTCGGGACGGCGGCGCATCTCCTTGAGGTCGTGGCCGGTGCAGAAGGCCTGTCCTCGGGCCGCAAGCACCACCACCCGCACCGACTCGTCCGCCGCAGTCGCGTCGATCTCGCGCTGCAGGGCTTCGAGCAACGCCTCGGAGAGCGCGTTGTAGCGATCCGGCCGGTTGAGAGTGAGGGTGCGGACGCCATGCCCGTCCTCGCGCAGGAGCACCGCGGGCGCCCCCCCGAGGATCGGGGAGAGCTTGCGAACGACGGCATCGAACTCCCTCCGGCTCCAGGCATGTCTGGCGCCGGAGCCGCAGCGTATCCCTTGCGCCCTCAAGGCACGTCGGCACTGCTTGCGAGTGACTCCGAAGTGCGAAGCCAGTTGCCTGGTTGTGTAGATCATCTCGGACATGGCGGTCCGGCTTGAGGCCGATGTCTTCGCGCACGCCTTCCCGTCTGGACACGGGATTTTCCCCGTCTTTGCCCGCCAACGCAAAGCGCCCGACTCCCTGCTTCTTCTCCGTGCACGCCGGGCGCGACCGCGCGCCTCCGGCGCATGCGGGCTTCCCGCGCGAGCGAAACGGCGAAAAGATAGAATCCCTCCGAAGCGAGAAGAACGCCTCGCGCCAGAGATCTCCCAGGCATGTTGAACCCTTGTGGAGAAGGGCGGAGCCGCCTTCGCCCGCCTTCCGACCCATGAGCGCAGTCACCCGGTCCGCAACCAGGACTCCCGCGACCGGTCTGGGCGTTCAGGGTTTGCCGAGGATTGCCCGTGGTGAGGGCAGCTACCTCTATGACACCGCGGGAAAGAGGTATCTCGATGGTTCCGGCGGACCGGCGGTCTACGCGATCGGGCACGCTCACCCGGCCGTGAACGCGGCAATCGGTCGTCAGTTGGAGGACGTTGCCCACGGCTACCGCTACTTCTTCACGAGCGATGCCCTGGAAAGCCTGAGCGCGCGCATTGTCGCGAACTGCGAGAACCATTTTCCGCACATGGTGTTCGTGTGCAGCGGCTCCGAGGCGGTCGAGTCGGCCCTGAAGATCGCCCTGCAGTATCACGATGCGCGGGGCGACACTTCCCGGCGACGATTCATCGCCCGCGAACGTTCATACCACGGGAACACCCTGGGCTCTCTGTCGGTCTCGGGATTCGAACAGCGTCGGGCGCCCTTCGAAGGAGCATTGCTCGAGGTCGACTTCGTCTCGCCCGCCAATGCGTATCGGCCGCCGCCGGACGCCCGCGGAGGCGACCTCGGTACCTGGCTGCGAGACGAGCTGGAGAACAGGATTCTGGAGATCGGTCCGGAACGGGTCGCCGCATTCATTTTCGAGCCCGTGGTCGGCGCGGCGGGCGGCGTCGTGCCGCCGCCGCCGGGGTACGCGGCGGCAATGCGCGATGTGTGTGACCGCTACGGCGTGCTCATGATCGCGGACGAGGTGATGTGTGGCGCCGGGCGCTGCGGTACGTGGCGTGCGCTGGAGTTCGACGGCGTCGTCCCCGACATCATGACCCTGGCGAAGAGTCTTGCCGCGGGGTACCTGCCGCTCGGAGCCACCCTCTACAGCAGCAGGGTCCATGCCGGGATCCTCGAACGCTACCCGGAGGTGCAGACGGGCCATACCTTTACCGCGCACACGGCATGCTGTGCGGCGGGCGATGCGGTGCAGAAGATCGTGGCCGACGAGGGTCTCGTTGAGCGTGTCCTGCGGGTTGGCGAGACCTTCAAGGCCAGCCTGCGCTCCGAATTGGAGGCCGTTGATGCGGTAGGCGACGTGCGCGGCCGGGGCTTCCTGGTGGGGGTCGAGCTCGTCGCCGACCGGGACCGGAAGACGCCCTTTCCAAGGGAGCGCGGGCTCAGCGCGGACATCGCACGCCGCGCATTCGACTCGGGCCTCGTCTGCTACCCCTGCTCGGGCCATGTTGACGGCGCGGGCGACACCATCATCCTGGCGCCCCCGTTCAACAGCAGCCAGCGTGAGCTCGATGCGATTGTCGACATGCTGAAGGGGGCGATCCTGAGCGCGCTTGGCTGAGCGCGGGGCGAGGGCCCATCGACTGGAGGGCCATGGCGTGGCGGATGCGGCCCGTGGCTTCAGGATTGCCGCCAAGGCGAGCTCTCGCGGCCAGCCCACGGGGAAGGAGGCGAGGGCGGAGGCCGGGATGGACCACGGAGGCGAGTCTCGCTCGGAGCATTGTGGGCTAAAATCCGAGCGCCTCTCGGCGACGCTCCCCTCAGGTCCCATGAACCGAGCGCTTCTCCCCGATTCACAGGCTCCCCGGCCGGACGCCCGGCGCGATGCGCCGCTGCGTTTCGTGACCGCGGCGAGTCTCTTCGACGGCCACGACGCCTCCATCAACGTCATGCGCCGGATACTGCAGGGCGCCGGCGCCGAGGTGATCCATCTCGGCCACAACCGCTCGGTGCGCGAAGTGGTGAGCGCGGCGGTGCAGGAAGATGCCGACGCGGTCGCGGTGAGCTCCTACCAGGGCGGGCACATCGAGTACTTCAAGTACCTCGTCGACCGGCTCCGGGAAGAAGGGGCGTCCGGGGTTCGGGTATTCGGCGGGGGCGGAGGCGTGATCGTGCCCGCCGAGGTCGAGGAGCTGCACGGCTACGGGGTGGAGCGTATCTACACGCCCGCGGACGGGCAGGAGCTGGGGCTGGAAGGCATCATCGAGGACATGATGATCCGTTGCGGCGAGGCGCGGGAGGCCATGGCCCCGGTCTCGCTCGACGGCCTCGCGGGCGGAGACTGGTCCGCGCTCGGCCGTCTCCTCACCCGGATCGAGCGGGGCGGGCTCGAAGGCGCCCGGCACGAGGAGGTGAAGCGGCGCGCGGCGCTCAGCCGGCGTCCCGCCCTCATCGGCATCACCGGTACCGGAGGCGCGGGCAAGTCGTCGCTGACCGACGAGGTGCTGCGGCGTTTCCGGATGGACTTCGGGGACCGGCTGCGCATCGGCGTCCTCGCCGTCGATCCGAGCCGGCGCCGCAGCGGCGGCGCGCTGCTCGGCGACCGCATTCGCATGAACGCCATCGACCATCCCCGCATCTACATGCGCTCGGTCGCGACGCGGGGCGCCCGGGCCGAGGTGCCCGAGTGCCTGGGCGACATGCTGGAGGCGATGCGCCTCGCCGCCTTCGACGTGATCATCGTCGAGACCTCCGGCATCGGCCAGGGCGACGCGGGCATCGTTCCTCACGTCGACGTGTCGGCCTACGTGATGACGCCGGAGTACGGGTCGGCGAGCCAGCTCGAGAAGATCGACATGCTCGATTTCGCCGACACGGTGGCGATCAACAAGTTCGATCGGCGTGGCGCCGAGGACGCCCTCCGGGACGTGTCCAAGCAGATGCAGCGCAATCGTCGCGCCTTCGGCTCCGGTCCCGGGACGATGCCCGTCTACGGGACCATCGCGTCACGCTTCAACGACGACGGCGTCACCGCCTTCTACCAGGAGCTGGTGCGCATCCTGCGCGAGCGGTGTCGCCCGGAGTGGCCGGAAGGCGCGCTGCCGACGGCTTCGGTCCGCGCCTCGACCCGTGCCGCGGCCATCGTGCCCGCCAATCGGGTGCGTTATCTCGCGGAGGTGGCCGAGACGGTGCGCGCCTACCGCCGGAGGGCGAACGAGCAGGCGCGCGTGGCCCGCGAGCGTCAGTCGCTGCGCGAGACGCAAGCCCTGCTGGAGGCGACGGGCGAGGCGCGCATGGACGCCATCGATGCGCTCCTCGAGCAACGGCCGCTGGCTCCGGACGCACAGGCGCTTCTCGACGAATGGCCGGCAACGGCCGCGGCCTACCGTCGGGACGAGCTGGTCACGCGGGTGCGGGGGCGCGAGGTGCGCACTCCTCTCGCGTTCACCACGCTGTCCGGCACCCGCGTTCCCAAGGTGAGCCTGCCGCGCTACGAAGACGACGGTGAGCGCCTGCGCTGGCTGATGCTGGAGAACCTTCCCGGCCGTTTCCCCTTCACCGCCGGGGTCTTTGCGCTGAAGCGCGAAGGAGAGCGGCCCTCGCGCATGTTCGCCGGGGAAGGCGACGCCTTCCGCACCAACCGGCGCTTCAAGCTGCTCTCCGCGCACTCGCCGGCGAAACGCCTCTCCACCGCCTTCGACTCCGTGACGCTCTACGGCTTCGATCCGGACCGGCGTCCCGACATCTACGGCAAGGTGGGCAACTCCGGGGTCTCCATCGCCACCCTGGAGGACATGCAGGTCCTGTACGACGGCTTCGACCTGTGCGAGCCCTCGACTTCGGTGTCCATGACCATCAACGGTCCGGCCCCGACCCTCCTCGCGATGTTCCTGAACACCGCCATCGCGGCGCAGGTCGCGCGATTCGAGAGCGAGCACGGCCGCGAGCCTTCGCCCGAGGAACGCGAGAGGGTGCGCGCCTTTGCGCTGCGCAACGTGCGGGGAACGGTGCAGGCCGACATCCTGAAGGAGGATCAGGGCCAGAACACCTGCATCTTCTCCACCGAGTTCAGCCTCCGCATGATGGGCGACATCCAGGAGTACTTCACCGCCCACGAGGTGCGCAATTTCTACTCGGTGTCGATTTCCGGCTACCACATCGCGGAGGCGGGGGCGAATCCGGTGAGCCAGCTCGCCTTCACCCTGGCCAACGGGTTCACCTACGTCGAGGCGTGGCTCGCGCGAGGCATGCAAGTCGACGACTTCGCGCCCAACCTGTCCTTCTTCTTCTCGAGCGGAATGGACCCCGAGTACACGGTCATGGGAAGGGTGGCCCGGCGAATCTGGGCGACGGCGATGCGCGATCGCTACGGCGCTTCGGAACGCGGCCAGAAGCTCAAGTATCACGCCCAGACCTCGGGTCGCTCCCTGCATGCCCAGGAGATGTCGTTCAACGACATCCGCACCACTCTGCAGGCGCTGCTGGCGACCTACGACCACTGCAACAGCCTGCACACCAACGCCTACGACGAGGCGGTGACGACCCCCACCGGAGAATCGGTACGACGCGCGCTCGCGATCCAGCTCGTGATCAACGAGGAATGGGGGCTGGCGCGGAACGAGAATCCGCTCCAGGGGGCGTTCATCATCGAAGAGCTCACCGACCTCGTCGAGGAGGCGGTCCTGGCGGAGCTCGAGCGCATATCGGAACGCGGAGGCGTGCTGGGCGCGATGGAGACCGGATACCAGCGCGGCAGGATCCAGGACGAGTCGCTCTACTACGAGAGCCGCAAGCACGACGGCAGCCTGCCCATCATCGGCGTGAACACCTTCCGGGAGGAAGATGCGGCGGACACGGTGGGGGAGGTCGCTCTCGCGCGCTCGAGCGAGGAGGAGAAGGAGAGCCAGCTCTCCCGCCTCGCCGCCTTCAAGGCCCGGCACGCGGCGGAGCGGGGCGCGATGGAGAAGCGCTTGCGGGCCGCCGCGATCGGCGACGACAACGTCTTCGAGGTGTTGATGGACGCGGTGCACTGCATGAGCCTCGGGCAGATCAGCGATGTCCTGTTCGAGGTCGGCGGCAGGTATCGCCGCAACATGTAGGGCGGAACCTTCGCGGTGTGCCTCATCGCCTTCGCCTGGCGCCACCATCCCCGCTACCCGCTCGTGGTGGCGGCGAACCGCGACGAGTTCCATCAGCGCCCCACCGCGCCGGCCACCTTCTGGGCCGAATCTCCGCGAGTTCTCGCCGGTCGGGACCTGCTCGGACGGGGCACCTGGCTCGGCATCACGAGCGAGGGTCGCTTCGCGGCCCTGACCAACCTGCGCGGCGAGCGCGAGGCGCGACGGGACGCGCCTTCGCGCGGCTCGCTCGTGAGCGCGTACCTGGGCGGCGATGAGCGGCCGGGCGACTACCTGGCGCAGGTGGCGCGCCGCGCGCACGCATACAACGGCTTCTGCCTGGTTGCGGGGGACGGCGTCGAGATGGGGTACTACTGCGCGCAGGACGACGCGCCGGCGCTTCTCGAGCCCGGAATCTACGGCCTCAGCAACACGAGGCTGGACGCGCCCTGGACGAAGGTGCAGCGCCTCAAGTCGGGCCTGGCGGAGATCCTCGGCCGCGAGAGCTGGCGAGCCGGCGACCTGATGGACTTGCTGAGCGACCGGAGCCCGGCCCCGGACGCGGACCTTCCGGATACCGGAGTGGGGCTCGCCGGCGAACGCCTCCTCTCGCCCGCGTTCATCGCCGGCGAGCACTACGGCACGCGCGCGTCCACGGTGCTCCGCGTGGACTCCGCCGGGCACGTCGAGTTCACCGAGCGGAGTTTCGGGCCGGGGGGGAAGCCGGGGTCGCAGGCGGACTTCGCCTTCACGATCGCTCCCTTCATCCCCGCCCGTGCGGCGTACTGAGGCAGGTGCCGAGCTCGAGATACTCCGAATTCGGGAGCGGGAACAGGCGCCGAAACCCGGTGGTCGGGAGCGTGCCTTCGACGTGGTGCAGGAGAAGGGTGCGGCTGGGGCGTTCGTTCCACCAGTCGCGTAGCTCGGTCCGGGCACGGCGGAGCCTCGTGGTGCGGCGGTCCTCGGAGCATCGACCGAACCCACATCGGGGACAGTTCTGGCCCCGCTACCCCTCCCGGCGGGAGAGCCCCCTCGCCGGTGGTCGCGAGGGATCCGCGATTCCCGTTCCGCCCTGGCGGGAGCCCGGGGCGTCCGGGCCGGCGGCTCAACGGGGTGTGTCGTGGCGCGAGATGCGAGCGAGGTAGAGGCCGGAGGCAACCAGCGTCGTGGTGCCGATGATCGTCCAGAGATCGGGGACATCGCCGAAGACCAGGAATCCGAGCACCACCGCCCCCACGATCTGGGCGTAGATGAAGGGGGCGAGCAGGGAGGCGCTCGCGAACTGATAGGCCCACACGAAGAGGTAGTGGCAGAAGGCGGCGATCGCTCCCACCGCGACCATCAGCCCCCAGGCCGGCGGAGCGAGCGGGTCCCAGAAGAAGGCGACGGGGATCGAGGTCGCGACGAGGCCGGTGAGGGAGAGGTAGAAGAGGGAGGTCATCGGGTGGTCGACGCGCGCCAGGAGCGCGGACATGATCTGCATCAGCGCCACGCAGAAGGCGGCGAAGAGCATGAGGGTCGCGGCCCAGTGCACGCTGCCCATTCCCGGACGCACGATGAGCAGCGTGCCCGCGAAGCCGACCAGGACCACCGTCCACCGTTTCCATCCGACCCGCTCGCCGAGCAGCGGCGCCGCCAGCGCCACCACCATCAACGGACTCGAGAACTCGATGGCCACGGCGTCGGCGAGCGGTATGTAGCTGATCGCGAGGAGGAAGGTGCCGTAGGACCCGATGCCGGCGAGTCCCCTCCCGATCTGAACGCCGGGAAGGCGGGTGCGGAAGGGGTGTGGGGTGCGCGAGAGCGCCATCACGATGAGCACCGACGCGGTCTGGAACAGGAACTTGGCCCAGAGGATCATCAGCAGGTGGTAGGTGCCGACGAGGTGCTTGGCGATGGTGTCGCCGGCGGGAAAGAGCAGGCACGCGGCCACCATGATGAAGATGCCGCGCAGCGGCGCCGAAGACCGGCGCCTCGAAGCGCCGCCCCGCGTCATCGGGCGGGCAGAGGGCGGCGACATGCGCGGGCAGCCGCCGCCGGAGTCTTCTGCCCCATCTTGCGGATCATGGGCACGCAGTGTAGTGCGCGTCGGCCGGGACGGGTGCTGCACGAAGCGAGGTGCCGGGCGGGCTTCGCGGGCGCTTCGCAGCGTCATCGGCAGCGCCCCGGTAGTGTAATGTCCGCGTGCTTGCATCAGGGGCGCCACGGCCGGCCCGGTCCGACATTCGAATCGTGATTTCGCAGTCTTCCGCCCAGGCCCGCGGCGTGGCGATGGTGGTCTTCGCCGGCGTCGTGTGGAGCCTTCAGGGCTTCACGATCCGCATGTTCGAGCACGCCTCGTCGGAGCAGATCGTGTTCTGGCGGGCGGTCAGCCAGTTCTTCGTCATTCTGGCTCTCGTCGCGATCATCAACCGCGGGCGGGTGATCCGGGCCTTCCGGCGCGCGGGGCCGGCCGCCTTCGTGGGCGGCATCTGCCACCTCGTGGCCAGCACCGCGTTCATCTTCGCGCTCGGCCATACCACGGTCGCGAACGTGACCTTCTTCCTCGCCGCCTCTCCCCTCTTCGCCGCGGTCATCGCGTTCATGGTGATGCGGGAGCGGATCGCGGCGCGCACCCTCGCGGCAATGCTGGTGGCCCTGCTCGGGATCGGCGTCATGGGTTCCGAGGGGGTCTTCGGCGGTGATCTCGCCGGCCAGATCTACTCCTTCGTGACCATGCTGGGCTTCGCCGGCATGGCGGTGGTCGCCCGTTGGGGCGGCGGGCTCCACATGCTGCCGATGACCCTGTGGGGGGCGATGTTCACCGTGGTCGCGGGCTTTGCTCTCAGCGGAGGAGTGGTCGGCGTGCCGCTCGAGGAGGTGGGCGTCGCCTTCATCTCCGGTGGGGTGCTGACCTCCGCCGGCGCCGCCCTCTTCCTGATGGGCGGGCGCTATGTCCCCGCGGGGGTGCTCGCCTTTCTCACCCTGACCGAGACGGTGCTCGCGCCGATCTGGGTGTGGCTCGGATTCGGCGAGGTGCCGAGCGGGTACACCCTCGCCGGCGGCGCCATCGTGTTCGCGGCCCTGGTCGGCGAGGCGACGCTGCGAGTGACCCGCGGGAGAAGGGAAGGTCCGCCGGCCCCCGCGCCGGCGGCGTCCACGGCGCGCCTAGGATCGGAGCGCTCGCGGCTCCTGGTGCCGGTTGCGAACATCGTGGTGGGCAGCATCCTGCTCGCGCTTGCTCTCGCGCTCATCGTTGCCGGTCGCGGCTGAGACGCATCGTCCGGCGCGATGCAGGCCGCCTTGGCGCGCGGCGGGAGATCCGGCTTCGGGTTCGCGTCGCGTCCACTTCGGACTTCTCGGACCGCGCTCCGCCGCCTCGCCGCGTCCACCGGTCACGGCTGGCGACGCCGGCCCATGCGACGGACCGGCCGGATCAGTGACAATAGCTGAAGCGTGGGCCTCGAAATGAGGGATCCGCAGATGATGCAGGCTAGAATCGTACGCTCGGCGAGCGTCGACCCCGGGGAGGGACATGGCTGACGCGGGAGCGGGTACGGAGCGTCCATCCGGCGCGCTCGATACTTTTCCCAAGCTGCTCGGACGCAACGCGCGCGAGCGGCCCGACGCTTTCGCGCTGCGCGAGAAGGAATTCGGCATCTGGCAGTCCTGGACCTGGCGGGAGCTCGAGACGGAGGTCCGCGAGCTCGCGTGCGGACTCGCGGAGCTCGGCTTCGAGCGCGGCGACCGCCTTGCGATCATCGGCGACAACCGTCCCCGCCTCTATGCGGCGATGTGCGCGGCGCAGTCCATCGGCGGAATCCCGGTGCCCATGTACCAGGACTCCGTGGCGAAGGAGCTGAGCTACGTCATGGAGCACGCGGAAGCGCGCATCGCGGTCGCCGAGGACCAGGAACAGGTGGACAAGCTGCTCGAGCTCCGCGAAGCCTGCCCGAAGCTCGAGAAGATCGTCTACGTGGATCCGCGCGGGATGCGTCAGTACGACCTGCCCGTGCTCGTGTCCTATGCGGAGGTGCTGGAGAAGGGACGCGAGCGCCACCGCCGCGACGGCGCCTTCTGGGATGCCGAGGTCGCTCGGGGAAAGGGGAGCGACGCCTGCATCATCCTCTATACCTCGGGGACCACCGGCAACCCGAAGGGGGTCGTGCTGCTCTTCGACAACGTGGTCGAGATGTCGAGAAGGGGTGCGGAGTTCGAGAATCTCGGCCCCGATGCCGAGGTGCTCGCCTACCTGCCCATGGCCTGGGTCGGCGACCACATCTTTTCCTTCGCCCAGTCCTACGTCGTGGGATTCTGTGTGAGCTGCCCGGAGAGCGGCGCCACCGTGCTCGATGACCTGCGCGAGATCGGACCGACCTATTTCTTCGCCCCGCCGCGCATCTTCGAGAACCTGCTCACCACCGTGACGATCCGGATGGAGGACGCAAGCCGGCTGAAGCGCGGGATGTTCCGCTACTTCATGGAAGTGGCGCGGCGAGCCGGCATTCCCATCCTCGAGGGCAAGCCGGTGCCGCTGCGCGAGCGAATCCTCTACTCCCTCGGCGCCCTGCTCGTGTACGGACCGCTCAAGAACACTCTCGGCTTCTCGCGCATTCGCGTCGCCTACACCGCGGGGGAGGCGATCGGCCCCGACATCTTCGACTTCTACCGCGCGCTCGGGGTCAACGTGAAGCAGCTCTACGGGCAGACCGAGTCCACCGTGTACGTCACCATGCAGCCGGACGGCCAGATCAAGTCCGACACCGTGGGCACCCCGGCGCCCGGAGTGGAGCTGAAGATCAACGACGACGGAGAGGTGCTCTACCGCAGCCCGGGCGTGTTTCACGAGTACTACCGGAACCCCGAGGCGACCGCGCAGACGAAGACTCCCGACGGCTGGGTGCACACCGGCGATGCCGGCTTCATCGACGACGACGGGCATCTCAAGATCATCGACCGGGCCAGGGACGTCGGCCGGCTCGCCGACGGCACCCTCTTTGCCCCGAAGTACATCGAGAACAAGCTGAAGTTCTTTCCCCAGATCAAGGAGGCGGTGGCCTTCGGAGACGGCCGGGATCACGTCGCCGCTCTCGTGAACATCGACCTGGGGGCGGTCGGAAGCTGGGCGGAACGCAACAACGTCGCCTACGCGAGCTACCAGGAGCTCGCCGCGCATCCGAAGGTGCTCGACATCGTGCAGGAGTGCGTGTCGCGGGTGAACGCGGATCTCGCTTCCGACGCGCAGCTCGCCGGCTCGCAGGTCACGCGATTCATCAGCCTGCACAAGGAGCTCGATGCGGACGACGGGGAGCTCACGAGGACGCGCAAGATCCGGCGCCGCTTCGTGGCCGATCGCTATTCCGAGCTCGTCGACGCGCTCTACGGGGGGCAGAGCACCTGCCGCACGCAGACCGAGGTCACCTTCGAGGACGGGCGCACCGGGACCATCGAGGCCGAGCTCCGGATCCGCGAAGTCGCGCCGGTACCCGCGCTGGCCAGGGCGAGCTGAGCGATGGCGGGCCCCGAGACGTCCCCGGCGGAGGCGATCCTCGAAGTCGAGAACGTGAGCCTTCGCTTCGGTGGCGTCCAGGCGCTGTCGGAGGTTTCCTTCGACGTGCAGAGCGGCGAGGTGCGGGCGATCATCGGGCCGAACGGCGCCGGCAAGAGCTCGATGCTGAACGTCATCAACGGCTTCTATCACCCGCAGGAGGGCAGCATCACCTTCAAGGGCGTGACCCGCCGGCGCATGCGTACCCACGAGGCGGCGGCGCAGGGCATTGCGCGCACCTTTCAGAACATCGCGCTCTTCCGGGGCATGACGACGCTCGACAACATCATGACCGGGCGCAACCTCAAGATGAAGCGCAATTTCCTTCTCCAGGCCCTGTACCTCGGTCCGGCCCGGCGCGAGGAGATGGAGCACCGGGAGTTCGCCGAACGCGTCATCGACTTCCTGGAGATCCAGGCCATTCGCAAGACGCCGGTGAGCCGGCTGCCCTACGGACTGCAAAAGCGCGTCGAGCTCGGGAGAGCGCTCGCGGCGGAACCCGACATGTTGCTGCTCGACGAGCCGATGGCGGGCATGAACACCGAGGAGAAGGAGGACATGTGCCGCTTCATCCTAGACGTGAACGGCGAGTTCGGCACCACGGTGGTCCTCATCGAGCACGACATGGGAGTGGTCATGGACATCTCCGATCGGGTGGTGGTGCTCGACTACGGGCGCCTGCTCGCCGACGGCACTCCGGACGAGGTGCGCCGCAATCCGCTCGTGATCGACGCCTATCTCGGCACCGTGCGCGACTGATCATGCCGTCATGGAAATCCTGAACGCGTTCTTCGTCTCTCCCTTCGTCGACATGGCGGAGTATCCGGTGTTCTTTGCCGAGGTCGTCGCGAACGGGTTCCTGACCGGGATCATGTATTCGCTCGTCGCGCTCGGCTTCGTCCTGATCTTCAAGGCCTCCGAGACCTTCAACTTCGCGCAGGGCGTCATGGTGCTCTTCGCGGCCCTCACCCTGGTCGGTCTGCAGGAGCGCGGGGTGCCCACCTGGCTCGCCATCGGGATTACCGTCGGAGTGATGGTGCTGCTCGCGATGGCGATCGAGAAGGTCATGCTGCGGCCGCTGGTCAACCAGGACCCCTTCATCCTCTTCATGGCCACCATCGGGCTCACCTTCTTCCTCGAGGGCTTCGGCGAGACCCTGTGGGGCAGCAACGTGAAACGCCTCGACGTCGGCATCCCGGAGCGACCCCTGGAGGTGCCGCTCGGCGGCGATTTCATGCTCCTGAACGAGTTCGACCTGTGGGCGGCCGGCATCGGCGCGGTGATGGTGCTCGGGCTCGCGCTCTTCTTCCACCGCACCACCATCGGGCGTGCGCTGCGTGCGGTGGCCGACGATCACCAGGCCGCGATGGCGGTAGGGATCTCGCTGCGCACGATCTGGGTGGTGGTGTGGTCGGTCTCCGGAGTGGTCGCGCTGGTGGCCGGAATCATGTGGGGGGCGAAGAGCGGCGTGCAGTTCTCGCTCTCCCTCATTGCGCTCAAGGCGCTCCCGGTGCTCATCCTCGGGGGGCTCACCTCCGTTCCCGGGGCGATCGTCGGAGGGCTCATCATCGGAATCGGGGAGAAGATCGGCGAGGTGTACTGGGGGCCGCTGGTGGGCGGCGCGATCGAGAACTGGTTCGCCTACGTGCTCGCGCTCATCTTCCTGCTCTTCCGCCCGCAGGGGCTCTTCGGCGAGCGCATCATCGAGAGGGTTTGACCCGAAGGTTCTGGCATGAACTCGGGCTGAGGGACGCAAGCGGTGTTCTATCGAGAGGCGGGGCAGTTCAAGAGCGGCTACGCGGCGGATCAGGCGATGTTCCCGATCCCGCAGGATCGCTATGTGGTGATCGCCATCGTCGCCTTCGCCTTCCTCGGGGTTCCGCTCATCGCCAACGAGTACTGGCTCCAGGCCATCCTGATTCCCTTCCTCGTCTTCTCGATGGCGGCGATCGGGCTCAACCTGCTCACCGGCTACGCCGGCCAGCTCAGCCTGGGCACCGGCGGCTTCATGGCGGTGGGCGGGTACATGACCTACAAGTTCACCACCTTCTGGCCCGAGCTCAACATCGTCGCCTGCTTCCTGCTCTCGGGCCTCTGCGCGGCCGGAGTGGGAGTCCTCTTCGGAATCCCGAGCCTGCGCATCAAGGGCTTCTATCTCGCGGTGGCCACGCTCGCCGCGCAGTTCTTTCTCGTGTGGACCTTCAACAAGGTGCCCTGGTTCTACAACTACAATCCTTCCGGGACGGTGACCGCGCCTCCCCGCACCATCTTCGGGACCATGTTCACCGGGCCGGAGGCGAGCGCTCCCGCGCGCTATCTGCTGGCGCTCTCCATCGTCGTGGTGTTCGCCTTCGCGGCGAAGAACCTCGTGCGCGGGCGGGTCGGGCGCTCCTGGATGGCGATTCGGGACATGGACATCGCGGCCGAGATCATCGGATTCCGCCCCTTCCAGACCAAGCTGCTCGCCTTCGCGATCTCTTCCTTCTATTGCGGCGTCGCGGGCGCGATGAGCCTCTTCCTGTGGCTGGGCAGCGTGGAGACCGAGGCCTACGGCATCGATATCTCCTTCCAGGTCCTCTTCATGGTGATCATCGGAGGGCTGGGCAGCATCCTCGGGTCCTTCCTGGGGGCGGCCTTCATCACCCTGATGCCGATCCTGCTGACCAACGCGCCCCAGTTCTTCGGGTTCTCGATGGCTTCCGATCTTCAGAAGCACATCGAGCTGATGATCTTCGGCGGTCTCATCATCTTCTTTCTCATTGCCGAGCCGCACGGCCTCGCCCGGCTCTGGCAGATCGCCAAGGAGAAGCTGAGACGCTGGCCCTTCCCATACTGAAGCGGGGTGCTCCCGAGCCGATGGCCGGCTCCGGATCGTGATAAATTCCGGGCGCGGAAGCGTTCTCATACATCTCTCGTGCGCAATCGAGCATAGGAGGAGCACATGAAACTCAAGCACATCGTCACGACCGGTCTAAGCGCCGCGGTGGTGTTGACGAGCCTCTACGCCGCTCAGGTCGCCGCCCAGGACGAGCAGTTCTTCCCGCTGCTCGTGTACCGCACCGGTCCCTACGCCCCCAACGGCATCCCTGCCGCCAACGGCGCGGTGGACTACTTCAAGCTCATCAACGAGCGCGACGGCGGCATCAACGGCGTCAAGATCACCTGGGAGGAGTGCGAGTTCCAGTACAACACCAAGCAGGGGGTGGAGTGCTACGAACGCCTGAAGAACAAGGGTCCCACCGGCGCCACCATCGTGTTCCCCTGGAGCACGGGCGTGACCTATCAGCTGATTCCCAAGGCGGCGGTGGACGAGATTCCCCTCCACTCCATGGGCTACGGGCAGACCGCGGCCGCGGACGGCCGGGTGTTCAAGTGGGCCTTCAACTTCCCCACCACCTACTGGAGCCAGGCCTCGGCCCTGATCCGCTACGTCGGTGCACAGGAAGAAGGCATGGAGAACCTCGCGGGCAAGAAGATCGCGCTGGTTCACCACAACAGCGCCTACGGCAAGGAGCCCATTCCGACGCTGCAGGTGCTCTCCGAGAAGTTCGGCTACGACCTGACCATCCTTGCGGTCGACCATCCGGGCCAGGAGCAGAAGGCGACCTGGCTGCAGATCCGCCGCCTCAAGCCCGACTGGATCTTCATGTGGGGCTGGGGGGTGATGAACCAGGTCGCGGTGAAGGAGGCGGCCGCCATCAACTTCCCGATGGATCACTTCATCGGGGTGTGGTGGTCCGGCAGCGAGGCCGACGTCATCCCGGCCGGCGATGCCGCCATCGGCTACAAGGCGGCCAACTTCCACGGGGTGGGGGCCGGCTTTGCGGTCCACGACGATATCGTAGAGCACGTCTACGGCGGCGATGCGGAGGCGGCGAGGGCGAACAACCTCGGCGAGGTCCTCTACAACCGCGGAATGACGGGCTCGATGTTCGCGGTCGAGGCGGTGCGCACCGCGCAGGCCAAGTACGGCAACAAGTCCCTGACCGGCGCGGAGGCGCGCTGGGGCATGGAGAATCTCGACCTCACCGAGGAGCGGCTGGCGGAGATTGGCCTGGAGGGCTTCACGCGGCCGCTCAAGGTGAGCTGCGAGGACCACGAGACCATGGGTCCGGTGTTCATCCAGCAGTGGGACGGCGCGAAGTGGAACCAGGTCTCCGAGTGGATCGAGCCGATGCGCGACGTGGTGCGGCCGATGATCGAGGAGGCCGCGGCGGCCTTTGCGGCCGAGAACAACGTCACGCCGCGCGACTGCAGCATGGAGGGCTGAGCGCCGGGGTAGCGGCGCCATGACGACCAACGGCGGGCCGCTGCTCGCCGTCAACAACATCGAGGTGATCTACGATCACGTCATCCTCGTGTTGAAAGGCGTCTCGCTCTCGGTCCCCGAGGGGGGCATCGTGACCCTCCTCGGGGCCAACGGCGCCGGAAAGACCACCACTCTCAAGGCGATCTCCAATCTCCTCAAGGCGGAGAGAGGCGACGTCACCAAGGGCAGCATCGAGTTCCGGGGCGAGCGGATCGAGCGCTCGGACCCTTCCGACCTGGTTCGCCGCGGGGTGATCCAGGTGATGGAGGGGCGCCACTGCTTCGAGCACCTCACCGTCGAGGAAAACCTGCTCACCGGCGCCTACACGCGCCGGGACGGGCGGGCCGAGGTGCAGGAGGACCTCGAGAAGGTCTACCGCTACTTTCCCCGCCTCAAGGAGCGCCGCAGCGCCCAGGCCGGCTACACGTCCGGCGGCGAGCAGCAGATGACCTCGCTCGGCCGGGCGCTCATGGCCCGGCCCTCCGTGATCCTGCTCGACGAGCCCTCGATGGGGCTCGCGCCGCAGCTCGTGGAGGAGATCTTCGAGATCGTCCGGCGCCTGAACGAGGAAGAGGGGGTGACCTTTCTGCTCGCGGAGCAGAACACCAACGTCGCGCTGCGCTACGCGAAGTACGGCTACATTCTCGAGACCGGACGGGTGGTCCTCGACGGCGAGGCGGAGTCCCTGAGCGCCAACGAGGACGTCAAGGAGTTCTACCTCGGGGTGAGCGGAGAGAAGCGCCGGAGCTTCCGCGACGTCAAGCACTACCGCCGTCGCAAACGTTGGCTGGCCTGAGAGGGTCATGTCCGACCACTACGATTCCCTGGAGATCCGTTCCCCGGAAGAGCGCGAGCGGGACATCTTCTCCGAGCTCCCCGGACTCCTCCGGCACGCGAAGGCCAATGCGAGCGCCTACGCGGAGACCCTGGCGGACATCGACCCCCTGGCGGTCCGCGACCGCGAGGCCCTCGCCGCCCTCCCGGTCACCCGCAAGTCCGAGATGGCCGGACACCAGGCGGAGGCCCCACCCTTCGGGGGCTTTGCCGCGTCCACGATTCCCGAGCTCGCCCGCGTGTTCCTCTCGCCGGGGCCGATCTTCGAGCCCCAGGCGCGGCGGGACGACTACTGGCGGGTGGCGCGGGCCCTGCACGCGGCCGGCCTGCGCCGCGGCGACCTCCTCCACAACAGTTTCTCCTACCACCTGACGCCGGCCGGGGCGATGCTGGAGTCGGGAGCCCATGCGCTCGGCTGCTGCGTGTTTCCGGGCGGGGTCGGGCAGACCGAGTTCCAGGTCGAGGCAATGAGCCGTCTTGCGCCCCGGGCCTACGCGGGCACTCCCTCCTTCCTCGACATCCTCCTCGAGAAGGCGGCCGAGCTCGGCCGGGACCTCTCGAGCGTGGAGAAGGCGCTGGTGAGCGGCGAGGCCCTCCCGCCGAGCCTGCGGGAGAAGCTCCATCGAGCCGGCGTCGCGCGCGTGCTGCAGGGATACGCCACCGCCGAGGCCGGCCTCATCGCCTACGAGTCGGAGGCGATGGAAGGCATGATCGTGGAGGAGAAGGTGGTGCTCGAGGTCGTGCGTCCCGGCACCGGGGACCCGGTGGCGAGGGGCGAGGTGGGCGAGGTGCTGGTCACGGTGTTCAACCCGGACTATCCCCTGATCCGCTTCGCGACCGGGGACCTCTCGGCGCTCATGGAGGGGACGAGTCCCTGCGGGCGGACCAACCTGCGCATCAGGGGCTGGTTGGGGCGCGCCGACCAGACCACCAAGGTGCGGGGCATGTTCGTGCACCCGAGCCAGGTGGCGGAGGTGCTGAGACGCCACCCCGAAGTGGGCAAGGGGCGCCTGGTGGTGGACAGCGCCGACAACCGGGACCTGATGACGCTGCACTGCGAGGTCACGGGCGATACTTCTGCGGGGCTGAGCGAAGCGATATCGGCGAGTCTTCGCGATGTGTGCAAGCTGCGCGGAGAGGTGCGCCTGATTGCGGCCGGAAGCCTCGCCAACGACGGCAAGGTGATCGACGACGTGAGAAGCTACGAGTGAGCGCCGACCTCGACGCGCTGCGAGACGCGATAGAGGCGGCCGGCCTCGTGATGCGCGGCGCCTTCCGGCCGGGGGAGGGCGATGCGGTGCCCGCCCTCCCCGACGGCAGGGCGGCGGAGACCCTGGTGCTCATCGGCAATGCCGGGTCGCGCATGTGGGCGGAGTTCGAGTGCTCGCCCGAGTTCGCGGCCGGCGAGGACCGCCTCGATCGCTGGAGCCGCCGGGTCATCGGGCAGCTCGCGCTGCGCTTTCGCGCGGCGCCGCTCTATCCCTTCGGAGGACCGCCCTGGCTGCCCTTTCTGCGCTGGGCGGCGCGGGCGGAGTCCCTGCACTCGTCTCCGCTCGGCCTCAGCATCCATCCGCGCTACGGGCTCTGGCACGCCTATCGCGGCGCGCTGATCTTCGCCGAGAGCCTCGAAGTGCCGGAATGCCGGGCGGAGACCTCGCCCTGCGACGAGTGCTGGGACCAGCCCTGCCTCGACGCCTGTCCGGTCGGGGCGCTGACCCGCAGCGGCTACGATGTCGCAGCCTGCGCCGCGCACGTCGCCTCGCCGGCCGGCTGCTCCTGCCTCATGCAGGGCTGTCTCGCCCGCCGCGCCTGTCCCGCGGGACGCGAGTTCCGCTACGTGCCGGCGCAGGCGGAGTTCCACATGCGGGCCTTCGTGAAGGCGAGGCGGTGCGAGCGTCGCACGACCTCGTCGGAGCCGGCGTAGCGTTTCGCCCGGGCGCCGGGCGAGGGCTCAGTCGAAGCGCTGCCTCAGCCTGAACTTCTGGACCTTGCCGGTCGAAGTCTTCGGGAGGGGCCCGAAGATCACCGACTTCGGCGCCTTGAAGTGCGCCATGTTGTCGCGGCAGAACGCGATGATGTCGCTCTCCTCGGCGCTCGCGCCCTCCCTGAGCGTCACGAAGGCGCAGGGCGTCTCGCCCCAGGTCTCGTCCGGACGGGCGACCACCGCCGCTTCCAGCACCGCGGGGTGGCGGTAGAGCACGTCTTCGACCTCGATCGAGGAGATGTTCTCGCCTCCGGAGATGATGATGTCCTTGAGGCGGTCCTTGAGTTGCACGTAGCCGTCCGGATGCATGACCGCGAGGTCGCCGGAGTGGAACCACCCGCCCGCGAGCGCGTCGTCGGTCGCCCCCGGATTGGCGAGATACCCCTTCATCACGATGTTGCCCCGGAACATGACCTCGCCGGTGGTGACTCCGTCGCGCGGCACCGGGCGCATGGTCTCGGGATCCATCACCTCGAGCCCTTCCAGCGCGTGGTAGCGCACGCCCTGGCGGGCCTTGAGCGCGGCCCGCTCCGGCGCGGGGAGCGCGTTCCACTCCGGTTTCCAGGCGCAGATGACGGCGGGGCCGTAGGTCTCGGTCAGGCCGTACACGTGCGTCATGTGGAAGCCGAGGCTCTCCATCCCTTCGAGCACCGCCGCGGGAGGAGGGGCGGCCGCGGTCATGATCTCGACCTTGTGGGCGAAGGCGCGTCTCTCCTCCTCGCGCGCGTTGAGGATGAAGTTGAGCACGACCGGAGCGCCGCAGAAGTGGGTCACCCCATGGTCCGCGATGGCGTCGTAGATGGCCCCCGCCTCCACCCGGCGCAGGCACACGTTGGTTCCCCCGAGCGCCGCGATCGTCCACGGAAAGCACCAGCCGTTGCAGTGGAACATCGGCAGTGTCCACAGGTAGACCGGGTGCGCTCCCATCTGCCAGCCGATCGCGTTGCTGAGCGCGTTGAGGTAGGCCCCGCGGTGGTGGTAGACCACCCCCTTCGGGTTTCCGGTGGTGCCCGAGGTGTAGTTGAGCGCGATCGCCTGCCACTCGTCGTGCGGCGGCCGCCACGCAAACTCCGGGTCGCCGCGCTCGAGGAACGTCTCGTAGTCGCACTCGCCGATGCGCTCGCCGCCGCGCGCGGCCGGATCGTCGATGTCGACGACGCTTAACTCGCGCTCGAGCCGCGCCACCGCGTCGCGTGCGACCGGGGACAGCTCGCGGTCGACGATGAGGAGCCGGGACCGGCCGTGCTCCAGGATGAAGGCGATGGTCGCGGGGTCGAGGCGGGTGTTGATGGCGTTCAGCACCGCGCCGGCCATCGGCACCGCGAAGCTGGCCTCGTAGAGGGCGGGAACGTTCGGGGCGAGAACGGATACCGTGTCGCCCTCCTCGATTCCGCTCCGCCGCAGCGCGCTCGCGAGGCGCCGGCAGCGGTCCCGGGTCTCGGACCAGCGATAGCGTTCCTCTCCGTGGATCACGGAGACGCGATCGGGGTAGACGCTCGCGCTGCGCTCGAGAAAACCGAGCGGGGTGAGCGCCGCGTAGTTGGCGGGGTTGGGGTCGAGACGGGTCTCGAAGGGGTTGGGGTCCGAGTCGCTCATCGAATCCGGTGCTGCCTGCGGGAACGCTGCGAACTCTATAATACGCGCCGCGCCGGGGTGTCGACCCGGACGGGGCCGGGTGTCGGTGAATCGCACGAGCCGAGGGAAGAATCGATGAGCGAGGCGCTGTGGCGCCCTTCCGAGGAACGCATCGCGCGCGCCGGCATCACCCGCTTCGCGCGCGAGGTGCGCGGGCGCCACGGCGTTCCGGTCGGCGACTACCGCGCCCTGCACCGCTGGTCGGTCGACGAGCCGGCCGCGTTCTGGGGCGAGGTGTGGGACTTCGCGGAGGTGGTGGCCGCGCGGCGGGGCGAGGAGGTGCTGCGCGACGGCGAGCGCATGCCCGGCGCGCGATGGTTTCCCGAGGCGCGCCTCAACTACGCGGAGAACCTGCTGCGACGGCGGGACGAGGCGATCGCGCTCGTGTTTCGCGGCGAGGACCGGGTCCACGCGGAACTCAGCTTCCGTGAGCTCCACGATCGGGTCTCGGTGCTCTCGCAGGCGCTTCGCGCCGCCGGCATCCGGCCGGGAGACCGGGTGGCGGGGTACCTTCCCAACCTGCCCGAGACCCTCATCGCCATGCTCGCGAGCGCCGCCATCGGCGCGCTGTGGTCCTCGTGCTCGCCGGACTTCGGGGTGCAGGGCGTCGTGGACCGATTCGGTCAGATCGCGCCCCGCGTGCTCTTCGGCGTGGACGGCTACTTCTTCAACGGCAAGCGCCACGACACGCTTTCCCGGTTGTCGGAGGTCGTCGACCGGATCCCCTCCATCGAGCGGGTGGTGGTCGTCCCCTACACGTCCTCGTCGCCGGATCTCGGAGCGACGGCGCACGCCGTGCTCTGGGAGGACTTCGTCGCGGGCCTGGCGCCGGCCGCGATCGCCTTCGAGCCGCTGCCCTTCGACCATCCTCTCTTCGTGATGTACTCGTCCGGCACCACCGGAGCGCCCAAGTGCATCGTCCACGGTCACGGCGGCACCCTGCTCCAGCACTTGAAGGAGCATCGCCTGCACAGCGATCTCGGCCCCGGCGATCGGCTGATGTACTTCACCACCTGCGGGTGGATGATGTGGAACTGGCTGGTGTCCGCGCTCGGCTCCGGAGTCACCCTGCTGCTCTACGACGGCTCGCCGACCTGGCCCGACGCCGGCGCGCTCTTCGACTTCGCGCAGTCGACCGGGATGACCCACTTCGGCACCTCGGCCAAGTACCTCGACGCCATCCGCAAGTCGGGCCTTCGCCCGGCCGAGCGCTACGACCTCGATGCGCTCGGGACCATGCTCTCCACCGGATCGCCGCTGGCGCCGGAGAGCTTCGACTTCGTGTACGAATCCATCAAGGCGGACCTCTGTCTCTCGTCCATCAGCGGGGGTACCGACATCATCTCCTGCTTCGTGCTCGGCAATCCCACCCTTCCCGTTCACCGCGGGGAGATCCAGTGTTTCGGGCTCGGCATGGATGTCGCGGCCTTCGACGACGAGGGCCGGGCGGTGATCGGGGACAAGGGCGAGCTCGTATGCCGGCGCCCCTTCCCTTCGATGCCGATCGGGTTCTGGAACGACCCCGACGGCAGCCGCTACCGGTCCGCCTACTTCGACAAGTTCCCCGGGGTGTGGTGTCACGGCGACTACGTGGAGTGCACGCCGCGCGGCGGTCTCGTGATCTACGGGCGTTCCGATGCGGTGCTCAATCCGGGCGGGGTGCGCATCGGGACCGCCGAGATCTACCGCCCGGTCGAGCAGCTCGACGAGGTGGTCGAAGGCTTGGTCATCGCTCAGGCCTGGGAAGGCGACAGCCGCATCGTGCTCTTCGTGGTCCTGGCGCCGGGACTCGAGCTCGACGAAGGGTTGCGGGAACGCATCCGCCGGCGCATCCGCACGAACGCGAGTCCGCGCCACGTGCCCGCTCGCATCGTTCAGGTGCCGGAGATCCCGCGCACCCGGAGCGGCAAGATCGTCGAGCTCGCGGTGCGCAATGTCGTGCACGGCGAGCCCGTGAAGAACCAGGAGGCGCTCGCCAACCCGGAAGCGCTCCGGCACTTCCGGGGCCGCGCCGAGCTCGCGACCTGACGCGCGCCACCGAACTCAGGAGGACCAGGCCCACCATGAAACGTTACGGCATCCGGGTGAGGCTGCCCCCCGGCGACACCATGGCCGGCGCCCACCTCCTCGGCGAGGACTGGGAAGGCCTGCGCTGGTACGACAGCGAGGAGGAGAGGGACCGCGCGTATCAGGAAATGCAGGATCAGCCCGCGTGGTACCGCCGGGGCGACTCCCCGACCCAGATCCTCTCCAAGGTCGAAGAAGAGGGGGACTGAGCGTCAGCGCCAGCTCGCCGGGCCTGGCAGCACTGCTTCACCGGCCTCCGGCACCTTCGGGCGCCAGTACGCCGTGGGAGCGCCTCGAACGGGCCTGAGTGACGCGGAAGTCGTGGCCGACCTCGAGTCGAAGCGGCTCGAGGAAGTACGACCCGCTACTCCGAGCAGATTGTCGTCCGCGGCGGGAACTCGCCGAGATACTGCGCCTGGGGCTCAGCGGGGCGTGCGTGCGCGGTAGAACCCGGGGCGGAGCTCGCCCTTGTCGAGCACCACGAGCATGGCGCGCCAGTTCTCGAGGAAGTGCTCCTGCTCCTCCCGGCCCAGCGCGTCGAGCATCTGCGCCTTCAGGGGCCCGCGCATCTGCTCGTACTCCCGGCGGCACAGGTCCCGGTAGGCCTGCCCGTCGTCCTCGAGCTCGATGTCCTCGAAACCGGCTCCACGCAGAATCCGGCCGTGCGCTTCCAGCGTCTCCATGGTGAAGGTGAGCCCTTCCATCTTGAACCAGTAGCGCATGTCGTCGCCGTAGGGTTCGTCGCCCTTCATCCAGTCGTAGCAGGTGAAGACGCCGCCCGGCTCGAGCACGCGGAACACCTCCGCGAACATTCCCTCCTTGTCGTCGACATGGATGAGGGCGCCGGAGCTGTAGACGACGTCGAAGGAGTCGTCCTCGAAGGGCAGGGGCCCCGCCTCGACCTGCCGGAACTCGATGCGGTCCTCGAGTCCGGCCTCGGCCGCGTAGGCCCGGGAGCGCGCGATCAGAGGTCCTTCGATGTCGATACCGACCACGCGGGCGCCCAGCTCTCCCGCGAGAAGCAGGGCGGGGCCGCCGAGGCCCGAACCGATGTCGAGGACCTTCCTGTCCCGGAGATCGAGCCCGGCGACGGTGCGGCGCGCGTTCCGCGGGCCGTCCGGGATCATGAATCCCCGGCCCCAGATGAGCTCCAGCATGTCGACGAGCGCGTCGTGGTACTCGTCCTGGTGGCCGTCCGCTTCGCCCATCGGAGCTACGTACCGTTCGAGCTGCTTTCTTCCCGGGATGCGGAGGCGAGAGCCTCGTCTCGCGGCAGCAGCACCAGCGCGTCGTCCGCCCAGGAGACCAGGACCGGAGAGCCGCGCTCGAGCGGGTCGTGGTCCATCGGTCCCGAGTCCGATCCGGCAACTACCAGGGGTTCCTCCCGGCCGGGCAGGTCGACGTAGTAGTGGCTGCGGTCGCCGAGGTAGGTGGCCGCCCGCATCACCCCCTGCACCCCCTCCCGGCCGCCATTGCGGTCTCCGGACAGGGTCAGCTTCTCGGGCCGGATGGCGACCACGATGGCATCGCCTTCCTGGAAGAAGCTCGCCTCTCCGGTCGGCGCGCTGATGCGGCCGAGTCCGGCCGTATCCAGCTCGGCCCTCTCCCCGCTCATCCGGCTCACCGAGGCATCGATGAAGTTCATCTGCCCGATGAAGTCCGCGACCTCCACGTTGACCGGCCGGTTGTAGAGCTCCTTCGGCGAGGCGATCTGCAGGACCTGCCCATGCGACATCACCGCGATCCGGTCGGAGAGGGTCATCGCCTCTTCCTGGTCATGGGTGACGAAGATGAAGGTGATGCCGACGCTCTCCTGCAGCGCACGGAGCTCGAGCTGCATGTCCGCGCGGAGCTTCTTGTCCAGCGCGCCGAGGGGCTCGTCCAGGAGCAGCACCTTGGGCCGCTTGATCAACGCCCGGGCGAGCGCGACCCGCTGGCGCTGGCCGCCGGAGAGCTCGTGCGACCGGCGCGCGCCGAAGCCTCCGAGCTTCACCATCTCCAGGGCTTCGCCGACCCGCGTGTTCATCTCGGCCTTGTCGATCTTCTCGTAGCGCAGGCCGTAGGCGAGGTTCTTCGAGACCGTCAGGTGGGGAAAGATGGCGTAGTTCTGGAAGACCATGTTGGTGGGCCGCCGGTAGGGCGGCACCTGGGACATCGGTACTCCCTCGATGACTATCTCGCCATGGGTCGGACTCTCGAAGCCCGCGATCATCCGCAGCAAGGTGGTCTTGCCGCAGCCCGACGCCCCGAGCAGCGAGAAGAACTCGCCGCTGCGAATGTCGATGCTGATGTCGTCGACCGCCCTGACCGGGCCGAAATGCTTGGAAACCGCCTGGATGCTGATGTACGCGTCGTTCGCTCTCATGGTCGTACTCCGTCGCTCGCGCTTTCCTCCACTCCGTAGCGCCGCAGCCACAGCGAGAAACAGAGCACGACGAAGGAAACGAAAATGATGATCGAGCCGAGCGCCACCGTCGGTGGCAGCCGGGCGGGAAATCGCAACTGGCTGTACATGAAGATGGGAAGGGTGGGGTCGGTGCCGGTGAGCATGAAAGCGATGATGAACTCGTCGAAGGAGATCGTGAAGCAGAGCAGCAGGCTCGCCACCACGCCGGGAAGGACCATGGGCAGGGTGACCCGCCAGAAGGTCGACCAGGCGTTGGCACCGAGGTCCGCGGAGGCCTCCTCCATCGCCCGGTCGAAGCCCTCGAAACGCGGGATGAGGGTGGCCATCGCGAAGGGCGTGCAGATCAGGACGTGGCCCATGGTTACCGTGTAGAGCGACAGGGTTATCCCCAAGCGCGAGAGCATGAGCAGGAGGGCGACGCCGAGCAGAATGCCCGGCACCACCAGGGGCAGCATGATCACGAAGATCAGGGACTTCTTGCCCGGAATGCGGTAGCGGGTGACCGCCTTCGCTCCGAACACTCCGAGCACCGTCGCCAGCACCGAAGCGACCGCACCGACCTTGAGCGAATTGGCCAGGGCCGCGTGCATGGCCTGGTGCTCGAACATCTGCCGGTACCACTCGGTGGTGAACTCCTCGATCGGAAAGGCGAAGTAGATGCTGTCGTTGAAGGAGAAGAGCGGCAGAAAGAGCACGGGAATGTAGAGAAAGGCGATGTACCCGAACGCGTAGACGTGGAGCGGCCGATTGGGGCGCTGGATGTAGGAGATTTCGCTCATCGGCCGTACTCCGTGAAGCGGCGTGCCGTCCAGATGTAGAGCAGCGAAATGGCGGCGATGATGACCATCATGGCCAGTGACAGCGCTGCCCCCATCGGCCAGTTGTTGACCCGTGCGAACTGCACCTGGATGAGGTTTGCGATCATCGCCCCGTCGGGGCCTCCCACCAGGGCCGGAGTCACGAAGTCGCCGACGGTGGGAATGAAGATCAGCAGGGACGCCGCGATGACGCCCGGCAGGGAGAGGGGGAGGGTGACCCCGATGAAGCGCTTGACCGGGCCGTCTCCGAGGTCGGTGGCCGCTTCCAGCAGCGAGCGGTCGATCTTCTCGAGCGACACGTAGATGGGCAGGATGGCGAATGCCGCCCACGCGTGGGTGAGGGTGATGACCACCGCGGTGGGGCTGTAGAGCAGGAACTCGAGCGGCTTCTCGAGCCAGCCGAGGCCCATGAAGCTGGCATTGATGGCGCCGTTGTAGCCGAGGATGATCTTCCAGGCGAAGACCCGAAGCAGGTAGCTGCTCCAGAAGGGCAGCGTCATCAGGACGATCCACACCATCTTGTGCCGGTGGACGTGGAAGGCGACGTAGTAGGCCATGGGATAGGCGAGCAGCACTGTCGCCACCGTGCACGCGCCCGAGATCGCGAGCGACCGCGTCAGGAGGACGCGGTACATGGGCTTGTCGACGATCTCGTTGTAGTTGGTCAGGGAGAGGGTGGTGTCGAACTCGAAGACGTGCTGGGTCCAGAAGCTCATCGCCACCAGGATGACGAAAGGCACGCACATCCCCGCCAGCATGATGAGGAGGGTGGGGGAGAGCAGGGCGAATCCGCGCACCGGCTCGCTGCGCAGGAAGAAGGCGTAGAGACGCCCCCGCAGGGTGTCGTGGGTCTGCGTCATGGTGCGTTGCGCGCCGTCTGCGGGGCCTCGTGGCGGCCGGTACGTTTCCGCCCGCCTCCTTCGCCTGCCGGTCCGGGGCCTTCTTCGCAGCGGCGGAAACCCCTGGTCCGGGAAGGAATTACAGGCATCCGGGAAGCGTGTCTGGGCATCAGGCAGCTCACTTGGTGGGCAGAGGACGCGCGGCGACCCCTGGTGGGTCGCCGCGCTCTTCTGCGCTCCGCTCGGATCAGAACCCGGCCTTTATCTGCTCGAATTCGCCGTTCATCCTGCTCGTGAACTCCTCGTCCAGCGGGATCTGGAACTTGCCCGCGTCGAGCATTTCGCTCGGGTTGCGGGTCAGGCCCAGCTCCGCCAGGCGCTCCTCGCTCACTTCATCGAACGACTTCGAGTTGGAGTGGCCGTAGCCGTACTCGTCGATGAGGAAGCGGCCGGTGTCCACACTGATCAGGGAATCGATGATGTCGTGGGCGCGTTCCGGATTCGGCGCATCCTTGTGCATCACCGCGCCGCAGACCCAGGTCAGCGCGCCTTCCTTCGGGTTGGCCCACCGGACGGGCACATCCTGTCTCTTGAGGTCCACCGGCGAGCTGTTCCAGGTCATGGCCGCCACCAGCTCGCCCGATGCCAGTGCCTGCTCGAGCGTGGTCACGTCGTCGGTGTACAGGCGGACCAGCGGCCGCTGCTGGCGCAGGAGGGCGGCCACCTTGTCGAAGTTCTCGTCGGTGGTCATTTCGGTGAAGTCGACTCCCGCGAAGATCGTGGCGCACCACCAGGTATCGCCGGCCGACGCGATGACGCCGATCTGTCCTGCGTAGCGCTCGTCCCAGAGCATGCCCCAGGATTCCTCGGCGCCCTGCAGGTCGAAGAGATCCTCGCGGTAGGTGATGGAGGTCTGTCCCCAGTCCATGGGCGCGAAGTAGGTGCCACCGTCGTGGACTGAGCCCTCGAGGTTCTTGAGCGCGGGGATGACGTCGTCCCAGTTGGACAACTGAGAAAGGTCGAAGGGCTGGAGCAGTCCCGACGCGACCCAGCGCGGCAACACTGCATTGCAGGGGTGAGCCACATCCACCACGTAGCCTCCCATGAGCTTGGTCAACCCCTCTTCGCTGCCTCCGAACGCCGCGAAGTTGGGCGCTTCGCCGTGCTGCTCGATGTACGGCGCGAACAGCTCCGGGATGTCGTAGCCGCCCCACGTGAAGTAGGTCCCCTGGTCGGCGGGGGCGGCGAGGGCGCTCGGGGAAAGCACGGGCGTCGCCACCATCGCGATGCCCGCGCCCGCCAGCATCTGCTGGAACTGACGGCGGGACAAGGTGCCGGACTGGAGCCGGTCGGTCATCTCCTGGGGAGAGATGTCGGTCTTTCTCTTCATCTTGCGTCTCCTTGGTAGAGGATGTTGTTCTCCAGGTTGTCGTCGGCCAATGCCGCTTGCGGTGACATCGCCGGAACCCGAATTGTGCGCTTTCTTCCGCGCGGGTGCTCCGGATGCGTATCGTCTCTTGCGGGCTCCCCGTCCGCGCGGGGATTCACATAGTCGAAAGGCCACGGGATGTCCATACGGACCGGCGCCGGTCGAGGGCAGCTACTCCCGGAACCTCGAGCGGTGCCGGCATCGGTCGTCTCGTGACGAGTGAGGCGCCTCATCGCACCACGTCGTCGGTCCAGTAGCCGTCCGGGTCGCCCGGGAACAGCCCCAGGTGGCGCCCGTGGCTCTGGTAGCCCATGAGGCGGGGGATGGGCTCCGGGAAGCGATTCACGAATTCGGCGGAGTACATCAGGCAGTGGTTCACTTCCGGCTGCAGCCACCCCAGGCTGTAGGTGTTGATGAGTCCGGCCCGAGGGGCGTTGGAGCGGTTCGCGCCGCCCCCGTGTACGGTGCGTCCCAGGTAGAAGAGCGCCGATCCCTTCGGCATCTCCGCATTGCGGATGTTGTCGTCGCGGACGTACTCGGAGTCCTCGAGCTCCAGCTTGTGGCTTCCCGGGACCAGGCGGGTGGCGCCGTTCTCCTCGGTGAAGTCCTGGAGCGCCCACATCGCGCTCAACTGCAGCTCCATGCCGGGGAGGCGCATCGGGTAGATGGTGTCGTCGCGGTGCAGCACCTGGCTGGTCTCTCCCGGCCAGATCTCGATCGCGGTGGTGCTGCCGACCTGGTAGCTGGGGCAGTGCGGGAGGAGGACCGCGTCCGCGATCTCGAGGACCAGGGGATGCGCGATCAGCGCGGCGGAGCTCGGGGCGTGGGACAGCACGCAGGCGAGGCGGAGCGTGCTGTAGCCGTTGAAGTCGCTGACCGAAGCTCTGCCCTGCTGGTCGAAGTGGGGGCGCAACTCTCCGAGGACGGTGTCCGCGACCTCCGCGTCCACCTGCTCGCGGACCACCACCGCGCCGTCCCGGCGGAGCGCGTCCAGCACCTCGTCGGTCGGCGCTCCCCGCTCGAAGGTCGCCGGAGTTCTCCCCCCGGGAACCCTTGGAAGCGGCTCGTGCCGGAGGGTCCCCGACTGCGCTTCCCTCATCGTCTCCCGTCCCTCGGGGCGGCCCGGCCGCGCTGCGGGGCCGGCGCGAGCTCGCGCCGATGCCGCGAACTGAGCTCCGGGCAGGAGACGTGTCGACTGCGTTCCACGTTCCGAGCGATTCCCTTCGGATATCCGGTTGATGATAGGCAAGCTCGCGGGCCGCTTCCAGCGGCCTTTCGCCCCGGCCGGGACCGCGCGGTGCGCCGGTGCATGCGTGCCCGGCTCCGTGGTTGATCGCCCGGGCGCCCACCGGCCACGCCGACCGGCTCGGCGATGCGCCGCGGCGTGAGCGCGGCTGCTCCCTTCACGTGGCGCGGCGCGCTCGGGGCGGGATGGGGGATCACCGGTGGCCCACGCCGCAGGCCCGCCGCATGGCGTCGGAGTCGACGGGCTCGCTGCCGAGCCGGACCCAGCGCCCGTCCGAACGCCATGTCCACTGGCTGCGCGCCCAGGAGCCGTCCGGCTCCTGCGACCACCACCAGTTCTCCAGGTGCGGTCCCGTCAGCCAGATGTAGACGAGCAGCACGGGCTCGTCTTCCGTCTTCAGCGAATGCAGGCGTTCGGAAGGAGTGATGGAGTACTCGCCCGGATGCAGGAAGAAGGGCTGTCCCTCGACCCCGTGCTGCAACGTGAGCCTTCCCGACACGCAGTAGTAGACCTCGGGCGCGGTATGCGTATGGAGCGGATAATCCGTGTCCGACCCCACGAGGAACAACCCGGCATGCACGGTGCGCGCACCGCCGGCGTCGCGACGGAGCGCGAGCTGGGCCGAGATCATGTTCCGGCCGAGGCGCGGATCGATCTCGTCGCTGTTGAAGACCTGGAACCAGTCGAGCCGCGGCGCCGCGGACACCACGGCATCCCCCAGGTTCCATCCCGCCGGCACGTTGGCGAGGGCCCGCTCCAGGGACGGGAATGCCGGATGGTCGGGCGCGCTTCTCCCTGGATGGATGTCGCTGCCGGCCTCCGCCTCGGCGATTCCGGTGACGAACGCCTCCAGCGCCCGGTCCGAGGCGGAGCGCGCCCTGAGTTCATCGCTCAGGGCCCGAATGCAGGCCCGCATCGCCGCGTGTGTTTCCGTGTTCATCGTTGCGGATCCCCGGGGTGGTGTCTCTCGCTTTTCCTTCCGCCCCGGCTGCGATTGATCGCTGCGGGTGCGGTCTCGGACCGGCCCCGCCTGCTGCTCGGCCGCGGCGTATCGTCTTCAGATGCGCAGCGTGTCGGTGTCCCCGTCCACCGACAGGACCTGCCCGCTTATCTTGTGGGCGGCGGGCGAGGCGAGAAAGAGAATGGTGTCCGCGATGTCCTTCGGATCGATGAGCGTGCGCAGCGAGGATGCGCGCAGGTAGCCGTCGAGAATGGCGTGCGCGCTCACCCCCTTGGCTTCGGCCTCTCGCGCGACGACGCCGTGCATGCGTTCGTTGTCGATCGAGCCGGGGCATATCGCGTTGACCCGGATGTTGTGCTCCCCGAGCTCGATGGCGAGGCTCCTGGTGAGTCCGATGACTCCCCACTTGGAGGCGGCGTAGGGAGTGCGGAAGGGGAAGCCCAGGAACCCCGCGGTCGAGGAGATGTTCACGATGGACCCTCCGCCCGCGCGTTCGAGCGGCGCAACCGCCCGGCGCACGCAGTAGAACTGGCCGGCGAGGTTCACGTCCATGGTGCGGCGCCAGTCCTGGGTGGAGATCGCTTCCACGCGCGCCGTCGGTCCCGCAATGCCCGCGTTGTTGACCAGCACGTCGAGCCCGCCGAGGGCCGGGAGCGCCGCGTCGAACAGGGCATCGACGGCGTCCGGGTCGCCCACGTCGGCGGGCGTGCCGGTGCAGCCGGTCTCCCGGCAGCTCTCCCGCAGCGCTTGCGCGTCGACGTCGCAGGTGTGCACCCTCGCGCCGTGTTCTGCGAACGCGGCGCAGGTCGCCCGGCCGATACCGCGTCCGCCCGCGGTGACCAGCACCCGCAGGCCGGCTACCGATACGTTCACTCCCGATCTCTCCCCTTGTGAGGTTCGCCCCCGGCGTGGGCCTCCGCCCGCGGATCCGTCACCGCTCCCGCAAGCGGGGCATCAGCTCCACCAGGTTGCAGGGCCGGGTACGGTAGTCGAGCTGCGCGGCGATGATGCGGTCCCAGGCGGTGCGGCAGGCGCCGGAGGAGCCGGGCAGGCAGAAGACATAGGTCCCGTTCGCCACTCCCGCGAGCGCGCGGGACTGCAGGGTGGAGGTCTTGATCTCTTCGTAGGAGAGCATGCGGAAGGTCTCCCCGAACCCTTCGATGGTCTTGTCGAGCAAGGGCGCTATCGCCTCCGGCGTGCCGTCACGGCCGGTGACCCCGGTGCCCCCGGTGGATATCGCCACCTGCACGGATTCCTCCGCGATCCACTGCGCGACGACGGCGCGGATCCGGTACACGTCGTCGGGCACGATGCGCTTCTCGGCGAGTCGGTGCCCGGCCGCCTCGAGGCGCTGCGCGAGGAGCGCTCCGGACTTGTCGGTCTCCTCGTTGCGGGTGTCCGAGACGGTGAGCACCGCAACGTTCAGGGGAATGAATTCACGCGCGTCGGCCATGCTTCGTTCTCCGCTTTGCCCGGACTCTGCTCAAAGTGTCCGTACTATCCGAACAGGTCGGAACGGGTTCCGGTTCGTGTCAGTATCAGGCCGTCGCCATCGACGTGCCATATGAGCAGCCAGTCGGGCTTGACATGGCACTCCCGGGAGCGGGACCACCGCCCCGTCAACCGGTGCGCGCGGTGGCGCGGAGCCGGCGCTTTCCCGGTCGACGGCCGGTCGATGCGGCACGGCGCGGCCTTCACCTGAGTGTCTACACCAGGCCGAAGAAGGGCTGCACGTCGACCTCCGCTCCGGGCTCGACCGTGCCGCTCTCCTCGGAGAGCAGGATGAAGCAGTTCGCGTCGCTCATGGTGTGCAGCAGCCCGGAACCGGTCTTCCCGGTGTGGTGCACCACCGGAGTGCCGTCCGCCTCGCGCGAGAGCAGCGCGCGGTAGTACTCCACCCGACCCGGCTTCTTGCGCAGGCGCGAGCGGCAGGTGACGCGGAGCAGCGGCGTCGCCTCCACCGGCCGCTGGCCCATGAGGCGCAGCAGGGCGGGCTGCACGAACTGGTAGAAGGTGACCATGACCGCTACAGGATTGCCGGGCAGGCCGAAGAACACCGCGTCGCGCACCCGACCGAAGGCGAGTGGCCGGCCGGGGCGGATGGCGATGCGCCAGAAGCCGACCCTGCCCAGGGCGCCCAGGGTCTCGCGGACGTAGTCCGCCTCCCCGGTGGAGGCGCCGCCCGAGCTGATGACGACGTCGGCGCGTTCCGCGGCCTCGGCGAAGGCGGACCGGATGGCGGCACGCTGGTCCCGGATCACCCCGAGATCGATGATCTCCGTGTCCAGGCGCCGGAGCATCCCGGTGATGGTGTAGCGGTTGCTGTCGTAGATGGTGCCGGGATCGAGGCGCTCGCCGAGCGAGCGCAGCTCGTCGCCGGTGGAGAAGGTGGCCACCCGCAGCCGGCGCCGCACCCGCACCCGGGCGATCCCGAGCGAGGCGAGGAGGCCGAGCTCCGCGGGGTGGATGCGCTTGCCCTCGCTTGCCACCCGCGCGCCGGGCTCGAGGTCTTCTCCGGCCTCACGCACGTTCTGGCCGATCCGGTGGCCGCTCGTGACGGCGATCCTATCTCCCGTGCACTCGACCTGTTCCTGCATGACCACGGTATCGGTGCCGGCCGGCATCATCGCTCCGGTCATCACCCGCACCGTGCACCCGGAGGGAACCTCTCCGGCGAAGGGCTTGCCCGCCCATGCGGTCCCGAGCAGCCGGAAGGAACGGGTTCCCTCCCCCGGCAGCTCCGATCCGGCGAACGCGTACCCGTCCATCGCGGAGTTGGTGTGGCCGGGCACCGCGATGGGCGACCTCAGGTCGCAGGCGAGCACGCGTCCGAGCGCGTCGCGGAGCTCCACCTCCTCGCTCTCGGTCAGCGTGCCGACGTGCTCGTCGATTCGCGCGAGCGCCTTCGCCGCCGGCAGCAGCTCGGGGTCGTCGTAGCAGCCGAGGAGCGGCGGGTCGCTCAACTCACGGTCCTCCGGCGCCGTCACGCGGCGCATTGGCATTGCCGATGGGCAGCACGGGCGTCAGCTCCGTCTTGCCGGCCGAACAGTACCTCGCTCATCAGGATACGCCCTTTCATCCGGATCGAGTCACCCCTTCCTCCCGCATCCGGGTCGCGGCAATGCGCCAGGAACGGTCTCCCGCCCCTTCATGCGCTTTCGCCGTCTCGGGGTCGGGAGCGGGACGTGTTCCCGGGCGGGTCCGACACGAGCGCTTGCTCGAGCGCGATGCGCTCCTCGGGCGTGTTGATGTTGGAGAAGCTCCGGGGAAGGTCGCTGAAGTCGGCCGTCGCCATGCGGTGTTGCGCGTACCAGCGATCGATCTTGCGCTCGCCGGACTGAAGGCACGCGAGCAGGCTGTCGAGCAGGGAGCAGTCGATGAGGGCGAAGACGGGCTGGAGGCGCCTTCCGTCGTGGGCGACGCAGAGCTCGGCTCCGTTCTCGACGAGCGACTCGTGGAGCCGTGCGCCCAGGTGCGCGGACACCAGCGGCGCATCGCAGGGCACGGTCAGCACGAAGTGCGTGCCCGCCGCCTCCATCGCGCTCGCCATGCCGGCGAGAGGGCCCGCGTAGCCGCCCTGCCGGTCCGCCACGACGGGGCAGCCCGCAATCTCCGCGTAGCGTCCCCGGTTGCGGTTCGCGTTGATGAGAAGGGCGCCGACCTGGGGCCGGAGGCGCTCGAGTACGTGCGCCACCATCGGCCGTCCCGCGACTTCGACCAGCCCCTTGTCCTCGCCCCCCATGCGCCGGCCCTGACCGCCCGCGAGCACCACCCCCGCAATGCGTTCGATGGGGTAGGGCTCCCGGGTCGTCACGCGGGCGCTCCAAGGCATGGCTTCGTCGAGGAGGCCCCATCTGCTTTCCGTCTCGGGTCCTTGCTGCGACTCATGAGCCTGGTCGGCAGCAGCTCCCGGACCCGAACGAGAGGGCATGCCACGATGCTGTCGCCCTCCCTCGCGCATCCGCGCAGATCATGCCCGGGTGGGACGGGGCCGGCTTTCGTTGCATTCTGCGCAGAAGTTGACAGTATCGTGCCCTCTCGTGCCTTGCTGCACTCTCTCGAGGAGAGGAACCCCTCGAGTGCAAGGAGCACGTGGAAGTTTCCGTGATTGAATCCAAGACCCATTCTGGACGGCAGGCCGCGTCACCCGGAGCGTCGGGGGAAGCGCCGGAGGCAAGTCCCGGTGATGGCGTGCGGTGCATAACTCCGGGCGGCGAAGCGGGCATTCTGCCATTAGCTCCGATCGGTCGCCTGTTCGGGGCGCTGCCGCACGACGGAGCGCCGGTCTCGCAGGAGGACATGGAACGCGCCGCTGTCGAAGGCGCATGCGACTCGTGATCGCGTTCAGCACGCAGGAGAAGAGCAAATGAAGCTGCTGCTCACTTTTGCCGCGACGGGAGAGGAGATCGCGCGGATTCGCTTTGGGCTGCCCCGGGGGTGGGAGGTGGTCGCTCCCGAGGGCCACGGCATGACCCGCTTCGAGGTGCGCCACGAGGACATCGCGCACCTGTGCCGGGGCGTGGGCGCCATCATGGCGTGGGTGGTGCCGCCCCGCACCTGGGATGCGGTACCCGATCTGAAGGCGCTGGCCTGGCTGCACGCGGGCTGCGACGAGCTCGATTTCGCCATGCTGCGCCGGCGCGGCGTCGCGGTGTGCAACATCCGCGGGGGCAACGCGATCACGGTGGCCGAGCACGCGATGGCCCTGATGCTCGGCCTGGCGAGGAAGGTGGTGCAGCGCCACCAGTGGGTGCAGGAGGCGCGCTGGCAGCCGACCTGGCACCCCGACTTCATGGGGGTCGCGCTTCAGGGGCGGAGCCTCGCGGTCATCGGACTCGGGATGATCGGGAGCGCGGTCGCGCGCCGCGCCAGGGCCTTCGACATGAAGGTGCATGCCATCCGCCGCCACCCCGAGCGCGGCGGGGAGCACGTGGACTCGGTGCGTGGTCCGGAGGCGCTGCACGAGGTGCTATCGGAGGCCGACTTCGTCGTCCTCGCCACGCCCATCACCCGGGAGACGGAGGGGTTCATCGACGCCGAGGCGATATCCCACATGAAGGCGGGGGCATTCCTGATCAACGTCGCCCGCGGCAACCTGGTGGTCGAGCAGGCGCTCTACGATGCGCTGACCAGCTCCCGAATCCGCGGCTATGCGGCCGACGTGTGGTGGAGCTACACCGAGTCGCTGCCACCGAGCTACCACTACCCCATCCCGTCGCGCACCGGGCTGCACCGCCTGCCGAACGTGATCGCATCGGGCGATCAGGCGGCGAACGTGGAAGGGGTGATCGAGCGCCTCCTGGACATGGCCACCGAGAGCCTGGCCGCCTTCGCGCGCGGCGAGGCGATGCCGCGGGCCATCGATCTCGGGCTCGGTTACTGAGGCTGGGCCCACCGGTACATCTTCGGCACGGTGTCGCTGCTGCGGTAGTCGTAGTTGGAGACGTAGGACTCCGCTCCTCGCTTCCAAGCTGCGAGCGCTGCCTCGCCCATTACGTCGCCCGGCGTCTCGTCGGCGAGCCAGTATCCGAAGTCATCGACTCCCGCTCACCAGGATCGCCCGCTCCTGCTCTCCGGACTCCTTGCGTGCATCGGGAGAGGTGAAGTCGGCGAGCCATCCGACCCGGCGGCCCCTCGAGCGATTTTGCCGCGGCCCGCGGATGGCGTGGTCGTGCTGGAGGGTGAGCTCTCTTGGTCGCATCAGCACGTCGAAGTCCCCGGGGTCGAGCGATGCGAGCAGGATCACGAACATCAGGGCGACGAGGAAGAAGAGCCAGAGCGCGTCCAGTCACCAACGCCGCCTCGGTGCAATGCCCCAGCGTCACCGAAGTCGTCTGCGAACGAGTTGTACCCCGCCGCCCAGCACCAGCAGAGTGGAGTTGACCCGTTTTCGTGGATACTGAACCCTTTGGGGAGGAGGAATCCACGATGCCACGAACACATCTGCCGTACCCGCCTGAGTTTCGCCGCCAGATGGTGGAGTTGGTCCGCTCAGGGCGCGCGATTGGAGAGCTCGCCCCGTTCGTCAACTAAGGTGGGTCAGTTCATTTGTCCGAAGTGGATCAGCTTCCTATGTCCGGTGACACCGGGCCGCCGGCGGCGTCAGCGGCCGGGCCGGCTGACCGCGGCGTAGGGGCCGGTGTCGTTTGGGCTCGGCGTCCTGGTCACTCTCGGCTGCGCGGTGGCCGCGTTCGTCCTGGGCGCGGTGATCGTGTTCGCGGCGAAGCTCGATCCGGAGAAGCTGCTGATGCCGGTGTTCTCGGGGCTCTTCCTCGCGTTCCTCGGGGTGGCGTGGGCGATCCATTAGGGCTCCTGGGCGCCGATCGCGATCGTGGCCGTGCTCCTGTGGCTGATCCGGCTGTAGGCGCCGCGGGCGGGCGGCTACCAGGTGCGCGGCGTCGCCGGCGGGGCCGGCGGGCCTCGAGGTAGGGCGCGCCGGTGTCGACGATGGGGTTTGCCAATCTCGTGATCGTCTGCGCGATCGTCGCGTTCGTCCTGTGGGTGGTGATCGTGGTCGCGTTGAAGCTCGATGCGGAGCGGCACGGGCTGCTCGTCCTGGATCTCTGGGTTGCGTTGGTCGGGGTCGCGCTGGCGATCCATGGGGGCTCCTGGGTGCCGATCGGCCTCGCGGTCTTGGTCTGTGTGGTCTTGAGGCTGGCCAGGCTGTAGGCGCTTCGGCGCCGGGTGTGCGGGGTGCTCGGCCGCGGCCTCGAGGGCGGGGGCGGCGGTCGACGTCGCCGGCGTCGCAGCGCGGGCCCGGGCGCGGTGCTCGTCTGCGCTCGCGCGACCCTCAAGGCTTACTCGGCCAGTCGCATCCAAGCGGGCGAGGTCATGGGGCGGGCGCCGCGGCGGAGCTCGTCGGCCGCGGGCGGCGCCGCGTCGCGTCACCCGATCGCGTTCGGCCTATGGCTGTAGGGGTTTCCGGCAGGGCGGGCGCCCAGGCCGGGGGGGGGCAAAAGTGAATCGGGTAGGGGGCATACCGAAACGGGGTCCGCAAAATTTAACGCGGGTGGGGTTTGGGGTTGCCGGGGGGTGGCCCGTTCTCGCCGGCCGTCGCGGGCGCCCGGGCACGCACTCTCGCGGGGCGAACGTAACGCGGCGCGGTGACAACGGGCAGGGAGAATCGGGGGCCGGCGCAATCCTCCCCCCCACCCCCGGCCGGGCCCGGGCGCGGGGCCTCGAGGTCGAAGGGCGCCGGCGGCGTCGCCGGCCAGGCTCTCGGGTCCTGCGAAGCGGCGCGGGCCCGTCCGGGGGGCGGGGTTGCCGGCGGCGG
>JAJEAD010000035.1 GCA_022824305.1 Gammaproteobacteria bacterium | reverse complement strand
ACGGACCGTTCACCCAAACTGATCACCTCGACTCATGAATCCATCACCCGCGTCGCTCCGCTCCGACCAATGACCACTTACCGTGGAATCGGCGATCACCTTCAGAGTGGAATGGATGATCACCTTCACTGGATTGCGCAGCCGGACGGCGTCCCCGAAGCGCGACCCTGGGCGGGGCTGTGGCCGTAGTCCTGGCGCTCCTGGTCGCGTGCGTTGCCGCATTCCCGGCCGGAGCGACCGACGAGGTGCCCATCGTCGGGAGCGAGACCCTGATCGGCGAACTGATACCGATTACCGGCGATCCGATCGAGAGCCGCTCGATCAATCTGCGCATCGAGTTCCGCCGCAATTCGGCCGAGATCACCGAGAGGGCCGAAATCCAGCTCCGGGAGCTGGGAACGGCGCTCACTTCCGATGCCCTGCGAGAGGCTGACCTCGCGTTGTACGGCCATACCGATTCGAGCGGCCCCGCGGACTACAACCAGGCGCTCTCCGAACGCCGGGCGAAGGCCGTGGCCGCCTTCCTCGAGACGCACTTCGCCATCGGGGAGGAGCGCCTTCGCGAGGTGCGTGGCTACGGAGAATCGCAGCCGCGAGAGGACCTCGAGCCGGGCGCCGCAGCCCAGCGGAGGGTCGAAATCGTCACCTTCCACGAGCGTCCGCCGGAGTGTGCGGAAACGGCCGAAGAGGGCGCCGCGCCGGCGGCGGAAGAGGCGCAGGACGTGATTCCATTGCCCGAGACCAACGTCATCACGGGCTCCGGCGGCAGCGAGCCCGCGACCGGGGAACGGGCACCATCCGGAGACGACGAGGCAGAGACGGAGAACGGCTACATCGTCATCGAGTAACAGGTGAAAGCGGCCGCCTTCGCCGCGTTTGCACTGGTCTTCTTCGCCGGGGGTGCGCCCGGACGAGAAAAAATGTGACCGACTACGAAACGAGGAGCGAGCCCCGGACGGTCACGGACGAACAGGAGGTCTGCGAATGCTGGGTGCCGGAGGTGCCGGCAGGGAGTGCGTGCGTCCCGGCGGGTAGTCGAGAGCGCCGTTCCGGAGAGGAGTGTCCCTGGACGCTCCGTCACGCGCCCGCAAGAGTGCCCTCGGGCTCCCGCGCCCCGGCGCTCCGGCGGTCGCGGGAGAACAGCATACAGCCCGGCATCTGTGGGGGCGCCGGACGACCGCAAGGTTCCCAAGGGAATCGACCAGGGGGCTATCGCCCCTGGACCCCCATAAGGGGCAAGAGA
Source organism: Gammaproteobacteria bacterium (assembly GCA_022824305.1). Taxonomy (GTDB): domain Bacteria; phylum Pseudomonadota; class Gammaproteobacteria; order HK1; family HK1; genus JAJEAD01. The sequence continues at coordinate 3,526 of JAJEAD010000035.1, read as the reverse complement.
AAGACAAAGACTCAAGGGGTGAGCGTCCGGGCAATACGGAATCCGCACGTGTTTTGCTGTTGGGTGGAGAGCTCCACGTTGCGAGCCGCGGAGCGGAGTTCATTGGGCTCATCCACCCAGGAACCGCCCCGCGTTACCCGCGAGCACCAGCTCCCTTGCTCCCACGCGCTCCCGTCACTCGGAGCCCCGTGATAGCTGTTGTTCCAGCAGTCCTGCACCCACTCCTGCACGTTGCCGTGGACATCGTGCAGCCCGAATCGGTTCGACACAAAGCTCCCCACCGACACCGTCTTCGCGCGAAACTGCGCCTCACGCCCCGGCTCGTAATTGCCAAGGTCGTTGAAGTTCGCATTGTTGCTCGATATTGTCGAACCGAAGTGAAACGGCGTCGTCGTCCCCGCCCTCGTCACGTACTCCCATTCCGACTCACTCAGCAACCGATACTTCTCACCCGTCTTACTCGATAGCCACGACACGTACGTCTGGACATCATCCCAGCTCACACACACCACCGGGTGTGTATCGCTCTGGCTGAATCCAGGATCGCTCCAACTCCAGCCGCTTAGGGGTTCCTCGCTCATCCATGCGAAACACTCGTTGCCCATGTAGTGACCTGTCTCCTCAACGAATGCACTCCACTGCCCTCGCGTCACCTCGTACACCCCCACCGCAAAGGGCTCCCCGATGCGCACCTCGTGCACCGGTCCCTCATCGTCATATCGTCCCTCTTCATTTGACGGTGAGCCCATCCGGTAGCTCCCCGCCGGCACTACTACCATCTGCGGGCATTCCGCACAGTCCCGGAACACCTCCCCTACCTTCCTCCTTTTCGCCTCTGCCTCCGCTTTGCGCTCCGCCTCCTCGGCCAGCGCCACCAGCGCCTCAGCCTGCGCTCTCGTCAAGTGCCCCGTCTCCGGCAGCCCCTTGCCTTTCTGGTACGCCTCGATACCCGCCCGCGTCCTGGAGCCGAACACCCCGTCCGCCACTCCCACATCGTGCCCAAGCTCGGACAGCCCCACTTGGACCCTTGCCCGCTCGGCCCGCGTCAGCCTCAGCGCCTGCTCTTCCGCCCTCGCTGCCTCCCTCCTCCGCTCCGCCTCCACCCGCTCGCGCTCCTGGCGCTCGGCCTCCGCCTGCTGGCGGGCCTGCTCCGCTTCCCGTGCCTCGGTCTCCTTCCTCTCTTCCTCCTCCTGGCGGGCCGCCTCGAATGCCGCAACCACCTTCAGGTGCCCCCGCGCCTGCGCCTCTTCCTGCGCCGTGTTGCCTTTCGGATTCGTGATTGAGGCATCTGCCCCGACTTGCAGAAGCTGCCTCACTATCTCTACGTACCCCTGCTGCGACGCGAGCAGAAGCGCGGTCGCACCATCCACCACCCGCAGGTCGGGGTCCGCTCCCACCTCGAGCAGCACCGGCACCATGAGCACGTAACCCTCGTTCGCCGCCGACATCAGCGCCGTCCAGCCCGCCTTGTCTCGTGCGTTCACGTCCGCACCACCCGCGAGCGCTTCCCGGAGCCCCTCCAGGTCACCGTCCTGCACCGCGCGCAGCGTCGCCATGGCATCGGAGGGCGACGTCCCGGCTTCGTCGCTGCCGCCTTCGACCGTTCCCCCATCCTCCCCGCCCAGCACCGGGCGCACCGGGAACGCCCCACCCACCGAGGCCGAGGCCAACACCGTGGCCCCCGTACCCGTCCCGTCGCGCAGTTCTGCGGTCTGCTCGCGATGATAGGCCCGGCGCACCGCCCGGCGCAGATGGCGTGCCAGATGACGCTCCGTCTCGGCCACCGTCACCCGCCCGTCCCCGTCGGCGTCCGCCTCGCCGTAGAGCGCGTTCAACAGGTGATGGGTGAACATCCCGTGACCTGCTTCTTCGTCCCAGTACGCGAGCTGCTTGCCCGCCGTCGCCGTGAACACCGTCGTGTTCGCCCCCACGTCCTCCGGCAACGATGCCTCGGGCACAATCGGCGAGGCCTTGAGCAGCGCCTGCCCGTCGCCTCCAGTGCCCGAAAAGCACGCATCCAGGTACACCGCCACCGAGCGCGCCGGAAGCTTGCCCAGGTTGCGCGTCAACACATCGACCGAGTACCCGTTGAGCTCCGGCTTGTTCGGGTTGGCATCGGCCGGCAGCAGGTAGGCCCTCGGGTCACCTTCACCGAGCCCCGGCATCCCGTGCCCGGAATAGAACACCACCACGTCCGAAGCGCCGTCCGGGTCCACCCAGAACGCCAACTGCCCTTCGTGGTCCTGCGCCGTCCCGAACACCCCCACCATGTCGCCCTGCGTGGCGTCGCGCAGGTCAATCAGGTTCTCCTCGTCGAATCCGAGCACGTCGAGCACGTAGTGCCGGAACGCCTCCGCATCGCGGTGCGCGTACCTCACCTCCCCCACGTGGTGGTAGCCCTTGTTGCCGATGATCACCGCCACCCCGTCGGGGTTCCTCACCCCGCCCGCTACCGCCTCCCCGGCTCCACCCAAACCCCACGGCCCGGCGACCAGGGCCACGCCGATAAACAACGTCGGCAGCAGACGGCTTGGGAAGGTTCGGAATACCATCGGCTCACGCTTCCTGTTTCCGCTGGTGCGCTGGAAACGGTTGCGGGACACTCGCCGGATATGCTCGTTCATCGCGCTGCACGGCGCTCTTCTCTCCAGCCTTCGTACAGCGCGAGAACCGGGACGGCCTGCGAAGAGGCCGTCCCGGCATTGATTGAGGTGACGGCCGGCAAGGCGCCTACTTGAAGCGCCGGCTCTCGTCCGGCGACTCCGGTCGGTTCGGCGTCGGGATGAGCTTGTCCACCGTGATCTCGGTGCCCTGGATGAGGACCACGAAATCGCTCCTGGCATTGAAGCCCATGTCGCGCAGCAGGATGTAGAGCCACTCCTCGAGCTTGACCGACTTCGCCGTGGTCAGATACGTGTATCGCCGAACGGTGGGCGACTTGCTGATGAAGTCGTGCGCCTCGTAGCCGGGGAACTCCTCGGCCATCACCCCGATGATGGTCAGCGCCTCGCGGTCCTCGAAGTAGCGCAAGGTGAGCGTATAAGGCGTCATCAGGCCGTGGCCGGCGCCGGTGTGCGTTGACGTGCCGCTGCCTCCCGTACCTCCGGTGACCGCGGAGCCGCCGCTGCCCTCGCTCGCCCGGGGCGGCGAGTAGCGCGCCAGCTTCCGGGCCAGCACCTCACCCAGCCCCCCCGCGATCTCGCGTGCCCGGTCGCCCACCACCTCGCTGATGCAGATCGTGGACTCCAGGCAGTCCTTCGGAGCTGGATACTCCTCGCGTGGCATCTCGAAGGTGTCGAGGAACTGGTTGGAGGCCGCGTCGTAGATCTCCCCGTCGATGCGCGTCTGCACCTTGGTCGCGAAAGAGAGCTCCTTGGCCTGCGCTTGGACCCGGAAGAGCACCCAGGCCCGCACCTGGTGCGACGCCTGGTTGCTCTTGCTCATGAGCTTGATGGTCTCGATGAGCTGGCGCTTGGGACGCCGGTCGGTGATCTCCCAGCCCAGGTCGGCGGCCACCGACTCCTCG
>JAJEAD010000070.1 GCA_022824305.1 Gammaproteobacteria bacterium | reverse complement strand
CCGAGACCAGGGACGAGGCGCAGGCCGCATCCACCGCCTTCGCCGGCCCCATCAGCCCGAGCACGAAGGAGACTCGACCCGCGGCTCCGTTCATGTTCGTGCCGCTGAGGGCGTAGAGGCATCCCGCCGCTTCCGAAGGCCGGGCGGAGTCGAGCACCAGCATCCGGTACTCGTCGGTGCTGATGCCGGTGTAAACGCCGGTTCGGGTCCCCTTCAGCCGATCCGCATCCACGCCTGCGTCCTCGAGCGCGTGCCAGCTCGTCTCGAGCATCATGCGCTGCTGCGGGTCGAGAAGCTGCGCCTCCACCGGAGAGATTCGAAAGAACGAAGCGTCGAAGCGGTCGATGTCATCGACGAAGGCCCCGAAGCGGCAGGCCGCCCCGCGTGGCGCATCGTCGGGAAACATCTCGCCCACGCGCCCGACGCCGGAGCCCGGCTCGCCTTCGCTGACCGCATTGCCGCCGCGCTCCAGAAGACTCCAGAAGTCGGGAAGGTTCCGTGCCCCCGGGAAGCGGCAGGCAATCCCCACTATCGCTATCGGTACGTCGGCCCCCGAGTCCTCCGGGTTGCGAGGTCCGGGTGCGGCCTCCGTTCGTCCGGAAGCATCCCGCGGCGCGTCAGGTTGGGTCATCGTCGAACTCCTCGTTCCTTGGCCAAGGCGCGCGGAACGATTTCTCCATCCGCGGCCCATTCATGTCGGGTGGTCGGACGCTACCCCCGTAGTCCGCACCCGAACCGTCACGATGTCGACACCATGATACTGCTGGTGGCGCACGGATGAGGCGAGGTGACGCAACAAGCGAAGAGACACATCGTGCCCGACCGGTCCATCGTCGGCGGGCTCCGCGAGCAGGGCGATCCGGTCCTCGAGGTTCTCCCCTCCCGGTCCGACGACGAATTCGAGAAGCGCGTCGCCGGCTTCCTCGTACGCATCCAGTCGAAGGTGCCGCGGCGCCGCGGCGTCTGCCGACTCGTCCCGGCGATTGAGGGTCAACAGGACCTCCTCTCCCACCGCATCGAGGCGCTCCGCCATCGCGTCGTTCCAGCCCCCACGGACGGCGAATGCACGGAGAAATTTCCCGAGCTCCGGCAGAACGGACACATCGCACAGGAGCTCGGTCCGGCTGCGCCGGCGCTTCGTCATCCCCATGAACAGACTCATGAGGATCGCCGCCAGACCGCCGGTCGTCAGCCCGTTGGCGAAGAGCCCTCCGGCGAACTCCGACACCTGTTCGGGGAGGATCATGCCGTTCTGGAATCCTGCCCCCAGCCAGAACGCGACGCCGACGACCAGGCCCTTGCGAGGATCGAGGCCGTCCCGGACGACGATCATGACTCCGATGAGGAAGAGCATGGCGATGAGCACGGTGAGAAAGGCCGCGACGACCGGGCCCGGTATCGCCACCACCAGGGCGAGCGCCTTGGGAGAGAAGGCGAAGGCGATGAACACCACCCCCGTGGCAATACCCACGCCGCGGGCGGCGACGCCGGTGAGCTCGGTGAGCGGCGCGCCGACCGAGTAGGTGGTGTTCGGCATCGTCCCTGCGACACCGCACAGCAGGTTGCTGATGCCATCCACGTTCACGGCACCCTGAACGGCCCGGAAGTCGAGCGCGCGCTGCCCGCGCCACGACACGCGCTGCATCGCGACCGAACTGCTTACGGTTCTGACGGTGCCGATCATGGTCACGAACAGGAACCCGGGAAGGAGCGCCCAGAAAAGCGGATCGAAGTCGAGATGGATGCCCGGCCACGCGAACTCGGGCAGGCCGATCCAGGAAGCGCGGGTTGCACCCCCGACATCGAAGAGGCCGAGACTTGCCGCGAGCGCCGATCCGGCAACGATGCCGATGACCGGCGCCCACAGGCGCCAGGCTCCCCTGCCCCTGAGCGCGATTCCGGTGATGAGGGCCAGGGTGAACAGGGCGCAGAGCGGGGCGGCGAATCCCGGGCTCCCTTCCGGCGCAGTCGCCACCATGTCGAACACCGCGGGCATCACCGAAACCGGGATCAGCATGATGATCGTTCCCGATACGGTGGGAGTGAGCAGGCGCCGGAACTGCGCGAGACGCGCGGCGAGGACGAGCTGAAAGAGCGCCGAGGCAAGAACCAGAGTGACGAGCATCGCGGGACCACCCGTCTCGACCGCAGTGATGCAGACTCCGATGAAGGCGGCCGAGCTGCCCATCACGAGGACGTGCCCGCCTCCAATCCGGCCGATCCGAAGCGCCTGCAGAATCGTGGTGCCTCCGCAGATCGCGAGCGCGGCAAACACGGACCAGGCGACGTAAGCCTCGCCCACTCCCGCGGTGCGCATCACCAGCGTCGGAAAGAGGATGGGAACCGCGATCGTCAACAGGGCGAGCTGCAGACCGAGACCGAAGGCGAGCGGCACCGGAGCCCTTTCGTCGGGCTCGTAGAGGATGCCCGTGTCAGGTTTCGTGGTCACCGAACCCGCCTGATGCTCTCAGTAGCCTGCTGATTATCTGCTATTCCTGCACGCGAATCGCCGCCGCTCCCCAGCCCGCGATGCCCCCGTTGCAGGGCTCGGCGCTGCTCCAGGCGCGGCACTGGTGCACGTGACGCCCGGTCTCAATCGCGGCCCGCGCCAACATGCTCGTACCGGGATGCGTTAGCGCAGCGGGGCGGGAAGTCATCGAGCCAGCCTCCAGTTCATTGTCGAAGCGAGAGCGAGCCTCACAAGCCCCTGCACACGATCCAGAGTGCGGCCTGGCGGACTCCGATAGCAACAGCATTTGATTGGATTGACTGCCAAAGCCGCCAAATATACCTTTGCGACCGACAAGTCGGTCAATTGGGTGCCACATTGAGCACGCCACGTTCCTACTCGCGCCTTACGGAAGAGGCGCTCCTTCTCCTGGGCAAGCAAATCAGGCTCGCCAGGAAACGCCGGCGCATGTCCGAACACGATCTCGCAGCCCGCATAGGCATCGCCAGGAGCACGTTGCAGCTCATTGAGAAGGGCAGTCCCTCCGTGGCGATCGGCCTCGTGCTGGAAGCCGCCACCCTGACCGGCGTCGATCTCTTCGTTCCAGAGACGACGACTCTCGCCCCGCAGCTGGAGCGAAGCGACGACAAGCTCGCCTTGATGCCGGGCTCCATCCGCAAGCCCCGCCGCGAGGTCGACGATGACTTCTGACGCGGCCCGGCCCCGCGAGGTGTTCGTCTGGATCTGGCTGCCGGGCAGGACCGCACCGGTGGTCGCAGGCCGCATTCACGCGGAAGACGACCACTTCGCATTCGTCTATGGCCGCTCCTATCTCGCCAGGGACGACGCGATCCCAATCTATGCGCCCGAACTGCCCCTGCGGCGCGGAGCGATCGTGCCGGAACCGCCGCTCGAGATCGCCAACGCCCTGCGCGACGCCTCACCCGATGCCTGGGGCCGTCGTGTAATCGCCCATCGCCTCTCCGGCAGCCATGGCGGAGCAAACGAGTTCGCCGAACTCGACGAGATAACGTTAATGCTCCAGTCCGGGTCGGATCGCACCGGCGCGCTCGATTTCCAGGCATCCCCCGGAGACTACGTTCCCCGCGAGGCCGACAACGAGACCCTCGAACGCCTGCTGGATTCGGCCGACCGGGTCGATCGCGGCCTGCCGCTGGCCCCGGACCTGGCCGAAGCCCTGCAGCACGGCACGGCGATCGGGGGAGCCAGACCCAAGGCGCTCATCCGGGACGGAAACGCCAAGTATGTCGCGAAGTTCTCCTCCTCAACCGATACCTGCAACGTCGTCAAGGCGGAGTTCATCGCCATGCGCCTGGCAAAGCTCGCCGGGCTGAACGTTGCGCCGGTCAGTCTCGCCCGGGCGATGAACAGGGACGTGCTGCTGATCCGCCGCTTCGACCGCGAGCGTGCCGAGAACGGTTGGACGCGGCGCGCCATGGTATCCGCGCTAACCCTGCTCGGCCTCGACGAGCGCATGGCGGCCCACGCGTCCTACGAAGTGCTCGCCGACATCGTGCGGGCCCGCTTCATCGACCCGATCGAGACCCTGAGAGAGCTGTTCGCGCGCATGACCTTCAACATTCTCGTCGGCAACACGGACGACCATGCCCGGAACCACGCCGCCTTCTGGGATGGGGACAGTCTCGCACTCACGCCGGCCTACGACGTCTGCCCCCAGTCGAGGATCGGGCGCGAAGCCTCTCAGGCCATGCAGATCCACGGCCTCGAGCGGCGCAGCCGGCTCTCGCTCTGCCTCGCCTCGGCGAACAAGTTCCTGCTCACGGACAAGCGCGCCTTGACAATCATGAGGGACCAGGTCGCAGTCATTGCCGACCATTGGCAAGAAGTATGCAACCAGGCCCAACTTGACGATGCGGATCGCCGCCTGCTGTGGCGGCGGCAATTTCTCAACGATCTCGCGTTTGACGGACTGCCGAAACCCTTTGCCGAAGCGCTCGAGAGCGTCGCCGGCCGATACTCAGCATAGGATACCCGTCCCGGGTTATCCGAAACTCTGGCCAACACCAGGTGCGCGGGCTCGCCTCAGCCGGAGTGAATGGAGCCGGGCGGCGGGGTGTAGGCCCACTCGTTGCCGAAGTCTCCCTGCGCGCGTATCGCCGCCTCGCCTCCCAGCGCCTGGAGGCGCCGGCGCTGATCCGCGAAGGCTGTTGCGTTCACCTCGTCGGGGTCGAGCAGCGCGCGCAGCCTCGCCTCGCACTCGGCCCGGACGCCTGCGTGCGCGGTCGACGTGCCGAGATCGTGCAGCTCGTCGGGGTCGGCTTCGCAATCGAAGAGCTCCGGCGCGAAGCCGGGGTAGTGGACGTACTTGAAGCGCCCGTTCCGGATCATGAACATGCCGGTCACCGCGCCCCCGTCGTGGTACTCCGAGAGCACGGTGCGCGCGGGAGCCCGGCCCTTCGCGATCCCGATCAGCGACTCGCCGGGGAGCGCCGCATCCGCGTCGCGAAGCGGCAGCCCGGCCGCCTCCAGGATCGTGGGGTGGCAGTCGACGTGGGAGACGGGCGTGCCCACCACCGCTCCCTCGGGAATGTCCGGCCCGGCGGCAATCATCGGAATCCCGACCGAGTCCTCGTACATGAGGCTCTTCGCCCAGTAGCCGAGGTGGCCGAGCATCTCCCCGTGGTCACTGGTGTAGAGGATGCGGGTGCGCTCTCGCTGCCCGGTGGCGTCGAGGGCTTCCAGCACCCGCCCCACCTCCGCGTCCATGAAGGAGCAGAGCCCATAGTAGGACGCGCGGATCGCGCGCACGTGATCGTCGTCCTCCACGTAGGTGTCGTGGTCCATGCAGCGCTCGATACCGGCCGGGACCGGGTGACGGTGCCGCTCTTCCCGGCGGTAGGCCCGGGGCATCCCGATGCGCTCCCTCGGGTACCAGGACTCGTACTCGGGCGGGGCGATCATCGGGTTGTGGGGTGACACGAAGGACACGAAGAGCACCCACGGTCGGGCAGAATCGGCGGGGGCCTCCTCCCGCAGCCAGCGGCAGGCCGCGTCGCCGATCGCGCGATCGTAGCGGGTATAGGCGCTCTCTCCCCAGCCGATGTCGCGCGCATAGTCGGCACTGCTCCCCATCGGTTGCGTGTCGCGCAGCAGCGCGGTGGTCCATCCCACCCCTGCGTGCACGTGCATGGGCAGGATCTCGGTATCGAAGCCGTTCGGATCCTCGCCGCTGCGGTAGTGCAGCTTGCCGATGGACACGACCCGGCGCCCCGCTTCGATCAGGCGGTGGCCCCAGCCCTCAATGCTCCCGTCGTAGGGCTCGGCGCTGCTCCAGGCGCGGCACTGGTGCACGTGGCGTCCGGTCGCGATCGCGGCCCGCGCCGGCACGCAGATGGGCGAACTCGAGTAGGCGGCGGTGAAGCGGGTGCCGGCGTCGGCGAGCGCGTCCAGGTTGGGAGTACGCACCAGGGGGTGCCCGTAGCAGCCGAGCGCGTTCCGCGCGTGCTGATCGGAGCAGATGAAGAGCACGTTGGTGGGATTCATGGACGCCTCGTGCGGAAGTGCCAGTGGCGGATTGTATTTCGTGGATTCCCGCTTTCGCGCATCCGTGATCGGTCAAGCGAGTGGACAGGGACCAGCGGGGCAAGCACCGGTGTTCGGCTTCCCTGCCTCCCGCCTCATCCGAACACGAATGCGCTTCCGCGCGAGTGACGGGAGAGATACGAGTCCCGGGAAGGACGGGACCCGGCGCCTACAGCTCGCGCGTGGTGTGGAACTCGATCTCCGGCCAGCGCTCCCGGGCGAGGCGGAGCGCGACCCGGGAGGGGGCGAGAAAGGTGAGCTGCCCCGCGCCGTCGAGCGCGAGGCGGGCGTCGTTGCGAGCCCGGAAACGGTCCAGCTCGGCGGGAGTGGCGCTGGTCACCCACCGGGCGGCGGCGACCTCGACCGGGTCGTAGCTGCTCTCCACGCCGTACTCGTGCCGGAGCCGGTAGGCCACGACCTCGAACTGCAGTGCGCCCACCGCACCGAGGATGACGTCGTTTCCCACCAGCGGGCGGAAGACCTGGGTGGCGCCTTCCTCGCCGAGCTGGTCGAGCCCCTTCTGGAGCGCCTTCATGCGCAGGGGGTCGCGCAGCACCACGCGGCGGAAGAGCTCCGGGGCGAAGCTCGGAATGCCGGTGAAGCGCAGGCGCTCGCCCTGGGTGAAGGTGTCGCCGATCCGGATGGTGCCGTGATTGTGGAGGCCGATGATGTCGCCGGCGACGGCGTCGTCGGCGCGGGCGCGTTCCCGCGCCATGAAGGTCATCGCGTTGGAGATCTGCAGGTCCTTGCCGGTGCGCACCTGGTGGAGCTTCATACCGTGCCGGTACCGCCCGGAAGTCGCGCGCAGGAAGGCGATGCGGTCCCGGTGCTGGGGGTCCATGTTGGCCTGGATCTTGAACACGAAGCCGGTGAATCGGGCTTCGGCCGGCTCGACCTCGCGCTCCACCGCGGGCCGCGGGACGGGCGGGGGCGCGTTCTCGACGAAGCAGTCGAGCAGCTCGCGCACGCCGAAGCTGTGCAGCGCGGAGCCGAAGAAGACCGGCGTCAGCGCGCTGCCGAGGTAGGCGTCGCGGTCGAACTCGTGGCTCGCGCCGCGCACGAGCTCGACCTCGTCGCGCAGCTCCGCGGCGGCCGAGTCGAGGCGGCGGTCGAGCTCGGGACTGTCGATGCCCTGCAGCGTCTCGTCATCCCGGAGCGTCGACTTGCTGCCCGGCCCGAAGAGGCGAACGCGGTCTTCCGGGAGGTGGTACACCCCGCGAAAGCGCCGGCCGCTGCCGATCGGCCAGGTGACCGGCGCGCAGCGGATACCGAGCACCTCCTCGATCTCGTCCGTGAGGGAGAGCGGGTCGCGGCTCTCCCGATCGAGCTTGTTTATGAAGGTCATGATCGGGGTGTCGCGGAGACGGCACACCTCCATCAGCTTGCGCGTGCGCTCCTCCACCCCCCGCGCACCGTCGATCACCATGAGCACCGAATCCACCGCGCTCAGCGTCCGGTAGGTGTCCTCGGAAAAGTCCGCGTGACCCGGGGTGTCGAGCAGGTTCACCACGCTGTCCCGGTAGGGGAACTGCATCACCGAGGAGGTCACCGAGATGCCCCGCTCCTTCTCGAGCTCGAGCCAGTCCGCGGTCACCGCGCGCGCGGACTTGCGCGCCTTGACGGTGCCCGCGAGCGCGATCGCGCCGCCGAAGAGCAGCAGCTTCTCGGTCAGCGTGGTCTTGCCCGCGTCGGGATGGGAGATGATCGCGAAGGTGCGCCGGCGGGCGATCTCCGCGTCGAGTGAATTCATGGCGACGGCGAACGGCAAGAGCACCGAAAACGGGCGATCCTATCGGCCCCGGCCCGGCCGAGGTAGAGCAGGGCCGCTCCGGTGCGGGGAAGCGGCGGCAAACGTGTGCGGTCCGGCCGAAATGCGCGCGGCCCACCCGGACCGCGCGCTTCGAATGCGACCGGCTACTCCGCCGCTTCCGCGAAGATTGCGCCCGCGTAGCAGCCGCGGGACACGAGGTTTCCGACGAAGCGGTCCCGGAAGCTCTCGTGCACGGACTCCGTGACGCAAGTGTCGCTGACGAGCGCGTCGGTCCAGGCCGAGACGAGCGGGAACCCGTCCAGCACCCCGGTCTTCGCCTTCTCCTCCACGATCGCGAGGCGATGGAGGAAGGGCGCGTAGGCCGCGTCCACGAGCGAGATCCCATCGCCGTTGAAGTAGGGGCCGTCGTTGCCCCGCTCCTCGGCGATGGCCGCCTCCAGCTTGGCGATGCGTTCCCGCGCCGCCGCGAGGCGCTCCGGCAGCTCCGCCTCGTTCTCGCACCAGAATAGGTCGTAGACGTCGTCGGAGAAGGTCGGGACGAAGTCGGTCCACGCCCGGTTGCGGGCGCGCTGCACGGGGTCCCGGGGATGAAGGGGCGGGTCGACCGTCTCCTCGAGGAACTCGGCGATCGCGTTCGACTCGAAGAGCGGCGTGCCGTCGACGACGAGCACCGGCACCTTCCCGTGCGGGGAGATCTCCAGGAACCAGTCCGGCTTGTCGCTGAGGTCGATGTAGGTGACTTGGAACTCCACGGTCTTCGCACGCAAGACAATCACGGCGCGCTGGACCCAGGGTCAAGTCACGGAGCTGATGAGATGGTACTTGCTGGTCATGTTGTTCGATCCTTCGGTCAATGGAGCCGGGGCGGACCCGGCGCTACGAAATCGGCAAGCGCAGGATAGCGCCGACGGGCATCCGAGACCACAGAAGTGGAAGTCCTCGAGCCCCCGGATACGGAGCCTGTGGTCGCCGGAACAGGCGCTTCGTCTCCGACGAGGAGAGGCATTGGGCGCGCCGCGAGGGTCGCGCCCGGGTCCGGCGTCGCTGAGGCCGGCACCCGCTCAGAACAGCGGCGGTGCGAGCGCCTCGGGGTCCTTGGCGGTGATCGCCCGCAGGCCCTCGACCAGCCGCGCGATGTCCTCGGCGTCGTTGAAGAAGCCGGTGGAGATGCGAAGCGCCTCGGGGTCGTGAAGGTTCCGCACCACGATGTCCGACTTCTCGAGCTCGGCGACCACGCGCGCAGGGTCATAGCCGCGCAGCGCGAAAGTGACGAGTCCGGATCCGGCGCCGGCCGGGGTCACCATCTCGACTTCCGGAATCGCCACCAGCGCGCCCCGCGCCCGCTCGGCGAGCGCGGCGATACGGGCGTGGATCCATGGCCACCCCAGCTCCTCCGACAGCCACTCGAGGTTCGCGCACATCGCCTTCACCGCGGGCCGGTACACCGTGCCCACCTCGAAGCGCCGCGCCCCCGACGCGGGCATGAAGTTGCCGCTCAGGTCGTAGCTCGAGGTATCGACGAGACTGAAGAAGCCGATGAAGGTGGGCTCGAGCAGCGAGAGCCGCTCGGCCCGTACCCACAGCGCGCCAATTCCTTCCGGCCCGCACAGCCACTTCTGCGCCGGCACCGCGTAGAAGTCGACGCCGCTCGACGCGGGGTCCATGGGGATCGCGCCCGCCGACTGCGCTCCGTCGACCAGTGTGAGCACGCCCCGCTCCCGGGCGATGGCGGCGATCGACTCGACGGGCATGCGCAGCCCGGTGTTCCAGTTGACGTGCGAGACCGCGATCAGCCGCGTGCGCGGGCCGATGGCGCGGCCGATGTTCACCGCGATCTCGTCGGGGGAATCCCGGTGACCGACATCGACCACCTTGATCACCGCGCCGTGGCGCCGCTTCTGCACGTAGAGCGGCAGCAGGCCGCCCTCGTGCTCCGCGCTGGTGGTCACTATCTCGTCGCCCGCCTGCCAGGCGAGGCCGTGGGCGACGATGTTGACCCCGTCCGTGGTGTGATGGGTGAGCGCCACCTCTTCTTCGCTTGCCCCCATCAGCGCGGCGAAGCCCGCGCGCAGGCGCTCGATGTCCGCCAGCAGCACGGGAAAGCTGCTGAAGGTGCCGCGCCCCGTCTCGTACTCGAAGCGCCCGCCCGCCTCCAGGGCTTCCAGGGTGACGCGGGCGAGGGGCCCCGCGGTGCCCGTGTTGAGGTAGACCTTGCGGCCGGTCACCGGCATTTCGGCGCGCGCGCGGCGCGCCTTCTCGTCATCGCTCATGCGGGGCCTCTCCGATCCGAAAAGCGCGCGTTGCGTGCGGGCACATGCATCGGGCGATCGGCGCGCGCTACGCCCCCTTCTCCAGGGCTTCGTGCACCAGGCGATGGAAGTGGTGCACCGCATGCTCGGAGACCCCGCGCCCGTCGGGGCTGTAGATGAAGCGGCCCTGGTTGTAGGAACGCGAGCGCAGGCCCCGCTGCACCGACTCGCAGAGGTCCTGGTCCTCGACCACCAGCACATCGTTCATGTAGCGCATCCGGTCGCGGTCCGCTTCCGCGCCCGGGAGCGCGTAGCGATGCCCGGAGAAGGAGGCCTGGTCCAGGCCATGAGGCAGAATGCTCATCACCGTGAGGTTCGCGACCCCGGGCAGCATGTTGATGGTGGTCGTGGGCCAGACGAACCAGAACATCCCGCGCTGCACCTGCTCTTCGCCCGCCACCGGGTACGCGCTGTTCTCTCCTCTCACCTTCGGCCCGCGCTGCACCGACCACCAGCGCCCGATCTCGGTCTCGTAGGCCTCCATGTCGAAGAGATCGCAGAAGTCGGGGTGCGCCTTCTGGCAGTGGTAGCACTCGAGGAAGTTGTCGACCACCACCTTCCAGTTCGCCGCCATGGCCGCGCTCGTGCTGAAGGACCAGCTCTCCGTCGGACGCAGCTCGTCGATGAAGGGCGCGTCCTCGCGCAGCGCCTTCTCCACTCCGCCCGTCACCTCCGACAGGGACTCCGCGTCCTGGTCCAGGTTGACGAACACGAATCCGCAGAAGGACTCCACGCGGATCTGCGGCAGGCAGAACGCGTCGTGGTCGAAGCCCGGCATCCGGTCCGCGAAGCGTGCGTGGCGCAGGCTGCCGTCGCTTCGATAGGTCCAGGCGTGGTAGGGGCACACGATGCTGTCCACGCGCCCGCTGCCCTTGAGCAGCTCGTGGGCGCGGTGCCGGCACACGTTGTAGAAGCCGCGCAAGGTCCCGTCCTCGCTGCGCATGACGAAGACCGGCTCGTCGGCAATCCGCGTGGTCACGTAGTCGCCTGCCCGCTCGAGCTGCGACAGGTGGCCGATGTAGTGCCAGTGGCGATAGAAGATCGCCTCCTTCTCGCGCTCGAACACTTCCGGGTCGAGGTAGAAGCTCGCGGGCAGGGTGTGCGCGCGAGCGGGATCCGTGTGCAGAGCGTGCTCGAAATCGTCACGCAACAGGTCTAGAGCCATCGATGCAACCTCCGTTCGTCGTTTACTGCCGGCCGGGCCTCAGGCGCTCCGGCCCTCCAGGGCGTGCATGACCGCGCTGCGGTCCACCTCGCCGAGCAGCCGGTTCTCCTCGTCGACCACGGGTACCGGCCGGTCGGTGGCGGCGGTGAGGGGAATCAGGGCGTCGAGCAGCGTTCCCGGCCCGACGCCGGGCCGCGGCCGGGCCGCGCTCCGAGCCCGGGCTCCGGAATCCGCAGCCCGCGCGTCTTCGACATCCAGCGTGCCGAGATACTCCCCGCCGGCGCCCACCACGAAGGCCGAGGCGTACCCCCCTTCGCGCAGCCGGGCGAGCGCCGCCGACACCGCGTCGGTGGCGGAGACCGTCAACGCCGCCTCGTGCATCACGCGCCCCGCGGTCAGCACCTTGTAGCGCGGCACGTCTTCGGTGAAGTCGCGCACGTAGTCGTCCACGGGACTCGCGACCACGTCTTCCGGAGTGCCCACCTGCACGAACTCCCCGTCCTTCATGATCGCGATGTGGTCGCCCATCTTGATCGCCTCGAGGAAGTCGTGGGTGATGAAGATCATGGTCTTGTGCACCACGGACTGGAGCTTGAGCAGCTCGTCCTGCATCTCCCGGCGTATCAGCGGGTCCAGCGCGCTGAAGGGCTCGTCGAAGAGCATGATCTCGGGGTCCACCGCAAGGGCCCGGGCGAGACCGACCCGCTGCTGCATGCCGCCGGAGAGCTCGCGGGGGTAGTTGCGCTCCCATCCGTCGAGGCCCACCAGCTCCAGCACCTCGCCCGCCTTCCTGAGGCGCTGCGCCTTGGACAGGCCCTGCACCTCGAGCCCGTAGGCCACGTTGTCGATGACCCGGCGGTGCGGGAAGAGTCCGAAGTGCTGGAACACCATGCTCATCTTGTGGCGGCGCAGCTCGATGAGCTGGCCCGAGTTCATCGCGACGACGTCGTCGCCGTCGATGAGGAGATGTCCGGCGGTGGGCTCCACCAGGCGCGAGATGCAGCGAACCAGCGTGGACTTGCCGCTGCCCGAGAGGCCCATGACCACGAAGGTCTCGCCCTGCTGCACCTGGAAGGAGATGTTCCTGACCGCGATCACGTGGCCGGTCCGCTCCTGGACCTCCTGGCGCGAGAGCGCGGGATCGAGCTCGCGCATCATCCGCTCGGGGTGGTTGCCGAAAATCTTCCACACGCCCTCGCAGGTGATCTTCGGTGCGTCGCTCATCTGCTCCCCGGCGCGCGCGACCTGCGTAGCACGGGTCGCGCGGGAATTCCGATTGATGCGGTAGCGCCGATCATCGACGGGCCGAAGCGGCTTTGTCTACCCGAGCCCGCGGGACGACAGGCTCACCCCGCCAGGGAGTCGGCGACGAGGCTCAGGATCTCGAACATGAGCACGGAAGCGACGTGCGCGGTGATCTTGTTCGGGCTGTCCTTGGTGGGCATCAAGCACACCACGTCGCCGCCGATGATGTTCTTGCCGCGCACGCACTGCAGGAGGCGCATGACCTCGTCGATGCCGAAGCCGCCCACCCCCGCCTCGATATTCGCCACCGCGGGCGCGACGGTGGGGTCGAGGCAGTCCAGATCGAAGGTGATGTACACCGGCGCGTCGCCCAGGCGCTCCACGATAATCTCCATCGTCCGCTCCGGTCCGATCTCGCGGTAGCGCTGCATGGGGATGAGCTCGTAGCCGAGCTCGACGCTCGGCTGCCACCAGCTCAGGGTGCGGGGGTTGCCGCGCATCCCGATCTGCACGCTTTGCGTCGCGTCGATGAAGCCGTCGCGCACCAGGTAGGCGGCCCAGTGCGCGGCGGAACGCTTCGCCCCGAGGAAGTGCGGGATCTGCTCGTAGGCGTCGGTGTGGGCGTCGAAGTGCAGAAAGGCCGCCTTGCGCCCGCCGGTGAGCTTCGAGCGGGAACCGGATATCGCCTGCATGATGCCCCCGGTCACGGAGTGATCGCCCCCGATCGAGACCGGACGAGCCCGCGCATCGTCGATGTCCCGGTAGAAGTCCACGATGCGGTCGATGCAGCGTTCGTTGTCGTTCGCCTCGGGAAAGGGCACGTCGCCGACATCGTGAATCCGGCAGGCCTTCCAGGGGTCGATGCCGAACTTCATGTGCACGCGGCGAGCCATCGCCGAGACGTCACGCACCGCGCGGGGACCCAGGTGTTGATCCCGCTCGGTGGTTCCGTTGCCGGTGCTGTGGGGCACTCCCGCGAGCGCGATGTCGCAGTTGCGCGGGTCCGGATCGATCTTGCAGCGGAACAGCGAAGGCACTCCCCACCAGTACAGACCTTCGAGCATCATCGCGTCGTCGGGGGACAGCTCGTTCATCGTTCATACCTCCGGTTGAGAAGTCCGGCCACCGCGCGCCGGAGCGAAGGGGAATTTCGGGGGCGGAATTGTAAGCGTGCAATCGGTGCGCGACCGCTTTAGGCTGCCGACCCGACGCAAGCCCCGGACCCGTCGCCGGCCGGTCCCGCTTCCCGGGACGCGCCGCGACCGACATCCACCACCCGGAGGCCGAGTGAACGCAACCGGATCAGCCCGCGATGCCCCCGCCCCGCGCGAGGCCGCGCTCGCGATCGCGTTCTCCAACCTCGGTCACGTCTACACGCACATGTTCACCATCCTCTACGCGAGCGCGGTGCTCTACCTGCCCTCGGTGTTCGGGCTTGGCTACGGCGAACTGCTGGAGCTGGCGAGCCTCGGGCTGGTGCTCTTCGGGGTGGGCGCGCTGCCCGCGGGCTGGCTGGGCGATCGCTGGAGCCAGGTCGGCATGATGGTGATCTTCTTCCTCGGCCTCGGGGCGGGCAGCCTCGTCACCGGCCTCGCCCCCGGCACCGGCACCCTCTTTCTGGGCTTGAGCCTGCTCGGGCTCTTCGCCTCCATCTATCACCCCGTGGGCATCGCCTGGCTGGTGGCCTGCGCACGCAAGCGCGGCATCACGCTCGGCCTCAACAGCGTCTTCGGCGGCGTCGGCAGCGCGGCGGCGCCGATCTTCGTCGGGGTGATGATCGACTACTTCTCCTGGCGGGCCGCGTTCGTGGTCCCCGGGATCATCTCCCTCCTCACCGGCGCGACGCTGTGGCTGGCGTGGCGCCGCGGCACGGTGCGCGACGTGCGCTCCGAGCACTCCCCCCCGGCGAAACCGGCCCGGGGCGCGATGCGGCGCGTGTTCATCGTGCTCACCCTCACCATGGCCTGCAACGGATTCATCTACACCGGCCTCACGCACACCATGCCCAAGCTCTTCGAGACGGGGCTCGAGCCGTTGATCGCGGGCAGCTACACCGAGATCGGCCTCTACGTGGGCGGGGTCATCGCCATCGCCTCGGCGTGCAGCGTGATCGGGGGCTGGCTCGCGGACCGCTACTCCGCCCGCGCCATATACGTTTCCTGCTGGCTCGCGATGGTGGTTCCGATATTCGTGCTGACCTCCACCGCCGGCATGCTCCTCCTGGCGGTCGCGGCGCTCGCGATGGCCTTCAACGCCGGCTTTGCCGCGGCGGAGAACATGCTGGTCGCCCACTACACTCCGTTTCGCTGGCGCTCGCTCGCCTACGGGGCGAAGTTCGTGCTCGCGCTCGGCATCGGCGGACTGACGGTCAGCCTCGCGGGACGCACCTATGATGCGACCGGGAACTTCGACCTGCTTTACGTTCTGTTCACCGGAGCCACGCTCGCCGCCGCCCTGGGAGCCATGATGCTTCCGGGACGCCGTGCCGCGCCGGCTGAGGCGCTCGGGGCGAGAGCCTGACGGGAGAGAACCGCATGATCTACGAGCTCCGCATCTACACCGCGTGCCAGGGCCGGATGCCCGACCTGCTCGCGCGATTCCGGGACCACACCATGCGGATCTTCGAGCGCCACGGGATGAAGAACGTCGGCTACTGGCTGAACACCGTGGGCGGGAGAAGCGACGAGCTCTGGTACCTGCTCGCCTACGAGGACATGGCGGCGCGGGAGCGAGCCTGGGCGGGATTCATGGCCGACGAGGAGTGGCTGAAGGTACGCGCGGATTCGGAGCGCAAGGGTCCGCTGGTGCAGTTCGCGGAGAACCGCTTCATGTCCCCGACGGACTTCTCTCCCCTCGCCTGAGGCCCGAATCCCGCCGCCCCCCCGGCCAACCCCTGCGGATGGAATCCACTGGCGCCACTTCTCATGATGACCAGTTCTTCGCACGGAGCTTTCCACGATCGACCGCATTTCGTGGACTTCCCGGGTGAGCGGGAAGTCCTGGCCGCAATATCTCCCCGCTTTCCTGGCTGGCGGACGCCAACCTGCTCATGCTGGCGGGCCGTACTCGCTCGAGCCGCTACCATGGCATCTTGACGCCCAATGCTTCCGAAAATCGGGGAGATATTGCGGCTGGCCGACGTTCCCTGCCTGACGCTACGACGGTGACCCGCTCCAGATGAGTCGAACGCGCGAGTCCACGAACAAGGCCGACCTCGACGTTCTGCTCGAGCGGGCCGGTCTCGCTCTCGAGCCCGACGAGCGCGCGTGGGTGCACCGGGCCCTGGAGAGCTACCGGCCCCAGCTCCGGGCGCTGCTCGACCTCGACCTCGAGGGAGAAGAGGTGGGCACCGCGTTCCTGCCCGGGCCCGGCCGGGACGGCGGCGACCGGTGAGCGCGAGCTCAGAGCTCTGCTACCTCTCCATCGAAGAGGCGGGCGCGCGCCTTCGCGACGGCGAGCTCTCGCCGGTCGAGCTTACCGCCGCCTACCTGGAGCGCATCGAGGCCCTGGACGAGCGCCTGCACAGCTACATTCACGTGGCGCGCGAGCGGGCGCTCGAGGACGCGCGGCGCGCGGAGGCAGAGATCGGGCGAGGCGAGTGGCGCGGACCGCTGCACGGCATTCCGATCGCGCTCAAGGACATCTTCGACACCGCCGGCGTGCCTACCACCGGCGGGTCCCGCATTTACCGGGACCGGGTGCCGGTGCAAGACGGCACCGTGGCCGCCCGCCTCGGCGCCGCCGGGGCCGTGCTCCTCGGCAAGCTCACGATGAGCGAGCTCGCGATGACCGGCCCCCCGGGATTCGGCGAGGAAGCCCGCAACCCCTGGAACCTCGAGCACGCGCCGGGATGGTCGAGCAGCGGCTCCGGCGTTGCGGTCGCCGCGGGCCTGTGTGCCGGGGCCTGCGGCTCGGACTCCGGCGGCTCGATCCGCTTCCCCGCCTCGTACAACAACATAGTGGGGCTGATGCCCACCTACGGCCGGGTGAGCCGGCACGGCATCATCCCGCTGACCTGGTCGATCGACCACCTGGGGCCGATGACGCGCTGCGTCGAGGACGCCGCCCTCATGCTCGGCGTCATCGCCGGGCACGACCCCCGGGACCGGACCAGCTCCCGCATTCCGGTTCTGAACTACCGCGCGGCATTGCGCGACGACGTGCGAGGGCTCCGGATCGGCGTCCTCCGACAGGGCATCGAATGCGCCGAGCCGGAGACGCAGGGCGCGGTCGAGCGGGCCGTCGCGGAGCTCGAATCGCTCGGCGCGGAGGCGGAAGAGGTGCATGTCCCCCACTTCGAGGACATGCACATCGCCAACAGCATCCTCTACCTCTCGGAGGGCTTCTCGATCTACCGAGAGACGCTCGCGCGGGAGGCCCGAAACATCGGGCAGGTATTCCGGATCTACACCTACCTGGGCGGCCTCTTCACGGCGGAGGAGTACATTCAGGCTCAGCGCCTGCGCAGCCGCACCCGGCGCCTGGTGGCCGCCCTCTTCGACCGGGTGGACCTGCTCGCCCTGCCCGCCGCGAACGGCCCGGCGAGGCGCCTCGCCGACTTCGACCCCTTCATGCTCGCCCAGCCCTCGCGCTCCGCTCCGCTGGAGATCTTCAACCTTGCCGCCTGTCCCGCGCTCTCGGTGCCGTGCGGCTTCAGCGCCGAGGGGTTGCCGATCGGATTGCAGCTCGCGGCCCGCCCCTTCGACGAGGCGGGACTGCTGAGCGCCGCGTACGCCCTCCAGCAGCACCTGGGGCTGCATCTGCGTCACCCGGAGCTCTAGCGGCAACGTGGATTGCGATCGGCGGGCACCGCCTTCCGGCCCGATTCCCTGAGGTCGCTTCGCATTGACCCTGGAAACGAGGCAAAGGCGGGCGCTGGCCGCGTGCTGCGGCACGCACATCGTGCAGGATGGCCTGACCGCCTCCATCTATGTCCTGCTTCCGGTGCTCGCCCAGACCTTCGGGCTCGGCTACGCGCAGGTCGGCGTGATTCGCGCCGCCCACAGCGCGGCGATGTGGGTCCTCGAACTGCCCTCCGGGATTATCTCGGAGCGCTTCGGCCAACGCAGTCTGCTCGCCTTCGGGCTGCTCGCGAGCGGAGTCGGCTATCTCTCGGTCTCCGTAGCGGGCGGGTTTCACGCGCTGCTCCTCGGCCTGTGCATCGCCGGCTGCGGGGCCGCGTTCCAGCACTCGCTCAGCTCATCGCTGGTGAGCCGGGAGTTCGCCGGTCCGGCACGGCGCGCCGCGCTCGGGGCCTACAACTCGAGCGGCGACGCCGGCAAGCTCCTCTTCAGCGGGCTGGTAGTCGCGCTTCTCGGCGCCGGCGCGAGCTGGCAGGGGGTGGCGTTCGGGTACGGATTGGTTGCACTGGCGGCGAGCGCCGCCCTCCTGCTGGTTCTGCGCGCGGCCCGGCTCGGAGCACGGCCCGACCCCGCCGGCCGGGGTCCTGCGCGGCTGCGCGGCACGGACTGGGGCATCCGTCATCGGGCCGGCTTCTGCACTCTCGCGGTGATCGTGTTCCTCGACATCGCGGTGCAGGACGGCTTTCTCGTGTTCGTGGCCTTCCTGGTCGTGGAGAAGGAGGTGCCGCTCGGGCTGGCGGGGCTGGGGGTGGTGCTCACCCTGGCCGGCGGCATGGTGGGCAAGTTCGCGTGCGGGCTGCTCGCGGCACGCATCGGAGTGGTGCGGGCACTGGTGCTGGTGGAGATCGCGAGCGCCGCCGGCATCGTGGCGGTGCTCGCGGCGCCGGCCGCGCTCGCGCTCTGCCTCCTGCCGGTGCTGGGTTTCTTTCTGCAGGGCTCGTCCACGATCACCTACGGCAGCGTCGGCGACCTGGTGGACGAACGGCGCCACTCGCGCGGCTTCGCCCTCATCTACACGGTAGTGAGCGGCGCGTCGATCGTGGGACCGATCTCGTTCGGCCTGCTGAGCGACGGGTTCGGTCTCGATGCCGCGATGCTCGCGATGGCGGTGGTCGTCGCGCTGCCGGTCCCGCTCTGCCTGCTGCTGCGGCGTGCGCTGCCCGCGGCCTCGGCGTAGCCGACGCCACTCCGTGAAGCCTCGTTGGCAGCGTACAGGGCGACGTGTCCCGTTGCCATCGACAGGAGTCCGCTCCGACTTCCCCGGCGGCGTTCGCGCTCGTAGTCCCCGGGCGCGACGGTGCATACACTTGGCGTTCACTTCCGCCTCCGGAATTGTCCGCGAGCCGGATTCGAGCGGCGACCGGGAGATGCGCTTGCGCCGCCCGGGAAGGGGATCCGCGTATCGAGCGTCTCGAGGACTGGAGAGGAAATCGAATGAACGATGGCGTCAACCTGGCGAGCGCCCGCCTCGGCGCCGAGGCGGTGGCGTGCAGCGACGAGTTCTTCGCCGCCATGTCGCGGCTCATCGACGATTCCGAGCCGGTGTACTACCCCGACCGTTTCGACGACCACGGCCAGTGGATGGACGGATGGGAGACGCGCCGGCGGCGGAGCGAAGGATTCGACTGGTGCGTGGTGCGTCTCGCGGCGCCCGGACGCCTGCTGCGCTTCGAGCTGGACACGCGCTACTTCACCGGGAACTACCCGCCCGGCGCCGCGCTCGACGGAGCGGCGGGAGAGGCGTGTCCGGCGCCGGACTCCGATGAATGGATGCCGCTGACCGGGTACCTGAGCATCGAGGGCGATGCGCAGCGGACGGCGGAGTGCGCGGACCGGAGTACCGTCTACCGCTGGGTGCGGCTTCGCATCTACCCCGACGGCGGCCTGGCACGACTCCGCGTCATCGGCCGGCCCGAGGTCGAATGCCGGGAGGGCGAGCGCCTGGAGCTCTCGGCGTTGCTCAACGGCGGGCACGTGGTCGCGGTTTCCGACGCCCACTACGGGAACCCGGAAGTCGTGCTGACGGCAGGGCGCGGGATCAACATGGGCGACGGCTGGGAAACGGCGCGCCGGCGCGTGCCCGGCAACGAGTGGATGATCATCGGACTGGGCGTGCCCGGAGTGCTGGAGGAGATCGAAATCGACACCGCGCACTTCAAGGGCAACTATCCCGCGGCAGTGTCGGTGCAGGCGGCGGACATGCCGGGGCTGGACGGCGATGCGCTGGTCGCCCAGGCGATGTTCTGGTCGGAGATCCTGGCCGTGCAGCCGATCGAGGCCGATCGGATCCACCGCTTTCCCGTCGATGCGGGCGCGGCGGTCACGCACATCAAGGTGAACTGCCATCCCGACGGCGGCCTTTCCCGTATCCGCGCGTTCGGGGTTCCCCGTGTGGATTGAAGCGCAGCCGCTGACCCGCGAGGCATTCGCCCCCTACGGCGACGTCATCGACGCGGCGTCGCACCGGGACCGCTTCGAGATCAACGACGGCTACACCACCCGGGTACACGACCTCTTCCGACCGGAAGTCCTCGGCGAGGGCGCCCGGGTGCTGGTCAACTTCTTTCTCGGGCGCCCGCGCCCGCTCGAAGCGGCGATGCTCGAGCGCCACCCGCTCGGCAGCCAGGCCTTCATTCCCATCGACCCGCACGACTGGTGGGTGGTGGTCGCCTCCGGGCCGGACGCCGCGGCGGTGCGGGTGTTCCGGGCCCGGGGAACGCAGGGCGTGAACTACCGCGCCGGCACCTGGCACCACCCGCTGCTCGTGGACCGGCCGCAGCGCTTCCTCGTAATCGACCGCGGCGGCGAGGGAAGCAACCTGGAAGAGGCCGCGCTCGAAACCACGTTGCGCTGGACGGAAGCCTGAGGGCGGCGGCCGAGAGGCACGCGGGCCCCGGGGTGGCAACGGAACGGAGTCGATTGCCAGACAGTCCTCGTAATGGACGGCGTGACGGGCGCCGACCACAGGGCTCGGGTCGCAGTAGCAGCGCAATCTGGTTGTTTGCAACGCCTGGTCTAGATGTTTTCGAACCAATTCGACCTGATACGAACACTCTCGATCATCTCAGTCTCTACGCCGAGGCGATTCTCCTTGAGCAAGGCGCAGAGTCGATCTCCATCGATCAGGTCAATCGCAATGGCGCCGTCACGAGTGGCCTCGTCTGACGCCTGGCTCGAAAAATGGCCAGTGGAGATGAACAGGCCTTTGTCTGCGCGCCCCTGTAGCGCGCCACGAAAATCCCTGATTTCCTTGGCACTCACGCTCCCCTTCCAACGCTTGCATTGGAAGTAGACCTGAAACGATACAAGGTTCATGCGTAATACACCCACACCATCAATTCCGCCGTCGCCGGATTTCCCACGCACTTCGACTTTGGTAAACCCCGCTTCACGCAAGAGCCGCTGCGATAGTCGCTCGAACGCATCCGGGGTCATGGCACCCAGTACGTTCAGGAGCAGTGACTTCCAGTCCTCAGCTTCGTTCGGAACATCCACCTGCGGTTCAACGAAGTCCGCCTTAGCCGATTTCGCAGCCTCACGCTTGGCCCGTGCCCGCTCACGCTCTTCCTGTCCAACCCGTTCATAGATCTCACGGGTTTTGTCGAGGCCTGTAATCTCCGCTCCAGTTTCCGTCAGTGCCCAGACGCCACGCGAAGAGTTCTCCAGCGCATTGCCGCGTTTGAGGTAGGTGCGCGCCCAGGCGAGGTAATAGCTCACCCGCGGCTGGTTCTCGTTTCGTGGCATCGTGAAAGCTTGTTCGGTCTCAGTTACGCCCTCCAGCTCGATCACCCTTTCGTTGAGTTCGCGAACGGTAGCTGAACCACCCAATTCCTTGAGTGCCTCGACCGTTACCAACATCATTCCCGGCAAACTGGGCAGGCTCTCCTGGTCGATCTGAAAACGCCTATGTGCCATCACGTCCTTCCTCATCGTTCGAACTATCACGGCCTGGGTGAGAGCCGCAGATGCGCTTAGACTATGAATCCGCTCAATCTCTTCGAGGGAGATTTCCTCCGGAAGGCGATTGTAGAGCTGGGTGGTGCGGGTGGACTCGTGTCCGGCGATACGCGCCGGGGGGTTCGAGTTCGCCGCCGTTTCGCAGGTACTCTGTGATTCCGGTGCCACGGAAGCTGTGGGCGCAGATCTGGGGTGGCAGGCCGGCTGCAGCGGCACGACACTTGATCATCTTGAGGGCCGTGGCGCGTGTCATCGGCTGTCTCAGAAGGGCGTCGTTTCTACCGGACACACAGAGGCGGAAGGGGGCCACGGTGTTCGTTGCCGATACCGGCGGCGGGGAGGTAGGCGTCGACATAGGCTTGCAGTTCAAAGTGGTGGGCCGGAACGACGTTGAAACGCACGCCTTTCTCATGGAGTCCGAAAAACGAAAGTGGCCCCTAGCTGTAGTAGTCGGCGACCTGCATGGACACCGCTCCGGTGACGCGCGCAACCCGTAAACAGCACCCCTAGGAGCGCCCGGTCACGCAGGCCCGAGCGCGTCGCTCCTGGGCTCCCCGTAGCTGAGGTTCCTGGACGACGATGCGACTGCTGCTTGCATCGTCTGGTCCGCAGGGAGCGCCTGAGCGGTCTTGTCGGCTTTCTTCTCAGACGTGCAACGAGGGAAGCGTATAGCGACAGTGGCGAGTCGGATAGTCCCCGGTCAAGTCGGGTCTGGCATTTCATCTCGGAGACGGTCGAGGCCGGCCTGCCAGTAGTGACCCAATCCCGCTTCGTAGTCGAGATCGTCGTTTTCTATCCGGTACGCGTGATTCAGAAAGTACGACCAGGGCGAGGACTTGGTGATTTCTCGGCCGAACCAGGCAAGCGCCATCAGGTCGACGCGCTCGTCGTAGGACAGATTGGCGATGAGCTTGAGCAGGCGCCGGTAGGGTGGAGAGTCGAGGTAGACGTCTTGGTTCTCCGGGGTGGGAATCCGGAGGCTGCCTCGTCGGGGCGGGACAGTATCGATGACGAAGTCCGCGGTGTCGCTGAAAGTCCTGTGAGCGGCGATCAGCTCCCGTAGCGTGGCCTCCTGGATGACCAACGCCGTAGCGGCGGTCACGATGCGTTTCCCGACTTCGGGAGCCGCGAGGCGCCAGACGTCCACGCCGGGATACGCCTGGGCGGCATCGTGCAGTTTGCCGTCGGCCGTGACCACCGGCGCTCCTTCGACCTCTGCGCAGGCGAGATAGAGGCAGTCATAGACTGGATGGTCGATGTCGAGGGCGATGGCCGAAGCGAGGGCAACCAAGTCTGTAGATGGGCACAGCATGATGGCCTCGGGCAGACGAGCGAGCTCCTCGAGGTAGGGTTGCGCATGCGTAATCTCCTTGCGTCGGGCTTTCTTCCAAATCACGTTGGCCGCCTCGGTCAGGATAAAATCCGGGGCGTAGAGCACAATTCGGTGGGCGAGCAGCTGCCGGGCCTCGACGGTGCCTTCCTCGATGAACAGCCATTTGACGGCGACGCTCGCGTCGACGATCAACTTCAACGGTCGCGGTCCTCACGTAGAAGCAGCACGCTGTCGGTCTGAGGACGATTCGCAGTGAGGGTGCCGAGACGCGCGGTGCGTTCGCGGAAGTCCGCAAGGCGAGCGTGACGCGATACGTGCTGACCGAGAAGGTAGCGAATCTCTCCCTCGAGCGAGCGGTGATTGGCCTTCGCCTGAGCCTTGAGGCAAGAAATCACGTTGTCGTCGATGTTGCGCACTGTCACGTTGGCCATGGTGGAGCTCCCATGCAGTGAGGGCGATATGATGGCATATTGCTAGCATCTATTGGAAGAGACCCAAGTCTCCGGCAGATGACATGCTCTGATGCGTGCGTGGGGAGGCTTGCGTTGGCGGATTCCAGAGCTGCCAAGAGACGCAACCCAGGAAGAACAGACCATCAATCTCAAGTTCGACGCCGCGCTCACCTGCATGAGGGTGTAGTGCGTCAATCAGGATGAGAACGCCGCTCGCAGGCCCCAGGGCTGTTTCCTCGGTGCTGGAAATGACTCTGGTCGACGCCCGAGGGCGAAAGCACCTGACCGGGGAAGCGGACTCGCACTGCTCGCTGCGGTCCGGGCTCACCACCCTCTATCGCGGGACGCTCAACTGTTCCGAGGGCCCCGCCCATGAAGAAATCCTAGCTCGCCCTCCACATGGGCGCGCAGGCTTCGGTTTCCGAAGCACAGGCAGGCAGAGCCGTCGATGCCGTGTTCTCGGCGACCGACGATGCGCTGGTCGCCCAAGCGATGTTCTGGCGGCTCGATTCCAGTCGGGTGTCAAGACCTTACAGCACGCTCGCGACATCGGTCCTCGCGAAGTCGTCACCGATGTACAGCAACGGACAGTCGTTCGTCTTCGCCACGTCATAGGCGAAGCAGTCGCCGAAGTTCAGCCCTTCGGGGTGGATGCCATTGCCCCACTGCCCATGGGCATCAGCGACCCGCCTCGCCACTGCCAACGACACACTCACCACCTCGAGATCGAGTCCGTCGAGAAGCTCGGCCATTTCCGGACCGAGCCCCCGACGTTCGGCAACGAGCAACGCCTCGGCGACCGTTGCGGCAGATATGGCGAGCCGCTCATTTCCGGCCAATGCCGCCGTACAGGTCGCTGTCTCCGGCTCATCCAGCAATATTGCCATCAGGGCCGACGTGTCTACCGCGATCACTTCGGCAGGCTGTCATCGCCGTAGAGAAAATCCTGACTGCGCGGGGCACTCGCTCCCACCCTTCGCTTCTCAGCGGCAGCAGCCTGCACTGCGGCAATGATCTTGCGCCGTGCTTCGGCATCGGGCGGCCGGTGCACCGGCACCAGCCTGACGGTCGGACGGCCATGACGAGTCAGCACCACTTCGTCGCCCGCCTCCGCGCGGCGGACGAGTTCAGTCAACTGGCCCTTCGCTTCGGTTACGGAGACTCGCATTTCCACTTGCCCCTGAGGAGTTTCGGAGTTTGCGTTTATGGACCAGGAAAGTGGTCCATTTCAAGGTCGGCAGCGCGCCATCTCGGTGCGGTTGCGGCGGCGGCGGAACCACGTGATGAACAGGATGCTGGGGACGGAGCCGCATCTCTCCGAATCCACTACGATACGCGCCTTCGGTCGGGCGCCGGAGCCCGCCGGTGCGACCTTGACCCCGCGACGACGAGCCGGAAGGAAAGGGAGTTTCATGGCTGATCCAGAGACGCGCTACCGGGTCGGGGTGGACATCGGCGGGACCTTCACCGACTTCTGCGCCTTCGACGAACACACGAAGCAGGTGCATGCCCTCAAGGTCCTTTCCACCCCGGAGACGCCCGGGCGCGAGGTGATCGAGGGGCTGCGGCAGCTCGAGGAGCGATTCTCCGTCTCGCCGCCGGAGATCGCCTACTTCACCCACGGGACGACGGTCGGCGTCAACACGGTGCTCCAGAAGAAGGGGATCCGGCTCTGCCTCTTCGCCACCGAGCACTTCGTGGACGTGCTGGAGATCGGCCGGCTCAAGATGCCCGATCCCTACAACCTGAAGTCGCGCCGGCCCGATCCCCTCGTGCCGAAAGAGCGCGTGATACCGGTGCGCGAGCGCATGCGAAGCGACGGCGACGCCGAAGCCCCGGTCGACGAGAAGAGCGTCGCGGAGGCCGTCGAGCGAGCGCGCGCCCTCGGCGCGGAAGGGATCGTGGTCGCCCTCATCAACGCCTATCGCAATCCCGCGCACGAACGGGAAGTGGCCGCGCTGGTGCGCCGGCTTGCGCCGGAGCTTCCGGTCTTCTGCTCGAGCGAGGTGTGGTCGATCGTGCGCGAGTACGAGCGTACCGTCACCGCGGTGATCCACGGCTACGTGCAGCCCCGGGTGAGCCGTTACCTCGGATCCCTGCAGGAGGCGCTGCGCGATGCGGGGGTGCCGGCGCAGGCCCTGGTCACGAAGTCGAACGGCGGGGTGATGAGCGCGGAGCAGGGCAGGAAGGACTGCGCCCAGATGATCCTCTCCGGCACCGCGGCCGGGGTCATCGGCGCGAGCCATGTCGCCGGGCTTTCCGGCTATCCCAACGCGATCAGCTTCGACGTCGGCGGCACCAGCGCCGACGTCGCCTTCATTCGGGGCGGAGAGCCCCAGTACGGCATCGGCGAGATGATCGGCGGCTATCCGATCTACATCCCGAGCGTTTCGGTGACCTCGATCGGCGCCGGAGGCGGCTCGATCGCATGGATGGACGAGCTGGGGGTGCTCAAGGTCGGCCCGGAGAGCGCAGGAGCGAACCCCGGTCCCGCCTGCTACGGCCGGGGCGGCGATCGCGCCACCCTCACCGATGCCTTCGCGGTGCTCGGATACGTCGGGCAGGTGGACATCGGATACCGGGCGGTGCGGATCGATGTCGAGGCGGCGCGGCGCGCGGTGGGCACACTGGCCGCGCCGCTCGGAATGTCGGTCGAGGAGGCGGCGGATTCCATTCTGCGCATCGCGGTTTCCGGGATGTACCTCGAAGTGAGCAAGCTGATGTCGGCCTACGGCGTGGACCCCCGCGACCACGCCCTCCTCGCCTTCGGCGGCGCGGGGCCGATGACCGCCTGCTTCCTCGCCGAGGAGCTCGGCC
Organism: Gammaproteobacteria bacterium; assembly: GCA_022824305.1. Taxonomy (GTDB): domain Bacteria; phylum Pseudomonadota; class Gammaproteobacteria; order HK1; family HK1; genus JAJEAD01. The sequence goes on along the minus strand of JAJEAD010000070.1, from coordinate 22,021 downwards.
TGCGCGATGTCGTGGTGCCCGCCACGCCGGGGGTGCTGAGCGCGCTCGGGGGGCTGATCGCCGACCTCAAGAACGACTTCATCAAGACCGTGTACCTCGACCTGGAGGCGAGCGCCGCCCCCTCGATCCGGGAGGAGTTCGCGGCGCTCCGCGAGCGGGGCGCGCGATGGCTGCGCGACGAGCAGGGATACGAGGGAGAGCCGCACTACGCCTGCTCCGCCGACATGCGCTACCGGGGCCAGTCCTTCGAGGTCGAGACCGAGCTCGATGCCGCGGCGATCGAGGCGGACGACGTGGATTCCTTCGCCGACGCCTTCCACGCCGCCCACCAGCGGCTCTACTACCACTCCGACCCCGGCGCGCCGGTCCAGGTCATCAACCTGCGCCTCGTCGCGGTCGGCCGCACGCCCAAGCCGGGTTTCGCCCCCGAGGCGGAACGCGAGGGAGGGGCCGAGCCCGAACGCCGGATCCCGGTCTACGCGGGCGGCGCGCGCCGCCAGGTACCCCTCTTCCTGCGCCACCGGCTCCGGCCCGGCGACCGCATCCAGGGTCCCGCAGTGGTGGCCCAGGAGGACACCACGCTATGCGTGGCGGATGGATTCACCGGCCGCGTGGACGGCTACCGCAACCTGCTGCTGCATCGCGAGGGTGAGTAGTCCCGTACCCGTGAAGTCTCGACCGAAATGACGAAGAATGCCGGTGCCGCGTGGATTGCCGCCTGGCTGGAATTGAAGCGGAGCGGCTTTCTGCGGGTATTTCGACATTGGCACGCAGGCCCTTCCCCCGTGAGCACGGTCACGGCAATCAACGAGCCCGGCTTCGTCTGCGCCGGGCGGGACAGGCATCGATGAGCGTCGACAACGTCACTCTCCAGATATTCGCCAACCACTGCTCCGCCGCGGCGGAGACGATGGCCCGCACGCTGCTGCGCACGGCCCATTCGACCTTCGTGCGCGAGAGCGAGGACTTCACGATCGGCATCGTCACGCCCGCGGGCAAGACCTTCGCTTCGCCTTTTGCGCTCGGTGCGACCTGGTTCGTGGGGCTGGACTACGCCAACGCGCTGTCCCTCATCGACGAGTACCACGAAGGCGACATCTGCCTCACCAACGATCCCTACAGCGGCTTCGTGTGCACCCATTCCCCGGACATGCACCTGTGGAAGCCGGTGTTCCACGGGGGCGAGCTGATCTGCTTCGTCGCCGGCCACATCCACAACACCGATGTCGGCGGGGCGGTGCCCGCGAGCCTCTCGCGCACGCTCACCGAGGTGCACCAGGAAGGGATCCGCATCCCGCCCGCCAAGCTCTACCGCCGCGGGGAGCTGAACGAGGAGCTCCTCCGCATTCTGCTCACCAACGTGCGGATGCCGGAGCAGAACTGGGGCGATCTCAAGGCGCTCGCGGCGGCGATGAACACCGGCGAGCGCAAGGTGCACGAGATCGTGCGCCGCTTCGGGGTCGACACATTCCGCGAAGGGGCGGAGGACCTCCTCGACTACGCGGAGCGGCAGGCCCGCAACGTCATTCGCAGGATTCCCGACGGCGAGTACTTCTTCGCCGACTACATGGACGAGGACAGCGACGGAGGCTATCCGGCCCGGATCGCGCTCAACCTCGTCGTCGACGGAGAAGAGATCACCTTCGACTACTCCGGCAGCGACCCCCAGCTCGCCTCTTCCATCAACATTCCCACCGGCGGGGACGAACGCCACGTGCTGATGATGGTGGGGCTCGTCTACGTGCTCTACACGCTCGACCCCACCATCCTGCGCAATGCGGGACTCACGCGCAGCAGCCGCTGCGTCCTTCCCGAGGGCTCGATCGTCAATCCCCGGTTCCCGGCCGCGGTCGGCATGCGCAGCCTCGGCACCGTGCGCATCATGTCGACCATCTTCGGCGCCTTCGCCCAGGCCCTGCCCGACGAGCTCCAGGCCGGACCGGGCGGGGGCGGGCCCCTGCTCAACGTGCGCACCACCGACAACCGGACCGGCCGGCGGGTGATGGCCAACATCAGCCCCATCACCGCGGGGGCGGGCGGGAGTGCCGCGGGCGACGGCACCGAGGGCAACGGCGCCAACCAGGCCTTCTTCAAGAACACGCCGGTCGAGATCAACGAAGCGGAGACTCCGATCAGGATCCTCGAGTACTCGCTCTCCCGGGATTCCGGAGGCGCCGGCCGCTGCCGCGGCGGGCTCGCCACCTCGATGACCTTCCAGGTCTTCTCGCCCCACACGGTGCTCACCGCCCGCAACCGGGACCGGGTTCGCTTCACGCCCTGGGGCATCAGGGGCGGGGCGGCGGGCAAGTCTTCGGAGTTCGTCCTCAACCCCGGCTCGAACCACGAGGTCGACCTCGGCAACACCGACGTGGTGACGGTGGACCCGGGCGACATCGTGCGCATCACCGCCGCCGGCGGGGGCGGCTACGGACCGCCCGAAGAACGGCCGGCTGAACAGGTCCTCGGCGACGTGCGCAGGATCTTCGTGTCGGTCGAGGGCGCGCAACGGGACTACGGCGTCGTGATCCGCGGCGATTCGATCGACGCGGAGGCCACCGCGCGGCGGCGGGCGGAGATGGCGGCCGGGCGAGGGTCCGGATTCTTCGGACACAGCGCGGCGCGGGTCGCGTACGAGACGCGGTGGACGCGTCGCGCCTACCTCCGGCTCCACGAGATGCTCGGGCGCCTTCCCGTGCACTGGCGCTTCTACGCCAAGCACCGGATCTTCGAGTCGGTGGAAGCGGCGACGGCCGAGGGCGAGGAGGCGGCCGACGAGGCGCTGGAGCAGGCCTACGCACGCCTGCTGGCGCTGAACCCCGAGCTCGGAAACGCGCTCGATCCGGTCAGATGAGCGCGCGGGCGGACCGGCTCGCGGCGGCGAGCGTCATGGGATCCGGAGGCGAGCGCCGGCCGGGTCGCGGCTACGGAGACGGAGACGGAGACGGAGGCAGTCGATGAGCATCGTGAAGTTGAGCGGCGTCACCATCTACCCGGTCAAGTCCTGCGCGCCGGTCGTCATGGAGAGGGCCGCGGTCGGCCCCCGGGGGCTCGACTTCGACCGGCGCTGGATGCTGGTGGACGATCGGGGAGACACCCTCACGGGACGGGAGTTCCCGAGCCTGCTCAAGGTACGGGCGGAAGTCCACGATCACCGTCTGCTCCTGCGCGCGCCCGCGATGCCGGATCTCGAGGTCGCCTGGCAGGAGGGCGGACCACGGCGCGAGGTGCTCGTGTTCGACGACGCTTGCGAGGCCCTGGAAAGCGGCGCCCGGGCGGACCGGTGGTTCGGCGACTACCTCGGAACGCAGTGCCGGCTCGTGCAGATGGGCCGGGACTGCCGCCGCCCGGTGACCGAAGAGCGCGGGGGCCGTCCGGGAGACGAGGTGAGCTTCGCCGACGAGTGCCCGCTGCTGCTCGCCAGCGAGGCATCGCTCGCCGATCTCAACCGGCGCGCCCCGGAACCGGTGGCGATGCATCGCTTCCGGCCGAACCTCGTCGTGAAGAACGCAAGCGCGCCCTACGACGAGGACCACTGGCGCCGGGTGCGCATCGGGGGCATCGAGTTCGACTGCGCTCAGGCCTGCCGGCGTTGCGTGTTCACGACCATTGATCCGGAGAGCGGAGAGCGCCACGCGCGCCAGGAGCCCCTGCGCACCCTCTCCACCTACCGGCGGATGGGCGCGGGCGGGCCGGCCTTCGGCATCCACCTGATTCCCCGTGCCGAGGGGAGCGTCGAGGTCGGAGCCGAAGTGGAGATTCTCGCGCGGAGCTGAAGAAGAGCCGGTCAGCGGGGCGCGGCCCCGCGGCGGGCTTCCAAACGAAACGGAGCCGGCCCGATTCGAGCCGGCTCCTTAGCATGAGGAGGCGCCTTGCCCGGCGCCTCCGGATTCATCGCCCGTCCGTCCGCGACGGACGGGCGTTTCGCTTTCCCGAGAGAGCGCCCCGGCTATCCGCTGCCGTGCCGATCCTGCGCGTGCTTCTCCGCGCGCAGGGCGACCCAGATCGGGATGATGAGGCAGATGACGGCAACCCAGAACCAGAACAGGGCTCCGCCGCCGAAGAACGTGTAGAAAGCGCCGGCGCCTTCCCACGCCTCGATTGGACTGGAGTTGAACATGAGTGATTCTCCTTCAGTTCGGTCGGGTGCGTCAGAGGTTCGAGGCCATGCCTTCGGGGTACGCCGTGTTCTCGACCTCGACGTCCATCCCCATTTCCTGGATCGGCTCGCTGGCGCGCAGGATGCCGCAGGCCTTCAGGATCATGGCGAGCACGTAGCCCGGAATGAAGCCGAGGGCGACCATCACCAGCATGCCCATGAACTGGCCGCCGAAGGTGATGGTGGGAACGGTCTCCGAGAAGGCAGGATAGCCACCGGCGAAGATGCCGACACCCAGCACTCCGACGATGCCGCAGGTGCCGTGCACCGACACCGCGCCGACCGCGTCGTCGACACCGAACCTCTCGAGGAACTTGGCCGATATGGGACCGATGATCCCGCCGAGGAAGGCAAGCGCGAAGGTGAAGCCGGGGTAGTAGAGGTCCATTCCGGCCGCCACCGAGATGATTCCGCACAGAGCGCCGGACATCACCCAGAACGGGTCCCGGGTCATCGCGTACCCGCCGATCATGCCGCCCGCAACGCCCATGAGGGTGTTGAAGCAGATGGCCGACAGGGTGGTGGGCATGCCGTAGATGTTGGTCCACTGCCCGGTGCCGCTGTAGATGACGCAGCCGCCCAGGAAGCCGAAGAAGCCGACCACGATGAGCATCAGCCCGACCATCGTCATCGGCAGGCTGTGGCCGCGGATCACGTTGGCGGAGCCGTCGGGGTTGAAGCGTCCCACGCGGGCGCCCAGAGGAATCAGGATTCCCAGGGCGAAGAAGCCCGAGATGATGTGCACCACCCCCGAGGCGCCGAAGTCATGGTAGCCCCACTTGGTGACCATCCACCCGTCGGGATGCCATCCCCAGGACGCGGACAGGATCCACGCCACCGAGCCGAGGACCACCGCGAGAATGAGGAAGGACGACAGACGGATGCGCTCGATGACGGAGCCCGACATGATGGACGCGGTCGTGCACGCGAACAGCGTGAAGGCTCCCCAGAACACGCCCGATGCGTTGTCCTGCAGGTTCGGCCCCATCCACTCGCTCCATGGGACCCCGTACTGGCCGGCCTCGAAGTCCGGCACGAAACCGTTGATCATGGCCAGGTAGATCCACCACCCGAACATCCAGAAGGTCGGGATCATGAATGCGAAGGCCAGGATGTTCTTGGTGCCGGACGCGAGCACGTGCTTCACCCGCGAAGCACCCATCTCGTACATCATGAATCCCGCGTGGATGAGAATCATGATCGCCGTACACCAGTAGTAGTACACCTCCAGGTTGATGGTGGTGGTCATGGCGATTGCCGCCTCGAGTTCTTCAGGCGTCATATCTCCCCCCTCGTGTCAATGTTGAGTTGCCGCACGCCGCCGGCCGCACCGGAGCAGCGCCCCTCTCGGGCTACCGCCTTCCGCTGCTTCTGGCGCCGCGCGCATTGTACTGACAAATCGCCCCCTCATGCGACACCAATGTCACTGTGCGCGCCATCGCAATCACGAATCCGGAGGCGCCGGAGGCAGCCTCCGTTCCCGGGCGAGACGGGCGCGGCGGCGCTCCTCGATGGTGTCCAGCCCGGCCTGCCGGGCACGGGCGAACCATGCCTCGACCACCGCCAGGCGCCACGGCGCCTCGGGCTGGCGGGGCGCGTGATCCGCGTCCTCCGTGGAGGACGGAAGCGTCGCGGACTCCCCGGCACCGTCGCGGCGCCGAAGCGGGATCAGCTTCGACAGTTCGTCCACCGGAGCGCAAGATAGCAGCTCGCGCCCGGGGCCGGCCAGCCGCCGGGGGTGAGCGCCTCGGCATCGCGCGCTTGCGGGAACAGCGGCCGGTCCTCCCTGTTCGGCTCGATCCCGAGGGGGGCGACATGCGGAGTACACTCTCCGAGCGACTCTCGCGGGCGCTGCCCCGCCGCCGGCCCGCCGGACCCCCGCCGGGGAAGGGGCGCGGCGCCCGGCGTCTCCGCCCTCCCGACAGGATCACGACCATGCAAAGACGCGGACAGTCCCTCCGGCAACCCTACGGCGCGTACCTCAGCGCGCGGGACGGTCACTCGGACGAGGAGCTGTGCCGGGTGGGACGCGGAACGCCGTGCGGAGAGTACCTGCGCCGCTTCTGGCAGCCCGTGTGCACCGAGGCGGAGCTCGGCGACCTCCCCCGGGCCATCCGGATCCTGGGCGAGAACCTGGTGGCGTTCCGTGACGGCAGCGGCCGCGTGGGCCTGCTGGAGCGGCGCTGCGTGCATCGGGGCACCTCGCTCGAGTTCGGCCGGGTGCAGGAGCGCGGCATCCGCTGCTGCTACCACGGCTGGCACTTCGACGTCGACGGCACGATTCTCGACACCCCCGGCGAGCCGCCCGGCAGCTCACTGCGCAGGCGGCTGTGCCAGGGCGCCTACCCGGTGGAGGTGTGGCGCGGCCTCGTGTTCGCGTACATGGGCCCGCCCGGGGAACGTCCTCCCTTCCCGGTCTTCGACGCCTTCGAGCACGCTCGCGCCACCGGGGTCATGCGGGTGCGCCACTCCCCCTGCAACTGGCTGCAGGTCAACGAGAACGAGACCGACCCGATTCACCTGAGCTTCCTCCACACCCGCCTCTTCGGCGTGCAGTTCGAGCCCGTGTACGGCGAGATACCGACCATGGAGTGGGAGGAGACGCCGACCGGCATGATCTACGTCACGGTGCGGCGCTGGGGCGAGCACCTGTACCTGCGCACCAACGACATGCTGCTGCCGAACGCGGTGCGGGTCGCCGGCATCAACGACGCGGAGAGCGAGACCCTCTTCGACCGGCGGGGCAGCGCGTTGTCCTGGGTCGTGCCGGTCGACGACACGAGCTGTTTCAGCATCGGCTGGAGCGACATCGACAAGGAGTTCGAGATTCCCGGCCGCGACGGCTACGTGGACCGCCAGGTGCGCGGGGGCGCCTACGTGGTCGGATCGGGAGACGTCGGCCAGACCGGAGATCCTCCCTACGAGGCGCGCCAGCGCGCGCCGGGAGACTGGGACGCCTGGGTGTCGCAGGGCCCCGTCACCCTCCACTCCCGGGAGAACCTCGCCTCGACCGACCGCGGCGTGCTCATGTACCGCCGGCTGGTGCGCGAGGGGATCCGGGCGGTGGCCGAGGGCAAGGCGCCCAAGGGGCTCCACTTCGACGGCGGAGGCGAACGGTTCACCTGCTGCAACAACACGGTGGCGCGGATACCGGCGCCCGCCGACCCGGAAGCGGACCGGCGCCTGCGCCTCGCCTTCGGGCGCGAAGTGACGAGGCGCATCCTCGCCGGGGAGTACTCCAAGGAAGAGCCGGGATGCGCCGACCCGAAGCGCATCGAGGAGATCCGCCGGGCGCTGGAGTGACTGCGATGTGGTGCCGGCCGCGCCCGACGGCGCGGGGTCACTTTGCGGCCGTCACCATGATCTCGACCTTCCAGTCGGGCGCGGCGAGCGCGCTGCACAGTCCGGCGCGGGCGGGTGGGCCGGCCGGATCGATCCAGGCGTCCCACACTTCGTTCATCGCGGCGAAGTTGCGCATGTCGGTGACCCAGAGCTGGGCCCAGAGCAGACGGGACTTGTCGGTACCGCACTCCCCGAGCAGCCGGTCGATCTTCGCGAGGATCTGTCGGGTCTGGGTCGTCACGTCGGCTTCGGGGTCGTCGCCGACCTGACCTGCGAGATAGACCACGCCGGCATGCTCCACCGCCTGGCTCATCCGGGGTCCGACGTGATGGCGCGTGATGTCAGTCATTGCAAAGGCTCCTCTGGACAGGATTCAGAAGTCTTCGTCGGGTCCCGGCGGCACCGGGCCGCCAGGCGCGAGCGCCCCGTCGGCGTCATGCTCTTCGTCGCCGGAGAGCGGCGGGCAGAAGACGCTGAGCAGGTGCATGTCCGTTTCCGCCTCGAGGACGTGCCGGTCCCGGGGACCCACCAGGTACATCGTGCCGAAGGAGAGCGGCCACTTCCGCCCGCTCTCCCGGTCGGCCACGCTGCCCCGGCCGCCGATGACGAGGTTGGCCTCCCAGTGGTGCTTGTACCAGAGGTCGGCCCGGGCGCCTTCCTCGAGGTGAACGTCCGAGAGCGAGAAGCCGAGCTGGTCGTGCCGCGTGAGCATGCGCAGCGTGCTCGCCTCGCCGTTGGCCACCACCTTCTCGTGTCCGGCGTCGCGCAGCGCCTCGGCGCTCACCACGAAGAGCTGCCCCATTCCCGGCGGCACCACTCCGGTGGGCGGGTAGGCGCCGTCCGCGTCGTGGGTCTCGTCACCCCGCAGCGAGGGGCAGAACACGCTCACGAGGCAGATGTCCCTCTGGTCGACGAGGCGATGCCGGTCCGTGGGGCCGACCACGTAGAGCGATCCGGCGCGCAGACGCCAGGTGTCGCCGCGGTCGAGGTCCTCGAGCGTCGCTTCCCCCGAGACGATGTAGTTGGCTTCCCAGTGGTGCTTGTACCAGAGCTGGCGTCCGTCGCCGGACTCGCTCACGTTCAGGTGCAGGGAGAAGCCGACACGGTCCGCCGCGCTCACGTAGCGGAGCGAGCGCACCCTTCCCGAGTCGACCACGATCTCCCAGCCGCCGGCACGGCGATCTTCGACGCTTCGAACCTGCACTGCCGCGTTCCCCCCAATCTCGACCGCTCGAGCCCCGTCCGGATGCAGTCTGGAGTGTGCGCCGGCCGGGCGTCAATCGCCGGGCGCCGCCGGCCCGGCGCGGCGATTGAAAGTCCAAGGGACCATCGCTACCGTGAAGGACGCCACGATGCGCAAGGGCACGAGCAACGCGTGACTTCCATTCGACTCCGATCCCTGGTTTCCACGTCATGAGCGGCGAGCACCGAATGCAGTGGTCCACCCAGCCCGAGCTCATCGATCAGATCATCGATGGGACGAAGACCGCCACCGTGACGCGCCTGGAGTGGCAGGACGGATACGACGAGTACGCGACCGCCCTGCGGGTCGGGGAGGTCTACACCGTCTACGACGGCGAGCGCACAGCGCGATGCCGGGTGCGAGTCACCGCGCTCGAGTTGACCCGTTGGGGCGACATCCCGGAACGCCTGTGGCGGCGCGATCCGGCCACCAACGACGAGACGAGCCTGGCCGCCTTCGTGGGTGACCACGACGAGTACTTCGGGTACCCGGGCCCGGACTTCGAGTTCCTGGCGGTGTACTTCGACCGGGTGGACGACGCCCTCCCGTGACGCTGCTGCGCTTCATGCTGGACTGGGAGATCAACTGCCAGTTCGCCGGCCTCGTGTGGGCACGGGCCAACGGCCTGTACGAGGATGCCGGGCTCGACGTCCGCCTCGTCCCCCCTTCGAGGCGATGCGCGGCCCCGGTCCTGGACGCGGTGCGGGAAGTTCCCCTGGCCGCCGGATGCATGGAGGACAACCTGATCGTTCGCGCCGCCGCGGATGGCGCGGGCGTCAAGGCGATCGGCGCGATGCTCCAGGAGACGCCGATGGTGCTGATGACCGCGGCCGGGAACGGGGTTCGCACGCTCGCGGATCTGAGCGGCTTGCGCATCGGGGTGCACGAGGACGGCGTCCACCTGCTGGAGACGATCCTCGCCCTGCACGGCGTGGACCGGGCATCGATGGATATCGTCGTCGGGGGCTGGGCGCTGGACGACCTGGTCCGAGGAAAGCTCGACGCCGCGCAGGGCTACGCCATCACCGAGCCGGCGTATCTCGAAGCGGCCGGATTCCATCCGCACCTCATTCCGGTCGCACACTCCCACCTGCACCCCTACGCGCAGATGATGTTCGCGACCGCCGAGTGCATCCGTGAGCACGCCGGGCCGCTCTCCCGCTTCCTGCGGGCGACCTTCGACGGGTGGCGTGCGGCGCTGGGGAATCCCGCGCGCGCGGCCCGGCTCGTGGCCGCGGTGTCGGAGGAGCAGCCGGATGCGGACGTCAACGCCCGGATCATCGAAGGCATGGTCCCGATCGTGACGGGAGGCATGTCTCGGGAAGAGCTGGGCGCCATGGACCGCGAGCGCTGGCAGCGTAATCTCTCGACCTACGAGGCTTCCGGCATGGTGGGCCGGGCGCCGCCGCTCGATCAGGTCATGGACGATCGGCTCCTGTCCCGGGCCCTCCCCGCGCATTCCTGAGCCCTGCGAGGCCGCGGCGGAAGATCATCCGATACACCATTTCCGACAGGCTATCGTCTCTTCACCGGCAAAGCGCGAGAGGCCGTCACTGACTGAATTGCGGTACGCGAAGTCGTCTCTGCGGTGGCAGGCGGGACCGCCGCGCAGTTCCCCGCGGCAAGGCACGGTCACGCGGAGTCCGTCGAACGGTTCCTTTGGGGCAGGAGCGGACGCCTGCACGCCACAGCATGTGTACGAGTGCGGCCGAAGCGAGTGCGCCGGGATTCACGTCCCCTGCCTCGAGCACACGCTTCCTTCGGATGCCGTGCGTTCCAACGCTACGGCGCGGGGAGAGGGGCTGCCGGCCTCGGGCACGATCATCGCATGGCAAACTTGCGATACCGGAAACAGGCCCGGAGAATGAGTTCCCAATCCTTCCATTGGTCCGTCTGCCGGCCGCGCTCGCAGGGGTCGGAAGCCATGACAAGGGGGCTTGTGATGAGAAGAGGACGGCACGGGATCGGGGCGAAGGGGTTTTCGTTGGCCACAATGGCGTTTCTGGCCAAGCTGCGGTCTTTCGCGTTTCGGCACGTCTTGTTCGCCGCGCTGCTCGCCGCGGCCAGCCCCCTGAGCGCGCCTCGATATGCGCTCGCCGACGACTTCGAGCGCCTCTTCACGAATGCGCAGACCGAAGGCACGGTATCGGTCCTGGTCACGGGGTGGCACGCCGTCACCGGCGACGAAGCGGTGCCCCAGGGAAGCCGCGGCGAAGGCCCGGTGGCGATCACCGGGGACGAGCTCGTGAAGAAGCTCGAGGGCGTGTCCGGGAGTGTCTCGGTCACCCGGCGCTACGAGAACTTCCCGGTTCTCGCAATGGAGATGGACGCGGCCGCGATGCGCGCGGCGAAGGCGCACGGGAGCGGCGTCGAGCTCTGGGAGGATCCGATTCTCTACCCGCTGCTGGAGGAGAGCGGGCCGCTGGTGGGCGCCCCCCAGGCATGGCACAAGGGCTACACCGGCCGCGGGCTCGCGGTCGCGGTGATCGACGACGGCGCGGATACGCGCCATCCCTTCCTCGCCCGGCGCACCGTCTTCGAGGCCTGCTTCTCCGATGTATGCCCGGACGGGACGACGCGGATGATCGGTCACGGCTCCGCGTTTCCGGTCGGCACCCACGGCACGCACGTTGCCGGCATCGTGCTCGGAGGGGCCATCGATGCCGACCTCGCCGGCGTGGGGCCGGAGCTGCGCCTCATCATCATCAACGTCGCCAACCGGACCCGCCGCGGAATGAGCGGACAGAACATCCTGGCCGGACTCGACGTGGTGCTCACTCTCGCCCGCTACTATCCGGGCATCATCGGCGCGGTCAACATGAGCCTCGGCGCGCCGCGGGAGGAGTCGGGACCCTGCCATTCCCGCATCTGGAACCTTGCCTCCCGCCTGTTCAACCAGGTCGGTGTTCCCGTGGTCGTGGCCTCGGGCAACGACTCCGGGGACGACTGGTCCGCGCCGGTGAGCTTCCCCGCCTGTATCGAGGGCTTCGTCGCGGTCGGAGCCGTCACCAAGTCGGCGCACGTGGCAACCTTTTCCAACAGCGGGCCGACTCTGGACTTGCTGGCGCCTGGAAGGGACATCGTGTCGTCCGTCGTGAGGGGTGGCTCCGATGGGCTCGAGCGCGGATTCGAGAGCTTCGACGGCACCTCCATGGCCGCCCCCCACGTGGCCGGAGCCATGGCCCTGCTCAAGCAGGCATCGCCGGAGAGCTCGGTCGCCGATCTGCTCCGCACCCTCAAGGAGACGGGCCGAGAGATTCGGGACCGGCGCAGCGGGATCACGGCGGAGCTGATCGACGTCGGCCGCAGCATCGAGGAGGTCCGGCCCGCGGGCGCGGCCCCGCCGCTGCCGCCGATGCCCGACGAACTGATACTGGAGCCGTCGCCGGCGGCGCCGAAAGAGGAGAAGAACGACCAATGGCAATCCATCACCGGATAGACCCCGAGCCCGCCTCGGTCCGCCCCGCCGGCCGGTCGGGCCGCGCCCTTCGCATCGCCTCGTGCGCCGCCTTGCTCTGCCTGCTGGCGGCCTGCGTGACGCAGTCGCCAACGGTACCCGACCCGGCGCCTGAACCCCCCGTCCCCGAGACGCCTCCAGAGAACGAAGACGGATGGAACGCGATTACCGGTTAGTGGCCGGCGCCTTCGCCGGCCGGCGTCCCCGAGGTTCGGGCCGCGGCGGGGCTGTGGCCCTGCTCCTGGCGCTCCTGCTCGCCGCGGCGGGCGCCGCCTTCTCGAGCGGCGGCGATGAAGAAGCAGTGCTGGCCGCGCCGCCCGAACCCGACAAGCTGCCGATCATCGTCCATCTGCGGGCCGGCGAGGAGACGGGGAGCGATGAGTCCATCGCGGCGGTGACCTCGCGCGTGATGGAGCGCCTGGAAGCTGAGATGGCGGAAGAGGATCTGGCCGCAGTCCGGACCTTCAACTTCTTCCCGGCCATCGCACTGTCCGCCGGCGGGGACCTGATCTTCCTGCTCCTCTCCATGCCCGAAGTGATATCGATCGAGCGCGACCATGAGCTCCAGACCCTCGGCGACACGGCGCTCGAGCTGGAGCCGCCCCCGGTACTGATGCCGACGGCACCGGAGTCGGAACCCACCCTCGACTCCGACGAGCCGAACCTCAATCTGCAACTGGAGTAGCGCAATGCCGAGTCCGACGAGAGTGGCGAGCTCACCGAAGCGTTCCCGGCGCAGGGACCGCCCGCCACCGCGGGCATCGGCCTCACTCGTGGCCGCAAGCCTGCTCGCGTGCGTTGCCGCGTTCCCGGCCGGGGCGGCCGACGAGGTGCCCATCGTCGGGAGCGAGACCCTGATCGGAGAGCTGATACCGATTACCGGCGATCCGATCGAGAGCCGCTCGGTCGACCTGCGCATCGAGTTCCACCGAAATTCGGCGGAGATCACCGAGAGGGCCGAAGTCCAGCTCCGGGAGCTGGGAACGGCGCTCACTTCCGATGCCCTGCGAGAGGCTGACCTCGCGTTGTACGGCCATACCGATTCGAGCGGTCCCGCGGACTACAACCAGGCGCTCTCCGAACGCCGGGCGAAGGCAGTGGCCGCCTTCCTCGAGACACACTTCGCGATCGGGGAGGAGCGCCTTCGCGAGGTCCGCGGCTACGGAGAATCTCAGCCGAGAGAGGACCTCGAGCCGGGCGCCGCGGCCCAGCGGCGGGTCGAAATCGTCACCTTCCACGAGCGCCCGCCGGAGAACGCGGAAACGGCCGAAGAGCCCGCCGCGCCGGCGGAAGAGGAGGCGCAGGACGTGATTCCATTGCCCGAGACCAACGTCATCACGGACTCCGGCGGCAGCGCGCCCGCGACCGAGGAACAGGCGCCATCCGGAGACGACGAGGCAGAGACAGAGAACGGCTACATCGTCATCGATTGACGAGCCCGCCCTCCCGCGGGTCGCTCCGAGCCGCCGGCCCCCGACCGCCGCCGCCCTCGCTCAGGCCCTCCTTCACTCGTACACATCGACAGGGAGAGGTCCCTCTCCCTTCACCTGCTTCCATACCATTCGCAACGTTTCGTCCTGCCTGTCCAGGCGGCGGTCGACGCGCGTCTCGAAACGGTCCGGTCGCTCAGTCATACGCTCTTCGAGTCAGTCCATGCGCTCATTCATGCGCTTCTCGGTTCGTAGCGCGCCTTCCTCGACCGCGGCATCGAAACAGTCCTGAAGCGATGCCGCCAATCGCTCGATGCTGCGCGTTCGCCGGGGCTTGTCGTCCATGTTCACTCCTTGAAGATGCCCGGTGTCCATGTGCAATTCGCAGTCCATGCCGCCTCCGGCAGGTCGCATCTCGAATCGGCAGAACCTGGAGTGATGGGTTCCCAGTCACCGAGGCGAAGCAAGTCGACCAAGGGGCTCCGCCCCCTGCCCCCCACAAGAGGTAAAGAAGGTAAAGAAGTAAGGATTCAAAGGGTAAGCGTCCGGGCAATACGGAACCCGAGTCTGTTGTTCCGGAGACCGATGGGGAACTTCCAGCGGTTCGCGGAGCGCAGGCTCTGCGACTTGTAGCTCCAATTGCCACCCCGTACTACCCGCGAGGAGCAGACCCCCCGGCCCCAGGCGCTCCCGTCTCGGGGCGCTCCCGCATAACTCTCGTTCCAGCAGTCCGACGTCCACTCCGCAACGTTGCCCAGCACATCGTGCAATCCGTATCCGTTCTCCTCGTAACTGCCCACCGCAGCTGTGTACACACTGCCGTCATCACACGATGCTGCCTTCCAATCGCTGTAGCGCCTCTTTGCAGCCCTGTCCGCACCATTCGCATGCCGGCACTGCCCCCTCTCACCATCACCCCAATAGCTGGAGGTACTCGTCCCCGCCCTCGCCACGTACTCCCACTCCGACTCGCTCAGCAATCGATACTCCTCCTCCGTCTTGACCGACAACCACTTCACGTAGCTCTGCGCATCTCCCCAGCTCACACATACCACTGGATGCGCGTCACCTTGACTGAAACCCGGATGGCGCCAGTCCTCACGGCTTTCGCTTTTCTCCTTCCACTTGTCGCCTTCTACGGTCCAGCACGGACTCTCCGCGGAATAGCCCGTCTCCTCAACGAATGCACTCCACTGCCCTCGCGTCACCTCGTATACCCCCACCGCAAAAGGCTCCGGTATTCGCACTTCGTGCACCGGACCTTCCCTGTCAAATCGGCCCTCCTCGTGCGTCGGCGAGCCCATCCGGTAGCTCCCCGCCGGCACTACTACCATCTGCGGGCATTCCGCACAGTCCCGGAACACCTCCCCTACCTTCCTCCTCTTCGCCTCTGCCTCCGCTTTGCGCTCCGCCTCCTCGCCCAGCGCCACTAGCGCTTCAGCCTGCGCTCTCGTCAAGTGTCCCGTCTCCGGCAGCCCCTTCCCCCTCTGGTACGCCTCGATACCCGCCCGTGTCCGGGAGCCGAACACCCCGTCCGCCAGTCCCACATCATGCCCAAGCTCGGACAGCCCCACCTGGACCCTTGCCCGCTCGGCCCGCGTCAGCCTCAGCGCCTGCTCTTCCTCCCGCGCGGCCTCCCTCCTGCGCTCCGCCTCCACCCGCTCGCGCTCCTGGCGCTCGGCCTCCGCCTGCCGGCGAGCCTGCTCCGCTCCCCGCGCCTCGGCCTCCTTCCTCTCTTCCTCCTCTTGGCGGACCGCCTCAAATGCCGCAACCACCTTCAGGTGCCCCCGCGCCTGCGCCTCCTCCTGCGCCGTGTTGCCTCTCGGGTTCGTGATTGAGACATCTGCCCCGGCTCGCAGAAGCTGCCTCACTATCTCTACGTACCCCTGCTGCGAGGCGAGCAGGAGCGCGGTCGCGCCGTCCACCGCCCGCAGGTCGGGGTCCGCACCCACCTCGAGCAGCACCGGCACCATCAGCACGTAGCCCTCGTTCGCCGCCGACATCAGCGGCGTCCAGCCCGCCTTGTCTCGTGCGTTCACGTCCGCACCGCCCGCGATCGCCACTCGGAGCGCTTCCAGGTCACCGTCCTGCACCGCGCGCAGCGCCGCCATGGCATCGGAGGGCGACGTCCCGGCTTCGTCGCTGCCGCCGCCCGCGACCGTTCCCCCATCTTCCCCGCCCAGCACCGGGCGCACCGGGAACGCCCCACCCACCGAGGCCGAGGCCAGCACCGCGGCCCCCGTGCCCGTCCCGTCGCGCAGCTCTGCGGTCTGCTCGCGATGATAGGCCCGGCGCACCGCCCGGCGCAGATGCCGCGCCAGATGACGTTCCGTCTCGGCCACCGTCACCCGCCCGTCCCCGTCGGCGTCCGCCCCGCCGTAAAGCGCGTTCAGCAGGTGATGGGTGAACATCCCGTGTCCCGCCTCTTCGTCCCAGTACGCGAGCTGCTTGCCGCTGGTGGCCGTGAACACCGTCGTGTTCGCCCCCACGTCCTCCGGCAACGATGCCTCGGGCACAATCGGCGAGGCCTTGAGCAGCGCCTGCCCGTCGCCTCCAGTGCCCGAGAAGCACGCATCCAGGTACACCGCCACCGAGCGCGCCGCGAGCTTGCCCAGGTTGCGCGTCAGCACGTCGACCGAGTAGCCGTTGAGCTCCGGCTTGTTCGGGTTGGCATCGGCCGGCAGCAGGTAGGCCCCCCGGTCGTCTTCATCGAGTCCCGGCATTCCGTGCCCGGAGTAAAACACCACCACGTCCGAGACGCCGTCCCAGTGGAGCCAGGACGCCAACTTCCCTTCGTAGTCCTGCGCCGTCCCGAACACCCCCACCATCTCGGCCTGCGTGGCGTCGCGCAGGTCAATCAGGTTTTCCTCGTCGAATCCGAGCACGTCGAGCACGTAGTGCCGGAACGCCTCCGCATCGCGGTGTGCGTACCTCACCTCCCCCACGTGATGGTAGCCCTTGTTGCCGATGATCACCGCCACCCCGTCGGGGTTCCTCACCCCGCCCGCTACCGCCTCCCCGGCTCCACCCAGCCCCCACGGCCCGGCGACCAGGGCTGCAACGATGGCCAGGGCCGGGAGCAGGCGGCTCATCGCGTCACCCGAAAGGGCAGGACGGCCAGGGCCGCATGCGACAGGTCGAGCGCGGCCAGGGCCTCGAAGAAGGCGCCCCCGGACACTACCACCATCTCCTCCACCGACAGGTGGTCGACGGCCGGCGGGGCGAGCGGAGCGAACTCCAGGGCTTCGGTCGAGGCAATGACGATGACCGCCTCGTGGTCCTCCCGGCTGCCGGGCATCGGCATCGCGATGAGAGGGCTCTCGCCCGGCCGGGGCAACATTACCCGCCCCTGCGCCGGGACCTGCAACTCCGGCGTCGAGCGATTCGGGTAGAGGCGGTACACGTTGTTGTCCGCGGCCCAGATGAATACCGCCGCATGGACCGCTTCACGCGCCGAGAGCTCGATATGGACCTCTTGCCTCGCGCGCAGGTCGTCGTCTTCGAGCCGGGCTTCGAACTCGGGTCGCAGGGCCGTCCCCACCTTGACGACACGCGCGTCGAGCTCGACCCGCCAGTCCCCCCCGGCGTCCTGCCAGGGCCCCTCGAAGCGCTCGTCTACCGGGATGCCGTGGTCGAGAGTCCGGCGCAGCGCGCGCACCCCGTCCACCTCGGAGCGCACTTCCGCGATCTGCGGCGCCGCGACGCCAAGCGCCTGCGCGACCACCCGAGCCCGGGCCAGGTTCTTCACCGCCCGCTGGGCACTCTCCTCCGTGAGCTCCCGCGAGACCAGGGCCCGGGCCGATGCCCGGTAGCGCCGCGCACCCGCGTCCGCCACCAGCCGGCTCGGCAGCCATGCCCGTTCGAGCAAGCCATCCACCGCCGCGACTTCGTCGTCACCTTCCCAGAGCGACACCGTCAGCGCCGCGCGGTCGTCGTCCATCCATCCGATCTCGCCGCGCAGGGCGAAGCCGGCGCGCGGTGCTGCCGCCTCGCCGCCGGAATCGCCCATGGCCGCCGCCATGTTGGCCTGCCCCCGGAGCACGCGACGCCGCGCTTCGAGCGCCTCCTCGACGAATCCGCGGAGCTTCTTCCCGAGATGCTCGGTGAGCTTGGAACGCTGGCCGCTCGAGTCGACAATGAACACCGTCTCGATCCGCTCCGGGGAGGGGGCCGCGCTCGCGAGACTCGAGCCCAGGCCGGCCAGCGCGTACTCGTACTCGAACCACGGCCGGCCGACGGGCAGCACGGCGAGCGGCGCGTACACGTCTCCCTCGAGCCGGCTCGCCTCGCCGACGGGGGCGGCCACGCAGAAGAGCGCGATACCGCGACCCCGCAGCCCCCGGTCCTCGCAGAGCACGGTGACGCTGACGCGACGCTGCTCCCAGAACGCCTCGAAGTCGCTCTCCGCGCGCTCCTCCTGCCAGCTCTTCCAGACCGCCTCCGTCCTGTTCTTCGCCACGAAGACATGCTGCCCGCCCGAGGACTGAAACAACGCCCGCGCGATACGCCCGTACAGCTCGTCCGCGTCCTCCCTGGGAATGCCCGTCTCGGGATATCCGAAGGGGAGAAGGGCGACGCGCTCGCCCGCCGGTATCCTCTCAATCAGCCCGCGGGCGAGGCACTCTGCGTCGCAGGCCGAATCCTGCTCCTGCGCCACCGCGGCGCCGAAGAGCACCCCGGCCGCCAGGGCCGGCACGAGGGCGGCGAGACGCCTCCGTCTCCCGGGAATGGTATTCTGCGCCACGTTCTTCATGCTGCCGGATCTCCCCTGTACCGGCTCGGGTGGATTCCCGCCTTAGGGGGAATCGACGCAGGACAACGCATCAAGAAAAGCGCCTTGGAAGCGTGAAATGCTCCTGCGAAGTAGCTGCCTCGAACCTCGGACCGCGGGCACAGGCGGCGGCCTCGCGCCTCGACAGGAAAAGTCGGCCAAGGGTCTCCGCCCTCTGGACCCCCATAAGAAACAAAGAGGTGAGGATTCAAGGGGTGAGCGTCCGGGCAACACGGAATCCGTTGAGGTTGATCCGGTAGCCGGTGGAGTACCTCTCGCGGTTCGCGGAGCGGAGGTTCCCCGGAGAGTCGTTCCAGGAACCGCCCCGCAATACCCGCTCGGAGCAATTCCCCCGCTCCCGGGCGCGCCCGTCTCGCGGCGCGTAATCGTAACTGCGGTTCCAGCAGTCCTGCACCCACTCCCACACGTTGCCGTGCACGTCGTACAGCCCGAATCGGTTCGGCTCGAAGCTCCCCACCGGCACCGTCTTCTTCCGATACGATCCCTTGCGGCCCGACCCGTAAGTGAAGTTTCCGTCGTAGTTGGCTTGGCGAGTCGATAGCGTGGTGCCGAAATGAAACGGCGTCGTGGTACCCGCACGCGCCACGTACTCCCACTCCGACTCGCTCGGCAGCCGGTACTCCTTGCCCGTCCTGCGCGACAACCATGACACGTACAACTGCACGTCCTCCCAGCTCACGTTGATGACCGGGCGATTCCCGCGTCCCCAGCCTCCGTCGCTCGGACTGTGCCTCCCGCATCCTCCTCCTCTCACACAGGCATCCCACTCCGAAAAGGTCACCTCGAACACCCCCACCGCAAAGGGCTTCCCGATCACCACCTCGTGCACCGGGCCTTCATCTCCATCTCGACGATTCTCGTGCGAAGGCGAGCCCATCCGGTAAGTACCCGACGGCACCACCACCAGCTCAGGACACTCCGCACAATCCCGAATCACCTCCCCTACCTTCGGTCCTTTCGCCTCCGCCTCCGCCCGGCGCTGTGCTTCCTCTCCCAGCGCCGCCAGCGCTTCCGCCTGTTCTCTCGTCAGATGGCCCGTTTCCGATAGCCCCTTTCCCTTCTGGTACGCCCCAATGCCCGCCCGCGTCCTGGAGCCGAACACCCCGTCGGGCGTGCCCACGTCGTGCCCGAGCTCGCCCAGTCCCACCTGGACCTGGACTCGCTGGGCCTGTGACAGCCCCAGCGCCTTCTCCTCCGCCCGCGCGGCCTCCCTCCTGCGCTCCGCCTCCTCACGCTCGCGCTCGAGGCGCTCCGCCTCCGCCTGCTGGCGCGCCAGTTCCGCCGCTTTCGCCTCGGCTTCCTTCCTCTCCTCCGCCTCCTGGCGGACCGCCTCGAACGCCGCGACCACCTTCACGTGCCCCCGCGCCTGCGCCTCTTCCCACGCCGTGTTGCCTCTTGGATTCGTGATCGAGACATCCGCCCCCGCCTCCAGGAGCTGCTTCACTATCTTCACGTACCCCTGCTGCGACGCGAGCAGGAGCGCGGTCGCACCATCCACCGCCTGCAGGTCGGGATTCGCCCCCGCTTCGAGCAGTGCGGGCACCATGAGCACGTAACCCTCGTTCGCCGCCGCGATCAGCGCCGTCAGCCCCTCCCTGTCTCGAGCGTTCACGTCCGCGCCGCCCGCGAGGGCCGCTCGGAGTCCTTCCAGGTCGCGACTCTGTACCGCGCGCAGCGCCGCCATGGCATCGTCACCCTCGACTTTGGCCGTTCCCCCGCCCCCCTCGTCCAGCACCGGGCGCACCGGAAAGACCCCGTCCGCCGACGCCGAGGCCAGCGCCACCCGCTCCGCACCCATCAGGCTCGCCTCCTGGATGCGTCGGAACTGGCGCCGGGCGGCGCGCGTCATGTGCTCGTCCAGGTACGCCTTTGCCTCCCGAGCCGTCACTCGTCCGTCCCCGTCCACGTCCCCCGCGCCATAGAGCGCGTCGAGCAGGTGGTCGGTGAACAGCCCGTGCTTCGCCTCATCATCCCAGGAAGCGACCTGCTCGCCGCTCGCGGCCGCCAGGGAGGTCACCTTCTCCCCCAACTCCTCCGGTAGCGTCGCTCGCACGAACACCGGGCGCGCGTTGCCGATCAGCCCTTTCTCATGACTGCCACCGGAGAAGCACGCGTCCAGATACACCCGCACCGAGCGTGCATCCGCCAAGCCCCCGATGTTCTCGTAGAGCAGGTCAATCGGGTACCCGTCGTCCTCCGCCGCCCTGGGGTCGGCGTCCACCGGCAGGAGGTAACCCCGCCCGTCGTTCACCCCCGGCACGCCGTGCCCGGAATAGAAGACCACCACATCGGAGCCGCGCTTGGGAACCAGATAGCTCCACAGCAGACTGCGCGGATCCTGGCGCGTGCCCAGCGCATCGAAAAGCTGCCTTCTCGTCGCGTCGCGCAAGTCGAGCACGTTCTCCGGGTCAAAGCCGAGCACATCCACCACGTAGCGCCGAAACGCCTCGGCATCCCGGTGCGCATAGGCCACGTCCGGCACGTCGCGGTGCTCGTAATCTTCGTTGCCGATGATGAGCGCCACCCCGTCGGGGTTCCTCACCCCGGCCGCTTCCGCCTCCCCGGCACCGCCCGCCATCCACGGCCCGGACAACAGGGCCGCACCGACGACCAGAATTGGCGTCAGGCGGCTCAGCATCGCTCGAGCTTGCATAAGGGCACTCTGATTCGAATCGTTCTTCCGAGCTTCGCTCCGCTTCCCGAGTCCAGCGCCGGCTGCGATTCTCGATGCGGCAGCCGGGACGGTCTCCGAAGAGTCCGTCCCGGCCGCCAAATGGGCGTTCACGGCGCGGGTGACAGGGGTGTCTACTTGAAGCGTTGGACCTCGTCGGGCGACTCCGGTCGATCCGGCGTCGGGATGAGCTTGTCCACCGTGATCTCGGTGCCCTGGATGAGCACCACGAAATCGCTCGTCGCATCGAAGCCCATGTCGGTGAGCAGAATGTAGAGCCACTCCTCGAGCTTGGCCGACTTGGCGGTGCTCAGGTAGTTGTAGCGCCGCACGGTAGGCGACTTGTTGACGAAGTCGTGCGCCTCGTAGCCGGGGAACTCCTCGGCCATCACCCCGATGATGGTCAGCGCCTCGCGGTCCTCGAAATAGCGAAGCGTCAGCGTGTAGGGCGTCATCAGGCCGTGGCCGGCGCCGGTGTGCGTTGACGTGCCGCTGCCTCCCGTGCCTCCGGTGACCGCGGAGCCGCCGCTGCCCTCGCTCGCCCGGGGCGGCGAGTAGCGCGCCAGCTTGCGGGCCAGCACTTCGCCCAGGCCCCCCGCAATCTCGCGTGCCCGGTCGCCCACCACCTCGCTGATGCAGAGCGTGGATTCCAGGCAGTCCTTCGGCGCCGGGTACTCCTCGCGTGGCATCTCGAAGGTGTCGAGGAACTGGTTGGAGGCGGCGTCGTAGAGCTCGCCGTCGATGCGCGTTTGCACCTTGACCGCGTTGGTGAGCTGCTTGGCCTGGGCGTGGACCCGGAAGAGCACCCAGGCCCGCACCTGGTGCGACGCCTGGTTGCTCTTGCTCATGAGCTTGATGGTCTCGATGAGCTGGCGCTTGGGACGCCGGTCGGTGATCTCCCAGCCCAGGTCGGCGGCCACCGACTCCTCG
>JAJEAD010000099.1 GCA_022824305.1 Gammaproteobacteria bacterium | reverse complement strand
CCGCCGCGACGGTGGCGGTGGGAGAGCGCGCGGCGAAGGGGTCCTCGGGGCCGGTGGCTTCGCGCCACGCCTCGGCCCACGCCCTCGCCCGGTCGGCGGCGAGGCGCTCGGCGGCCCGGCTGCGCTCGTCGCGGAGCAGGTGCTCGAGCCGGGCCCTCGCCTCGCGCGCCCGCGCCGCGGTGGGAGTGTCGAGCGGGGGCGAGCCCCGGAGGGCGCGCAGCGCCGAGCGGCCTTCGGCGGCGAGCGTCTCGAGCCGTGCCCGCCAGTCCTCGCGCGCGTAGCCGTCGTCGGCCGGCGGCGGGGCGCCGGCGAGGAAGCGCCCGGTGGCGTCGAGCCATGTGTGGACCGTGCGCACCCTCGCCTTCGCTTCCGCCTCGGCCACCTTGCGCTCGCGCGCGGCCCGCGCCCGGTCGACGAGGGCCTCGGCCTCGCGGGCGGCGACCGGCGCCTTCCCGGGCACCGCCACCGCCTCGCCGATGGCATCGAGCGCGGTGGCCCGCTCGCCGGTGTTCGCCTCGAGCGCCTCCAGCAGCTGCTCGCGGTGGTCGGTGAGCACCACCGCCTCCTGCCTCGCGCGGCTCAGCTGCACGTAGAGCGTGCACGGGTTGCGCAAGGGGCCGGCGCCGGTGTCGAGCACCGCGATGACCCGCTCGTGGGTCTGCCCCTGCGCCCCGTGCACGGTCGCGGCATAGGCGTAGGCGAGGTGGCGAAGCTGCGGGTCGCCGAGCGCGAGCGCGAGGTCGCGCCCGTCGGCGGTGCAGAGCTCCAGGCGCTTCTTGCCGACGGCCGTGACCGTCACCGCCTCGCCGTTGACGAGGCCGCGCGCGGCGTCGTTGCGCGTCCAGCGCAGCCGCTCGCCCTCGCGCACCACCAGGCGCCGGCGCTCATGCAGCTCGAGCCGGTAGCGGATGTCGCCGCTCGGCACCAGGTGCCGGGGCCGCCCGTCGGGGTGGGCGAGCCCGATGCGGTCCTCGTCCACGTCGGTCACCGTGCAGGCGTCGCCCGCGGCGATGCGGTAGGGGTAGAGCGCGCGGTGGAAGAGCGCCACGTCGCCCTCGCGCCAGTTGCGCGCATCGCCGAGCTGCGCGCGGGTGAGGCCCAGCGGCACCAGGGTGTCGAGCGCGACGGCGGGCCCGCCGAGCGCGCCCTCGGCCTCCAAGCCCTCGCGCACCGCGGCATTGACCGCGGCGCGCATCGCGCGGGTGGGCACCAGCAGCGCGGTCTGCTCCCGGGCCTCCGGGGAGAGCCGCAGCCACAGCGCCGCGGCGGTGGGCGCGAGCGCCTCCGGGGGCACCTCGTGGAGCGCATCGCCCAGGCGCTCGAGCGCCTCGCCCGGCGCGCCGTCTATCAGGTCGCGCACCGCGGCGCGCAGGTCCGGGTCGCGCTGGCGGCGGATGTCGTCGAGCACCGCGGTGGCTAGCCCTGCGCGCTGGAGCTGGCCGAAGGGCTGGCCCGCCTCCACGCCCCGGAGCTGGCGCGTGTCGCCGACCAGCACCAGGCGCGCCGCCCCGAGGCGCATCGTCACCTCGAGCAGCGCCCGAGCCTGCGCGGTGCCCATGAGCGAGGCCTCGTCGACCACGACGAGCGCACCGGCATAGGTCCGCCGGAGCCGCGCGAGCGTCTCGTCGTCGGCCACCCCCTCGGCCACCTCGCGCGTGCGGGCGAGGAACCACTGGAGCGTGCGGCAGCCGAGCCCCGTCTCCCGGGCGAGCGTGCGCGCGGCCGAGGCCGAGGGCGCGAGCCCCACCACGGGCCGCTCGTTACCCAGCGCCGCGGCCACCGCCCTCAGCATCGCCGTCTTGCCGGTGCCGGCATAGCCCTGCACGCCGACGGTGCGGTCGGCGCTCCCGAGGATGAGCCGTGCCGCGGCGCGCTGGCCCTCGCTCAAGCCCTCGAGCGCGGACTCGGCGGCGGGGGATGCGGTGAGGGGGGCGCCTGCGCCCCGGCCCGCGTGCAGGTGCGCGATCACCGCGCGCTCGGCCTGGACCGCCCGGCGCGTGGTCCACGCCCCGTCCACCCCCCGGCGAATCGCCGGCAGCAGGTGGCCGTCGCGCTCCAGTGCTGCGAACGCCGCCTCGAAGTCCTCCAACGTGTGCACGCCCGGGGAGTGCGCGAGCGCCGCGGCCAGCGCGTCGCGCCGGGGGAACACCGAGGCGCGCTCCTCGGCCTGCGCCACCGCGCGCCAGGCAATCTCGAGGGCGCTGAGCGGCTCAGGCGCCCGGCGCCCGATGGGCCGCCGGCGGTGGTTCGCCTTGGCAAGACCCCGCTCGCGGGCGAACGCGCTCCACAGCGCCTCGAGCGCCGCGCGGCGGGGCTCGCGCTTGGCCCTGCGGGTGGCGAGCGTCGCGGCCTGGGCGGCTTGGGCACTGTAGCGCCAGCCCCGCTCCCGGATGTAGTCGAGGATGTCGCGCCGGCGGCTCGAGAAGGCCTCGAGCGCGGCCTGCGGCCATCCCGCAATCTCGAACCCGGGCACCGGGCCTATCATCGAGGGCCGCAGCGCGAACCCCGCCCGCCGAAGCCGGCCCGCGAGCGCGTTGCGGTAGTACGCCCCGATGAGGCGCTCGGAGCGGCGCAGCAGTCCCACCTCCGCGCTCCGCCACCGCCCGTCGCTACTACGGGTCATGTTCGCCACCACGCAGTGCGTGTGCAGCTGCGGGTCGTGGTTGCGGCTCGTGATGTGGCGAAACGTCGCCGCCACGAGGTGCGGGGCGTCGACCTGCACCGAGCGCCCCAAGCCCCGATCCCAGCGCCGGGTCCGCAGCAGCCGCGACTCGATGAACGCCAAGGTGTCACGCACCGCCGCGTCGTGCGCGCGGCGCGCGCGCGCGTTGCCCCGCCCCGGGAGGAGCGCTTCCAGCGACACCGACTTCGGCGCCGACAGCGTGATGTCGACGCCCGGGCGGTGCTCGTGCGCGCCGTCCCGGAGCCGTCCGAGGCGGAGGTCGGTGCCCGGCACGTGGCCCTGGAGCACGCGGCGGAAGACGTCCGCCTCCACGTGACCGACCAGCCCCAGCGCCGCCGCGCCCGCGCCCCGCCACCGGCTCGCCTTGCGGTGCTCGTCGTCTGCACGCGCGTAGTAGCCCGCGCGCCCCGCCGCCGCCTCCTCGCCCCCGTCCCGGCGGAAGTAGTGCACCGTGGACGAGGCGGAGGTGAGGTTGACGACGGTCGCGACCACCGCGCAACCTTACCCCATCGCGACGAGACGCCGCGTGCCTTGCGCCGGCCCCGCTTCGGACTCGAGACTCCCCCCGCACCCATGGCCCGCGACTGGTCCAACCCCGACGCCGCCGAGCGCGAGCTCGCCCGGCGCGAGCGCGAGAGGGCCAACGGCGAGGGTGCCCACCCCGACCTCGAGCGGGTGCTCAGCGCCGTGCACGCCGTCCTCGAGTCCCAGCTCACCGCCCGCGCCGACACCGCGCGCCTCGCCGACGACCTCGCCGCCGTGCGCGCGCACCTCGCCGCGCGTCACGCCGAAGGCGAGGAAGCCGGCGAGTCCGCGCTCGCCACCCGGCTCGCCGAGGCCGAGGGCCGCCTCGGCGCCCAGGTCGCGCATCTCAAGACCCACGTCCAGGACGTCGGCGACGCGCTGCCCGACCTGCTCGCGCTCGCCCGCTCCGCCGCCGCCACCCCCGGGGCGCTCGCCGCGCTCGGCGCCACCGTCGGCCCGCTGGGGCAGGCGGTGCGGGCGCACACCCGCGCCTCGAAGGAGCTGGGGGAGGAGCTCACGAAGCAGGTGAGCGACGCCGAGACCGCGCTCACCGAGCGCATCGCGGAGGAGGCCAGGCACGTGCGCGCGGCGCTCGACGAGACCACCGCGCTCGTGCGCCGGCGCCGCCGCCGCTCCCGGCGCCTGCGCCTCGGCCTCGCCGGCGCCGTCCTGCTGGGCCTCCTCGCATGCTTCGCCGCCGGCGTCTGGCTCCAGTGGCGGCACGCGCCCGTCCCCGTGCCGGATCCGACTCTGGGTTGGCGTGACGGGATCTGGAACGACTACGGCCTCGAGATCAAGAACTGCATCGTCGAGGCTCGAGAAACCGAGAGCACCGTACACTGTCCCATCGCGCCAACCCAGTGAATGCGGCGCGTTACGGCCCCGCTTCGACGACGGCATGGAGAGAGAGGGCCGCAACGGCAATCCCCATCGGATGCGAAGCGAGGCGAACCGGGGTTAAGGTTGTATGCTGCGCCTGATAGGGGCGACGCCGACGCGATGACGGAATCGGACACCAGATCGTCGAGTTGCGCAGGAGGCGCCTGTGTGAGTGACGATGCGCCGGCATATGGCACGGCCACAGAAGCACGATGGACAACGCCCTCCGGGCCGTGCATCGGCTTTCCGTGTCGGGCACGACCCTGCCGCAGGAGGCCGGGCGAATGAGCGACGGATTCCAGTGCGTTCTGGATCACATCCGGGCCATCGCCGGCACCGAGGCGGAGAAGGGCCGCCTGTTCGAACGGCTGATGAAGGCGTACTTCCGCCAGGACCCGCTCTACGGCGACCGTTTCTCGGACGTGTGTCTGTGGTCCGAGTGGCGGCAACGGCGGCCGGAGTTCGGACCCGACACCGGCATCGACCTCGTCGCCGAAGAACGCGACGGCGGATTCTGCGCGATCCAGTGCAAGTGCCACGCGCCGGGCACGCGAATTGACAAGAAGGCCCTCGATTCCTTCATCTCCGCTTCCGCGCGGGCGCCGTTCACGGCCAGGACTGTCGTCGATACCGGCGATGGGTGGGGCCCCAACGCGATCAGGACCCTGACCGGCCTGGAGCCGGAGTGCCACGTGCTGCGCTTCGGCGATCTCGCAAGCCGACCCTTCGACTGGCCGGATCTGGTCCGCGAAGCGCCGGAGGCGCTGTCATTGCGCCACGAGCCGTTTCGCCTGCGTCCGCATCAGCAGCGGGCGTTCGACGATGTCCTCCAAGGGTTCGCGGCGCATGATCGCGGTAAGCTGATCATGGCCTGCGGCACGGGCAAGACCTTCACCGCGCTTCGCATCGCCGAGGAGGTCGCGGGCGAGAGCGGGCGGGTGCTCTATCTCGTGCCGTCGATCTCGCTGTTCCAGCAGTCCATGCGCGAATGGGCAGAGCAACGCGCGCTGCCGCATCGCTACATCGGCATCTGCTCCGACACACGGGCGGGGCGCAGTGACGAGGATGCCTCGTTCCTGGAGCTGGAAATCCCCGTGACGACCGATCCACGCACCGTCGGCCAGTCCCTGCGGCATGCGCCATCCGGAGCGATGACCGTCGTGTTCTGCACCTATCACTCGCTCGGCTTGGTCGAGCGGGCGCAGGACGAGGGCGCGCCGCCCTTCGACCTCGCGCTGTGCGACGAGGCGCACCGCACGACCGGCGTGGAGCGTCCCGGCGACAAGACCTCGCCCTTCGTGCTCGTGCACGACGCGACCCGCATTCGGTCCCGCAAACGCCTCTACATGACCGCGACGCCGCGTCTCTACACCGAAGGCGCGAAGACCCGGGCGGCGAGTCACCGCGTGGAAGTGTTCTCGATGGACGACGAGGCGACCTACGGGCCGGAGTTCCATCGCCTGCCTTTCTCGCGGGCGGTCGCGCAGGACCTGCTGTCGGACTACAAGGTCGTCGTGCTCGCCCTCTCCGAGTCCCATGCGGACCAGGCGTTGCAGGCGCATCTGGCATCGAGCGGCGGCACCATCAACCTGAGCGATGCGGCCCGGATGATCGGATGCTGGCAGGCGCTGCGGAACCCCGAGAACCGGCCGCCGGGCGGCGACGGGCCGGTCCACCCGCTCGGCCGTGCGATTGCGTTCACCAAGACCATCGCATCTTCGAAGCTCCTGGCCGAGCACTGGAGCGGTGTGGTCGAGCAGGCGACCGCACTGCTGCCGGAAGCAGAGCGCGGGACGGCGTTCCACTGCGAGACCCGCCATGTGGACGGCCAGAACCATGCGCTGGAACGCAAGTCCCGGATCGAGTGGTTGAAAGGCTCGACCGACGGCGCATGTCGCATTCTCTCCAACGCGCGGTGCCTGTCGGAGGGCATCGACGTGCCTGCCCTCGATGCGGTCATCTTCATGACCGAGCGCCGGAGCGTCGTCGATATCGTCCAGGCTGTAGGCCGCGCAATGCGCAAGGCCGAAGGAAAGACGTACGGCTACATCGTGCTGCCGGTTGCGGTGCCGACCGGAAGGGACCCGGCGCTGGTCCTCGACTCCGGAAAGGAGTTCGATGTCGTGTGGAGCGTGCTGCGCGCGCTGCGTTCGCACGACGACCGCCTGGACGCCGAGATCAACCAGATCGACCTCAATGACCATCCCACGGAGCGCATCATCTTCAATCGGGACGGGATCGACGGCGACGAGTTGCCCGACGCGCCGGCGTTGCCCTTCCCGCCGCTCGACCTGCCCCCCGGCGCCATCTACGCGAAGATTGTCGAGAAGTGCGGGGACCGGAAGTACTGGGAGAGCTGGGCCAAGGATGTCGCCGACATCTACAAGCGTCTGGTGACGCGTATCGAGGGGCTTCTCGAGCATCCCGACAACGAGGCGCTGAAGGAGTGGTTTGCCGCGTTCCACGAGGAGTTGCGGATATCGATCAACGACGCGATCACCACCCAGAGCGCCATCGACATGATGGCCCAGCACCTGCTGACCCGGCCGGTCTTCGAGGCGCTGTTCGAGCATTACGACTTTGCCGGTGGCAACCCGGTGGCCCGGGCGCTGGACGCGCTACGACGGGATTTCGGGGAGTTCGGGCTGGAGAACGAGACCCGCGACCTCGAAGGATTCTACGAGAGCGTGCGGCTGCGGGCGCGGGGACTCGACAATCCGCAAGCGCGCCAGCGCGTGCTGATGGAGCTCTACGAGAAGTTCTTCGCGACCGCCATGAAGAAAGACGCGGATCGGCTCGGCATCGTCTACACGCCGGTCGAGATCGTCGACTTCCTCCTGACGAGTGCGGACGCGGTGCTGCGCCGGGAGTTCGGCCGCTCGCTCGGCAGCGAAGGCGTCCATGTCCTCGACCCCTTCACCGGCACCGGCATCTTCGTAGTCCGGCTCCTGCAGTCAGCGCTGATCCGCGATGCCGATCTGAGGCGCAAGTACCGGGAAGAGCTGCACGCCAATGAGCTCGTCTTGCTCGCCTACTACATCGCCGCCATCCACATCGAGGAGGCGTTCCTCGGCCGTGTCGGCGATGACGGTGCTCACGAACCCTTCGGCGGCATCGTGCTCACCGACACCTTCAACCTGCACACAGAACGAGCGGGGTTCCCGAAGGACTGGCTGCCGGACAACAGCGAACGCGCCGAGCGCCAGCAGAAGCTGCCCATCCAGGTCATCGTCGGCAATCCGCCATGGTCGGTCGGGCAGAAGAGCTCCGCCGACGATAACCCGAACGTGGACTATCCGGAGCTTGAACACCGGATCGCCGAGACGTATGCGGCTCGCTCCACCGCAACCCTCAAGAACAGCCTCTACGACACCTACAAGATGGCGATTCGGTGGGCTTCGGACCGCATCGGCGCGCACGGTGTCATCGCCTTCGTCACCAACGGCTCGTGGATCGACGGCAACGTGGATTCCGGAGTGCGGGCGTGTCTGGCGGAGGAGTTCAGCGCCGTCTACGTGCTGAACCTGCGGGGGAATCAGCGGACGCAGGGCGAACGCTCGCGCCGGGAGGGCGGCAAGGTCTTCGGCCAGGGCTCTCGGGCCCCGGTCGCGATCACGGTGCTGGTGCGCAACCCGGAAGCCGATCACGAAGGCTGCCGCATCCTCTACCGCGACATCGGGGATTACCTCACCCGCGAGGAGAAGCTCGCCCGCTTGCGCGAGTGGGGATCGATCACGGGCATCGACGATTTACAGGCGATCACCCCCGACCGGCATCACGACTGGATCGGCCAGCGTGACGGGGCGTTCGTCCGGCTCTACCCGTTGGGGTCGAAGACGGCGAAAGCGGGCCGGAACGGCGATGCGGTGTTCCGGCTCTTCAGCAACGGCTACAAGACCGGAAAGGATGCGTATCTGTACAACTTTTCCCGCGTGGCCTGCGCGGAGAATGCGCGGTTGATGGTGGACGACTATTGTGGCGCCCTCGCGGTGCGGGAGGAGTATCCCGCATACGGGATGGACAAGATCATTCCACATTACTCGTCGAATATCAGATGGGACGACAAGCTGAAGCACAATATTCGCCGACGTACTACCACCGCATTTTCCGAGAAGTATGTTCGAGTGGTCGCCTACCGCCCCTTCGTCAAGCAGTACCTGTACTCCGATACGACATTCTCACAACGTCCTGCACTCACCGGCGATATCTTCCCCACTCCCGACACCGACAACCGTGCGATCTGCGTGCCGGGCGTCGGCTCGACCAAGCCGTTCTCCGCGCTCATGGTGGATACGATGCCGGATCTGGAATTGGTATCGAAGGGCCAGTGCTTCCCGCGCTATCGTTTCGAGCCGAGAAGAGACGCCGCAGGTGTCCAGGGCGACCTGCTCGACGCGGCAGCCGGCCTCGCCCGCATCGACAACCTCACCGACACCGCGCTGCGGGCCTTCCGAGTCCGTTACGACGACAACACGATCACCAAGGATGCGATCTTCGCTTACGTCTACGGCATCCTCCATGCACCGGTGTACCGCGAACGCTTCGCCAACGATTTGGCGAAGGAGCTGCCGCGCGTCCCGTTCGCGCCGGAGTTCCATGCCTTCGCCACGGCCGGCCGCCGGCTGACCGAGCTGCACCTCGATTACGAGAACGGCGAGGAATGGCCACTCGATGTTGTCTTCGCGCAGCCGAGGGAGCCGGCGCCGGAGCACTGCCGGATCGGCGAACGCGCGATGCGCTTCGCCGATGACGAGCGAAGCGTCCTAATCGTCAACGACCACCTCCGCCTTGCCGGGATTCCCGCGCAGGCGCATGGCTATCAGGTCAACGGGCGCACCCCGCTTGAGTGGCTCATCGACCGCTACCGGATCACGCGGGACAAGGGCAGCGGTATCGTCAACGATCCGAACGGCTGGTTCGACGACCCGCACGATCTAATCGTGGCGTTCCGCCGCATCGTTCGGGTCAGCGTGGAGACTGCCCGCATCGTCGCCGGCCTCCCCGAGCCATTCGACGAATCCAGTGAAGACGATGCCGGAAAGCGATCATGATCCTCTCGGAGATCGAGACCTTGGCCGCCTCCGGGGAGTCCGAAATCCTGGAGTTCAAGCAGACGACGAATCAGCGCCGGGAAGCGACGCAGACTCTGTGCGCCATGCTCAACCAGCGCGGTGGACGTGTGCTGTTCGGCGTGACCTCGCAAGGCCGGGTGATTGGCCAGCAGGTGGGCGGGCGCACCATCGAGGAAGTCGGCGCTGAGCTCGCGAGGCTCGATCCGCCTGCCTTTCCGGCGATCGAGCGAATACCGGTGAAGGAGCGCCGCGAGGTCGTCGCCGTCTCCGTCGGTCGCGGACAAGCCGGGCCGTACATGTACCGCGGCCGCGCGTACCGGCGGGTAGGCAACACCACGGTCGAGATGCGTGCGGACGAGTACCAGCGGATGCTCTTCGAGCGCATGCACGGCGAACGGCGATGGGAGAATCAGCCGGCGGACGGGTGGTCGGTCGACGATCTGGACGCCAACGAGGTTCGGACCACTGTGGAAGAGGCAGTGCGCCGGGGCCGGCTTGAGGATCCCGGAACCCGCAACCCTCGCGACCTGCTCCGAGGACTCGGACTGTTCAGGGACGGGGTTCTGTGGCGGGCGGCGGTTGCGCTGTTCGGCAGCGAGGAACGGCTTCGGTTCGACATGCCGCAGTGCCTGCTTCGGGTCGCCCGCTTCAGAGGCATCGACCGCACGGAATTTCTCGACAATCGCCACTTTCACGGCAACGCCTTCTCCCTGCTCAGGGCCGCCGAACGCTTCCTGCGCGACACCCTGCCCATTGCCGGGCGCATCGAGGAAGACCGTATCGAGCGGATCGACGAACCGCTCCTCCCGCCCCTCGCAACACGCGAGGCCCTGGCGAACGCACTCTGCCATCGCGACTACTCGATCGGCGGCGGTTCGGTCGGGGTGGCGATCTACGACGACCGCCTGGAGGTGACATCGACGGGAGGTCTTCACTTCGGGTAGACGCCCGAAAAGCTGTTCGCGCCGCATGAATCCATACCCTGGAATCCGCTGATCGCCGACGCCTTCTACCGGCGCGGCATCATCGAACGCTGGGGGCGTGGGACGTTGAAGATGGCCGAGCTGGCGGCCGCTGCCGGTCTGCCGAGGCCTGAAATCGAAGATGCCGGCGCATGTTTGACGGTGCGATTCCGGCCCGCCGCAGTCGGTAGGCCAAAGTCCGAGAGGCTCGCTGTCTCGCTTGGCTCGCCGGTGGCGTTCAACTTGAATGCCCGACAGCGCGACATTCTCGACTTGTTGAGACATTCGGATCAACCGTTGGCCCTTCGTGAGATTCGGGTGTGTTTGGCCGCCTCGCTGAGCGTCCGTCAAGTGAAGAGGGCGCTGGCTCGACTGCGGGAGCTTGGACTGGCCACCACTACGGGCCACGGCGTTTCCGCCCGGTGGAAGCCCGGATCGGACAATAGACCCGATGGGACCGGTTCCTTGGGTCCATAGGGGGCCAATGCCTGCATGCTCCCCTCCTTGTCCCGGTTATCCAGGATCTGTTAAGGCGCAGGGCAGTGATGACACAACACGTAGCATGAGCATTCGCCCGGAAGTTCTGCATGTTGAGCCGAAGTGGTCAGTTTCGCGGGCAGTCCCTTCGTACCTCATAGCCAGATCCGACCAAGTCGTGGATGGACGAAAATGACTCCTGAAGAGATTGTCCAGGCCGTTGCAGGACAGTCGCATAACATGACACGGCCCGTATATCGGGGCCAGGCCGATGCCGATTGGGCTCCTGAGTCCGGCGCTGTCCATCGCTTGCGGGAGGCGCACGGCGAGGACCTTCCAGTAGACGAGGGTGCACTCCGAGCCTTGGTGGTAGAATACCACAGGGAACGACTTATCATGCCAATGGAGGTGATTGACGGACTCGACTTGTCCGATCTACAAAGGCTATCCATCCTCCAGCATCAAGGGGCGGCCACGGGGCTTTTGGATTTTACAGAGAACCCCCTCGTCGCCCTCTGGTTCGCATGCACGGCAGAACACGAAAAAAACGCAAAGATTTTCCTCCTCGACATTGGAGATCACCAAATCGCCCACAACGGACGGACAATGGAGGACCCGTTCGATGCAGCCGGACAGGTTGTCGTGTACTACGAACCTGACCATTCACTTGGAGCGCGAATCGTTGCGCAGCAGAGCGTGTTCGTAATCTGCAATCCGCATATACCGGCTCAGCACCTAAAGTCAGTGGTCGTGCCGTGGAGTTCCAAGCGGCCATTAGAGAACTATCTGACACAGTTGAGGCTATCGCGGATGTCGCTGTTTCGGGACATTCCGGGCCTGGCGGCGGCGAATACGAGGAGCGAAAAACTGCAACGCACAGAGTCTGTCACGCCGAAACAGCACCGGGATCGGGGCAACCGAGCCTATCAGGCGAGACGGTACGGCGACGCTCTCGCTGCATACGAGGCCTATGCATCGTCCCTGCCGGGTGTGGCCCAACCCTATTGTCTCAAGGGTGATGCGCTCGCTGCACTCGGACGATTCGAAGATGCGAATCTAGCTTACACCCAGGCGCTCGAGAATCTCGATCGACCCATTGATCTTGGCAAACAAGTCGCCGTTGATCGGGAAGTCGTCGAACCCACGATGTCCCACGCACTGCACTACAATCGAGGCAACGTACGCGCGGTGGTCGCAGATCACCTTGGAGCCATCTCGGACTACGATGTTGCACTGCAGCACAGTGATGTCGCCAAGCGGGACATACTGAAAAATCGGGGGAACTCGAAGTTCGCTCTGGAAATGTTTGCTGAAGCTTACGAGGACTTTGAAGCTGCATGGCTGGAAGTGCGAGGAAGCGATGCAGCCCTCGCCATGGGCAACAGCAAGGTGATGACGGGCGAGTTCGAGGCTGCTTATGGTCAATACTTGGAGGGTACCGCGGCCGAGCCAGCGGGATCGGCAGCTCACTGTCGGGCGAACGCCGAGCAGGTGCGCCGTATCTTGGAGGCACTCAATCGGCACGCTTATCGAATCAGGCTTGAAGGTCTCATCGTGTTCATCGAGACCGCGCATGTACAAGGAACTTTTCACCACTTTCCGTTCGCTGGTAATCAGGGGAACACCGGAAACATACCGTCCGGTATGGTTACCGCGCACGGCGGAAAGGGCTACAAAGGTGCAAAGGGGTTTTCGGTTGCAATCGTGCCGCCAACATCGTGACCATACGGAGCTCGGTGCTCACGTCGACTCCCGTCGTCTCGGTAGCCACGATCAGCACGTCCTCACTTTGGAGAAGGTTGGTCCATGCCGCGCGTTCGTCGTGGCCGACCGGCTGCCTCTATTCATGAGTATCGCTCGATTGGATACGCGAGGGCTCCCGCGGCATCGCCAGCGTCCCATCCACCGCGCAGGAGTCCGTACCGCATAGATCCTGCGGGATCGACACGAGGGGTGGTTCATGATCTACTGGGGTCATGCGCAAGAGCTGTCAGCCGTGGACGCAGGACCAAGCGCATCTGCTGCCTCCGTCGCTGCGTGACTGGCTCCCGGAAGACCATCTGGCGTGGTTCACACTGGAGGTGGTCTCGCAACTGGACCTGAGCGCAATTGAGAGGGCGATTGAGGCGAAGGACGCACGAGGTCAGCGTCCTTTCCATTCGTCGATGATGGTGGCGTTGCTGGTCTACGCGTACTGCACCGGGGTGTACTCGTCGCGTCGCATCGAGCGGGCGTGCCGGGAGGATGTGGCGTTTCGGGTGATTACGGGCAATGCGCACCCGTACTTCACCACGATCAACGAGTTTCGCCGGGTGCACCGCAATCACTTCGGGGCGTTGTTCGTCAAGCTGATGAAGCTGTGCCGGCGCGCAGTAGTGCCCAACTTTGAATTGGTACGATAAAGATTCAAAGGGTCTGGTGTAGCACCTTTAGACTGTCAAAGTTTGAACTGGCATTGGGTAGCTAGTGGTACAGTGTCCTTTACTGAGGACTCAATCCACAGGAGAAGCAGCATGAACCTGAAACTCTTCGCCATCTCAATTCTTGCCGGGACGTTCACCTTGAATGCTTATGGAGAAGAATCCCACCCGGTACCCGAAACCACGTTCCACAAGGGGACACTCATAATGTGGACGTCACGGGCTGACCAGAACACTCCGTTGGAGAGCGGGGTCGATCTAGAGGCGCTGTCAGGTGACTTCCAAGGGATTCTTTAGCAACAAGGTTATCAACTGGAGCAGGTTCTTTTCTCAAGTGAGGATGAATCAAGTTGGGGTGGCGGAAAGATCAAATGGGGTGATGGAGAACTCGCATGGGAGTTCATCAAGCCCGTTGAAGCCCAGATAATCGAGAAGCTCGACAGAATCATCACGCTGCTTGAGGGGAAAGCGAAGGAGTGAACTGACGACGCTTATCAGGTCATCGTCGCCTGTGGGGTCCCAACGGCTACGCGGTGGGGCGCGATTGCGCGGGATGGACCACGCGGGGATTGTCTCCATGTGTCCGCATGCGATAGCATGATTGACAATCTGGCGAAGGTCGTCGAGGGCCCGATTGGCGCCGACCGGGCCGTCCGGCTGTAGACGTCGAACCACCGGACGACGGAGAGGCGGCTCACCCGGTCGAGACGCAGCAGACGCAGCGCACCGAAGGCGGGGAGCAGGTGTTGATTCAGCGCAGTTCGAGTGCGGGTCTGCGATAACGGCTTCCAGCGGTCGTCGCACGTGGTCTTTCAGGGACCGGCAACGAAGTACCGCCCAACTGCTGGAGATGCCGCCGCGCGAGGGCGGGTCGTATCAAAGCGTCTTCGCGCTAAAGCGCGCTCTCGACTGCACATCTGAGAAGGAGGTAGGACCAGAACAGTCGCGTGCACAAGCCTCGGCAACACGAACCCGTGTGAGCAGAACTCAAGCATCCGAAAGCTCCCGCCAATGGCACGCAGCAGGTCACCTTACACGCTGCCAGTCGAGTCCCAGGTTCGCATCGCAATTGCAATCGCGCCGGACGACCACTTTCCCATCGACTCCAGGCCGAACTCGTCGCCAAGCTCGTCTCAAAACGAAGCAG
The DNA here is from genome assembly GCA_022824305.1 of Gammaproteobacteria bacterium. Lineage (GTDB taxonomy): Bacteria > Pseudomonadota > Gammaproteobacteria > HK1 > HK1 > JAJEAD01. Next base: position 59,911 of record JAJEAD010000099.1, on the reverse strand, counting down.
GTGGGAATGACTGTGGAAACTCCTTCCAGAACTGGCGAACTGCTCCGCCCAACTCATCGAATTCCTGCTCAGTAATGTCTAAGCTTTCGTAGTCGGGTTCGAGGACATGAACGCCAGACTTTAGGTATTGCGGAAATCTCTTCTTTAGTTCATCAAGCGATGGACCCTTTCCGTGCTTATACACATTTACTATGAGCCTACATGCATCAAGTAATTCATACCATTCGCTGTTTCTGATCCCCCAACCCTGCGTCTCAAGAAATGCCAGAACATCCGAAATATGAACTTTCCACAGTTCGCCTTCTTTGGCAGTATGATACCCCCAACGGCAGAGCTCACGCTCCAAGTGGGAACGAACTTGCTTGTCCCACTCATGATACAAGGTCGCAAGAGATGCAAGCGTGACTTGTCTCTTCAATTTCATGCCATATTCATAGAAATCTATTCCCGCCTCGAGCGCAACATCGGCGAAGTCCCCTGGATCAGATTCTCCGTCCGATGGTTGACTCATGAACTTCTCCCATGCCTCACTGGCGGCATCATCCGCGTCCGCTTCCAGGTTCGAGAAGTTATCGAACACACGAGACTTAACTTGATCCATGAAGAAGTCGTGGCGAGCAAGTACCCGTTCCTTCAGGAGTGAATGGAGTCCGATGTCCATCGATTATGCGTCCTTGTTCTATACGTCAACCCGCCTATGCCACTCAGAGAATACGGCAGGGACAAATCCGGGCAAATGCTGTGGCGGTGCTATCCCGCCACAGCGAAGGATCACTCGGCAGGTATGGCGGTTCCTTTTGATAACGGGAGGGGTGGGAGGTTTGGCAGTAGCTCGTCGCCTTGTGCTTGCTCGCATTCGCACGCATCTTCGTCCCGTTAGTCGTTCGTGGCGAGGCTCCACCAACGCGCGCGACTGTGGCCTCGGCTGGTGGCATTCCCCGGCTGGGAGGAGCACCTATTGTTTGCTGTGTAACGGCTCGTGGGATAAGGCGTACGGAAACGTCGGGCAGCGGGATGCTTCCGAGGGTCTGTGGGTATTGTGCCGTTTCGGCGAAGGACGGGCAACGAGGGCAGGACCGCGCATGGTGCAGAGGCTATGTGCAATGAATCGGGCGGTCGCTAAGGTGACAGTAGCTGCGCGATACGCAGTCCGACACGCTCCGCCGCCGCCTGGATCTCGCTGTCTCCGATGTGGGCGTAGCGCAGCGTCATCCTCGGATTCCGGTGCCCCAAGACCTTCGCCACGATCGGGAGCGGTACTCCCTGCATGACGGCATGACTCGCCACGGTATGCCGGAGGTCGTGCAGGCGTACGTCTTCGATGCTCGCCTCGCGCCTCACCAAGAACCATGGTCGGGTCACGTCGCCTTGGGGAATCGCTGGATTTCTGACCGACGGAAACACCCAGTCGCTGGCCGATTGGTCATTCCGGCGCTCGATGATGGCTCGTGCGCGAACGTTGAGGAGCACACGTCTCGGGCCAGTCTTGGAATCCTTGAGGTTGAGGTGATCTCCGTCTACTTCCTGCCAGCGCAAGCGCACGATCTCGTTCTTGCGGCACCCGGTCAGCAGGAGAAGGCGGATGATGTCGGCCTGCTGACGTGCGGACTCGGAGCGCTGCGCATGCCGGTCGAGCGCCTGGTGCAGGCGGCGGACTTCCTCTCGCGAGAGAAACCGGGTACGCGCTGGGGCGCGATTGCGCGGGATGGCGCAGGCGGGATTGGTGTCGATGTGCCCGCAGGCGATGGCGTGGTTGAGAATCTGGCGAAGGTCGTCGAGGACCCGATTGGCGCCGGCGGGAGCCGTCCGGCTGTAGGCGTCGAACCACCGCACCACCATGAGGCGGCTGATCCGGTCGAGACGCAGTGCACCGAAGGCGGGGAGCAGCTGTCGATTCAGCACGCTTCGGGTGCGAGCCTGCGATGACGGCTTCCAGCGGTCGTAGCATGCGGTCTTCCAGGGACCGGCGACGAAGTGCCGGAACAATGGGGCGTTGCTCCGGGCGGAGGGCATCGTTTCATCGGGCGACGCTGCGATCTCCAAGCAGGCGCGGCGCGCGTCTTCGACACTGCGCAGCGCGGTTGGGCCGAGCGAGACCCGCTTGACGCCCGCCGGCGTCGAACGCTGGTGGAGGTAGGTGCGGCTTCCGGAGGGACGCACGCGTACCCCGAGCCCGGGGACCCGGGTGTCCCACACGGTGTACTCGCGCGCCTCGGGCTTGAGCCGCGCGATGCCGGCATCGGTGAGGCGTTGTTGTCTCGCCATGGGTCACCCCTCCGAGCCGAGAAGGGCGCCGAGCGCATCGACGGCCTGGCGGACCGACGCATCGGACAGGTGAGCGTACTTGAGCGTCGTTCCCGGTGAGTGGTGCCCGAGCAGCCGCCCGGTGGTCACCACGGTCTCGCCATGCAGAATCGCGATGCTCGCGTACGTATGACGCGTGTCGTGCAGCCGCACATCGCGCAAGTCCGCCTCGGCGCGAATCCTGTGCCAGAACCGGTCGAAGACGTGCAGGCCGAGCGGCTTGTCGGGGGGCGTCGAGGGGAAGACCCAGGGGCTCGTGCGCGGCAGTTCCTCGAGCACCGCCCGCGCGGGCGAGGACAGCCACACGGTGCGCGGGCCCACCTTGCTATCGGGAAGAAAGAGGTGGCCTTCCCGATACGAGGACCACGCGAGGGTGGCCACCTCACTCTTGCGGCACCCGGTCAGGAGCAGGAGCCGGACGAAGGCGACCGGCAGCGGCTCGAGCGCCTCGTGGCGCCCGAGTGCCTGCGCGAGGCGGCGCAGCTCCTGCTCCGACAGGAAACGCTCCCGGTCCTTGCGCCGGTAGCGCCGGATACCGGCACAGGGGTTGCTGCCCTCGGGGCGGTACCCATAGATCTCGGCCTGTCGCAGGATGACCGAGAGAATGGGCGCGGAGCGATCCGCCGCCGCCGGTGTGGCGTGACGGGAGGCGAACCACTGCTGCACGTCGGCTCGGGTGATGTCGGCCACACTGCGGCCCCGGAACCAGGGCAGAATCTGGCTGCGCAGGTAATGGCGATTGACCTGGAGCGTGCGCGGCTTCCAGTGCCGGGCGTAGTTGCGGAACACCTCCTCGGCCACCGCCTCGAAGCACATCTCGTCGGGCAGCGCGGTCTGCGCACCGTCGAGACGGGTCGCGGCGAGCAACGCTCTCGCACGGCGGCGCGCCTCCTCGAGGCGCATGGACTCCGCATCGCCGAGCATCTTCCATAGCCGCCGCCCGTCCCTCTGAATGTGGACGAAGTAGCGTTTCCTGCCCGAGGGCAGTATGCGAACCCCGAAACCCTTGAGCGTGCCGTCGCGTAGATTGCGCACCGTGCTGCGGGGCTTGAGCGCGTCGATTCGGGCCTGGGTGAGTGGACGTGCGGACATGGCGTTTTCCTCCACCGGACGGTTGCAGGCGGGGACAAAACGCGGCACATTCCCGCCTGGAACCTGTTGCTGAGCGAGGAAAACGACAAGCTATTTCAAGGATTTAGAAGCGAAGCTGCGTGGCCGGTGTAGCGCCACGACTCGTCCTCCCAGGTGTCGGCGCCGAAGTCGGCGCTCGATTGCGGGATGGTGAAGAACACCCAGCGGCGCTCGCCGCTGCGGGCGTCGAAGGCCTGCACGGTTCCCGGCGGGTCGAACTTGCGCTGCAAGCGATCGGGAATGCGGCTCCCCACGATCACCAGGTTCTCGAACACCACCGGCGGCGAGGTCTGATCGAACTCGAAGCGCGTCACCGGGCGGCCGTGGCCCTCGGTCAGCAGAACGCTTCCGCCCCCGGCGAAGCCCGTGTCCAGCTCACCGGTCGCGGCATTGATTGCGTAGAGCCGGTCGCGGCTGTTGAGGAAGATGCGCGCGTCGTCGCCGTCGCTCCACCAGGCGATGCCCCGGTGCTTGAAACCCGTGGGACCCGCACCCTTGGGTCCATCTTCGTAGACCCTGGGATCGAAGGTCCACAGCTCCTTGCCCGTCTCCGCGTCGAGAGCCGCCACGCGCGTGTACATGGTCGAGAGGTACAGGACGTTGTCGACCATGATGGGCGTTGCCTGGAAGGGCCCGGGACGGGTGCCGTACTCCTCGAGGGGCATCTCGTTCGGCTCCCATTGCCACGCGATCTCGAGCTCGCCGACGTTCGCGAGCGTGATGTCTTCCGCGGCGGAGTACTTGGTGTGCGCCGGCTCGGCGCCGACATGCGGCCACTCGATGATGGCGCCCGGCTCCTGGGCGCCCGCGAGGGCGGCAGACAGGAGGGTGGCAGACAGGAGGACAGTCGTCGCAACGAATCGATCCATGGCGGAGTATCCGATTGCGAATCGGGCCCTGGTTTCGCCGCGGTGCGACGTGAGGCCCTTCTTCAGGCCTGCTTCACGATGGTCGGGAGCGCCGCGACCACGGAGAGCGAGGGCTGGGCGGACCGGAACCGCACCCGGCGCCGCGGCGGGAGCGCCGCGCGCCGGCGCCAAGGTGCCGGGAGTCGCGCTCGCCACGGTGGGTGCGGAATGCGGTCCCTATGCTTCCGGGTTCACCAGCGCAACGCGCCGCGCAGCATCAGGCCGTGCTCGGGCCGGTCATCGCCGGCGGCCTCGTCGCGAGTGCCCTCGAGGCTCAGGCTCGCGTCCGGCACGACCTGCCAGCGCGCGCCCATGCGCCACCACTGCGCGCCTTCGCTGCCCAGCCCGAGCCTTGCGTAGGGCGTCACCACCCCGAGGCCGGGCCCCGCGCCGAGGCCGTAGGCTATCTCCGCGTTCATGCGCCCGGCCGCCTGGTGGGCCGGTGCCGCTCCGCCGATGAGGTCGTTCTCCCACAGCCCGTGAACGCCGCTGGCCGTCCGGCCCCACGCCGGCCGCACGCTGAGCGACATCCCCCGGCCCGCCGCGCCGGAGTCGATGCGCACCAGCCCGCTCACGCCCCATTCCTCGTAGTCGCCGCCATGATTCAGCAGGGTCCGGGCCCGGCCTTCCAGGGTCAGCCCCGTCCCCGGGTTGGCGTAGCGCAGGCCGCCGCCGGCCTCGAGGCCGCCGCCGGTCTCGCCGTCCCCGCCGTCATGGCGCATGCCGAGCTCGAGCGAGGGCGTGAAGGTCGCCCCCGAGGCGAGTGCCTGGACGTGGCTCCCTTCGAGCATCAGTCGCTGCCGGTTGGCATTCAACTTCGTGCTCTCGATGGTCCCGGCCCCGTCGACCTCGGCCCGCGTAAAGGCCGTCTCGGCCTTGAGGTCGAGATTCGTCGTGCCGCCTTCAATCACGTTGTCGCTGGACGCCAGCGTCCCGGTTACGCCCACCGCGACCATCTGCTGTGTCAGGTCGCTCTCCTGTTTGTCCGCCGACGCGTCGTCGATCTCCACCTCGCCCCAGCCGTAGCCGGCGGTGGCCCACAGGCTCATGCCGCCCGGTCCCTGCCAGCCCACGTAGGGGTTGACGCTCGTCAGACCCGTGCTGAGCTCCCCCTCGAGCGCGTAGGAGTCCGTGTAGTCCACCGTCCCTTGCGACCTCGCCACCGACATCCCTGCGAGAAGGCTCGCGCTTAGCCGGGCGTCGACGCCGACGTGGGCGCTCGCCACGTCACCATCGTAATCGAGGGTTTCCGGGTTGCCCCCGGAGAACTTGCGGTAGTCCCCGCTTCCCCAGAGCGCAAGGTTTCCGAAGCGGCCCTTCCCGCCGCCGTCCGCCGCGTTGAGGGGCAGGGTAAAGGACGAGCCGGCAAGCAGACGCCCGGGCTCCAGGGTGCCGTTCTGGAGCGCTTCCCCATGGGCCAGGAGGGCATCGGAGAGCGTGGAGGCGCCGCCGAGGCTGAACCCTTCGGCGGTAGGGGCGCCGGAGCCCGCCTGCCGGATGCGGCCCGAGATGGCATCGACCGTGCCGGCGCTCATCGCGCGCATGACCTGGGGCAGCACGGATTCGACGACCCCGTTGTGGCGCGCGGCGATCACTTCCGGTGACCCAAGATAGAAGCCCGAATTGACGATGAAGTCGCTATGCACAATGGTTCCGTCCGGCAACGGGACTTGAGCGGTGAACAGGCGGGCGTAGCCCACCTTTGGCACTTCTGCGCTGTCGGTATCGTCGGCGGGATTGTCGAAGTGGTACTGCCAGAAACCGCCTTCCGGCCCGCTGTTTGCCGCGCGGAGGAGCTGATCCACAACGAGCTCTCCGGTCGCGGTGTCGGTGGCAATCCCTCCCCGTCGAAGCTCGAAGCGATCTGGAAACCCTCCGTGAAACAGGATCAACCTGCTGACGGGGTCCAACACGCCGAGGTACACGGGTCCGTGTCTCCAGGGCCCGTTCGGATCCCGAAGGGCGATCCTGGCTCTCGAGGAAGCGGCCAGATCGCCGGATCCGTAGAGTTCGAGCAAGTACTCCCCCGCTTGCGTGACGAAGGCCTTCAGGGTCGCGCGATCCACCACGTCCCGGGCCGTAATGGTCGGGTCGCCGTAATCGATGTCTTCCTCAACCAGGTGAGCGCGGTCGAGATCGAACCCGGCGAGCATCACGAGCGGGGTTCGGAAGTTGGCCGAAAAATACACGTAGGCATAGCCGGAGGTGCCTGGGACATTGGGTACGTCGAAGCGGCCGCCGTCCCCGGCTGCGGCGGCAGCGAAGGCAGCCGTGGCGGCAGCAGGGTCGGTCAAGGCAGTTGGGTTGATTCCCACGGCCTGAAGAATCGATCCATAAATCAAGGGGTGGAGTTGTCCGCCGGACAGTGACATGTCCTGCGCGTGAACAAGAACCCTGCCGTCGGGCGTCAGTTGCACGAGGTAGGTGGAACCGGAACGCCAGGCACTTCCCTCCTGTCTGACGAGACATCCAAGGTACGCCACCTGCTCCACGGTCGTATCTGATTGGCTGACTTGGTTGTTTTGGTCTCTCACGGCCAGCGCGAAGTCCCGCAGGCTGGCGCTGCCGTCTTCCACCTGCTGTGCTGTCACGCGCGGAGGCTCGGGAGCCGTCACGCCGGCCGGCAGTGGGCAATCGAACTGCGACTGCGCCGTGGCCAGGCGTCCATCGGACAGGAAGCCGGCCAGAGTGAGCAGGCCAACCACAAGAGGTATTCTGGTTTTCCCTGTCGCGGTACTCATTGTGGGGCCCTCCAGCGGGGCAAAGGTAGGCAGGCTAATGGCTGCGTGGCTTGCGGATGTTGAGGAGGACTCCGCTAAAGATTCCTTTCAACGAATTGGAGGGAGGCCTGCCGTGGACTGCGGCAAGCGACCAGAGTCCGCATCACCAAAACGGGTCACTACCCCATTATGGAACACCAGTGCATTAAATGTGTGTGTGAACATGGGATTTATGATGTCATTTTGATTAACCCAAGGTGGGAGCGGAGGCTCACTGGCGCACACCGCACATCAGCAGCGATCACCTGAATCGCTGGTAGCGTCCGTGCAGGACCCGCCCGCTCACGGTGGGCTCATCGCCCCCTGCCCGGGTCTCAGGGGTCCCCGCTGCCGATCTCTTCCTTGCGGGTCGCGATGTAGGCATCGAGCGCTTCGCGCACCGCGGGGTCCATGGGCGGCGCTTCGTAGTCGGCGAGCGCCTGCTGCCATATTTCGGTAGCGCGCGAGGTGGCGTCCTTCGCGCCCGCCATCTCCCACGCTTCGTAGTTCTGCCAGTCCGAGACCAGCGGGCGGTAGAAGGCATGCTCGTAGCGCGCCATGGTGTGGGGCTCGCCGAAGAAGTGCCCGCCGGGGGCGACCCCCCTCATCGCTTCGAAGGCGAGCTCCTCCTCGTCGACCTCGATGGGCCGCAGGAACTCCGTCATGTGCTGGATCATCTCGACGTCGAGGACGAACTTCTCGAAGGAGGCGGTGAGTCCGCCCTCGAGCCACCCCGCCGCGTGGTAGTGGAGGTTGGCGTGGCCCAGCGTGCAGCCCCACAGCGCCATCTCGGTCTCGTACACCGACTGCGCGTCCGCGGAGGTCGAGGCGTTGGTGGGCGAGGCGCGGAAGGGCAGCCGGTAGCGGCGCGCGAGCTGGCCGCTCGCGACGTTTGCCTTGGTGTTCTCCGGCGTCCCGAAGGCGGGCGACCCGGAGCGCATGTCGACGTTGGAGGTGTAGGAGCCGTAGAACACCGGCGCGCCAGGACGGGCGAGCTGAGTGAGCGCAATGCCGAAGAGCGCTTCCGCGTTCTGCTGCGCGAGCCCGGCGGCGAGCGTGACCGGGGTCATCGCCCCCATGAGCGTGAAGGGGGTGACGGAGACCGCCTGACCGTGCTCCGACATCGTGATCAGCCCCTCCGCCATCGCCTCGTCGAAGCGTCGGGGGCTGTTGACGGAGATGATGGTCGTCACCCCGGGGTCAGCGCGCATCTCGTCGAGCGTCATGCCCCGGCTGATCGCCATCATCCGGATGCCGTCCAGCGCGCGCCCCGCCCCGATCGCGGTGCAGTGGAAGCTGAGATCGGAGCAGCTCAGGTTCGCGTTGTAGGTGTCGAGATGCCGGGTGTTGGCGGGCAGCTCCACCGGAGCCACGACCTGGTTCCCGATGATGTGGATGGCGTTGAAGTAATGGGAGAGGCGGATGAAGTCCTCGTAGTCGCGCAGGTTCCCGTTGCGGCGCCCGCGTACCCGGTCGTGGACGCTCGGCGGTCCCGCCACGAGTCCGAACGCCATGTGGTCGCCGCCGAAGACCAGCCGCTTCTGCGGGTTGCGCGCGCTGAGGGTGAACGAAGAAGGGGCGAGCGCGAGAAGCTCGGCCACGAGGCCGCGGTCCACGCGAACGGTGCCGCTCGAATCATCCACCTCCGCGCCCGCGTTCCGGAACATCCGCCGGGCCGGTGCGCTCATGAGCTCGATGCCGAGCTCCTCCAGGATGCGCATCGAGGTCGCGTGGATGGCCTCGACCTGATCTTCGGACAGGATCTCGAGCGGCGGGTAGGGGTTTCTCGGCTGGCGCCACGGAAGCTGGGGAATGCGTTTCCCGGCGCGCTCGCGGCTCTTGTGCGAGGGGCCGCGCCCGCGCCCGCGTCTCCTTCGCTCTTCCGCCGGCAAGCGCCCTTACCCGGGGGCGGCGACCGTGAGCGCACGGCTTCGGAACGAGCCCCGACCGGGGCGGGAAAGCTCCGGTCGCGGCTCCGCGACGCGGGACGGGAAGATGCGGGCGCGCTCCTCAGGCGGCGACACGCTCGCATACCGCCTTGATGTGAGCGGGCCCGATGCCGCAGCAGCCGCCGACAATGCGCGCCCCGGATTCGACCCAGGCGCTCGCTTCCTCGGCGTAGGCCTCGGGCGAGACCTGGTCGACGAATGCCCACTGCGGGCGCAGCCAGTGGCCGGCGTTCGGGTAGGCGCCCCGAGGGCCGTCGTAGTGCGCGGCGATGCTCTCGAGCGCCGCGCGCGTGACGTTGAGATCCGAGTGCATCATCAGCGCCGCGGTCGCGCCCCGCGCCATCACCGCCGCCATCGCCGGGCCGAAGGGCTCGTACTCCTGCCGGTCACCGGCGTCGCTGTGGGCCTGGCTCTCCTCGATGCCGTGCATCACCTTGCCGGAATCGCGGCGTTGCATGCAGCTCATCGCCACCCACACCGGGAGTCCGATGTCGGTGATGGCCTCGACGCCCGCCTCGATTCCGTCGCGCTTCGTCCCGAGGGTCTCGAGGAGGAGCAGGTCGACACCTTGCACCGCGAGGATGAGCGCCTGCTCTCGCAGGCCCCGGGCGAGCTCGTCCGGACTGAGGTGGTTGAAGCTGCCGAAGGTCGAGACGGAGCCGGCCACGTACACCCGACGAGGGGAATCGGTGGCGTCGCGGGCCTCCCGGGCGAGGGCGACGGCGCGGGTGTTCCATTCCTCCACCCGGTCTCCGAGGCCGCCCGGCTCGAGCGCGTGCCGGGCCGAAGCGTAGGTGTTCGTGGTGATGACATCGGCGCCGGCGTCGATGTAGCTGCGATGCACTTCGCGCACCAGGTCCGGGTAGTCCTCGAGCGCCTTCCCGCACCACACCGCATCGTGCATCGGCGCCCCGAGCCGCTCGAGCTCGGTGCCCATCGCGCCGTCCAGGACGACGACATCGCCCCGCTGAACGCGCGCTTCCAGTTCGGCGGCCTTGCTCATTTTCTCGTTGACCTCGCAGTGTCCGACAGGTTCCGCCCGCGGCGTGTGCACGCCTGGGCGTGGGTCGCGATTGTAGAGTCCGCCCGCCAGTGACTGCACCATCGCCCGCCGGGACAGGCAGCGCCACCGAGGCGCTGCCTGTGAGCAGCGGGAACAACGAGCACCACGGACTCCGGCATCAGCGACGGGTGCTTCGGAAGAGATCCTTGCGAAGGCTCTGCATCGCGTCGCGGTCGACCTTGACGTGAACCACGCCGGGGCGTCGCCGGGCGAGCGCGTCCCGGAGCGCCTCGCCGGTCTCGCCCGGTCCGTCCACTGCGAATCCCTCGGCCCCGAAGAGCCGCGACACCTCGGCGAAGGGCGGGTTCTCGAGGTCCGCCCCGAGGTAGCGGGCGCCGAAGAAGTCCCTCTGGTACGCCTTCTCCGCGCCCCAGGCCCCGTTGTCGAGGACGACGGCCACGACCGGGAGATCGTGCTGCACCGCCGTGGCGAGCTCGATCAGGGTCATGCCGAAGCCGCCATCGCCCATGACCGCCACCACGGGACGTTCGGGGGCGGCGGAGCACGCACCGAGCGCCGCGGCATAGGCGAAACCGACGAGGCCGAAGTCGAGCGGCGCCAGCAGGGAAGGCGCGGGACCGTGGTGCAGGCGGTCCGCGGCCTGCAGGCACATGGCTCCGGTGTCAAGCGTGACGATGGCCCTTTCCGGCAGCGCATCGCGCAGCTCCGCCAGCACGCGCAACGGGTGGAGCGGACTGCTCTCGAGGCGCCCCTCGGCGGCGCGTTCCGCGGCCAGTCCCTCGCGTTCCGCCCGGAACGCGTCGGCCCAGTCTCGCCATGGGGCGCCGTCGAGCCCCCGCGCGCGGGCGGCGTCGGTGAGCGCTTCCGCCGCCGCGCCGGCGTCGGCGGCGATGCCGAGCGCCACGGGAAAGTAGCGCCCGAGCGCTGCCGCCTCGATGTCGACCTGGACGATGCGCCCGGTCGCCGTCACGTAGTCGTGGCTGTGGAAGGTGGAGTTGAAGCCGAGGCGCGTGCCGAGCGCAAGCAGCAGATCGGCCTCCCGGGTGAGTCGACTCGCGACCCGGTTCCCTCGCGGTCCGGCCTGACCGGCGTAGAGCGGATGCCTCGTTCCGAGCACGTCGGCGTGGCCGGTGGCGGCGACCACGGGGATGTCCAGGCTTTCGGCGAGGCGGGACAGCGCGGCGCCGGCCCGCGCCCACTTGACGCCGCCCCCCGCGACGATGACGGGGCGCTTCGCCGTCTCCAGCATGTCGAGGAGCGCACGGGTCTGCGAGCGGGAAGGGCCGCCCGCCTGCAGGTTCTCGAAGGGTTGCCGCATGCTCCGCCCCTCGATCTCGGCCGCGAACACGTCGCGGGGCACCTGGAGCGCCACGGGACCGCGGCGGCCGGCCATCGCGAGGCGAAGCGCGTCGTCGAGGAGCTCCGGCAGACGCTCGGGCGTGGGCACCGCAATGGAACGCTTGCAGATCGGCGCGAGCAGCGCGCCCTGATCGATCTCCTGGAAGGTGTCGCGTCCCTGGTGTTCGCGCGTGATCGCGCCGGCGATGACCACGAGTGGCGAGTAGGCGAGCCGGGCCTCGGCGATCGCGGTCACCAGGTTGGACACGCCCGGTCCCGCCTGAGCCCCCAGCACCACCCCGGGCCGGCCGGTGACGCGGGCCCAGGCGTCGGCCATGTGGCCGGCCGCGCACTCGTGGCGCGCGCCCACGTAGTCGATGCCCGGGCGGGCGCGGAGTGCGTCGTAGAGCTCAAGCATGGAGCCGCCCAGCAGACCGAAGACCCGGGTCACGCCGGCCTCCCGCAGGAGATCGACGGCGGCCGTGCCGGCGTTGATGGCGGGTCGCGCCACGGGTCAGACCTCTCCGATCGCCGCCGTCCCCGCGCGGAGCGCCGCCGCCGTCCGGCCGGGCGCGGGCGGCCCCGAGGGGCGGGCAGGCCGCGCCACGCTCACGGCGACGGCCTCATGCGATCGGGCGCAAGCCGGATCGGGAAGCGCTCGCGAATGCGCGCGTCCGTCGCGTCGTCGATGGGTCGCGGGAAGTGAGTGGCGACGATTTCCCGGGCGCGTTCCCTCGCCCGGTCGCGGATGTCCCGCGCGCCGTCGCGCTCCCAGGACGCGGGGTCCCGGCGGTCGGCGATCTCCGGGTAGACGTAGTCGCGCGTCATGACCTCCAGCGTCTGGGCGTGGCCGAGATAGTGGCCCTCGCCCTGCACGACCTCCCGGATCGCATCGACGGACAGGCTCTCGTCGTCGATCTCGACCCCCCGCACGGTGCGTGCGATCGCCCCCAGCATGTCGTTGTCGATCACGTAGCCTTCCTTGCTCGCTCCGAGGAGGCTCGCCTGCATGCCGCAGCTCTGGGTGATCATGTTGCATCCGGCATGCGCCGCCAGGGTGATGGTGTACGCCTTCTCGAATCCGGACTGCGCGTCGGGCAGCTTGGAATCCGAGATGCCCGCCATGACGCTGCAGGGCAGGTCGTAGAAACGCGCCATCTGCACGGCGGCGGCGGCGACACACGCCTGCTCGCCGCTCCCGCCGGTCATCGCCCCGGTGCGCAGGTCGGAGACCAGTGGCTTGGGCCCGCAGATTACGGTCGCCTCGCGGTCTATGAGGTGGCAACAGACCAGCCCGGCCAGGGTCTCGGCCATCGCCTGCACGAGGGTTCCGGCAAGCCGGGCGGGCGCGGTGGCTCCCGCCTGACCGGCGGAGACCAGCATCACCGGCATGCCGAGGGGGACCGCCTTCTCGATCACCCACAGCGCCTCCTCCGCGAAGCGCATGGGAGGCACGACATGGCAGGACAGCAGCATCGCGAAGGGCCGCCGGCGAAAGCGCCCCTCGCCTCCGGCGATCAGGTCGAGCAGCGCGAACGCCGGCTCGACGTGGGCGGCGAGCGTGATGGAGCTCCCCACGTGCTTTGCGGTGCCGGCGCAAATCGCGTAGAGCGTGTTGAGATCGAAGGCGAGCAGGTCGTCGATGTCGCGCGCGACCAGCGACCGGTTGAAGAAATGGATGTTGGGCATGACATCCACGATGCGGGCGGCGTCGTAGAGGTCGGCCAGCGTCGCCTCCCGGTAGCGCCCGGTATCGAGGTCCACGATGTTCGGGGACGCGCCCCCGGAGCCGAAATGGACCCGGCGACCTCCGATCTCGAGGTCGTGCGCCGGACTTCGGCCGTATGCGGTGAAGCGTTTGGGGCACGACGCGAGCACGTCTTCGACCAGGGCGCGGGGAAAGAGCAGGCGGCCCTGAGAGTCGAGGCGCCCGCCTCGCGCCGTGACCCTTTCCACCATGGGCGGTATCGCGCCCGCGAGGCCGACGCTCTCGAGCAGGTCGAGAACGGCCCGGTGCACCCTGTTCAGGTCGGACTCGCCGAGCGGCCCGAACGCGCCGCCCTCGACGCCGGGCCAGACCGCCCGGTGGAGCTCCTGTCGCGCGAGCGGGTGTCCGGCTCGGTCCCGACCCCGTCTCCTCCGGCGGGAGTGGTCGGCTGGGGTCATGCCGGCCGCCTTCCGCCGAGCATCCTGAGCCCCGAGTGTCCGGCCTGCGCGACACGGATGGGGGCGGCCGCCTCCACCCCTGCGTCGTCGCGGCGGGCGGCAACGAGCATGCTCGCGCGGGAACCTTCGAGGCCCCGGGCGTTTCGTTCCGGCCGCGAGAGAGCGGCGTCTTCCGGCAGCGCCGGAGTGGCGCCCGGCGCCGGCCGCCGGGCAACGCGGCAGGAGTCGTCGAGCCGCACCTGATCCTCTCCCTATCCGTTCCCGGCTTCGCCACGGGCGGCGGCGTGCGCGGCCGCCGTGGCGCCCGCGATGCGCCCCAGCACCGCGCCGGCGGTGAGCCCGGCGCCGCCGGGATAGTTGAAGTAGAAGAGCCCGCCGACGAGCTCGCCCGCCGCGTGAAGGCCGGGCAGGGGCTCGAGGTCCTCGTCGAGCACGCGCCCCGAGGTGTCGACGCGCAGGCCGCCGAAGGTGAAGGTGATGCCGCAGGTGACCGCGTAGGCCTCGAAGGGCGGGGTGTCGATGGGGTTGGCCCAGTTCGACTTCTCCGGCACGAGCCCCCGGGTGCCGCGTCCGTCCTTCACGTTCGGGTCGAAGGGAATGTCTCTTCGCACCGCGGCGTTGAAGGCGCGTATCGTGGCGCAGGCGGCTTGCGCGTCCACGTCCTCGAGCTTCGCGCACAGCGCCTCCAGGGTTGCGGCGCGTGCCCGGGTCACCTGCCGGATGCGGTACTCGGGGCGCAGCAGGTGGGCCACCCGGGCATCGAACACCTGCCACGCAAACTGGCCCGGCTGTCGCAGGACCTCGCGTCCGTAGCGGGCGTAGGTGTAGTTGCGGAAGTCGGCGCCCTCGTCGACGAAGCGCTCGCCGCGCGCGTTCAGCATGATGCCGAAGGGGTAGCTGTGCTTCTGGAAGTGATCTCCGACGCCGAGGTCTCCGAACTCGGGCGCGTTGCGATCCCAGCTCACGGCGTGGCAGCCCGACCAGTTGCCGCAGGAGGCGGCGCCGGCTTCGAGCGCCATGCGGATGCCGTCGCCGGTGTTGAAGCGGGTCCCGCGCACCCGGGCGAGCTCCCACCCCGGTCCGAGGTAGCGGGTGCGCCACTCGGGATTGGCCTCGAATCCGCCGCATGCGAGCACCACGGCCGCGGCGTGGAGCGTCCGGGTCCGGCCCCGGTGGCGGACCAGCGCCCCCGAGACCCGGCCTTCCTCCACCAGCAGTCGCGCCGCGCGCGCGCCGTGAATCAGGGCGATGCCCCGCCGGGCGGCGGAGCGCTTCCACGCCTCCAGCAGACCGGGGCCGCCGCCGGCCGCCTCCGCCGTGAGGCCGCCCCAGAAGCGGAAGCGTCCGTCGACCTCGAAGGCCTGGCGGCCCCAGATGGGCACGAAACGAACGCCCTTGCCGCGCATCCACAGCACCGTGTCGAGGCTGCGCGACACCAGCAGCTCGCAGAGCTCCGGATCGCTGCGGTACTCGGTGACGCGGCCCATGTCGTCGTAGAACTCGGCCTCCGGGTAGCGGCCGAAGTCGGTGCGCGCGCGCTCCTCCTCGCTGATGTCGGGCATCAGGCGCAGGAGATCGCCGAGCCCGTCGTAGGCGAAGCGCATCGCACCGGCGGAGAAGCGGGTGTTGCCTCCCGCTTCCTCTTCGGGCGCGCGCTCCAGCATGAGGACCGAGCGGCCACCCTCGCGCGCGGCATGCGCCGCGGCGAAAGCCGCGTTTCCCGCGCCGATCACCAGGACCTCGGTGGAGTCGGGGAGCATGGTCATCGTTCCCGTCGCCACTCTAGCCCCGCGTGCAGACGGATACCATCCTGCCGAGCGTCGGGCCACGCCGGGAGGCGGCGCGAGCGCCGACCGGATGGAAGGCGCGCCGGTCCCGCCGGGCGAAGGGCGCCGAAGCCGGCAGAGTCCGGACGCTCTCGGCCCTGGAGTTGACCCGGAGGATGCGACCACGGAGTGTTGCGGCCTACATGTCGCAATACGGGGTGCCCGTATGAAGACGACCATCGAGATGTCCGACGACCTCGCAAACAAGGCGCGAGCCCACGCGGCAGCGGCGCCCGCTCCGCTCGGGCTCGGCGTGATCGAGGGCTTCTTCGGTCCGCAGTGGCGCTGGGCGGAGCGCGCCGCCGGTGTCCGTTTTCTCGCCGAGCAGGGCTTTGCCTTCTACGTCTTCGCGCCCAAGCGCTGCGACGCATTGCGCCGCCGGTGGGACGCACCCTGGCCGGCCGGCGAGTGGCGGCGCCTCGCGGCGTTGCGCGAGCGCTGTCGCGAGGCGGGCCTCGCGTTCGGGGTCGGCCTGAGCCCCTTCGCCCTGTATCGCCGCTTCGACCGCGAGGGGGAGCGCCGCCTCGCCGAGCGGGTCGAGGTCCTGAACCGCCTCGACCTCGACCTGCTCGGGATCCTCTTCGACGACATGCCGGCCGGCGTGCCGGACATCGCGTGGCGGCAGTGCCGCATCGTCGAGCGGGTGCGCGCTGAGAGCAACGCGTCGGCCATTGCGCTCTGCCCCACCTGGTACTCGGACGATCCGGTGCTGGACGACTTCTCGGGTCCGCGCCCGACCCGTTATCTCGAGACCCTGGGCGCGGAGCTCGCCCCCGAGGTGCACGTCTTCTGGACCGGCCCCCAGGTGTGCTCGGCGCGCATCGATCGACGGCACCTCGAAGACGTGCGGGGACGCCTCGGCCGTCCCGTGCTGCTCTGGGACAACTACCCGGTGAACGACGGGCCGCGGATGAGCCGCCGTCTCCACCTGCGCGCGTTCACCGGGCGTTCCGAGCTGCCCGGCGCCCCGATCAGCGGGCACTGCGCGAACCCGATGAACGCGGCGCATCTCTCGCGGATCCCGCTCGCGACGCTCGCCATGCTCTACGCGGACCCCGCCGGCTACGAGCCGCGGCGGGCGCTTCGCGCGGCGCTCGGGCGGCTCTGCGACGAGGAGTCCGCCTCGTGTCTCCTCGACGATCACGAGCGCTTTCAGGACATCGGCCTCGACGGGCTCGGCCCCTCCGATCGACGTGCGCTGCGGCGGCGCTACGGCGCCCGCGCCAGCGCTTTCGCGGCCGAGGTCGCGGCCTGGCTCGACGGTGCCTACGCCCCCACCCCGGAGGACATCGCGGAGTTCGGGCAGGCGTAGATGACATCCGCTTCGGAGGGGCGTTGCGCGCTCTGCTACGTGGTATCGTGCCGGCCCGATCGACAGGGTATGCAAGTGGGGCGGCTCCGATTCGTCGAAGCCTGCGGGCATCCGGGACTCCGGCGCGGATGAAAGGATCGGAAGTGGTGACTCAATCGGGCCTGGTTTCATGAGCGCGGCCGCAGCGCGACAGATGAATCTCGGTGTCTTCGCGGTCGGTAACGGCAACCACGTGGCGGGCTGGCGCCACCCCGGCGCGGCGCGGAGCGGCGACGACATCGGGAACTACATCGACATCGGGCAGCGCGCGGAGGCCGCCGCGATGGACCTGATGTTCCTCGCCGACAACGTGCGCTGCGACCTCGGCGACCACCCCGGATTCGCATCGCGCACCGAGCCCTTCACCACGCTCTCGGCGGTGGCGGCGCACACGCGCCGCATCGGGCTGGTGGCGAGCGGCTCCACCTCCTACACCGAGCCCTACAACCTCGCGCGCTTCGTCGCGTCGCTCGACCACATCAGCGCCGGCCGGGCGGGATGGAACCTAGTCACCACCAACACCCCGGCTTCCGCCGAGAACTTCGGGGTGGAAATGGTGGCGCACGACGAACGCTACGAGATCGCGGCGGAGTACATCGAGGTGGTGCAGGGGCTCTGGGACGGCTGGGAACCGGGGGCCAGGGTCATGGACGCCGAGTCCGGCCGCTTCTTCGACCCCGCGCGGGTGCACGAGCTCGGCCACCGCGGCAAGCACTTCTCGGTGCGCGGCCCCCTCAACGTGTCGCGCTGCCCGCAGGGTCAGCCCGTCATCTTCCAGGCGGGGTCCTCACGCGCGGGGCAGGCCTTCGCCGCGCGCTACGCCGACGTGGTGCTGGCGGTGCAGATCAACTTCGAGCTGGCCCGAAACTTCTGCGCGTCGCTCAAGCGCGACGTCGCCGCGGGCGGGCGCGACCCGGATCACTGCAAGGTTCTCCCGGGATTTCTCCCGGTGGTGGGCGGCACGGAGGCCGAGGCGAAGGCGAAGCTCGACACCCTGGCGGGCTACGTCGACGAGTCCGTCGGCTTTCGCACCATGACCGACCGCATCGGCCACGACTTCTCGTCGTATCCCCTCGACGGCCCGATCCCGGACCTTCCCCTGCCCTCGGAGGTCCAGGGCTACGCGCGCATGATGCTCACGCCCGAGTACCGCGCCACGCATACGCTCCGCGACCTCTACAACAACTTCGCGGTCTCCCGGGGCTACCTCATCTCCTGCGGCACGCCGGAGCAGATTGCCGACACCATGGAGGCGTGGTTCGCGGGCGGCGCCTGCGACGGGTTCATCGTCGCTCCCGCTCACTTCCCCGAGGCGCTGGACGACTTCACCGAGGGCGTGCTGCCGGTGCTGCGCGCGCGCGGGCTCTTTCGCGAGGCGTACTCGGGGACGACCCTGCGCGATCACCTCGGGCTTCCCGTGCCCGCCAACCGCTACGCGCGCGATTCATGAGCCCGGGGGTGAGTACCATGAGCAGATTGCCCGAAGGGCAGGGGTGAATGATGGGGAAATGTCTCGAGAGTGGCGGCGCGGGTCGGGGTCATGTCCACCTCGTCGGCAGCGCGCCGTACACATCCGCGGAGGAGATGTTTCGCAGCTCCGTGGCGCATCTCGGCCCTCATCTGAAGCGCCTCCCGGACGGCGAGGTCGGCGAACGGGATCACTGGATCCGATGGCAGTATCGCCGCATCGGCCAGAGTCCCCAGATGAAGATTCGGGAGTCGGACCGGGGCGATGCGTTGCGCCCGCCCTACGGGATCCCGCGCTACGAGATCATCGAAGGCGTCGCCTCCGCGGGCGAGATCGAACTCCCCAATCTCGGCTATGGCGACGCGGCAATCGAATCCTTCGCGATCTTTCGGAGACTGAGCGAGGAGGGCGTCATCCCCGGGGAGGTGCGCTTTCAGGTCGGCCTGCCCACCCCGTTGTCGGTAAGCGCATTTTACGTCGAGCCCGGATCGCAAATGCTCTTCGAGGAGGCATATCGCTGCGCCCTCGGCCGGGAGCTGGACCGGATTCTGGAAGCGGTTCCGGCGTCCAGGCTCTCGATTCAATGGGAGGCGGTGTGCGAGTTCGCGATGCTCGAAGGGCTCAGGGAGCACCGTCTGGGTGACGATCTGCTCGACGGGATCAACCGGCGCACCGCCGCTCTGGTCGATCTCGTCCCGGCGGGGGTCGAGGCCGGCGTCCATCTCTGCTACGGCGACTCGGGACACAAGCACTTCTGCGAGCCCGCGGATGCCGGCCATCTCGTCGATGTCGCCAACGGCGTGTCGGCTCGGGCGCAGCGTCCGATCGAGTGGATCCACATGCCGGTCCCCCGGGAGCGGGACGACCACGCCTACTTCGCGCCGCTGTCCAGGCTCGAGCTGCAAGCGGGTTGCCGGCTCTACCTGGGGCTGGTGCACATGACCGGCGGAATCGAGGGCACGAGGCGCCGGATCGCCGCGGCCGAGAAGATCGTGGATGGCTTCGGCATCTCCACGGAATGCGGCCTCGGTCGCAGGGGCGCGGACACCATCCCCGACCTGTTCGGACAGCACGCCGACCTCGCGGAATCGCGGGCCGGGAGTTGAGCTCCTGCTTCGGGCGCTGTTCTTCATTCTCGGCGTCATGAGCGCCGGCGCGGCCTGCGCCACGGCGGACTCCGTCCGGCGCGTGCCGGCAGAGTGGGAACCTCAGGAGGCGATCTGGCTTCAGTGGCCGGGACGCTGGGAGAAGTCGCACGAGACGGCGTTCGCGCGCATGTCGAGCGTCATCGCCCGCTACGAGACGCTCCACATCCTGTATGCCTCGCCGAAGATCAAGGCCGACGCCCGCGCCGCCATCCGGCGCGAGGGCGGGGACCCCGACCATCCCCGCATCGTCTGGCGGTCAATCGCCAACGACAACGCCTGGATGCGCGACAACGGTCCCGTCTACGTGGTCGAGGACGGCCGGCTGCGGGTGCAGAACTGGACCTTCGATGCCTGGGGCGGCGCGTTCGGCGCCGATGTGCCCTACCGACTCGACGACCAGGTGCCCGCCCGGGTTGCCGAGGCGGCCGGTCTGCCGGTCGAGCACGTCGCCGTCGTCCACGAGCGCGGCAACCTGGAGTTCAATGGCGTCGACACGGTCATGCTGAACTGGAGCGTGATCGGCGATCCCCGGCGCAACCGCGACTACACGAGGCAGCAGGCGGAAGCGGATCTCAGGCGCCATTTCGGAGTGAGCAGAGTCGTGTTCATCGAGGGCGTGCCGAAGGGCGATCGGACCAACGGCCACATCGACGGCATCGCGCGCTTCATCGATGCGGACACGGTCGTCATCGCGCAGTGCGCGGGCGCCTCGCAGTGCAGCGCCGAGGGACACCCCACCGCGGCCGTCTTCGACGCCGCGGCCGAGACGATCGCCGCGGCGGGCTTTCGCGTGATCCGCGATCCCGTCGACGGCACGAGCCGGTACCGGGGCCGGACCTTCGACACGAACTACGTGAACTGGCTGGTCGGCAACGGGTTCGTCATCACCGTCGGCTTCGACAATCCCCGCACCGACGCGGCGGCGAAGGCCCGGCTCGAGGAGTACTTTCCCGGGCGCGACGTCCACGTCATCGAGATGCTGAGCTCATGGGCCTCCGGCGGCGGTGTGCACTGCCACACCAACGATCAGCCCGCTCTGCCGGTGACGAACGCTTCCGAGCCACCCTGACTCCCACACCGGCCCGAGGGAGAGCATGGTCATGCCCGCAATCAAGCTGTACGAACACGAGCCCACCCGATCCGCGCGGTGCCGATGGACCCTGAAGGAAGCGGGACTCGAGTACGAGTCGATCGGGAATGCGCCCGACATCATCGGCAGTGACGAGCTGACGGCCGTTCACCCGCTCGGCAAAGTCCCGGCCGCGCTCATCGACGGCCGACCCCTCTTCGAGTCCGCCGCCATTTGCACGGCGATCGCCGACCTGGTACCGGAACGGCGCCTGGTGGGCCGGCCGGGCTCGTGGTCACGAGCACTCCACGACCAGTGGACTCACTTCGCCCTCAATGAAATGGAGTGCTGGCTGTGGAGCACCGAGCTGCACTCCTTCGACTTCTCCATTCCCGGCGAGCAGCGCCTGCCGGGAATTGCCGAGCCCAACGCCTTGCTGTTCCGGAGAAGCGCGGCGGTGCTCGACGCCGCCTTGTCGGAATCCGACTATCTCGTGGATGACCGGTTCACCGTCACCGACATCATCGTGAGCTACACCGTCAACTGGGGAAAGGAAGACAAGCTGCTCGGTGGCTTCGTCCACCTCGAGGCGTATCTGGAGCGCCTGTTCGAGCGAGAGCACTGCACCCTGCAGCGCTTCGAATAGCCCCTCGTGCCGGCATCACGAGCTTCCTGAAGACACGAGCCCAGCGATTCGAGCGTGGTCGAGCAAGACGACTGATTCGTCGTAGGAGCGGGGCTGCGTGCGCTACGGCTCCCCGGCTGCGAGTGAGCACAGGAGACCTCCGGCGCAGAAGACCGCATTCTTTCGTCGTCTCAGTTGTCCTGATCTACCCGCCCTCGCGGCCGACGATCGCCACGCTGCACACGTTTCGGTGGGGGGCGCCTCCGAGATTGTGGGTGAGGCCGAGGCGCGGCGTGTCGAGCTGACGCTCGCCGGCGCGGCCCTCGAGCTGCAGGTAGACCTCGTAGAGCATCCGCAGGCCGGAAGCGCCGATGGGATGCCCGAAGCACTTGAGGCCCCCGTCGATCTGGCAGGGGGTGTCGCCTTCGGCGTCGTAGACGCCGTCGAGCACGTCCCGCCACCCCTCGCCCTCCCGCGAGAGGCCGAGGTCCTCCATCGTCACCAGCTCGGTGATGGAGAAGCAGTCGTGCGCCTCCACCATGTCCACCTCCGCCCGCGGATCGCGCACTCCCGCCTCCTCGTAGGCGCGGCGGCTCGCGATGCGGGCGGTGACGAAGTGGCTGCCGTCCCAGGAGTTGTGCCCGGCCTCGCTGCCGTTGGAGACCGAGACCTGCAGGGCCTTGACCGTGATCGGGTTCTCGCGGCCGAGCTCCCGGGCAATCTCGGGGCGGCACACGATGGCGCACGCGGCGCCGTCGGACACCCCGCAGCAGTCGAAGAGCCCGAGGGGATCGGCCACCATCGGCGCGTTCACCGCCTTGTCGATGCTGATCTCGTTGCGCAGGTGGGCCTTGGGGTTCTTCGCGCCGTTGGCGTGACTCTTTACCGATACCTGCGCCATCGCGCGCTTGAGATCCTCGGGCAAGACGGAGTGCTTGGTCCGGTAGGCGGCAGCGAGCTGCGCGAAGCTGCCCGGCGCGGAGAAGTTCGCCCACACCATGTCGTTGAGGGCGCCGCGACTGCGCTGGGGGAGGCCGCCGTAGCCGGTGTCCTTGAGCTTCTCGACTCCGGCCGCGAGCGCGATGTCCGCGGCGCCGGAGGCGACCGCGTACACCGCGCCCCGGAACGACTCGGTGCCGCTCGCGCAGAAGTTCTCGACCCGGGTCACCGGGATGTAGGGCAGGCGGAGCGCCTCGGCGAGCGGAATCCCCGACTTGCCCACGCTCACCTCCTCGATGGCGGTGGCGAGCCAGGCCGCGTCGATGCGATCGCGCCCGATGCCTGCATCCTCGAGGCACTCCCGGAACGCCTCCACCAGCAGGTCCTCCGGCCCGTCGTGCCAGCGTTCCCCGAACTTCGAGCAGCCCATGCCGAGAATCGCGACGCTGTCCCTGATGCCTCGTGCCATGTCGGTGTCTCCCGTATCGGTGCCCCCGCCTGCCGCCTCAGGCGGGGGCTGCTTTCCAGAAGTAGCTCTTCAGGTTGCGCTTCGCGTCGTGTTCCTTGATCCGGAACACCATGCGCATCCGCATCCCGACCTCGACGTCTCCGGGATCGACGTCGGTGAAGTCGGCCATGAGGCGCCCTCCCTCCTCGAACTGCACGATCCCGTAGTGGGCGGGCGGGTCGGGGGTGTAGGTGAGGCGGTCCGCGGTCCAGGTCAGCACGGAGGCGGCGCGCTCTGCGAAGGGGTAGGGGTCCTGGGTGTGGAACTCCCCGCAGTTGGGATTCACGCAGACCGCGCTGCGGGGGAGCTGCGCGGTGCCGCAGATGCGGCACTTGCCGCCGACGAGCGCGGTGACGAGGTCCCGGTTCCGGTACAGCGTCGAGAGCAGGGTGGGACGCTCCGCTTCCGCGCGCATCCCGGTGTCCTGCTCCACCAGCCCGTTGAAGGCGAGGAACTTGCCGTAGTTGGTCTCCTCGCGGCGGCGCGCCAGCCAGCCGCCGATTCCACGCCCGCGCCGGCCTTCCGCGATCCGCTCCGTGGTGCGCAGCAGCAGGGCGTCGCAGCCCTGTCCGAAGCCCGCCGCGAGCACCAGCTCGCCCGGCCCGGCCGACTCGAGCGCGTGCGCCAGCAGCAGGGGCGCGTGCGCGGCGCCGGCTTCGCCCATCACCGCGTCGAGCGGGTCGCGTACGCTCGCCTCGGGCAGGCCCACGCGGGCCGCCACCTTCGGCAGCACCCCGCGCAGCGTGCACGGCATCACGAAGTGGTCGATCGCGCCCGGCTCCACCGCGCATCGCGCGAGCAGGGCGTCGAGGGTGCGGGGAACGATGTCCAGGTAGCCCGCGTCGCGCACCCAGCGCTCCTCCCACCCGTAGTCGAAGGCCTGGCCCTGGCTGCGGAAGTGGTCGACGAAGTCCACCGCGCTCTGCTCGAAGCCGACGAGCTCCGCCACTCCCGCGCCGTCTCCGACGAGCAGCGCCACCGCGCCCGCACCGTTGCGAAGCTCGGCCGCTCCGCCTGCCCGGGCGAGGCGGTCTTCCGCGGCGACGAAGAGGACGGGGCCGCTGCCGGCCCGCGCCGAGGCGAAGGCGTTGATGAGGCCCGAGGTGCCCGCGCGCTGCGAGGCGCCGATGTCCATGGTGCCGACCCGTTCGTCCAGCCCCAGCGCGTTGGCGAGCAGGGCCGCGTTCTGCCGGTCCGCGAAGGGCGCGGTGGTGGAGGCGAGGTGGACCGCGGCGACGTCGTCGCGCTCGGGCCCCAGGCAGTCCCGGCCCGCCTCCACCGCCAGGGTCAGGGTGTCCTCGTCCCAGTTGCACATCGCGCGCTCGCCCCGGCCCAGCGCACGCAGGGCGGGGGAGAACCAGGAATTGGCCTCCACCGCCTTCCCGCGGTTGAGCCTGAGCCGCGGCACGTAGCCGCCCCATGCGAGCAGCGAGGTCATGGCGGCATTCTGGTGGGGCCACTGGAGGCGATCAACCGCGCCGCCGCCGCCGGGCCGCGCCCGCGGCCGTGAATCGCGCATATATGCCGGTTAGTATGCGCGGCGATTCGAGGCAACTTCGAGGACCGTGCAATGAAGCAGGCCGTCATCGTGTCGACCGCGAGAACCCCGATCGGCAAGGCCTACCGGGGCGCCTTCAACAACACCGAGGGGCCCACCCTGGCGGCCCACGCCATCACCCACGCCCTCGACCGGGCCGACGTGGACGCGGGCGAGGTGCGGGACGTGGTCCTCGGCTGCGCGCTTCCCCAGGGCACCACCGGGTACAACGTGGGGCGCTGCAGCGCGCTCGCCGCGGGAATGCCGGTGCAGGTGCCGGGAATGACGGTGGACCGGCAGTGCTCGTCGGGAATGATGGCGATCGGCATCGCCGCCCACCAGATCATGCACGAGGGCATGGACGTCGTCATCGGCGGCGGGCTGGAATCGGTCAGCCTCGTGCAGAACGAGCACCAGAACACCTTCCGCATGAAGGACCCGAATGTGCTCGGTCACGCCGAGCACGCCTACATGACGATGCTGGAGACGGCGGAGACGGTGGCGCGGCGCTACGGGATCGAGCGCGACGAGATGGACCGCTACGGGGTGCAGAGCCAGGCGCGCACCGCGCAGGCCCAGGCCGAGGGGCGCTACGACGCCGAGGTGGTTCCCATGGGCACGACCAAGATGCTCGTCAACAAGGAGACCGGCGAGGTCGGCTACCAGGAAGTCACCCTCGAGAAGGACGAGGGCAACCGGCCCGGCACCACCTACGAGGACCTCGAGCGCATCAGGCCGGTGTTCGAGGGCGGCACCATCGCGGCCGGCAACGCGAGCCAGCTCTCCGACGGCGCCTCGGTGAGCGTGCTCATGGACGCCGCCCTGGCGGAGAAGCGCGGGCTCGAGCCGCTCGGCGTCTATCGCGGCATCGCGGTCGCGGGTTGCGAGCCGGACGAGATGGGAATCGGGCCGGTGTTCGCGGTGCCGAAGCTGCTGGAGCAGCACGGGCTCACGATGGACGACATCGATCTCTGGGAGCTGAACGAGGCCTTCGCGGTGCAGGTGCTGTACTGCCGCGACCGCCTCGGCATCCCCGACGAGAAGCTGAACGTGAGCGGCGGATCAATCTCGATCGGCCACCCCTACGGCATGACCGGCGCGCGCCTCGTCGGGCACGCCCTGCTCGAAGGCCGGCGCCGGGGCGCGAAGCACGTGGTGTGCACCATGTGCATCGGCGGCGGGCAGGGCGCGGCCGGACTCTTCGAGGTGCTGTAGGCGCGCCGCGCACGCACGCGCCGCTCGGGATCGGTCCCGGGCGGCGGCCTTCGAGGAGGTGCCCGGTGCTTCAGAGACCCTTCGGCAGCGGCTGGCACGACAGCCTGCAGTTCCATGCCTTCTGCGAAGGCCGGGCCTTCGCGGTGCGGGTGTTCTGGACTTGTTCCCTGTGGCACCACTCGGCGTGGGTGTACGACGGAAGCGTCGCCGAGCTGCACAACAGCGACGAGCCGCTCTCCCAGAGCGCCGCGCCCTACGCCGACCTGCGCGGCGCCGGATTCGCGCTCTCCGCTCCCGATGAAGCGGTCTCGATTCGCGTCGGCGACGACCTCTCGCTGACCCTCATCCCCCGGCACACCATGTACGGCCCCTCTCCGATCGGGCCCGGACTCCACCACCCCGACATGGCGGCGGAAGTGCGCCATCGGGGCCGGCGTCTGCGAGGGCTCGCCTACTGCAAGCGCTACGACTTCCGGGGCGAGCCCATCCGGTACTGGGGATACCGCTTCGTGCACGGCACGCTCGACGATCAGTCCCGGTCGCTGTGGACGGCGCAGGCCACCTTCGGATTCGGCAACCACTCCTACTTCCGCTTCATCGACGCCGCCGGCGTGGTGCGCGAGGCGCTCGATCGCGACTCCTGTCACCGGGACGACCACTGCTACGGCGTGGTGGACGGCGAGGACTACGACGTGGAGCTCGAAGAGCTCGGCGTCTGGGACACCGTGCTCCGTTCGGACGCGATGGACTCGATGCTGCGCCAGCGCTTCTGCCGGATGACCGTGCACAGCGGCAAGGGGTCCGAGCAGGGCTACGCGATCAACGAGTTCTGCTCCGGAACGCTGGGATAGTTCGAACGCCGGCGTGTACGCCGCCTTCCCGGTTGCGCTATCGTTGCCTCAGCATCGTCTCTTCCCTGCCGAGGTCCGCCCCATGCGCCCATTGCTTGCCCGGCGGGCCGCCGCCGCCGTCGTACTGCCCTTCCTTCTCGTGCTCGGACGCGGCGCAGGCGCCGACGAGCTTCCGCTCGTGCAGGTCACGAAGACCGCGACCTGCGGGTGCTGCACCTTGTGGGTCGAACACATCGAAGACGCCGGCTTCAGCGTCGCCGTCCGCGACGTCTCCCAGGAGGCGCTCGCGGACTTCAAGCGCCGCGTCGGCATCGCGGCCCGCCATCGCTCCTGTCACACCGCCCGCGTCGGCGATTACGTCATCGAGGGCCACGTCGCGGCGCGCGAGATAGTGCGTCTGCTCGCGGAGCGCCCCGATGCGCTGGGCCTCGTCGTGCCGGGCATGCCGCTCGGCTCGCCGGGAATGGATTTCGGCGAGCGTCGTCAGCGCTACGCGACGTGGCTCGTCACCCGCGACGGCGACGAGCAGGTGTTCGCCCTGCATGAGGAGTAGCGCCGCGTACCGGCGCCTCGCGGGCACCGAGCCACGCCGTTGAGCACCAGGCGCACCGTCAAGGCCGAGATCCTGCGCGGCCCCTTCGACCCCGGGGGCCAGCCGGAAGCGGCCACCGGGCAGCCGATGGAGCTCTCCTTCTTCGCCTGGAACGTGAGCTCGGGGCTGTCGGCGACCAAGGCGGTACTCTCCGATCCCGCCCGCTACAAGGACTACTGGCACTGGCCGACCGCGTCGCGGATGCTGGCGCACGCCGACCGCATCGGCTTCGACCACCAGGTCCAGTACGGCATGTGGAGCGGCTGGGGCGGGGCGACCGGGTGGAACAGCGAAGGGCTCGACTTCGCCACCGCGGGCACCGCGAGCGCGATGGTGACGGAGCACATGAACCTGTTCGGCACCGTTCACGTCGGCTACCGCTTCCATCCCATGCACATCGCCAAGCTCGGCGCCTGCGCGGACTTCGTGTCCAACGGCCGCTGGGGCATCAACGTGGTGGCGGGGATGATCCACACCGACTTCGCGAAGTTCGGATTCAAGGAGCGCCCGCCGGGCTCGGTGCGCTACGACATGGCCGACGAGTTCGTGACCCTGATGAAGTACCTGTGGGCGTACGACGACCCGGTCGACTTCGAGGGCGAGTACTACCAGTGCTACGGCGGCTACGTGGCGCCGAAACCGATCAGGAAGCCGCGCCCCATCATCATGAACGCGGGCCTCTCGGAGGAGGGCTTCGACTTCGCCTGCCGGCAGGCGGACTGGGTGTTCGCGGCCTCGCCGAAGGGCAGTCTCGAGGACTACCGCTGGGCGGTGGAGAAGGCGCACTCCCTGGCCGCGAAGTACGGGCGCCGGGTACGGGTCGGGGCGATGTGCTACTGCGTGATGGAGGACAGCGACGAGCAGGCGGCCGAGACCGTGGCGTGGCTCGAGGAGGAGGCGGACATTGAAGCGATCCGCTTCTTCATGAATCAGGCGGTCGGCACCTCCTCGGAGATGGACGTCGAGGGCGGGCAGGATCGCTACCTGGGGCTCGGCCGGGAGCAGTTCATGAAAGTCGCCCTCGGCATGCACGGCCACCAGTTCTTCGGCGGTTACGAGACGGTGGCGGAGAAGATGCGGGCGCTCCACGAGGTGGGCGTCGACAACATGGTGATCGGCTTTTTCGACCCGCAGCGCGCGCTGGTGCAGATGGAGGAGCACGTCATCCCCATCCTCAGGCGCATGGGGCTGCGGCACTGAGAGGCGCGCGGGCGCGCCGACCTACTCCCCATGCCCTCCGTGGTCCATGTCCCCGTTCATCGCGCCGTGGTCCGCTTCGCTCTCGCGTCCATCGTGTCCTTCCCTTCCGCCGAAGTGGAGCTTCTTGACCACCCGATCGCGATCCGGCTCGGTGAAGTCGAGCTTCAGCGCCCACTCGCCGGTCATCTCGAGCTGCAGGCGCACCCGGTAGGTGCCGGGAACCGGCTGCGCTTCGGCGGGAACCGGACGCACGCTGTGGGCGCCGGGCATGGAGGGCATGTCGACGCCGACGTGGAATTCGGCATCCACTATCGGTTCGCCGCTCTTCCTGCCCCGGAGGGCGATCGTGCAGTCGTAGGTCAGCGCCTGCTCTTCCACCGGCGTGCACTCCACCTCGGCCGCCTTCCTCTCCGCCGCGGCCGTCGACAGCGGCAACACGCCCACCGCGGCCGCGACCATCAGCTTGAATCTGCCCGTGCTCATGGTTGCAGTTCCTCTACTTGGCGGAATGAAAGGCCGCAGGCGCGGAAGTTCCCAGGTAGTCGGACAAGAGCCGATGGTCGGACTCGAGCGCCGCCGCCGATCCGGAAGAGACGATGCGCCCGCTCTCGAGCACGTAGGCCCGGTCGGCGAGGGCGAGGGTCCTTCTCAGGTTCTGCTCGACGAGGAGCAGGGTGAGCCCCCGATCGCGCAGCCGGCGGATCAGCGTGAACACCCCCTCCGAGAGCTTCGGCGAGAGCCCGAGCGAGGGCTCGTCGAGCAGGAGGAGACGGGGTTCGGACTCGAGCCCGCGGGCGAGCGCCAGCATCTGCGCCTCCCCTCCGCTCAGGCTGGCGGCCGGCCGGTGCAGCTTGTCCGCCAGCGCCGGGAAGAGGCGCCGCAGGTCGGCGCGGGGGCGCCGCCGCAGCACGAAGGGGCTGCGCCGGTGGGCGCCGGCCAGCAGGTTCTCCTCCACGCTCAGGGTGCCGAAGAGCAGCCTTCCCTCCGGCACCTGCACGATGCCCCGGGCGACGACGGCGTGCGCGGGCAGCCCGCCGATCGATTCTCCCTCGAAACGAATCTCGCCCTCGTCCGGGGACCGGATTCCCGAGACGGCGTTCAGAATCGAAGTCTTGCCGGCACCGTTCATGCCGATGATGGAGACGATCTCGCCGGCGCGCACCTCCAGGGACACGCCGTCGACCGCGCGCAAACCCCCGTAGGAGACCCTCAGGCCGCGCACTTCAAGCATCGGAGGCATCGACTCCGCCCAGGTAGACCTCCCGGACCTCGGCGCGGTCGAGCACCTCGTCCGGGTGTCCTTCCGCGATCTTGCGTCCGAAGTCGAGCACGCAGAGGCGGGTGCACACGCCGGTGATCAGCGCCATCTTGTGCTCGATCACCACGCAGGTCCGCCCCGGCGCAACGACCTCGCGGATGACGCGCGCCATGTCCGCGGTCTCGGCCGGAGTCATGCCGCCCGCCGGCTCGTCGAGCAGCACGAGCCTCGCATCCACGACGAGCGCGCGCGCGATCTCGAGGCGCCGGCGCGCGGGCAGCGGGAGGTGCCGGGCCAGGACCTCGCGGGAAGCGAGGAGCCCGACCTGCTCCAGCGCCGCCTCGACCCTTCTCGTGTCGCCGCCTCCGGGCCGCGGCCGGCTGCGCAGCAGGCCGAGCAGCCCGCCCGGAGTCCGCGCGTGCTGCGCGGCCCACACGTTCTGGAAGACGGTCATGGTCGGGAACAGGCGGATGTTCTGAAAGGTGCGCGCCAGCCCCAGGCGCGCGATCCGGTGCCCTTTCCATCCCGTGATGTCCGCGCCCCCGAAGGCGATGCGCCCGGCGCTGGGCGGATACACCCCGGTCACCGCGTTCAGCAGCGTGGTCTTGCCCGAGCCGTTGGGACCGATGATGCCCAGGATCTCCCCGGCCGGCACCTCGAGGTCGATGCCGGAGAGCGCGGCCAGCGCGCCGAAGCGCTTCTCAAGACCCTGCAGCGTGAGCATCGCCCCTCCTCCGGAAGCGCGCCTTCAGGCGGTGGACCCGTTCCTCGTCGAGGAGGCCCCGCGGCATGAAGATCAGCAGCAGTGCGACCAGGCCGCCGAACACGATCATCCGGTAGCCCTGAATGAAGCGCACGGCCTCCAGGAATCCGACGTCGATGGCAACGCCGATGAGCGGCCCGAAGGCGGTGCCGAGGCCGCCGATGAGGCCGTAGGCAAGGGCG
The DNA here is from genome assembly GCA_022824305.1 of Gammaproteobacteria bacterium. GTDB lineage: Bacteria > Pseudomonadota > Gammaproteobacteria > HK1 > HK1 > JAJEAD01. The sequence continues at coordinate 29,800 of JAJEAD010000099.1, read as the reverse complement.
TGCACGCCCAGCATGACGTTGAAGAACTGCGGCTCCACGTAGGTGGTGAAGTGGGCGTAGAGCGCTCCGCCGATGCCGGCGAGCACGCCGGCGAGCCCCGCGGCGAGAACGCGGTATCCCACGACGTTCAGGCCCTGCATGTCGGCCAGCAGGTCGTCGGAGCCGAGCATTCTGAAGATGGATCCGAGGCGGGAGCGCTCGATGAGCAGCAGGGCGACGAGCACCAGCGCCAGCAGCGCATAGATGAGGAGCATGAACTCTCCGAGGCTGATGTCGCGCTCGAACATCCAGCGGATGTCGTGGAAGCCCTCTGCGCCGGCGGGTCCGACCAGCTCTCCGTCGACTTCTACCTGCACCTCGACGATCAGCAGCACCAGGCGCACCATCTCCGCGAAGGCGAGGGTCGAGATGGAGAAGTAGAGCCCGCGCAGGCGCAGCGTCAGTGCTCCCACCAATGCCGCCATGAGTCCGGCCACGCACGCGCCGATGAGGATGCCGGCCCAGATCGGCAGCAGGAGCATCGCGGTCGCGGCGCCGGCCGCGTAGGCGCCCAGCCCGAAGTAGGCCTGCTGGCCGAAGGAGATCACGCCGGTCAGCAGCAGCAGGTAGGCGGAGAGCGCGACGAACGAGATCATGCCGATGTTCGACAGCACCGTGATGACGTAGTCGTCCATGGGCTATACGCGGCGGAAGGCGAGCGCCTCGCGGCCGTGAATGCGCTGGCCCAGGATGCCGCCGGGCCGAAGCACCAGCATCGCGAAGAGCAGCAGGTAGGCGCTCAAGTCCTTGTACTCGTTGCCGAGGTACCACTGGGCGTGCGCCTCGATCACTCCGAGCAGCAGGCCTCCGAGCACCGCGCCGGGCAGGGAGCCCATGCCCCCCAGCATCATCGCGATGAGGCCCTTGAACGTGGCCCAGAGCCCGAAGAAGGGCGTGATCTGCTCGTCCGTGGCGAGGATGGCGAAGCCCGCGACCCCGCCGACCAGGGACACCAGCGCGAACGCGCACAGCATGACCCAGGCCGTGTCGATGCCCATGTACGCGGCCGCCCGCGGGCTCTCGGAGACCGCCCGCAGCGCGAGGCCGAAGCGGGTATGGCGCAGCAGGAGGTGCAGGGCCCCCACCATGAGCGCGGCCAGCACCAGCATCGTGGTCTGCTCCCCCCGAAACAGGAAGGGGCCCAGCTCGAAGGAGCCGGCGACGAAGAAGGAGGGGAACGCGTAGGTCCGTTCGGGCAGCAGGTGGACCGCGGCTTCCTCGAGCTGCATCCAGATGACGAAGCTCGACACCATGGAGGCGAGGGCGGCGTCGCGGCGGATGGCACGGAAGCACAGGCGCTCGACGTAGATCCCGGCGAGGACGGTGCACACGAGGGTCGTCAGGGCGACGACCAGCACGTTGACCTGGTAGTGGACGTGCAGCCACGTGCCCGCGTACGCCCCGAGCATGATGCTGGCGCCGAACGCGAGGTTGATCCGGCGCAATACGCCGAAAACGATCGTGAAGCCGATCGCCAGCAGCGCGTAGGACGAGCCGAACATGATGCCGTCGACCGTGTTCTGGACGAAGTCGATCAAGGCGCGTTACCCGCTTCGGAAGGGGCTACTCCTTCTGCGCTCCCAGGTAGGCGCGGCGGATGACTTCGTCCTCTTCGAGCTCTCCCGGCGATCCCGAGAAGGTGATCTCGCCGCCTTCGATGAGGTAGAACTTGTGGGCCACGGTGAGCGCCATGCGGGCGTTCTGCTCGACGAGCAGGATCGTGACGCCTTCCGCGTTCAGCTCCTGGATGATGCGGAAGATCTCGTCGACGATCAGCGGCGCCAGTCCGACGGAGGGCTCGTCCATGAGCAGGATCCGGGGCCGGGCCATCAGGCCCCGGGCGATGGCCAGCATCTGCTGCTCGCCCCCCGAGAGAGTCCCGGCGAACTGGTCCCGGCGCGCCTCCAGGCGCGGAAATCGCCGGTACAGGTCTGCGATGTCGGCCGCGATCTCGGCTGCGGATGCGCGCCGGGCGTAGGCGCCGGCGCGGAGGTTCTCCTCGACGTTCATTCGCGGAAAGACCAGGCGGTTCTCGGGCACCAGCGCGATGCCCCGGGACACCACTTTCGGGGCCGGCAGGCGGGTCAGGTCCTCGCCGTTGAGGAGCACGGAGCCGGACCGGGCGGAGAGGATGCCGGCGATCGTGAACAGGGTCGTGGTCTTGCCCGCGCCGTTGGGACCGAGAAGGCAGGTGATCCTGCCCTCGGCCGCATCGAGGCTGATGCCGCGCAGGACGTCGAGCTTGCCGTAGGAGCTGACGAGGTCCCGAACGCGGAGCATGCGCTCAGGCGCCTTCGCCGGCCGCGCCGGAATCGGAGGCGGAGGTGCCGAGGTAGGCCTCCTGCACCGCCTCGTTGCGCTGCACCTCGCCCGGAGTGCCGAAGGCGATCTTCTTCCCGAAGTTGAGGACCGCGATCTGCTCCGTCACCCCCATCACGAGCTCCATCACGTGCTCGACGAGCAGTATCGTCACCCCCGAATCGCGCAGCCCGCGGATCCGCCCGCCGAGATCCTCGATCTCCTGCCGGCTCATGCCCGCCGCCGGCTCGTCGAGCAGCAGCAGGCGCGGGCGGGCGGCCGCCGCGCGCGCGAACTCCAGGCGCCGCTGCTCCCCGAAGGCGAGGTTGGATGCGAGCTCGTCGCCCTTGTGACCCAGGTCGGCCAGCTCGAGCAGCTCCGCGAGCTCGCGGCGCGTGCGGCGGGTGGCCCCGAACCAGCGCGACAGGAAGCCCTGCGCGGCGACGTCCCGGGGCGAGTTCTGCGCCACCCACAGGTTCTGCCATACCGTCAGGTTCGGAAAGAGGCGGATGTTCTGGAAGGTGCGGGCGATGCCCGCCCGCAGGCGCTCATGGGGCGCCTTGCCGTTCATTACCTGCCCGCTGAAGCGGACGGTGCCGGCGCTCTCTGCGTACACTCCGCAGATCAGGTTGATGGCGGTGCTCTTCCCTGAGCCGTTGGGGCCGATGAGGCCGAAGATCTCGCCCTCGCGGACGCTGAGGTCCAGCCCGTCGAGGGCCTTGACGCCCCCGAAGTGCTTCGAGAGTCCGCGGAGCTCCAGCACCGCGCTACTCCCGGCCGCCCAAGCCGACGCTGCGCCTGAGGAGCAGCGTGGTACGGGCATCGAAGAGTCCGGAAGGCTTCAGGTTCATCGCGGCGATGATCAGCAGGCCGAAGACGATGTTGCGCCAGTCCCCGAGAAAGCGGAGCCCTTCCACGAGCACCCCCTGAATGAAGATGACCGCGACCAGGGTCCCGAACACGCTCGAGAGGCCGCCGAGGATCGGATAGGAGATCGCGAAGGTCGCGAGCAGGACGGTAAAGGTGAGGTGGTCGACGTAGGTCGCGGTGTGGGCGTAGAGGGCCCCGCCGATGCCGGCGATGAAGCCGCCGGCGGTCATCGCCGTCACCTTGACCGCGGTGAGGTTGATGCCCGCGCTCTGGGCCGCGAGCTCGTCCTCGCCCACCGCCCGCAACACCGCTCCGGCGCGCGACCGGTCCATCCACCACAGCGCGGCCATGACCAGGATGACGAAGATCCACACGAAGGTGGTGATCTCCCATGCCGACCAGCCGTTCGCCACGAAGTAGCGGATCTCTCGGAATCCGTTGGTGCTGTCCGGACCCACGTGGATGTCGCCGCGGGGCACCCGCCAGCTCAGGTTGAAGAAGAACAGGCGAACGAATTCGCTGAACGCGATGGTCGCGACCACCAGCATCAGGCCCTTCACTCTCAGCGCGGGAAAGCCGACGAGGAAGGCGAAGAAGGCCGCGATGAGCGCGCCCGCCAGCAGCGCGGGAAGAATGGGCAGCTCGAATATGACGGTGAGAATGCCCGCGGAGTAGGCCCCGATCGCGAAGAAGCCGGCCTGCCCGAGCGAGAGCTGTCCGGTGAGCATCAACACGTACGCGGACAGGCCGAGAAGCGTATGGACCCCGATGAGCTGGAGGAGGCCGAGGTAGTAGGACATCGGCGCTCAGTCCCGGTCGATCGCCGACCCGAAGATCCCGTGCGGCCGGAACACGAGGAACACGAAGAGGAGCAGCAGCACGTACATGTCGCGCTCGTTGACGCCCCGGAAGTACAGGAACACGTTCTCGAGCCCGCCGACCAGCAGGCCGGCCACGATCGCCCCGGGTATGGAGCCCAGGCCCCCGATGACCGTGACGATCAGGCCCTTGACGGTGAGCGGCACGGTGACCAGCGGCGACAGCACGCCGACCGCGGCCGCGGTCATCGCGCCCGCGACGCCGCCGAGCAGGCCCGCGAGCACGAAGGTGGTGGCGTTGGTCCGGTGGACGTCGATGCCGCAGAGCCGGGCCGCCACGTCCTGCTGGGAGACCGCCCGTGTGGCGAGGCCCAGCCGGCTGCGGTAGAGCACGTACAGAAGCCCGACGGTGCTGGCGACGCTTACCGCCAGCACGAAGAGCAGGTCGCCGCGCAAGCCCCAGGGGCCCACCTCGAGCATCACGTACTCGAACATCGCGGGAAAGGTGAGCGGCGAGCCGTCGGTGGTGTGCACGACGATCTCGTCGATGAAGAAGAGCGCTCCGATGGAGGCCATCAGGGCGGCAAGGTGATTGTTGACGGGTATGAAGCGGAAGCAGGCCACGTACACGACGAGGCCGATGAGCCCCGACGCGAGCGCCGAGATCAGGAAGACCACCAGGGCCGGGGCGTTGACGAAAGTGAACGCGGCGAGGCCCACGTAGGCCCCCGCCAGAGATGCCGCGGCATAGGTCATGTTGAGCTTGTGCATCGCACCGAAGATCAACGTGAAACCGATGCCGATGAGCGAGTAGGTGGCGCCGAAGAAGAGCCCGTCGCCGATGGTCTGGGTGATCTCCACGAACTCGAACCAGAAGTCCCCCATGGTCTTGCGTCACCCGCTCATGGTCCCGGCGTTTCGGGAGTCGGACAGGACGAGACTGTCACGATGGAGGAAGCCGCGCAATCGAGGGGGAGGGTCCGCGCTGTCCGCTCGATGGCGTCTCCCGCCCCCCGCGGCGAGCCGGGGCGGTGCGGCGGGCGGCGAGACTCGGGGAGGGCCATCGAGTGGCCCTCCCTCACCTCGCCGCCGGCCGGATCTGGATCACAGCGCTCGCCGGGTGGGGCCGCTAGCGGGGGTCGTGGACGACCTCCCAGTCGCCGCTCCGGGCCTGCACGAAGACGTAGGGCTTGATGGACTCCCCCTCGTCCTGCACGCGCCCGATCTCTCCCAGCAGCCCGTCGACGTTTACCAGGGCTTCGAGGCCGTCGCGCATCTTCCGGCGATCTTCGGCCAGAGTCTCGGGCTTGGCCATGACTCCCGTCGCCTCCACCACCTGCTTGATGATGTGCGCGTTCTCCCAGGCGGCCGCGCTGTGCAGATCGGCGGAGCCGCCGTTGGCCTCGGCGGCGGCGGCGACCATCGCCGCGGCTTCCGTGATCGGAGCGAAGCCGGTCGGGATGTAGATGCCCTCCGCGGCGTCGGCGCAGCCCTTGAGGGTCTCCGCGCTGGAGGAGCTCGTGAGCCCCACGAGCACCTTCGGATTGATGCGCTGGCGCTTCATTTCCTTGAGCATTCCGCAGGTGGTGAAGGGGTGTGAAGACACGATCATCATGTCGGCGCCCGATTTCTTGAAGGCGCGGGCCTGAACCGAGAAGTTCGTGTCGGCGAGCAGCCAGTTCGACGACTTCGAGACTTCGAGCACGTTCTCGTAGCCTTCCCGGACCGCGCCGGTGACCCCTTCGATCCCCCCGCCGACCCACTCGAAGCCGTGCTTCTTCGCCATGGGGACGATGACGATCGCGAACGTCAGCTTGGAGTGGGCCTGGTCGGTCTCCGTGCCGCCGTAGATCGTGCTCACGTCGGGGTACTGTTCGCGCAGCCACTTGAACAGCTCGTCGTACATGGTGATCTCGTTGGGCACGTTGCGGAAGGTCCACTGGGACTTCTTGGCGAGACCGGGGCGTATGGCGGTGTCGGTGAGAATGGGGAACTGAAGGCCCGTGTCCGAGTCGTCGTCCACCGTCTTCTGGAAGATGCCGTACATGGCCGCCGCCGCGCCGGAACAGGTCGGACCGATGCCGATCAGCGCCTCGCTCTGCGATTCGACCTTGCGTGCGACGGAGATGGCCTGATCGGCGTTGCAGGCCGAGTCGTGATAGTCCAGCTCCATGTCGGCCATGGTGCCGTCGCCCAGCTTCACGCCGCCTGCGTCGTTGATGGCCTGCACCGCCGCCTTGAGCACGGCTTCGGAGTTGACTCCGAAGGAGCGCAGCGGCCCCGATTTCGCCCCCCAGCCCGCTATCTTGACGGTGCGATCGCTGGCGGCAGAGGCCGTGGGTGCGAACGCGACCAGAGCGGCGGCGACCACTCCGGCAAGCGCCGCGGCCGAAAGTCTCTTGATGGACATGTCAGTTCTCTCCTTGTTGCTTGCTCTTCAATGCTTGCGGCCGGCGGCGGCCGCTCGTGGCGGTGCGGAAGCGTTCCGCCCTCGTTGTTGCCGGGTCGCATGCCAAGGCACACGCCTGGGATGCGCCGTCCCCGGGATACTGTCGCGAGCATGGGCGCGGCCGTGGTCCCGGGCGCAGCCCATGGTCCCTGAACGCCGTCGCCGGCGGCTCACGCACGGCCTCGGTTGACTTGCGAGGCGGGCTCGGCTCCGATCGGCAGCCGGTGGGCGGCCATTCGCCGAGGCCAGGGGCGTTCGGACCCGCTACGTTATCCGAGGCCACTACATCCCTCCGATCCGCACTTCGTCCCGACCGGCCGCTAAACTTGTAGAGTTCAGGCTTGACGCCTAGTAGATTCTCGAATCAACTAATTTGTCAAGCAAATTAACCTATAGGAACGCTTGGGCGCCGGCGTGGCCGACTGGCGGCTGGCGCGAGGGAGACGGACGTTGGCAAAAGCAAGATTGAGCTATGGACCGCTGAAGACGCAAAGCCTCGCGAAGCAGATCGCCGAGAGAATTCAGGAATCGATAACCGATGGAACCCTCAAGGCCGACGACCAGCTCCCGACGGAGGAAGAACTCGCCCGCCAGTTCCAGGTCTCTCGCCCGACCATTCGCGAGGCGCTGAAGCGGCTGGCCGCGCAGAGCCTGATCCGCTCCCGTCGCGGTCCCGCCGGAGGCACCTTCATCAACCGGCCGAGTCACGAGGAGGTCAGCTCGAACCTGACCACCCTGACCGCGCTCCTGGTGAGCCTGGGCGAGTTCAAGATTCCGGAAATTCTGGAGGCCCGCCAGGAGCTGGAAGCGCTGTGCGTGCGCCAGGCTGCCGGCCGCTGCGAGGACGTGGAGCTCGAGGGCATGGCCCGAGAGGTGGAAGTGCAGCGGCAGGCTTCGATCTCGGATGAAGACTTCTGTGCGTCGGATGTCCGCTTCCATCGGGCCATCGCCGACGCGACCCACAATTCGGTACTCAAGTTCGTCATGTTCACCGTGATTGAGGCGCTGCAGCCCATCGAGAACATGGTGGTGTTTCGGGTGCGCGAGCGCGAAGTGATCGTCCGGCAGCACGAAGATCTGCTGGCCGCGCTGCGAGTGGGGAACGCCGAGGCAGCGGTTCAGGTGGTTCAGGAGCAGACCGCGTACCTGCGGGAACGCTTCGACGAGGCGCAGGCAATTTCCCGCCGAAAGAACGCTTCGGACACTGCTCTACCCGGGGTGGTCGCACGCACCTGATCGGGGACGAGGGGCGCCCGAGGACGCCGGCGAACGGTGCCCGGGCGGGAGTGGGAGCTACCGGGCGCTTCGCGCGCCGCCCGTGCTCTCGGCGAAGCGCAATGCGGCGTGCGTCGCCGCGCCAAAGAGCGCGAAGGCGGCGATCAGCGCGTACATCGTGCCGTCGAAGTGCTGCCCGATGAGTATGCCGAGCGGGACCGAGACGAGGGTGGCGAGCGATGCGACGACCGCCGCCCCCACTCCGGCGATGTGCCCGAGCGGCTCCATCGCGAGCGCGGCGAGGTTCCCGAAGAGCACGCCGACGCACATGAACACGCTCGCCAGGTAGATCATGAAGAGCCACAGCGGGGGGAGGCCGTCGAAGGCAAACGCCCCCACCCAGGCCGAGAGGGACAGCGTGGCGACGAGGGTGGAGGCGGCCTTGCACAGCACGCGCATTCCCAGACGCATCACGAGGCGCCCGTTCAGGAGCAGCGCAGCGCCGATGGCGAGCGAGAGCGAGGCGAAGTACGCCGGGAAGAGCGCACCGGTGTCGTAGGCCTGCTGGAAGATCTGCTGCGCGGAGCTCAGGTACGCGACGAAGGGCGCGAAAATGAACCCGGAGGCGAGCGTGCAGCCGATCGCGGCGCGTATTCTCAGGATCTCGACCACGGCGCGAGCAATGGCGCCGGGAGAGAAGGGGCGGCGCTGCTCGGCGGGCAGCGTCTCGGGCTGACGCAGCGCGAGCCATGCGAGCGCGACGGTCGCGATGGCGAGAAAGGTGGTGAAGATGGCGCGCCAGCCCGCGAGCCACATGATGAGCTGGCCGAGCGCCGGCGCGATGGTCGGGACGAGGATGAACACCGCGAGCGCGAGCGACATGAGCCGGGCCATCGTGCGTCCCTCGTACTGGTCGCGCACGAGCGCCATCGTCACGACGTGCGGTGCGGCGACCCCGATCCCCTGCATCACCCGTCCCGCGATCATCGCTTGGAAGCTCGAGGCGAAGAGCGACACGAGACAACCGGTCATGAAGAGCGCGAGTCCGGTATAGATGGCGGGCTTTCTTCCGATGCGATCGGAGAGCGGGCCGAAGAGCATCTGACCCATGCCGAGCCCGAGGAAGAGCGAAGTGATGACGAACTGAGCGTCGTTCGCCCGCGCCGCGCCGAGCTCTCCCGCTATCGCCGCCAGCGCGGGCAGCATCGCGTCGGACGAGAGCGCATCGAGCGATATCAGCAGCGCGATGAGCGGTATGAACTCCGCGGTGCGAAGCGCAGGGCTGCTCGTCCTGGGGCTCAACGTTCCCTCGTGTTCTCAATCGGTGGCGTGGCAGGGTTGCGGGGCGGGCGGTGGAGTGGGCGCCCGCCGTGCCCGGGAGGCGTGTGCGCCCGTTTCTCCCGGGCCGGGAAGCCTACGCGTGCGCCGTCCTCGGCGCGACCGGAGGTGTTGCGCGCTCGGGGATGCCCCGATGCCCTTCCCGGGTGCCCGGCAACGGGCGCGCCTGTCGTCAGACCCGCCGATACCCTTCCTCGATTCGGAGGCTGCGCCTTGGATGTCCCGCGGCACGACAGCCCCCTCGGGGACGGCCGGCGACGGAACGGAACTCCATCCGCGGCTCCGATCGGGGCGACGACCTGCCGGTCGCCGGACTCCGACGCGGGGGCGGTGCGTGGTGTATCGTTGCGCTCCCACACGAGACCGGCGAAGGCGGCCAGTCCTCCGAGCGCTACCACAGAACACCCGGATCGGTGACACGCTGAAGGTGCAGGTGGCCCCGCGTCACCTCGACACTGTCGGCTTGCGGGTTCCGGGCCGCGACCCGAACGACTGCATCTCGACAGGTTGAGCCATGGCGGATTTCCCCTCCCATGCATCCGTCGTGGTCGTCGGCGGGGGCGTCATGGGTTGCTCGACCCTCTATCACCTCGCCGCGAACGGGGTATCCGACGCGGTCCTCCTCGAGCGCAATCAGCTCACTTCGGGCACGACCTGGCATTCGGCGGCGCAGGTGCGCGCCCTGCGGTCGACGAAGAACCTGACCGAGCTGATTCGCTACTCCGTCGAGCTCTACTCGAGTCTCGAGGAGGAGACGGGCCAGCAGACCGGCTGGATCAACATGGGCTCGCTGTCCATTGCCACCAGCGAGGACCGCATGATCCATATCAGGCGGCAGGAGGCGCTGGCGCATCTGTTCGGTGTGCGCGCCGAGGTGATTGGCCGGGACGAGGCCGGGGAGCGCTGGCCGTTGATGAACACCGCCGACGTGATCGGAGCGGCATGGTCGCCCGACGATGGCCGGGTCAGTCCGTCGGACCTGTGTGCCGCGCTCGTCAAGGGGGCGAAGTCGCGCGGCGCCAGGGTCTTCGAGAACACCGGAGTGACCGGCATCCTGACCGGGAACGGCCGGATCAGGGGTGTCGAGACCGACCGGGGCGTCATTCGATGCGACGCGGTCGCCCTGTGCACCGGCCTGTGGAGCCGCGAAGCCGGCGCCATGGCGGGAGCGGAAGTCCCCGCGTGGCCGTGCGAGCACTTCTACCTCCTCACCAGGCCGGTACCGGGCCTGTCGGGAAACGTCCCCACCCTGTCCGACCACGACGGCCACCTCTACGTTCGCGACGACGGCGGCGGGCTCCTGATTGGCTGTTTCGAGCCGATGGGCAAGCCGATCCCTCCCGGCACGCTCGGCAAGGACTTCGCGTTTCAGCTACTGCCGGAAGACTGGGAGCACTTCGAGCCGATGATGGTCAACGCGCTTCACCGGCTTCCGGTGCTCGAGGACGCCGAAGCCAGGATGCTCCTCAACGGCCCCGAGAGCTTTACGCCCGACGGCATGTTCATGCTGGGCGAGACGGCCGAGACCCGGGGACTGTTCCTGGGATGCGGCATGAACTCGGTCGGCGTCGCCAGCGGTGGCGGCGCGGGGATGGCGCTCGCGCACTGCATCGAGCACGGGCACCCGCCGGTCGACCTGCTCGAAGCGGACCCGAAGCGCTTCCCGCCCGAATTCCATTCGCTGAAGGCATTGACGGCGCGCGTGCCGGAAGTCCTGGGCAAGCACTACGAGATTACCTACCCGGGGCGGCAGTGGGAGAGCGGTCGCGGCTTGCGCAAGTCCCCGCTCCACCGGCGCTGGGAGGCCGAAGGGGCGCATTTCGGCCAGGTCTACGCCTGGGAACGGCCGCTGTACTTCGGCAAGGGCGAAGAGCCGGTGCCGAGCTTCGGCGTGCCGTGCTGGCATCGAGCCGTCGGGCGCGAAGTCCACGCCGCTCATGAGGGGGCCGCGGTGTTCGATCAGTCCACCTTCGGCAAGATCGAGGTAGCCGGCGCCGGCGCCGCCGCGTTCCTGAACCGGGTATGCGCCAACCAGATGGACCGGCCGGTGGGGCGCGCAATCTACACCCACATGCTCAACGAGAGGGGCGGTTTCGAGAGCGACCTCACCGCGATTCGCATCGGCGAGGACCACTACCGGCTCTATGTCGGGACGAGCGCGATCAAGAGGGACATGGCCTGGCTGAAGCGGCGCCTCCGGCGCGGGGAGGAGGTGACGCTCACCGATTCGTCAGGGGACTTTGCGGTGATTGGCCTGATGGGACCCGAGTCCACCGACATCGCGGTCGCCGTCGGCGCCGCGTCGCTCAACGAGATCGGCTACTTCCGGTGGGCTGACGCGGAGGTTGCCGGCCACCGGGTTCAGGCCGTGCGGCTCTCCTATGTCGGGGAGGCGGGCTGGGAGATGACGTGCCGCAGCGAAGCGGCGGAGGCCGTCTACGACGCGATCCGTGCATGCGGCGCTCGTCCCGCCGGCATGTTTGCCCAGACTTCCATGCGGATCGAGAAGAGGTTCCTCGCCCATGGGCGGGAACTCGATACCGAAGTCTCGCCGCTGGAGGCCGGACTCGAGTTTGCCGTGGACTGGAACAAGGAGTTCGTCGGCAAGGCGGCGCTCCTGGCAAGAAGGGAGCGGGGCGCGGTGAACCGGATCGTCTCGATCGTCTTCGACGACCGGGACGCGGTGCCGCTCGGGGACGAACCGGTCCTGTTCGAGGAGAGGATCGTGGGGAAGACCACCTCCGCCGCGTTCGGCTTCCGGATCGATGCTCCGATCGCCCTTGCGAGCGTCACCGAGCGAAACGCCCGCACTGAAGGCGCCAACGTGGCGGTCAACATCGCGGGGACGCTCTTCTCGGGCCGCGTGGTCGCGGGCGCCGCTTTCGACCCGAAGGGCGGCAGGATGAGGCCACCGACCTGAACGACGGCTTCGCGCGCCATGCCGTGGCCGTTCGCGCGCGCCGCGCGCTTGCTCTGCGCTCGCCGGAGTCGCGAGAATCCCGAGCGCCATTCCTCGAGGAGGCGGCACATGCGCAAGCCCGCGTTGATGAAGGCGCTCGGACGACGAAAACCAATCCGGTGATCCGGTGATCACTCCCTCGAGTGTCCTGGTTTCCCGGATCTGTGGGGCGGTCACGGCGAGTGACGGCGTTCGTTCAATGAACATGGAGTATCCCCGGCGACAACAAGACACTTGCCGCCAGGCAGCGAGAGGACTCGAGATGAAAAGCAAAGCAGCAGCCTTGATTCTGCCCCTGGTGTTCGGCCTCACGGTTCTTCCGTTGCAGGTTCATGCAACGGAGAGTCCGCAGGATCCGCATCCCGTAAAGCTCGTCGCATGGGCCTCCGGGGAGAGCGCGGAGCGTCTTTCCCGCTCTGCCCACAAGACGGACTTCTTCGCGCTCAGCAATCACTTCATCAGTCAGGACAACAGCATCTACTGCGGGCCGGTCTCTTCCGCCATCGTGTTGAACGCGTTGCGGCTGGGCAAGCGGGAGGGATTGCCGCGGGACCGGCAGTCCATCGCGGAGGACGAGATGGCCTGGCTCTCGCCGGGCGCCGACCCGTTCTTCGGGAAGTACACGCCCAACAACGTCCTCAACGAGTCGACGAAGACGAAGCTCGAGGTCCTGGGCAAGCCCATCCTGATCGACGGCGAATCGAGGAGCGATTTCGGCCTGCAGCTTCACCAGCTCGCACAGGTGCTGCGCAGCCACGGCGCCAGGGTCGTGACCCGGGTGGTGGACGATAGCGCGGATGCGGCAGCGGTACAGCGCGAGCTTGCGGCGAACCTCGCCGCGGGCGACGACTTCGTGCTGGTCAACTATGCGCGCCGGAGCCTGGGTCAGCCGGGCGGTGGCCACATCTCCCCGCTCGGGGCGTATGACGAAGGGAGCGATTCCTTCCTGATCATGGACGTGAACCCCAACCGTGCCCCCTGGGTCTGGGTCGGAGCGGACGACCTGGTTGCCGCGATGCGCACCTTCGATACGGTGGAAAACCGCGGATACCTCCTGGTCTCGGAAGTGGAATAGAACACTTCGGCGTCGTGCCTGACTCGAGACAGATCTGACAGCCCGGCATGGTCTTCTGCCTGCACGTCGAGCTCAGCCTCGCGGCCGAGGCTCTGGGGCTCGTCGTCGGTGGCGACTACCTCTTGCGCTCCGATGGCGTCGAAGCGCTTGATACGACGGGCGGCGGGCCCGAGAAGCGGCCCCTCGTCGTCGTTTGCGCGCGGTGCGCGATTCCTCGCGCCGGCAATGCGTACGGTTCGCGCACCCGCGCGCCTGGTGCTTCTTGTCGATCCCGGCTCCGATGCCAGGCAGACTCTTGGCCGGCGTCGCCTCGCTTCGCGCTGCGCGCCTCGACTGACGCGGCGCTCAGAACCCGACGCGCAGGCCCGCCTCGATCGCGTGCGTGCCGTAGCTCGAGGTGAACGCTTCGATCTCGAGGTCGTCGGTGCCCATGTAGCGATAGCCTCCGAAGAGCGTCATGTTTTCCGAGATCTCGAGGCCGAGCCCGGCCATGAACTGGTAGGCGAACACGGTGTCGTCGCCTGACTCGCGGACACTGTTCGTGCCCAGTACGGACACGAGCAGCGGAGACGACAGGGTGAGCTCGCCGTCGTGGCGCGCGATACCGAGCCCGGCGCCGAGGTAGGGGCGCGCCGCTCCCAGGGGCATCTCGTAGTGGGCGTTGACCATCAGGGACCAGGTGTCGAGGTCTCCGCTCAGGCCGACGTCGACCGGAGCCGTATTGAGGAGAACGCCTTTCGCTCCGTCGACGTCGAGTGGGCGATAGGCGCCTTCGAGTTCCACGCGCAGCGCGTCGTTCATCTGCGCGCCGAGCGCGAGCGCGAAACCGAAGTTGTTGGCAAGCTCGATGTCGCCGGTGGCGTCCAACGGCTCGGTGTCGAGCGTCGCGTCGGAGTCCCTCGGCACGTTGTAGAGCCCGGTGAACGAGGCGTACCACCCGTTCCAGGCGGTCTGGGCGATCGCTGGTGAGCAGATCATCGCCGCGGCGAGTGCAGTCGCGGCAGCCATTGTTCGTGTTCGACTCATCGCAGTATCTCCGTTCTCGGTCGGCTCCTTGCCGGAAGTGACCTGTACTTCGGGGCGCGGAGTATGGGCGCCGCACCCTGTCGCGGCATCATAGCGCGCCACGAGGGAATGGTGGAACGCACTGCGAAGGATTCGTCACGCGTTGCGCAGGAGGCGGCGCCCCCTGCCATCGTGTCTCATACCTGCTCGGTAGATTTCGCCTTCTGTCCTTGGCCTGGAGTGCGCCCCTGCGGGTGGACAGGATCGGGTCGCGGTCTTGACCGGGTGGCGGGCGTGTTCATCGAGTCCTCCCGCCGCACGAAAACTGCCGGGGTTCATGCCTTGCGCAGACGCCGGCCAAACATGATGCGGCCGTAGAAGTTGAACCACTTGCGCGCTTCGGGGTCCTCGAAGGGGTAATCTGCCCCGAGCTGCCGTGCGGTGACGAGGCCGGTCACGAAACAGGTCTCCTGGGCGTTGATCAACGTGTGGGCGCCGCAATGCCAGCTCCGCCGCCTGCCCTGGACGAAGCGGAACAGATGGATCAGGAAGGCGATGTGGCGCACGTCGTGCACGATGTGCTGGAACCAGTGTTTGAGGACGATCTTGCTTTCGTCGATGGGGCTGATCGGGTTGTAGGTCACCAGGCAGGGCCTCTCCGACGGCTTCGCCCAGGGCTGCTGGTTGTGCATGATGTAGGTGATTTCGTAGTTGTCCGGCCGGGCGCCGTATTGCTCGATGTGGTTGCTTCGTGTCTCCAGCGGGCGGACCTCGTTCTCCGGCAGGACCGAGTCGTCCGAATGGACGATCGTGTGGTTGTGGAGCTCGCTCTCGTAGCGGATCGAGGACAGCAGAAAGACCTCCAGGAAAGTGGGTCGGTCCAGCATCATCAGCGTCTGGTTCGCGTTGCACGCGAACACCACGTCGTCGAAGGTCTCGGCGTTTCCGTCCTCGTCCTCCACCACGACCTCCGAGGGGCGGCGATGGACCTTCCGTACCGGGCGGCCGAGATGGATCCGGTCGCGGAATCCGGCCGACAGCGCTTCGTACATGCGCCGCGTGCCCCCGCCCCAGGTCTGCATCGGGGTCGCGGTCTCGATGTCGAAGAACTCCAGATAGCGCGCGAACAGTGACGCCGGCATGTCGAACACGTTCGTCGCCATCAGGAAGTTGACGAACATGGGTTTCAGGATCTTGTAACGGAAGTCTCCTGAGAACCTGCCGAAATTGAGCACCGTGCCCATGCTGACATAGTTGTAGGGATTGAGAGCGTTGAGCAGCCTGGACCGCGTCCGGTTGAGCCGGCCGAACCGTTTCATTCGCTTGAGCAGCCTCTGGAACTTCGCGATTTCCGGCTGCAATTGCCGCCTTATGTCGGAGTCGAAATCGTGCGCGTAGACGCCGCCGCGATACCGCACGCTATAGCTGAACCTGGTATCGACCAGCTCGATCCCGTGCTGTTGCATCAACAGGAGAATGTGGTGGTAGACCGAGGGGATGCAGGCGGTGACGGAAACATCAAACGGGATGGCGCTTCCGTCCGCCTGCGGCATGTCCGCGGTCACCGCGTTGCCGCCGATCCGGCCCGCCGCCTCGTAGACGCGGAAATCGAAGCGACTGGGATGGCGGTCGAGCGCCCACGCCACCCCCAGCCCCGACACCCCCGCACCGATGATCGCAACCCGTCTAGGCATCGCCCCGCTCCCCGCGATCTCTCCACCATCGCCCTCGCGGCGGGCGAAGCGCGCGACCTCCCGCTTGCCGCGTTCAGACGCCGAGCGCGTCCGCAAGGTCGATGAAACTCTCCGCGACGACGTCGAAGTCGTCCTCGGCCCTCAGGTCGCCGGTCTGATTCGGTCCGTACTCGAGCGCACGGCGCACGAATGCGGTGCGAAATCCAAGCGCGCGGGCCGCACGAAGGTCATCGTTGTGGGCCGCGACCATCATGCATTCTCGGGGCGCGAGCCCGAGCAGCTCGGCCGTCTTGAGGTAGGCGTCCGGCTGGGGCTTGTAGCAGCGGGCGACTTCCGCGCCGAGCACCGCGTCCCACGCGAGTCCGGCCCTCTTCGCCATGTTCACGATGAGGGCGACGTTGCCGTTGGAGAGCGTCGCGAGCACGTAGCGCCGCTTGAGCCTCGTCAGGCCCTCTACCACGTCGGGCCAGGGGTCGAGGCGGTGCCACGCCCGGTTGAAATCGTCGATGGCGTCGTCGTCGAGCCCGCCTTCGCCCAGCACGACCCCGAGCCGGCCGAGAAGCTCGCACAGGCTCTCGCGGTGGAGGTCGTCGAGCTTCGCCCATGGGCGCTCGCCGTCACGCACTCTGGACATCGAGGGTTGGTAGAGCCCCCGCCACTCGTCGGCGAAGCGGACCCAGTCCGTCTCGATGCCGTGACGTTTCCCGAACGCGCGGCCCTCTCGCGCGACGGATGTCCGCCAGTCGACCACGGTGCCGAACACGTCGAAGGTAAGGGCTACGGGCTCACTCATGAATCTCTCTCCGTTGCCCGGTGCGCCTGGTTCAGGAACTCGAGAACGAGACCGTCTTGCGTCGCCCGACCGTAGTGTCGCGCATGCCAAGCCTCGCCGCGCCCAGGGCGCGGACGTCGGCCCATCCAATGGCGTCGACTCCTCCCATGATGAATGGCTGAAACAGGCTGCCGTCGCTCGCGGCGCGCGCCATCCACATGTTCATCGCTCCCTCTGCCTCCGGTGTTCCACCTCGCACGAGCGCGGGGTCGTCGAACAGTCTCGCGCTCCGGGCTGCGCATCCTTCAGGCTTTCCCCGACTTGAGTGGCGTCCACCGAAGCGTCGCCTCGATGGCGCGGCGGTACGCGGTGTCGATCTGTGGCGGTGCGTTTCGGATGTAGCGTTCCGCCGTGTCGCGCCTCGTCCCGGTCAGAGTGCGAAGGTAGTCGAGGACCTGCGTCTCGCTGGGCGTCTCGTCCATGCGTATTCCGGTAGCGGGGCATTTGAGGCCCGCTGGCAGTGCGGTCCAGATCACCGCGTCCAGATCGCGTGCGCGGACCCACGCCTCGATTCCAGGAATCGTGGGTGTGGTTGGCTCAGGCCACCTTCCCACGTGGTCATCGACCCTGCTGCGCCCTATGCCTTCCCGCGCTGCCAGCTGCGCGTACGCGTCCGCTTCGCAGTCGGTGTCCATCAGTGCCCATAGCACGCGTACGGGACGACCCTCCGGCACTATCACCAGCGTGATGCGTCCATCGTCGGACTGTCGGGCGAACTCGACCGGGACAAGCGGACCATCGTCGAACCAGTACCTTCGGATGGGCAGGGTGCGCGGGTCCCAGATGAGCGATCCCCAGCCCAGGCATGCAATGTTCGCCATAAGTCCCTCCCGAGCTGGCTTCCCCGGTGCGGATTCTAGCTCCCGCGATGCTGCCGCCGATCTGCCCGACTCCGGGGAGCCAAGGTACGTGGTTCAGAACGAGTTCGCGGCGAGGAATTCGTCGACCTGCTCGAGCAGTTCGCCGAAGCGCGGATTGAAGGTGAGCCGCGCGAAAGGCGCCGCGTCAGGGATCGCCCCTGTGTTGTCGCCGAACACCGCTCCCCGCCAGGGATGCTCCGCGGCGAGGCAGCGCGCCACCGCCTCGGCGCTCTCGTCGGAGGCCTGGCCGCAGCTTCGATAGTCCCCCTGCGTCCCGTAGTGCGCATTGTCCGGCGCGATATGGACCGACTGGTGGGAGAAACCCGCGATGCGTTGCTCGGGCAGGAAGGTGTTTCGGTAACTCACCCGCGCATCGCCGGGATCGGTTCCCTCGCTCAGGTTCCGGCGATACACCACCAGGCGGCTGCCCGGATGGGAGAAGCGCTGCTCGAAGTAGCCACGGTTGCCGGCCACGTCGATGACGGGATCGTCGGCGCTCTGCGCCATGAACACGGGCACCGCGACGCGGCGCCTTTGCAGCGACCGCGCGAGGTCCTGGGTGAGCAGAAAGGTCTGGGCGGTCGCGTTCACCGGCATCGCCTCGTAGCGCGCATAGTCGTCGGGCGCGTCGCGGTCGAGCCAGTCGAGGAAATGCCGCAGCCAAAGCGACTGATGGACCAGCCAGGGGCGCGCGAGCGCGAGCGCAGGCGAGAACAGGAAAGCGCCGCGCAGCGTGTCGTCATCGAGGACCGCATGCAGGGCAAGAAGTCCACCGAGGGAGAAGCCGCCGACGAAGACCTCGTCGACGTCGCGTTTCAGCGTCTCGAGGCCGAAGCGCGTCGCGGCGAGCCAGTCCGCGCGCGTCACGTCGAGCAGATCGCCGGCGCGCGTGCCGTGTCCCGGCAGCAGCATCGCGCGGACCACGAAGCAGCGCGCCGCGAATGCATCGGCCAGATCGCGCATCGCAAGCGGCATGTCGGCCAGCCCGTGCAGGAGGAGAACGCCGCGGCTCGGGCGCTCGCTCGCCGCCTGCGGGCAACCCTCGCCGGGCCTGCGCTCGAAGGGCATCGCGGCCGCGAGCTCCAACCCTGCGCGCTGCGGGTCCCGGTACACCTTGTGGCGTTCGAGCCGATCGCGCGTCTGCAGCACGTAGTCGTCGAAATCGCGAAAACGGCCGGGATCGAAGGGCAAACCCTCCCCGGAGGGCTGAAGCCGGGGGTCGGCGGCGTTCGGACGCCCCGACGACGCATCGGCCGCGAGCGACTGGCCCGCGATGATGAGTCCGAGCGCGACCAGCAAGGCCGCCGCGGCTCTCGCTCTTCCGGTCACGCCGTCGGGTCCCCTCCGCTTCCGAGCGAAGCGGCGCCTGCCGGCTTGTTACCCACGTTCAACACCCGCCTGTCCATTGTGGCGGCGGATGGATGATCTCGCAGGCGCAGGGGCGCAGTTCGCTCAAGTCGCCGGTCTGCGTGTCTATGGTGCGAGCCCGATCAGGTCTCGTTGTCAGCGGCTTCCCATTTCATCACGGGGTCGACGAGGTAGTAGCCCCCGTCGGCGACGATGGTCTGACCGGTGACGAAGGCGGCGTCGTCCGAAATCAGAAAGGATGCGATCCCGGCGATGTCGTCGGGGCGTCCGAGTCGATGGAGCGGTGTCATGCCCGCGACGTACTCCGCGAACCTCGTGCCCATGTCGGTATCAATCCACCCCGGTGCGATGGCGTTGGCCCGGATGTTCCTCGGGCCCAGGTTGATGGCGAGGCTCTTGGTGAGACTGTCCAGCGCAGACTTGCTGGCCGCGTAGGAGAGGGTGTCGAAGCCGCCCAGGAAGGCATCGGTGCTCGTTATGTTGATGATGGATCCACCATCCTGAATCGCTTCTTGAAGGCCAAGCGCGAGCTTGAGTGCGGCGTCGCAGTGCACCGCGAAACTGCGCTGCCAGATGCCCAGGTCGAACTTGCCGAAGGTCTCGAACTCGATCACCCCCGCATTGTTGATCAGAGCCTTGAGCGGCCTGCCCCGAAGTCCGTCCATGAGTGCGCCGACGGATGCTTCATCCGCAAGATCCACTTGCACGAAGGGTTCCTGCTCGAGCTCTTCCGCCAGGCGTGCGGCCGGAATCGAGCTGGTGTGATAAGTGCCTATCACCGGATGGCCATCGCGCGCCAGGCGGCGATAGACAGCCTCGCCAATCCCGCGGGACGCGCCGGTAACCAGAATTGCCGGGGACATCGTGTCTTGCTCGAAGATGGTGGTCATCGCACCTGACCGGACGCGGCGTCAGCCGTGAACGATGTGGTGCAGGCTCTGATTGAGCACCGATTCGGCCCGCTGCTCGAGCGCTCGTTTCGAGGCGCTGCTGATGGGGTGCTCGACGGTCGCGAACGGATAGTCGGGCATTCCGAGGGCGCGCCGCATCTCGTCCGCGGCGCTCACGAACTGGTCGGTCATGATCCCCAGGGCGGGAACCCCCAGGCGTTCGGCGGCAATCGCGTCATGCAAACTGCACGACGAGCAGCTCCCTCAGTCCCCGACCCCCGCGATTGCGGCATCCCAGGTCGCCGCTTCATCCATGATCGCCGGCTCGGCCGGTGCGCTGAGGCTGCGCTTGACCCGATGTACCACGTTCGCAACGCCGTAGCGGGCGCGGAGCACGGTCTCCAGGTGGGCGAAGAAGTGAGCCGTCCCTTCCTTCCCGTTCGATATGATGCCAACCGTCTTTCCTCGCAATTCCTTCGGTCGAGGGGGAAGAACGAAACCGACCGCGCTTTCCTCGAACGCGGGATCGAGCACTCTCATGGTCATCTCCTGGTGGCACGGATGGGTGATAGGCGGCGAATCCCGGCCGCTGGTTGGAAGCGTACCGCTTGCGCCAATCCGTCTCACGTCGCGCCCTGCGCTCCGCGGCCCACGCACGCCGCGACGGGAAGGGTCACCGCGAGGCTCTTGCTACCGAACCACGGCGGGATCACCGCTCCGAAGCCGCCGGCCGGACCGCCGGCGGCCACCAGGAGCAGGTGTTCGGGATCGCTCAGGGCGCGATACTCGGTGTCTCCCCGGTCCCGAACGACCTGGCCCTTGCCGACATCGGCCCACTCGCGGCGACGGATTCGCGCCCGCTCCCAAAGCCGCCGACACACATCCGTGCGCGTCCAGCCGGCGGCGGCCAGGTGCGTGCGAAGCTGGCGGGGCACGATTACCGCGTAGTGACCGGGCCAGATGGAGTACTGGCGCATGTTGGCACGGATCTCCGCCGCGAAGGTCTCCAGAATCTCCTCCGGATCGGTCGTCCATTCGTTCATGACCTGGCGCGGTGCGCCGGCCGCCAGGACGGTGACGGCCGATTCTCCTTCGGGGACACCGCGCGCGGTGGCGAGCGACCCCCACGGCGAGCCTTCCTCGTCCTCGGCCACGCAGAAGCTGAACTTGCCCGGGTGCCCCAGGGTGGAGCGGTCGATCCCTCCCGGGCGCACGTCGAACAGATTGATGAGGACCAGGCGGATCGCGCGGCCGATGACCGCTGTCGCCCGATCGCTGTTGCCGAGCGCGTTGAATGTGCCGTCCATCGCGAGTGCGCGGCGTACGGCGCCGTTGACGACGATGAAGATGGCGCAGCCTCCGGTGCTTGCGGTGGCGCCGTGCAGGGTGAACTCTTCGCGCAGCATGGCGGCCAGCGCGGTCACCACGACGGGGAAGTGCATCGGCAGGCAACCGGCCATCGCCGCGTTGACGGCGACCTTTTCCGCGCTAATCGCCCGGCCGCGCACCGGTTCCACTCCGATAGTGTGTCCCGGCGTCAGGGCCGCGCCCTCGAGACACTCCCGCACCGCGGCCTCGGTGGGCGGCACGATGGGAAGGCCGTCCGTCCAGCCGCGGTCGTGGAAGAGTTCCTGGGCGGCGAAGACGTCGCGCGTTTCGTGAACTGTGGATCGAAGGTTCATGGATCGGGACCTTGCGCTCGCCACTTGCCCGGTCTGCACTCACCGGGAGCATTACGGCAGGGCGATCGCGCTCCTGTCAGGCAAGATACGCGCTCCGGGAGACGATGGGGATACCACGGTACTCGCCGAGCGCCGCGAGCGCCGGAAAGTCGGAACTCGTGACCAGATCCGGAACGCCGAGTTTCTACTTTCCCGGGGCGAACATTTCCGGCGGTGGTGCACCTGAGCAATCACGGCCCCTCGGCCCGGGTGACCGTGCCCGTTCCGGAACAGTAGGCCCAGCCGCGTCTTCGTTGACAGGGCGCCGTCTTCGTCTGGCGCGCCAGCGCAGGCACTCGTGCGGAATTGGTCGGTGTTTTCGCGGGCGTGTCGGCGCGTGCGCGGAGCCGCCACTGCTCGCTTGGGGGACGTTCAGGGGGGGGTGTCGCAGGAGGGCGTCTTGTCCGGCGCCGTGTGGTGGGGGAATTGGTGGGGGACGGTTGGCCCACGGTTCGCGTCGCTCGAAAACCTGTCGCAAAGTCAGGGAGTTACGCGAAGATCGGGTGGTGGCTACGGGTGGACTTGAACCACCGACCCCGGCATTATGAGTGCCGTGCTCTAACCAACTGAGCTACGTAGCCAACGGGAAGGGCGGAACGATACCGGCGGGAACCTCCGGGTTCAACCGGATACGGTGTCGTCACCTGGGGCGGGGATGCTGGCCGCCGGCCTGTACCTTGGCCGAAGCACCCGGGTCGAAGCGCCCGCGGTTTCTCGGCGGTTCTCGCGGACGCCACCATGCTTCCGGTGCCGGCCGACGGCGCGGGACTGAGGAGGCGAGGTCGGCCGCCGTCGGCCGCGGTCTCCGTCCGTGCTGCGCTTTCGTCGCGCCGCGGGCGTGTGGCCACCATCGCGACCGGGGAGTGGAAAGCGATATAGACTTGCCGCGAACGTGCCCGCGGCGGGTGCAGCCGGCGCGCTTCTCGGCTCGAGGGCGGGGTGAGAGATGTCGAACGTCTACGAACGGCTCGGAGTGCCGACGATCATCAACGCGAAGGGGCCCGCGACCCGGGTGAGCGGCGCTCCGATGCCGGCCGAGATCGCGGCTGCGATGCAGGAGGCCACGCAGCACTGCGTCGACATGGCGGAGCTCCAGGGCCGCGCGAGCGAGATCATCGCGGAGGCGACCGGAGCGGAAGCGGGCATGGTGACGGCGGGGGCCTCGGCCGGGCTCCTGCTCGGGACCGCCGCTTGCCTGGCCGGGCTCGACCCCGCGCGCATGAATCGCCTGCCCGACACCACCGGGATGCGGGACGAGGTGGTGGTGGTGCGCAGCCAGCGCAATTTCTACGACCATGCGGTGCGCGCGGCCGGAGCGCGCCTCGTGGAGGTCGGGCTCCCGGACCGCTTCAGCGGCGCCGGGGTGCGCGACGCGGAGGCCTGGGAAATCGAGGACGCGATCGGAGAGCGCACCGCATGCGTGTTCTACGTTGCCCAGCCGAGCTCCCGGCCTTCCCTCTCCGCGGTGGCGGAGGTGGCGCACGACAAGGGAGTGCCGGTGCTCGTCGACGCCGCGTCGCAGCTTCCCCCGGTCGGAAACCTCGAGCGCTTCTTCGGGCAGGGCGCGGACCTCGTCTCCTTCAGCGGCGGCAAGGCGATCCTGGGTCCGCAGGGGAGCGGAATTCTCTGCGGGCGCCGGGAGCTGGTGGCCTCGGCCCTGCTCCAGAACCTCGATCAGGACATCTTCTTCGAGCAGTGGCGCCCTCCGCGTGCGCTCTTCGCCGGCCTCAACCTCCGCGGCCTCCCGCAGCACGGGATCGGCCGCTCCTGCAAGGTGGGCAAGGAGCAGGTCGTGGCGCTGCTCACTGCGCTTCGCCTCTTCGTGGACGAGGACATCGGGGCGCGCAACCGGCGCTGCCTGAGCCGGCTCGAGGCGATAGCGGAGCATCTCGCACCCGAGATCGCTTGCGGGGTGCGCATCGAAGAGAGCGCGGACGGGGAGGAGCCCCTCCTGGTGCTGGACGTCTCCTCCCGACCGGGCGGGCCTTCCGCCTTCGACCTCGTCATCGCGCTGCAGGACGGCTCGCCGGCCGTGCACGTCGATCCCTCCTTCGTGGACGAGGGCCGGGTGGTGGTGCGGGCGCTCTGCCTGAAGGACGACCAGGCGCCCGTCATCGCGCGCCGCGTGAACGAAGTGCTCGCTCCCGTGCGCGTGCCCGCCTAGCGTCCCGCTCCGGAGGGGAACGGACGCGTAAGTGAGCGCTCACCATACAGCCGGCTGAGCGCCGGGCACCGAGGTCGAGCGGCCCATGACGCGCTACCAGAGCAGGGTGCCGCTCCGGATCGCCGGCGCCGACGTCTCGGTGCCCTGGCCGATCGCCTTCGCCGGCCTCTTCTTCTTCGCCACCTTCAGCCGGGCCGTGCTGATCTCGGTGCTTCCGCTCGAGGCGCACTCGCTCCTCGGCGACGCGCAGGCGGTGAGCGTGCTCTACTTCGGCGCGGCCTCGGTCGGCGTCGCGACCACCATCTCGGTGCCGGTGCTGCTCCATCGTCTGGGAGCCGGGATCACCTTCTACCTCGGCACGCTGGGGATGCTCGTCTCCATCGTGCTGCTCGGGAGCGGGACGCCCCTGCTCTTCGCCGCCGGTCTCGTGATGCACTTCGTTTCCATCGCGGCGATGGACGTTCCCCTGAACGCCTACATCCTGGAAGTGACCCCGCGGCGCGAGCTCATGCGCTTCGAGCCGCTGCGCATCCTCTACACGGTGTTCGCCTTCGCGGTCGGCCCCTGGCTCGGCGTGTACCTCCAGACCCGCGTCGACCCGACCCTGCCCTTCGTTCTCGGAGGCGTGGCCGCGCTCCTCTCCGTCTTCTACTTCCGCTGGCTGGGCCTGCACACGGTGGCGCTCCGGCAGGACTCCACTCGCCCCGTCAATCCCTTGCGCCACGTGCGCCGCTTCACCGTCCAGCCGCGCATGCGCCTCGCCTGGGTCCTGGCGGCCGCTCGCGCCTCCTGGTGGATGACCTTCGTCATCTACACCCCGATCTACGCCAAGGTCTCGGGTCTCGGGGAGCTCGCGGGCGCGGCGACGGTCTCCATCGGCACGGCGTGGGTCCTGAGCGTCACGTGGTGGGGTCGACTCGGCCGGCGCTACGGCCTGCGGCGCCTGCTCACCTCCGGATTCGTGGCCACCGCGGCGATCAGCATGCTCGTGGGGCTGTGCGCAGGCTGGCCGTGGGCGGCGCTGACGCTGCTGGTGTGGAACGCGCTCGCCGCCACCGCCCTGGACGGCGCGGGCAACGTGCCCTTCATGCGGGCGGTACGCCCCTTCGAACGCGCCGAGATGACCGGCGTCTACCTCACCTACCGGGACATCGCGCAGCTCGGCGCCCCGGGCCTCTTCGCGATGCTCCTCGCGGTCTTCCCGTTGTCCTCGGTGTTCTTCGCGGCGGGAAGCTGGATGCTCGGCGCGGCCTTTCTGTCCCGCTACATCCCGCGGCGCATGTAGCTTCCCGCCGGCGCGCCCGGGCGCAACCGCAACCGGGCGCGGAAGCCCGCGCTACAGCAGCTTGCGGAAGCGCTCGATCGCGGCGATGTGCTCGGCCGGACCCTTGATGCCGACCTTCATCCCGTCGAAGTAGAGGTGGGTGGCGCCGAGCGCCCGCCAATCCTCGACGTCGCGCGCGAGGTCGTCCCAGCCCTGGTCGTGCAGATCGACCACCGGCACGATGGCGCAGGCGCCGCCGTCGCGCTCCTCCGCCTCCAGGTAGCCTCGCAGACTTTCGAGCGCCGCCGCGTTGTCTTCGGGCTTGCCCATCGGCAGCCAGCCCTCGCCGATGCGCGCGGCGCGGCGCAGCACCGGATCCGCCGCCCCGCCGACCCACACCGGGATCGGGCGCTGCACCGGCAGGGGATTGATGCCGGCCGCGGACACGCGGTGCCACTTTCCCTCGAAGCTCACCGATTCTTCGGTCCACAGCCGGCGCATGAGCGCGATCTGCTCCTCGCAGCGGCGCCCGCGGTCGCGGAAGTTCTGCCCGAGCGCCTCGAACTCGACGTCGTTCCAGCCCACCCCGATGCCGAGCGTCATGCGCCCCCCGCTCAGCACGTCGACCTCGGCCGCCTGCTTGGCCACGAGCGCCGTCTGGCGCTGGGGAAGGATCAGGATGCCGGTGACGAATCGGATGCGCTCGGTGACCGCGGCGAGGTGTCCGAAGAGCACGAAGGGCTCGTGGAACATGTCCTCCATCTGGTACCAGCCCGACCAGCCCGGGCGCACCGAAGTGTCGGCGCCGAGCACGTGGTCGTAGGTCATCAGCCCGTCGAAGCCGAGCCCCTCGGCCGCCTGGGCGAAGTCGCGGCACCCCACCGGGTCGGCGCCGATTTCGATCTGGGGAAAGACCACTCCGTAGTGCATCGCTGGGTAGTTCCTTGCTGCGGGGGGAAGGCGCGGCAGTGTAGCCCGCATCTCTTCCCGCCTCCCACCGCGGCCGCGTCGCCGGCCCGCCCGGCAGGTGCGCGGCCCGAGCGATATCCGTACCATTTGCGGCCGCTTTCGCGGCCCCGCACCGTCACCAGAGAGGAAACACCATGAAGGAAGTGCTCATCACCGGCGCAGCCGGGCTCATCGGCACCGGCTTGCGCGAGAACTTCAAGGGGCGCTATCGGCTGCGCCTGAGCGACATCCGGCCCGTCGAGGACCTCGCGGAGGGGGAGACCTTCATCGCCGCCGATCTCGCGGACTTCGACGCGGTGCGCGCGGTGGTCGACGGAGTCGACGCGGTGGTGCACATGGGCGGGGTCGCGAGCGAGGGAACCTGGGAAGACATCCTGAGCGCGAACATCGTGGGCACCTACCACGTCATGGAGGCGGCGCGGCAGACCGGCGCGAAGCGGGTGATCTACGCGAGCAGCGTGCACGCGATCGGCTTCTATCCGCGCAGCCAGCGCATCGGAGTGGACGTGACCGTGCGCCCGGACAGCCGCTACGGGGTGAGCAAGGCCTTCGGGGAGTCGATCGGGGCGCTCTACGCGGACAAGTACGGGCTCGAGGTGATGGCGGTGCGCATCGGCAACGCGTTTCCCGAGCCGATCGACGAGCGGCGCCTGAGCATCTGGACGAGCCACGCCGACCTCGCCCAGCTCGTCGGCATCGGGCTCGACCACCCCGAGCTGCATTACGAGATCGTGTACGGGGTCTCCGGCAACACCCGCTCCTGGTGGGACAACTCCAACGCCGAGCGCCTGGGCTACCGCCCGATGGACAACGCGGAGGACTGGGCGGAAGAGGTGATGGCGAAGGCGCCGCAGGACCCGAGCTCCGCCGGAGCCCACGTGCAGGGCGGGGACTTCGCGTTTCTGGAAAGCGGAGGCGGATCGCCGCCCTCCGACGACGACTAGCCACGCCCGGGCCGGCGCTCGGTCCGCGCATCAGGGGAACGCAGCGCTGCCGCGGATGGTCCGGGCGCGAAAGGCGCGCCCGAGCGCGGAGGCGCTTGCAAACCCGCCCGGGCCGCCTCCATTCGGGCCACGTCCTACGGACGCGGGGCGCTCATGCCTCCCGGGCAAGGCCCCGGCGCAGCACGCGGGCCAGGTGCACCGCTTCCCGGCCGGCCCCGTCCCGGATCTGCTGCCGGCAGGAAGTGCCGCTGGCGACGAGCAGGGTGTCCGAGGCGGCGCCGCGCACCGCGGGCAGCAGCGAGAGCTCCGCCATCTTCATGGAGATGTCGTAGGTCCCGGCGCCGTAGCCGAAGGCGCCGGCCATGCCGCAGCAGCTCGATTCGATGCTTTCCACAGAGAGCTCCGGCACCAGGCGCAGCACCTTCGCGGCCGCCGGAAAGGCCCCGAAGGCCTTCTGGTGGCAGTGCCCGTGCAGCAGTGCGCGTCCGGGCTCGAGGGGGCGAAGCGGCAGGCGCAGGCGGCCCGTGTCCGCCTCCGCCGCAAGGTGCTCCTCCAGCAGCAGGGCCCGCTCCGCGAGCGCGCTCGTCTCCTCGCCCGGCAGCATCGCCAGGTACTCGTCCCGGAAGGTGAGCAGGCAGGAGGGCTCGAGCCCGAGGACCGGGACGCCGCGGCGCACGAACCCGGCCAGCGCGTCCAGCACCCGGCGCGCCTCCCGGCGGGCCTCGTCCACCTCGCCGACCGCGAGGAAGGTGCGCCCGCAGCACAGCGGCCGCCTTCCCGCGACGGGCTCGGGCAGGTGCACGCGGTGGCCGGCCGCGACCAGCACGGCGAGGGCGTCGTGCAGGGTCTCGGGCTCGAACCAGCGGTTGAAGGTGTCGGCGAAGAGCACCACCTCGGATCCGTCTTCCGGGCCGACCGCGCTCGCGCGCGGCCGGAAGGGATCGCCGCGCCACGCGGGGAGCGGGCGCCGGGCGCTGAATCCGAGCAGGCGCTCGCTCAGGGCGGCCGCGCCCGGAAGGCGATCGCGCAGGTTGAGGAGCGCCGGCGCCCGGGCGGCCAGGGGCGCGTAGCGCGGGAGCATCGCGACGAGGCGCTCGTGCAGGCCGCGCCCGTGGCGCGCCGCGTGGTGGTGCTGCACTTCGATCTTCATGCGCGCCATGTCCACGCCGGCCGGGCACTCCCGCCGGCAGGCCTTGCACCCGACGCAGAGGCGCATGGTCTCGGCCATCGCCTCGGAGCTGAGGGCGTCCGGTCCGAGCTGACCGGAGAGCGCGAGGCGCAGCGTGTTCGCGCGCCCCCGGGTGAGATCCTTCTCGTCGCGCGTGGCGCGGAAGGAGGGGCACATCACGCCCGCCCCGAGCGAACGGCAGGCCCCGTTGTTGTTGCACATCTCCGCCGCGCCCGCGAAGCCGCCCCAGGCCGACCAGTCCAACGCGGTCTCGAGCGGCACGGGCGAGTAGCCGGGCGGGAATCGGAAGAGCCTGCGATCGTCCATTCGCGGTGCGCGCACGATCTTTCCCGGGTTGAGGCGGCCCTCGGGGTCGAAGAGGTCCTTGACCCGTTCGAAGGCGCGCACCACCACGCTCCCGAACATCGCTTCGTGGAACTCCGAGCGCACCAGTCCGTCGCCGTGCTCTCCCGAATGGGAGCCCTTGTACTCGCGCACCATCGCGAAGGCCTCCTCGGCGATGGCGCGCATCTTCCGGGCGTCCGCCTCGAGCTTGAGGTTGAGGATGGGGCGCACGTGCAGGCAGCCTTCGGAGGCGTGCGCATACCAGGTGCCTTCGGTGCCGTGGCGGTGGAAGATGCGGGTCAGGCGCTCGGTGTAGTCCGCAAGGTCCTCGAGCGGCACCGCGCAGTCCTCGATGAAGGAGACCGGCTTCCCGTCGCCCTTCATCGACATCATGATGTTGAGCCCGGCCTTGCGGACCTCCCAGACCGCGGCCTGGAAGGCCAGCTCCCGCGCCTCCACCACCGCGCCGGGGTGGCCGAGGTCGGCCATCAGCTCGCCGAGGCGGCGCAGCGAGTGAGCCTGCGCGGACACGTCCTCGCCCGCGAATTCCACCAGGAGCAGGGCGTCGGGCTCGCCGCGAACGAAGCGCTCGACCGTCGTGCGGAAGAGCGCGATGTCGCGGGAGAGATCGATCATCGTGCGGTCGACCAGCTCCACCGCGCCGGGCTCCAGGGCGACGATGTGCGGCGTCGCCTCCATCGCGGCCCGGAAGCTCGGAAAGTGGCATACGCCGAGCACCCGGTGGGCGGGAATCGGGGCGAGCGCGAGCTCGATGGCGGTGGAACAGGCGAGCGTGCCCTCCGAGCCCACGAGGAGGTGGCTCAGGTTGACCGGCCCGCCGGCGGCGAGCGCGTCGATGTTGTAGCCGCCGACCCGCCGTCGAAGCTTCGGGAAACGCGTCGCGATCTCCGCCGCGTTCTCGCGCCCGAGCCCCAGCAGATCCCGGGTCAGGGCGCCGAGGGTCGTGTTCCCGGCCGGGCGCCCCGGCGTCACCGTCCCGAAGCGGGCGGACTCGCCGCTCGCTAGGATGGCGTCGATGGAGAGCACGTTCGCGCGCATGGTGCCGTAGCGGATCGAGCGCGCCCCGCAACTGTTGTTTCCCGCCATGCCGCCGATCGTCGCCCGGCTGCTCGTGGATACGTCCACCGGGAAGTGGAGGCGGTGCGGGCGCAGGAACGCGTTCAGGCGGTCGAGCACCACGCCCGGCTCGACCGTGATGCGGCGCTCCCCGGGCGAGAAGGCGACGATGCCGTCGAGGTGCCGGCTCATGTCGATGACCAGCCCCTCCCCGACGCTCTGACCGCACTGGGAGGTGCCGGCGCCCCGCGGGAGCAACGGGACGCCGGCGTCGCCGGCGATGGCGATCGCGCGCTCCACGTCGGCGGCGTGGCGGGGCACCACCACCCCCAGGGGCTCGATCTGGTAGTGCGAAGCGTCGGTGCTGTAGCGCCCGCGCGTGAACGCGTCGAAGCGGACCTCGCCCTCGATCTCCCGGGCGAGCCGCGCCGCGAGCCG
>JAJEAD010000097.1 GCA_022824305.1 Gammaproteobacteria bacterium | reverse complement strand
CCGCCGGCCCCTCGTCGCCCGCGCGCTGCGCCGGCACCGCCGGCCGGCCTGGCCCGCGATGCTGCGCCAGGCGGCGTACCTCGACCGGGTCATCAAGGGCGTCGAGCGCGGCGCCGCCTGGGACGAGGCGGCCCGGCTTGCGCTGATGCTCTCCGGCGCGGCCGTCCTGCGGGCGAGGGCCTTCGATTGACGGGACCGGCTCGGCGCGTACCATCGGGCCAATACCCACCGCGAGGATTCCGCCATCGCCACCGTCGCACATGAGCTGACCGCGAGTCGCCCGGACTCGATGGACGTCGACGCCTACATGCTCGACGTGGGCCGGCGGGCCCGCGCGGCGTCCCGCGCGCTCGCCCGGGCCGGCACCCGCGAGAAGAACCTTGCGCTCGAGGCGACGGCGCAGGCAATCCTCGACGCGGACGATGCCCTCCGGGCCGCGAACCGCGAAGATCTCGAGCGGGCGCGCTCACGAGGCATCGCCTCCGCCCTTGTCGATCGCCTCGAGCTCACGCCGGCCCGGGTCGCGGCGATGGCCGAGGGCCTGCGCGAGATCGCGGCGCTGCCCGACCCCGTCGGGGAGGTGAGCGAGCTGCGCTACCGACCCTCCGGCATCCAGGTCGGCCGGATGCGGGTGCCGCTCGGCGTCATCGGGATCGTCTACGAGTCGCGCCCGAACGTCACCGCCGACGCGGCGGGGCTGTGCCTCAAGGCCGGCAACGCCACGATCCTTCGGGGGGGATCGGAGTCCATCCGATCCAACCTCGCGATCGCGCGCTGCGTCGCGGAAGGCCTCGGTCACGCGGGGCTTCCGGTGGACGCAGTGCAGGTGGTCGAGACGACCGACCGGGCCGCGGTCGGGGCCCTGGTCGGCATGGACGAGCATGTCGACGTCATCGTGCCGAGAGGGGGGAAGAGCCTCATCGAGCGCATCTCCCGGGAAGCGACGATCCCGGTGATCAAGCACCTCGACGGGGTGTGCCACGTCTACATCGACGATCGCGCCGACCTCGGCAAGGCGCAGGAGATCGCCTACAACGCGAAGGCGCAGCGTTTCGGCACCTGCAACACGATGGAGACCCTGCTCGTCGCGCGCGAGGTCGCGGGCGAGGTGCTGCCTCCCCTCGGCGCACGCTTCGAGGAGGCGCGGGTGGAGCTGCGCGGCTGTCCCGAGACCCGGGCGATCCTGCCCGGCTGCCGCGCGGCGAGCGAAGAGGACTGGGACACCGAGTACCTTGCCCCCGTCCTCTCGGTCAGGGTGGTGTCCGATCTGGACGAGGCGATGGACCACATCAGCGCGCACGGTTCCCAACACACCGACGCGATCGTCACCGAGGACGGGTCCCGGGCCCGGCGCTTCCTCGCCGAAGTGGACTCGAGCTCGGTGATGGTCAACGCCTCGACCCGCTTTGCCGACGGCTTCGAGTACGGCCTCGGGGCGGAGATCGGCATCAGCACCGACAAGCTCCACGCCCGCGGTCCGGTGGGACTCGAAGGCCTGACCTCGCAGAAGTTCATCGTGCTCGGAGACGGCCACGTCAGGACCTGAGGAAGACGCGAGGCGCGACGGGCGGCCCCGGCGAGGTGCGCGCGATTGCGGTGTGCCCGCGTAGTGGCCGCCATCGGAATCCTCGGCGGCACCTTCGACCCGGTGCACTGCGGGCACCTGCGCCTCGCGCTCGGGATGCGCGAGCGCCTGGGGCTGGATTCGGTGCGCCTCGTGCCGGCGTCCGAGCCGCGGCTTCGGGCGCCTCCGATTGCGAGCGCGGAGGCGCGCTGCGCGATGCTGCGGGCAGCGGCCGAGGGGATCGAGGAGCTCGCGGTGGACCCCCGGGAGCTGGACCGGCCCGGCCCCACCTGCACGGTGGACACCCTGATCGAGCTGCGCCGCGAGCACCCGGGGGAGCCGCTGTGCTTCCTGATGGGCCTCGACGCCTTCCTGCGCCTCGACCGGTGGGAGCGCTGGCCGGAGATCCCGGCGCTCGCGCATCTCGCGGTGGCCGAGCGCCCGGGCGCATCGCCGCCCGAACACGGACCGATCGCCCGACTCCTCGGGCAGCGGGGCGTCGCGGACCCTGCCGCGCTCCGTCGCCGTCCGGCCGGCCTGGTGCACGTGGCCGACATCCGCGTGCCCGATGTCTCGGCATCGTGCGTCCGCCACCGTCTCGCCCGGGGACGCCGCGTGGACGGCATGGTGCCGCCCGCGGTCCTCGAAGTGATCGAAACGCGAGGTAGCTATCGCCCATGCAACCCGAGCAAGTGACCCGGCTCGTCGTCGACGCCCTCAACGAACGCAAGGGCGAGGACATCGTCGTGCTCGACGTGCGCGAGCTCACCGACATCACGGACTACATGATTGTGGCGAGCGGGCGTTCCCGCCGGCAGGTGACCGCGCTGGCGGAAGAAGTGGTCCTCAGGTCGAAACGGGCCGGGCGGGCGCCGATGGGGGTGGAGGGCATGGAGCGCGGAGAGTGGGTGCTGATCGACCTCCTCGACGCGGTGGTGCACGTGATGGAGCCGGAAACCCGCGACTTCTATCAGCTCGAGAAGCTGTGGGGCGGCAAGGAGGCGGGACTCACCCTGTCGTCGGCGGCGCCGTGAGGAGCGGGCGGGACCGGAGCGGTGCGCAGGCCCCCTTCGGATGACGGCACCCCCACTCCCCGGTCGTTCGTGGATTCCCGCTTGCACGGGCTTGACGGAGACCGCGCCGGACGGAACATGCCGTCACTTCCTGTGACTGGAGGAAATCCAAGGGATGCGACAGGCAACACCGGAGCTCGGATGCCTCCGGGTCATTCGCGCGAATGCGGGCCTCCGGCGAGTCCGGCGAGCGAGTACGCCGGGGTCCCCGGCTGCGGCGAGGCCCGGTGAAGATCCGGCTCTACGCCCTGGGCACCCGGATGCCGGCCTGGGTCGACGAGGGCTACCGGGACTATGCACGCCGGTTGCGGGGAGGCTGGTCGCTGGAGCTCGTCGAGCTGCCGGTCGCGAAACGTGGCGCGCGCTCCCCCACCGCGCGGCTCGTGGACGAGGAAGGCGAGCGCCTGCTTGCCGCCCTGCCCCCGAGGGCCACCGTCGTCGCCCTCGACGAGCGGGGCACCGCGATGGCGAGCGCGGAACTCGCGCGGCGCCTGGCCGACTGGCAGCGGGAGGGAGCGCCGCTCGCCCTGATGATCGGAGGACCGGACGGCCTCTCGGCGCGCTGCCTCGCGCGAGCCTCGCTGCGCTGGTCGCTCTCTCCGCTGACCCTCCCCCACGCCCTGGCGCGGGTGGTGGTGGCGGAGCAGCTCTACCGGGCCTGGTCTATCCTGCACCGCCATCCCTACCATCGTGAATGAGGGCGCCGGAGACACGCGCCTCACCCCGCGAATTGGTGGCCCCCCCTTCGCGATTCGTTCCCTCTTCGGTCGCTTTCCGGAGCTCGCAGCGATGAAGTCACTCGAAGTGGGCGCTCACTTCAAGGCTTGTCTCGGGCTCTGCGGACGTTGGCGCGCCCGGGTCAGCTCCTGGATACCGCGGTGCGCAGTCAGCGCCGTGCGGACGGGCGCGAAGCGCCGGGCGAAGGCGCACGCCGGGCGGGTAGTACGCCCGGGACGGACGTGAACGCGGCCAGGAACCAGATGGGCGGTGCGGCCTTCGTGTACCTCGCGTCGCGCTCGCCCCGGCGGCAAGACCTGCTGCGACAGATCGGCGTCGCGTTCGAGGTGGTGCCCGCGGACGTGGACGAGAGCGCATCGCCCGGCGAGGAGGCCCCGCAGCTCGTCGCGCGCCTCGCGCGGGCGAAGGCGCTGGCGGGCGCCCGGGCCGTCGCGCACCTGCGCGCGGCCCCGGTGCTGGGAGCGGACACGGTGGTCGAAATCGACGGCGAGGTCCTCGGCAAGCCGAGGGATCGGGCCCACGCGGAGGAAATGCTCGCCAGGCTCTCCGGGCGCCGGCACCGGGTGTGGAGCGCGGTGGCCCTGCTCGACCGGGGGGAGGTCCGGATGCGGGTGTCGCGCAGCGAAGTGGACTTTCGCAGCCTCGACGCCCGGGAGAGGCGCCTCTACTGCGAGAGCGGAGAGGCGCTCGACAAGGCGGGCGCCTACGCCCTCCAGGAGGTGGGGTCGACCTTCGTCACGCGGGTCGGCGGCAGCCCCTCCGGCATCATCGGCCTGCCCCTCTTCGAGACGGCGGAGCTGCTGCGCGAAGCGGGCATCGACCTGCTGGCGCCGGGACCGGGCCCGCCGGTGAGCCGTTCGGCCGAGGGCGACTGAGGCTGCTCCGCCCATCCGACTTGTACGATGCAAGCTCGGGCTGGAAGCCTACACTCGTCGCGCATCGGGAGACATCTTCCGGAGAAGGACGGGCCGCTCCGGTCGTTGACTCTCACCCCCACGAGGGAGAGACTGCCCCGCAAATGAAGGCCATCTCACCCGAGTTCATCGCCATCATCGGGGCGGCGATCATGCTGGCGGCGGCCATCCTTCCCGGGCAGTACGCGATGCGTCGTGACATTGCCGATATGCATCGCGACGTCGGCGACCTGCGCGAGCGGATGGCAAAGCTCGAGGGCACGGTGGACGTGCTTTCGAAGTTCCTCATCGACCGCGAGCAGCGCAGCGGGCGGGAGACTGCGACTCTTGCCCCCACGAGGGGGGGACTGACCCGCAAATGAAGGCCGTCTCACCCGAGTTCATCGCCACCATCGGGGCGGCGATCATGCTGGCGGCGGCCATCCTTCCCGGGCAGTACGCGATGCGCCGCGACATCGGTGACCTGCGCGAGCGGATGGCGAGGCTCGAGGGCACGGTGGGCGTGCTTTCGGAGTTCCTCATCGACCGCGAGCAGCGTCGCGAGCGGGAGGCTGCGAAATGACGGCGTTTCGACGTCGACCTCGCCCGTCCTTCAAAGCCGGTCCCTGAGGGCGTAGTAGAGCATTCCCGCCGCGAGCAGGGGCTGGCGCAGCGCAGTCCCGCCCGGGAAACGCCGGTGCGGCAGGCCGGCGAACACGTCGAAGCGCTCCGCGCTGCCCGCCACCGCATCCGCGAGCAGCTTGCCCGCGAGCTGGGTGAGGGCGACCCCGTGGCCGGAGAAGCCGTGGGCGAAGAAGCCGCAATCCCGGATCCGTCCGAAGTGGGGAAGGCGGCTGCGGGTGATGGCGAGGCGCCCGCTCCACGCGTAGTCGATGCGCACGTCGGCGAGCTGGGGGAACACCGCCAGCATGTAGCGGCGCACGAAGGCGCGCAGATCGCGTGGCGGCCGGTCCCGGTAGGTCTCGCCTCCGCCGAAGATCAGCCGGCCGTCCGGGGAGAGCCGGTAGTAGTCCACCACGAACTTGCTCGCGTGCACGCAGCAGTCGGCGGGGATGAGGGCGGCGGCGCGCTCGGCCCCGAGCGGCTCGGTCGCGAGCAGGTGATTCGCGATCGGCAGGACCCGGGAGCGCAGCTCCGGCACGAGGCCGCCGAGGTACGCGTTGCCGCAGAGCAGCACGTATCGGGCCCTCACCTGTCCCCCCGCGGTGCGCACGAGGGGATCCCGGCCCCAGGAGATGGAAGTCGCCGCGGACTGCTCGTGCAGCCGCGCCCCGGCGCCGGTGGCGGCATCGGCGAGGCCGAGCGCGAGGTTGAGGGGATGCAGGTGGGCGCCGCCCGCGTCGAACTGGCCGCCGCAGTAGCGCTCGCTCGCGACCATCCCCCGCACCTCGTCCCGCGACAACATGCGGTAGCCGCGATAGCCGTAGCGCGAGGCCAGGTGCTCGGTCTCGCGGCGCAGCTCCGGGAGGTAGCGCGCCTTCGTCACCGCGAGGAGGTTGCCGGGCTTCCAGTCGCAGTCGATGCGGTGACGCTCCACCCTCTCGCGCAGCAGCGCCTTGGCCTCCTCCGCCAGATCCCAGAGCGCACGGGCGCGCCCGCTCCCGTAGCGCGCCTCGATCTCGAGGATGTCCCGGCGCTGTCCGCTGCCGACCTGGCCCCCGTTTCGCCCCGATGCGCCCCAGCCCACGCGCGCCGCCTCGAGCAGCGCCACCTCGTAACCGCGCTCGGCAAGGTGCAACGCGGCGGAAAGGCCGGTATAGCCCCCGCCCACGACGCACACGTCCGCGCGCAGCTCCCCGCGCAGGGGAGGAAAGGCGCGGTGCGCATTGGCGGTGGCCGCGTACCAGGAATCGGGGTGGTCGGCGGGCATTCCCTCTAGGGCCTCGTGCGAGGCGCCCCGGCGCTCCGGCCCGGGCGGCCTCCCGAGCGCCTCTCCGGCACGGCGACTCGCCCTCCGATTGCGCTTCCCGGCCCGGAGCACGCGGCGTTGCGTGAAGGATCCGGGGGCGAGCCGGCAGGAAATTGTCCGTAGGGGGCGATTCCACTATATTCCGTCGGCTTTGCGGCAGGGGGAACGGCAAGCCGGATCGCGCGACAGGTCGCGACCGGTCTTCCGGTCCGCTCTCCTCCGCTCGTCGCCGAACATTCGGGAGGGTTCATGAGCGCTAACGTCTGGCCGGTCATCTTCGGCCTCGTGGGACTGGGCAGCGCCTGGTACATCTATCAGCGGGTCAAGGACTTCCCCGAAGGCGAAGCGAAGGTCGCAGAGATCGCCGAGCAGATCCATCTCGGCGCGATGGTCTTCATGCGCCGCGAGTACACCATGCTCGCGTGGTTCTGCCTCGTGCTCCTGGTGCTCCTCTTCTTCTCCCCCGGACTGGGGTTCAGCACCGCGCTCGCGTTCCTGGTCGGCGCACTGTGCTCGGC
Source organism: Gammaproteobacteria bacterium (assembly GCA_022824305.1). Lineage (GTDB taxonomy): Bacteria > Pseudomonadota > Gammaproteobacteria > HK1 > HK1 > JAJEAD01. The sequence goes on along the minus strand of JAJEAD010000097.1, from coordinate 206,958 downwards.
CGGAGCCGGCTACATCGGCATGAGCACCGCCACCCGGGCCAACGTGCGCACCACTACCGCCGCCCATTCGCACGGTGCGGCCGACGCGCTCACCGTAGCTTTCTTCGGCGGCTCGATCATGGGGCTCGCGGTCGCCTCCCTCGGCCTGCTCGGGCTCGGGGTGCTCTACCTGCTCTTCGGGGGCGACCCCCACACCGCCCACCACATCCACGGCTTCGGAATGGGCGCATCGAGCGTCGCGCTCTTCTCGCGCGTCGGAGGCGGCATCTACACCAAGAGCGCCGACGTCGGAGCGGACCTCGTGGGCAAGGTGGAAGCCGGGATTCCCGAGGACGATCCCCGCAACCCCGGGGTCATCGCGGACAACGTGGGCGACAACGTGGGCGACGTGGCCGGCATGGGCTCCGACATCTTCGAATCCTACTGCGGCGCGATGATCGCCACCATCGCGATGGCCTCGACCATGACGCTGGCCACGATCTCACCGCTCGGCGAGCGCGAGGCGCTGATGTTCCTGCCGCTGGGGCTCGCCTCCACCGGCCTGCTGTGCTCGATCATCGGCATATTCGTGGTGCGCCGGGTCTCGTCGAAATCACCGCAGACCGCGCTTCGCATCGGCACCGTGGGCACCACGGTGCTCTTCATCGTCGTGTCCTTCTACGTGATCACCAGCCTGGTCGGGGTGAGCGCCAACGTCTGGTGGGCGGTGGTCGCGGGGGCGATCGGCGGCATCATCATCGGGCTGGTCACCGAGTACTTCACCTCCAGTCAGCCCGTGCGGGAGATCGCGCTGGCGGGCGAGACCGGCCCCGCCACCGTCATCATCACCGGGCTCTCGGTCGGCATGCGCTCGGTGGTCATCCCGATCCTCGCGATCTGCGCCATCATCGCGATATCGAGCGAGCTGGTGGGCCTCTACGGAGTAGGCATCGCGGCGGTGGGCATGCTCGCGACCGTCGGCATCACCATGGCCATCGACGCCTACGGGCCGGTCGCCGACAACGCGGGCGGCATCGCGGAGATGAGCGGGCTCGGTGAAGAGACCCGGGCGATCACCGACTCCCTGGACGAGCTCGGCAACACCACCGCCGCCATCGGAAAGGGCTTCGCAATCGGCGCCGCCGCGCTCGCCGCGCTCGCGATCATCACCGCCTTCGTGGAGACGGTGTCCGCGAGCAAGGCGGACTTCGCGCTCGAGATCGGCAACCCCCACGTGCTCATCGGCATCTTCATGGGCGGCGTCATTCCCTTCTTTCTCGCTGCCCTCACCATGGACGCGGTCGGGAAGGCCGCCTTCGAGATGATCAACGAGATCCGCCGCCAGTTCCGGGAGATAAGCGGCCTGCTGGAAGGCACCGCCCGGCCGGACACCGCGCGCTGCGTCGACATCGCCACCACCGCCGCGCTCAAGAAGATGGTGCTGCCCGGGGTGATCGCGGTCGCCGCCCCCCCCGTGGTCGGCCTCCTGATGAGCGCCGAGGCCCTCGGCGGAATGCTGGCGGGGGCGCTGCTCGGCTGCGTCCTCCTCGCGCTGACCATGGCCAACGCGGGCGGGGCCTGGGACAACGCCAAGAAGTACGTCGAGAAGGGCCATCACGGCGGCAAGGGCTCCGACACCCACACCGCCACCGTGGTCGGCGACACCGTGGGCGATCCCTTCAAGGACACCTCCGGGCCTTCGATGAACATCCTCATCAACGTGATGGCGATCGTGAGCCTGGTCATCGCGCCGCTGCTCTAGGGCGAAGGCCGGCCGGCTCGGGTCCGGACACATTTCAGGCGAACGCGCGGGGCTGCATGGCGGCACGGAGCGGGCGGGGGTGCGCGATGAGCCGGCCGCGACCGGCCCCAAGCTTGGCTGCGGCCCAGATTCTTCGCGGGAGCGTCGGCCGACGCATATACTACCGGCCGGTTCGCCGTCTGAGTCGACGAATGGATGGTTTCGCCGCAGCATTCGCAACGAACCGCGCAGATGCAGAGGCCCTTGTTTCGAAGGCCGGATCGGAAAAACACCTGCCCTGACGAAAGGGAAGCGATGAAGATACTCGTGCTCGGCGGAGACGGATTCTGCGGCTGGCCCACCGCCCTCCACCTCTCCGACCTCGCCCATGAAGTGGTGATCGTGGACAACCTGTCCCGGCGTCGGATCGATGAAGAACTCGGTGCGGGGAGCCTGACGCCCATCCGGACCATCGAGGAACGGACCTCGGCGTGGCGAGAAGTGTCGGGCAACGAGATCCGATTCATCGAAGCCGACGTAACCGAGTTCGACACCGCTCTCGACCTGCTCCACGCCGAGCGCCCTGAAGCCGTGGTGCACTTTGCCGAGCAACGCGCCGCTCCCTACTCCATGAAGTCGCCGGAGCACAAGAACTACACCGTCCACAACAACGTGAACGGGACGCACAATCTGCTGAACGCGATCGTCGAGACCGGTGGCGAAACGCACCTGGTGCACCTGGGGACGATGGGCGTCTACGGCTACGGCCACGAGGAACCGGTACCGGTTCCCGACGGCTATCTGGACGTTCGATTCGATACCCACAACGGTCGGGAAGTCACCGACAGCATCGTCTACCCACCGAACCCCGGCTCGGTCTACCACATGACCAAGGTGCTGGACGCCTTCATGTTCCAGTACTACGCAAAGAACGACCGCCTCAGGATCACCGACCTCCACCAGGGGATCGTGTGGGGCACCCAGACCGAGCAGACCCGTCGCGACGAGCGTCTGATCAACCGATTCGACTACGACGGTGATTACGGAACCGTACTGAATCGTTTTCTCATGCAGGCGGCCATCGGCTACCCGCTCACGGTGTATGGCACCGGTGGGCAGACCCGTTCCTTCATCCACATTCAGGATACGTGCCGTTGCATCGAGAAGGCGCTCGAGAGCCCACCGGTGCGCGGCTCCCGCCCGAGGATCATGAACCAGCTCGCGGAAACGCATCGCCTGCGCGACCTTGCCGAGACGGTTCGGCGCATGACCGGCTGCGACATCGCTTGGTTGCCGAATCCGCGCAACGAAAAGGCGGAGAACGAGCTCCTGGTGCGCAGCGATGCACTGCGCGCGCTGGGCTGGAAACCGATTTGCCTCGAGCAAGGCCTGATGGAAGAGGTCACGGAGATCGCCCGCCGATACGCCGCCCGCTGTGACCGGACAAGGATCCCCTGCACCTCCTACTGGACACGGCACCAGGAACAGGCTCGGATTCCCGACGCCGCGGCGGCAGAATGATCGGCAGCGAGGATCCGGTCACCTCCTCCCGCCTGCTTGCAACCTCCTCGTGCCAACCCGAGGCGCAATACCGGCTACCCGGCACGGAATGCTTTGAATCTGCTGCCCTTCACGGTGCAAGTCCACCACGGCCGGAAGGAAGTGAGGAAGACGCCACGATTGCGGGACGGTGCGCGGCGGCCCTCCCAGCCCGATGGACGGGAACGTGCCCGGTCGCAGCCTCTCGACAACGTACCGGCGACCCTCCCGAATGAGTAGCCACACCCCGCCCACTGCAAGAGACACGCCGATGAGACGCCGCAACAGGGTACTGGTCACGGGCGGAGCGGGATTCCTGGGATCTCACCTGTGTGAACGACTGCTCTCGAAAGACAACGAGGTTATCTGTGTCGACAACTACTTCACCGGTTCTCGGGAGAACATCGCCATCACCCTGTCCCATCCCCACTTCGAAGCCATCAGACACGACATTACCTTTCCTCTCTATGTAGAGGTCGATGAGATTTACAATCTGGCCTGCCCTGCATCGCCGGTCCACTATCAGTTCGATCCCGTGCAGACCACCAAGGTCAGCGTGCACGGTGCCATCAATATGCTCGGTCTCGCCAAGCGGCTACACGTACCCATTCTTCAAGCCTCGACCAGCGAAGTGTATGGCGACCCGGACGTTCATCCCCAAAGCGAAGACTACTGGGGCAACGTCAATCCGATTGGTCCGCGCGCATGCTACGACGAGGGCAAACGCTGCGCCGAGACGTTGTTTTTCGACTACCGGAGACAACACGGCATTCCGATCAAGATTGCCCGGATCTTCAATACCTACGGGCCACGCATGCACGTCAATGACGGTCGCGTCGTATCTTCCTTCGTGGCCTGCGCCCTCCGCGACGAGCCCCTGGCCGTCTATGGCGATGGCGAGCAAACTCGCTCATTCTGCTACATCGACGATCTCATCGACGGCCTCATCAGACTGATGAACACACCACGAGATGTCACCGGCCCAATCAACCTCGGCAACATGAGCGAGATAACCATCCTAGAGCTCGCCGAGACCGTGATCCGCCTCACCGGCTCCAAGTCCATCATCGTCCATAAGGAGTTACCGGAAGACGACCCGAGGCGCCGCAGGCCCGACATCGGAAAGGCTCGGACAGTGCTCGGCTGGAATCCCACCACGCCCCTCGAGACAGGCCTGGAGCGGACCATCGAGTACTTCGATCGCCTGTTGCGGACCCCGCACGGCGTCTACGAAACAACCATCGGATAGCCGGCCTCCCATCGATTGGAGCCCTGAACGGGACATGGGAGACAATCACCCTCGGTAGCGGCAGGAAAGTTTCCGGGATGAGCCTTTCGACAGTACGCCCTGCAGTCCTCGTCGCCGGCGGTGCGGGGTACATCGGCAGCCACACCTGCAAGGCGCTCCACGCGGCCGGATTCCTGCCCGTGGTCTACGACAACCTCTCTACCGGTCATCGCGACCTCGTGCGCTGGGGACCTCTGGTGGAGGCCGATCTCTTCGAGAAGGACGCCCTGGCCCGCACCTTCCGGGAACATCACCCGGTCGCCGCATTGCACTTCGCGGCATGCGCCTATGTCGGCGAGTCCGTGGCCGACCCGGCCAAGTACTATCTCAACAACATCGTCGGAGCGCTGCACCTGCTGGATGCCGTGCGCTCAGCAGATAACGTACCCATCGTGTTTTCGTCTACCTGTGCCGTCTACGGCGAAACGCAATCCTTGCCCATCACTGAGGACACGCCCCTGGCGCCCCTCAGCCCCTATGGTCGCACGAAGCTCGCCATCGAGCAGGCGTTGTCCGACTATGCTGTTGCGTACGGCCTGCGCTTCGTCTGCCTGCGGTACTTCAACGCAGCCGGCTGCGACCCCGAGGGCGAGGTCGGTGAGAGTCATGAGCCGGAAACTCACCTCGTTCCCCGTGCAATCCTGGCCGCCCTGGGACGGCTGGAAGAGCTCACCATCTACGGCGACGACTATCCCACTCCCGACGGAACCGCCATTCGCGACTACATTCACGTCTGCGACCTCGCAGACGCTCACGTTGCGGCGCTCAGACTCTTGCTCGCAGGGGGCAAGAACGCGGCCATCAACCTTGGAACCGGTGTCGGCTTGTCCGTTCATCAAATCCTACAGGCGATCGCACGCGTAACCGGTCTTGAAGTACCCTCTCGCATCGCACCGCGTCGCCATGGCGACCCCGCCGTCCTGGTCGCAGACAACTCTCGCGCAAGGCGCACTCTTGGCTTTTCTACTGCTCGTTCGAACCTGGAGAACATCGTACGCACTGCCCATGCGTGGCTAACACGCACGAGTGAAACGACAGAGCTCCGCGTCGACAAGCAACGTCAATCCGATTCCACCCGCGAGCACGGGCAATCCCGATCCACTCGCATTCGCTTCCCTCACGGATAACCCGGTGACGGAACCGCGCTCCGCACCCCCGGCACGAGCATAATCAAGTGGATACCTCGAACAGGTACCGACTCAGATGAACACCACCATTGCCAACTCCATCAAGCTCGACCCCCGGAATCTTGCCCGGTGCTATGAACAAGAGCTCTCATGGAAGCGCGGACGCCTTAAGGAAAGACATCCGTATCTTCAAGACCTCGCAAGAAACGGATCGAAAGCGCGCCAATTCTGCGGAAAGGTCTTTGTTGACCTTTGCCAGAGTTTCGCCGCAGAACACGCTCGAATTCCCTCAATGCTCGACGTGGGCTGCGGCCCCGTGACCTCCTTCGCGTATCTCGCTCACGAGGGTCTGGCGGAGGTCACAGGCGTTGACCCTCTGGCCGATAGATACGCGGCATTGCTTGCCGACTTTGGGCTCGAATCACCGGCGGAACAAGTAAACGGCGCGGGAGAGTGGCTGGAGCGTGTGCTTCCCGACCAAGAGTTCGACATCGTCGCAACGAGGAATGCCCTCGACCACCATCAATGTCCCCCGCTCGCCTGGCTGCGAATGTTCGAGCGCACCCGAGTGGAAGGCTACCTAGCGCAGAGCCACTCGATTCGGGAGGCGACAAAGGAAGGATGGAAACAACTTCACCAGTACGATCTCTATCCGGACGACGACCACACCAACCTGAAGTTGAGTGACAGCGAAGGCAGACACATATGCCTGACCAGCGGATTGCCTCTGGAGAAGGTGTTCTCTACCGCCAACCACAATGCTGATGGCAGCGGATGGTTCACATCCATGTACAGGAAGCGGGGTACCGTGGTGCCAGCGGAGTACTTCGCGCAGGTGCTTGAACAAGCCTCCTTCTCACTCGCGAAGCGTCACGAGTGGGCGCTCCATCTTGAGTCCACTTTCCAGGATTGGTCCGGAGGGTTTCCTACAGCTAGATTCTTCCAGCCAGACTGGAGTAGAACCTAACCTTGTTCGGAATTCGGTCCTCAAATGAAAAAACTGGGAGGGTGGCGACTGGCTGGGAAAATGGATGTATGGGAGAACATGATCTCTCGGAACCCTCCCGACGAGGACTTCGAGATTCTGGGACCAGCAAAGGACCATTATCGGGGTGAGCCACCCTCCATCAACTGCGGTCTGGGGGATCTACCTCTCTCGGAGGCACTTGCACGTGACATGTACCCTCTTCCCGTCACATCCGATCGTGAGGGTTACCATGGCTCGAATCATTTCAAGTATTGGGCGAGTGGTCTTCGGGACATGCACAGATTGTTGCAGTGTGCGAACTCGTATGGTGTGGAAGTAAACGTATTCCTGGATATTGGTTGCGCGTCGGGTCGAGTGCTTCGCCATTTTGCCATCAACAGTCATGTGCAGCGCGTCATGGGTTGCGACATAAACAGCAGACATGTCGACTGGATTATGACGCACCTTCCTAAGAACATCGAAGCCTTTCAAAATACTTCCATTCCCACTCTGCAGGTTGAGGATTCCAGTGTAGACCTGGTGTCCTGTTTTTCCGTATTCACCCATGTCGAGAACTTTGATTCTGCATGGATTATGGAGATCAAGCGTGTCCTGAGGCCGGGCGGCATAGCATGGATTACCTTCCTGTCGGAGCGACACTGGATTGGAATAAAGGACGGGATGCCCCGTTACAGGAACTGGTACGGACATCCGGAGTTCGCAGCGCGGCGGCGAGAGGGCCAGAGGCAATTCAACAGGTTGGTGTTCAGACAGCGAAGCGATCGTTCGTACTCCAGTATTGTCTTCTATAACACGGAGTTTCTGCGTTGCCGTTGGGGCAGGATTCTCGACGTACTCGAGGTGCGACCAACCTTTTCAGCGGCTCAGGATGTCCTGGTCATGCAAAAGACCCGGTCGCCGTGAACCTGGGCTTGATTCTCATATCCAGATGATGCGCGATGACGTTACATTGGGTCGATTCCGTGGGTTCTGGATTGACTTGAGACTCTCCTTGAAGCCATGCCTTGTTTCCGGACGACCACGGTCCGGTCTCTACGCGCTGCGCCGCGTCGCATCGGGGCGGGAAGGGCGATCGCTTGGGCATGGCACGAGACATGGAGCGGAGGCGTCCGCACCTCTCTGCGAGGAGAGAACGGTATCCATATCGACAGGTCGGTTGATGTGAGCGGGCCAGGCGAATCATCGGCGGTCTTTTCCACGCTCGACGGGGATTTGGGCGACGATCTCCAGGCGCGGCGCGCATCCTCGAAGCGGGTGTGCATTGCCACTCCGGACATTCTGGGTCCGGTCAAGAACGGCGGCATCGGCACCGCCTATCATCATCTGGCGCGCTTGCTGGCGGAGGGGGGCCATGAGGTAGTCATTGCTTATGTCAACGCCAACGCCGCCGACGCCCGACTCATGGAGCGGGCGCGCCACTTCTACGCCGGATTCGGCATCGTGCTTGAGCCCCTGGTTCCGCGTCCCGCGGCCAGGACTACGCTTGCGCAGGTCTCGGCTCCGACGTGGGCGCTGCACGACTGGCTTCGCGCTGGCGAGCAACCCTTCGACATCGTGCACGTCTCCGACTGGCGGGGGCTCGGCTACGGTTCGCTGCTCGCCAAGTCTCTGGGTCTCGCCTTCGGGACGACGCATTTCGTCGTCCACGCTCACGGTCCGACCCTGTGGAACGTCGAGGGCAACCGTCAGCTCGTGTCCACGGAGCGCGAGCTCGGCTGGGTGTTCATGGAGCGGCGCAGCGTGGAGCTGGCCGACACCGTCACCTGCGGCAGTGCGCATCTGCTCGGATGGATGCGCGAAGCGGGCTATGCGATGCCGATCCGCGCCTTCGTGTGGCCCAACCCTTTTCCCGAGCCGGAGACGACGCCGGAGGCGGTGGCCGCTCGCGCGGCACGCGATGGTGCGGGGCTGGAAGAAGTGGTGTTCTTCGGCCGGCTGGAGCCACGCAAGGGACTGGTTCTGTTCATCGATGCGGTTGGCCGCCTCGTGCGCCGGGGTCGGGCACCGGGGCGCATTACCTTCCTCGGGGCTCCGGCCGAGCGCATCGACGGTCCCGAGCTCATCCTGAGCTCTGCGCGGAACTGGCCGGTCGAAGTGCGCACCATCACCGATTTCGGAGCCGAAGAGGCGGTCGCCTACCTCTCGCAGCCGGGCCGGCTCGCGATCCTGCCCTCCCTGCAGGAGAACTCGTCCCTCGCGGTCACCGAATGCCTTCACGCCGGGATTCCCTTCCTTGCGACCGCGACCGGGGGAACGCCGGAGCTCATCGCGCCCGAGGACCGCGCCCGCGTGCTCTTCGCGCCCGACCACATCGCGCTCGGCGATCGCATCGTCGCGCTTGGCGAAGCGCCTCTGCGCGCGGTGCGCCCGCGCTGGGACTTCGATCGCTCCCGCGAGGTCTGGTCGCGCTGGCACGCCCAGAACGCGCCGGTCGAGGCCGCTACCACACGCTTTGCACAGAGAGCACACTTCGCCCGCGCCGAGACTCCGCCGGTCACGGTGTGCATCATCCATCACGAGCGCCCCGCGCTGCTGCGCATGGCCGCCGACAGCGTGCTCGCCCAGGACTACCCCGCGCTCCAGGCGGTGCTCGTCGACGACGGCAGCGAGGGGTCCGAAGCGCTCCAGACCCTCGACGCGCTCGAGGCGCAGTTCGCCGCGCGCGGCTGGTGCGTGCTGCGCCAGGAAAACCGCTTCAAGGGCGCCGCGCGCAACGCCGCCGCCGCGGCCGCGCAGGGCGAGTGGCTGCTCTTCCTCGACGACGACAACGTCCTGTTCCCCAACGCCGTCTCGCGCCTGGTGCGCGCCGCGCGCTTCTCCGGCGCGGACTGCGTGACCGCCGCCAGCATCCGATTCTTCGGTAACCGCGACCCGCGCACCGACACTGCATCCCACGGCACCCCCATCCGCTTCCTCGGCGCCGCCCGGGCCTGGTGCCGCTTTCGCAACGTCGTTGGCGATACCTGCGCGCTGGTGCGCCGCGAGGTTTTCCACGATGTCGGCGGCTTCGACGAGGAGTACCGCGTCGGGCTCGAAGACCTCTCCTTCTTCAACCGCCTCATCCAGGCCGGCTATCACATCGAGCACCTGCCCGACCCCGCCTACTTCTATCGATTCGCCAACACCAGCACCAAGAGACTCAACCGCTCACCCGAAGCCGCTCAACTGCGCGTGCTCACACCCCATCTCCAGGGGCAGACCGACGAGGACCGCGCATACACAGCCTATTCTGCGACCCGAATTCGAGATGGCGGCGGATCGCCGACGCACTCGCCCGTGTCGCAACCACCTCGGAGACTTCACGCGGTGGCGTTTGCACGGCGCAGATCGGGGTTCGGGATTCTGAATCTGGAGCTCAGCGTGCTGCTCGACCCGGAGTGGGTAGAGCAGACTGGAGAACCCGGTGGCCGCAATCCAATCATCGAGCTTCGCCGCAACGGCCGGGCTCTGGCGCAAGCCTCCGCGCAAGACATGTCCCCCGATATGGTGTGGGCTACGGCGGGGCACCGCGTTCCCCTCGTCAGTGACGCCTTGTACAGCGTCCATGACTTGAGGACGAGCCAGGTGCTCGCCTCCCTGACCATCCCCGCCTTCCGGCGCGCACGGCTCGTCGTCGGTGCCGTCGAGAACCGGCTGCGACCACACGTGCGCGGCTGGGTTCTGGACCCGAGCAATCCCAGGCGCCGCAGAAGGGTCGCCCTGCATGTGGACGGTATTCTCCACGAGGTGATCGATGCCGACGAGCAACGTGATGACGTTGCGCGCTGGAAGGGCACCGGAGGAGATCACGGGTTTCTGTGGCGCATCCCGGAGAACGTGGCCGCCAAGGACGGGACTCGCATCGACGTCATCGACGCCGACACCGGTCGCCCGCTGCGCGGCTCGCCGGTACGCCTCGAGGCCGGGAAGGTGATCGCAAGCGAAGGGCGGAGAAGATGAGTCTCGGCGACACGAAGAGAACTGCCATCCTGGTAGCCGGTTCGCATCGCAGCGGCACCTCGGCGTTGACTCGTGTCCTGAACATCGCGGGGTGCGACTTGCCCAAGACCCTGATGAGACCCCAGCCCGACAACACCAAGGGATTCTGGGAATCCCGGGCGATCAAGGACTTGAACCAGGAGATTCTGGCATCCGCCGGCTCCTCCTGGGATGACTGGCGGCCCTTTAGCCAGGACTGGCATGCGTCTCCCATCGCCGGCGAGTTCCGCGAACGCGCCGGGGAACTCGTGCAAAGCGAGTTCGACGACAGCCGCCTGTTCGTCATGAAGGACCCGCGGATGTGTCGGCTGCTGGAATTCTGGATTGAGATTGTGCGTTCCTGCGGGGCACGGCCCTTCGTAGTTTCCCCCATTCGAAATCCCTTTGATGTCGCCTCGTCCCTGCACGTCCGCAACGACATCGACCCCTTCGTCGGGCACCTTATATGGCTACGTCATGTCCTCGACGCGGAGGCCGCCTCCCGCGGGATCGTAGAGCGGGCATACCTGCGATACGAACAGCTTCTTTCGGAAGCGCACGCGGTGGTCGACAAGATCGGAAACGAACTCGGTGTTTCCTGGCCGAAGGGCTCGAGCCCCTATGCGGAGATGGATATCGAAGAGTTCCTCTCTCCCATGCTGCATCATCACCGCAGCGACGATGCCGGCCAACGCTCGAATCCGCACCTTTCCGAATGGATCAAGACCAGCTTCGACATCTTTGACCGCTGGTCGCGCGGGAACACGCAAGAAGAGGACATCTCCGACCTCGACCGAATCAAGTCGGCGTTCGATGAAGCGACGCCGGCCTTCAGCCGTGCCATGGCGGCCGGTCGAATGGCGGAACAAAGCAACCGGAGTCTCCTGAAGAAACTGGAAGGTTCCCGCCGAGAGGTGGCGGAGCGTGACGAGCGGCTCCAGGCCTTGTCGGAGGAGATCGCGATCTCTCAGCAAGCGCTCGCGGTCTCTCAGCGAGAAAGCGCGGATCGCGAGCGTCGGATCCAGGGCTTGTCTGAGCAGATCGAGTGTTTCGGAATGGGACATGTCATGGCGTTCGCGCATCGCGAATCGGGACTCGGGGCGGACGAGATGGAGATCAACGTCCTGCTCAATCCCAGGTGGCTCGAAGGGGTCGGTCGGAGACCCGAACACGAGCCGCTCCTTGAGCTCCGTCGCAACGGTCGACGGGTGGCGGGAGTGTCGATCCGGACTCATTCCCCCAACTTCGTGCGGATTCCGTTGAAGAGGCGTGTCCACTCCCTGGCCGATACGCTCTACAGCGTCCACAACGCCGCGACCGGAGAGATGCTCGCCGCGCTCGCCACTCCCCCGTTCAGGCGGGCGCGGCGCGTGGCCGGCGCGGTCGAGAACCGGGAACGCCCGGAGGTGCGTGGCTGGGTGCTCGATCCGGCCAGCCCCGAACAAAGAAGGAGGGTTGCCCTTCACGTAGACGGGGCTCTGCGCGAGGTGATTGTCGCCGACCGAAAGCGTGACGATATCGCACGCCAGAGGGGGACTACCGGACATCACGGCTTCCTGTGGCGCATCCCGGAGAGCATGGCCGCGAAGGACGGGATGCGCATCGACGCCTTCGACGCAGACACGGGCCGGCCTCTGCGCGGTTCGCCCATTCGCATCGAGGGTGGGCGGGCGATCCGGAGTGAATGATGCGCCCCGTGAGCTGCACCGGATCGGACCTCGACGACGACCGAGGAGCGCTCGTGTTCCCGACGCTCGATGGGGATCTGAGCGACGATCTCCACGCACGACGCGCAACCGCGAAGCGGGTGTGCATCGCCACGCCGGACATCCTCGGTCCGGTCAAGAACGGCGGCATCGGCACCGCCTATCATCATCTGGCCCGGTTGCTGGCGCAGTGGGGCCACGAGGTGGTCATCGCCTACGTCAACGGCAACGCCGCCAATGCCGGTCTCATGGAGGAGGCCCGCGGATTTTATGCCGGATTCGGCATCGGCTTTGAGCCGCTGGTTCCCCGGCCTGCGGCCAAAACCACGCTCGCACAGGTGGGGGCACCGACATGGGCGCTGCACGACTGGCTACGGGCGCGGTCCTTTGACATTGTGCATGTGTCGGACTGGCGCGGGCTGGGGTACGGGTCGCTGCTCGCGAAGTCTCTGGGTCTTGGCTTTGGCACGACGCATTTTGTCGTTCATGGTCACGGTCCGACCCTGTGGAACGTCGAGGGCAACCGGCAACTCGTGTCCACGGAGCGGGAGCTCGGCTGGATATTCATGGAGCGGCGCAGCGTCGAACTCGCTGACACCCTCACCTGCGGCAGTGCGCATCTTCTTGGGTGGATGCGCGAAGCGGGCTATGCGATGCCGGCGCGCTGTTTCGTGTGGCCCAACCCTTTTCCCGCGCCGGAGAAGACGCCGGAGGCCGTGGCGGCACGCGCGGTGCGCGATGGCGCGGCCCTGGATGAGGTGGTGTTTTTCGGCCGGCTGGAGCCACGCAAGGGACTGGTTCTGTTCATCGATGCGATTGACCGGCTTGCGCGCCGGGGCCGGGCGCCGGGGCACATTACCTTCCTCGGCGCTCCGGCACAGCGCATCGACGGCCCCGGGCTCATCCGAAGCGCTGCGCGAAGGTGGCCGGTCGAGGTGCGCACCATCACCGGCTTCGGAGCCGAGGAGGCGGTCGCCTACCTCTCGCAGCCGGGTCGGCTCGCTGTGCTGCCTTCCTTGCAGGAGAACTCCTCGCTTGCGGTCACCGAGTGCCTTCACGCCGGGATTCCCTTCATTGCGACCGCGACCGGGGGAACGCCGGAACTCATCGCTACGGAGGATCGCGCACGCACGCTCTTCGCGCCCGAGCACATCGCGCTCAGTGAGCGAATCGCGGAGTTGGGTGCCGCACCGCTTCGCGCAGTGCGCCCGCGCTGGAACTTCGAGCGTTCGCTGGAGGTCTGGTCAGGCTGGCATGCCCGGAGCGCGCCGGCCGAAGCCACCGCCTCACGCTTTGCACACAGGGCACACTTCGCGGATGCTGAGACACCGATGGTCACGGTGTGCATCATCCATCATGAGCGCCCTGCGCTGTTGCGCATGGCTGTCGACAGTGTGCTCGCCCAGGACTACCCCGCGCTCGAGGCCGTACTCGTTGACGACGGCAGCGAGGGTACCGAAGCGCTCGAGGCCCTGGAGGCGCTGGAGACCGAGTTCGTCCAGCGTGGATGGCGCGTGCTGCGCCAGGACAACCGCTTCAAGGGGGCAGCGCGCAATGCGGCGGCGGCAGCGGCACGCGGCGAGTGGCTGCTCTTCCTCGACGACGACAATGTCCTGTTCCCCGACGCGGTTTCGCGCCTGGTGCGCGCCGCGCGCTTTTCCGGCGCAGATTGCGTAACCGCAGCGAGTACGCGCTTCTTCGGAAACGGCGACCCGCGAACCGACGTCGCATCCCGCGGCACCCCCATCCGCTTCCTCGGCGCTGCGCGGGCCTGGTGCCGATTTCACAACGTCATAGGCGATACCTGTGCGCTGGTGCGTCGCCAAGCGTTCCACGCCGTCGACGGCTTCAATGAAGAGTACCGTATCGGGCTCGAAGACCTGTCCTTCTTCAACCGCCTCATCCATGCCGGCCATCGCATCGAGCCCATGCCCGACCCCACCTACTTCTACCGCTTCGGCAATACCAGCACCAAGAGACTCAACCGCTCGCCCGAGGCCGCTCAACTCCGTGTGCTCGCCCCACACCTCCAGGGACAGCCAGACGAAGAACGGGCGTACGCAGCCTACTCTGCCGCCCGCGTCTGCGCTGCTGCTCGTGTCAATGCGCCGGCCGCCCGCACCCGGAATCGCTTGATCGCGGCGATCACGAAATCCTGGCGATGGTTCCAGCGCCACCACCTTCCACTGGTTCCCTGGCGCATTCGTCCACCGGATTCGGCGAAGCAACTGCAAGGCCGTCCGGACTCCATGGAACGCTCCGCGTCGGCGAACCGGGAGCCCAAACCGGATACTCCACGAAGCCTCAGTGAATGAGGACGAAAAGCCCCGTCGTAACGGCCGCTGCCACCACGAGCTGCGATACCAGCTTCAGAACACCAAGACCACGTTCCCGTTCGGGCTCCGCGTTCTCTTCCAATGCCAACGACCTGGGCTCGCGCTCCCTCTCCTCTTCGGAAACCGGAGAAACATCCTCGCTCCCGGTGGCATCCACCTGCACCCCGGTCTGGCGAGCGTATCTGACCACGTCTGCAAGCACGTTTCCCCCGCCACTCCTCTCGTCCCTGCTTCTGGCGATGGCGAGAAGGTTCAATGCATCCACGTTGAAGTCGAAGTCCTTGACGTGCCGGCGAATCTGGTTCGCTTCCACATTGAGTTCCAGTATCGACTTCTGAATGCTCGCAAGCCGCTCCAGTGCGGATGCCAGCCTGTCGTCGCCAGATGCGTCCGATTCCGCGGCCATGATGATCTCCGCTGTGGATTCGTCGATTCCGCTAGTTCAACCTGAGTACCGTTGAGGTGATTGCAGCCAGCCGAAACAGAATTTCGGAGATTGTGGCCGCGACCTGGAGATTCTTGACCGGCACTTTGGGGAATACCACAAGCTCGTCGCCTTCCCGGATCTCGATTGCGTCCTGCCCGTCCGACAGGCTGATCTGCACCACTTCTCCATTGCGGCGCCTGATTATCAGCCTGCTCTCGTCCGCCCGATCGGTGTATCCGCCCACCTTGGCCACGTAATCCTGAAGTTCGTCCCCGGATTCGTAAACCAGGGCCTGCGGCGCCATCACCTCGCCACTTACCAGCACCACCCGGGAGCGCTCGGGAATGACCACCACGTCCTCCGACTGCAGCCGGAGATCGGCGATCCCGCCGTCCTGCGTCACCACGAGAATTCCCTCCGGCTCGATCCGGCGTGCTCTCTCCACGAACTTTGCAATCAGCTCGGCCTCCTGAACCCTGATCGCGGACTCGGCATCGGTTTGCGAGGTTGCACCAAGCACCGTGGTTTCCAGCCTCGTAAGGCTGTCCTCGAGTGCCTGCTTCTGTCTGCGCATCACACTGCGCCGCTTGAGAAAGATGGAGCCCGTATCGGCAAGCTCCGGATCCACCTCGACATTGTTCAGGAGCGAGAGCAGGGTCGTTCCCTGGTCGACCGCAAATCGCGAGGGGCCCAGGTGGCTCTCCTGGACGCTGACCATCATCGTGGGCTGACGCTGGTCTATGTGGAACTCGATTCGGTCGCCGTCCTGAACGAAATGCGACAGGAACTCGGGCAGCGCAAGGTAGACCGAGTAGGGTCCTCCCGCCCGGTAACCCTGCACGGAAACATGTGAAACACCGGCTTCGGGCCTCGCCAGACTGGCGACATGTCGACCCGTGACATCGTTGTTCGGAATCTCGAACCGATACTCGTTTCGCACTTTGCCCGTGACCTCTACCGAGTCCCCTCTGGGCCTTACCACGATGGTATCGCCGTCCATGAACTGAAACCGAGCGAGTGAGCCTTCGAGGAGGAAGTCGTAGAGGTCGATCTCTTCCATGACCTCGCCCCCTCTCTTGACCGTTACCCTGCGGTAGCTTCCCTGTCCCGGATCCACCCCTCCAGCCCGGCTCAGGAAGTAGAGCAGCGAGTCCGACGACACACCGGCAAAGCTCCCCGGAGCCTTCACGTAACCCGTGACGTACACGACGACCGGACTCGTGCCCTCGAGATTCGTGTACACGTTGACGTTCTGGGTGAAAACGGTGCCCACCGCCTTCCTGATACGGGCGGCAAGGTCGCCGTTTCGAATTCCCACCACCCGAATCGGGCCGATATCGGGGACGAAGATGTTCCCTTGCGCGTCCACCACGACCACGTCGGCGTAATCGACCGCTCCCCACATCCGAAGCGTAATGTGGTCCCCGGGTCTCACCCGGTAATCGGGATTCAGCCCGTCCTCACGCTCCCCCTGGAACCCGCCCTCGAAGAGCTTCTCTCCAAAGGGGCGGACTCCCTCTTTCGTGCCCGAAGACGTCCCGGCGCTTGCGGCCATTGCATTGCGGTTCGATTGGGACTCGGCTTCGGAGTCGGCCGCCTGCACGGTAGTGAAGACGCCCGCCGCTGCCAGGACAAGCGCGACGACGATTCGACCGGAATGCGCTACCACTCTCATAGTCCCATGTGGTCGTAGACCGAGGCGAGCACCAAGGCTCCGATTCCGTATATCAGACTGGCCGCGAGGAAGACAATGAGCGTGTTCATGGTGCGCTCCGGCTCCGTTGCTTCGTCCGGCAGCGCCGGCTTGACGAAGGGGATCAGATATCGCTGCTTGCGCTGGGCATCCGCTCTCGCCACTTCCAGGGAAGCGAGGGCCGACGAGTACCGATGCTGCGCGAGCTCCTGTTCCAACAGGAGCGGCGCGTAGCCCTCTATCAGCCGGGTGAGATCGCCCTCCCCTTCGCTCGCGAGGCGTGCCCGCTCGCTCTCCACCTGCTGAGTGAGCGCCGCCACGCGGTTCTGCAGAGTCTTCACCTGGACGCTCTCCGCGTGCATGACGGTCTCCGTCTCGAGCAATTCGGCCTTTGCCCCCGCCAGCTGGCTCTCCAGCGCGGTGACGATGCTGAGCACCGCCGCCGTCTCTTCTCCCGGGTCTATGGAACGGCTCTCGTTACGGAAACGGGTGATGGCCTGGTTTGCATCCCTCACCAGGGTCTCCGCCTGAGCGAGCTCGCGGCGGGCGAATCGCAGGGTATCGTCGGTGATCCGCTCTGACATCCGGTTAACCAGACGTTCGCTCAGATCGATGATTTCGCCCGCGATCCTTTGCGCCATGTCCGCATCGAAGGCACGCACCGTGAGCACCGTGATGTCGGTGCCCGCTTCCACTTCCACTTCGACCTTGTCGCGGTAGTACTCGAGGAACTCCTCCTCTGTCGCTTCCGGCCATAGCCGCGAGAGGATGTCCACCGTCGGCGCGGAGTAGTGTCCTCGCAAATCGAGTCTCCGGTCGAGCTCGTCGAGCATGTCCCGGGCGAGGATGTAGTCGCGCACGATGCTCGCATCGTCTCCCGCCCGGGTGGTGGCGGTTGGCCCGAGCATGCTGGCGAGCAGGCCGGTGGCAGGCGCCTGCTCGCCCGTACGGATGGCGTACCGGGTCTCCGAAACGAACACATCCGACGCCACGAATCCGTAGTAGGCAGCGGTCAATAGCGTTGGGAGCCCCACCATGATGAGGAAGGGGCGGACGATGGCCCACCAGCGGTCCCGACTCGGGGCCGGTGCGGACTCTCCGCCGTAGTCGGAGGCGGTCGATGTGCGCACCGGGCGTTGCGTCACAGTGTCGGTCACCGCTCTCACCCCCTCTCCATGAGCTGCTCGTACACGTCCATCGCTTCGTCCACGGAGCCGTAGAGGGTCAGGCTTCCTCGGGTTAGCACCGCAGCAAAGTCGCATTCCGCGCGAATCGCCTCAGGGTTGTGCGACACGAGGATTACCGATGCGTTCCTCGCTCGATCCTGGAATTCGCGACGGTACTTCTTGCTGAAGCGCGCATCCCCCGTCGCAATGACCTCGTCGACCAGGTAACAGTCGAACTCCACCGCAAAGCTGACTGCGAAGGCCAGCCGGGCACGCATGCCCGAGGAGTAGGTCCGGAGCGGCATGTCGAAGTAGGGGCCGAGCTCCGCAAAGTCGCGTGCGTAACGTTCCACCGCACGAGGGGACTCTCCGTAGATTCTGGCCACGAAGCGCGCCCCCTGCCGCCCCGTCATATTGGAATTGAAACCCCCGCTGAATCCCATCGGCCAGGAGACCCGGACGTCTTTCACTACCATGCCGCGGTCGGGCGGCTCAACCCCGCCGATGATGCGCAGCAGAGTGGACTTGCCGGCTCCGTTCACTCCGAGAATGCCGACACTCTTTCCGGTCGGAAACACGGCGGACACGGAGTCGAGCACGGTGTGCCGACCGGACCCCAGCCGGTAGGACTTGGATATCTCCCTGAGCTCGATCACTGGGCATGCATGGCAATGAGAATGTGGCGGCGCAGCGCCCGGTGAAGGAGGGCGGCGAGGAACAGTGCGCCGAGCAGCGCGAAGATCGCATAGAGGTAGCTGGCATGCTGGTTCTCGAACTCGTGGAAGAAGGCCGAGCGCAGGAGCTCTATGATCTGGAGCAGGGGATTGATCAGGGCCACGTCCCGCAGATCCGGGGGCAACATGCCGGAAGTGAAGAAGACGCCGGATATCCAGAACAGCGGGCGCAGGATCACCGCGGGCACGATGCGCTCGACCGCCGGAAAGATCGGCTCGAGCGCCCCGCAGGCCGCCCCGAACCCGAACCCTGCGAGGCCCATCGCGATCAGCCAGCCAAATGCCTCCACCGGCCGCTCGATCCGGATGTCGGTTCCGAATGCCATCAGCGCGGCAAGCAATACGACGAATACGATGATCGCGGTGGCAGTCTCGAGGAGAAATCGCGCGATCATCACGTCGAAAGCGGTCACCTGAGGATAGACGAGAAGGGCCTTGTTCGCGCTGACTCCCCGGAGCGTCGCGGTCACCACGTCACGAAAGAGGAAGAAGGGAATGATTCCGGTGATGAGGAATGGCACCGCCGGCATTCCCGCGGGCAAGGACCTGCCGCCGACGGAAAGGATGAGAGCGAAAGCGGCGATGAAGGCCACCGGCTCCACAAAAGCCCAGAGGTAGCCGAGCCGCTGACGCGCGAACTTGACGTTGACCTCGCGCAGGACGAGGGCGTGGATGACCCTCGCCTGAACCCGGGCGCTCTCAAGCCACGACCCCGACTGTGCGGAGCTTGGGCGCACGCCGCCTCAGGGCGAAACCGGGGCGAGAAGACCGGCCCGAACCCAGTTCCCCTTCGTGCCTTCGCACGCCAGCCCTTCCTCGTCGTTGCCGGGGGCCGCGGCGCTGGCGGCGGTGTAGCGACGACAGAGCCGGCCGCTGGCGGCGTGATAGACGTGCCCCGCCGTCACCCGGAGCGGGGCGCCCGTGGCGGGATCGTTCAGCTCCCGGGCTTCGCCCGGCTCCGCTCCGGCGAGGAAATCGAGCAGCGGATCCCCGGACGGTTCCGGAGCGGGCGAGATGGCCGAAGCCGCGGCCTCGACCGCTCCGCTCGCTCCCCGGGCGAGGTCGCGCAGCGAGGGGGGCGCGCAGGCCGATACGCCACCGAGGACGAGCAGCAGGATCGCAGCGCCGAGCGGTCCGAGTCGGGCCGATTGCATGGACTTCCGATTACCGGGTTCGTCGACCACGTCCGAATGTGCCGCCACTTGCCTTCAGCTCAGGGAGTAGGCCGGGAGCTTCTTCTCCACCGCCACGTTGCGCAGGCGCACGTAGCGGGGCAGGCCGCCCTCGAAGGGAGGATAGTCCTCCCCCTGGATGAGCGGCCGCAGATAGCGCCGGCACTCGTCGGTGATCGAGAAGCCGTCGGGGCCGATGAACTCGCGCGGCATCTTCTTCTCCACGTTGGCGACATCGGACAGCGACGCCTCTCCGACCTCCCACTCGTAGGGGGCGTCCGACTTGCGCACGATAACCGGCATCGTGGCGTTCTTGCCCTGAAGCGCCATCTCCACCGAGGCCCGGCCGAGCGCATAGGCCTGCTCGACGTCGACCCGGGAGGCGATGTGGCGCGCCGATCGCTGCAGGTAGTCGGCCACCGCCCAGTGGAACTTGTAGCCGTGCTTCTCCTTGACGAGGTTGGCGACCACCGGCGCGACGCCGCCGAGCTGCGCATGACCGAAAGCATCGCGGGTACCCGCCTCGGAAAGGAAGCGGCCGTCGCGATTGCGCAGCCCTTCGGAGACCACGATCGCACAGTAGCCGACTCTCTCCACCACCTCCTCGACGCGGGCGAGGAACGCGTCCTCGTCGAATGGGATCTCGGGAAAGAGGATGATCTGGGGCGCGTCGTCCTCGTGCTCGGCCGCGAGCCCGCCCGCCGCCGCGATCCATCCCGCGTGGCGGCCCATGACCTCGAGCACGAAGACCTTGGTCGAGGTCAGCGCCATGGATGCGACGTCGAAGGCAGCCTCGCGAATCGAAACCGCGACGTACTTCGCGACCGACCCGAATCCCGGGCAGTTGTCGGTGATCGGCAGATCGTTGTCGACGGTCTTCGGGATGCCTACACCGACGAGCGGGTAGCCGGTCTCCGCGCCGAGCCGGGACACCTTCCAGGCGGTATCGGCCGAGTCGCCGCCCCCGTTGTAGAAGAAGTAGCCGATGTCGTGGGCGCGAAACACCTCGATGAGCCGCTCGAACTCCGCCCGATTCTCGTCCAGACCCTTCAGCTTGTAGCGGCACGAACCGAAAGCGCCGGCGGGAGTGTGACGAAGTGCGGCGACCGCTTCCGGCGACTCCCGGCTGGTGTCGATCAGATCCTCGGTGAGTGCCCCGATGATGCCGTTTCGGCCCGCGAGCACCCGGCCGATCCGATCGGGATGCGCCCTCGCCGTCTCGATCACTCCGGCCGCCGTGGCATTGATCACGGCGGTCACGCCGCCGGACTGCGCATAGAACGCATTTCTGAGCATGGCAGATGAAGTGAAGCGGGTGGCGGGTAGGGAAGGATCCTAGCCACGGGTACCGCAGCCGTCCAATGCAGCGGCGGAAGGCGGCAAATTGTCGCGCTGTCACACTTGCACTACATTGCACACATGAACACGACCATTCGCAACATCGATGTCGGTGCCTATCGGGCACTCAAGGCTCGCGCGGCACTCGAGGGCAAGACGATCGGGGAGGCAGTCAACGAGGCGATTCGCGCGTATCTGGGACGACCGGCCGGAGGCGACAAGCGCGGCAGCCTGAGCCGACTGACCCCGCGAGACTATCCCCCGGGCAACGAACGACTGAGCGAGTCCGTCGATGCCGTAGTCCATGGCGATTCAGCGTAGGCCGGTGATCGTCCTCGACTCGAGCTTCCTCATCGCGTTCCACAACCGAAGGGACGTGCATCATGAGGCCGCTGCCCGCCTCATGCCGGACCTCATCGGAGGGGCGTACGGACGCCTGCTGCTGCTCGAGTACGTGTTCCTCGAAGTGGTGACCCTGTTGCTCGCAAGGTGCGAACATGCGATTGCCCTGGATGCGGCGGACACGTTGCTGAACGCGCAGGAGGTGGATTTCCTGCCCTGCTCGGAGTTGTTCCAGCATGCACTGCATGTATTCCGCACCGGCGCCACGGTTCCGCTGAGCTTCACCGATGCCGCAATCGTCGCAGCGGCGCGCCGGCATGAAACGGAGTTCATCGCCACGTTCGACGAGGGTTTCCGCCGAATCGAAGGGCTGAAGCTGGTCCCGGCCTGAAGTGCGAACGTAGAGAATGAGCGCAGGACTCTTCGCTCTCCGATACGCGCTGATCGTGTGCGTGCTGGCGGCTGCGCCCCTGGTGCCCGCTCAGACCGAGCTCCCCGATTTCGGCGACGCCTCGTCGGCGACCCTTTCTCCGGTCGAGGAACGTCGCCTCGGAGAAGCGTTCATGCGGGAGATCCGGGCTCACCTCACTCTCGTCGAAGACGCGGAAGTCGAGGAGTACGTGGGCTCGGTGGGCCGTCGTCTCGCGGCGGCAAGCGACACCCGCGGGCATTCCTTCCACTTCTTCGTGGTGGCCGCGGACGACGTCAACGCGTTCGCCGGACCGGGTGGCTACATCGGGATCAACGCCGGTCTGATCACCTCGACCGAGTCGGAAGGAGAGCTCGCCTCGGTCATCGCACACGAGATGGCGCACGTGACACAGCGCCACATCGCCAGGCGCTTCGAGCAACAGGCACGCTCGAACATCCCCGTGCTTGCGGGTATCGTGGCCGCGGTCGTGCTCGGCTCGCAGTCTTCCGATCTGGGGCAGGCGGCGGCGGCCGCAACACTCGGCTCGGCGGTTCAGACGACGCTCAACTTCAGTCGAGAAGCCGAGCAGGAGGCCGATCGGGTGGGCCTTCAGGTCCTGGATCGCGCCGGCTACGACCCGCGAGCGATGCCGGCCTTTCTTGCCAAGTTGCAGTCGTCGCAACGCTACGCCCGGAAGCCGCCGGAGTATCTCTCCACCCATCCCCTCACCACCTCCCGCATCGCAGACCTCGAGGCCCGGGCGGAGCAATCCCCCCGGGTCGGTCGCGAAGACGGTCTGCGCTATCTTCTGGTAAAGGCGAAGCTGGAGGTGCTGTCGCGGGACGATCCTCGAGCCTCACTCGAGTTCTTCGAGAGTTCCCTCGAAAACGGAGAACGCAACGAGGTCTCCGCCGCAGCCTACGGGGTGGGCCTGGCGCTCGCGCGCACCGGCGAGCACGACAAGGCGAGCAAGGTGTTCGATGCGCTCGTCGAACGCCATCCGGAGGAACTCTCGTTGCGCATAGCCGCGGCGGAGAACGCGTTCTCGGCGGGCCGGGTCCGGGAGAGCATGGAGATCTACCGAGAAGCCCACGAACGGCATCCGGCCAGCCGGGCTCTCGTAACCGCATTCGCGCAGGCCCTGGTGCAGAGCCGGCGCAGCGACGAAGCGCTCGAGCTCATCGATGTCTACTCGCGCTCGCACAAGGCGGATCATCGCCTGCATCGACTGGCGGCGGAGGCGTACGCACAACGAGGCGAATCTACTCGCAGTCGCCTCTCGCTCGCCGAACACTACTACCTCGTCGGACAGCTCGACTCCGCCATCTACCAGTTGCAGCTTGCATTGCAGGACCACGACGCGGGCTACTACCTGCTCTCCCGGGTGGAGGCGAGGCTCGAGGAGTTCGAGGAGGAATGGAGGCTGCGCTCGAGGCCGGGGGCCTGAAGGCTCGCGCCCCTTCACTCCCACGACACCAGGGACAAGTCGAGCGAAGAGAGGCCAGCTCTGGCGCGCAGAGCCTGCACCAGGTACCGCAGACCCAAGTGCGAGTCTCGGGGCAGCGTGTGAAGCCCGGCGCGAAACCAGGCGAGCCCCCGCCTACGCCGACGAACATGGAGAGGAACCGCGTCCCAGTCCCGGTTGCGCTCGTACACGAAAGCCCGGTACACGAGCATTTCGGCAACCTTGCGAGCGGTGATTGCGGCATCGTGCTGACGATACTCGCAGGAGGCCTTGCCGGTGAATTCGAAACGCTTTCCCGCCCTCAACATACGAAACCACAAGTCCAGATCGTTGCAGTAGCGAACTTTGTGGTCGTGCAGGCCCACGTCGAACAGCGCCTGACGCCGGAAGAGCAACGCGGTAGGAATCAGGAACGATCGCTGGAAGAGCGCAGTCGGCAGACTTTCGAGCTCCTTGGAGGTCGGCCACATGTAACCAAGCAACCTGCCTGAGTGCGCATCGCACTTGGTTGCCGCCGCAAATGCGACGTCCGCCCCGGTTCGCGAGATTACGTCCATTCCGGTCCTGAGGTGATCCGGACTCCACCGATCGTCGGCGTCCAACATCGCGACGTACTCGCCACGCGACTCCCTTATCGCACGATCTCGGGCAGCCGGTGCGCCGAGGTTTCGCTCATTGCGCAAGTAGGTCACGGGTTGCTCGTGTTGCACCGCGAAGGTACGAACCATGGCCTCGGTGCCGTCACGGGAACCGTCTTCGACGAGGACAAGCTCCCAGTCTTGCCAGCTTTGCTCTGCCAGACTCCCAAGTGAATCCGGCAGGAAGCGCTCCCCGCGAAAGGAGGGCATGCACACACTGACTGCCGGCATGACCGGCGCGCGCTTCGCTCGCAAGTCAGGTCTCGTAGACCGGCATCCGCCACTCGGGGTAGTCGTCGACCTCGCCTTTCGTGACCTGGAAGTACGCTTCCTTGAGCCGGGTGACGACGGGTCCGATGGTGCCTGAGCCGACCGGCAGCCGATCGATGTCGAGGATGGGCGTCACCTCCCAGGCCGTGCCGCAGAAGAATGCCTCGTCGGCGGCCGCGAGCTCGCTGCGGTCCACGTCGCGTTCCTCCACCTCCACCCCGCAATAGCGCGGCAGGAGCGTGAGGATGGTGTCCCGGGTAATGCTCTCGAGGATGTCGTTGTTCGTGCCCGGAGTGATCGCCTTGCCGTCGCGGATCATGAAGAAGCACTGACCCGGCCCTTCCGAGACCTTGCCCCTGGAGTTGAGCAGGAGGGCGGTGTCGTAGCCGTCCGAACGCGCCTGCACCGCTGCGAGCCGGCCATTCTGGTAGTTGGCGTTGCACTTGACCCGCACCGGCATCGCGTTGTCGGGAACCCGCTGCCATGAGCTCACCTGGACGCTGCAACCCGTCTGCACGAATCCGCGGGTAAACCCGGGGTTCGCGGTGATGGACAGCGCCACCGGCCCCCGGGTCTCCGGCCCCCCTCTCCCGTTGACGAAAACGGTGGGAACCATGTGCAGGGTCTCTCGCACCTCGTTCGCGCGGATCAGCTCGATCGCCTTGCCGGTGACGTAGTCCGCATCGATGATCTCGTCGAAGCGCATCATCCGCTGAGAAAACTCGAGACGCTGCATGTGCTCGGGCATGCGGAAGAGGTAGAGCTGCTCCTGGCGCTCGTTCCAGTATCCCCGAACGCCTTCGAACACCGCCGCCCCGAACTTGAAGGCGGTGGTGCTGACGTGAACCTTCGCCTCGTCGTGGGGCACGATCTCGCCGTTGAAGAACACGTACTTCGTCTTTGCCATGACCATCGTCCCGGTGGAGGAGGATTGAGCTCGCGACCCTGTCGTCGACGGGCGAGCTTCCAAGAGGCCCGGATTATGCCACCCGCAGGGCGCGCAGGAACCGGGCGTTCACCCTCCCTCGTCGAGGCCTATGACTCCCTCATTCCTGCGAGAGCGTTCCCATGACACCAGGGGCAGGTCCGGCGGAACCAGACCGGGGCACACGCGCGACGCACTCGAACGCGGCGCCGGCGATGTCGAGAATCCGCTCCACGTCCGAGGCGGTGAGCGCGGCACTGATGAACCAGTTGTGGTGAGGATGCAGGAACACGCCGCGGCGCACGCACTCGGCCGCGAAGTGCTGGTTGCGATAGAGGTTGCGTTCATCCCGAAAGGTGAGGAAGGGACAGGCGGGCGGGCCGGAGACCTCGACCTCGAGCCCGTGGCGCCCCGCCTGCTCGCGCAGCCCGGCAGCGAGCGCACGTCCCGTGCGCTCCATGCCTGCAATAGCGCCCTCGCGCTCCAGGGTGGCCAGGGTCTCGAGCGCCGCCGCCATCGGAACTGCGCTGTTCCAGTAGCTGCCGGTCAGGAACACCCTTTCCGATGCACGCCGCAAGTGTGGCTTGCCGACGGCGGCCGCGATCGGGTAGCCGTTCGCCATCGCCTTGGAGAAGCAGCTCATGTCGGGCTCGAAGCCGAAGTATCGATGGGAGCCGCCCATGTGGAGGCGGAACCCGGCCCTGATATCGTCGAGGATGAACACGATGCCGTGCCGGGCGCACCGGGCCTGGATGTGGGCGAGATAGCCCGGCGCCGGCATTTCCGAAGGGGCGAAGAGGGGATGGTGGTAGGGAGTCACCACCACTGCCGCAACCTCATCGGCGTAGCGGGTCACCGCAGCGTCGAAGCTCGCCTCGTCGTTCCACCGGAAGCGGTGCACATGGGCGCGGTCCTCTTCGATGAGCCCCCCGTGGCCCGGGGTGCACCATGCGTCGACGCCATGGTAAGCCCCCTCGACGCAGAGGATCTTCTTCCGGCGGGTGTGCTCGCGCGCGACCTGGATACACCATGTGGTCATGTCCGAGCCGTTCTTGCCGAACACCGCCCACGCTGCGAAGTCGACGAGCGAGACGAGGCGCTCGGCCAGCTCGACCATCACCGCGGCGGGATGGTTGAGGCAGTCGCCGAGCGCCGCCTGCCTCTGCGCCGCCGCTTCCACGCCGGGATGCCGGTATCCGAGCACCACGGGGCCGTAGGCGCACATCAGGTCGATGAACTCGTTGCCGTCGACGTCCCAGTAGCGCGCTCCCTCGGCCTGGTGCGCGTAGCAGGGCGAGGCGCCCGGAACGACGAGGGCAGGCGTAGCGTGGCCGTAGATGCCGCCCGGGATGACCTGCCGGGCCCTCTCGAAGAGCTGCCGGGAATGCGCTAGGTGCAAGGGCAACGGGTGTCCTGTCCGTCCCGCGTGGCCGGCGCGCCGGTCGCCACGACACCGGCGCATCCTAACTGCCCTGTTTCAGCGATTCACGTCGGGGGTGGCGTGACGCCCGACTCCGCCGCTTCGAAGCGCCCGATGGGCGGAACGGCCGGGTCCGGCGGGCGTCCCGCGCTCATGTTGGCTCCGGACCCAGGCGCTCGGACACCTGCTCCATGACGAGCCCGAGCGCATCGGCGAGCGGAATCAGGCCGCGTACCGAGACCTCGCCGGCCGCGGACGCGGCGAGGCGGTCCAGGAGGCCGTCCAGCGCCGACTGCGCGATGTCCGCGTCCCGGAACACGATCCGCACGTCCGGAGCTTCTGGAGAAGGGCCCCGGCCCCATTCCATGCGCGCCCCGCGCCTGCGGATCCAGCCCTCCGAGACCCGCGCCACCGACAACTGGGCGACGAAGTCTCCGAAGGGCGCCAGCAGGCGCCGGCACTCCCGATCATGAACGCCGAGCTCCGCCACCGCGGCGGGAAGCACTTCGCCGAGGAGGAGCGCGACACGCAGCTCCCGCCGTGCGCCCCGGGCCCCTTCCCCGGCGGGCGTGTTCAGCACCCCTTCCATGCCGGCAAGAAGCTCCATGAGCGGGCGGAGCCGAACGAGATGATGCAGTCCGCCCCACGGCAGGGCGAGCGGCGGGCCCTGCCGCCGAAAGGCCCGCACCAGCGCGCGGTCGGAGAGAAAGAGCAGACGCAACGCGAATCCGCCCGCCGGCGGATCGATCAGGACGGCGCCGTGACCGATGGCCAGCGTCGTCGCGACTCCGCTGGCACTTGCGAAGCGCACCGCGAAGGGCGGCCCTTCGGCGGCTCTCCTTGCCGATTCGTCCCTCGTGACGTAGGTCGAGAGGGCGGGCAGCACCGCACGCAGGTACAGTCTCGCCAGGCAATGGGCGCCGGACGGACGGAGCATGCGCCCGCGCCCCTCGCGGAACTACACCGGGCGCAGCGTGGCGCCCTTGCGCCCCAGACGTGCGAGCTCCTCGGCCACCGCGTCCAGGGTGCCGCGGATCTCTTCGTCGGTGTGGGAACAGCTCAGGAAGAAGCGCAGCCGCGCCGCCTTCTCCTCCACCGCGGGATAGATGATGGGCTGCACGTTGATGCCGCGCTCGAAGAGCGCGTTCGAGAGGCGGGCCGCCTTGATGGAGCTGCCCACGATGATCGGCACCACCGAGAACCCCGCGCTGTGCCCGGTATTGAGCCCCCGTCCGCGCGCGAGCTCGAGGAAACGCCGGCCGCGGTCCTGGAGTCTCGCCACCCGCTCGGGCTCCGACTGCATCACGCGCAGCGCCGCCAGCGCCGCCGCGGCCGCCGGGGGCGGCATCCCCACGCTGTAGAGGAAGCCGGGCGCGGAGTACTTGAGGTACTCGACGAGCGCGTGCTCCCCCGCGATGTAGCCGCCGCAGCTCGCAAGCGTCTTGCTCAGCGTCCCCATCCAGATGTCGACGTCGGTCCCGTCGACACCGAAGTGCTCGCGCAACCCCGTCCCGCCGGGTCCGAGCACCCCGAGCGAATGGGCCTCGTCGACCATCAGGAAGGTCTTGTGGCGCCGCTTCACCTCGATGAAGCGCGGAAGGTCGGGACAGTCGCCGTCCATGCTGTAGATGCCCTCGATGACGACGAGCACCCGCTCGTGACCGGCCCGCTCCTTGCGCAGGATCCGGTCCAGCGCCTGCCAGTCGTTGTGGGGAAAGGGCAGCCGCCGCGCCCCGGAGAGCAGCGCGCCCTGCAGCACGCTGTTGTGGATCAGGGCATCGTGCAGGATGAGGTCCTTGCGCCCGAAGAGATGGCCGATGGTGGTGACGTTGGTGGCCCAGCCGCCCACCAGCACCACGCAGTCCTCGACGCCGTACATCTCCGCCAGGGCCGCTTCGAGCTCCCGCTGCACCGGACGCTCGCCGGACACGGGGCGGCTCGCCGAAGCGGAGGTTCCGTAACGGTCGATGGCTTCCTTGGCCGCCGTGCCCACCGCTTCGTGGCCGCACAGGTCCAGGTAGTTGTAGCTCGCGTAGTTGACGTGCTCGCGATTGCCGATGACGGTGGTGTTGCTCGCGACACGCTGGTGGAGCTTGAAGAAGGGATTGGCGATGCCCAGGTGGTCGGCCGCCTCCTTCTGTATGTGCAGCTCCTGGTATCCGGGCAACTGGTCGAAGCGGAACCAGGCGTCTTCCACCGCGCTTCCGTCGCCCTGAACGCGCAGCGCGAGCGCCGGGGCGCCCGGGGCGCCGGACGGGCGCTTCACCCGGCGCTCGATCATCTTCTTGACGAGCTGCTCCTTGGCCTTGGCGGAGAGCCCGAAGAGGGGGCTGCGCGACTTGCTCACCGCCGCGCCTCCACGCCCGCGAGAAAGGCCTCGATCTCTTCGTCGCCGAGCGACTCTCCGTGCCGCGCGGCGAGCCCCTCCACCACCTGCGAGCGGGCGGGCGCACCGCTCGTGCCGGCACTGCCGCGACTGGCGAGGAGGCCCGCGATGCGCCCTGCGAGCGCCCGGATGGACGCGCCTTCGGTGACCGCCATCACCGGCACGTGGACGTGGAAGTGCTCCTCGACCGCCATGTGCAGCTCGACCGCCATCAGCGAGTCCATTCCGAGGTCGTAGATCGAAGCGTCGCGTTCCACGCGCTCGACCGGCAGGCGCAGCACCTTCGCAACCTGCTCGGAGAGCAGCTCCGCCACCGTGTCCTGGACCTCCGCCTCCGTCAGGCCGGCGAGCAGCTCGTGGATGTCGTCGCCCTTCCCCCCTTCCTCGGTGGCGGGCACGAGCCGCGCGAAGCGATTCGAACGCACCGTGCTCAGGGTGCGGCGCAGGGTGCGCCAGTCCATGTTGGCGACCGCGACGCCGCTCCTTCCCTCGCGCATCAGTTGCTCGAGGTGCGCAAGCGCCTGTTGCGCGCTCAGGGCCGCCCCGCCGGTGCGCATCTCGAGGGCGTCGCGAAGCCTTTCGTTGCGCGCCAGGTAGCCGGCGTCTCCGATCGGACCGAAGCCCACCGCGAGCGCCGGCAACCCGAGGGCGAGCCGGCGCAGGGCGAGGCTCTCGAGGTAGAGATTGCCCGCGACGTAGTTCGACTGCCCGGGGTTGCCGATGCTGGTGGTCACCGAGGACAGGAGCACGAAGAACTCCAGGTCCCGGTCGCGGGTCAGCTCGTGGAGATTGAAGGCGCCCTGCGCCTTGGGGTCGAAGCTCCGCTCGAAGCCCTCGGTGTCCTGACTGGAGACGAGCGCGTCATCCAGCACCATCGCCGCGTGCACGATGCCCCGCAGGGGCCGGGCGCCCCGGTCGATCTCGTCCAGCACCCCGGCGAGCGCGGCGCGGTCGCGCACGTCGGCCTTGCGGACCGCGACCTCGCATCCTCCGGCCCGCAGCGCTTCGATGCCCGCCTGCGCCTCGGGCGTGGCGGCGCCGTTTCGCCCCACGAGCACGAGCCGGCCCGCGCCCTTCTCGGCGAGCCACGCGGCGATGGCGAGACCGAAGCCTCCGAGCCCCCCCGTCACCAGGTAGCTCCCCTTCTCGTCGAAGCCCGGGGGAGGCGCCGCGTCGCGAGCGGGACGCGCAGGCGAGACGCTCTCGGCGTCCTCGTAGGTCACGACGACCTTGCCGATGTGCGCGGACTGCTGCATGCATCGGAAAGCGTCCACGACGCGCCGCGCGGGATAGGTCCGGTGGACGAGGGGGCGAAACGCGCCCTGCTCGAAGAGGCGCATCATCGCGCGGAAGAGGGAGCCCGCCAGGTCGCTGCGCTCGGCGAGGAGCTGATCCGCGTCGATGCCGTGGTAGGAGATGTTGTTGCGGAAGGGCCGCAGACCCACCTTGGCGTCTTCGTAGAAATCGCGCTTGCCGAGCTCGAGGAAACGCCCGAAGGGCTTGAGCACGTTGAGACTCAAGCGCATCGCCGCACCGGACAGCGAGTTCAATACCACGTCGACGCCTTCACCCGCCGTTGACTCGAGGATCTCGTCGGCAAAGAGCAGGCGCCGCGAGTCGAGCACGTGCTCGACTCCGAGCAGGCGCAGGAAATCCCGCTTCTGGGGGGACCCGGCCGTGGCGAAGACTTCGGCGCCGACGTAGCGCGCGTACTGGATTGCCGCCATCCCGACACCGCCCGCGCCCCCGTGGATCAGAATCCGGTCGCCCCGCTTCAGATCGGCCAGGTGGTGAAGCGCATAGTAGACGGTGAAGAAGACCGAGGGGATGGTTGCCGCTTCCTCGAAGGTCCACCCGGAAGGTCGATGGGCCACCGCGGTGGTGCCGGTGGTGACGAAGGTCGCGAAGCACGAAGGGGCGAAGCACACCACCGGATCGCCGACCTTGAAACCGGTGACGTCGGGCCCGACCGCAACCACGTCGCCCGAGCACTCCATGCCGAGCGTCGCACCGGCGAAGCCGTTCTCGACCGCCTCGTCCGACAGGATGCCCATGGCGTACATGACATCCCGGAAGTTGAGGCCGGTCGCGCGCACCCTGATTTCGATCTCCCCCCGTCCCGGAGGGCGCCGGGCGCCTTCGTGCCAGTGCAGGTTCGACAGCGGTCCGGGCGATGCGAAGTCCAGCCGCAGCGCCCGGAGCTTCCCGGGTGCGCGGCCCGGTTGCGCCGGGTCCTCGACACCCGCGGAGCGCAGGCGCTCCAGGCGCGGGGCGTAGCGGGCCTCCGCCGTGACCAGGATCTCGTCCTCGGCGTCGGGGTCGTCGAGCTCGGCCGAGATCATCCGCGCCGCCCCCGGCGCATCCTCGCCGCGAACATCGACGATTCTCGTGCGGAGCTCCGGGTGCTCGTTCGCGAGCACCCGGCCGAAGCCGGCGAGCGCGCTCTGCGAGGGGAAGTGTCGGGGGGGCAGCCCGTCGACCTCGATCGGGAGGGCCCCGCTCGTCACGAGCCACAGGCGCGGGGGCGTTTCTCGCCCGGCAAGACAGCGCGCCGCGTGCATGGCGCCGATGGTGCGCGACCGGGCGGTCCCGACATCCGTCGCGCCCGGCCCGTCCTCCAGCACGAGCCCCGTCATGTGCACCACCTCGGCGACCTCCACCCGGTCTTCGTCCAGGGCCGACCAGAGGCGTTCGAAGTGCTCCGGACGCTCGAGGTCGATCTCGAAGGCTTCCTCTTCCCGGCGCCGGAACCCGCTCCCGGCCCGGGCGACGATCACGCGGCGACCGCCGGAACGCAGCTCGTCGACCACGTGCGAAGAGACACCGCCGGCGTCGGCGAGCACCAGCCAGGTCTCCGGTTCCGGCAACGACGTGTCGCTCGCGACCTCGTCGTGGTCCGGGTTGCGCGCGACGATCAGGAAGCTGCTCGCGTCGGCGCTCGCCACCGGTTCGGAGAGCGGCACCGCATCGCGGAAGCCCCGGCTTTCGAGCAGCGCACACCACTCGTTCTCGCCGAGCAGGCGCCCCCGGGGAGACGCGGGCGCGGGAAGGGACCGGGCCCACCAGTCGGGATCGATCCCGAACACGAGGTCGTTCATGCGCTCCGGCGCGCGTTCGGTCATGAGGAGCAGGCCGTCCTGCGAGAGCAGCCAGCGCAGCACCTCGAGTCCGGTCGCGAGATCCGCCATGCCGTGCAGCGACCAGGAGGCGATCACCACGTCGTACTGGTTGGGAGCGAGCTGCTGATCCCGAGGATTTCGGCCGAAGTCGATCTCGGTCACGGAGAAGGCGCGCCCGTCGCCGAGCTCCGCCTCCGCCCGCGAGATCAGATCGCGGCTCGGACTCGTGAACACGTAGTCGCAACGCTCCCCGGGCACCAGCGCCATCAGCTCGGCGCAGAGGCTCATCGAGCCCGCACCGACCTCGAGAATGCGCAGGCGCCGTCCCTGCGGCCAGTCGGCGACGACCGCGGCCAACGCCTCCACGAGCGCGTAGCGGCTCATCCGCAGGATGGGCGAGGCCTCGAGGAGGAACTCGCCGGCCGCCATGCTCTTGGCCGGCGTGAGGATCTCGGCCGGGTCGCGCTCGCCGCGGAGCACTCGGGACAGGTGCAGTCCGGCCCGGCCTCCCGCGACGGCCTCGGGCAGGCAGGCGGGAAAATCGGCCAGCAGCAGGCGCCAGATCTCTTCCGGACCCGCGAGCTCCGGCGCCCCGTTGAGCTTCCACTGCGCTCCGTCGCGCTCCGCCGCTCCATCCTCCTCGAGCATGTCCACGAGACGTTGCAGGAGCGGGGCGTGCGCCGCATCGGCACGGGACGCGGCGAGCAGCGAGGAGAGCGTGAATCGCGAGCGCGATCCGAGAATTTCCTTGAACGTGCGGTAGGCGAAGGCGCCCGCGAGCGCATCGAAGAGAGGCAGCACCTGGTCGTAGTAGTCCGAACGGTTCTGGGCGAACCACTGCTCGGTGATCTTGGGGACGAGGTGCTCGGCGATGTCGGTGGGACGCGGCAGGTAGCCGCCCGAGCGCCCATCGCGCCGGGAGCGAAGCTCGGTCCCGAACGCGTAGTGCGCCGGCCCCGAGTCTTCCTTGCGAGTGAGGCGCATGCGCCGGAAGCGGAAATCCCCTATCTCCACCCGTGCGTTGCCGCCCTCGTCGACGAGAGTGAAGTCGGCCACCACCGAGCGGGCGCCGGTGCGGGTGATCGTCGCCCGGCAGTGACGGATCCCGGCCTCTGATTCATGGAACACCAGGCGCCCGACCTTGAAGGGCAGGAATGCGAGCGTGGGATCCCACCCGGCGGCGACACCCATGCTCGCGAGCATCTGCAGGCAGGGATCGAGCGCGCCGGGGTGCAGGCGATAGCGGTCCGGACGCCCGAGAGGAAGCTCCGACAGCGCGCGAAGCTCCGCCCAGGCCGTATCGCCCTCGCAGCGGACAACCGCAAGGCCCCGGAAGGCGGGGCCGTAGCGCAGGCCGAGACGCTCCGTGTTGCGGTAGTGCTCCTCCGCCGGGAAGCATCTCGGGGCGGCGGAAAGCCCGGCCCCCGGGTCGCAGCGCGGCACCCTGATATCGGCCCGGACTTCCTCGAGCCTTCCGCTCACGTGCTGCGCCCACGAGGAGTCGCCGAGGCGAGTGCGGCTCGAAATGGTGAATCCTCCGTCCTCTTCGAGCCGGAAGCGGAGCGTCCTGGTCTCGCCCGCCTCCAGCAACACGGGAGTGCGTATCTCGAGATTGTGGATGGCGTGGGATCTCCCGGGGAAACGAATCCGGGACGCCGCGAGCGCCATCTCGATGAACGCCGCCGCGGGAAACACCACCGCGCCGCCCACGACGTGGTCGGCG
This sequence comes from Gammaproteobacteria bacterium, assembly GCA_022824305.1. Taxonomy (GTDB): domain Bacteria; phylum Pseudomonadota; class Gammaproteobacteria; order HK1; family HK1; genus JAJEAD01. Next base: position 173,067 of record JAJEAD010000097.1, on the reverse strand, counting down.
AGCCAGGGAATGCGCTCGGCGTCGACGTGGCAGCGCCACTCGCCCGTCGCGTTGCGGAGCGGGAATCCGAGCAGCGGATGGTCCAGGCGCTCGCCCTGCGCACCCAATGCCTCGTCCGTGGACCGGTACCAGTAGGACTCCTTCTGCCAGGGGTAGGCGGGAAGGGAGAGAGGCCGTGCCCGCCCGGGGAAGAGGCGCTCGAAATCGAGCCGGGCTCCGTGCACGTGTGCGGCGGCGACCGCCTCGCGTACTCTTGCGACGCCGTCGGCGTCACGACGCAAGGTGGCGAGCGCGCGACCCTTCGACCCGGCGGCGCGGAGGTTCTCGTTCAGGTACCCCTGCATGATGGGGTGCGGGCCGACCTCCAGGAAGAGCGAGACGCCATCGTCGATGAGGGCGCTCGACGCCTTGTCGAAACGCACCGGGCGACGCACGTTTTCCCACCAGTAGCCCGGGCCGAGAGATTCGCCCGCGAGCGCCTCGCCGCTCACGGTGGAGACGAAGGGGATCCGTACGGGCGAGGGCGTCAACCCTTCCAGTGCCGTGATCAATGTGCCGCGAACGGCATCCATCGCCCGGCTGTGAAACGCGTAGTCGAGATCCAGGATGCGGAAGTGCGCTCCGGCTTTCTCCCACTCCCTTCCCAGGTCCTCGAGCGCCTCGAGCGGTCCGCTCAGGGTCACCGAGCGCGGGCTGTTGACGGCGGCGAGCTCGACGCTCCCGTCACCGGATCGGATCGCCTCGATCGCCCGGGCGGCGGAGAGTCCGAGCGCGGCCATGCGACCCCGGCCCCGGGTGGCCGCCTGGGCCCTGCTTCGTTCGTGGATGACCCTCACCGCCTGCTCGAGGTCGAAGGCGCCGCTGGCGAACGCGGCCGCCACCTCTCCGACGCTGTGCCCGAGCACTGCGTCCGGACGAAGCCCGCGCCGGGCGAGCGAATCGAGGAGTCCGACCTGCAGCGCGAAGAGCGCGGGCTGCGCGAACTCGGTGAGGTGCAGGCGGGACTGCCCCTCTCCCGCCTTCAGTTCTTCGACGACCGAGAATCCCGACGCCTCGCGTATCAGCGTGTCGACCCTCCCCACCGCGCTCCGGAAGTGCCGGTCCTCCGCGAGGAGGCGCCGGCCCATCCCCGCCCACTGGGAACCGTTTCCGGAGAACACGAAAGCGAGCCTCGCGGGCCGCCCGGTCGTCTGTCCCGATACCAGGCCCTCGCCCCGCCCTTCGGTGACGAAGGCCGCCAGGCGCCCGGCAATCTCCGCGGCGTCGCGGCCGAATGCGGCGAGGCGATGGTCGTGGTGCTGACGGCGCCGTGCCGCGCTGCGGGCGATCTCGCGCACCGGAGCGGCGTCGGGCTCGAGGAGCAGATCGCGGTAGCGCGCGGCCAGCTCCGACAGCGCCCCCGGGCTTCGGGCGGAGAGGAAGAGGGGGAGAGTCCTCCGACCGCCCGCGCTGCGGGCGCGCCGGGCGGGCGGGCGGTGCTCCCGGAGCACGACGTGGGCATTGGTGCCGCCGAACCCGAAGGAATTGACCCCCAGCACCGCCGGCGCGCAGTCGGGGTCGAGCTCGGAGTACTCGGACGTGACCCGGATGTTCAGATCATCGAAGGGAATGTCGGGGTTCGGAGTGCGGAAATGGAGCGAGGCGGGAATGGCGCGATGGCGCAGCGAGAGCACCGCCTTGAGCAGCCCCGCCATTCCGGAAGCCGGTTCCAGGTGTCCCACGTTGGTCTTCACGGAGCCGATCGGCAAGGGGTTGCCCGCGCTCCGCCCGCGGGCGAGCATCCGGCCGATCGCGCGCGCCTCCTGCGGGTCGCCGGCGGCGGTTCCGGTGCCGTGGGCCTCGACGTAGGCGAGCTCTCGAGGATCCACTCCCGCGTCCGCGTATGCGCTCTCGAGGAGCCGCTCCTGCGCATCCGGGTTCGGCATCGAGAGCCCCCGGGTGCGCCCGTCCGAGTTGACGGCCGAACCGAGGATCAGGGCGTGGATGGGGTCGCCGTCCCGGCGGGCGCGGGCAAGGCTCTTCAGGAACACCACCGCGCCGCCTTCGGCACGCACGTACCCGTCGCCCTCGGCGTCGAACGCGCGGCAGCGACCGGTCGGAGAGAGCATCGAGGCCTTGGAGAAGCCGATGAAGCTGAACGGCGTCATGAGAACGTTGACGCCGCCGGCGAGCGCAAGCGTCGAATCGCCCCGCCAGATGCCCTGGCAGGCCTGGTGCAGGGCGACCAGGGAGGACGAGCAGGCGGTGTCCACCGCCATGCTCGGACCGTGGAGATCGAAGACGTAGGAGATGCGGTTGGCGGCGATGCTGAGCGTGCCGCCGGTCATCGCGTAGGCATCGCCGGAACCGGGATCGTCGATGCGGCTGTTGGCGTAGTCGGTGCTGGAGATGCCGATGTGGACGGAGCAGTCGCTACCCGCCAGGCGCTCGGGCACCTGCGCGCCGTCTTCGAGCGCCTCCCAGGTGAGCTCCAGCAGGAGCCTTTGCTGCGGATCCATCTCCGCCGCCTCTCGGGGAGCGATTCCGAAGAAGGCGGCATCGAAGCGGTCGATGTCGTCGAGCACTCCGGCCGACCAGGTGTAGCTGCGGCCCGGAGCCCGCGGATTGGGATGGTAGTAGTACTCGGTGCCGAAGCGTCGTTCGTCTATCTCCCCGACGAGGTCGCGTCCCTTCGCGAGGCAGTCCCAGAATGCCTGCGGGCTCGATGCCCCTCCGGGAAAACGGCAGGCCATCCCCACGATCGCAATGGGGTCTTTCCTCTTGCCCAAGCCCTTAAGACTCCTGTTCCCGCGACCGGATCGCCCGCACTTCCCTGTATCAGGATTCAACCAGTCTGTGCATTGCATCCCCGCAGTGCAGTTTATAGGGATAATGGGCTCTGCGGGCTTGGCTTCGCCGCAAACGGACAGAGGAACTCCGGACCCCATCCCGATCCGGACCGGGTCGCTCTGACGGGCGCCCCAACCACTTGATCCGAAGCGCCATTCTCGCACATCCGGAACCGGGCTTCCCCTCTCGCACGCATCCTGGACGCCTACCCTTCGAGCCGGTAGTAGCGCCGCAGTCCCCACCGCAGCATCCGGGTCGGAACGAGGCGCGCGAGCAGCGGCGCCACACCGGCCTGGAAGCGGCTGCCCACCGTCACTCGAGGGGGGAGAGGCCGCTCGGACTCCACCAGCCGGACGATCGACTCTCCCACGCGCTCGGGTCCGCAGGCCCGGCGCTGGTTGGCGTCATAGACTGCGAAAGCGCTCTGCTGGCTCTCGCGATAGGCGCCGGCCTCCTCCGGGGCAGTCTTCGGCAGCCGCTCGTTGAAGCCGGTGAGGATGTCGCCCGGCTGCAGGTCCACGACCTGGACGCCCCTGTCGCCAAGCTCCATCTGCAGGGTCCACGACAGGGTGCTCAGCGCCGCCTTGGCGGCGCTGTAGGGACCCATGTAGGGAATCGGATACTGGGTGGCGAGGGAGCTCACGTTGATGATCTTCCCCCGGGTCTCGCACAGATCGGGCAGGAGCAGGCGAAGCACCTGCAGGGGCCCGAAGACCAGCACCTGGAACTGGTCCCTGACGTGGGCGTCGTCCATGTGCTCGAGCGGACCGAAGCGCCCGCTGCCCGCGTTGTTGACGAGGACGTCGAAAGCGCCCGCCGACTCGCGCGCGGCCGCCACCGCACTCTCGATGGATTGCGGGGACCCGAGATCCAGGGCGACGGGGTGGAACCCGGAGACGCGCGGGAGGCGTGCGGGGTCCCGGGAAGTGCCCCAGACCCGGTGTCCCCTGCCGACCAGCCGCAGGGCGGCGTCGAGCCCGATGCCGGAGCTCGCGCCGGTCAGGAGGATCCGCCTGGAGCTTGAGGTCGCCACCGGATCTGGAGCCACAGGATTCCACCGATTTCTTGGCTGGCGGACTCCATTATGCTCGCGTTGACGGGCCGGCTCCCGTTGCCGTGCGGGAATCCGACTGCCTTACACTCGACGGAGTGGACCAACGTCTCGGAGCGCAACGGCACGCCCGCAAGGACGGCCCGTGAGGCAAGCGCATGAACCCGGCCGACCTCGATCTGCTGAGCTCCGATCCGGAGCTGATCGCGACGCGCGTCGACGAAGCGCTCGACACCGCGCGCCTCGAGCCCTGGCTGCGCGAGCGCCTCCCGGAGACCCGGGGTCCGCTCCGGGTGGCGCAGTTCGGCGGCGGCCACGCCAACCTCACCTACCTGCTTCGCTTCGCCGGGAGCGAGTACGTGCTCCGTCGCCCTCCGCTCGGTCCGGTCGCGCCCAGCGCGCACGACATGCGGCGGGAGTACCGGGTGCTGTCCAGGCTGCACCGGCACTTTCCCCTCGCCCCTCGAAGCTACCTCTACTGCGACGACGAGACGATCATCGGCGCTCCCTTCCAGGTCATGGAGCGCAGGACCGGCACCGTGATCCGCAAGCGGACTCCGGAGCGCTACGACGACCCCGGGCTCAAGGCCCGCATCGCGACGATGCTGGTGGACACGCTCGCCGACCTCCACCTCCTCGATCGCGAGGCGGCCGGTCTCGGCGACCTCGGCCGTCCGGAAGGCTTCGTTCAACGGCAGCTCGAAGGGTGGGCGAAGCGCTGGGAGGCGGCCCGGCACGAGGACAACCCGGAAATGAACCGGCTCATCGCCTGGCTGCGCGCGCGCCTGCCGCCACCGGGCCCCGTCGCGCTCGTCCACAACGACTACAAGCTCGACAACCTCCTGGTGGACGGCGACGACCCCGCGCGGCCGATCGCGATCCTGGACTGGGACATGTGCACCAGCGGCGATGCCCTGGTCGACCTGGGCTACCTCCTCAACCAGTGGGCGGAGACCGACGACGATCCGCGGTGGATCGAGGCCTCGTCCATGCCCACCGCCGAGCCGGGCTACCCCGCGCGCGCGACCGCGATCCAGCGCTACGCGGAGCGCACCGGCTTCGACGTGGAGCGCATCGACTGGTACTTCGCGCTGGCCACCATGAAGTTCTCCGTCGTCATCCAGCAGATCTTCATCCGCTACCGGCGAGGCCAGACCCGGGACGAACGCTTCGCACGCTACGACGAGCGCGTGCGGGAGGGGATCCGGAAGGCCTGCCGGATTGCGGGGCTGTAAGCGCCGCCGACACCGGGACTCAGTGCGCGCGGGCGAGCAGGTGCTCGAGGATGCGCAGCGGCTTCCCCGGCGGCACCGCCGCCGCCATCCGCGCCTTCTCGCGCTGCGCCTCGCGGGCATCGAGATAACCCGACACCGCCGCCGGGAGGTCCCCCGGACGCCGCACCCGCCTCCCGATGCCGAAGCGCTCGAGGTAGCGCAGGGTCACGCGCTCCTGCGGCATCACCCCTCCGAGGGCATTCACGATGATCGGGCAGCCGCTGCGGATCGCCTCGCTCGTGGTGCCGGAGCCGCCTCGCGAGACGAGCGCGTCCACCGCACGCAGCAGGCGCGGCATCTCCCGGGTGTAGGGGAGCGCGGTGAGCGAGATCCCGGAACTCCGGGGGCGCCAGCGCCGCAGGCCTTCGAGAAGCGAAGCCCGATGCGCGCAGAGCGCGAGCACCTGAAGCGCGGAGCCTGCGCGGTCGAGCGCCTCGAGGAAGGCGGCATGATTGTTGGCGCCGGCCGCGCCGGTGGCCAGCAGCAGGATCGCCCGATCGGGATCCAGCCCGAAGGACCCTCGCAGGAAGTCGCGCCGGCCCGCCTCGTCCACGGGCGGCGAAAAGAAGTCCGGCCGCAGCACGAAGCCGCCGAGCAGCGTTCGGGACGCCGGCATGCCGAGGGCGCGGGCGTGCGCGCAGGCCGCGTCGGTGGCTCCGATCCAGAGGTCGCTCTCCGGGCCCACCCAGTGGCGGCTGAATCCGTAGCCTCCGTCGAGCTCGGTGCAGCAGGTGCCGGTGCGCACCCGCCCGCGGCCGAGCACCTCCCGTGCGAGATCGAGAAAGCCCCGGTTGAGGTGCGGGTGCACGCTGAGCACCCAGTCCGGCCGGTACTCCTCGAGCTTGTCCACGAAGGGCCGCACCCCCAGGAGCTTCCACCGGCGGCTGTGGAGCGCCGCGTGCTCGAGGAAGGCGAAGTACAGGTGGTGCGCGAGCGGCCACCGCGTCTGAACGAGGTGATAGACGTGCAGGCCCAGCCGGTAGTGCGCCCCGGAGGCCTCCAGGGGCGCGAAGCGCTCCACTTCCACCCCGAGCTCCGGGTGTCGCCGGGCCCACTCGGAGAAGGCGCCGGCGCGGGCGTCGTGGCCTCCCCCGGTGCTCGAGGTGAGGATCAGAAGCCGCATTGGTGGGTCACACCCGCACTCCCGTCGGCGACCGGCTCGGTCGGGGCCCTGAGGACCCGCGGGGAGCGGCTCCCCGCCGGCCGCGAGCTCAGATCATGGCGGTGCCGCCGTTGGCGACGATCGTCTCGCCCACGATGTAGCGGTTGCGCCGTGACGCGAGGAAGAGCACCACCTCCGCGATGTCCTCGGGCTCCGCGGCGTAGCCGCAGGGAATCTGCGCGACGCGCGGTGCGAACCAGTCCATCTTCTTCGCCCGCTCGGTGCCGACCGCCCCGGGGCTCACTCCGTTGACGAAGACCCCGTGGGGCGCGAGCTCCAGCGCGAAGGACTTCACCAGGCTCGCCACCGCGGCCTTGGAGGCGGCGTAGTGGGCGAGCTTCGGCTTCGCGACGTAGGCGTCCTCGGTGACGATGCACACCACGCGCCCGAAGCGGCGCGCGATCATGTCGGACATGAAGGTCTGGGTGGCGAGCATCACGCTTCGGGTGTTGACGGCGAACACCCGATCCCACTCCTCCGCGCTCATCTCGGAGAGGGAGAGGTAGGGATAGATGCCGGTGTTGTTGACCAGCACATCGACCCGGGAGAAGCGTTCCAGGATTCGTTCGCGCGCCTGGCGCAGAGCGCTCGTGTCGCTCACGTCCGTGGGCACCCCGAGCAGGTTGGCGCCGCCGCGGAGCACCCTGCCCGCCTCTTCCAGGCCCGCTTCGTCGACGTCGAGGATCGCCACCCGCGCGCCGCGTTGAAGGAGGAGGGAGACGATCGCCCGGCCGATGCCGCGGGCTCCCCCGGTCACCACCGCCACCTGTCCTTCGAACTCCTGCTCCAATGGGACCTCCTGCGCGCGGGCGCCCGGCCGCGAAGTCTCGCCGGGGATGCGCCGGCGATCGTAGCACCGCAGCGGCCGGGAGGAGCCCGGCGCGCGAGGACTTCCGCCTCCGCACGGCCGGCGAATCCGGCAGCCGCCAACGCGCTTCTTCGGCGCCGACGGGGGCGCTTCGCGTGCACCGAAGCGGCCGCCTTCCGCGCCGGGCACGTGGATCGGCGCAGGTTAGGGCGCATCGAGGGTGTGAGTGAACCCGGCCTGGCGATCGTCCCCACCCCGCGCCGCAGGGGATCCCGCCGAACGCTCGCCATCGTTGCAAAGGAGAGGGTTTGGCTCGCAACATCAACGAGTTATGCAATCTCCCTCCGGATGGGGAGCGGTTGCGACATGGCGGACACCGCATACCCGCTGCGATCCAGATCGAACGGCGCTCCGGGAGGGTTCCGGGGCGATGTCATCCCCGGTTCCCACGCCGGATACAGTCTTTTAGGATCGGGAACCGAGTCGGACGGCCCACCCGGCGGGTTGCCGGGTGCACTGCCGCCCGAATGACCGGTACGAAACGCTTACCTGACCGCCAGTCGCGCCGCCCAATCCGACTATCGAGTGAACCGGAGAACAAGAGCCGTGGCGGCAGGGATTGTGCGAGGGGTCCGGTCAGACCTGGCAGCGAATTCGCTCACCATCGTTCAACTGGAGGAAAGGAAATTGAGAAGACTCAACAAGACGCTTCCCGTCGCGCTCGCGGGCTCGATGCTGCTCGCGGGTCAGGCGTTCGGGGCCGACGCCATCAACATCACGTCCTGGGGCGGGGCCTGGAGCGCCTCGCTGAAGGCAGCGTGGGCGGACCCCTACACTGAGGAGACCGGCCAGAAGTTCAACTTCATCGACTACAACGGCGGGGTGGCGGAGCTGCGCGCTCAGCAGGAAGCCGGCAACGTCAGCTGGGACATCGTGGACATGATTCCGGCCGAGACGACCATCGCCTGCGACGAGGGTCTGCTCGAGGAGCTCGAGATTCCGAACCCCGAGGGCTGGTTCGACACGCACCCCTGCGGAGTGGGCGGCGTAGTGTGGGCTACCGTCATGGCCTACAAGGACCCCACCTTCCCCGAGGAACAACCGGCTACGGTCGCGGATTTCTGGGATTTCGATCGCTTTCCCGGCAAGCGCTCGATGCGCAAGGTCGCCGAGGTGAACCTCGAATGGGCGCTCATCGCCGACGGCGTGGCGGTGCCGGACGTCTACGACGTGCTCGGCACCGAGGAAGGGGTGGACCGTGCCTTCGCGAAGCTCGATCAGGTCAAGGAGCAGAGCGTCTGGTGGGAAGCCGGCGCCCAGGCCCCGCAGATTCTGGTCGACGAGGAAGCGTCCATCGGCACCGCATACAACGGGCGCATCTACAACGCCTACAAGAACGAGAGTCAGCCGCTCTCGATCATGTGGGACACCCAGGTATGGGACATCGGGTACATGACGGTCGCCAAGGGCGCACCGAATGCGGAGGCGGCGAAGGAGTTCCTTCTCGGAGCCTACAGTTCGCCGGAATACCAGGGACGGATCACGTACCACATCGCATACGGTCCGATGCTCAAGGCGGCGGCCGACTTCGTGGATCCCGAGGTGTCGGGGCATCTGCCGACGGACAACATCAACGAGCATTCGGTCCAGTATGACTACCTGTTCTGGGCGGACCATCGCGACGAGCTCCAGGAGCGCTTCTCGGCCTGGCTCGCCCTCTAGGCTCGGACTGCCCTTCGTGAACGAGCGGGGCCGGGCGGCGACAGCCGCCCGGCCTTCGGGCGCACACGGGAATCGCCATGTCTGAGCAGGAAGTCTTCGTCCAGTTCAAGGACGTCCAGAAGAGCTACGACGGCGAGACGCTCGTCGTCAAGTCATTCAACCTGGACATCTACCGGGGCGAGTTCCTGACCATGCTCGGGCCCTCGGGCTCGGGCAAGACCACCTGCCTGATGATGCTTGCCGGCTTCGAGGCCACCACTCACGGCGACATCATTCTGGAAGGCCGCTCGATCAACAACCTCCCGCCGCACCGGCGCGACATCGGCATGGTGTTCCAGAACTATGCCCTGTTCCCGCACATGACGGTGTTCGAGAACATCGCCTACCCCCTCGAGATGCGCAAGGTCGGCAAGGACGAGACCGCCAGGCGCGTGGCGGGCGCGCTCGACATGGTGCAGCTCGGCGGCTTCGGCCACCGGCGCCCGGGGCAGCTCTCGGGCGGGCAGCAGCAACGCGTGGCGGTAGCCCGCGCGCTCGTCTTCGAGCCCAAGATCGTCCTCATGGACGAACCGCTCGGGGCGCTGGACCGCCAGCTCCGCGAGCAGATGCAGTACGAGATCCGGCACATCCACGAGAGCATCGGCGTCACCGTGGTCTACGTCACGCACGACCAGGGCGAAGCGCTGACCATGTCGAACCGCATCGCGGTCTTCAACGACGGGGTGGTGCAGCAACTGGCATCGCCCGACAAGCTCTACCAGGAACCGGCCAATGCCTTCGTCGCCCAGTTCATCGGAGAGAACAACGCGCTCTCGGGCAAGGTGATCGAGCACGACGGCGCGCGCTGCACGGTGGAGGCCGAGGGAGGCCACATCGTGCAGGCGGTGGCGATCAACGTCGACGGAACAGGTTCACGCACCACGATATCGCTCCGCCCCGAGCGGGTGATCATCAACCCGCCGGAGGGTTCGGTTCCCAACCTCTTCGACGGTCGGGTGGAAGAGCTCATCTTCCACGGGGACCACCTCCGCACCCGTCTCAATGTGTGCGGCCACGACGACTTCATCGTGAAGGTGCCGAACAGCGCCGGTCACGTCGACATACACACCGGTGATACGGTGAAGGTCGGCTGGCAGAGCACGGACGCCCGGGCGCTCGACGCTCCCGAAGGCTGACTCCATGGCGGTCACTGCTGTTGACGCCGCCGCACCCATCACCACCGCGGACGGGGTGCCGCTGAAGGTCAGCCTCGCGCGTACCGAGCGGCGCAAGACCGTCACCGCCTTTCTGCTGGTCGCGCCCCTGCTCGCATTCATTCTCGTCACCTTCGTCTTCCCCATCGGCGACATGCTGCTTCGCAGCGTGCAGAACCCGGTGGTCGCGAACCTGCTGCCCCGCACCATCGATGCCCTCGAGAGCTGGGACCCGGCGAGCGGCGAGCTGCCCCCCGAGGCGGTGTTCGCGGCAGCGGCGGAGGAGTTCGCGAGGCGCCACGACGAGAAGCTGATCGGGAAGATATCAGGGCGCATCAACTACGACCTCTCCGGCGCCAAGAGCATGATCAAGAAGACGGCGCGGAAGTTCGCGCGGGGGCAGGCGGACGGCGTGACCGCCCGCGAGGCCTTCGTGAACATCGACAAGCGCTGGGAAAAGGTGCGTACGTGGGCGATCATCAAGCAGGCGGGGCGGGATCCCACGCCCGCCTACTACGCGAACGCGGTCGATCGGACCTACAACGAGGCCGGAGACGTCGTCGCGCAGCCCGAGAACCGGCAGATCTACGTGAAGCTCTTCGTGCGCACCCTCTGGGTGAGCCTGGCCATCACCGTCGCCTGCCTGCTGCTGGCCTATCCGGTCTCCTACATCCTTTCGATCGTGCCCACGCGCATCAGCAACCTGCTGATCATCATGGTGCTTCTGCCCTTCTGGACCTCGCTGCTCGTGCGCACCACCTCGTGGATCGTGCTGCTGCAGTCGCAGGGAGTGATCAACGACCTGCTGGTGTGGACGGGAGCGATCGACGACGAAGGGCGCCTGTCCCTGGTCTACAACATGACGGGCACCATGATCGCGATGATCCAGATCCTGCTGCCCTTCATGATCCTGCCGCTCTTCAGCGTCATGAAGACCATCTCGCCCTACCACATCCGGGCCGCGAAGTCGCTCGGAGCATCGCCCGCCAAGGCGTTCTGGACGGTGTACTTCCCGCAGACCCTGCCCGGGATCGGGGCCGGCTCGCTGCTCGTGTTCATCCTCTCGGTCGGCTACTACATCACGCCCGCGCTTGTCGGCGGGCGCACCGGGCAGCTCATCAGCAACATGATCGCCTACCACATGCAGAAGTCGCTCAACTGGGGCCTCGCGGCGGCGCTCGGCGCGATCCTGCTCGGCGGGATCCTTGCGCTCTACTGGCTCTACAACCGTCTCGTGGGCATCGACAAGATGAAGCTCGGGTAGGGGACGGAGCGACGATGGCCCTTCCCGCCTACGCGACCCCCGTGGACCGGATGGTGCACTACAGCGTGCGCACCGGTGCGGGCCTCGTGTTCGCGTTCCTGATGCTCCCGATCCTGGTGATCATCCCCCTCTCCTTCAACGCACTGCCCTACTTCACGTTCAACGAGGAGATGCTGAAGCTCAATCCGGACGCCTACTCGCTGCGCTGGTACCAGGACATGTTCGCGAACGAGCAGTGGATCCACTCGATCAAGAACAGCTTCATCATCGGCATCGCCGCCACCCTGCTCGCGACCCTGCTCGGCACCCTGGCCGCGCTCGGCCTGAGCCGCCCGCACATGCCGTGGCGGATCCCGATCATGAGCCTGCTCATCTCGCCGATGATCGTGCCGATCATCATCACCGCGGCCGGCATGTTCTTCTTCTACTCGAGCGTGGGCCTCTCCCAGACCACCACCGGCATCATTCTCGCGCACACCGCGCTCGGCACCCCCTTCGTGGTCATCACCGTGACCGCCACCCTGTTCGGCTTCGACACGACCCTGATGCGGGCGTCGGCCAACCTGGGCGCGACCCCGGTACAGACCTTCTTCCGGGTGGTGGTGCCGATGATCCTTCCCGGCGTCATCTCGGGAGGGCTCTTCGCCTTCGTCATCTCCTTCGACGAGGTGGTGTGCGTGATCTTCCTCGCCGGTTTCGAGCAGCGCACCATTCCGCGCCAGATGTGGGCGGGGATCCGCGAGCAAATAAGCCCGACCATCCTCGCGGTGGCCACTCTGCTCATCGTCTTCTCGGTGTGCATGATGATCGTGCTGGAGCTCCTGCGAAGGCGCAACGAGCGCCTGCGGGGCATCCGCCCGACCTGAAACAGCAACAGCCCCCGTGACGCCTGCCGGACGGGTGTCGATCGGGGGCGCCGGACGACCCTTCGCCTGCTCGCGGGAAAGCGCGGGCCGAGCTTCAGTAGGGCAGGGTCATCGGCTCGAGCACGAGAGCCGGCCTTGCCGGGCGCACCAAGGAAAAGCCCGGCACGAGGCCGGGCTTTTCGAAGGGTCGATGATGAGACCGGGAAGGTCTACATCATGCCCATGTCGCCCATTCCGCCTCCGGGCGGCATGGGAGGGGCTTCGTCCTTCTTCGGCTTCTCCGCCACCGAGGCCTCGGTGGTGACGAGCAGTCCCGCGATCGAGGCGGCGTTCTGCAGCGCGCAGCGCACCACCTTGGTCGGGTCCAGGATGCCCATCTTGACGAGATCGCCGAACTCCTCGGTCTGGGCGTTCCAGCCGTAGTTGCCCTTGCCGTCGCGGACCTGGTTCAGGACCACGGAGGGCTCGCCGCCGGAGTTGGCCACGATCTGGCGAAGCGGCTCTTCCATGGCGCGCCGCGCGATCGAGATGCCGGTGTCCTGGTCGGAGTTGTCGCCCTTGAGGTTCTTCACCTTGTCGAGGCAACGGATGAGGGCGACGCCGCCGCCGGGGACGATGCCTTCCTCGACCGCGGCCCGGGTCGCGTGCAGCGCGTCCTCGACGCGTGCCTTCTTCTCCTTCATCTCGACCTCGGTCGCGGCGCCCACCTTGATGACGGCCACGCCGCCGGCGAGCTTCGCCACGCGCTCCTGGAGCTTCTCGCGATCGTAGTCCGAGGTAGTCTCCTCGATCTGCTGGCGAATCTGCGTCACCCGGCCTTCGATGTCCCGCTTCTTGCCGGCGCCGTCGATGACGGTGGTGTTCTCCTTGGCCACCTGCACCTTCTTGGCCCGGCCGAGGTCGTCGAGCGTCGTCTTCTCGAGGCTCAGGCCCACCTCTTCGCTGATGACGTTGCCGCCGGTCAGGATCGCCATGTCCTGCAGCATCGCCTTGCGGCGGTCACCGAATCCGGGCGCCTTCACCGCGGCCACCTTGACGATGCCGCGAATGGTGTTGACCACCAGAGTGGCGAGCGCCTCGCCCTCGACGTCTTCCGCGATGACCAGAAGCGGCTTGCCCGCCTTGGCGACGCCCTCGAGCGTGGGGAGCAGATCCCGAATGTTCGAGATCTTCTTGTCGTACAGCAGGATGAAGGGGCTGTCGAGCTCCGCCATCATGTTGTCCTGGTTGTTGATGAAGTAGGGCGAGAGGTAGCCGCGGTCGAACTGCATGCCCTCGACCACGTCGAGCTCGTTCTCGAGCGCGGAGCCCTCTTCCACCGTGATCACGCCTTCCTTTCCGACCTTGTCCATCGCGTCGGAAATGATGTCGCCGATGTTGCCGTCGCCGTTGGCCGAGATGGTGCCGACCTGGGCGATGGCGGTGCTGTCACGTGTCGGACGGCTCAAGCCCTCGAGACCGGTAACCGCGGCGACCACCGCCTGGTCCATGCCACGCTTGAGGTCCATGGGGTTCATGCCGGCGGCCACCGCCTTCATGCCTTCACGCATCATGGAGTGGGCGAGAACGGTCGCGGTGGTGGTGCCGTCGCCGGCGACATCGGAGGTCTTGGACGCCACCTCCTTCACCATCTGCGCGCCCATGTTCTCGAACTTGTCCTCGAGCTCGATCTCCTTCGCCACGCTGACCCCGTCCTTGGTGACGGTGGGCGCGCCGAAGCTCTTCTCGAGCACTACGTTGCGTCCCTTGGGACCGAGGGTGACCTTCACGGCGGTAGCCAGGATGTTGACTCCATTGGCTATCCGGCCGCGTGAATCCTCGTGAAAACGGACTTCTTTCGCTGCCATTTCTTGAAACTCTCCAGTTGGATGATGAGCGGTGGCCGTTAGACGACAACCGCCATGATGTCTTCTTCGCGCATCACGAGCAGGTCTTCGCCTTCGACCTTGACCTCGGTGCCGGAGTACTTGCCGAAGAGGATCTTGTCTCCGACCTTGACGTCGAGCGCGCGGACATCACCGCTGTCGAGGATCTTGCCGTTGCCTACGGCGAGAATCTTGCCCTGGATGGGCTTCTCGGTGGCGGTGTCGGGAATGACGATACCGCCCGGGGAAGTCCGCTCTTCCTCCTCGCGCTGCACGATCACCCGATCGTGCAAGGGACGCAGCTTGAGCTTGGCTTTTGCCATGGGTTGGTCTCTCCTGAAAAGAGTAATAGAGGCCTTTGGGGGTTCCGGCCGCTGGCCGCCATACTTCATCGATCTTCGGAAGCCTCGGGCGCCGGGATGCCGTGCTGGTGGACCGCACGCTCAAAAGAGGTGCTGTAGGCGTAGCCGACACTGCGCCGAAGCGCTTCGAGCGAGTACGGCCCGCTACCGCGAGCGGATCGGCGTCCGTAGCAGAAAATCGGTGAAGTATGGCGGCTGGGCCCCCCGCTTTTGGCACTCGCGAATATAGAGTGCTAACAAGGAATTTCAACCTTCTTTCGAGAAAAACTGCGCACCCCCTCCACGCTCTCTATTTTCTTGTGCATCAGATATTTATGTGATATTCGGAGCAAACTCGGCCAAGGCCCGAATGCATCCGGAAGCGCGCAAAGGCGCGGAAAAGCGCGGATTCATGCCCGATGAAGCCGAAAGCGCCGTCGCCTGCGCACGGTGAGGGAGCGCTCGGGCGGCACGTTCGGGGTCCCGCGCCCACGGCGCCGGCGCTCGCGGGAGGAGTCACCGCTCGGGACACCGCGATTGCGGGCGGAGGCCCGGTGGGGAGGGAACGCGCGCTTCAGCCTCCGGCGCGCCGCCGGCGGCGTTCCTCGACGAAGGCGCGCAGCCGCGCTCGATCCTGCTTCGGGCGCTGCGTCCGCATTCAGCCGGCGGAGGCGGCCTCTCCCTCGTTCTGCTGAACGTTGAAGATCGAGGTGTAGCCGCCCTTCGACCAGTCCGGCGCCACCGGCATCCGCCGTGCGCCGACCTCCATCCAGCGCGGGCGCTCCCCGCGAAGATGAACATTGGTGATGCGGCCTCCGGCCCCGTTGGTGCCCACCGTGAGGAGGGGATACGCATCCGCCCCGGCGTAGGTCTGAAGCAGCAGGGGGCGCGAACGCGGGGACCGGTTGGGCATCGAGCCGTGCACGGCGCAGCAGTTGTGCACGGTCACCGAACCCGCACCCCCCTCGAGGAACACCGCGCGTTCGATGCCGGCGCGCGGGAGGTCCTCGTCCCGAATCGAGCCCGACCAGCGATCCTCGCCATCATAGAGATCGAAGAGCTCGCCCCGGTGCGAGCCCGGCACCACCCCCATCGGCCCCATCTCCTCGTCGACGTCCTCCAGGTACACCCCGATGGTGAGCGGCGAGAAGTCGGTGTGGGGCCAGTACTGGATGTCCTGGTGCCACTTGACCTCTTCCCCGCCGCCTGCCCACTTGAAGTTGAGCTTGGAGTGGTGGAATCGAACTCCGGACCCCAGCAGGTCCTCGGCGACATCGACCACCGGTCCTTCGAAGGAGAACTCGCGGAACACCGGGTGGTGATCCGGCGGACTCATGAGGCGCCGCAAGCGGGGAGCGTCGGGCCGATGGTCCGGCTCGAGAAAGAAGCGGCCGTCCGACTCGCGGAGCGTGCGGCTCTCCTCGATGAACTCGTCCACCACCGCTCGCAGCCGGTTGAGCCACCGCCGCGGCACGAAGGAGTCGAGCAGCAGGTATCCGTTCTCGAAGTAGAACTCGCGCTGCTCGCGACTCAGCACCCTGGGGGTCTTCGCGAGTATCTCGGCTTGGTTCATGAAGCGCTCCCGGGCCGAAACGGGGGTTTCGCCATGTTACCCCGAATCCCCGTTTCACCACCCGGAACGCCCTCTCGCGCGAAGATTCGCGCACAACGCCCGGCGTGGAATTTCTCCGGCCGGTGCGAGAGCATGTCGCCCCCGGAATCCCGGAGGCATCACAGTGCAGGACGTGTGGCGGGCGATGGCTGTCGCTCCCGGAGGCGACGGCGTTCCGGAGGAACGGGGATGGTTCCCGGGTCCGCTTCCCCTCGTTCCGGCAACGGGGGTATCGCTGGCCGTAGCGATTCCGCTCGTGGCCGTGCTCTCGATGGGAGCGGGCCGCCTGGCCGACGGCGCAAGAGAGCCCGGACCGGGGCGTTGAGATCCGCAACGGGAGCACCGCCGTCCGCGGCGCTGTGGCCGGTCGCCCGGCGGCTGCGCAACGAGGTAGCCGGGCTCGTCTTCGGGCTCCCCGTCACCCACGTGTACAACCCCCTGGACTATGCGTGGCGCGCCCACCGCGCCTACCTCGATCGCTACGGCGCCCTGGGGGCGAAGGTCCTGCTTCTCGGCATGAACCCCGGCCCCTGGGGCATGTCCCAGACCGGAGTGCCCTTCGGCGACGTCGGGATGACCGGGAGCTGGCTCGGCCTCCGGGCACCCGTCGCGCGGCCCGCGGAAGAACACCCCAAGCGCCCGGTTCTCGGCTTCGCCTGCCCGCGACGCGAGGTGAGCGGCAGCCGATTGTGGGGCTGGGCGCGCGATGCCTTCACCACGCCGGAGCGCTTCTTCGCGACCTTCTTCGTGTGGAACTACTGCCCGCTCGCGTTCATGGAGGAGAGCGGCCGCAACCGCACTCCGGACAAGCTGCCGGCGGAGGAGCGCGGGCTGCTCTATCTCGCCTGCGACGCGGCATTGCGCGACGTGGTGTCGCGCCTGCGGCCCACGCACGTGATCGGCATCGGCCGCTTCGGCGGCGAGCGTGCGCGGGTCGCGCTGGCGGATGCCGCCGTGCGGACCGGATGGGCTCCCCACCCGAGCCCGGCCAGCCCCGCTGCGAACCGCGGGTGGGCGGAGCAGTTCACGGCCGCCCTGCGGCGAGAGGGCATCGGCCCCTTGCCGGAGCACCGCGACCCATGAACGACTTCGTCCGGCATCTGCTCGACCTGTTCGAGGAGTTCGAAGGCGTGAGCGCGCGGCGGATGTTCGGTGGAACCGGGCTGTTCCGTGACGGGTTGATGTTCGGGCTCGTTCACGACGATACCCTCTACTTCAAGGTCGACGACAGGAACCGGGCGGAGTACGAGGCCCGGGGACTCCCCCCTTTCCAGTACGAGAAGAAGGGCAGGACGATAGCCCTGAGCTACCACCAGGCCCCCGAGGACGCGCTGGACGACGCCGACATGCTCGCGGCATGGGCCCGCCGCGCGTGGGAGGCCGCGGTGCGTGCCCGACCCGGACCCGGGAACTGAACGACGTGTACGCGATGCTCGAAGGCATGCGGGTGGTCGAGGGATCGGCCTTCGTCGCGGCGCCGCTCGGCGGAATGACCCTCGCCCAGCTCGGCGCCGACGTCATTCGCTTCGACGCGATCGGCGGCGGACTCGACGCCCGGCGCTGGCCGCTCACCGCGGAGGGTCGAAGCCTGTACTGGGCCGGACTCAACAAGGGCAAGCGCTCCATTGCGGTGGACCTGCGCCAGCCCGAGGGACGCGAGCTCGTGGCCGCGCTCGTCACCGCGCCCGGTGAGGACGGCGGCATCTTCCTCACCAATCTTCCCCTGCGCGGTCCCCTCGCCTACGAGAGTCTTCGGGCGGCACGGGAAGACGTCATCGTGCTCGCGATCAAGGGACACCATGACGGCGGCATCGCGCTCGACTACACCGTCAACTGCGCGGTCGGCATTCCGTTGGCCACCGGCAACGCGACCCGCGACGCACCCGTCAACCACATGCTGCCGGCCTGGGACGTGGCGGCCGGACTGACCGCATCGACCGGGCTGCTCGCGGCGGAGCGCCACCGGCGCCGGAGCGGCGAGGGACAGCTCGTCTCCCTCGCCCTCTCCGACGTCGCCTACGCCGCGGTCGGCAATCTCGGTCACATCGGAGAGGCCGAGATCAACCGCACGGAGCGAAGCGCCGGCGGCAACCACCTCTACGGCGCCTACGGGCGGGACTTCGCGACCCGGGACGGACACCGCGTCATGGTGGTGGCGATGACCCGCCGGCAGTGGCGCAGCCTCTGCGATGCGGCCGGGTGCGCCGATGCGGTGGCCGCCCTGGAGCGCGAGCTCGACGCCGACCTCGACGAGGAGGGCGAGCGCTTCCGCGCCCGCCGGCGGATCGATCCGCTCATCGAGAGGTGGATCGCCGCGCACGATCTGGAAGAGGTGGGCAGGGCCTTCGATGCCGCGGGGGTGTGCTGGGGGCCCTACCGCAGCTTTCTCGAAATGGTCGCCGAGGACCCGCGCTGCTCGGAGGCCAACCCGCTCTTCCAGCGGGTGCACCAGCCCGGCATCGGAACCTACCTGATGCCGGGTTCGCCGCTCGCGCTCGGCGCCTTCGATCGGGAGCCGGTCCGCCCGGCCCCGGAGCTCGGCGCCCACACCGACGAGGTGCTCGCCGAGGTCCTGGGTCTCGGAAGCGTCGAGATCGCGCGCCTGCATGAGCGCGGAATCGTGGCCGGAAACTGAGGGAATCGGGATGGACGACGGAAAGCGGATGCTGCTCGACTGGATTGCGCAAGACGAGGAGGTGCTCGTCGAGTTTCTGAGCGCCTTCGTGCAGGCGAAGAGCCCGAATCCTCCGGGGGACACCCGCGAGGCGGCCGCTCACGTGTGCGGGTTGCTGGATCGGGAAGGCCTCGCCTATCGCGTCATCGCGCCGAAGGCGGAGTTTCCGAACGTCGTGGCGAGCTTCGAAGGCGGGGAGCAGGGCCGGCACCTCGTGCTGAACGGCCACATGGACGTGTTTCCCGTCGGGGAGCACGAGCAGTGGCGCTACGGAGCATGGAGCGGCGCGGTCGCGGAGGGCGCGGTCTGGGGACGCGGGTCCGCCGACATGAAGTGCGGCACCACCGCGTCCGTCTTCACCTACCGCTACCTGCACCGCCTGCGCGAACGCCTCCGCGGCCGCCTCACCCTGACCGCGGTGTCCGACGAGGAGACCTTCGGCCCGTGGGGGGCGCGCTACCTGATGGAGCACCATCCCGAGGTGCACGGCGACTGCTGCCTGAACGGGGAGCCGAGCAGCCCCCTGAGCGTCCGCTTCGGCGAGAAGGGACCGCTGTGGCTCGAGTTCACCGTGAGCACCACGGGCGGGCACGGCGCCTATACCCACCTCACCGAGAGCGCGACCAAGATCGCGGCCGCGCTCGTCGCGGATCTCGAATCGCTGGCCGACATCGATGCCCCCGCCCCCGGCAACGTCGGCGCGGTGCTCGAGCGCAGCGCGGGCGCCGTCGACGCCGCGCTCGGGGAGGGGGCGGCCCGCATCGTTCAGAGAGTCACCGTCAACATCGGCTCCATTCGTGGGGGGCTGAAGGTCAACATGGTGCCGAGCGAGTGCGTGGTGGAAGCGGACATCCGCCTGCCGGTCGGGCTCGGGAAGGAGCCGGTGCTCGCTCGGGTGCGGGAGATCCTCGCGGGCTATCCCCAGGTGCGCATGAGGGAGCTGAACTTCAGTCCCCCGAACTGGTGCGATCCCGAGCACGAGATGGTCGGCATCATCCAGCGCAACGCGGAGGACCTGCGCGGCATCAGGCCCGACCCCGTGTGCAGCCTGGGGGGGACCGACACGCGCCTGTGGCGCTACGCGGACGTGCCCGCCTACGTCTACGGCCCCTACCCCACCGGCATGGGGACCGGCGACGAGCACGTGCCGATCGAGGACTTCCTGCACGTGGTCCGCACCCACGCCCTGTCGGCCTACGACTACCTGCGGAGCTGACCCGGGCGACGGGCGGCGCCGCGACAAGAGAGCCCTGCTCGCGACGCGTGAGTGCCGATTCCCGTCGCCGCGCCTCAGGCGTGGTCGCGCGCGGACGAAGGCACGACGAGGGCGTCGACCGCCACGGCGCGTTCCGGTCCCGCGATGATCGGATTGACGTCGAGCTCGGAGATCCAGGGCCCGAGCTCGTGGGCCAGCACCGACAGGCGGGCCGCCGCTTCGGCCAGGGCGGCGACCTTGGAGGGGGGGCGGCCTCGATGGCCTTCGAGCAGGGAACGGGAGCGCAGTCCCGAGATCAGCCGCTCGGCCCGGGTGCGGTCGAAGGGCGGCAGCGCGAGGAGCCGGTCCGAGAGTAGTTCGATGAGGACGCCTCCCGCCGCGACCACCACCAGAGGCCCGAAGTGCGGGTCCCGCACCACTCCGAGCGCCATCTCCACCCCCGGCGGCGCCATGTCCGCGACCAGCGCCCGGGGGCCGAAGCGGGAGGCGAGCGTGTCGTAGGCTTCGACGAGCCGATCCGGCGCCACGTCCAGCCGCACTCCCCCGCCTTCGCTCTTGTGGTGGACCCCGGGCATCGCGGTCTTGAGCGCGACCGGGGCGTCGATGCTCGCGGCGATGCGCTCGACTTCGTCGCGCGATGAAGCCACCCGGCTTCTCGCCACATCGAGGCCATAGTCGGCCAGCAACGCGAGACTCTCCGCCTCGTCGAGCACTTTGCCGGCCTCCAGGCGAGCCTGCCACGCCGAGCGGCGCCCGGCGGCGAGCCCGGCCGGCGGCGAGGCCGCCTCGCGAGCGAGGAAGTCCCGCCACGCGAAGAGGTGCCGGGCCGCATCGAGGCCGTTGCCCATGCCGCCGATCACCGGGATGCCCATCTCGCTCAGACGCTCCACCACGGCGCCGTCCTGCACCCAGGGAAAGTTGGACACCATGGCGACCGGCTTGCCGCTGCGACGTGCGTTCTCCTCGGCCACCCGCGTCCAGCCCTCGCTGATCCAGAATCCGGTGCGCACGCTGTGGGAGATGAAGGCGCAGGCGGTATCGGGGTCCTCCATCAGCACGCCAAGGCACTCGGAGAAGACCCGCTCGTACTCGCGTCCCGTGCCCCAGGCGTCGAGTGGATTGACGGGCTCGAGTCCCGGATCGAGCAGCGCGGCGAGGCGCTCCCGGGTCTCGGGCGATATGCACGCGAGCGCGGCGCCGTGGTCGCTCGCGAGATCGATCAGCAGCTCGCGCTCGAAGCCCGAATCGTGGATCACCGCCAGCCCCCCCGGGCCGACCCGGCCCGCGCGGGCAAGCAGGAGCAGAGCGGCCGCGAGCTCTTCCAGGGTCCGGGCGCGTCCGACCCCGTGATGATCGAACACGGCGTCGAAGGCGGCATCATCCCCCACGATCGCGCCCGAGTGGCTGATCGCGAGGCGCGCGCTCTGCTCGGTCCGGCCCACCTTGAGCGCCATTACCGGCACGCTGAGCGCATTCGCCTCCGAGAGGGCGGCCAGGAATTCCTCGGGCCGGCGCACGGTCTCCAGGACGAGCCCGATCGCGCGGGTGGTGGGCATGGAGAGCGCGTAGCGCAGGTAGTCGGCCACCCCGACGTTGAGCTCCTGTCCGGAGGAGACCGAGAGATTGAATCTCAGGCGTCCGTCGTTGTGGGTCAGCGAGGACCAGGAAGAGCCGGAGTGGCTGATGAGCGCGACGCCGCCCGCCGACGTGACGCAGGGCGGACGGGAGAAGGTGATGCGCAACCCGGCCTCGAGGTTGTAGAAGCCCATGCCGTTGCCGCCGCATATCGGGATGCCCGCCTCGTCCGCGATGGCGGCGAGGCGCCGGACCAGGCGCGTCTGGTCCGGCTCTTCCAGGTTGGCCCCGCCGAAGATCACGGCGGCGCGGACGCCCGCGGCGGCGGCCTCGGAGAGCGCGTGCTCGAGACGCCGGTCGGCGAGTCCCAGCACCGCCAGGTCGGGCGCCTCGGGGAGCGCGTCCAGCGACGGGTAGCAGTCGATGCCGTCGATCCGGGAATAGCGGGGATTCACCGGGTAGAGGCGACCTTCCAGCGCCGTGCCCCGATTGAGGTCCAGCATGGTGTGCCCGGGGGCGCCCTGCCGGGCGGAAGCCCCGACGAAGGCGATGGAACGGGGGTTGAGGAGGGGGTCGAGACGGGACGCGGGCCGTGGCTCGCCCCCGGGCGGAGAGCCGGGGTCGGCGCTGCCCCCGGCCATTTCGGCGGCTTTCACGACTCGCGATCGAAGCGGGCGTCGCGCCACGCGAGCGCCGCCTTGAGTCCTTCCCGAACCGAGATTTCCCGGAACTGCCGGCGATCCGGGGTATCGAGGCAGGTGATCTCGACGTCGAGGTCCACCCCGCTTCGCATCGCCTCGCGCAATCCCATGATCTCGTAGGTGCGGTTGATCGCGGCCTTGCTGAGCGCCATGGCCTGTTCGTCCATCACCGCGATCTGGCCCGCCATCTCCATGGCGGCTTCCAGTGCCCCGCCCCGCGGCACGACACGGTTCACGAGCCCCATGGCCAGCGCACGCTCGGCCGGAATCCGGTCGTTGCCGGTGAAGATCAGCTCCTTCGCCTGCTTGGGGCCGGTGAGCCAGGGAAGGATCAGGCACACGATGCCCGCTCCGAAACGAAGCTCGGGCTCACCGAACACCGCGTCCTCCGACGCGATGGTGATGTCGCAGGCGAGCGCGAGCTCGCACCCTCCCGCCAGGCAGTGGCCGTGAACCGCGGAAATGGTCGGCTTCGGGCAATGCCAGAACCCCATCGTCATGTCGCAGCAGAGCTCGAGCCGGCGCCGGGTGGCGAGCAGATCGGGCGGCGGGGGCTCGCCTTCCGTTCCGGCATCGGCTTCCTTCAGGTCGTACCCCGCGCAGAAGGAGCGGCCCGAACCGGCCAGCACCAGCACGTTCACTTCCGGGTCCCTCGCCACCCGGGACTGCACGTCCATGATCTCGTCGATCATCGCGCCGCTGATCGCATTCAGGACCCGCGGCCGGTTCAGGGTGAGCACTCCCACCCCGCGGTCGATCTCGAACTGGATTGTCTCGTACACGCGACTCGTCCATCCCTCGCTTTGCGGTGGCGCGCATCCTAGCCGCAAAGTTGCGCCGATTTCCTGGCTTACAGCGTCTCTCGAGTCCGTGCGAGCCGCTGCCACGGCATCTTCGCACCCGAAGCTTCCGAAGATCGGTGGAACCTTGCGGCAGGCGTTTCGGACTTCGCCGCGCTCAGAACGCGGCGTTTCGCGGGGTGCGCGGGAAGGGAATGGCGTCGCGCACGTTGCTCATGCCGGTGATGTAGTTGATCGCGCGCTCCAGCCCGAGCCCGAAGCCGACGTGGGGCACGCTGCCGTAGCGGCGAAGGTCCCGGTACCACCAGAGCTCCTCGCGGAGACCCTTCTCCCGAAGGCGCCGGTCGAGGACATCGAGGCGCTCCTCGCGCGCGCTGCCTCCGATGATCTCGCCCATGCCCGGCACGAGCACGTCCATCGCCCCCACCGTCCTGCCGTCGTCGTTGAGGCGCATGTAGAAGGCCTTGATGTCCTTGGGGTAGTTGGTGACCACCACCGGGCCGTCGAAGTGCTTCTCGGTGAGATAGCGCTCGTGCTCCGACTGGAGGTCGGCGCCCCAGCGCACCGGGAACTCGAATCGCTGCTCCGCCCGCAGGAGGATGTCGATCGCTTCCCCGTAGTCGATACGCTCGAAGCGCGAGCCGGCCACCCCTTCGAGCTTCGCCGTGATCCCCTTCTCCACGCGATCGTCGAAGAAGTCCATCTCCTGCGGACAGCGCTCGAGCACCGCGCCGATGATCGCCTTGAGGAAGGACTCGGCGAGATCGACGTTGTCGCTCAGGCTCGCGAAGGCGAGCTCCGGCTCGATCATCCAGAACTCCGCGAGGTGCCGGCTGGTGTTGGAGTTCTCCGCCCGGAAGGTGGGGCCGAAGGTGTAGACCCGGGAGAGCGCGTGGCAGAAGCACTCGACGTTGAGCTGTCCGGAGACGGTGAGGAAGGCCTCGCGGCCGAAGAAGTCGCGGCTGAAGTCGACCTCGCCCGAGGCATCCCGCGGCGGGCTGCGCGGATCGAGGGTGGTGACCCGGAAGAGCTCCCCCGCCCCCTCGCAGTCGCTCGCGGTGATGAGGGGCGTGTTGATCCACACGAAGCCCCGTTCGGTGAGGTGATCGTGCACCGCCCCCGAGATCACGTGGCGCACCCGCGCGATCGCGCCGATGGTGTCGGTGCGCGGGCGCAGGTGGGCGACCTCCCGCAGGTACTCCAGAGTATGGCGCTTGGCCGGTACCGGATAGGTCTCGGGATCGTCGACCCAGCCCACCACTTCCACCGCTTCCGCCTTGAGCTCGCGACTCTGCCCCCTTCCCGGCGATTCCACCGCGCGCCCGGTGACCGAGACCGCGCAACCCGTGGTGAGACGCAGCACTTCCGACTCGTAGTTCGCGAGCGTCGCGTCCGCCACCACCTGGAGGGCGGGCATGCAGGAACCGTCGTGCACCTGAATGAAGGAGAAGCCCTTCCTGGAGTCGCGCCGGGTGCGCACCCAGCCCCTGACCCTCACCGGACGGTCGCCGGGGGCGGCGCCGTCCAGGACCTCTCGGACTCTTGCATCGTGCATCATTGCGCCTCACAGGTTTCCGGGGCCGCGAGCCCCGGGGTGCCTCCGCACGGAGTCGCCATCAGGGCGCGGCTCCCCTCTCCGAATGACCGGATTGTAATTGTGCGGGGGATGGCCGGGACGCCGCTCGCGGCGAGCGATCCCGGGCGCCCGCCGCGAAGGAGCCAGTCAGAACCATGAACAGACTCGAGGGAAAGGTCGCCATCGTCACCGGCGGCACCCGCGGCATCGGGCGCGCGATTGCCGACCGTTTCGTCCGGGAAGGGGCGCGGGTGGTCACGAGCGCCCGCAACGCCCCGCCCGGGGAAGGCGCCCCGGACGGGCTCGACTTCGTGCGCGGAGACGCCGGCCGGGAAGCGGACGTGCGGTCCATCTTCGAACACACGCTCGGGCGCCACGGCCGGCTGGACGTGCTCGTGAACAACGCCGGGGTACTGATCGAGAAGAGCATCGAGCACACGAGCGAAGCGGAATGGGACGCGCTCATGGCCGTCAACCTCAAGGGCGTGTTCCTGTGCTGCCGGGAGGCGCTCGCGCCGATGCGCGCGGCGGGCGGCGGCTCCATCATCAACATCGGCTCCTACGACGGCTTCGTGGCCGACCCCGACCTCGCGGCCTACTGTGCTTCCAAGGGCGGCGTGCACGCGCTCAGCCGGGCCGTCGCGGTCGACCATGGGAAGGACGGCATCCGCTGCAACGTGATCTGCCCGGGGTGGATCCGTACCGAGATGATGGACGCCTACCTGCGCTCGCAGAATCCGGAGGCGGAGGACGCCATCGTCGGCCAGCACCTGCTGGGACGCCTCGGACGCCCGGAAGACATCGCGAACCTCGCGCTCTGGCTGGCGAGCGACGAGTCCGCCTTCGCCACCGGCCAGCTCTACGTGCACGACGGCGGTCTCACCGCGCACGCGCCCTACGCGACCTGACTTCGATATCCCGGCGCTCTTCGTCACGAGGGCGGCGCGGGCCGGGATGCCGCGTCGCCGCATGCGGGGGAGCCTCGCGTTCCCGGTCCGCTCATTTGTCAGGCATCGCCGCTTGCCTTAACCTGCTCCGCTCACTGCCCCGGCTCCGCCTGCGGCGTGAGCGGGAGTCGGCCCGCGAGCCCTCCCGGAGCGTAGAGCAACCCGGAACACCGCACAGCGCATGAGCACTCAGGCCCCGTCACGCCCCGCCGGCGGCGATATCAAGATCTCCTGCCGCAACATCTGGAAAATCTACGGGAGGGAACCGGACAGCTTCTTCACCGCACGCAACGGCGAGGTGGAAGCGCCCGATTCGCTGCACGCGCGCATCATCGAGTCCGGTCACATCGGGGCCGCGTGCAACGTCAGCTTCGACGTCGAGGTCGGGGAGATCTTCGTCATCATGGGCCTCTCCGGCTCGGGGAAATCCACCATGGTGCGGTGCATCTCGCGCCTCGTGGAGCCGACCGCGGGGCAGGTGATCATGGACGGGGGCGACCTGCTCGAGGTGAGCGAGAAGGAGCTCATCGAGATCCGGCGCCACAAGATGGGCATGGTGTTCCAGAACTTCGGGCTCCTCCCGCACCAGACCGTGCTCGAGAACGTCGCGTTTCCACTCAAGGTGCAGGCGGTGCCGAAGGAAG
This sequence comes from Gammaproteobacteria bacterium, assembly GCA_022824305.1. GTDB lineage: Bacteria > Pseudomonadota > Gammaproteobacteria > HK1 > HK1 > JAJEAD01. Next base: position 146,947 of record JAJEAD010000097.1, on the reverse strand, counting down.
AGCGCGAGAAGCGCGCCCTCGGCGTCATCGAGCTCGTGGGCCTGCAGGGTCGCGAGATGAGCTTTCCCCGCGAGCTCTCGGGGGGGCAGCAGCAGCGGGTGGGGATCGCCCGCTCGCTCGCGGTGGAGCCGGAGATCTGGTTCCTCGACGAGCCCTTCAGCGCGCTCGACCCCCTCATCCGGCGCCAGATGCAGAACGAGTTCCTGCGCCTGCAGCGCCTGCTGCACAAGACCATCGTCTTCATCACCCACGACTTCCTGGAAGCGTTGCGCCTCGCCGACCGCATCGCAATCATGAAGGACGGCTGGATCGAGCAGATCGGCACTCCGTCGGATGTCGTGATGAATCCCGCCACCGACTACGTGGCGGAGTTCACCCAGGACGTGCCGCGAGTGAAGGTCATCACCGCGGGCGATATCGCGGAACCCGTGGCGGAGGGACTGGACCCCGGTGCGTCGGTCTCCCCCGTCACGACGCTCGAGGAGCTGATGCCGCGCCTCGCCGGCCGCGACGAAGGGCTTGCGGTGGTGGACGACAGCGGACGGATCATGGGCCGGGTGACGCCGCACACCGTGGTATCGGCTCTGGCCACCGCGGAGGCGCAAGCCGAGACCTGAGCGGGCGGCCCGGGCGGGGAAGGCGCTTCACCGCTCGGGGTGAGAGGTCACTCGGGCAACCGGGATTCCCGGCGGTGTCCGAGCTTGCCTTCCACGACCATGGTGCCGAGCACGTCGAGGATTACCCGGCAGGCGAGCTGGGAAGTGTTGTCGTTGACGTCGTAGGGCGGTGACACCTCGACCACCTCCATGCCGCACAGCCCCTCCCTCGCGATGAGGCGCACGATCTCCAGTGCCTCCCGGGGGAGCAGTCCGCCCGGCTCCGGGGTGCCGGTCCCGGGGGCGAAGCCCGGATCGATGGAGTCGATGTCGAAGGAGAGATAGACCGCCCGGGCGTCCTTCCACGCGAGCTCCAGCGCGCGCTCCGCCGCGCCCTTCGGACCGAGCTCCTCGATGTCGGTCATCGTCAGCACGCTCGACCCGCGTTCCCTCGCTACCGCCGACCCCGGTCGCGAGCCGTACCAGCCGCCTATCCCCATCTGCACCAGGTTCTTGGGCGGACAGTTGGCGAGTCCCACGTCGTGCATGTGGCTGTGGTCCCGGTGGGAGCCGTGCACATCGACGCTCTCGTGGCCGTGGGTGGTCCAGAACCACGGCGTGGTGTGCATCCGCTCGTCCATGTCCATGTCCTGCATGTCGATGTGGCGGTCGATGTGGATGATTCCGACGTTCCCCTCGATGTGAGGCGCAATCCCCCGCACGTTGGGATAGCCCAGGCTGTGGTCCCCGCCGCACAGGATCGGGAATGCGCCGGAGGTGTAGACGTGGGAGACCGCCTTGGAGACCTGGTCGAAGGTCTTCTCGATGTTGCCGGGGATCACGAAGACATCCCCCGCATCGCAGAGGTCGAGCTCCTCGAAGAGATCGACGGCGCCGTCGACGGAGTAGCCGTCGTACACCGCCGAGATGCGCCGCACTCCCTGAGGCCCGAAGCGGGTGCCGGGACGATAGGTGGTGCCGGTATCGAAGGGGATACCGACGAAGGCCGCCTCGTAGTCGCCGACCCGGCGCACGTCCTCGCAGTAGCGAGCCTTCATGAAGGTGTTGATGCCGGCGAACGCGGGCTGGTGGCCGCGGCTGAAGAGGGAGATGCGGCGGTCGTTGATGGAATCGGCCGCTTCGAGTCCGAGCTCCAGGCATCGGGCCGTCTCTTCCTCCTGCCGGCTCTGCGAGATGCGCGACAGGCGCCCGAGGTTCCGATTGCCGCGGAACTCGCCGCTCCTGGAATCAGGCATCGCCAGCCTCCGATGTCGTGTCCGTCCGGGCCGGCCATGCTAACCCACCGGCCGATGCGCTCGCAGCGCCTTCGAATGCCCCGCTGTGTCATGATTCGCGCCTTTCGCACGTGCCTCGAGGAAGGCGATGCAGCCCACCGCAAGCCCCGAATCGGTCGGTCTCGGCGCCCGACGCCTGGAACACATCCGTCCCTGGATGGAACCCTGCGTGGACGCCGGCGTTCTCATCGCCCTCGCGGGCGAGATCGCCTGAATGGTGATGGGGGTGGGCGCGCAGGCGCGCATGCGCGCGTGGCTCTTCCTGTGCCTGCTGATCTGCGGTGGCGTGTGGGGCGCGACCCCGAGCCTCGCGCGCCTCGCCACCTCGGAGGGCGCGGACCCGCTCGGCCTCGCGGTGTGGCAGGGCGTCCTCGGCGGCCTCACGCTCCTGATCGTCACCCTCATCCGGAAGCGGCGCCTGCCGCTCGGCCGCTCGCACCTCAAGTTCTACTTCGTGTGCGGCAACTCCGGCACCCTGCTTCCCAATGTCGTGATGTTCAGCGCCGCCCCGCACATCACGGTAGGGGCGATGTCGATGATCATCTCCATGGTGCCGCTGCTCACCTACGTGCAGTCCCTCCTCGTTCGAATCGATCGGCCCTCGCTCGCAAGACTCTCGGGGATACTGCTCGGAGCGCTGGCGATCGCCCTGCTCGTCCTGCCCGGGGGTGACGACGCATCGAGCAGCGCTCCGATGTGGATCGCGATCGCGATCATCATTCCGCTCAGCTTCGGGTTCGAAAGCGTGTTCGTCGCCGTCCGGCGTCCACCGGAGACGGACTCGATCACCCTGGTCGCCGGCATGCTGCTCGCGGGCGGCGCGATGCTCGCTCCCATCGTGCTGCTGACCGGCACCGCGCTGCCGCTCTATCCGCCCTGGGGCACCGTGGAGTGGGCAACGGTGGGGATGGTGATGTGCAACGTGGCCAGCTACTCGCTCTTCCTCTACCTCATCGCGCTGTCCGGTCCCGTGTTCGCCGTTCAGTCCTCCTACTTCGTGACCCTCTTCGGCATCCTCTGGGGCATGCTGATCTTCGGCGAGCAGCACCCGGTATGGTTCTGGCTGGCGCTGGGCCTGCTCTTCGCGGGCATGGCGCTGGTCAAGGCGCGCCCGGTCGGGTCGGCGGTGCGCTGACGGAGTGTCGCCCCACGCTTCGCCGGAGCTACATTAGGCTACTGAACCTCCTCAATCGGCCGGGAGAACATTCGCCATGCGAGCTGCCACGATGCACGGGGTACGCGAGCCCCTCACCGTCACCGAGCTTCCCGATCCGACCCTCGAGCCCCACGGCGCCATCGTCCGGGTGGAGGCCAACGGAGTGTGCCGCAGCGACTGGCACGGGTGGGTCGGCGACTGGGACTGGGTCGGCGTCGAGTTCGAGTACCCGCACGTGCTCGGCCACGAGTTCTGCGGAGTGGTGGAGGAAGTCGGGAGCGAGGTGCGGCGCTTCAAGGCCGGCGACCGCGTAATCGTGCCCTTCAGCCAGGGAGACGGGACCTGCGAGATGTGCCAGACCGGCCACTCCAACGTGTGCGAGAACGGCTTCGCCCCCGGCTTTTCCTACTGGGGCGGCTTCGGGCGCCTCTCCCACGTCCCGGTGGCGGACCTCAACCTGGTGCGCATGCCGGATTCGATGTCCTTCCTGGTGGGGGCGGCGCTCGGCTGCCGCTACATGACCTCGTTCCACGGGGTGGCGCACCGGGCGGAGGTGCATGCGGGGGAGTGGGTGGCGGTGCACGGTTGCGGCGGCATCGGCCTCTCGGCGGTGCAGGTGGCCACCGCGCTCGGCGCAAATGTGGTCGCCGTCGACATCAATCCCGCCAAGCTCGAGTTCGCGCGCAAGGTGGGGGCGGTGGAGACGGTGCTCGTCGGCAACGACGATCCGGCCGAGGCGGTGGTGGAGATCACCAGGGGCGGCGCGCACGTGGCGGTCGATGCGCTCGGCATCGAGGCGACCTGCCAGGCCACCACCCGGTCGCTGCGCACGCGGGGGCGCCACCTCCAGATCGGCCAGACCGGGCGCGACGAGGAGGGCATGATCGGCTTTCCCATCGACGTGATGCTCGCGAAGGAGCTCACGGTTTACGCCTCCTGCGGCATGCAGCCCGCCCGCTACGACGTCATGCTCAACATGATCGAGACCGGCAAGCTCGATCCGGCGGCGCTCATCACCGGCACGATTGCGCTGGAAGAGACGGGCGATGTCATGGCCTCGATGGACGACTACGCCACCCTGGGATTCGTGGTCATCGATCGCTACTGAACCGCGCCCGAATACGCCGCGGACGCGGTGGCGCCGCTCGATCATCCCGGCGTGGTCTCCGCCACCTTCGTGCGCCAGTCGACCCCATACTTTCTCGAGGAGGAAACCCGATGGTCAGAGACATGCTGTTGATCGATTGCCTGGAGGCGAGCAAGTGGAGCCGTGAGCGTTTCCTCGAGCTGCGCGAAGGCGGGGTGGATTGCGTGCACGTCACCCTCGCGATCTGGGAGAACGCGCGCGAGACCCTGACCCGCATCGGACACTGGCGCCGCCTGCTCGACGAGAACAGCGATCTCGTCGCCCTTGCGCTCACCGCGGACGACATCGAGTCCATCACGGCATCGGGGCGCACGGCGGTGGTATGGGGATTCCAGAACACATCGCCGCTCGAGGACGACATCGACCTGGTGGAGACTTTCCACACGCTGGGCATCCGCATCATCCAGCTCACCTACAACGTGCAGAACCACGTCGCATCCGGCTGCTGGGAGGATCCCACCCACGGGATCTCGCAGTTCTACGGGCGCAACGTCGTCAGGGAGATGAACCAGGTCGGCATGCTCATCGACATCTCGCACTGCAACGAGCAGACCGGCCTGGACGCGATCGAGTACTCCGAGCGTCCGATCGCGATCACCCATGCCAATCCCTCGGGGTGGGTCGGCTTCGACATCGAGCTCAAGCGCCGCAACAAGACCGACGAGTGCATCCGGGGCGTGGCGGAGGGCGGCGGCGTCATCGGGCTCAGCATGTACCCGAAGATCATGCGCGGGGGCGGAGGCTCGACGCTCGAGGATTTCTGCGAGATGGTGGAGTGGACGGCAGAGAGGTTCGGCATCGACGCGGTCGGCTTCGGCACCGACTTCAACACCGGCCATCCGCCGGAGGCGATCACCTGGTGGCGCGCCGGGCGCTTTCTGCGCGCGAGCCCGGTGCCCGGCAAGCTCGCGGTGTGGCCGGAGTACTTCGACTCGCCGGCGAAGTTCCCCGGCGTGCTCGAGGCCCTGAAGAAGCGGGGCTTCTCGGACGAGGACCTCGCCAAGATTGCGGGCGGCAACTGGCTGCGCCTGTTCCGCGAGTCATTCGGGCCGAAGGGCGCTTGAATGATTCAGCCGCCCCGGGTTATCCGGAGTAGATGAGGATAACGCGCTCAGTGCGCCGAGAGCCGCGTCAACGCAAGTAGTAGCGGCGAGCGCGGGTCCTGCCCCGGGCTTGGATCAACCCCGCCTGGACAAGCTCATCCAGCAGCCTGCGCGCCGCGGACGGCGTTGCGTTGACGAGGAGGGCGGCCTCGGTCGTGGAGAGGCTCCCGCGGCGGCGGATCTCATCGATCACGGCCTGACGGCGGCCGTTCTGCGCCCCCATTCCGGCGCGGTGGGCAACGGCGCCGGAGAGGACGTAGCGGGAGCCGCCGCGGTGGCCGATACGCTCGAGCAATCCCTTCGCCGCCGCGCCCGTGAGCACGGCGCCGGCATCGGCTTCCGGCACGATGTCGCGGAGCTCGCGCGGCGTGACGGCGCCATTTCGCCGTGCCGCGACGAGGGCGCGGCGCTCGTTCATGGTCAGGTCCTCCCGTCCGAGCTTCATCAGCCACACCTGGTCCTCTACATCAACGAGGAAACGGTTTCGCAGCGTCACCGTCACGGAGCCCGCGCTCGCCTCGAACATCGGCGGCTCCATCAGACGAGACTCCATCTCCCGGTACATGCGGTCGATCCCTTCACCGTACTCTTCGACGAGCCCTAGCGTCTTCAGAATCCGCATGATGCGCGGGTTGCGGCTGTAGTGCTCTGCACGCATGTTGTCGATGGTGATGTGGCCAGGGAGGGCGCCGGGGCTGCGCACCTCGATGCGGTCGTCCCAGACGGTGATATCCACCGTGGCGCCGTCGAGGCCGTAGTCGCGGTGCGCCAGCGCATTCACGATGGATTCACGCAGCACCGCTTCCGGGTATTCGGGCAGCGCTTCTCGCCGTGCTCCGGTGACGGACTCGAAGCGACGGGTGTGCTCACGGATGAAACGCAGGCAACAGCCAAGGGTCTCAACGAGAGGACCGGAACATTCCTCACGCGCGGCACTCGGACCGGGGCCGGGACCGGCACCGGCGCGCCGGACGAGCTGCACGGCGGCGCCACGGATGAATTCCCGCGGTTCAGCCGCAAACAGGACTGCCGCGGCGCGCAGCACTCTCGGTTCCAGGGGCGCCGGCGCCGGTACGGCCACTCCCAGATCGCTCAGAGCCCGGTCCACCTGGCTCCGCTCAATCCCGGGACGGCCGTCGGCGGCGAGGACTTCATTTATCAAGGTGAGATTGAAGGCCGAGGTCCGCACAGCGGCAAGGGGCTCGTCTTCGCCGCTGCGGTGTTCCCGCTCGCGCACGAAGCGGGCCATCACATCCCCACGCAAGGGTTGCGCATCGCCGCCTACGCGCCTGAGCAAGCGGCCATCGGGGGTGGTGACAATCCGGCCTCGTACCTCGGGCACGGCGCAGATCGTCAGTTTCAGCTCGCCGACCTCGACCTCGCGGATCTGGACGTCAACGCCACACTCCGATGCGATACGGGTAATCCGATCCTGGGTGTTCTGGGAGAGTGGGCAGCCGACGACATTTCGCTCATCGTCCACCCCGTGGACGATCAGGCCGCCGTGCGTCATGGCCATTGCCGCGATGGTGTCGCGGATATCCGCCGGGACGCCGCGCTTGAAGTCGAGCTGCTCATGCTCGAGGCGTCCGAATAGGCTCCAAAACTCGTCAGTCGCGAGCCGTGGGGGAATTTCGCCGAGTCGGGGTACGGTGGCCATGCGGGAAGATTATCAAATCTTTCCCAAGAATCCTTCCAAGTGACTCTTCTTTCTCAAAGATTAGTGAATCTTTGAGATGAAACCGCGGTGACGCGATCGCCGCCGAATTCCGATCCACCATCGCTCCCGCCAATGTCGAACAGTCCCGGGCCGCGCGTGGCGAAGCGTCGAGCGCCTTCCCGGGGCCGGCAGCGCCTCGCAACGCCGGGCGCGGGCTTCAGGGGGATCGACTACCCCAGGCGGCCGGCGAGCAGCGACCCGTGGCCGGGAAGGGGAATGCGCTCGCCGCCGAGGGCCATCGCCTCCCAGAGGGAGACCGCATTCGCGGTGAGCACGGTGCGGCCCGCGGCCTCCTCCAGGCGCTCCGCGATCGACAGGGTCGGGAGCGCGGTATCAGGCACCAGCACCACTTCGGCGCCGTCCACCGCCGCCTCCCGGACGCCGCTCACGACGCGCTCCGGGTCCATGTTCGAGGCGTCCCATCCGCCCGGCGCGTCGAGCCACTGGAGATGGACCACCTCGATGCCGAACTCGGCGAGGAATGAGGCGAAGGCGCGCGAAGCGGGCTCGGGATAGGTCGCGAGCACGCTCACCCTGCGCGCGCCGAGCTCCTTCAGCAGATTCGCGAAAGCGAGCGAAGTGCTCCCGGCCGGCAAGCCGGCGGCGCGCTCGATCGCGTCGCGCTGCCGCTCCGCGTAGTCGCGCCCGAGAATGAAGCTGCCGCTGGTGCAGGCCCAGAACACCGCATCCGGCTCGAGCAGACTGACCCGCTTCGCCGCCTCGCTCAGCCAGTCCACGCGCGCGGTCTGCTGGAGGGCCTCGACGTCGTGGTCCTTGCCCTCCTCGCCGCCGACTCGAGTGGAGGTCAGGTAGATGCGCAGCCGCTCGCCGGTGGCCCGCGCGTACTGGAAGTACTCGAACTCTCCGGTCCCCGAGGGCCAGATGAGCCCCAATCGGACGATGCGCTCGCTCACCGTCATGCCTCCTTCAGCACCGCAATGGCGCGCTCCGCCGCCGCGAGCGACTCGTCAATGTCCGCGTCGCTGTGCGCGGCGGACAGGAACCAGGTTCCGCGGGTGGTGACCCGCACCCCTTCGCTGTGCAGCCGCGCGTTGAAGCGGTCGCGCCGGGCGCCGTCGATGCGCGAAAAGGAACGGTAGTCGTGGATGTCCTCCTCGTCGGTGAAAGCGACGTGGAAGGCCGGTCCGACGCCGAAGATCCGCATCGGCTCGTCGTGACGCCGGGCGATCGCGGGCAGCTCCGCCATCAGGCGCTCGCCCCGCCGGTTCATTTCCCGGTAGGCCTCGCCGTCGTTGCGGGAGAGCTCGTCGAGGGCCGCGAGCCCGGCGGCGATGGACATGACGTTCGCGTTGTAGGTGCCGCCGTGCATCACCCCGCCGGCTCCCACCTGCTCCATCACGTCGCGCCGGCCCACCACCGCGGCGAGGGGGAACCCGGCCGCGAGCGCCTTCGCGAACACCGCGAGATCCGGGGTCACCCCGAGAAGACCCTGCGCTCCCTGCAACCCGACCCGGAAGCCGGTGATGACCTCGTCGAAGACGAGCACCACGCCGTGCTCGGCGGTGAGCTCGCGCACGCCTTCCAGGTAGCCCGGCCGCGGACGCAGCGCCCCCGTGTTGCACAGGATCGGCTCCATGATGACCCCGGCGATCTCGTCGCGGTGGGCGCGCAGCGCTTCCGCGAAGACGTCGATGTCGTTCCAGGGCAGCACCAGCACGTCGCCGAGCACGCTCTCGGGCTGGCCGGGGGTATGGGACACCGGAACCGGGGCGGACGCGGGGCCCGCCTCGTTGGGCGAGGGTGCGACGCTCATGAAGATGTTGTCGAGCCACCCGTGGTAGTGGCCCTCGAACTTGACGATCTTCCGCCGGCCGGTGTGGGCGCGGGCGAGGCGGAGCGCCGCCTGCACCGCCTCGCTCCCCGAGGAGGCGAAACGCACCAGCTCCGCGCAGGGCACGATCCCGGTGAGGCGCCGGGCGAGCTCGAGCTCCATCTCGTGCTGGCCGGCGAAAAGCTGCCCCATCGACAGCGTGCGCGACACTGCTTCCAGCACCGCGGGCGGCGCGTGGCCGAGGATCGCGGGGCCGTTGGCGAGCGCGTAGTCGATGTAGACGTTGCCGTCGACGTCGGTGAGGCGCGAGCCCCGGCCCTTCGAGTAGAAGAGAGGAACCGGGCTCTCCCCGTAACCGGCGTAGCGGAAGTTGCTGCTGACCCCGCCCCCGAGGTGCTCCTTCGCCTGCTCGTAGAGCGATGCGGAATTCGAGTAGTCCATCGTCGAGTGTCCTGGCTCCTGACCCGCTCAAGTACCGCGGCGCATCGCCGGGCTCCGGGATTCTCGCCCCAACGCCGGTGGAATACGAGAAGCGGCCCCGATCGCGAGCCTGTCCCGGCTACGGAACGTCGCGGAGCCACGAATGCTCTGCGTCCGGACCGGTGCGCTCGAGAGGGTAGGCGGGGACCGGCCGGCGGCGGTACTCGAAGTGCTCGAGGTTGGAGGCGCACACTCCCGGGGTGTCCACGAATATGACGTGCCGGGCCACGGACTCGAAGGCGGCGCGCCAGGCGCTCGCGGACTTGACCACGATGATCCGCTGCTCGGCCGGCTCGAGGCCCATGCAGCGCACCTGCTCGGCATCGAAGGGCATGGTGCGCCGCGAGGTGAGCAGGACCCGGATGCCGGCGGCGTCGACCACCGCGCAGCGCCCCATCGAGGTCTCGTAGCCGGTCATGTAGGTGCCCTTGTGCACGTAGCGCCCGTCGCCGAGGCGCGTGACGGTGCCGCGCACGGGCACCGGGCTCCCGTGCCGGTCGTCGACCCTGGCGCCGACTGGAGCATCGAAGGCGCCGCCCTCGCCCGCCGCGACCGCGACGGCGACCGCTTCCGGGTCCGCGATCACCACGATCGCGTCCTTGGCGCCGTGGCGCACGAGCGCTTCCAGGATCACGGTGCCGTCTCCGGCGCTGCCGCCGCCCACGTTGTCGGCGGGGTCCACGAGCACCACCGGCCACCGGGGGTGGCGCATCGCCTCGCTCACCGCTTCGTCAGGGGGGACGAGAGCGATGTCGAATGCCTCCCGGCGCGACCAGATCTCTTCCGCAAGCGATCGGGAGGCCGCCCGGGCGCTCCGCGTGTCGTCGGCGTACACGAGCACCGAGGCGCCGAGGTGGGGCGCGTCCGCGTAGGGGAATCCGAGCGCCACCGAGCCACACCAGATCTCCGGCCGGGTCTCGATGTCATGCAGCGCCGACATGACGGACATCGCGGGCTCGCGATCCGTGGCCTGCTTCTGGGGGACGCTCAGGAGCGGCACCTTGGCGAGCGCCCGCGCCGGCCGCCCCGTCGACTCGAGCATGCGCGCGAGGTGGCGCGCCGCCTCGGCGCCGCGCTCGGCCATGTCGACGTGGGGGAAGGTGTCGTAGCCGACCAGCAGGTCGGCGCCGGCGACCATCGCCTCGCTCAGGTTGGCGTGAAAGTCGAAGGTCGCGGCGATGGGCAGGGGCGGGGGAAGGACTTCGCGGATCCGCTCCAGCACGTGGGCATCCGCGTCGTCGATGCCTTCCGCCGCCGCCGCCCCATGCAGGACGAGCAGCATGCCGTCCACCGCGCCGAACGCGTCGAAGCGCGCGAGGATGCCGTCGCAGAGCGTATCGAGCGCCGGGCGGGCGATGGTGGCCGAGGGCACCGCGGCCGCGAACAGGGTGGGGAGAAGCTCGAAGCCGCACTGCCCGGCCGCGCCGATCATGCCGCCGAGCTCGGTCCCGGTGCCGTGGTAGCGCTCGAGCAGCGCCGCCCCTTCCGCGTACTGGTAGGCGTGGAAATCGGCGAGGTCGGTGAGCCCCGCCGCGAAGCCGTTGGTCTCGTGCCAGATGCCGCCGATCGCGATGCGCTTTCTCATGGGCACTTCCGGCTCATCGACCGGCTCCTCCTCAGCTCGGGTTCCATGATTCATGACGCCGGAAAATCAACCGGTGGACTCCCGCGTATCAAGGGAATGACGGGAATGGACGATGTGCACGTGCGAGTCCCCGGATTGCATTCCGCGACAGCGGGGCAGGTCCCCTGACCATGGCCAGCTTGTGCGGAAGTTACCACCGTCGCCCGGATGCCACTTCACCGCTTCGCTCGTTCACCCGCGCCCGCACGATCGCCGGCCTGGAGGAGCACGGCCAACAGGATTATGGCCCCGCCAATGAAGGTGGCGCCGGCCGGTACTTCGCCCACCCCGAGCCAGGTCCACAGCGGCTGCAGCACGGGTTCGAGCAGGGCGTACAGGGTGAGCTGCGCCGCGGGCACGGTGCGCGCGGCGATCGCGAAGAGGATACCGCCGATCCCGATCTGCACCACCCCGAGAAAGACGCACATCGCGATGTCGCGCGCCGGGGCGGCGAACCCGGTGCCGGTCGCGAGCGTCACGAGCCCGCCCACCGCGGCGGCGAAGAGGCCCGAGTAGAGCACCGCCGGGACCATGTCCACCCCGGGCTTGCGCCGCAGGGCCACCGCGTAGAAGCCGAGGAACATCACCGTGGTGAGCGCGATGACGTCGCCGTAGAGCCCGCCCCGCGTCACGCCGCCCCCGACGATGATGGCGATCCCGAGCGCTGCCAGCGCGATCCCCGCGAGCACCGCCCGGGTCAGCCGCTCGCCCAGGAAGACGCGCGCGGTGACCGCGGCCACGAGCGGAGCTACCGCCATCAGCAGCATCGCGTTGGCCACCGTCGTGTGCATGAGGGCGACGATGTTTCCCACGTAGGCGACGGATATGAAAGCGCCGGCCACCACCGCGGTCAGGCCCGCGGCGCGCATCGTCCGCCACAGCCCGCGGCGGTAGCGGACAAGCAGCACGATCAGAACGAACACCGCGAGTGCGCCGGAGCGGTAGAAGTTGATCTGCCACTCGTTGACCTCCTCCGTGCTCCGGATCACGACCCCGGAGATGCTCCAGAAGATAGGCGCGGCGAACGCGCACAGGTGGCCGTGATGCCTTAGCGCCATGTTTCACCGGTTTCCTGGCCAGCGGACGCCGATCTGTTCGCGAAAGCGGGCCGTACTCGCTCGAGGCGCTTCGACGTAGTGTCGATTACGACTTCAGCGCTCGCCCAAGCATGCGGCCCGTTACCGCGGCATCTCGGCGCCCTCGTGACGATAATCGGGGAAGCATGGCGGTCATTTGTCCCGCTCCACCAGGTTCGCCAGCATTGCTTCGCGCCGTGCTTCGGGCAGGGGCGTCTTGCGACGGGTGTCGAGGCTGGCGTAGACCGTCACCTTCTCCGAGGTAGCGGCGAGGGTGCCGCTCTCGGTGTTCCACATGCGGTGGAACGCGACGACCGAAGTGTTGCCGATGTGCGCCAGGGCGCTCTCGATCCGCAGCAGGCTCCCCGGCGGCTGCTCGGCCTTGTACTCGATGGTGTCCTTGACGTCGAAGAAGCCGGTCCGCTGCTCCTCCAGGTAGGCGCGGGTGAACCCGAGCGCCGACAGGTGGTGCCAGAAGGCGGTGTCGAACATGCCGACATAGTGCATCGTGTTCATATGGCCCTGGTGATCGCAGTGCCAGGGATAGACCATCGACCGGAAGGTTTCGATGTACTTCGTCATGTTCGGGCTCCGTTTACCGTTACCTTTTGCCGATTTTCTTCACGAGAGCGCCGAGATGCCGCGGTAGTGGACCGCACGCTTGGGAGAGGCACTGAACATGGCGGTCAAACCCTGAGGGGGGCGTCGCGCAGCCTTCGCGAGGGCGGACGCATTTCGGTGGGGGTGCCGAATCGTACACCAAGGGGCGCACGTTCGGTTATAAGTATCTGATTATTCGAAGTTTCCTCCTGTCTAAATCTCCGTGGGAAAACGGACCGTCGCGGTTCCGGTTCCCCGGCTGCAACTGCTCACAGGAGGACCCTTCATGCCCAAGTTCGCCCTCTCCGACGCCCGTTGTGTCCCTGGGTGTAGTAGTCGGTGACGCGCAGCGAGACGGCTGCTGTCACGCGTGCGAAGCTGTAGATGAGGATCCCGAGGAGGGCGCGGGTCTCCGCGGCGGAGAGCACCGGGTCTTGCCTGTCTTGGCGACATGCTTGGATCCCCGCACCGAGCTCGCCGGGTTGAAGGGGAGGACCTAGCCGACGACGAGTCAGTCGAAGAGCAAGCGCAGCGCCGGCAGGTGCTGCTTGACGCTCAGGGAGGAGAGCGCGCCGGAGAGCTGCCCGACGTAAGCCGCGATCACCATGGGCTCGAGCTGTTCGATGCCGTGGCCGCGGCGCTTGCACCAAGCGGCGAAGCGCCGGGCGGCAGTCAAATACGCAAGGCGCGTGTTGCGGTTTGGGATCTGAGCGGTGAAAAACTCCCAGAAGGGCCGTTCGGTGTGGGCGGCGGGGGAGAAGAGCGCCGGCGTGGAGCCGCCGACGAGGCGCGGCGAGCGGGTGTAGGCCGTCGGGCGCTCGAGGGGGTGCCAGACCGGTGGTCATGGGAGTGGGATTGTAGGACAGGAGAGCGTTCCATAGAGGACGTTATGTTGCGTTTAATCGAGCAGACCCGGAAGAGTGCCGGCGCCGCATGGTCATCCCTGAGGAAGGCCTGCGGAAGCAGAAGGCGCGTCCCAGGTGGCTCGGTGACTCGCGCGCGCTAAGGGGCGCGTCGGTCGGGCGAGCCCTGATCATTCGCTGCCGTCGCCGCTGGCTCCTCGCTCGGAGCGTAGAGCACGAGGTCGGTGGACGAGCAGTCAGCGAGGACAGCCTCGAGCGCCGCAGCCTCGCGCGCATCGACGGTGAGTGCGTATTTTCGCTTCACCGCGACGATGCGTGCGGCAAACCAGCACTGGTTCAACTCGGGCAGCCAATCCGCGGCGTCCTTGCCGCCTTTCTCGTAGCGTTTGACGTGCGCGGAGGCGAGCGTCAGGTTGTCGAGGTCGCGCGCGAAGACCGTGCGCGACGGCGCGTCCGCGGCGCACAAGCCGGAGTCGTGCGCCTCGCTCGTGGCCACCATGTGCTCGATGTCGGTCTCTTCGCGGCTCGGGAAGTGCGAGCCGGTATAGGGCGCGTACACGCGCCCGCCCATGCCGGCGATGATGTCGTGCTTGGCCGACTGCGGGTAGCGGTAGTCGTCTCGCACGTAGGGCGCGCAACGGCGCTCCGGAGCGACGACGAGGCCACGCCAAGTCTCCGCGTGCGCGGCGACGACGAGCGCCAGCACGAGGCCGAGGGCGAGCGCCCACGGCCACAAGGGCGTGTGGGCTCTGTTGCAAACTTGGCGAAGGCGTGGGGTGGTCGACAGGATGGAGGTTTACCTCATGATTCTGCGCCGACCAGACAATCCTGTAGTAACGCTTTGGCCTCGGTCAGAACGCACGGTCCGATCCCGAAGGCGCGCTCGACGATTCTCGCTTCGCCGCCGCCCTGGATGGGAGACGTCTCGGTCTGGCCCATGCGCAACGCCCGCAAGCGGAACGGTCAGAAGTGGGCTTCCAGCTCCCCCGCGCACGCACGCGCGACGTCCCGATCAGGATCGCTCGATCCCGGCATCGTGGCCCAGCCGGTTTTCATGAGGAAATCTCTTCGCTGATAGCTGCTCGTTTCCTGCAACTCGGCGAGCACTTCCGCGACTCGCGGATCCCGGCTGGACTGCTCGACGCAGATCGGCACCAAGGCACTGACCACCGCAAGCCGCGCGTGTTCGGACGCCATTTTCTCGGCCGCGCCGCCGGTCATCCATCCACCCCATGCGAAGCCGGAGATCGCGAGCGCGCCGGCGCCGACGACGGCACCGAAGAATCCGGGTTTGAACCATTCGGGAATATTCATGCGTGTTTCTCCATTTGGGAAATATCTACTTCACTTGGGCTTGACCAGAAGGCTCCGGGCGGCGCTCGCCGACCGATTCCTTTCCAGCAACAAGTCATTTGACGCGTCCATCGGCGTTGAATCGGACGCCGTTTCACATCAAATCGACCGTCGTCACGCACTGCGTGAACGAGAACGTTCTCGTCGTACCATTCCACCGGATCGGCAAAGCGACGTCCGACGACCGCTCGGAAGGTCCGCAGCGCGTCTTTGCAGGCGTCCGGCTCATAGAGAGAGAACGTCGAGTAATGTTGGCTCCTGGCCTGCTCGATGAGGCGATCGAGTGTCACCTGCCGGCGATATCTCGAACACGTCGCATCGACGAACCGAGCCCTGGGGTATTCTTGGTTGCACCGTGGAGGGCGCCGAGCGTCAGCAGTCGCGTCTCCCCTTCCAGGAAGCCAGGGAAACATCGGCCCCAGATGCTGCGCGCATTGTGCTCGGGCAACCGCGAGTAGACGAACGGCCCTTTGATGATCGGACGTTCGGATCATGGTTCGGCACTCTTGGTCGGAGGCTTCATGGCAGTTGACGCAGGTCGGGGTTACGATCGACGGTGGTGTCCGACTCGTCGGTCTGGAGCAACCGCACTCGCTCCTCGTCATCGGCGCCCGACAACCCGGTGACTTGCTCGAAGCAATCGGCCGAGAGCGCACCACGACGCCGAGCCTCGGTTGCCAGCACCAACAGGCGGGATACGAAGGCAACGCGTTCCTTCCCGTCCTGCGGCAACCTGCCCGAGCTCAGGACACCATCGCTCGCCCCCGCGTTCGCCATGTCGATCAATCGATCCCGCGTACTGTCGGAGAGGAAACGGAGGTTTCCGAGCACGTGCGCCGCGAGCGAGCGAGTCACCCCGAAGTAGTTGGCGACCTGCGATAGCTCGAAGGCGTTGAACTCTCGACCCCCACGCCGGGACCGGCTGCTCACCCGGACCCGGGATTGGTCCTTGGGAACCGTGGCCCGATCGGAGAAGACCTCCAGCACGCCCCCGAGGCTTGAACCCATGGTGTCCCGGCCCGTGGAGTGCAGGTAGCGTTCCACTCCCCTCGTAGGCATGAGAAACCGGCCCGCGAATGCATTGGCGCGAACTTCGTGACGGCGGCTCAGGTCGTCCCGGGAGCATACGAGCCAGCGCCGCTCAGGCTCGAACAGCAGATGCGCGAGCCCATGAACCATCCAGAATCGCCCCTCCTCCGAGCTCGAGTTCCGGTTGACGATCACCAGCGGTCCCGTCTCCGGCGTGTGCAGGTACACGCAGGAAATGGACTCCGGCAGCGCGAGGCGCGAGATCCGCACCCTCAAGGTTGCCAGGGTTTCCGGAACGTCGCGGATGGGTGCCGATCCCAGGTCCAGGCGCTGTCGCTCGTCCTCTGCAACCGCGTAGCCTTGATGAGCGGCTTCCCAGTGGGTCCGCGGGCTCGTCCCCCGAAACGCGGACGCCTGAGGTCCGTAGACGGTGACACCGAGTGCCGATTCGATCTCCGTGAGATGCCTGGAGAGTTCGATCAAGCGGTCGAGGCGGGCGCGCAACCCGTCGGAGTCGAATCCCTGCTCGGGCAGTGCACGGACAATGTCGTCGAGCATTCCGTCCATTTCCGCAACCGACACGTCGCTGCCCTGCCCGAGGCCGGACAGAAGCGCCTCGGGGCCATGCCGGAAGATGGTCGAGAACCGGACCACCTCGTCTGCGGTGACATCGCGATTTCCGGACTCGATCTGCGTCACCGCGGAGCGGGACAGCCCCACTTGCATTCCCACTTCGGACTGGGTCATGCCCGAACTGATTCGAAGCTGGCGTAGCCGGCGGCCGAGCTCGTTCAAGTGTCGCTCATGGAGTTGGTCTGAAGTGCGCAGGTTCGAATATCTAACACATATCCACAAGGATTGACAGCATGTTGACAAACAGGACACTTCCGCAAATCAGCGAGCACCCAGACCATAGGTCGGAAGCATCAAATTTCCACGGAGTCAATCGGTGAGACCGACCTGCGCATCTGGAAGGCGGGCACGGGCGTTTTCGCTCGGCGTTTTGACGGTCAACCGTCGACGTCGGCTACCTTGACCCCATGGAATTTGATGCTTCCCGAGTGGAGGAGCCGGGTCTTGAGCGGCGCTTCGGCGAGGGCTATCGACGCCACCAGGCGAACGTGCCGCGTTGGATCCCGAGGGCGACACCGTGGCAGCCGTCCGGATCCAGCGTCGGCCCTGGTTTACACCTCCGACTCGGCACTGCGTGCTCGGGTGCGTGCGTTGGGTGCCCGCGTCGCGGGCGCGCGAGTGTTGCTGGAAGAGATCGCGTCGGCAAGCGATACGACGGAGGGTGATCCCGCAAGCGGTCATGGGGAGCGCCGCGGTGATCGGGCGCCACGGTGAGTCCCGCTCGAGCAGCCGTTGTTTGTTGAACCAGACCAGGCAGAACCAGGTAGTACGCCAATGCTGCTGAGAAGCTGTTGGTGTTACACCGCGGGAAAGACGCGAGCACGCGCCGCCGCAGGCGGGAGGCGCGGGCCTCGAGCCGCGACGCCTTACGCGTCCGTCTCGGCCGGCTTGACCAGGTCGGCCGCGGGCACCGTGAAGTAGGAGCGCTTGAAGTCGGCGAGCCGGAACTCCCATCCCTGCCAGGCCCCGTTCAGCCGCTCCACCTCTTCGCGCACCGCATCGGCGGCGAGAAGCCCCTCGACCGGCTCGATCCCGCCGGCCGCCGGCTCGCTTTCGTTCCCGGCCGACTCCCCCTGGGCGCCGCCGGACGATGCGTCGCCTCCTCCGGCCGGGTCGGCGGGCCCGAAGCGCGGGTCCAGCGCTCCTTCGTCGAAGGCGGCGCGGATCCGCAGGAAGCTCGCTTCGCCGTCCCGCCGGGTGCGCACCTGCACCGCGAGCCCGTCGAAAGTGAGCAGCTCGGCGCTGAACCCGGGCTCGCCTTCCATCTCTCCGGCGGCGCGGCGGACATCCCGGAAGCGCAGGTTGGCGAGCCCCCGGCCGATGTCGTTCACGCGCCACTGGCTCTCGACCTCGTGCCCGGAGGGGATGTCGTGGAGCACGAAATCCTCGTCGCCGGGCCTCGAGCGGCTCACCTCGAGCCGGCCCCCGTCCGCCTGCCGCACCCGCACCGTGCGGACGCGGGCTTCGTCGATACGGAGCACTTCCCGCTCCAGCCACTCGACCGGGTCGCGGGATACGCTGAGCTTGCCTTCGACCAGCCATGACCGCGGATCCTCCGGCTCGCGCAGGTAGAACTCGGAGAGGGAGAGATCGATCCGTGACGTCTCCCGGTTGCCGATGATGAAGTCGGCGAGCACTTCCGCGGCATCGTCTTCCAGGGTGAAGCGAATCGAGCCGGAGCCTTCCTCCACGGGATCGTCGAGCCCGAGGCGCGGGTAGCGCGACGGATCCGAGGTCTTCGGCTCGCGACGCTCGAGACCCGCCGCGCCGACCACCAGCTTGTGGATCTTGTCGGGGACGGCGCGATAGCCGTCGCGCTCCGGCATCGTCCACCGCTCGCCGTCGTGGGCGAGGGTGAAGGTCTCGCCCCCGCTCACCGCGCGAATCCGACGCACCTCGTCCACGCGGGAGAGCAGCCCGGGGAACACGAGCTCGCCTTCGCCGGGTATCGAGGAGTCCCCGGTCTCGGTCCGCAGCGCCACCGCGGCGATCACCGCGGCGAGCGCGAAGACCGCGAGGACGAGCAGGGAGCGGGTGCGCTTCACGTTCGATGGGCCGGCAGGCTCACCCCCGCCGCCTCATGCCGGGCGCCGCCGGCGCACCTGCCAGATGCCCGCCGCGAGCCCGAGCAGGGCGATGAGGATCGGGACCAGGCCGATGTTGACGAACTTGATCCAGCCCTCCAGGGACTCGATGCTGCGGCGCAGCTCCCGGCGCACGTCGCGGAGCTCCCGGCGCACCGCCAGGCGCTCCTCCCGGAAGCGCGTGAGCTCGTCCTGCTGGGCCTCGGAGAGGAGGAGGGCGTCCTCGCCCTGCTTCGTCTCCTCGAGCGCGAGCAGCCGCTCCTCGGTCTCTTCGAGGCGCAGAACGAGCTCTTCCTCCTTCTCCCGGAAGCGCGCCTCCGCCTCGCGGCGCAGCGCGTTGATGCGCTCGAAGGGCCGCAGGAAGGTGCCGCGATTGCGCACGTTGATGAGGTCGCTCGAGCCGGTGAGGTTGTCGAGCGCGTTGATCACGAGCGAGTTGTTCGCCGCGGTGGGCACCAGGAATCGCGTGCCGAGCAGGTTCTGCACCTGCACCCAGAAGCGGTCCGCCAGCAGGTCCGCATCCGCGAACACGACGAGATTGATGTCGCCGTCGGACTCGTCGCGGTGGGCCGAGGCGTCCGCGACATCGCCTTGCGCATCGTCGGAGGGCGGCGGCGGCCCGTCCGGGAACGCGCTCCGCGCGGGCCCGGAGATCCGGGCGGCGAGCGCAAAGCGCTCGCCCTCCGGCGCGTAGTCGTCGAGCAGCGCCTCCGGGTCGGAGAGCGCCCCGACCGCGCTCTGCGAAAAGCGCTTCGCCTGATCGCTGGTCCGGATCAGCGGCAGGAAGTGCGTGGTCGCACCCTCCGTCGCCCGCAGCACTCCCGCCGTTCCGAATGTGACGTTGCCGAGCTCGCCGGTCACGATGTCGGAGGGGTCCATCAGGGAGGGCGGCACGTTCATCCACACCGGGTAGTCGAAGTGCACTACCCGGCCCCCCTTCTCCATCTGCACGGTGGGAGCCAGCTCCAAGTCACCCACCACCGTGTCCTGCTCGAGCAGGACCCCCCAGGCCGCGAGCAGAGGTCCGGCGTCGGAACGGCGGTCGGGCTCGGCCACACCGCCCATCATCTGCGCCGGCTGCATCTCGGCGTGAGGATCGACGAACACGAGCGTCTTTCCGCCGCCGAGGACGAACTGGTCGATCCGGTAAAGAAGGGCCGGATCGAAGCCCTGAGGGTGCACCAGCATCAGCACGTCGATGTCCTCCCCGAGCTCCGAGCGGGGGTCGAGCTCACGCACCTCGAAGATCTGCTGCATCTGCTCCACCACCGCCCAGGGCACGGGCACCGTGTCCGGCGCCTGGTAGGGAGAGGACACTCCGAACACCGGCAGGGTGCCCAGCACCCCCACCACCGGCCGTTCCGGGTCCGAGAGGCTGTGGATCATCCGGGTGAGGTCGTACTCCAGGAAGCGCTCCCGCAGGGGAGAGAAGTAGGGGATGACCTCCTCGTCGTCGACCGAGTTGGTGCCGACGAGGCCGAAGTAGATGAGATCCTGGGCCTCGCCCGCGCGGGCCGGCAGACCGCGCAGTCCGTAGCCCACCGCCCGGTCTTCCTCTTCGGAGAAGGGCTCGGGATCGATCGCCTCGAGGGTGAGCCGGCCGCCCGCCTCCCGCCGGTACTCCTCGAGCAGGCCGAGGATGCGCTCCGCGTAGGTGTTGATGCCCGGCACCTGCGCGGCGAGGCTCTTCGAGTAGTAGAAACGCAGGGTGACCGGCTCTTCGAGACTCGCGAGCGTGGCCCGGGTGCCGTCGGAG
Organism: Gammaproteobacteria bacterium; assembly: GCA_022824305.1. GTDB lineage: Bacteria > Pseudomonadota > Gammaproteobacteria > HK1 > HK1 > JAJEAD01. The sequence continues at coordinate 126,640 of JAJEAD010000097.1, read as the reverse complement.
AGGGTGTAGATCCGGTTCTCGGTGAGATCGACCCGCGCCGACGAGAAGAGCGCGCCGCTCAGGGAGTTGATCGCGAAGAAGAGCACCAGGGCGAGAATGAGGCCGCCGGCTCCGAGCACACGAGCGGACATCTAGCGTCCCTTCTTGAGATCGATGACGAGCGCGGTGGCGTAGAGCCAGAACGCGATCATCGAGACGAAGTACACGACGTCGCGAAGGTCGATCACTCCGCGCGCAATCGCATTGAAATGGGTGAGGAAGCTCAAGGAGCTCACCGCCTCCACGACCACCGCGGGCGCCCAGGCCCCGAAGAACTCCAGGACCAGCGGATACCCGCTCAGCACGAAGGCGAGGCAGGCCGCCGCGCTCAGCACGAAGGCGATCACCTGGTTCTTGCAGAGCGCGGAGAAACAGGTGCCGATGGCGAGAAAGGCGCCCGCCATCAACGCGCTGCCGATGTAGGCGGCCAGGATGACTCCGTTGTCCGGGTCGCCCAGGTAGTTCACGGTCAGCCAGATCGGAGCGGTCAGGGCGAGCGCGACGACGGCGACCGCCCACGCGGCGAAGAACTTGCCGAGCACCGCCTGGGTCATGGTGACCGGCAGGGTCAGCAGGAGCTCGATGGTTCCCCCGCGGCGCTCTTCCGCCCAGAGGCGCATGGCCAGCGCCGGAATCAGGAACAGGTACAGCCAGGGGTGGAAGAGGAAGAAGGACTGGAGATCGGCCTGCCCCAGCTCGATGAACCTCCCGAGGTAGAAGGTGAACACGCCGCACAGCAACACGAAGATCGTGAGGAACACGTAGGCGATGGGAGTGGCGAAGTAGCCGCCCAGCTCCCGCTTGAAGATTGCCCGGATCGCACGCACCGCCCTTGCCCCTTCAGCTGAGCTGCCCGCTCGTGATCTCGCGGAACACTTCGTCGAGGCGGCCGCGCTCACCGTGCATCTCCGTGAGCAGCCACCCGCGCTCGCGCGCCAGCGCGCCGACTTCCTCGACGAGGGAGCATCCCGCCTTCGCAAAGATGCGAAGCTCGGTGCGCGACTCCGAGCGCACCGATACCTCCACCGCCGCCGCCGGAGGCAGCGCCTCGAGGGCCTCGAGGTCCACGGCCGAGAGCGCCTGGTCCACCACGAGGCTGAGCGCGTTGTGATGGCGCGAGCGCTCCATGAGCGCCTGCGGCGTGCTGTCGCTGACCACCCTCCCCCGGGACACGATGATGGCCCGGGTGCACACCGCTTCGACCTCCTCCAGGATGTGCGTGGACAGGACGATGACCTTCTCGCTCGCCATCCCTCGTATGAGGTTCCTCACCTCGTGCTTCTGGTTGGGGTCGAGGCCGTCGGTCGGCTCGTCGAGGATGAGCACTTGCGGATCGTGAAGGACCGCCTGCGCGAGCCCCACCCGTCGCTTGAAGCCCTTCGAGAGCGTCTCGATGGGCTGGTTCAGCACCGAGCCGATGTGGACCATGTCGATCACTTCCTCGATGCGCGCCCGGCGCCGCGCGGGCGCGAGACCGCGCACCTCGGCCACGAATGCGAGGAAGGTGCCCGGAGTCATGTCGGAGTACAGCGGCGCTCCTTCCGGGAGGTAGCCGATTCCAGATTTCACCGCGACCGGCTCCTCGCCGATGTCGCGTCCCGCGATCCGGACGGTGCCGGCGTCCGGGGCCAGGAACCCGGTGATCATCTTCATGGTGGTCGACTTTCCCGCCCCGTTGGGCCCGAGAAAGCCGAGCACCTCGCCCCGCTCCACCGCGAAGGAGACGTCGTCCACCGCGGTGACGGCGCGGAATCGCTTGGTCAGTCCCTCGATCTCGACCACCGGGTGGGTGCTCCGGGCTTGGCGGGTATCGGCCGCGCTTCGGCGCGACATGGATGCTGGCGCGAAGAAATGAGGACCGCCCGGCGACTTTTCAAGGCCGCCGCCCCTCTTTCGATGCACGGAATTCCGCGATGGAGCGAGGGGCGGTGAACCCGTACCGACATTCGGTAATCCACGAGCCTTCTCCATTCCTTCCCGGCGCAGGGCGCGAGTTAGCATACCGGGCCCGACCCGCAGTGGAGCATCACGATGAACGATCCCCTCTTTCACCTGTTCGCGGAGGCGCCCCGACCGGTGGCGCCGTACAGCCACGCGGTCGAGGCGGACGGCTGGGTGTTTCTCACCGGGCAGATCCCCAACCATCCCGACGACGACGAAGCGCCGATCCCGCCCGGAATAGAGGCGCAGACCCGGCGCACCATGGACAACCTGGCGCTCGTGCTCGACGGGCTCGGACTCGATCTCTCCCACGTGGTGGCGGCGCGCGTGTTCCTCACCCACTTCGACGAGGACTACGAAGCGATGAACACCGTCTACGAGAGCTTTTTCCCCGCGGAGCGCCGGCCCGCGCGCACCTGCATCGGAGTCACCGCGCTCGCGCGCGGGGTCCGCGTGGAGATCGATTACATCGCCCGGCGGCCGGACCCGAGCCGTCGGTGAGAGCAGACGCGATGGAGGGCCGTCCCGGCCTCGGAGAAGAATCTCCTGTGATGGATTTCCGCTTGCGCAAGCCAAGGTCCACCTGCGGCGGGAGGCGTCGGCGAGTGTCGTGAGAGCCTTCCTGAGAAGACGGCGCTCTCTCGTCATTGCCCTGGCCATCGCGGCCGGGGTGAGCGGGTGGGTGTGGTCGGGCGACCGCGCGGGCAGCTCCCCGTCGCCGCCGGCCCACGAGGAATCGGCGCTGCAACGCCAGCGGGATCTCGAGGTGCGGGTTGCGGAGCTCCGCGCGCAGCCGGTGAGCCGCACCGTCGTCCTCAGCGGACGTACCGAGCCGGCTCGCGCGCTCACCCTGCGCGCGGGAATCGACGGGCGCATCATCGCGATCGGGGCCGAGCGCGGCGCCCGGGTCGCCGAGGGCGAGGAGGTGGTCCGGCTGGACCCCCACGCGCTCGAGGCCCGCCGGCGCGAGGCCCTCGCGCTCGCCCGGCAGCGGGAGATCGAGTTCGAAGCGTCGAAGAAGCTGTCCGCCCGGAACTTCCAGACCCAGAGCGAGCTCGCGGCGGCCGAGGCCAACCTGGAGGCGGCGCGGGCCGTTGTCGCCCGGGTGGAGATCGACATCTCGAGCACCCGGCTGCGGGCGCCCTTCGCCGGCCGCCTCGATCAGCGCATGGTGGTGCTCGGCGACTACGTCAATGACGGGACCCCGATCGGACGGATCCTGCAGGAGGATCCCATGCTGGTGGCGGGACACGTGACCCAGCAGGAGCGCCACCACGTCAAGGTGGGCGCGCCCGGCGAGGCCCGGCTGATCACGGGCGAGACGGTGAAAGGGCGGGTGCGCTACGTCTCGGCGGAGTCCGACGAGACCACCCGCACCTTCCGGGTCGAGCTCGAGGTCCCCAATCCCGAGGGCGCGCTGGTCTCCGGCGTCTCGGCCGAGATTCACCTGCCCCTGCCGGCAAGCGCCGCCCACCGGGTCTCTCCCGCCCTGCTCGCCCTCAACGACCAGGGACGTCTCGGCATCAAGACCGTCAACGACGACGGCGTGGTGGAGTTCCACTCCACGGAGATCCTGCGGGCGGAGGCAGGGGGAGTATGGGTCTCGGGCCTGCCCGACCCGGTCCGGGTCATCACGGTGGGCCACGGCTTCGTGCGCGAGGGCCAGCGGGTCATCGCGGTGCCCGGGACGGCGGACGAGGGCGCCGCGGGTTGAACCGGGTCATCGACGCCGCCGTCAACCGGGCCCGGCCGGTGCTGCTGGTGCTGGCCCTGGTCCTCGTCGCCGGCTCCGTCGCCTACGTGACAATTCCGAAGGAGTCGGACCCGGACATCGCCATCCCCATCATCTACGTCCTCATCCCGCACGACGGCATCTCTCCGGAGGACGCGGAGCGCCTCCTGGTGCGGCCCATGGAGCAGGAGCTGCGCAACGTCGAGGGCCTGAAGGAGCTGCGCGCCACCGCCCGGGAGGGTCACGCCACGCTGGTGCTGGAGTTCGAGGCGGGCTTCGATTCCGACCAGGCGCTCCGCGACGTGCGCGAGAAGGTGGACGACGCCAGGAACGAGCTTCCCGGCGACACCGAGGAGCCCTCCGTCCACGAGGTCAACGTGGCGCTCTTTCCGGTCATCGTGGTGACCCTCTACGGCGACGTCTCCGAGCGGGTGCTGGTCGGCCTCGCCCGTGACCTGCGCGACAAGCTCGAAGGACTCTCCGGGGTGCTGGAGGCGGACATCGCGGGAGACCGGGAGGACGTGCTCGAAGTGCTCGTCGACCCGGGGCGCCTGGAGAGCCTGAACCAGACTCCGGGAGCGCTGCTGCGCTCCGTCGCCCGCAACAACCAGCTCGTGGCCGCGGGCGCACTGGATACGGGGCAGGGGCGCTTCTCGGTGAAGGTGCCGGGCCTCTTCGAGAGGACGGAAGACGTGCTCGAGGTGCCGATAAAGACGAGCGGCAACCGGGTGCTCACCTTCGGGGACATCGGCATCGCCCGGCGCACCTTCAAGGACCCCACCGGGTTCGCCCGGGTGGACGGCCAGCCCGCCATCGTGCTCGAAGTCTCCAAGCGCATCGGGACCAACATCATCGACACCATCGCCGACGTGCGCGCGCTCGTTGCGGAGGAGCGCCGCGACTGGCCCGAGGGCGTGCAGGTGCGCTTCTCGCAGGACAAGTCCGAAGACATCCGCAACATGCTGCGCGACCTGCAGAACAACGTCGTCGCGGCCATCGTGCTGGTGATGATCGTGGTGGTGGCGGCGCTGGGCCTGCGCACCGCGGGCCTGGTCGGGATCTCCATTCCCGGCTCCTTCCTCACCGGCATCCTCGTGCTGAGCTTCGCCGGCCTCACCATCAACATCGTGGTGCTCTTCTCGCTCATCATGGCGGTGGGCATGCTGGTCGACGGGACCATCGTGGTGGTGGAGCTCGCCGACCGGCGGATGGCGGAAGGCCACCCGCGGCGACAGGCCTACGCAATGGCGGCGAGGCGCATGGCGTGGCCGATCATCGCCGCGACCGCGACCACCCTGGCCGCCTTCATGCCCCTGCTCTTCTGGCCCGGGATCGTGGGCGAGTTCATGAAGTACCTCCCCATCACCCTCATCGCCACCCTGGCCGCATCGCTGTTCATGGCGCTCGTCTTCGTCCCCACCCTCGGGGGCGTGATCGGGCGGCGGGCCCCGGACAGCGACTACCAGGTCGAGAGCCTGAGCGCGGCGGAATCGGGCGACCTCGAGCGGATCACGGGCGCTTCCCGCCTCTATCTCCGGGTCGTGCGCGTGGCGGTCACCCATCCCCTGTCGGTGGTCCTGCTCGCGGGCGTGCTGCTGGCCGGGGTGTACGCCGCCTACGGGCACTTCGGGCGGGGAGTGGAGTTCTTTCCCGACGTCGAGCCGGAGAACGCGGTCCTGCACGTGCACGCCCGGGGCGACCTCTCGGTCGACGAGCGGGATCTCCTGGTGCGCGAGGTGGAGCAGCGCATCCTCGGGATGCCCGAGTTCGCGAGCATCTACGCCCGAAGCGGCACCCGTTTTCGCAGCGAGGAGGTCAGCGAGGACACCATCGGGATCGTGCAGCTCGAGTTCGTCGAGTGGCGCCACCGCCGTCCGGCGGCCGAGATCCTGAACGAGGTGCGCGCACGCACCGCGGACCTCGCCGGCATCGTGCTCGAGGTCCGCAAGGAGGAGATGGGGCCGCCGGTCGGCAAGGCCATCCAGATCGAGCTGAGCTCGCCGGAGTCCGCGCTCCTGCCGGCCGCGGTGGAGCAGGTGCGGGCCGGGCTGGCGGGCATAGACGGCCTCGTGGACGTGACCGACACCCGCGCGATCCCCGGCATCGAGTGGCAGATGCGCGTCGACCGGGAGGAGGCGAGCCGTTTCGGTGTCGACGTCAACATCGTGGGGAGCACCATCCGCCTCGTCACCAACGGCATCAAGGCCGGTGAGTACCGGCCCGACGACACCGACGACGAGGTGGAGATCCGGGTGCGCTTCCCCTTCAGCGAGCGCAGTCTCGGCCAGCTCGACCGCCTGCGGGTGACGACGAGCGAGGGCGCGATCCCCATCGCGAACTTCGTCACCCGCGCGGCGATTCCCCGTACCGGCACCATCAACCGCACGGACGGGCAGCGCATCCTGAAGGTCGAGTCGGAGGTGCGAGAAGGCGTGTCGGTGAACGAGAGGGTCACCGAGATCAGGAAGTGGCTCGCCGGCGCCGGCCTCGACCCCCGCATCTCGGTGACCTTCAAGGGCGAGGACGAGGAGCAGCGCGAGGCCGAAGCCTTCCTGACCAAGGCCTTCGGCGCCGCGCTCTTCGTGATGGCGATCATTCTCGTCACCCAGTTCAACAGCTTCTACCAGGCTTTCCTGATCCTGAGCGCGGTCCTGCTCTCCACCATCGGCGTGCTCCTCGGCCTCCTCGTCACGAATCAGCCTTTCGGCATCGTGATGAGCGGCATCGGCGTGATCGCGCTCGCCGGCATCGTGGTCAACAACAACATCGTGCTCATCGACACCTACAACATCCTGCGCCGGAGCGGCATGGACCCGGTCGAGGCGGCGCTGCGCACCGGCGTGCTGCGCCTGCGCCCGGTGCTGCTCACCTCCGTCACCACCGTGCTCGGCCTGATGCCGATGGTGCTGGGGGTGAACATCGACATCATCGGGCGCAGCATCTCGGTGGGCGGGCCGTCCACCCAGTGGTGGACCCAGCTCGCCACCGCGGTGGCGGGCGGCCTGGCCTTCGCCACCATCCTCACCCTGGTCCTCACCCCGAGTCTCCTCGTGCTCGGCGAAAGGCGCCGGCGCCCGCGCTCCGCCTCCCCCGCCCCGGCGCTCGCGCCCCGTCCGGCCTGAGGTCCCGCTCGCTACGCGCCAGCGGGAGGTTCGAGGCAGAGGCTCCCCACCCGCCCGAGGGCGCCGGCTACTCCGGTGCGGTGGTACGCATGGATTCGCGCTCCCGGAAGGCTGCGTACCACCCGGCGAGGCCCGGGCGCGCGTCCCGCCAGCCTTCGTCCGGGTAGCGGAAGTCGAGGTAGCCGAGCGCGCAGGCCGCGGTGATGACGCCGATGTCGACGGCCCCGTCCAGGGACCCCGACTCCGCTTCCAGCGCGTCGAGCGAGCGCCGGTACTTCTGGCGCTGGTTCTCGATCCACTCCGGCCACTGCCGGGACGGGTCGCGCAGGGCGAGCTCGTAGCGCGTGCCGACCGCCGCGTCGAGGATGCCGTCTCCCTGGGCCTGGCGGGTGAGCGCGGCCCAGCGCGCGGGTCCCAAGGCCGGGAACATCTTCGGACCCTCGTGCAGGCTGTCCAGGTACTCGCAGATCACGCGGGAATCGTAGAGCGCGGTTCCGTCGTCGAGCAGCAGGGTCGGGATCTTGCCGAGCGGGTTGGAGCCGAAGAGCTCCCGGTCGGGCTGTACCGGGGTGAAGACGGACTGAACCAGCTCGATGCGCGCGCTCTGGCCGGTCTCCGCGGCCAGGACCCGCACCTTGCGGACGAAGGGAGACGCGATGTTGTGGAAGAGCTTCATGGCCGATGCCTCGACGACGACTCGGAATCCGGCTCATGTTCGCCCCGGGCGGCGGGGAACACAATCGGCGTTCTCCACCGCGATCCGGCGCATGCGCCTCAACCCCGGTAGATGCCCTGTCCGATGACCTTGTCGAGGCCGACGACCCGATCCAGCACCAGGATAAGGGCGAGCGTCACGCCGATGAGCAGCAACGCCGCCGCCGCGATGCTCAGATCGAAGTTCGCCCGCATCATGCTGATGAGCGCGACCGGCAGCGTGTAGGTGGTGGGATCGGTGAGGAACATGCTGACCGCCACGTCATCCATGGAGAAGGCGAAGGCGAACACCGCTCCCGCCACGATGCCCGTCTTCGCCAGGGGAAAGGTGATGTCCCAGAAGGCCTGCCGCTCGGTGGCCCCCAGGCTCAGAGCCGCTTCGCTGAGCGAGGGAGGAATGCCGACGAGTCCGGCAAGCGTGGTGCGTATCGTGTACGGGATGGTGATGATGACGTGTCCCGCGAGCAGCCGGGCAAAGCCGTCGAACACCCCGACGAAGGACAGGAAGAGCAGCAGGGCGAAGCCCACCACCACGCCCGGCACCACGAGCGGCGACAGGAAGAATGCGGTCATGACCTCCTTGCCCCGGAACTCGTAGCGGTCGATGACGAACGCGGTCACGGTCCCGATTGCGGTCGACACGCAGGTGGCGGTGAACGCCAGCACCAGGCTCGTCCGCAGCCCCCTCAGCATGTAGGGGTCGGAGAAGAAGCGCTCGTACCACTGAAGCGAGAGGTCGGGCGGGGGAAAGGGCGCGAGGTAGGGCCTCGCGTCGAAGGACATGCCGGCCGAAATGATGATCGGTACGACGAGAAAGATCAGGGTGCAGGCCAGCACCAGGGCCACCAGGCACAGAGCGATGTCGTCGCCGTGACGTTTCGCCATCGGCCTATCCGCCCTCCCAGCGCCGTATCGATATGCGGGAGATGAGGTACACGATCAGCAGCGAGACCACCAGCAGCATGACCGACAGGGAAGAGCCGCCCGGGTAGTTCGCAATCTCGCTGAAGCGGTTGTAGATGAGGTTGGACACGAAGAGCACGCGGCCCTTGCCGAGCACCATCGGCACCACGAAGGCGCTGATGCACAGGGTGTACGAGATGAGGAAGGCGGAGAGAATGCCTCGAATGCTGAGCGGCACGGTGACGGTGAGGTGGGCCTTCCAGCGCGCCGCTCCGAGAGACATCGCGGCCTCGGCGAGGCGGGGATTCACGTTCTGGATGGTTCCCACGAGGGTGAGCGCGGACATCGGAATGATGTAGTGCAGCAACCCCGCGATCACCACCCATTCCGTGTAGGTGCGGTCGTTCTGGGAGATGTCCAGGAAGCGCAGGACCGGACGCAGCACGCCCACGGATCCGAAGGTGAGCTCCAGGGAGTAGACGCGCACGAGCACGCTCAGGAACATGAGCGCGATGAGGAACCCGATCGAGAGCTTGCGCCCGAGCTCCCATCGCATCCGGGCGACGACGTAGGCCATGGGAAATCCGATCGCGAGCGCGATGACCGAGGCCAGGAAGCCCAGGCGGAATGTGGTGAAGTAATAGTTGAAGTAGGCGGGGAGAAGGAGCTCGCTGTAGTTCTGCAGCGTATAGGGCGCGTCTTCGGCCGAGCCCACCCTCCCCGGCACGAAGAGCTTGAAGCTCTCGTTGACGATATTGAAAAGCGGAAAGGCGAGCAGAAGCACAAACGCCGCGGTGGCGGGCACGAGCAGCAGCAGCGTGGTTCGCGTGGCCTTCATGCCTGGCGTTTCCGGTAAGGGCGCCCGCCTCGCTCGGTGTGCGAGGCGGGCGCGCGGCGCAGTGCCGCATCGAGCGACGGGGAGGCCCTACAACAGGGGAACGATCTCCGCCTCGAATCGCTTGACCCAGGCGTCCACCTGGGAGGAGACGTAATCGTAGTCGGGAATGTGAACGAAGCGCTCGAGCTCCTCGTTGCTGAAGATTACGTGCTCAAGTCCCTCTGCCGGCGTGGCCTTCGAGCTCGCCGGCGGCATCTGGTTCAACTGATTGAAGGTAGTGGCGGCCTCCGGGCTCAGCAGATAGTTGATGAACTCGTAGGACTTCTCCTTCTGCTCGCTGTTGCTCATCACGACCCAGCCCTCGACCGCTCCGAAGGTCTTGATCGAATCGTCTGTCTTGGTCAGGTAGCTCACCGGAAAATGCTTGGCCACTCCGCTCAGGGTGCCGAGGTCGGCAAAGGTCACCGAGGTTTCGCCGCTGCTCAGAGTGTTGATGATATCCGTGGTGGTGTGGACGATTCGGCCGATGTTTCCGGCCCTGGCGATCTCCTTGAGCATCTCCCAGCCCGGTTCCGGGTTGAACTCGTCGCCTCCCTTGGCAAGCGCCATCGCCACCACCTGAAGGCTCGTGTTCAGGATGGGAGAAGGCCACGCGATCTGGCCCTTGAGCTTCGGGTCGAGCAGATCGTCGATGTGCGTGATCTCGATAGGCACGGTATCGGCACGGGCGGCGAAGTGGACGTAGTTGACCGAACGAGGCGCATTCATGAGGTTGCCGTCCGCATCCTTGGTGAACAGGGCGTCGGGGACGTCGGCGATGTTGGGGATCTTCTCGACCGTGAGCGGCTCGGCCCATCCTTCCTTCATCATGGACACGAACACCGGCGCCCACATGTCGATGACATCGTACTTGGTGTTCGGCCAGCTCGCCTTGATCTTCCCGAGGATCGCTGCCGCGCCCCCCTGGTGAAGCTCCCAGACGATGTCGCCGCCGTCCCAGTTCTCCAGCACCGTCTTGGTGTTGTCGATGTACGGCGGTCCCCACTCGACCGCCACCAGCGGAGCCGCGCCGTGCGCGGACCGTGCGAAGGGCATCGTGGATGCGAAACCGGCGGCGGCAAGCCCGCCGGCGGTCTTGATGAAGTCACGTCGTGTGCGGCTGTTCATGCATTCTCACCTCTCTACCTGGTCTGAATTGGAGTGAGGGCGCGATCCGGCGCCCCCGAGGGGCTACGGCAGTATCGTCGCTGCGCTTGCGGAATGCCAAGCACGAGTCCGGCTCCGGCCCCGTTCGTCAATCCGCAAGAACCCGATGCGCGTACGATGCGCAGCTTGAGCGTACATCGCAGGTCCACGAGGCGGCGCGAGTGCGGGCGGCCTTGGTATTCGGCCTTGCTGGGCCGACAATGACCCTGCCGCGTCGCCGCGCGGAGTCGCGCTCGTGGCGGATCGCCGAATCTGTCTGACCTGAGAGACGAAGCATGAACGTTGTCGAGGTCGAGGGCATAACCAAGCGCTTCGGCGAGGTGGTGGCGGTCGAGGACGTCTCGTTCGAAGTCGCAAGAGGCCGGATCGTCTCACTCCTCGGGCCGAGCGGTTGCGGAAAGACCACCACCCTTCGCCTCATCGCGGGATTCGAGACTCTCGATGCCGGCCGAATCCGGATCTCCGACGAGGACATGCACGGCAGACGCCCCTACGAACGCAACGTCGGGCTGCTCTTTCAGGACTACGCGCTCTTCCCCCACATGACGGTGGAGCAGAACGTGGGCTACGGGTTGCGGCACCGGGGATTCCCCCGTGACGAGACACCAAAGCGCGTCGCGGAAATGCTCGAGCTCGTCAAGCTGAGCGGTCTCGAGCAGCGGCGCCCCGCCCACCTGAGCGGCGGTCAACAGCAGCGCGTGGCGCTCGCCCGTGCGCTGGCCACGCAACCCGAGGTGATGCTCCTCGACGAACCCCTGTCCGCCCTGGACGCCAAGCTCCGCCAGGAACTGCGCGTCGAGCTCAAGGAGATCCTGAACGCGGTCGGCTCCACCACCATCGTGGTCACCCACGACCAGGAAGAGGCGATGAGCCTCGCCGAAGAGGTGATCGTGATGGACCACGGACACATCGAGCAGCGGGGCAGGCCGGTCGAGATCTACGCACGGCCGGCGAGCAAGTTCGTGGCGGAGTTCATCGGCCGCTCGAACTGGTTCGAGGGACGTCTCGGAGACGGACCCGGCAGCGGCGTGTGCACGTTTCAGTGCAAGGAAGGATTCGAGCTCATCGTTCCGGAACCGGCCCGGAGCGGCTCCGGCGGCTACGAGGTGTGCGTGCGACCGGAACGGGTGGCGCTCGAATCGGCGCCGAGCGGCAACGGAAGGGATACGTCAGGGGCGGTCAACGCAATCCCCGGCGAAGTGCTCGATGTCGCCTGGCTCGGTGCGGACGTGCACCTCTTCGTGAGGATCGCAGGGGGACGGCGCATCGCGGTGGTGGAGAAGAACGTCGGCCAGACGAACCGGCGCGCGGGCGAAAGGGTGCATCTTTGCTTCGCGCCCGCCGACTGCATCGTCGTGCCCACCGGGTAGATCCGCCAAGGCACCTCAGAGCTCCAGCCGCGCGGCGAGGGTGTCGGCGACCGCGAGCCCCGCCGTGCTGGGCTTCAGCCGATCCCCTGCCCGCTCCAGCAGACCTGATTCGAGGCAGTCGCCGACGAAGCGGCGATTGCGCGCGGCGATGTCGACGCCGAAACGCCTGCGGAAGTCCCGGAGGTCAATGCCCTCCGTGGTCCGCATCCCGAACATCAGGGCTTCGAGCGCCAGCTCCTCCCGCGTGAGCCGCTCGCTCCCCGCCACCGGACGCTCATCCCGGTCGAGCGCGGCCCGGTAGGCCTCGATGCCGCGGTGGTTCCACCAGCGTCGCGCGCCGTCGAAGGAGTGGGCGGAGGGGCCGAGCCCCAGGTACGGCAGGTGCCGCCAGTACTTCATGTTGTGCCGCGATCGATGGCGCGGCGCCCGGGCGAAGTTGCTGACCTCGTACGCGCGCCATCCCCCGCGGGCGAGCACTTGATGGATCAGCGCGTAGCGCGCGGCCTGCTCGTCCTCGGGCATCTCCACCAGCCGGCCGCGGGCGCGGCGCCTCCCGAATGCGGTGCCTTCGTGCACCGTCAACTGGTAGCAGGACACGTGATCGGGACCGAGCGCAACCGCGGTGTCGAGGCTCGCGCGCAGGGTGTCCGCCGACTGGTCGGGCAGGCCGAAGATGAGGTCGAGGGACATCGTGTCGAAGCCCGCCGCCACGCACTCGCGGACCGCGCCCTGCGCGTGGGCAGCGTCGTGGCGGCGGCCGAGGAATCGCAGCTCGCGGTCGTCGAAGGACTGCACGCCGAGGCTCAGGGTGTGCACGCCCAGGCGCCGCCAGGCCGACACCGCCTCGTGCGCCACGTCTTCCGGATTGGCTTCCAAGAAGATGCGGGCATCGTCCCGCACCGGGAGGTGGCTGCGCACCGCGTCGAGCAGCCGGCCGAGCTGGCCGGCGCCGAGAATGGAGGGCGTGCCGCCCCCGAGGTAGACGGTGTCGAAGGGCTCCCGCCACTCTCGCCACAGCGCGATCTCGCGGAGGAGATCCCGAACGAAGGCTTCGCGCCGGGGCGCTGCTCCGACGCTCACCGCGAAGTCGCAGTAGGGGCATATCGCGGAGCAGAAGGGAACGTGAACGTAGAGCCCGGCGCCTTCGCCCGCGCCGGAGGGCAGCGAAGCGCGCTCGGGAGCAACGCGGGCGCTTCTACCCGCCGTCGGCCTCCGGGAGGCCGCGGCCGGGCTGCGAGCCGTCACGAGGCGTCAGCGGGGTTGCCGCTCACCGTCCCGGGATCTCCACCCCCGAAAGCACGGCGCCTGTGGCCCTCAGCGCCCGCGCTCCGTGCGCAGCACCGAGACGAAGGCCTCCTGGGGAATCTCGACCGAGCCCACCAGCTTCATCCGCGCCTTGCCCTTCTTCTGCCGTTCCAGCAGCTTGCGCTTGCGGGTGACGTCGCCGCCGTAGCACTTGGCGGTGACGTCCTTGCGGAAGGGATTGATGGTGGAGCGGGCGATGATCTCGGCGCCGATCGCCCCCTGAATCGGGATCTTGAACTGCTGCCGCGGAATGGACTGCTCGAGCTGGCCGCAGTAGTGGAGCGCCCTCGCCCTCGCCTTCTCGCGGTGGGCGAGGAAGGCGAGCGCGTCCACCTTCTCGTGGTGCACGAGGATGTCCACCTTCACCACCTCCGCGGGCCGGTAGTCGAGAGGTTCGTAGTCGAAGGATCCGTATCCGCGGGTCACCGTCTTCAGCTTGTCGTAGAAGTCGAAGAGGACCTCCGCGAGCGGCATCTCGGCGCTCACTTCGAGTCGGCCGCGCGCGAGATAGCCGGTTCCCAGAGTGGCGGCGCGGTGCTCCCGGCAAAGCTCCATGGCGGCGCCGAGGTGCTTTTCGGGCAAGAGGATGGAAGCCCGGATGTAGGGCTCCTCCACCGAATCGATGGCGCCCGGCTCCGGCCAGTAGGCGGGGTTGTCGATATCGACCCTCTCCCCGTCACGGAGCTGCACCCGGTACAGCACGGAGGGGGCGGAGAGGATCAACGAGAGGTCGAACTCGCGCCGGAGCCTCTCCTGCACCACGTCGAGGTGGAGCAGCCCGAGAAAGCCGCAGCGAAAGCCGAAGCCCAGCGCGGCCGAGGAGTCCTTCTGGTAGACGAGCGCCGCGTCGTTGAGGGCGAGCTTCTCCATTGCGACGCTCAAGTCCCCGTACTCCCGGCTCGACATCGGGTAGATGGAGGAGAACACCACCGGGCGCGCGGGCTTGTAGCCCGGCAAGGGGGCCTCCGCGGGTTCGCGGGCGTGGGTCAGGGTATCGCCGATGCTGACGTCACGGATGGTCTTGATGCCGGTGATCACGTAGCCGACCGCGCCCGCGTCGAGGCCGCGGGATTCCTCGCGGCGCAGTCGGTTCAAGCCCACTTCATGCACTTCGTACTCGCGTCCGGTGTGCATGAAGCGCACGCGGTCACCGCTTGCCAGGCGCCCGTCCACCACGCGCACGTAGAGCACCACCCCGCGGTAGGCGTCGTAGCGGGCGTCGAACACCAGCGCCTTGAGAGGCGCTTTTCGCTCGCCTCGAGGGGGCGGCAGATGGGTGACGATGCCTTCCAGCACCTCGTCGATGCCCAGTCCCTGCTTGGCGGAGACCGGGATTGCGTCGAAGGGATCGAGGCCGAGGTCCTGGTCGATCTCCTCGCGCACCCGCTCCACGTCCGCCGCGGGCAGGTCGATCTTGTTGATGACCGGCAGGAGCTCGAGATCGTGCTCGAGCGCGAGGTAGAGGTTGGCGACCGTCTGCGCCTCCACCCCCTGCGTGGCGTCGACCACCACCAGCGCGCCCTCGCAGGCCATGAGCGAACGCCGGACCTCGTGGGAGAAGTCGACGTGGCCGGGGGTGTCGATGAGGTTGAGCTGATGGAGCTCGCCGTCCCGCGCCCGGTAGTCGAGGCTCACCGAGTTGCTCTTGATGGTGATGCCGCGCTCGCGCTCGATGTCCATGTCGTCGAGCACCTGGTCGCGGAACTGCCGCGCCTCCACCGCCCCGCAAGCCTGGATCAGCCGATCCGCAAGCGTCGACTTGCCGTGATCGATGTGGGCGATGATGCAGAAGTTGCGGACGTGGTCCACGGGGCGCAGTAGCCGGGCGGGATCCCGGGGAAGGCTATCACAGCCCTCCCGGGCGAGAGGCGTGGGTGCCTCAGGTTCCGCACTGTTCCACCCGGCGTCGCGGCGAGCGCGCGGAAGCGGGCGCCGGCCGGTCGCTGTCAGAACATCCGGAGCTGGGTATCCGTGATCTGCGCGAAGCTGGTGTCGAGGAAGTGCAGGATGCCGTCCGCGGCGGGGGCGAGCTGGCGTTCCCGGTAGTGCTCGTAGTCGGGCCGGCACGGCTCCCCGGCGCCGGAGACCGGCTCGGGGCCGTTGCGGGTGATCACGTAGCTCACCCAGCGGCCGGGACGCGCGAGCTTCGCCGCTGCCTGCACGTGGGGCGGCACGTTGTGGGTGTACTCCGCAACGGGCCGGCGCAGGCGCTTGCGGTAGACGAGCTGCTCGTCGAGGCGTCCCGCCAGGAGGTCTTCCAGCACTTCCCGGACGTAGGACTCGAAGGGTTCGTCCAGGAACACCCTCCGGTAGAGCTCGCGCTGGAAGGTTCGCGCGAGCGGGGTCCAGTCGGTGCGCACGCTCTCCAGCCCCTTGAACACCACCTCCGGCTCACCGCTCTTCGTGCGCACCAGTCCCGCGTAGCGCTTCTTGCTGCCGGTGCGCTCGCCGCGCACGGTGGGCATGAGGAAGCGCAGGAAGTGGATCTCGAACTCGACCTCGAGGAAGGACTCGAGACGGTGCTCCGCCGCGATCCGCTCCCGCCACCAGGCATTGAGCGCGTCCGCGAGCTCCTGCCCGGTGGCCGCGGCCCTCTCCTCACCGCCCGCGGATCGAAGGTGCAGGAAGAGCGAGTCGGTATCGCCGTAGATGACGGAATAGCCGCGGGCCTCGATGAAGTCCCGGCTCTGCTGGATGATCTCGTGCCCGCGGCGGGTGATGCTGGTGGCGAGCCGGGAATCGAAGAAGCGGCAGCCTCCGGCGCCGAGCACTCCGTAGAACGAGTTCATCAGGATCTTGACCGCCTGGGAGAGCGCGGCGTCGCCGGCCGCCTTCGCCTCCTCGCGCACCGCCCCGAGCTCGGCCACCAGCTCGGGAAGGATGGCGCCCTCGCGCGCGAAGGAGGCCCCGGAGAATCCCGGTACCGGATCGCTTCCCGGATCGGCGAGTCCGAAGGGATCGATCCGGAAGGTGCGGATGATGCTCGGGTACAGGCTCTTGAAGTCGAGCAGCAGGACGTCGTCGTAGAGACCGGGGCGGGAGTCGAGGACGTAGCCGCCGGGACTGCCCCCGGAGTCCCCGGGAGCGGCCCCGACGTCGCGCGCCACCCGGCCGCGCCGATGCAGGCGGGGCAGGTAGAGGTGGTCGAACGCGGCGACGGATCCCCCCAGGCGGTCCATCGCGAGTCCGGTCATCTCGGCCCGGCGCATGGCGAAGTCCACCAGGTGCGCGTGCTCGAAGATGTCCTCGACGAGGCGGCAGTCCTCCAGGTTGTAGCGGGCCAGCTCGACGGGGTCCTCCCGGTACAGACGACGGATCTCGGCCAGCTTGTCGGTGCCGGGAGCGAGCCGCTTTCCCTTTCCGAGCATCGTGCGGGCGACATGCTCGAGCTCGAAGCTCTCCAAGGGCCAGAAGGCGGCGCGCAGCAGGTCGATCCCGTCGAGCACCACGCGCCCCGGAACCCGGGCGACCCGCACCCCGGCCGGCGACTGGGGCTCGAGGATGCGCGCCCCCTCGCCTCCACGCGCGAGCGCGAACCCCAGCCTGAGCGCCTCGCAGCGCCGTTGCAGGAAGTCGAGATCGAAGTTCAGCACGTTCCAGCCGAGAATGAGGTCGGGATCGGCCCCGCTCATCCAGTGGAAGAAGCACCGCAGAACTTCGCGCTCGTCGTGGCAGCAGACCAGCCCGAGATCGGGGGCGTCGAGCGCCCGGTCGCTGACCATGAACACGCGGCGCCGGCGCCCCGCGCACACCGCGATCGAGTAGAGCTCGCCATCGAAGCCCGAGGTCTCGATGTCGATGACGGCGTACGCGAGACGGGGCCGGAACGAAGCGCGCGTGATCGCGGGGTTTCGGAACTCGAGGTGATGGTCCCGCGCACGCGGAACCCCCCGAACGTTGAAGGCGGCGGTGACGAAGCGCTCCATCAGGTAGCGGTCGCTCGGCTTGAGATCCGATTCGAAGACCTGCACGCCGTGCCGGCGCAGCCGATCGCGCGCTTCGGTGAGCGCGCGCTGGAAGCGGAAGTACAGCCCGTCCACCGCTCCCCCCGCGAGATCGCGGAGCGCGAGCGGGCGTCGTGCGACGTCCGAATCTTCGCCGAGGGGCGAGGGAAGCGCCGCCTCGTGCGGAATGAATGCGACCGCGGACTCGCCCTCCACGATCACCCGGACCGGTCCCGATTCCGAGCGCCCCCAGAAGGAGAGCTCGAGCCCGGCGGGAGTGTCACGCCACTGGCGCGTGAGGAGAAAGCAGTCGAGCGAGACCTCCGGCATCAGCCGCCGGCGATATCCCCGCCGGAACGCCGATCCGGAGAGCGATTCACGCCGGCTCGGGCAGCGCGTGGGTGAAGAACGCGTACTCCGCCACCGGCCGGCCGCCGATCAGGTGCTCCTGGATGATCCGCTCGAGCACCTCGGGAGTGCAGCCCCGGTACCACACCCCGTCGGGATACACGACCGCGATCGGACCCTGCTGGCACACCCGCAGGCAGTTCGCCTTCGTCCGGTACACGCTGCCGTCGTCGACGAGGCCCAGCTCGCTCAGGCGCCGCTTGAGGAAGCTCCAGGAGTCGAGGCTGTCATCCCGGGTGGAGCACTTGGGATCGCTCTGGTCCGCGCACAGGAAGATGTGACGCCGGACCTCGCCAATCTTGAGCTCCGCTACCTTGCGGGCCAGGAACACGGATCTGTCGGGTACGGGACGCGCCTGCTTGTTCACGCTCAGGTCCGGTTGCGCTTCTCGGGCGGCGCGCATTCTACACGCAGCGACCCGGGCCGCCGGAGATCGGTCCGGCTCCGACATCCTCGCCGTTGGAGAACGCATCGTCGACGCTGCGCGCCGGCCCGGGCTCGTTGCCCGCCCGGCGGAGCCCGGTCCCGCGTCCGCCTTCGGGCAAGCACGACGGACTCGCATGAGGAAGCCCCCCGGCCGTTGGCCCCGACGGGGACCGGGCACGCGCGTCCGGCCTTGCCTCGTCTTCGCGCGTCAGCCCGACTCCTCCTGCTGGCGGCGCCACATTTCGGCGTATCGGCCCCTCCCTGCGAGCAGGGCGGAGTGACGGCCGCGCTCGACTATCCGCCCCTCGTCGAGCACCAGGATCTCGTCCGCGCCCACCACCGTCGACAGGCGATGGGCAATCACCAGGGTGGTGCGGCCTCGGGAGAGGGCTTCGAGGTTGGCCTGAATCTCGCTCTCGGTGCGCGAGTCCAGCGCTGAAGTGGCCTCGTCGAAGATCAGCAGGCGCGGGTCCTTGAGCACGGTGCGCGCGATGGCGACCCGCTGCTTCTCGCCGCCGGAGAGCTTGAGGCCGCGCTCGCCGACGATCGTCTGATAGCCGTCCGGAAGACCCAGGACGAAGTCGTGGATGTGGGCCAGCCGCGCCGCGTTCTCGACTTCCGACGGGGAGGCGTCCGGACGTCCGTACGCGATGTTGTAGTAGATGCTGTCGTTGAACAGCACTGTGTCCTGCGGCACCACGCCGATCGCCGCACGCAACGAAGACTGGCTCACGCCGCGCAGGTCCTGGCCGTCGATCCGGATGGCGCCTCCGTCAACGTCATAGAAACGATAGAGCAGGCGCGAAAGGGTGGACTTTCCCGCGCCCGAGGCCCCGACCAGCGCCACCGTCGTCCCGGCGGGTATGGCCAGGCTCAGGCGCTCGAAGATGGGAGGTCGCCCCTCGTAGCCGAAGGATACGTCCTCGAAGCGAACCTCGCCCCCGTGCAGGCGCAGGGGAGGCGCCTGCGGGATGTCGCCGATGTCCGCCTCGACGCGCAGAAGCTCGAACATCTTCTCGATGTCGATGAGCCCCTGCTTTATCTCGCGGTAGACGAAACCGAAGAAGTTGAGCGGCTGATAGAGCTGCATGAGATAGGTGTTCACCATCACGAAGTCCCCCACCGTCATGCGTCCGTCGACGATGCCGAGCCCCGCCAGGTACATCACCAGCGTCAGGCCGACGGCAACCAGCACGCCCTGGCCGATGCTGAGGAGCGCGAGCGAGGTCTGGCTCTTGACCGACGCGTCCTCGTAACCGGCCATGGCACGGTCGAAGCGCCGCGCTTCGTGCTCCTCGTTGCCGAAGTACTTCACGGTTTCGAAGTTGAGCAGGCTGTCGATGGCCCGGGTGTTGGCCTGGTTGTCCCGCTCGTTCATTCGCCGCCGGAACTCGAGCCTCCACTCGGTGACCCTCACCGTGAACAGGATGTAGGCGGTGACCGTGAGCAGGGTGACGGCGGCGATCCGGAAATCGAGCAAGCCCCAGAGGATTCCGAAGACGAGCGCGATCTCCAGCGAGGTCGGCAGCACGTTGAAGAGGCTGAAGCGCAGCAGCATCTCGATGGACTTGGTGCCGCGTTCGATCGAACGGCTCAGGCCCCCGGTCTGCCGGCCGAGGTGGAAGTGCAGGGACAGGGCGTGGAGGTGGCGGAACACCTTCAGCGCGACGGTTCGGATGGCCCGCTGGCCGACGCGCGCGAAGAGCGCGTCGCGGAGCTGGCCGAAGACGAGCGACAGCACCCTCGCGAGTCCGTAGGCGAGAATGAGCCCCACGGGGAGAGCCGCCGCCGTCGCAAGCGCGTCGGCGCCGAGGGCGTCGACCGCGCGCCCGAAGATCACCGGCACGAAGACCAGCGTGATCTTGGACCCCGCGAGCATCGACAGCGCCAGCACCACGCGGGTACGCATCCGCCACTGGCCGGCCGGCCAGAGATAGGGCAGCAGATCGCGGAGCGCGCGCAGGCTCCCGCTCGGAATCAGGGTGTCGGGGTGGCTGGCCATGGCTCTAACCCTGATGTCTCACCGACTTCCTGGCGGACGGACGCCTGTCCGCTCGCGTTGGCGGGCCGTGCTCCCTCGAGCCGCCGCAACGCAGTGCCGGCTGCGACTTCAGCGTCTCTCGCTCCGCGCGACCCGATGCCACGGCACCGTGGCGCCCTCACGACGAGATTCGGTGAGACATTGCGGCTGAATCCGCGAGTCCGGGGACGGATACTGCGGCGCGCCCGCGGATGGCAGGGCCGGAAACGCTTCGACCGCGGATCCGGAGCGATGCCGCGTCACGCTACGGGACGATAGCGCGCGCCGACGCCGAGGGCGTCCACGCAGGCCGCACGCCCCTCCTCCACGAGGTAGAGAAGCGCCGCGAAGACCTGGCGGGCGGCGGCGGGGTGCATTGCGCGCGGAAGCTCGCGGTAGATGACCGGAACCATCTCCTCGACGCGCTCCATTCCCTTCGACAGACAACGGGAAATCTCGTCGAAGCGCTGCCGGCGATGCGCCAGGCATGCGCGCACGAAGGCCCGGGGGTCGGGAATCGAAGGACCGTGGGTCGGCCAGAAGCGCTCGTCTTCTCCGGCGAGCAGGCGTTCGAGGCTCCGCATGTAGTCGCCCATGTCGCCGTCGGGAGGAGAGACGATGGTCGTGCTCCACCCCATCACGTGATCTCCGCTGAACAGCGCGCCTTCCTCGCGCAACCGGTAGCAGATGTGGTTCGACGTGTGGCCGGGAGTGTGCACGCATTCCACCGACCAGCCTTCCCCCCGCACCACGTCGCCGTCGCGCACCTCCACGTCGGGCGCAAAGTCCCGGTCCGCGCCCTCCTCCACCTCCTCGCCGGACTCGAAACGGCCCCTTCCGTGCGGCCCGTATCCGAAGCTCGGCGCCTCGAGTCGCGCCTTGAGCGCGCGGGTGGCGGGCGAGTGGTCGACGTGGGTGTGCGTTACGAGAATGTGGGTGATTCGCTCCCCGCGCGTGGCGGCGACGATGGCATCGACGTGATCCGGCAGATCGGGACCGGGATCCACCACCGCGACCGAACCGGATCCGATGATGTAGGTGCCGGTGCCGTGATAGGTGAAGGCGCTCGGATTCGCCGCGACGACGCGGCGAATCATGGGACTCACCCACCTGACGGCCCCGTAGTCGACCTTCTCCTCGTAGTGGAAGGGAATCGCCATCCTCAGCGCCTCCGAGCGCACCCCTCCCGGGCGGCGGCGCCCGGAGGGAGGGTGTCGCGGGCCCTGGCGCCGCCCCGGCGAACCTCGTGAGCGGAAAGCGTCACTCGATGCGCCGCATGCGGAAGAGTCCGTGCACGCCCTCGTCGCTGGTGAAGTAGAGCGCGCCGTCGGAGCCGAAGGCGACGCCCACCGGCCGCGCCCAACGACGCCCGTCGGAGAGCTGGAAGCCGGTGACGAGATCGTCGACCCGCCGTGCCGCGCCCTGGTCGAAGCGTACGAGCACCAGCTTGGGATGGCGGCGGGTGCCGGGATCGCCCGAGTAGCCGCCACTCGGCAAAGTGCCCCACGAGCCGCGCAGCGCCACCACCGCGTCGCCGGTGAAACCCGGATCGAGCGCCCCCGGAGCGACGAACGCGACGGCCATGGGGGCGCTGCGGGCGGGAAAGGTGAGGACCGGAGGCACGGGCTCCGCAGCGGGCGGGTCGCTCTCGATGCACGGGTCGCGGCGAAGCCGGACGCCGTCGTACTGATACCACGGCATGCCGTGAAAGGAA
The DNA here is from genome assembly GCA_022824305.1 of Gammaproteobacteria bacterium. Taxonomy (GTDB): domain Bacteria; phylum Pseudomonadota; class Gammaproteobacteria; order HK1; family HK1; genus JAJEAD01. The sequence continues at coordinate 104,958 of JAJEAD010000097.1, read as the reverse complement.
CCCGATTCGATGCGGCTGAAGTACTCCGGCGGAAGCTCGAAGCCCAGGTGGTCCGGACCGTTGTTGCTCGCGAACATCTCTCCCGTGACCGGGTGCCAGTCGAAGCCGACCGGGTTGCGCAAGCCCGTGGCGAAGGCCGACCAACGGGCCTCGCCCCCCGTCTCGTCCAGCACCAGGATGCCGCCGCGGCGGCGATCGAAGGGATAGTCGGCCCCGAGGTACTCGTTCGAGCAGTTGCCCCGGATACCGAGGCTTGCGTAGACGCGGCGGTCCGGTCCCACCCGCACGGTGCGCGAGTTGTGTCCCCATCCGCCCGGGAGGGCCGCAAGCAGGGTGAGGTCCCGCGCATCGAGGCTCTCCTGGCCGGGGCGCCAGGGCGCGCGATGGAGGCCGGCGGTGCGGGCTATGAGAATCTCGCCCTCGCGGAACGCCACGCTGTGCGGATAGTCGTCGAGCCTGACCAGCACGCCGGCTTCCCGATAGGGCGGCGTCAGGCGGTACACCTTTCCGGATCGGGAACCCGCAAAGAGGTCTCCCCCCGGACCGAATGTCAGAAGGCGGGGACCCTGCAGGTCCTGATTCAGGAGCTCGATCTCGAACCCCCGGGGAAGCATGACGGGGAACTCGACTCCCATCACGCGGACACTCGCCACGCGATACTCGATGGCCGGAATCTGCGCCGCCAGCCCGGGCGCGAACAGGCCGAGGCCCGCGAACGCGGCCAGAGCGGCAAGCAGCGCGGGGCGGTGAAGGCAATGCCGTCGCCGCGCCGCTTCGCCTTCGGGCGCATTTGCCCGGAGCGTCACCATCAACATCGACATCGACAGATGTGCGCCCACAGTCGTGAGTTGATGCATGTTCCGACCGAAAGGCGAGAAAAAAGGGAGATTATCAGTATGCCGGGAAGACCATCCACGGCTTTTCGGCTACGCTTGCAGGTTACGTGAGCGTTTGCCTGCGCCGGTGCGCATCACGCGGAAGTGAAGAACATCACCAGGGAGTCACGAGATTGACGCATTCGATGCCGGCGCCCGCGCCTGCCCTCGGGGCACGCCTCTACCGCCGAAGCGGCCGGAGACCCGGACGAATCGTGTGGCGCAGACGCCTCGCGCCGGCCCTTGCCGCCTGCGCGCTCAGCGTCGATGCCCTCGGCGACCAGGAGTTCGATGTCCGTCCCATCTACTACGCGATGCTGGAGGCGGCGGAATCGAGCTTCAGCTCCCACTCCGGCGGGATGGAGGAAGACTTCCGGGCCACCCGGGCGGCCCTGTCGCAGAGCGCCGCCCGTAACCTCGAGCGATTGCGCGCCGAAGGCGAGGAGCTCGAGCGCGCCCGGCGGGAGGGGGAAGCGGCCTTCGAGGTCGAGCAGGACGCGCTCAACGCCCGCATGGAAGCCCTGAACCAGAGGATGCGGCGCCTCGAGCTCGACGGGGAGGAGGAAGCCGGCGCCGTCGCGCTCTACCGGGAGGCCTTCGACCGGGTGCTCGCCGAACTCCGAGCGGCACAGTCGCGTTACCGCGAGCTCACGAATCAGGTGCAGGAACGGCGCAGCGCGCTCGAAGACGCCTCCCGCGCCTATCGCGACGGCTCCAGCGAGGAGGCGAGAGAGATCGCGCGCCTCGATGACGCCTACCGGCGATTCACGGCACAGGTGGTCGACGCCTATCGCGAGCGAGAGGAGCTGCTTCGGCTCGAGAGGGAAGCGCACCTGAACTGGCTCGAGGAAGGGATGGAGCGTCGGCAGGATGGCCGGCGAGCTCTCGCGGCACTGGCGGAACGGTACGCGGCGCTCGAGGACGCCCACGACCGCGTGCAGCAGGAGCTCAATCGCCGCATCGAAGCCTACGATGAACAGGTGCGGGCGCAGACCGACGAAGACGCCGATGAATCCGGGCTCGCCGTGCTCCGCGACGCCATCGCCCGGCACCGGGAGCTGCTCGACGGACATCGCCGGCAGGCAGTCGTCCTCTATCGGGAGATCGCCGCACTCCACGCCGGTCTCGGGACCGAACGCGCGGCCTTCGAAGAGGAGCGGATGGAACGCGAGGAAGCGCTTCGTACCGGGACCCGTGCGCTCGTGGCCGAGCGGCAGGAAATCGCGGCGCTCGTCGAGGCGCGGAGAGCGGATGTCCAGGAGAGGATTCGGGCGGTCGAAAACCGGGTTCGGGCTGGAGTCGCCGCGTTGCGCGAGCAGGTGGAAGCAGGGGAAGGGCAGATCGCCGAGGAGTTCGGGGCCGCTCCCGCGGAGCTGCTCGCGGCGGCGGCGCTTTGGACCCGGACCCTCGATCCTTCCCACCTCTACGGGCCGGAGGGCGCCCCGCTCTTCGATCTCGCGCCTCCCGGGAGCGCTGTCCTGTACGACGCGATAGGCGCCGCGCGGGATCTGGAATCGGGCATGCGCAGCGCGCTGGTCCAGCACGCTGCCGCGCTGCGCAAGCGTATCGACGACATCGTCGCGGAGCGCGAAGCGCTCGTCCTGCGCCACCGTGATTCGGCATCCGCCCTCGCCGAGCGCAGCACCGACTGGCGGACTCGTCTCGAAGCGGCGGAGCACGAATCCCGCCACGTTTCGAGCGCGCTTGCCGAGTACTTCGAAGGACGGATCGCACTCGCCGTTCTCGATTTGCGGGCCCTGCAGGCGGCCCTGCTGGACGTGCTGAAGGCTCCCGTCCCGGTACGCCCCGAGACCGGAGAACGGGAAGGCCTCCGGGATGCGGTGGCGGAGAAGGCGGCCATGCTCGGCGCCGTGATCGATTCACCGTCCGTGTCCGCCCATCCGCTGGTGGAGGGACTTGCCGAGACGGGGAGAGAGCGATTTGCCGAGCCGCAGGGGCTCGAGTGGCAGCGCCTCGGGGGAGCGTCCTTCCATCGCGAAAGCGCACCCGAGGAGCAGCCACTGGCGGGCGAGTCCGAGCGCCGCCTGCTCTCCGCCTGGTACCGGCGTCTCGACAGCGCCGGAGCCCTGGAGCCCCTCGCGCAGCGACTCGTCCACCACTTTCCTTCGCTCTCCGCCGCGAAAGTGGAGGATGCGCTCTTCGGTCTCTTCGACGCGGGCATGCGGGAAGCCGGAGAGGTCGTCCGGTACCGGTGGAAGGAAGGGCTGATCGCCTACCAGGTCCGAATACTGGAACGTAGCTACTGGCTGCAGCCCGACGGCCGCCTGCTGCTCACCCCCCTCACCTGGTAGCCGCCCGAACGCCCCGGCCCGGCCCCTGCCGCCCCGCGCGAACGCGGGCGGTGATGGCATGATCTCCTGCCTCGCCTCGTTCTTGCAGGAGTCGATCATGACGGACATGTTGCTGGACTACGGGCTCTTCCTCGCCCAGACGCTCACCGTGATAGTGGGAGTCGCCGCGCTCATCGGCGTGGTTGCGACGCTGGCGAGACGAGAGAGCAGCACGGAACACCTGGAGGTGCGCTCCATGAACCGGACCTTCGATGAACTGAAACGAAGAGTCCGTCACGAAACCCTGCCCGCAAAGCGCTTCAAGGCGGAAGAGAAGGCGAGGAAGAAGGCCGAGAAGGCGCGCGCCAAGCGCCACCCGAAGCGGGAACGAAAGTGCATTTTCGTCCTGAACTTCCGCGGCGACATCAAGGCCTCGGCGGTGGCGTCGCTTCGCCAGGAGGTCACCGCGGTGCTGTCCACCGCAAGGAAGGGGGACGAAGTGCTCCTCCGGCTGGAGAACGCGGGAGGACTGGTGCACGAGCACGGGCTCGCCGCCTCACAGCTGCTCCGCCTGCGTGAACGCTCCATTCCCCTCATCGTCGCCGTCGACAAGGTTGCCGCGAGCGGAGGCTACATGATGGCCTGCGTCGCGGACCGCGTGCTCGCCGCGCCGTTCGCGATTCTCGGCTCCATCGGCGTGCTCCTGCAGCTACCCAACTTCCGGCGCCTGCTCGACTCCGGCGGAGTGGATTTCGAGCAGGTCAAGGGCGGAGAGTACAAGCGCACCCTGACCCTCTTCGGCCAGAACACCGAAGCCGAGCGCTCCGCCGCCCAGGCCCAGGTCGATGACACCCACGCCCTCTTCAAGGAGTTCGTTTCCGAGTACCGGCCGGACCTTCCGATGGACCGGGTCGCGACCGGCGAGCACTGGTACGGCCGACGCGCGCTGACGCTCGGGCTGTGCGATGAGATCACCACCAGCGACGACTACCTGCTTGCCGCGAGCGAGAGCGCCGACCTCTACGAGCTTCGCTACGTGATCAAGAAAGGCCTGGGCGGACGACTGGTGGGCAGCATCGGCTCCATCATCGATCAGCTTCTTCTGCGGCTCGGCGACGGACGCCCGGCGTCGACCGCGTGATGCGCGAGCATCGATCCGCCGCCGATACGCGATTCGCTATCATGGCCGTCTGCGAGCAGGTACGGAGTCCGTTTTCATGAGCGTCCAGGACAGAATGGAACGAAAGCTCCGAGAGGGTCTCGATATCGTCCACCTCGAGGTGGAGAACGAGAGCAGCCAGCACAACGTCCCCGCGGGCTCGGAGTCCCACTTCAAGGTAGTGGTGGTCTCCCCGAGCTTCGAGGGACGCAAGCTGGTGGCCCGTCACCGGGAGGTGTACCGGCTCCTCGACGAGGAGCTTCGCGCCGGCGTGCACGCCCTCGCTCTCCACACCTACACCGAGGGTGACTGGCGCGAGGTGGGTGCGGACTCCCCGGACTCTCCCCGCTGTCTCGGGGGCAAGGCAAGGGAGACCAGCGCTTGAGCGGGGCGACCTCTCTGCTGCCCGGTGTGGCCGGGAATTCCCGATGACGGAACTCGATCCCCTGCCCGACGCCGCGCTTTCCGCCTGGAAGGCGTACGAGTCGATGCTCGAGACCAAGGACGCCCATTTTTCCTTTCTCGAGGCGCTGGAAACGAAGTACCGGGACGGTGGCCGGCGAACTCTTGCCGAAGGCCGCCGACTGGACCAGCTCCTGGCCGCGCACGATTCGCAGGTCCGCACATTCCGCAATGCGGTCGCGGCGCTGCAACAGGAAGATCTGGCCGCCCACCACGCGCTCCTCATGCACATCAGGCAGGCAAACTCGGATCTGGGCAGCACCTCCGCCCACTGATTGCCCGCCTTCACGGCATCCTGCAACCAGCCGCCATGTCTCACCGATCTTCGCGGCGAGGGCGCGAAGATGTCGGCGGGGGCTTTGTCGACCGCGACTCAGGGTGCACAGTTCCGCCGCCGTGGACCCTCAGGCGCGAAAGGCGAGTCGTTCCTCCCTGCGCCGGTGGATCGCCTGAGCTTCCGGATAGAACTGTTCGCAGTAGCGCCGGTACCTGCCGATCTCGCCGTCTGAAGCACAAAGCGCCGGCCGGCGCCGGTATCGCTTCCGCTCCCAGATGACCACGTCCTGCATGACGTCCCGCTTCTGGGCGGCCATGATGATTCCGTTCATGATTCGGGTGCGAAGTCGCAGGGGCAGGAAGCGCATTCCGTAGATTGGATGCCTGGGTCTGACCAGGTGACGCACCTGGCTGACCAACGTCAGTTCGATGAGCTTCCCGTCGACCGGTGCCGCCAGCACCCACAGGCGGGTTTCCATCCCGATGGAGCGCTCCTGAACTTCGACGAACGAATAGCCCAGACCATGAACATGGGTGACGGCGGAGACGTCGTACTCGAAACACTTCAAACCGGCTATGGACCGGGTTCGCCTGAAGTCGAAGCAGCTCTTCAGCCAGGCGCCTTCCACCGATACGGACCCTACTCTCTTGACACTCCCATAGCCGTGCACGTAACGCAGATGCCCGAGGTCGACCGCGTTCTCCGTCGTCTCCTGGGGATGCCCCGCAAAGCGCACGCTCCAGAACTCCATGGCACTCCAGTCACTTCCGCCGTGCCGTGGCGCAGGAAGATCCCATTGCGGCGCCCGCCCGCCGCTGCCCCGCCACGCGAAGACGAGACCCAGCACTTCACAGGTCCGGAATACCTTCAGTCTCGCGGACTTCGGCGGCGGTGCGTAGGGCGTCGCCACGCATTGACCGGAAACGTCGTACTCGAACCCGTGAAAGGGACAGACCAGGCGTCCGCTTCGCACTCGCCCCCCGGCATCCGGTCCCAGGTCGGAGCCCAGGTGGGGACAGAACGCTTCGGCAACACAGATCTCCCCACCACCGTTGCACCAGGCGACGATCTCCTCGCCCAGCCAGGTTTTCCGCAACAGCGCCTCCGTCTCGATACGCTCGCGACTGGCAATGAAATACCAACCTTCCGGAAACGGAGGGAGTGAGGAAGTGCCGTCGCAACTGCTCGTCGTGCGTTCCACCTGCCACCGCTACCCGCCCGAACCCAATGGCCGTGCCCCTTCACGCGCCGCCGGTCGAGCGTCAGAAAACCGGGGCGCCGTACGGTACCGAGGTTTGGCGCACGATGCCATTGCAAGGTTCCCGAGACGGCTGAAACGTCTGCACCGAATCGCCCACCTCGATTGGTTGCGCTCGCCGGTCCCGGCCCGGCATCTCACGTTGAGCGGCGGCCTGGACCGTAGCGCAGGGATGCCCGCACCGTTGATGGACAAGGCAATGCTAAGCTGGGAAACTGCCGTGGGAGGGGGAAGAGCGGGTTCCGGATCGGAAACCCGCACGGGGCACGGAATGTCGACATGAACCTCGAGTCCTGGACATCGCTCGTATTGGCGCGCCGGGGGCTCACCATTGTGCTTTCCCTGCTCGTGCTGGTCGCTCTCGCCTATGGCGCCCGATACATCGTGCTCGTCGACGTCGATGTCCGGAATCACTTCAACAAGGACGACCCGCACCTGATTGCGCTGGAGCTGCTCGAAGACACCTACGCTCTTTCGGACAGCGCGCTCGTTGCGGTAGCACCGCAGGAAGGCACAATATTCACGCGGGAAGCCCTTCTCGCCATCGAGGAGCTGACCGAGGAGCTGTGGCGCACGCCCTACGTCACGCGAGTCGATTCCATTGCAAACTACTCCCACAGTGAAGGGCGTGAAGATGAGCTCATCGTCGAGCCGCTCATCGATGACGCCGGCTCCCTCGACGACGAAGACATAAGCCGCATCCGGAGAATTGCGCTCGACACCGAGGAGGTTGCCGGACGCCTGCTCTCTCTCGACGGTCGCGTGGCCGGCCTGGTGGTCAGCGTCGCCCTTCCCGAGAACCGCGAGCTGGCCAAGGTGGAGGTCACCGACTTCCTGTCCGACACCGCCGAAGCGGCCCGGCAGAAGTACTCCACCTTCGACTACCACCTGACCGGCGATGTCATCCTCAATCGCGCGATGCGCGATGCGCTCGACGAAGAGCTTGGCATTCTCGGCCCTGCCGCACTCGGCACGATGCTGCTGGTCGCCGTGCTGCTTCTCCGCTCCGTATGGGGAACCGTCGCCATCCTCCTGATGCTGGTCGCGGTCCTCCCCACGGCAATGGGCTTTGCGGGCTGGGCCGGCATGAAGCTCTACGGTGAGAGCGGAGCCGCGCTCTTCGTGCTGATGGCGGTCACCGTCGCGCACTCCGTGCACATCATAGAGATCGTTCTGTCGGGCCTGCGGCAGGGCATGGAGCGCAGAGAGGCGGTCGCGCACTCTCTGCAGGTCAACACCTGGCCCGTCTTTCTGACTTCGCTCACGACCTCGATCGGCTTCCTCAGTCTGAACTTCTCCGAAATGCCGCCGTTCCGGGTGATGGGCAACATCGTCGCCTTCGGCTCGCTGTGCGCATTTCTCTACTCGGTAACCCTCCTGCCCGCCTTTCTGTCGCTCGTGCCCATGCGGGCCCGGCCCGCTCCCGCGGGCCGGACCGATCTCTTCGACGCGTTCGGACGCTTTGTCGTCTCGCGCCACATGGTCCTGCTGTGTTCCTTCGCCGTCATTACGGTCGTGCTCATCGCCGGTATCTCGAGGATCGAGCTCAAGGAGAACTGGCTGGAGCTTCTCGACGAAAGCTATGAGTTCCGGCGCTCGACCGACTTCCTGAGCGAGAACTTCACCGGCCTCGAAGCCTACGAGTACTCCCTCGACTCCGGACGGGAGGGCGGCGTCACGGACGTCGAGTATCTGGCCAGGATCGACGCGTTCGCGCAGTGGTACCGGACACAGCCGGAGGTGGCCCATGTCCTTGTTCTCTCCGACATCCTGAAGCGGCTGAACAAGAACCTGCATGGCGACGATCCGGACCATTACCGCATTCCCGAAAACTCCGATCTCGCCGCCCAGTATCTGCTGCTCTACGAGTTCTCCCTCCCGGTCGGCCGCGACCTGAACAATCTCATCGACGTCGAGCGGTCGGCATCACGCATGACGGTGGTCCTCAAGAGCCTGTCCACGAAGGAAAAGGTGGATCTCGACGAGCGCGCGCAGGCCTGGCTCCGGGAACATGCCCCGGGCATGGAGACCGCGGCTAGCGGCGTTTCGATCGTGGGCGCTCACTCCATTCAGAGAAACATAGAAAAGATGCTGATCGGCACCATTACCGCGATGGCCATCGTCTCGCTGCTCCTGGTCTTCGTGTTTCGAAGTGTGCGCCTGGGTCTGATCAGCCTGATCCCCAACTTCATTCCCGCCGCCATGGCGATCGGGCTCTGGGGATACGTGGTAGGGGAAATCGGAGTGGCGGCAGCGGTGGTCACCGCGATTGCGTTCGGCATCATCGTCGACGACACGATTCACTTCATGACCAAGTACATCGGAGCGAGAAGACGCGGTCTGCCGCCCTCGGACTCCGTTCGATCCACCTTCCGAACGGTGGGCAAGGCGCTGACGGCGACGACCGTCGTGTTCGCGTTGGGGTTCCTCGTTTTCGGGGCATCGGGGATGACGAACAACCAGGCGCTGGGGACACTGGTGGGAATAACGGTCATCGTCGCCTTGCTGGCGGACTTTCTCTTTCTCCCCCCCTTGCTGATGGTGCTCGACGGGATCAAGGGCCGAAGCAGGCCGACCGAAGAACCCGTCGCGCTTTCGGCCGAGTAGGTCTCGCCGATGCGGCCGCACGAACTCCGTATCTCCCGGATTGTGCCGAGGAGGGCAGCGAGGTGACGCGCGCGCGAATCCGCGGATCGCTGGCCGCCGCGTTGGGGATGCTCCTTTCCGTGACGTCAACCGGGACTCACGGCTTTGGCGGGATTGCCGGTGAGATCGAGGTCTCCGGTCGTCTTTCCATGGAAACCCGCATCTACCCGCAGAGTGCCGCACATCCCGGTCAGCGCTCGCATTCGAGCGGTGTAGCGGCGGAACTGAGCGCCTACATGGAGGACGACGAGGGAAGGAGCCTTACCGTAACCCCCTTCTTCAGGTACGACGCCGGAGACCGCGAGCGCACCCATGCCGACCTCCGCGAGGCCTACTTTCTCGTGTACGGCGACATCGGTGATGACGAGTGGGAGCTGCGCCTCGGGGTGGATCGGGTCTTCTGGGGCGTCGTCGAGTCGCGCCACCTGGTCGACATCGTCAACCAGACCGACCTCGTCGAGCACCCCGACGAGAAGACCAAGATGGGCCAGCCCATGGTCCACGTCACCTGGGCCGGGGACTGGGGCGCGCTCGAATTGTTCGGGCTTACCTGGCACCGCGAACGCACCTATCCGGGGCGGCACGGACGCCAGCGTTCCGCGTTCGTCGTCGACCACGATCTGACATCGTACGAATCATCGGCCGAGGAGTGGCATCTCGATCTTGCCGGACGGTACAGCGGCAGCTTCGGGCCGCTCGACGTGGGCCTCAGCGTTTTCGACGGCACGAGCCGCGACCCCACTCTCCTCCCGGCCCTGTCCGGGACCGAGCTCGTTCTGGCCCCGCACTACGAACAGATCCGGCAGTTCGGCCTGGACATGCAGCTCACCACCGGTCCCTGGCTTCTCAAGCTGGAAGCCATCCACCGCAGCGGCGCGCAGAACCGCCGGCTGCTCGAGCACTTCGTCTACGAAGAGAAGGACTACGCCGCGTTCGTGGCGGGCGGCGAATACACGTTCTACGGCGTGTGGGACTCGGAAGCCGACCTCAGCCTCCTTGCCGAATGGGCTCGTGACTCACGGGGCCGGTGGGCAACCAACGCCTTCGACAACGACCTCTTCCTCGCGGCGCGACTGGGTCTCAACGACGAGCAAAGCACCGAGTTCGTTCTCAGCGTCCTCGAGTCCCTCGACAACGGAAGCCGCGTCCTCACCGCCGAGCTCAAGCGGCGGCTCTCCGAGAACTGGTCCCTGCATGCGGAGAGCATCGTGTACCTGGGGATTGACCAGAGCGATCTCATCTACCCGGTGCGCCGCGACAGCTTTCTCGGACTGAACCTGGACTACAACTTCTGAGCCTCGCCGGAATCCCGAAGCCCGGTCCACCGCGCCCGCTTCCGCATCCGTCGCCGGCCGCCCTGTCTCCCCGTTCTTCTGCTGCGAGGCCGTCCCCAAGCCGGTGGCGGGGACTGTGCTAGTGTGCTGGAACGCAATTGAGCTCTACTTCATGAGGGCTGTTTCGCGCGTACTTTATTGATTTACAATCGATTTATAGTCCTGTCCATTTGAGGTCCAGCACACTAGCATGTAGCAAGAGGCCCCGGCGGAGGTGCTTGAAGAGCCGATCCGGGAGTCGACCTCCGGGCGGCGCCGTCGAGTTCTCGCAATTCCAGCGTGCTGATGTCCACCGACAGGAGGAAGCGGTGATTCGCGCCTCATTTCCCCGCTCAAGTCCCGCCTCATACGGCACCTTCTCTGCCCTGCTTTGTCTCCTCGCATGGATCGTCGCGCCTTCCGCCAGCCTCGCGGACAGCAGCGCGGAGGAGGCCGGGCTCTCGATTGCGACCGAAGCCCGCGAACGCCAGAAGGGCTTCGGCAACTTCACCTCGAATCTGCGCATGATCCTGCGCAACAAGCGCGGACAGGAGAGCGAACGCGAGCTCCGGCTCAGGGTGATCGAGGTCGAGGGCGATGGCGATCGAACCATGTTCGTCTTCGACCGCCCCCGCGACGTCAAGGGAACCGCCTTTCTCGTTCACGCCCACAAGGAAGGGCCGGACGACCAGTGGCTCTACCTCCCGGCCCTGAAGCGGGTCAAGCGCATCAGCTCCTCGAAGCAGTCCGGCTCCTTCATGGGCAGCGAGTTCTCGTACGAGGACATGGGAGCGGTCGAGGTCGAGAAGTACACGCACCGCTACCTCCGGGACGAACCCTGCGGCGACCTCGAATGCGCGGTCCTGGAGCGCGTGCCACGAAGCCGGGATTCAGGGTATTCCCGTCAGCTCGTCTGGCTCGACCGGGACGAGCTTCGAACCATGCAGATTCAGTACTTTGACCGCAGGGATGAGCATCTCAAGACGATGCTCGTGGAGGACTACAACAAGTACCTGGATCGCTTCTGGCGGGGCAGCACGATATCCATGACCAACCACCTCACGGGCAAGAGCACCATGCTGCTCTGGTCGGAGTTCGAGTTCGGCACCGACATGGACGCCGGCGACTTCACCAAGACGGCGCTCAAGCGCGCACGGTAGCGACGGGCTGCGCCCCGGTCAGTCCCTGACCTCAGCCGCAATCTCTCACCGAATTCCGGCAGCTTCGGGCGTCAGGATGCCGTGGCAGCGGGCCGCACGGGCCACCGCCCGTCAGCCGGGCAGCTCCCGCCGTTGCTCCGCGATGCGGAACTTGAGGTTGCTGCTCGGCTTCATCGAGGGAAGCGGGCTGAAGCGAAGCGCGTAGTTTGCGGGAGACAGCTCGACCCGGAAGTAGTGCGCGATCATGAGCACGTTGATTGCGAGCTGCAGATCCATCCACCGAGAGCCCAGACACCGGTGCGTGCCCAGTCCGTATGGCGCGTAGCCGGGACTGCGGTGCTCGTTCCGGGGAGGCAGGTAGCGATCGATATCGAACGAGAATGGCTCCGGAAAGACGTCATCCATGTAGTGGGCCGCAGTCTGGGCGATGAAGATCCGTGAACCCACCGGCAACTCGTAGCCTTCCACGACACAGGAATTCATGACGTCGCGCATGGACAGCGGCACAATCGGGTACATCCTCAGGCACTCTGTCAGGAAGCGACTGGTCACATCCATGGACTCGGGCGTGAAGTCGTCGCGGCCCGGGTCCTCATCGCCAAACAATGCGTCCGCCTCGCTCCTGATCCTCTCGCAGATTGCCGGCTGCGCAGCCATGGCGTAGACCGCGAAGCTGAGCGCATCGCCCAGGTATACGCTGGCGACCAGGGCCGCGGAGAGCGCAAAGCGCAGATTCGACTCCGGCATCAGCTGCGGGTCGCTGGCGTGAAGGCCCAGCCAGTCATCCGCCAGGTCCCGTGGGCAACCGCTTCGCTGGGCCGGCGTATGCACGCTCTGAACTCGCTCCAACAGCGCGTCGATGGTATGCGCCCGGCGCCTCATCCCCGGGGTGCTCAGCATGAACTTTGGCAGAACCTTCGCGATGTGCACGTTCAGCGCACGTTCCTTGTACTTGACCAGCTCGTCGATCAGGTCCTGCGAGTCCACACTGAGGGCGAGCGGCGATATCTGGGCGTTGATCATTCTCCGGCACGTCCGCCTTGCCGGAAGAGCGTCACCGGCCTTCCAGTCCGCCATGGACCTCCGGGCGTAGTGGAAGATCTGATCGAGCTGACCTTCCAGCCTTGCCCGCGAGTACGCCGGCGACATGATCCGCCTGAGCCGGAAATGATCGCCGCCATCCAGGGACGGCAATACGCCGGATGCGCCGTAGACCTTCTCGAAGTCGACGAAGTAGTCCCTGGCTCGAAGGTGCAAGCGTCCGTGACGGTGCACCCAGCGATTGATCCGCGGTCCGGAGACGAAAATCATGGGTTGCTTGAAGGGCACCCGGATCGCGAACACCGGACCATAGTGCCTGGTCAGGTCCGCAAGGAGCGCGGGGAGGTTTCCCTTGCGCAGGTGAGGATTGAAGAGCAGTCGACCCATCGCGACGCTCGGGATTTCCTTGGCCAGACGGGAGCGCCGGAGCAGGGGACTCGCTATGTTGTGCTCGACCGCAGTCGCGATGGAGCGACCGATCAGGTCCACCTTGCAGACGAACCTGATCCGATTCTCCGCGCGTTCGTCCAGCTCGTATATGAATCGAAAGACATCGCAGGTATTGACGAGGCTGACTACGATGGCGTCTCTGGGACCCGGAATCGAGTCGGTGAAGATGACCTCTCTGATGCGCGTCTTTATGAGCTGTCCTACGTTGCGCTCCTCGGTGTTCCCGTCCAGGTCCACATACCACTTGGTGGGAATCAGCGTCCAGAAGTCACCGTCATAGTGCTTCAGGATCTTAAGGTTCACCAGACGCTCGAGGGTGGAATCGATGATCGATTCCGCCTGAACCGCAAGGCGCTCAATCCAGTACTGGGCGGTGCGCGGCTGCGACTCGTCCGCGATCTGCTTCAGAATGGAATCCAGAACAGGATTGTCCGTTTCCGTGCTGTCCACGAGGATCAGCGAGTCCACGTCGGTGTCGATGCGCGAACGGATGGAGAGTTCCGCGAGCACGGCGCCGACTACGGCGCAATTCAACTCCCAGCCCGGAACCTGGTGAAAGTAACCGGTCTGCTCGTTCAGGAGCATGATGATGAGCTCTTCCGGCAGATTCAGCCGGTAGGACCTTCCGACTTCCACCGCCTTAGCCATCAGCAACATTCTCCCGGCATCCGAGGCCGTGGGGTGAAGCCGATTCCACGACCTTGCACGAGGCAATCAGACGCAGGTGGGCGGTAGCGGCCGCGAATGCCCGCACCGTCATCACGCTTCCGCTCCTGCCACTGCAGCTCCCTGGACGAATTCGAAGGAGACGCACCGGCAAATCACCTGGTTCAGCCGCATGACCCGCAGAAATCCGGCCCGATAGCAGGTCCGGCGACCGAGGACCACACCTCGGGAACCGGGCTGCACCCGGACTGCTTCCCCCATTTCCTGTCCGAACTCTACCCCGACTTGCGCACCTCGTCACGTAAGTCTGTCGGTCTTGCCGTGCCTTGACCAGGCATGAAACAGGTTGCCGCACTCTGATTCCGCCTCTGGAGCGTGCATGATCGATCCGCCTGCATGTCGTCGTTCTCCATCGCAAGCGATTCCGGTCTCGCATCCGATGACGACAAATGTCGTAGATTTGAGCGCGCTCACTCTCCCGGATGCGCCCGGATGCAGGCTCCCCGAATCCATGTCGATCTCGCCCTGGAAAGCGGCATCGAGGTGACTCTCCCGCGCGATGCGGCACGGTACCTGCGCCGAGTGCTGCGGATGCCGGACGGGGCGCCACTCCTCCTCTTCAATGGTGAAGGCGGCGAGTTCGAAGCCCGGCTTCGGTTGGACGGCGGCAGCGTGCGGGCATGTCTCGGCGCGCATCGTCCCGTCGCCACGGAGTCCGCGCTCGAGATCGGACTCGCGCAGGGCCTCTCCCGGGGCGCGCGAATGGACTACACGATCCAGAAGGCGGTGGAGCTCGGGGTGGGCTGGATTCAGCCCCTCGTCACCGATCGAAGCGTGGTGCGCCCCGACCCTGAGCGCACGGGCCGGCGCGCACGGCACTGGCGGGGTGTGGTGGCGAGCGCCTGCGAGCAGTGCGGACGGGCGACGCTCCCCCCGGTCCACGATCCGCTGCCCCTGGACCTGTGGCTGGAACGGCTCCCGCCGCACGGGGCCAGGCTCGTGGCGGTGCCCGGGGCGCTCCGGAGCCTCGCCGCCCTGCCCCGGCCGCACGGGTCGCTGGTCCTCCTCGTCGGTCCGGAGGGCGGGCTCGGCCCCCATGAGCTCACCGCCGCCCGAGAGCGTGGGTTTCGGACCTTCTCTCTCGGTCCACGGATTCTGCGCACCGAGACGGCGGCGGTAGTGGCCTTGAGTGCGGCCCAGCTTCTCTGGGGTGATCTCGGAGGCGGTTCCGGCGGCCAGGCGCAGCGCTCGCTCCTCTCGGGGTGTCGTCCCGGCGCCTGAGGGCGGCTCCTGCCGACGACCCGCATCCGGCCCGATCCGGGCATTGGATATACTGCCGCCGCCGGTCCGCGCCGGCCCGCCGAGCCCGTCACGATGCCCACCGATCCCCCGGACCACAAGCCCTGGAGCGGACGATTCCGCGAACCGACCGACGCGCTGGTGGAGCGTTTCACGGCATCGGAGCACTTCGACCGGCGCCTCTACCGCCACGACATCGCCGGCTCCATCGCGCATGCCACCATGCTCGCGCGGGTCGGGGTGCTGAGCGAGGCGGAACGCGCGTCGATCGTCGAAGGACTGCAAAGCATCGAGGCCGAGATCGAGGCGGGCAGCTTCGAGTGGAACCCGGCGCTCGAAGACGTCCACATGAACATCGAGTCCGCGCTCACCCGCCGCATCGGGGAGGCGGGCAAGAAGCTCCACACCGGGCGCTCGCGCAACGACCAGGTGATCACCGATCTGCGTCTCATGCTGCGCGAGGAGAGCGACGGGATGGTGGCCGCGCTCCGCCGGCTGCAGGGGGCGGTGGTGGACATCGCCGAGCGCGAGGCCGACACCATCATGCCCGGCTTCACCCACCTGCAGACCGCGCAGCCCGTCACCTTCGGCCACCACATGCTCGCCTGGTACGAGATGCTGGAACGCGACGCGGAGCGCTTTCGCGATGCGCGGGCGCGCATCAACCGACTGCCGCTCGGCTCCGCCGCGCTTGCGGGGACGAGCTTTCCGATCGATCGGGAGCTGAGCGCCCGCCTCCTCGGCTTCGAGGGCCTCTGCCGCAACTCCCTCGATGCGGTCGGCGACCGGGACTTCTGCATCGAGTTCGTCTCGAACTGCGCGCTGCTCATGGTGCACCTGTCGCGCATGTCGGAGGAGCTCGTGATGTGGACCTCGGCTCACTTCGAGTTCGTCGAGATCGGCGACGCCTTCTGCACCGGCTCTTCCATCATGCCCCAGAAGAAGAACCCCGACGTCGCGGAGCTGGTCCGCGGCAAGTCGAGTCGGGTGATGGGCCACGCGGCCGCGCTGCTTGCGCTCATGAAGTCTCAGCCGCTCGCCTTCAACCGCGACAACCAGGAAGACAAGGAGGCGGTGTTCGACAGCCTCGACACCACCAGGGACTGCCTCGAAGTGTTCTGCGCGATGCTCCCCGGCCTGGAGGTAAAGCGCGCTCGGATGCGCAACGCCGCCGCCCGCGGCTTCGCCACCGCCACCGACCTTGCCGACTACCTCGTGCGCCGGCAGGTGCCCTTCCGCGATGCGCACGAGGTGGTCGGGAACGTGGTGCGCGAAGGCATCGAACGCGGCTGCGACCTCTCCGACTTCACCCTCGAGGAGTTGAAGCGCTTCTCCCCGCGGATCGAGTCCGATGTCTATGAGGTACTGTCGCTCGAAGGGTCGGTCGCCTCGCGCGACCACATCGGGGGGACCGCACCCGCCCAGGTCCGACGCGCGGCCGCCCGCGCGCGCCGCCGGCTCGCCGGGGTCGCCGAGGATACGGGGACATGAAAGGGTGAGCGACGCACGGTCGACCGACTCTCTGGAAGCGCTCCGGATCCGGCTCGCCCGGTTCGCGGCGGAGCGGGACTGGGAGCAGTTCCACTCCCCCAAGAATCTCTCGATGGCGCTCATCGCCGAGTGCGCGGAGCTCGTCGAGCACTTCCAGTGGATCACCGAGGCGGAGAGCCGGTCGCTCGCTCCGGAACGACTCCAGGAGGTGCGCCTCGAGCTCGCGGACATCCTCATCTTCCTGGTGCGCTGCGCGGATCGCCTGGGCGTGGACCTGATCGCCGCCGCGAACGACAAGATCGCAATCAACGACGCCCGCTACCCCGCCGATCGTGTTCGCGGCAGCGCGCGCCGTGCCGCGGAGTATGAGTAGCCGCGGCCCCGGCACGGAGGCCTTCGCACCCCGACTCCTCGCCTGGTACGCGCGCCACGGCCGTCACGACCTGCCCTGGAAGCGCGAGCCGACGCCCTACCGGGTATGGGTGTCGGAGATCATGCTGCAGCAGACCCAGGTCGCGACGGTGCTCTCCTACTTCGCCCCCTTCGTGCGCCGCTTCCCGGACGTGGCCGCGCTCGCCGCGGCCGAGGTCGACGAAGTGCTGCACCGGTGGAGCGGCCTCGGCTACTACGCCCGGGCCCGCAATCTGCACCGTGCCGCCCGTTTGGTCCGCGAGCGCCACGGCGGCGAGATGCCCGGCGACATCGAGGCGCTGACCGCCCTTCCCGGCATCGGGGCCTCCACCGCCGGAGCCATCCTCGCGCTGGCGAAGGGAGAGCGGCACCCCATTCTCGACGCCAACGTGCAGCGGGTGCTCTGCCGCTACCACGCCATCGACGGGTGGCCGGGCCAGAGCGCGGTGCGCAAGCGGCTCTGGGCGCTCGCCGAGCGGCACACCCCGCGGAGCGAGGTCGCCGCCTACACGCAGGCCATCATGGACCTCGGCGCCACCCTCTGCACGCGCCGGCGCCCGGTCTGCGCGCTCTGCCCGCTCGAGAACGGCTGCGGCGCCCGCGCCGAGCGCCGCCAGCACGAGCTGCCCGCGCCTCGCCCGAAGCGCGAGCGGCCGCAGCGGCGCACCGCGTTTCTCATCCTGCGCGATGCGGGCGGCGCCTTTCTCCTCGAGCGCCGTCCCCCGAGCGGCGTGTGGGGCGGACTCTTCGGCTTTCCGGAGGGCGTGCCGGGCGGCGACCTGCGCGCCGAGTGTGAACGGCGCTTCGACGTGGAAGTGAAGGCCATGCAGCGCCTCGGCGACCTCCATCACGGCTTCACCCACTACGCGCTCGACATCGAGCCCCATCTCTTCGATGTCGTCCGGCGCGGCTCGGAGCTGCGCGACGGGGACGGACGGATCTGGCACGCACCCGGAGACGCCCTCGAAGTCGGGCTCGCGGTCCCCGTCTCCCGCCTCATCGAGATGCTGGCGCCGGGGACGCGGTAGCGAGCGGCGTCGGGTCCCGAGCGCGCCCGGCCGCTTCCGGTCGGGGCACCCGCTCCCGACCCTCCCGGATCCGGCGCGGGAACGCTACGATCGAGGGACATCCGATGGCTCCCGGTCGAAGACCGGCAAAGGACGACAGGCATGGCGAGAATGGTGCGCTGCGTGAAGCTCGGCCGGGAAGCCGAGGGACTGGATTTCGCGCCGCTTCCCGGAGAGGTCGGGCAGCGGATCTACGAGCGCGTGTCGAAGCAGGCGTGGCAGCAATGGCTCGCCCACCAGACCATGCTGATCAACGAGAACCGGCTCAACATCCGCGACCCCGAGGCGAGGCGCTTCCTTTCCGCGGAGATGGAGAAGCACCTCTTCGGCGAAGGCTCGGACAAGCCCGCAGGCTACGTCGCGCCGGAATAGCGTGATCGCCTTCTTCGCCCACTTCCTGTACGTGCTGGCGGGGTGGACGCTCGTCATCAAGTTCGCCTTCCCGGTGGCGATGGCGCTCGCGGAGGGCATCCCCGCCGGCACCTACGTCTACTGGGACTTCTGGTGGGTGGTGCACATCTGGCTCGGGTGGTCGATGCTCCACTGGCAGCGCTACACGTGGTGGCTCGCGATCGGCGTCGCGCTCGTCGAGATCGTCATCGTGGTCGTCAAGCTGTGGTGGTTCCTGGCCGAGCCGGAATGGAGCATCTGGCAGACGAACTGGTTCATCAACAAGCTCTTCGTACTCGCGTGCTTCGTCGGAGTGCTCGCGCTGTTCACGATCCGGGGGGAGACACTGCGCCGGCGATCGCCGGCGCCGCACATGGAGGGATCTCGATGACGTCGCGTCTCGCTTCGCCGGAAATCTATCCGCCGGCGCAGAGGATGGCCTACCTGGATGCCGCATCGGTGGGGCTCATGCACGCGGGGGCGGCGCGCTCCATCAACGCCTGGCAGGAGGCGCTGGCGCAGGAGGGGACGATCGCCTTCGACGAAGAGGCGGAAGTGCGCATCCTCGACGGCCTCTCGAGCGCGGCCGCGAAGCTCTTCAACGCAGGGCCCGCGGACATCGCGATCGCCTCGGGCGAGACCCCGCTCATGGCCTCCCTCGCCTGGGCGGTCTCCCCGCCGGCGGGCTCGTGCATCGTCACCTCGGAGGCCGCCCACCCGAGCACCATCTACCCCTGGATGAGGGTCGCCGAGGCGACGAAGGCGGAGCTGCGCTGGGCGCGGGGCGAGGACCACTACGTCGCCCCGGAGACGATCGAAGCGCTGATCGACGAGCGCAGCGCGGTGGTCTGCCTCTCCCACGTCGAGTACGGCACCGGCCAGCTCCACGACCTCGCGCGCTTTGCCGAGCGCGCCCACGCCCACGGCGCGCTGCTCGTCGTCGATGCGACCCAGTCCGCCGGCCAGGTGCCCATCGACGTCGAGGCCACCGGCGTCGACGCGGTGGTGTCCTCGACCTACAAGTGGTTGTGCGGGCCCTTCGGGGCGGGCGTCATGTACCTCGCTCCGCATCTGCAGGAAACCAGTCCCGGCATCGTGGGGTGGAGAAGCCACGAGGACATGTGGGACTTCCAGGCCGATCGCCTGGTCTATCCCCGCTCGGCAAAGCGATTCGAGTACGGGACGATGGCCTACGGGACGGCCCTGGGCGCGGCGGAAGCCATCGACTACCTGCTCGACCTGGGCATCGAGGCCATCGCCTCGCACAACCGGGCGATCGCGGAGGAGCTGCGCCTGGGGCTGATGGACCTCGGCGCGGACATTCTGTCGCCCCGGAATCCGCTCGAGCGCTCCGCGATACTCGCCGCGCGCTTTCCGGGTCGCGACAGCCGCGCGCTGACCGCCGCGCTGGAGGCGCAGGGCGTGGTGGCATCGCTGCGCCGCGACTTCATCCGCTTCGCGCCTCACCTCTACAACGACTCGGAGGACGTGGAAAAGGCGCTTTCTGCGATACGCACTGCCTTGGTGCGATGAGCCCGGACGCGCTTCGCGTCTTGCTCGGGAGTCTCTGGCCGCGATGTGTCACCGATTTCCTGTTTTGGACGCCAATCTGCTCGCGGTAGCGGGACGGACGGAAAGCGGATCCTGATCCCGGATGCGCCGGCACTCGGTAGTCGTACATCGAATCCCGGGAACAGGCATTCGCATCGAATGATGCCCGGTAGTTCCGGGCATCTCTCGAACGGAACACGCAGAAGCGGGGCCGCTATCGCTGCTCCGGCGCCGGCTCTAGGTAGCCCTCCCAGAGGTCCACGTAGACCGCGCTGCCGGGGTCGCCGTCCTTCCCCCAGAGCTCGATCCCGTCGAAGCGCACCGAGTAGAGGGGCTGCGGCCGCGGCCCTCCCCCATGGGCGTGGGCATCGGGAAAGACGTAGGTGCCGTGCCGGCCCTCGATGGTGCCGGCGCGGCCGCGGACGTAGCGCGGGGCGCGGGTGTGCCCGAGGGGATGACGGTTACGCACCCGGACGCGCTCTCCGACCAGAAAGCGGGCGGGCGCTTCGTCGGCCCGGGTCGAGCCTCCGCGCTCCAGGATTGCCCGCACCGCGTCCGGGCCGGGCACCCGCAGTTCGCCTGCCGACGCCTCGGCGGAGCGACCCGTCTCAAGCTCGTCCGCGCTGAGCAACCCTTGCTCGACGAGCAGGGTCAGCAGCGCCTCGAACCAGATCTCGTAGTAGCTCGCGCCGAGGTAGCGCGGCGGGGGGATGCGTTCCCGAGCATGACGGGCCATGTCCAGGTTCCAGCGCCCGAGAAGTCCGCACGCGAGGGTGATGGCGAAGGCGCGCCGCTCCCATTCGTGGTGGAACACCGGCTCGTCGGGCTCCGCGGCCACCGGACCGAAGCCGTGCATCCCGCCGAGATCGTGGCCACCGTTCATGCCGGACTCCCCGGCTCGGGCGCCCGCGCCAGCCCCGCCCCGATCATCGAGTCGCGGGTCACCAGCGACGCGAGCGCCTCCTCGCACATCCCCTCGGTGCCGGGCGGACGCCGGGGAAGGACCAGGTAGCGGAGCTCCGAGGTGGAGTCCCATACCCGGACCTCGGTCTCCACCGGCAGCTCGACGCCGAAGTCCGCGAGCACTCCCCGCGGATCGCGCACCGCCCTGGCGCGGTAGGGAGCGGACTTGTACCAGACCGGCGGCAGCCCGAGCACCGGCCACGGATAGCAGGAGCACAGGGTGCAGACCACCATGTTGTGAATGCGCTCGGTGTTCTCGAGCACCCGCATGTCCTCGCCCTGCCGGCCCCGGTAGCCGAGCGAAGCGATCGCCGCGCCGGCGTCCACGAGCAGCCTCTCCCGGTACTCGGGGTCCGTCCAGGCGCGCGCCACCACCCGGGCGCCGTTGCGCGGCCCCACTTTCGTCTCGTAGGTGTCGATGAGGACGTCCAGAACCGCGGGGTCGACCAGCCCTTTCTCGACGAGGAGCGACTCGAGCGACCTGACCCGCAGCTCGACGTCGCTCAAGGAAGGATGATCGTTCCCGCTCATGCGCTCCTCATCCTCAGCCTCCAGTCATGTTTCTCGACACTTCAGGGCTCAGGCCGCCCGGATGATCGATGGCGCCGCCCAGGCTGCGCCTCGCCACGCAGACTCGCGCGGCCCGAGTTTCCCGGGAAGTGTAGCGCCTGGCCTCTTCTCCTGCCCTTCGGCATCCATCTTTGCCGATTGGCGCTACTTCTCGCCGAGTTTGATCCGCACGAAGGCGAGATCCCGCACGGTATGGCCGAGGCCGGTGGCGCGGCGTTCGAAGCGGGTGTGGGGCCGCTCGGGCGCGCGCGGCGAGTAGCGCCCGCGGCCCGCGAGGTTGCGCAGCGCCGGCTCGGCTTCCAGCACCGCCATCATGTGCTCCGCGTAGGGAAGCCAGTCGGTCGCGAGGAGGAAGCGGCCGCCCGGCACCATGCGGCTCGCGACGAGCCGCGCGAAGGCGGGGTTGACCAGGCGGCGCTTGTGGTGGCGCTTCTTGGGCCAGGGATCGGGGAAGAAGAGACAGACATCGTGCAGGGAGCGCTCGGGAAGGCAGCGCTCGAGCACCTCCGCCGCGTCGCCCACGATCACCCGCAGGTTGGGCAGGCCGCGCTCCGCCGCCCGGTGCAGAAGCCGGCCGACGCCCGGCTCGTGCACTTCCACTCCCAGGAAGTCGCGCTCGGGCGAGGCGCCGGCCATCGCGAGCAGCGCGTCGCCCGCCCCGAAGCCGATCTCCGCGCAGCGCGGCGCCTCGCGCCCGAAGACCTCGCTCAGGATCAGGGCGCGGTCCGCCGGCACTCCGTAAGTCGGCAGATGGCGATCCAGCGCCCGGCGCTGCGCCGGCGTCATGCGTCCCGAACGGCGCACGAAGCTGCGCACGGGACGTCGCGGGACGGATTCCTGAGACAAGGGATCGGCTTGCCGGACATGATGAGGACGGCGTCGATTCTCTCACCCCGGCGCCGCCGGACGACAGGAAAAGGGCACCCCGCGGAGCACCGTTCAACTTATACTCAGGAACGCACGCGGCATTCCCGTTCCGTCAGCTTCCGGCTGGAGGGGTACCCAAAAATGCCTGTTTCCCTGACCCCCTGCTCCATCGGCGACCTCGGACTCGACTGGCGCGACATCGAGGATAGGCCCGACAATTTCCAGAGCCTGCCCGTCCACACCTACCTCGACCCCGCCGTCTTCGAATTCGAGCTCGACGCGGTCTTCGCCGGGCGCTGGCAGTTCTTCGCGCCGCTTGCCAAGCTCTCCGCTCCCGGCGACTGCGTGACGGGCGAGGTCGGCCGGGTCCCGGTGGTCGTCGTCCGCGGCGACGACGGGGCGCTGCGCGGCTTCGTCAACGCCTGCCGGCACCGGGGCCACCCGGTGGTGAAGGAGGACGCATGCCGCCGGCGCCTCGTGTGCGGCTACCACGGCTGGACCTATCGCCTCGACGGTGCGCTCATCGCTGCCCGGGACGCGGAGTCGGACCCGGACTTCTGCCGCGAGGCGCTGTCCCTCCTGCCGGTCGCGGTGGACCAGTGGGCGCAGTGCGTATTCGTGAACACCGATCCGGACGCGGCTCCCCTGCGCCGCGCGCATCCGCGCCTCGAAACGCTGGCGGCGGAAGGCGGCTTCGACCCCGACCCCGAGCGCTACCACCTGCACCGGGAGGCCGTGATCGATATCGCGGCGAACTGGAAGCTGTGGTACGACAACGGCGTCGAGTGCTACCACTGTCCGACTCTCCACGGGGAGAGCTTCGCGGCCGCCTTCGATGTCTCCCCGGAGCGCTACGTCGCCGTCCTCACCGATCACCTGATGAACAGCCACTTCGCTCCCGCCACCGCCCGCGACGATGACGGCGACACGCTGCGCAGCAAGCGCTACTGCTCCTTCCAGCTCTTCCCCGGCTGCCAGCTCATCCAGCAGGACGACTTGGCTGTCCTGGCCCGCATCGTCCCGACCGGGGCGCAGTCATGCCGCTTCATCGCGCACTACCTCTCGGAGCGCGATGCCGATCCGAAGCGGGTGGAGGCGTGGATCGAGCTGTGGCATCGCACCTACGACGAGGACACCGATGCGGTCGAGCGGCAACAGAAGGGACTGTGGTCGGGCCGCGTGCCGCGCCTGCGCTACGTTCCGGCCCGCGAGAAGCCCGCGCTCTTCATCAACGGGCTGATCCGGGAGGCCTACCGGGAAGCCCTGGGAGAGGCGCCCCCGGCCGCCTGGGCGGCGCTCGGATAGCTGCTTGCTCCCGCCCGTACCGGTCGGGGATGCTCAGGAAGCGGATCACGCTCGGGACCAGGGGAACGCCATCGAGCAATGAGCCGGCGCACGCTACCCGAACATTCGGCGTCGCGCCGGCGCTCGCGGTCGGCAATCACGCCTTGCCGCCGTGCCTCCGGTTGGCGAGCGGAGAAGATTGAGATGCCGGCTGCCACCCCTCGAGGGGGCGGGGCCGGCGAGCAAGGGCGTCACGGGTAAGGAAAACCCCGCGAACGAGGGCAAGGCGCAGAAGTGAGCAGACTCTTCCCCACGCTGTTCTCACCCTTCGAGATCAGGGGCCGGCGCTTCCGGAACCGGCTCTTCCTGCCCGCCCATGGCACCGGGTACGCGGAGGGCGGCAGGGTGGGCGAGCGCGGCCTGGCTTACTACCGGGCACGGGTGGAGAGCGGCATCGCGCTGCTGATGACGGAGGCCCAGCAGGTCGTTCCGCGCGAGGGTCAGAAGTACCCGCAGCTCTCCGCGGCGGATGACGGGTGCATACCGGCCCTGCGTGAGCTGGCCCGCCTCTGCGCAGAGCACGACTGCCGCTTCTTCGGGCAGCTCTACCACGAGGGGCGGGCCCAGGCGCATTCCCTGGACGGGAGCCGGGACGTGGCTCTGGCCCCCTCCGCGCTTCCCGACGAGCGCTTCCACACCATGCCCCGGGCGCTGACGGTGGCAATGATCGAAGACCTCGTCGGGCGCTTCGCGGCCGGCGCGCGCCGCATGCGCGAAGCGGGATGCGACGGTGTCGAGATCCTGGTGGGCATGGGCTACCTGCACGCGCAGTTCCTGAGCCCCCGAACCAACGTCAGAAGCGACGCCTGGGGTGGATCGCCGGAAGGCCGCCTGCGATTCCTCCGGGAGACCCTGGCCGCGGTGCGCGAGGCGACGGGCGATGACTTCATCGTCGGCATCCGCATCGCGGGCGAGGAGTTCGACCCGGACGGCCTCGACCTCGAGGTCACGCTCGACACCTGCCGGCGCCTCGACCGCGGCGGGCTTGTCGACTACGTGAACGTCTGCGCGGGCGGCACCCACGGGCTGGTCGGGGCGAGCAATATCGTCCCCCCGATGTTCGTGGACACCGGGCTGGTCCTCCCCTGGGCCGAAGCGGTGCGCAGGGCGGTGTCGGTGCCGGTGTTCGCCGCCGGGCGCATCAATCAGCCCCACGAAGCGGAACGCGCCCTCGCCGGGGACCAGGCCGACATGATCGGCATGGTGCGCGCCCTGATCGCGGACCCGGAGTTCGCGCGCAAGGCGGAGCAGGACCGGCCCGACGACATCCGGGCCTGCATCGCCTGCAACCAGGCCTGTATCGGGCATCGCCGCCAGGGATTCGGCGTCTCCTGCATCCAGTATCCCGAGACCGGTCGCGAGCTCGAGTACGCGCACCTGCGGAGCGCGGAGCCGAGGAAGCGGGTTGCGGTGGTCGGAGGCGGTCCCGGCGGCATGAAGGTGGCGGCGGTGGCGGCCGAGCGCGGACACGAGGTGACCCTGTACGAGCGGGCGGCGCGCCTCGGCGGGCAGGCCCTGCTCGCCCAGGCCCTGCCCGGCCGGGCGGAGTTCGGCGGGCTCGTCACCAACCTCGAGAACGAAGTGCGCCGCCACGGGGTCGCAGTACGGCGGAACACGGAGGCCACGGCGGCGATGCTGCTCGCGGATGCCCCCGACGCGGTCGTCGTTGCCACGGGGGCGCTCCCCTACCGGCCTCCCGGAGACTTCGCGGAAGCCCACGTCGTCACCGCGTGGGAGGTGATCGAGAGCCGCGCCAACGTGGGCGGATCGGTGCTCATCGCGGACTGGCGCTGCGACTGGATCGGCCTCGGCCTCGCCGAGAAGCTCGCGACGGAGGGATGCGCGGTGCGTCTCTGCGTGAACGGGGAGATGGCGGGCGAGACGATTCCCGCCTACGTCCGCTACCAGTGGGCGGGGCGCCTGCACCGGCTCGGGGTGCAGGTCATGCCCTACCTGCGCCTCTTCGGCGCGGACCGCGACACCGTCTACCTGCAGCACACCATGAGCGGCGATCCGGTGCTCTGCGAGGACGTTGACACCCTCGTCCTCGCCTGCGGGCACCAGGCGCAGCTCGAGCTCCACGAAGCGCTGGAGGGCAAGGTGCCGGAGCTGCACGCCATCGGCGACTGCCTGAGCCCCCGGACCGCGGAGGAGGCGGTGCTCGAAGGCCTGAAGGTCGCCGCGCTCATCTGAACCTGGGGGGCGGCACGCGCTCGGAGAGGTTGACCGGTCCGCACGCCATCTGCCGTCATTTCCGCGCAGGCGAGAATCCACGAACCACCACCTGCTTCACGAGGCTTCGCACTCATGGCGGGTCCCCGGGGCGAGGCGGGAAACCATCGATCCGGTGTAGAAGGGAGGGAAATGACCTCCCGATGGAACGAGGCGTCGATCCCACCTAGAATCGAGCGGCACCGGCGGGTGTTGTTCAATGGTAGAACCTCAGCTTCCCAAGCTGATGACGGGGGTTCGATTCCCCTCACCCGCTCCAGGCTCCTCTCCATCCCCTCGAGTCTGACGGACACGCCGCTGCGGCCGCCCGCGCCGGCGGCCGACGGCACGAGCCACTCCCGGCCCTCGGGTGGCGCGCTTCCGACCGCCCGCGAAGCGGTTCCGGCCCGATCCCCGCACGCACCTACCAGAGCGAACCGCCCGCAACGTCGATGTCCGACATGTTGATGCCGCGCGCCTCGTCGCGGCACAGGAAGGCCGCGAGAGCGGCGATCTCGGCCGGCGGGATGGTGCGCTTCTGCGGGTAGCTCGCCACGATCTCGGCCAGGATGGCGTCGACACCGCGGCCCTCGCGCTTCGCCTGGGTATCGAGCGCGGCGCGCATCATGCCGGTCTCGACATAGCCCGGGTTGATCGCATTGCAGGTGACTCCGTGCGAAGCGCCCTCGAGGGCGACACAGCGCGTGAGGCCGAGGATGCCGGCCTTCGAGGCGCAGTAGGCACCGTTGATCGCCTCGCCGATGTTTCCCGCGGTGGACGCGATGTTGACGATCCGTCCCCAGCCCCGCTCGATCATCCCGGGCAGCGCGAGCTTGGTCATGCGATAGCAGCCGTTCAGGTTGACGTCGATGACCCGGTGCCAGATCTCGTCGTCGTGACCGCAGATCGGGTGCTCGTAGGCGACGCCGGCCGCGTTGCAGAGGATGTCGACCTTGCCGAAGGCGTCCACCGCGACCTGGTAGAGGGCCGCGCAGGACTCGTTGCTGCGCAGGTCGTGGTCGGCGCCGATCGCGCGCACCCCCTGCGCCTCGATGGCGCGCAGGGCCCGCGCCATTTCCTCCTGCGTCGGAAAATGCGCGTGCACGCCGGGCACCGCGCGACCTTCCCCCGAGAGCCTCGACCCGATCGCAACGTCGCAGCCCCGCGCCGCGAGCGCAAGCGCGATGGCATGTCCCTGACCCGTGGCCCCTCCCGTCACCAGCGCGGCGCGGGTCTCGAGATAGCGTTCGGTCATGGTGCCTGGCTCCCCTTCGTTGCCCGTTCGCCTCCGGCCCGGCGCCGGACGCGATCCGCAGGCATTATGCCCCTGGAGCGCGGGAGGCGCGTCCAACCCCGTTGCGGGACTCGCGAATGCGCCGTCCGCCGCGGCATCCAGGAATCCGCCGAGCACGATGCGCCTCGAGCACTGCGTCTCCGAGCAGGAATTGGTGCGCCTCGAAATCGGCGAGGCGGGTAGGCCCGGCGCAGAAGCAGTTGCTTTCGTGGGAGAGCTCGCCGACGAGGAGTCGCATCGATCGGATTTCCTTGCCGGTCAGCGGATCTCGACTTCGATCCAGCTCTCGAAGCAGTGGCTCCCGGCGAGGGACTGCACGCCGATGGTGGCGCGGGCGCCGAGGCCGCGCGCAGGTCCGAGCACGTCCACCAGGCGATCCGCCATCGCGGTGGAGACCAGGTGCACGTCGCTGAAATCCGGCGCGCAGGCGACGAAGTTGAGCGACTTGATTACGCTCACCACGCGCTCGAGGTCGCCGAGGGCCTGCTTCATTCCCGCGAGCGCGTTCATCGCGGTCCACTCCGCCGCCTCGATGCCCTGCGGGACGGTGACCGTCTCGCCGAGGCGACCCGGGTGCAGGGGCCGGCCGTTGCGGACCGGCACGTGGCCCGAGAGGTGCAGGACCGAACCCGTGATGTGGAAGGGCTTCATGGTGCCGTAGGCGGCACCGTAGTAGCTCTCCCCCTCGCTGACGGGCAGCGTCAGCCCGAGCGCGTGGAGACGCGCCTCGATCGAGTCGTTCATGCGCAACCTCGTTGACTACCGGTATGCTCACGATAGCGCAGCCGTGACAGGAAGCGGTGATGGCGGACGTTCACGAACGATTCATGCGAGTGCCCCGGGAGGAGGCGCGCAGGGGCGCCGCCGAGGGCGGGGAGGACGAGCAATGAACCCGGATCTCGCCTGGTCGCCGGCGGTGGAGCTGGACCGGCTGCTCGCGGCCGGCGCCATCGTGGTGGGAAAGACCACGACGCCCGAGTTCGCGGGCGCCGGCCGCCGCTCTGAGCCCGGCGTTCCGCCGGGAGTGAGAGGGTCACGCTACCGGGCGGCACGCCAGGGCCGGACTCGCCGCTCGACCAGACGACGGAGCTGCGCGACTACCGCGAGGGCGTCTCCAGTGCATGAGCGGGCGGCGTTCGCCCGAGGACGGGGAGGCTTCGAGTAACCTGTGACCCGCCCTAACCGGTACTCGTGTCCGTGCCCTCAAATGTCTGGCGGGCCGCAAGACGTCGACGTCGATTCAGCCGCCCCTGAGCGCGTCGAGCACCTTGGCGGGGTGGTCCGCGGCCTTGGGGACGCGCCTCCAGTGCTTGCGCACCTTGCCGTCCGGGCCGACCCAGACCGTGGAGCGGATGACGCCCACCGTCTTCCGGCCGTACATCATCTTCTCGCCCCAGGCCCCGTACTTCGCCATCACCTTCTTCTCGGGGTCGCAGAGCAGGGTAAAGGGAAGTGAGTACTTGCTCACAAACTTCCGGTGAGACTGCGCGTCGTCCGGCGAGACGCCGAGCACGACTGCATCCCGCCCGCAGAGCTCCCCCCACAGGTCCCGAAAGCCGCAGGCCTCCTTGGTGCAGCCGGGCGTATCGTCCTTCGGATAGAAGTAGACGATCACGTCCCTGCCCCGGAAGTCCTTCAGGGACACCGCATTGCCGGCGGCGTCCTCCAGCGTGAACGCCGGGGCCGCCTTGCCTTCCTCGATCGCCATTGCCGTCATTTCCCCGACTGTCGAGAGGCGCGCATTCTAGAGGCGGGATGCAGCTCGATCACGGCCGCCAAGCGCCCCGTAATCTCTCTCGCGGGCCATCGGCCCCGCGACGCGGTCAGGCGTCCCCCGCGGGACCGGGCGGAATCGGACCGGTGGGAGGATAGGCGCCGTCCTCGTCGTGGGTCTCCTTGCCGGTCAGGGGCGGGTTGAACACGCTGATGAGATGGACGTCCTCCACCGACTCGATCCGGTGGCGGTCGGCGGGGCCGACGAGATAGAGGCCCCCGGGTCCGAGGCGGTGGGTGTCCCCGCTTGCGCAGTCCGTCACCTCGAGGACGCCGTCGAGGACGAGGTTCGCCTCCCAGTGGTTCTTGTACCAGAGGTCGAGCGCGGTCCCCGCCTGCGAGCGCACCCCGTGGAGCGAGAAGCCCAGCCCGTCGGCGGCGAGCAGGTAGCGGGTGCTGGTGACCGCGCCGCCCGCGAGAACGAGCTCGTTACCCGCCCTGCGTACGTCCTCGATGGTCCTGACGAACATGCGCGGCTGGCCGGGCGGAATCTCGCCCGTGGGAGGATAGGAGCCGTCCTCGTCGTGAGTCTCTTCTCCCACGATGGGCGGGTTGAACACGCTGATGATGCGCATGCTCTCGTTCTCGTCCCGGGTGACGCGGTGCCGGTCGGTCGGGCCGACGCAGTAGAGGACGCCGGGGGCGAGGGGCCACTGCTCCCCGGTGCTGCGATCCTCGAGGACTCCGTGACCGGAGCGCACGAAGTTCGCCTCCCAGTGGTTCTTGTACCAGAGGTCCGAGCTCCGGCCGCCGTCGGCCCGCGCCTCGGAGACGCTGAAGCCCACGCCGTCGGACTTGGTGAGGAGGCGCACCGCGGACGCCTTTCCGTGGGAGATGGAGATTACCCGGCCTTCGGCCTCCAGTTGTTCCATGGTCCGAACGAGCATGCGAGGGCCTCCTTCGTCGAGTTGAGCGCCGCATCCTAACCGCAAAGTCTCTCCGCTTCCCGCGTGCTTCGGCGCCGGCGAGGTCAGGCAGCGCGAGTCGCGTGACACGAGGCTGGGGTATCCGGCTCCGGACGACCCGGATCGGGCAGATCGCTCTTCGGCGACGCGGCGCGCAGCCCAGCCGGCGACCGTGACCGGGGATGCGGCATCCCCGATTGCGGGTTGCCTCCGATGACGCCTTCGGCTCAGGCAGTGCCGGCGTGCTCGCGCAGGGCTCTCAGCACCTTGGCCTGGAAGTCGTGCACCGCGTGTTCGCTGAAGTGAGGCAGCTCCGGGTTGGCGACGATGCGCCCCTGGGTGTAGCCGAGGCTGTGCAGTCCTCGCTGCACGCTCTCGCAGATGGGCACGTCTTCGTTGCGCACCACGTCCACGAACTCGATCACTCCCCGCTGCTCCGCCGTCGGCTCCTCGGTGGGGAAGTACCACTCCACCCACTGCACCGTGCGCTCGGGACCCGCCGGCTCGTGGTGGAACACGTTGAGATAGCCGCCGGGATAGACCTCGAGGGCGAAGTTGGGCCAGAGCAGCCAGCTCCCGAACTCGCGCTCCTCGCCGTGCTTCTCCATCGAGCGCGCATAGGCGGTCGATTCCCCCACCCCGCGGCCCGCGTGGCTGTGGTACTCGGGATGGACGGTGATCCGGTAGGAGTCGAGGTCGAGCGAACCCTCCATGAGGGCGGGATGCTGGTTGGGGCAGTGGTAGCACTCCGAGTAGTTCTCGACCGAGTTCTTCCAGTTCGCGGCGAGCGGGATCCTGCGTTCGTATGCGAGCTTCAGGTTCTCGACGTCGGGAGAAAGCTCCCGAATCTCGCGCTCGAGTCCTTTGCGTCCCTCCATGACCGGCGCGGCGTCCGGGTCGAGGTTGACGAACACGAACCCGCAGAAGAGCTCGGCGCGCACCCCGCTGAGACAGATCGCGCCCCGGTCGAACTCCGCCACCCGGTCGCTGTGCCGGGCGTGCCGCAACTCGCCGGTGAGCTCGTAGCTCCAGTTGTGGTAGGGACACACGATGGCGCTGCCGACGCGTCCCGTTCCCTCGACCAGGCGGTGGGCGCGGTGCTGGCAGACATTGTGAAAGGCGCGGATCTCCCCGCCCCGGTCGCGCAGGACGACCACGCTCTGATCGCCGATGTCCCGCACGCAGTAGCGACCGGGTTCGGCAACGCGGCTCACGTGGCAGACGTACTGCCAGGTGCGGTTGAATATCGCCTGCTTCTCGAGCTCGAACACGCCGGGGGCGTAGTAGTAGCTCCCCGGCAGGGTATGCGAACGGTAGGGATCGTCGGAGAATCGTCCGACATCGGGCAGAACAGTATCCCCGGCGTACGTCATCGTTGAATTCCTCGATTGCCGACGGGCCGAGCATAATCCGTCCGGGCATCCCTTCGCCACGGCCGGCATGCTCACCGGCGCCGCCCTGCTCTCGGGTGCGGCGTGGACGCAACACAGCGGAGTCTCACCACAAATGCAGGCGCACCACGACAACACCAGGCGCGGAGGACGGCGAGCCCGGATCCTGGCCATGGCGGTCGGACAGGGCCTGGTGTGGGCGGGCATGTTCTACTCCTTTCCGGCCCTGCTGCCGCACTGGGAGAGCGCGCTCGGGTGGTCCAAGGCCTCGCTCTCCGGCGCCTTCACCCTGGCGCTGCTGCTCTCCGCGCTCGCGGCGCCTGCCGCCGGCCGGCTCATCGACCGCGGACACGGTCCGCACCTGCTCGGGGCGAGCGCCCTGCTCGGCGCCCTCCTGCTGCTCGCCCTCTCGCAGGCCCATGCGGTCTGGCACTTCTACCTGGTGTGGATGGGGCTGGGCGTGCTCATGGCGGGCGCGCTCTACGAGCCCTGCTTCGCGCATCTCACTCACGCGCTCGGCGCCGAGGCGAGAGGCGCGATAACCACTGTCACCCTCATCGCGGGCTTTGCCGGCACAGTGTCCTTTCCGACCTCGCACCTGCTCGCGGAGGCCTTCGGCTGGCGCGGAGCCGTGGTGGGCCTCGCGCTGGTGGCAGGCCTCGCCGGATGTCCGTTGATGTGGTGGGGAGCACGGCTGCCTACTGACACCCGCAGCGAGAGCGAAGGAGGCGCTCCCGCGCCCGAGGGGGCGCTCGCCGGAGCACTGCGCTCTCCCGTCTTCTGGCTGGTCTCGATCGCTTTTGCCACCACCGCGCTCAATCACGGCATGGTCCTCAGCCACTTCCTGCCGCTCGCGAGCGAGCGCGGCGTGGCCGCGGGCACCGCGGTGCTCGCGGCATCTCTCATCGGCCCGATGCAGATCGTGGGCCGACTGGCGATGGTGGCGGTCCAGAAATGGCTCTCCATGGCCGCCATCTGCATGATCTCCTTTGCATTCATCGCGGCGGCGTCCACCACGCTCTTCTTCGTGGCGCTTCTTCCGCTCCTGGTGTTCGCCTTCGTGGCCCTCCAGGGCTCAGGCTACGGCGTCACCAGCATCGCCAAGCCGGTGATCACGCTGCAGTATCTCGGACGGCGCGGATTCGGCGTGATCTCGGGTGCGGTCGCCACCGCCTACATGGGCGCATTCGCCCTGGGACCGATGGCGGCGGCCCTCCTGCATGGACTCGGAGGCTACGACTTCGTGATCGTGGGGTGCGTGGCGCTCGCGCTGGCGGGGATCGCGAGCTTCGCGGTTGCGGGCCGATTGCACGCGGCGCGAGACGGGGGGTGAGAACAGCTCCTCGACGAGAGGGGTGTCGTCGTCACGCCGGCGCCAGGACGGCGGAGCGGCCAGCACCTTTGCACAGTGGTCAGGATCGGTTGCAAATCAATAGCCTGGACTTCGCCGTGGTATTGTCTGCGTCGCGTGAACCGGTCGGATTCAGTGTGCAAGGGTACCAGTACACTGCGATGTGGAGGGTCCGCGCTCCTCGAGCGCCAGCAATCCCCACGATCCCCTGAACGATCCCCCGCATCGCCTACTTGGGCCGAGAATGAACGCCGGACTCGAGCCCTCGAGGAGAACCCATGAAGTTCGGTCTGTGTCTGCCCCACGAAACCCTGCACATGGCGGGGAAGAGCGCGAGCGCCGACGACGTGATACGTCTCGCGCGGCTCGCCGAGGCGCTCGGCTACGATTCGGTCTGGCTGGTCGATCACTTCTGCTACCGGCCCTACGACGACCAGGAGGAGCTCGGCCTCACCGTCCCCGAGGACAGGAAGGACCTCGTCATCGGAGCCTGGGAGTGCTGGACGACGGCGAGCGCGGTCGCGATGGCGACCGAGCGCGTGGAGATCGGCACCCTGGTTTCGAACACCGGCTATCGCAATCCGGCCCTGCTCGCGCGGATGGCGGAGACCGTCGACGCCTTCTCGCACGGCCGGCTGATCTTCGGCGTGGGCGGCGGCGACTTTCCTTCCGAGCACCTGATGTTCGGCTACCCGTGGGAGCGCCGCATCGGTCGCTTCGAGGAGGCGCTGCAGATCATCAAGCCCATGATGCAGGGCGAGATCGTGACCTTCGAAGGCGAGCACTATGCGGCCAGGGGTGCGCGGCTCCTCCCCCGCGGTGACCGCCCGCGGGGTGCTCCGCTCCTCATCGGGGTGCTGGGCAGCGGACCGCGCATGAGACGCCTGGTGGCGCAGTACGCCGACCAGTGGAACTGCTGGCTCGCATTTCGCGACAACCGGCCCGAGGCCTACCTGCCCTACCGCGACGCGATGTTCGCCGCGTGCGAGAAGCACGGCCGGGACCCGGCGACGCTGACGCTCAACGTGACCGCGCGCGTCTGCGCCCTGGACGACGGCCCGGAGTTCGCGGGCACCCATCCCATCTGGGGCTCGCCGCAGCAGATCGCGGATCGGCTGAACGAGTTCGCCGAGCTCGGCGTCAGCCACATGAACACTTTCATGAGCCCCAACAACGAGCGCGGCTACGAGGCCCTCGCGCCGGCGCTGGAGTTGCTGGACAAGGGCTGAGTACGGGAGCGGATTCGGACGCCCTTGAGGGCGCCCGAAGGGGGCGCGCCAGGGATGGCGCGCATCAGCGCAGTCCATGCCGGCAGATTCGCGTCCGCGAGCCAGGAAATCGGGGAAACATGGCGGCTAGGCGCCGAGCACGCGCCGGGCCGCGACCTCGGCGCTTCGTACCGCACCGTCGGTGTTCGCGCAGAACACGTAGTCCCCGCAGAAGTGAATGCCGCCGATCGACGCCTCGAGCGCCGGCTGGAATTTCATGCGTCCCGGGGAGTAGGCCGGCAACCCGTGCTCCCAGCGGGCGACGTGGACCTCGCGTACCCGTCCCTCGTATCGAGGGTGGGCATCGAGCAGAGCGCGCACCACTCCGGTCCTTATCGTGTGGTCCTCGTCGTTCCAGATCTGGCGCGCATAGGCATCGTAGACGAAGGAATGGAAGCAGCCGCCCTCCCGGTCCATGTCGCCGGGGGTGCGCAGGGCGAACTCGTTGGAGTTGTAGACCTGCCGGGGACGGGACCAGGTCATCGGAAAGGACGCCCGCCCTTCGCCGATCGGGGCAATCCGGATCGGGGTGCAGAGAAAGCGCCCGTAGCGCACCGCGAGCAGGGCATCGCGCTTCCAGTCGGGGAGCCCCTGCACCACCCGCGCCGCGACCGGGGCCGGCAGGGCCACCACGACCTGGGATGCGTCGATCGTCCGCCGCCCATCCCGGCCCTCCACCGTCACCTCGTACCGGTTGCGTCGGGGTACGACCGAGACGGCACGGGTCTCGAGCGAGAGCGTGGCCCCGCTCGCCCCGGCCAGCGCCTCGGAGAGACGCTGGGTCCCGTTCACGATCACGGTGTCGCCGCGGTTGCTGCGCCGCACCGGCTCGTTCGTGAACGCGGCGCGGCGCTGGTCACCCCAGAGCCGCAGCGCCCCGTAGAGCGAGGTCTCCGCCGAGCTCACGCACACCACCGTCGCGCACCACTGATCGAGAAAGCGCAGCACGTGGTCCGGCTCGCCTTCCAGCCACTTGGCGAAGGCCACGTCGTCGAGCTCCGGCGAGGTCGGGTCGCGGGGATTGGCCTGCTCGGCCTCGATGCGCGCGATTGCCGCCTCCAGGTCGCGGCTCTGCTCCGGCGTGAGGGCGCCCCGGCCGCGCTCCGCCGCTTCCTCGAAACCATTCGGAACCAGCTCCATCCCGAGCTCGTCGGCGAGGTCAATCACCGCGGTCTTGTCGGCGCTCAGGTACTGCGCGCCGAGGTTCGCCCACATGCCGCCGGCGAAGCGGATGGAACGGGTACGCCCGCCCAGCCAGGAAGCGGAGTCGACGACTTCCACGTTCAGATCGCGCAGGCGATAGGCCGCGCAGAGGCCGGCAATTCCGGCCCCGAGCACGACGACCTCGCGCGCGGACGAAGCGACTTCGGGCATGTCGGACATGATCAGTGTTTCCGGGGAGCGACACTCGCTCGTTGCGCGGGCGCAGGCGCGCTTCGGCAAGGAGGGAGGCGGTGGGAAGGAACCATGGTCCAGTCCCTTCCTGCCGCCTGCATCGAAGTATGGCGTGTACTCCTGCTTCGGGCGAAGCCCAGGCCCAGCACGCCTGCGAGTCGCCCTAGAATGGGTGCCGAGAGCGACCCGGGAGTCCGATCATGTATGAACTCTTCTATGCGGAACGAAGCGCGGCGATGGGCACGCGCGTCATACTCGAAGAAATCGGGGCCGAGTACCGGCTGATCGGGACCGACATCGGCGATCACGTGCCGCGGGCGCCGGAGCTCCTCGCGCTCAACCCCAACGGCTGGGTCCCGGTGCTGGTCTATGAGGGCGGGTCGATGCACGAAGCGTCCGCCATCACCGTCTTTCTGACCGGCCGCCATCCCGAAGCAGGACTTGCGCCCGCCGACGACGATCCCTTGCGGGGGCCCTTCCTGCAGTGGCTCGTCTACATGTCCAACACCCTGCAGATGGCCTATCAGCTCACGTACTACCCGTGGCGCTTCTGCGAGACGCCCGACCATCACGAGAGCGCCCGTGTCAGGTCATGCATCAGGTTGCGGGAGATCTGGGGTTTCATCGATCAGGCGATCGGCGATCGCGAGTGGATGCTCGGCGAGCGCTTCAGCGCGGCGGACATCCATCTCTTCATGCTCACGACGTGGCTCAGCCCGGAGCGCGGGCATCCGACCATGGACGAGTTCCCGAACGCGGCTCGGGTCGCCGCCAGGATCGCGGAACGGGCGTCGGCCAGAAAGGTGTACGGGTAGTCAGCTCCGCCGGGAGTGGATGCCGTCCGCCATCACGCAGAGCATCTCGAACATGAGGTTCGCCACCGTGACGCAGGTGATGCCGGTGGGATCGAAGCAGGGTGAGACCTCGCTGATGTCGGCGCCGACGATCTCGCGCCCGCGCAGGGAGCGGAGGATGACCTGGGCGTCGCGCGGCGTGATGCCGCCGATCTCGGGCACGCCGGTTCCGGGCAGGAAGGCGGGATCGAGCCCGTCGATGTCGAGCGAGATGTAGACGGGGCCTTCCCCGAGCACGCGGTCGATGCACTCGATGACCGCGGCGCGCCCCATGTCCTCGTACTCGTCCATCGTGATGACGCGGTACCCGACGTCGTAGCCGAACTGCACGTCGTCGGCCCCGAAGCGGCTGCCCCGCATGCCGACCTGGATGACCCGCGAGGCGTCGATGAGGCCCTCCTCGAAGCCGCGCCGCATGAAGGTCGCGTGGTTCACCCTGTCGCCGCAGATCTCGTCGAGCACGTCGGCGTGGGCGTCGAAGTGGAGTACCCCGACCGGACGCTCGGCCGCGAGCGCGCGCAGGATGGGCAGCGGAATGGTGTGGTCGCCGCCCACCGCGATGGGAACGATGCGATGGGCGCGGAGCTCGGCGAAGAAGGCCTCGATCATCTCGATCGAGGCATCCTTGCTCATCGGGTTCACGGGAGCGTCGCCCAAGTCCGCCACGTTGCAGATCTCGAAGGGGCGGATGCCGGACGTCGGGTGCACCCGCCGGATGATCCTCGAGGCCTCGCGCACCCCGGCCGGGCCCTGGCGGGCGCCGCTGCGGTAGTTCAGCCCGATGTCGAAGGGCACGCCGACCATCGCGATGTCGACCTCGTCCATCGGCTCGCAGCGACGGGTGCGCATGAAGGTCGCGATGTCCGCGAAGCGCGGGACCACCGCGGGATCGAGAGGTGTGAAGTCGGGACTGCCGGTCACGTGCCTGCTCCCGCTCGAGTCCCGGCGGGCGCGGGTCGCCCCGGCAGGTCGCCGACGAGACCCACCGCCTGCAGCGGCCCGATCGGGCTGTACCAGGCCTTGAGCTCGCTCACTTCGCCGGCGCGGAAGCGCAGCGTGATCGCGAAGGCGAGCTCGATGCGCTTGCCCGTGGGCGGCACGCCGTAGAGCGGCCCGCGATCGTGGGTGGCGGTGAAGCGCATCTCGAGCGCCGCCTCGTCGCCGGAGATGATCTTCCTGACCGGCTGCAGCACCCCGTCGGAGCAGGCGTCGAACCAGCCGGAGGCATAGTCCCGGAATGCGGCGCGTCCGGTCAGCGGTGACCCGCCGCCGGTATCCTCGTAGTGCATGTCCTCCGCGCAGCCGGCGACGAATCCGTCGAGGTCGCCGGCCGAGTAGGCGGCGAACATGCGGTCGATGGCCGCGCTCATCTCGTCAGCGTTCATGGCGTCTCCCAGGATGGCGGTTGGACTCTTCGAAGGCGCGCGCAACCCGCGGGAAGCGCGCGGCCCTCCATGGCTCACGGCTCGGGCTCGAAGTACTCCCGGTTCATGTTGTAGACCTGGGAGTCGGCGAAGCCGCACTGGAACCAGTTGCTGAACTGGCACCCGTCGATGACGGTGAGGGTGTCGTGGAAAGCGCGATCCGTGGTGCTCATGGTGCCGCCGGCCCGGGCCTCACTCGGCCGCGACCGCCGCCTCGCCGGCCTCGAATTGCGGGATCACCCGCTCCGCGAAGAGCTCGATGCCCCGGCGCACCTTCTCGTAGGGCACGAATCCGGGATTCGGCCACAGGGTCACGTGCTGGCAGTTGAGCTCGGAACGGAACTTGTCGATGCGCTCGGCCACGAAGTCCGGCGACCCGATGAACAGCATCTCGTACTTCTGGAAGAAGTCGAACCAGTCGAGGTTGCGATCCTCGTCGCTGAGGGATTCGTGCCGGGCCAGGAACCCCTCCCGCGCCCAGTTGGGATTGAGGCCGGTGGCCATGTCGAAGAAGGTATTGATGCCGTGGCGGGCATCGCGCTCCGCTTCCTCACAGGTCTCGGCAATGTGGAAGGTGCGCATGACGTTCAGCGTCTGGCCGTTCGCGCACACCCCCATCGGGAGGTTCCGTCCGCTCGCTTCGCTCGCGACCTCCCGGTAGCGGGTCCACGCTTCGCGGGTGCCCTCGAAGGAGCGTGCGACCCCGATGATCGAATGCCCGCGCCGCGCCGCGAACTCGTAGGAGGAGGTCGAGTCCGCCGCCTGCCAGATGGGTGGGTAGGGCTTCTGGAAGGGCTTGGGCGTGACGCCGAGCGCGATCAGCTCGCCGTTCGGGCCGTAGTGCTCGGAGTCGTTCTCGTAGATGCGCGGGTCGGCCTCCGACCACCCCGGCTCGGGGATGGTGTAGAACTCTCCCTCGTGCCGGACCGCGTCTTCCGTCCAGCACTTCTGCATGATGTCCAGGGTCTCCGCGAAGAGCCGGTAGTTGGTGGCGGGATCGCGGCGGTCGGCGGCGCGGTTGAACTGAATGGACGCGGAGCTGTTGGTGCCCCGCGCGATGCCCACGTCCAGGCGCCCGCTGGTGAGCTGGTCCGCGGTCGCGAGGTCTTCCGCGAGCCGGATGGGGTGGTGATCGGGCAGGATGCAGGCGCTCTGCCCCATGCGCAGGTTCTTCGTGATGCTGGCGAGGTGGAGCCCGACCAGGACCGGGTTGGGACACGCGACCGGATAGCCGCTGTACCAGAAGTGGTGCTCGCCCAGCCAGCAGGTGGTGAATCCGCCCTGATCCAGCACCCTGGCGGTGTCCGCCCACTCGCCCAGCAGCTTGTGCTCCGGGTAGGGCTCGCACTCGTGATAGTAGACGTTTCCGTCGAATCGCATCGGCAGACCCCGGCATCGCGCCGGGCCACCCGGCGACGGAGAGCGACAGGCTATTTGCGCGCTGTCCCGAGGGCAAGTCCGGCGCCGGCAAGCACCGGAAGCGGAAGATGCGCTACTGTAGGCGCCCGGTCGCGGCGGCGAGGCGACGCCCCGACTCACCGACCCGGCGGAGGTGGTTCCAGGATGACGGTGACCGTGCACCCCAGTCTGCGGGGCGGACCGCTCGCACGCAGCGCGCTCGGAACCCTTCCCCTGGAAACTGCGTTTCCCGCCGAGGAGTACCGCCGCCGGATCGACGCCGCCCGCGCGGCGCTCGCAGGGGCGGGGATGGGCGGGCTCGTCGTCTCGAACCCCGCCCACGTGCTCCATCTCTCGGGCTACCAGACCTTCTCGGTGCTCGGCGGGGAGACCCTGATCGTGCCCGCGGAGGGCGACCCGGCACTGGTGGTGCCGGCGCCGGAGCTCGGCACCGCGCTGCTCCATTCCTGGCTCGAGCGCGCCTGGGGCTTCGACCCGGAGCGAAGCGGCGCTGCGTACCTCGGCGAGCGCCTGCGCGAAGCGGGACTTGGAAGCGCGACCATCGGGGTCGAGAAGGACGCGAGCGGCCTGACTCCGCAGTGTCTCGAAGAGCTGCGGGCAGCGCTTCCCGAGGCCCGCTTCGAAGACGCCACTCAGCTCGTCGTGGCGCTGAGAACGCAGAAGTCCGAGCTCGAGCTCGCCTGCCACCGCCGCGCGGCGGGGATGAGCGACGCGGGCATGAGGGCGGCGATGGAAGCGGCGGTGGAAGGCGGCAGCGACAACGCGGTGGCCGCGGCGGCGACGCAGGCGATGCTGCTCGCGGGCAGCGAGTACATGTGCGTGTCGCCGATCGTCACCACGGGTGCGCGCTCGGGCATCCTGCACTCGAGCCACAAGCGCAACCCGCTTCGCCGGGGCGACAGCGTTTGCGTCGAGATCGGAGCCTGCTACCAGCGCTACACCACCCCGCTCATGCGCACCGCGAGCATCGGGACGCCCGGCGCCGGCGTGCAGCGCCTCGCCGACGCCTGCCTGCGGGCGCTCGACTGCGTGCTGGAAGCGCTCCGCCCCGGCCGCACCGGCCACGAGGTCGCGGAAGCGGGCTGGCGGGGCATCGCGGCCGCCGGCGAGGAGCTCGTCTTCCACGGCTGCTTCGGCTACGGGGTGGGGGCGGGCTTTCCTCCGACCTGGGCCGACCGCACCGGACTCATCATGCGCGGCCAGCACACGCCGATCCGCCCCGGCATGGTCTTCCATCACCCCGTGGCCCTGCGCCGACTCGGCGAGCACGGGGTGATGTTCAGCGAGACGAGCGTGGTGACCGAAACGGGCTGCGAGCCCTTCGGCAGCGTCGAACGGCGCCTCTTCGTCCAATGAGCGGCGCCACCCTCATTCGCGAAGCGGCGTGGGCGGTCGCCTGGGACGGCGAGCGCCACCATTACCTTCGCGATGCGGACGTCGCGTTTGCCGACGGCGTCATCACCTTCGTCGGCAAGCACTACGAGGGCCCCGCCGACGAGGTGATCGACGGACGCGATCGCCTCGTGATGCCCGGGCTCGTCAACCTGCACTCCCACCCCTCGAGCGAGCCGCTGCGCAAGGGCATCACGGACGAGACGCTGAGCCCCGGGTTCCATCACAGCTCGCTCTACGAGTTCCTCACCGTGTTCGACAACGACGCGCAGGGAAGGGTCGCCACGCTCCAGGTCGCGATCGCGGAGCTGCTGCTCTCGGGGTGCACCACGATCACCGACCTCTCCGCCCCTTACGACGAGTGGCTGGACGTCCTTGCCGCGAGCGGAATCCGGGCGGTCGTCGCCCCGGGCTTCCGTGACGCGCGCTGGTTCACGCGCGACGGCCACTCGCTCGAGTACGAGTGGTCTCCGGGCGCCGGACGCGAGGGCTTCGAGGAGGCGAGGCGCCTCATCGAGCGTGCCCGCCAGCACCCCTGCGGGCGCCTCGGCGGCATGGTCTATCCCGCCCAGGTGGATACCTGCCGCCCGGAGCTGCTGCGCGACTCCTACGACTACGCCGAGGAGTACGCGCTACCGTGGCAGACCCACGCCGCCCAGAGCGTGGCCGAGTTCCACGAGATGCAGCGCCGGCACGGCAAGACGCCGCTCCGCTTCCTGCACTCGGTCGGAGCGCTGGGCGAGCGCAGCGTGATCGGGCACGCGATCTTCCTGGACCACCACCCCTGGCTGCACTGGACGAGCCGGGAAGACCTGGATCTCCTCGCCGACAACGCGGTGAGCGTCGCCCACTGTCCCACCGTGTTCATGCGCCGCGGCATATCGCTGCGCACCCTCGGCGCCTACCTGCACCGCGGCATCAACGTCGGCATCGGCACCGACACCTACCCCCACAACTTCCTCGACGAGATGCGCAGCGCGCTCTACTGCGCCCGGATCGCGGGAGAGAGCGTGGCGGACCTCACCACGAGCGACGTGTTCGATGCCGCCACCATCGGGGGCGCGAACGCGCTCCGCCGCGACGACATCGGCCGCCTCGCGCCGGGATGCCGGGCCGACCTCGTCCTCGTCGACCTCGGCGCGCCGTCGATGATGCCGGTGCGCGAGCCGCTGCGCAGCCTCGTCTACGTCGCGGCGGACCGCGCCGTCGAGCGTGTCTACGTGGACGGCGAGCTGGTCGTGAACCG
This sequence comes from Gammaproteobacteria bacterium, assembly GCA_022824305.1. Taxonomy (GTDB): domain Bacteria; phylum Pseudomonadota; class Gammaproteobacteria; order HK1; family HK1; genus JAJEAD01. The sequence continues at coordinate 63,484 of JAJEAD010000097.1, read as the reverse complement.
GGGCGAGGTGCTCACCATCGACTACCGCGGCGCGCTCGCCGGTCTCCAGGAGGCCCAGGCCCGCTCCCTCGAACGCACGCCGTCGCTCGACTGGGCGGGTCGAAGCGCAAGCGAGCTCTCCCCCATGGTGCTGCCGATCCGGGAGTAGGCGCCCCGCGAGCCGGCCCCGGGCGGCCCGAACGTCGACTCCGGGAGTCCGCCGGATCACGCGTCACACGCACGGCAACAGCGGCGACCCCTTCGCGTATCCGGTCCGGGAGATTGGTCCGGCCGAAGATGACGAGCGCGATCTGCTCGATGCTTCGCTGACCCATCGACACCTGGCGGGATTCTGGGCCCCACCCTGGAATTTAGTGGTGACAGCCGCCGGAAGGACGATACGTCGGGTTGATCTCCTACTCGAATCGAGCGCCTGGCTTACGGAATGACACACGGTGATGGCGCATTGTGCATCCCCATCGTTCGACTTCGGACCGGGACGAGGCTGTGTTACCGTCCTTCACGACGCGGGGCCATCCGACCCCGGCGTACCGCCAGCAGGGGGTTGGCCATGAGCCGAACCGTTCCGCCTCCGGCCGCGATTGAGTACCCGAGCGGGGACGGCAGGCCGATGGCGGAGAACGACGCCCAGCTTGCGGCGATGCACTACGGAATCGGCGCGTTGCGGGTGTACTACCAGGACCGGGACGACGTGTACGTCTCCGGCGACCTGCTCGTGTACTACGAGGAGGGCAATCCGCGAGTATCGGTGGCGCCGGACGTGTTCGTGGTCTTCGGGGTCGAGGATCGGATGCGGATGCACTACCTGGTGTGGGAGGAGGGCAAGGCGCCGGATTTCGTGCTGGAGGTGGCCTCGAAGAGCACGTGGCGCGAGGACCTTGGACCGAAGCGCGAGGTCTACGCGCGCCTGGGGGTGAAGGAGTACTGGCTCTACGACCCCACGGGGGAGTACTTCACGCCGGTGCTGCAGGGTCTGCGCCTCGCCGGGAGCGCCTACGTGCGCCAGTTGGCGGTGACCTCGCCCGAAGGCGCGCTGACCCTGACGAGCGAGACGCTGGGGCTCGAGCTGCGGGCGCAAGGCGGAGAGATGCGCTTCCGGAACCCGGTGACGGGCCAGATCCTGCTCAGCCAATCCGAGGAGCACGCCGCCCGTCGGGCGGCCGAAGCGCGGGTCGTGGAGCTCGAGACCCTGCTTCGAGAGAGGCGGCGCTGAGAGAGAAGATCCCGCTACGCCGAGCCGCTTGTTTCGGAGTCGCGCTGCATGTTGAAGATCGGCTCGAAGTCCTCGCTCGTCCAGGCCGGCGGCACCTTGACCCGGAGCGGCTGGTGATGGGCGTAGAGGGGCCGGCGGCCCCGCACGACATGCCAGGTGTGGCGGTCCGAGTGTTGCGGCGACATGGCCACGTAGGGGAACGCGTCGGCCGCGGAGTAGCCGATCACCAGCGCCGGGCGCAGCCGCTCGCTCTCGTTGCGGCGGGATCCGTGCACCATGCCGCCGTCGATCACGATCACGGTCCCGGCCGGCCCCGGCAGACTGACGACCCGGTCGAGCGGCAGGCGGGCCAGGTCCGCCTCCCCGATCCGGCCCTTGAATGCGCCCGCATCGTCATAGTGGTCGAAGATCTCCCCCGTGTGGCTCTCCGGCAGGACCATGAGCGGGCCCATTTCGGGGGTGACGTCCACCGGGTAGGTGATGGTGGTGATGACGCTGGGGTTGGTGTGGGGAAAGAAGGCGAAGTCCTGGTGCCAGTGCACGGTCATCTCGCTGCCGGGGCACTTGTAGTTGACGTAGGCCTCCCGGTAGCGCACGTCCGGTCCCACCAGGTCCGCCGCGAGCTCCACCAGCGGCGAGCCCGATGCGTACTGCCAGAACGCGGGATCCTCGTCGCTGGCGCGGAACAGCCGGCTGGGACGCGGTGATTCGGGCGTGTGGTCCGGGTCCAGGGAGAAATCCATGTTCGAGGCGACGAGGGATCGGGTGCGCGTGACCGCCGCGTCCGACGCCGCGCGCAGGCGGAGAAGCTGAGCCCGGGGAACGAACCCGGGCAGGCAGAGATATCCCCGGGCGAAGAAGCTCTCCCGCTGTTCCGCGCTGAGAACGCTCGGCGCAAGGGATCGAATCCGGTCAGGAGTCATCGCATCCTCCGTTGCCTCACGGCATCGCGTAGTCCGCGGAGAGCTCCACCAGCTCGCGCCGGTAGGGCATGGCGTCTTCCGGCCGCGCCTCGCCGAGCTCGCGGGCGTAGCGGTGACCGCCGTACACCGCGGCAGCGATGGTGCCCGGAGCGAGGCAGTCTCCGATTCGCGTGACGCGGCGGATGCCGGCCCGACCGAGCGCGGCCTCGTCCTCCATGAGGGCGTGGTAGAGCGCGTCGTCGGCAAGCGGCGCGGTCACCAGGACCAGGGTCGCGCAGGCACGCTCGAAGGGGTCGCCTCCGTACTCGGGCTCGATGGTCACGCTGCCGTCGCCGAGCGCGCTCACCGCGTGGTTCGCGACCACGTTCACCCCCGCCTCGCGCATGCGAATCTGGATGCGTGTGAGCTCCAGGGTGTACGCGGTCCAGGCCGAGACGAGACTCTCGGGCGTCACCAGATGCACCTCGTGGCCATCGGCGGCGAGTTTCTCCGCGATCACCCCTCCCATGTAGTAGTGGTCGTCGTCGAAGACCACGACGGGGCTCTCGACCGCCGCGCCCCGCATGATGTCGTCCGGGGTGCGCACCCGCTCGGGGAACTCGAGCGCGCCCGGCATCGGATGCTCGTGGTGGCGCCCGCCGCCGTCCCGGCGCCACGTCGAGCCGGTGGCGATCGCGACCATCGGGCAGCCCGTCTCGCGCACCTCTGCCGCGCCGAGGCGGCTCGCCCGGTACACCTCGACGTTGGGAAGCTTGTGGAGCTGGCCCACGCGCCAGTCGCGCACCCGTCCCCACGCCGCGAGGCCGGGGAGACGGCTCTCCCGCGCGACCCGGCCCCCGAGCTCGGTGCCCGCTTCGGCGAGCACCACCTCGTATCCGCGCTGGCCGAGCGCGCGCGCCGCCTCGAGGCCGGCCGGGCCCGCCCCGACCACGAGCACGCGCTCGTCGCCGGCGCGGGCGGGGATGCGTTCCGGATGCCAGCCCTTGCGCCACTCCTCTCCCTTGGTCGGGTTCTGGGTGCAGCGCATGGGTGCACCGAGGTTGTCGCCGGCCACGCAGATGTTGCACCCGATGCACTCGCGGATGTCCTCGATGCGGCCCTCCTCGATCTTCTTCGGCAGGAAGGGGTCCGCGATGGAGGGCCGGGCGGCGCCGATCATGTCCAGCACGCCCTTGCGGATCAGGCTCACCATCCGGTCCGGGGAGGTGTAGCGCCCCACCCCGACCACCGGCTTCGACGTGAACTGCTTGACGAAGCCGGTGTAGGGCTCCTGGAAGCCCTCCTCCGAGAAGCGGGCGGTGATGGAGTCGTTGTCCCAGTCGCTGCAGTTGACGTCCCAGAGATCGGGAAGCTCTCCCAGCATCTCCAGCACCTCCCGGCCCTCGCGCCCGGCGAGGATGCCCCGCTCTCCCATCAGCTCGTCGACCGCGAAGCGCACCACGACCCCCATGGTGTCGCCGACCGCCTCCTTGGTGTCCTCGATGACCTCGCGCAGCAGCCGTGCGCGGTTCTCCATCGAGCCTCCGTACTCGTCGCGGCGATGATTGTGGCGCGGCGAGAGGAAGTGCATGAGGAGCGAGAGATCGTGGGCCGCGTACACGCACACGATGTCGAATCCCGCCTTCTTCGCGTTCAGCGCGGCGCGGCGGTGCCAGCGGCGATAGTCGGCGATGTCGGCCTTCGTCATCGCGCGCGCATGGATGGGGTTGATGCCGTCCACCGGCCGCGCGCTCGGCGCCATCGGCACCTCGCGGCTCGTCATGTTGCTCGCGTGGTATCCCATGTGGGTGAGCTCGATCGAGGCAAGGCTCCCGTGCCGGTGCACGAGCTCCGTCATGCGCGCGAGCGTGGGGATGTCGCGCTCGTCCCACAGGCGGACCTCGCGGGGGGTCTCGGTGGTGGGGTGGATGTCGCATTGCTCGGTGCTGACGACCGCCCAGCCCCCCTCGGCCTTCACCCCGCGCATCACCGCCATCGAGGTGGGATGGAGCCGCCCCATGCCGTTGCAGTGGGGCACCTGGTAGAAACGGTTGCGAGCGGTGACCGGACCGATCTTCACCGGCTCGAAGAGGATGTCGTAACGTGAGTCCCGGGACATGGTTGTGGCTCCACCGGCAGCGCAGGGCGCGATGCTACCGGGCTCGGCACGAGTTGCGAACCGGGTCCCCGCCATCGCGCGCCGCAGCGTCCGCTCCGCAGGGGGCCACGGCGCCGAAGCGGGCCTGGCTCGCGATCAGCCGGCGATCGGCGCCCGTTGCGCGGCGATGCGGTGATCCCTCACCCGAGCGGCGAAGCGATCGAAGAGCGGCTCCGCGTCACGAGGACCCGGCGACGCTTCGGGATGGTATTGCACGGACAGAATCTGCTGATCGACGGTTTCGAAACCGGCCAGCGATCCGTCGAAGAGCGACACGTGCGTAACCGACGCGTTCTCCGGCAGGCTGTCGCGGTCGACGACGAAGCCGTGATTCTGGCAGGTGATCACCACCCGGCCGCTGGCCTTCTCCAGAACCGGGTGATTGGCGCCATGATGGCCGAAATGCATCTTGGTCACCTTTCCGCCGAGCGCCAGGGCGAGGAGCTGATGACCCAGGCAGATGCCGAAGAAGGGCAGCTTCCGCTCGACCAGGGTCTCGATCGTGGGAACGGTGTACGGCGCCACCGCCATCGGATCGCCGGGACCGTTGGACAGCAGAACCCCGTCGGGATCGTGCGTCAGAATGTCCTTCGAGGAGGATTCCGCCGGCACGACGGTGACGTCGATACCCCTGCGAACGAGGTTGGAGACGATGTTGCCCTTGACCCCGTAGTCCACCACGACCACGCGCGGGTTCGGCGCCGTGTCGCCGCTTGCGGCGCCCCGCATGTCGAAGCTCTCCGCGACCGTCGCGCTGCAGGCCATGTCCTGCCCGAGAGGGCCGCTTTCACGGAGCGCGGCGTCGAGCAGTGCATCCATGTCGAAGACGCCGCCGCGGTCATGGGCGATCACACAGTTCTGCGCGCCTTTCTCGCGCAGGAGACGGGTGATCTCGCGCGTGTCGACGCCGGCGATACCCGTCATTCCGTGCCCCGTCAGCCACTCCGACAGGGTCGCCCGCGCGCGGTGGCTCGACGCCGGCGTGATGGGCTCGCGCAGAACGCATCCGCGCGCGAGCGGCGTCTGCGCCTCCATGTCCTCGTCGTTGACGCCGGTATTGCCGACGTGCGGGAACGAGAAGGTCACGATCTGGCCGGCATAGGAGGGATCCGAAAGGATCTCCTGGTATCCCGTCATCGCGGTGTTGAAGCAGAGCTCTCCGCCGACCTGCCCCTCGACGCCGATTCCCTGCCCGCGGAAGACCTGTCCGTCCGCAAGCACCAGGAGGCCCGTGTGCCGCGGAGCCGCGGGGGCCGGTAACTTCGTTGCACCCGCGGCGGCGACCGCGGTCCCGGCCTGCCCGTTCCCGGATGCCGGCCGGACCTCTTCGGCCTCGGCCAGTCCGCAGACCCGGCGAAGGAAGGTCCAGAGCGGGCGGCGCAGCTCGCGCGGCTTGTCGAACTCCACGTAAGTGACGTCGCCCAGATCCTGCAGGTCGCGAATCAGCGTGGTCCTGATCGGCGCTTTCCGCCAGACCGCGAAGAACATCGGAATGGCCGTGCCGCTGAAGAGGTTATAGGCGACCTCGAAGGCCGTGCTCTCGCTCATCGCGGTCCGCAGGTTGATGAACGCGTCCGCGTTCCGGATCATCGAGAGCCGGTGTTTGCGAAAGTTGCTCGGCGTGAAGGGCGCGCCGAGCCTGCGCTCGAAACTCTCCCTGAACGAAGCGTCGGACTGGGCGCGGGCGCCGCCGAGGAAGTGGAAGCGCGCGAAGTGTCCGTCGAATCGTTCGATCTCCGATATGCATCGGGCGACGAGGCTGGCCTCCGCATCCGAAGACTGGGTGAGAGGCTGACGGAGGAGGATGTTGATCGTCTTCAGCGGGTTGTCCGGGTTGGCGTGCATCGTTCGTCCTCACTGGCGCGTCTGCAGGTCGTGACGGAAGTCCTCGGGCCCGGCTCCCCGGGTCAGCACCTCGACCGCGAGGTCGCAGGAGCGCTGCGAGGTGAAGCAGGGCAGATCGTGGCGCAGCGCGAAGCGGCGCGCGGCGCGGGAAAGCGGATCGATACGGGGAACCGGGTCAAGGACGATCCGTATGTCGTTCCCGGCGCCCGCGTCCGGCGCGAAGCCCCGGACCCCGGTCGCGCCCTCGGCGTTCAGCCGCTTGCGGAGTGCCTCGGGCGCGAGTATCGGTATGCCCAGAGCGGCGAGGTTCCGCACCATGCGGGGCGGCGCGCGCCCCTCCGCCCGGGGTTCGGGCAGAGACAGAACCAGCGCCGCGCCATCCCGTCCCAGGTCGAAGCCGGCGGCCTCCTGTGCCCGGGCGAAGGCATGCGCGGTTTCGCGCCCGAAACCCATCACTTCTCCGGTCGACCTCATCTCCGGCCCGAGCAGCGGGTCGCTACCCCCGAAACGCTTGAAGGGCAGAACGGACACCTTCGCCGCTACGCAGCTTCCGCTCTCCCGAGGAAGCTCCTCCAGCGCGTCCATGGGGACGCCTGCGACTAACTTCGCGGCGTCCCGCGCATACGCGATACCGCGGGCCTTCGCGATGAAGGGAATGGTCCTGCTCGCCCTGGGGTTGATTTCGATCAGGTAGACGACTCCGCGCTGAACGGCGAACTGAACGTTGATAAGCCCGACCACGCCGAGGGCGCGGGCGATCCTGACCGTCTGCCGCTCGATCTCCGCAACCACCTGCTTCGGCAGGGAGTAGGGCGGATACACGCAGGCGCTGTCCCCGGAGTGAATTCCGGCGGGCTCGACATGCTCCAGCACGCCGGCAATCCGCACGTCCTCGCCATCTGAAATCGCATCGACATCGCACTCGATGGCATCGCGCAGATAGCCTTCGACGAGCACGGGTCTGTCGTTGGAGACGCGCACGGCCGAAGAGATGTAGTCGGCGAGCTCCGATTCGTTGTCCACGATACGCATGGCCCGGCCGCCGAGCACGTAGGACGGCCGGATCACGACCGGATAACCGATGTCGCCGGCTGCGTCCGTGGCCTCCTCTGCCGAAGCGGCGACACGATTCGGTGGTTGCCTGAGGCCGAGCCGGTCGACGAGCTCCCGGCACCGCTCCCGGTCCTCGCAGAGATCGATCGTATCCGTGGACGTTCCGAGAACGGGGATCCCCGCCTCCTCGATCGCCCTGGCGAGCGACAAGGGAGTCTGGCCGCCGAACTGAACCACCACGCCGACGAGCTCTCCGCGTTCCTGCTCCTTGCGCAATACCTCGACGACATCCTCGCGCGTGAGCGGCTCGAAGTAGAGCCGGTCGGCGGTGTCGTAGTCGGTCGATACGGTCTCGGGATTGCAGTTGACCATGATCGTCTCGTAGCCGATCTCGGCGAGGCCCGTGCAGGCATGTACACAGCAATAGTCGAACTCGATCCCCTGACCAATGCGATTGGGTCCGCTCCCCAGCACCGCGATCTTGCGCCGGTTCGAGACATCGGCTTCGCATTCCGGCGCCCGGATCCCGTCCCCTTCGTAGGCGCTGTACATGTAGGCCGTCCGGCAGCGGAACTCCGCGGCGCACGTGTCGATGCGCTTGATCACGGGCGAGACCCCGGCGGATCGTCGAAAGGCCCGGATCTCGGCCTCGCCGCGGCCGGCCAGGGCGGCGATGCGCGCATCCGACAGGCCGGCCTTCTTGAGCGTCAGCAGATCCCAGGGGTCGCGTGCGCTGAGCTCTCCGCCGCGAAGCGCATCCTCGATCCGGACGGTCTCGCCGATGCGGTCTATGAACCACCGGTCGATGCCGCACCGGGCCGAGATGTCGGCGCTCGAGCAACCCCGCCGCAACGCTTCCGCGACGAGCAGGATCCGCATCGGCGAGCGGGTCCGGAGCGCCTTCAGCACATCATCGACGGCCGTCTCGTCAAAGCCGTCGAGACCAATCTCGAGCGAGCGCAGCGCCTTCTGCATCGATTGGGAGAAGTTGCGCCCGATCGCCATCACCTCGCCCACCGACTTCATCTCCGTGCTCAATACCGGAGCGGTATCGGGAAACTTGACGAAGTCAAAGCGCGGTATCTTGGTCACGACATAGTCGATGGCGGGCTCGAAGCTCGCCGGGGTGGTGCCGGTAATCTCGTTGGTGATCTCGTCCAGCGTGTATCCGATCGCAAGCTTGGTCGCGACCCGCGCAATCGGGAATCCGGTCGCCTTGGAGGCCAGGGCCGAAGACCGCGATACCCGGGGGTTCATCTCGATCAGCACCTGGCGTCCGTCGTCCGGGTTGACCGCAAACTGAACGTTCGACCCTCCGGTCTCGACCCCGACCTCGCGCATGCAGGCGATGGCGCAATCCCGCATTGCCTGGTACTCCCGGTCGGTCAGGGTCAGCGCGGGCGCGACGGTGATGCTGTCGCCGGTGTGCACGCCCATCGGATCGATGTTCTCGATCGAGCACACGACGATGGCGTTGTCAGCGCGGTCCCGAACCACCTCCAGCTCGAACTCCTTCCAGCCCAGCAGCGACTCCTCGACGAGCACCGACGAAGAGGGCGAGGCTTCGAGTCCGATCGCCAGCAGCTCCGTGAAGGCGTCAACGTTCTCGGCGATGCCTCCTCCCGTGCCGCCCAGCGTGAAGGAGGGGCGCAGGATGGCGGGAAGCCCTACCTTCTCGAGGGCGGCCAGGCCTTCTTCCCGCGAGGTGACCATCGTCGAGCGGGCACACTCGATGCCGACCTTCAGCATTGCCTCGCGAAAGAGCTCACGGTCTTCCGCCTTGCGGATCACGCTGGATACCGCGCCGAGGAGTTCGATGTCCCGCGCCGGCAGGTAGCCGCTGTCCACCAGGGTGAGCGCCACGTTCAGCGCAACCTGCCCCCCCATGGTGGGCAGGATCGCGAAGGGCTCGCCCGGATGTTCGGCGAGCTCCTTCTCGATGACGGCGCGGACGGAGGCCGGCGTCAGGGGCTCGATATAGGTCGTGTCGGCGGTCTCCGGGTCGGTCATGATCGTCGCCGGATTGGAATTGATCAGGACGACCCGAATTCCGTCCTCGCGAAGCGCCTTGCAGGCTTGCGTACCCGCATAGTCGAACTCGCAAGCCTGTCCAATGACGATCGGTCCGGCTCCCAGGATCACAACGTTCTGCAAGTCTTCGCGTTTCGGCATGTCTCGACCTCGCGTTCAGTGATGCCCGTTTCTCCGAGCAGGGGCGCGCCATCTCGTCTGGCTAGTTCCAGAAATGCCGACGCCCGGCATCGAATTCCAATATCGTTTTCCTTTCGACCGCATCAGCTTTTCCTATGGGCCGGGAGACTGACCGGACGGCGGCAGTCTCGAGCGCGACGGAGCCCGGCATTGGCGGTGGCGAGCGCGGTGTGAGCGCACGCGAGCGCGCGGTGAGGTCTGCGCTGGCCCTGATCTTTCGACAGGCTGTCCATCCGGAGCCGGTCCCGGGACCCGGCAGGCGAGAAGAGCCTGTCAACGAAGCGGAGAGAGAACCCCGGACGAAGGTCGATGAGAATGCAGGACGCGCGCTACGAGCGGACGCAAGGGTGCCGGTCCGGCCGGCTCAGGCGCGCATCCATGCGCGCAGACGCGCACCTGCGCGCGCGGGCGCGCCCTGCCCCGGGCCTGAGGAACGGTCTTCCCGGAGACTCAGCCGGCCCCGGCGGGGACCGGTTCGGGCTTGCGCATCTGAATGACCGGCTCGACTGCGCGGAGCTCGTCGACCGGGATGTGGCAGGCGATGACGTGTCCCTCCCCATCCTGCTGCAGGGGCGGGCGCGACTCGTCGCAGATCGCGCCGAGGTGCCGCGGGCAGCGGGTGCTGAAGGGACAGCCGACCGGGGGATCGAGGGCGCTCGGCAGGTTGCCGGAGAGCAGGATGTCCCGCTTGGTGACATCGGGATCGGCGATGGGAATGGCCGAGAGCAGGGCCTCGGTGTAGGGGTGGTAGGGCGGATCGAACACCTGCTGCGTGGTGCCCCTTTCCATGATCTGGCCGAGGTACATGACGACGATGCGATCGGAGAGGTAGCGCACCACGCTCAGGTCGTGGCTGATGAAGAGCAGCGTCGTCTTGTTCTCGCGCTGGATCTCCATCAGCAGCTCGGTGACCGCCGCCGCCACCGAGACGTCGAGCGAGGAGACCGGTTCGTCCGCGATCACCAGTGAGGGATTGCCGGCGAAGGCGCGGGCGATGCCAATCCGCTGCTTCTGTCCCCCCGAGAGCTGGCGCGGGCGCCGGAGGTAGAAGTCCCGCGGCAGCTTCACGGTATCGAGCAGGCGCAGGACCCGCTCGCGCACCTTGCGCCGGTCCTTCTCCACCCCGAAGCGCTTGATCACCCGGCCGATCTGCCATCCGATGGTGTGGCTCGGGTTGAGGGTGTCGAAGGGATTCTGAAACACCATCTGCAGGGACCGGATGCGCTGCGGGCCGCGCTCGCGCACCGGGATGGAGCCGATGTCGGTGCCTTCGTGGCGCACCTCGCCGTCGGTCGCGACCTCGAGCCCCATCAGCACCTTGGCGAAGGTGGACTTGCCGCAACCCGATTCGCCGACGATGGCCACCGTCTCCGCCCGGCGGGCGTCGAAGTCCAGCGACTCGTTGGCCTTGACGTGGCGGACCCGCCCGCCGCGGATCCACGCCATGAGCGAGCGATCCTCGACCTCGTAGTACTTCTGCATCGCGTCGACTTCGAGCACGGTGTCCCCGAGCCGGATCGGATTGGCGTCGGCCACCTGCGCGACCCGGGCGCCGTGATCGATGTCCCGGAATCGCCCGCAGCGCACGCGATGGCCGCTTCCGTTGTCCGCCACCACCGGCTCGATGGGGATGACCCCCTGATCGCAGCGACCCGCCGTGAAGTGCTCGCAGCGGGGGCCGAAGTTGCACCCCTCGGGCCGCTCGTGGGGCAAGGGCAACTGGCCGCGGATCGGCCGGAGCGGCGCGCTGTTCTTGTCGGTGGCGGGAAGGGGGATGCAGCCGAAGAGCCCGTGGGTATAGGGGTGCCGGGGGTGGTGGAAGAGCTCGTCTATGGTGCCCTCCTCCACGACCTCTCCCGAGTACATGACGGCCACCCGGTCGCAGACCTCGAGGATGAGCCCCAGGTTGTGCGAGATGTAGATCTGGGCCGCGCCGTACTTCTTGCCGATGTCCCGGACAAGGTCGACGATTCCGGCCTCGACCGTGACGTCGAGGGCGGTGGTCGGCTCGTCGAGCAGCAGCAGGGAAGGATTGGAGAGGAGAGCCATCGCGATGACCGCGCGCTGCTGCTGGCCGCCCGAGAGCTGGTGGGGAAAGGAAGCGAGGACCCGCTCGGGATCCGGGAGATGGCAGTCGGCGAGGATGACCGCGGCCCGGTCCAGGGCTTCGCGCTCGCTCACCCCCTCGTGAAAGATCGGGATGTCCTTGAGCTGGGAGCCGATGGTGAGGGCGGGGTTCAGGGCCGCGAAAGGCTCCTGGTAGATCATCGCGATCTCCGAGCCGCGCAGGTTGCGCAGCGCGTCCCGGTCGAGCGAGCGGAGATCGGTCCCCTTGAAGTTGATGCTGCCGCTCTTGATGGAGCCGTTGGTGCCCATGTACTGCATGATCGCCAACGCGACGGTGGACTTGCCGCAGCCGGACTCGCCCACGAGCCCGACGCTCTCTCCCCGCTCCACGCTCAGCGAGAAGTCGATGACGGCCGGGATCTCGCCCGCCCGGGTCCAGTACGAGATATTGAGATCCCGGATGTCGAGGAGCGGCGGGTTCCGGCTGCCGGTGGCCATCGTTCAGTCGCGGAGCGAGATCTCGCGCAGTCCGTCGGCCATGAGGTTGAAGCCGAGGATGAGCGTCGATATCGCGATGCAGGGGAAGACCGTCATGTGCGGGAAGCTGATCGCCATCGACCGGGTCTCGTTGATCATGCCGCCCCAGTCCGGGTCCGGAGGAGGCAGGCCGAGGCCCAGGAAGCCGAGCACCCCGATGGTGATGGTCACGTAGCCGAGCCGCAGGCAGGCGTCGACGATGAGCGGGCCGCGGGCATTCGGCAGGATTTCGACCAGCATGATCCACCAGGCCGGCTCCCCGCGCGTCTCCGCCGCGGCCACGTACTCGCGGGTACGCAGGTCGAGAACCAGCCCGCGCACGATCCGCATGATGCCGGGACCGCTCGCGAACACGATGGCCACCACGATGTTGACGGCGGACGCGCCGAAGTGGGCGATGATGAGGATGTAGAGCACCAGCACCGGGAAGGAGAGGATGAGATCGGCGAAGCGGGACAGGATGTTGTCGGTCCAGCCCCGGTAGTAGCCGGCGCAGAGGCCCATCACGATGCCCACCGTGTAGGCGCAGAGGGTGGCGAGCGGAGCGTAGATGAGCACCTTCCTCGCGCCCCACACCAGGCGCGAGAAGACATCCCGTCCGAGGTGATCGGTGCCGAGGAGGTAGAAGTTGTCCACCTCGTTCGTCGGGCAGTAGCTGTGCTGCCACCAGGGCGGGCAGCGGAAGGGATCCTGGGTGGCAAGGGGGTCGTAGGGCGCGATCAACGGGGCGAAGATCGCGACCAGCACCCAGAACGCGACCAGCGTGATTCCCACCATGCCCACCGGACTCTCGCGCAGCAGGCCGATGGGTCCGATCGCCTTGCGCAGTGCGGCACCGAATCCGGGGGCGGGCAGCGCCAGGTCGGCGCTCGGGGCGGCCATCGTTCAGCTCCTCAGGTAAAGCGGATGCGTGGGTTCAGGTAGGTGTAGGCGATGTCGGCGATGGTCTGGGTCCCCACCGCCACGAACACCGCGACCAGGGTGCAGGCCTCGATGAGGTAGACGTCCTGGCTGAGCGAGGCGTCGAGGAGCAGGGCTCCGAATCCCTTGTAGGAGAAGAAGACCTCGACCACGATGACCCCCGACAGCAGCCAGTTCACCTGCAGCATGATCACGGTGAAGGGCGCGATCAGCGCGTTGCGCAACGCGTACTTCCAGATCACCCGCGCGTAGGGCAGGCCCGCGAGCACCGCGGTGCGCACGTACTGGGTGGTCATCACTTCGGCCATGGACGCGCGCGTCATGCGCGCCACGTAGCCGAAATCGTAGAGCACCAGCACCATCACCGGCATGACGAGCTCGAGCACGTTGAAGCCGTCCGCCATGGAGCTGGTTCCGGGGAGAATTCCGAGCACGAACACGAAGAGCGCGGCGATGAACACCGCGCTCGCGAACTCCGGCACCGAGGTGGTGCCGATGCAGGTGACCGAGATCGCCCGGTCGAGCTTGGAGCCCTCCCGCATCCCGGCAAGGATGCCGAGCACCAGGGACAAGGGCACGATGATCCCGAGCGCGTAGGTCGCAAGGATGACCGTGTTCCACACCCGCGGCCACAGCACGTCGGCGACCGGCGACTGGTAGCGCACCGAGCGTCCGAAGTCACCGATCGCCACGTGGCCGAGCCAGCTCACGTAGCGTTCCACGATGGGGCGGTTGTAGCCGTTGCGCTCGAGCCAGAGCGCACGCTGCTCCGGCGTCGTGTACTGCCCGATGACCCGTACCGCGACCTTCTCCTTGTCGATCTCGAGCAGCGCGAACAGCACCACGGACACCGCCAGCATGGTGAGTGCCATGAAGCCGATGCGCTTCAGGATGAAGAGCAGCATGGGATTCTGCGGTCAACGAGGAGCCGGCGCATCCCTTGCGCCGGCTCCATTCTGTGAGACCTCCCCGAGGGGAGGCGCCGCCTCAGGCCGGCTCGATCGCCAGCAGGTCGGCGAAGTAGTACAGGGTCGGATGCGGCGAGTAGTTCTTCACCCGCTTGTCCATGGCGGTGAAGGACTTCCGCCACAGGGGCTGGGCGATCGGTCCGTCCTCCTGCATGAGCGCCTGAATCTCGGCCATCACCTCGCGGCGCGCGTCGACGTCGAGAATGCCCTCCGCCTTGGTCAGCAGCGCGTCAAACTCGGGGTTGCTGTAGGCGGTCTCGTTCCAGGGCACCCCGGAACGGTAGGCGAGCGCCAGCACCATGACCCCCAGCGGGCGGTGGGTCCAGCCGGTGAAGCCGAACGCGGTCTTGTCCCAGATGTCCCAGTAGGACGCCGACGGCATCGAGTTGATCTTGGCGTTGATCCCGGCTCCCTTCCACTGCTCCACCATTGCCTGCACCGCGGCGATCTCCCACGACGGGTCCGGCTTGCAGTCGATCGTCACCTCGATTCCGTCGGGGTAGCCGGCCTCGGCGAGCAGCGCCTTCGCCGCCTCCGGGTCGCGGGTCATCTCGGGCAGCTCGGCATACTCCGGATGGATGGGGCACACGTGGTGATGCTCGGCCTTGACCCCCAGCCCCTGAATCGCGAGCTCCAGGGTCTTGCCACAGTCGGTGGCCAGGCGCATCGCCTTGCGTATCCGCGGGTCCGTGAACGGCTCTTCGGTCACCCGCATGCGCACCACGCCGGTACGGGCGGTGGCCACGTCGTAGACCTGGACGTGCGGGATGTTCGCGAGCAGGGGGAGCTGCTCGACGTTAAGCTCGGAGACGCCGTGAACCTGCTTCGAGATGAGCGCATTCAGTTCCGCGTTGGGGTCGTCCCCGAGATCCAGGAACTCCATCGAGTCGAGGTGCACCGGATCGCCCCACCAGTGGGTGTTGGTGTTCTTGATCACCACCTTCTGCCCGATCGCGGCCTCGACCACCTCGTAGGCCCCGGTGCCGTTGGCGCCGACTCCGAACACGCCGCCGTCCTCCGGATCGAGGATGTGCAGCGGGTAGTGGAAGAGGTGCTCGGGCACCGCGAGCTGGGGGTTGCGGCAGTTCAGCCGCACGGTGTGGTCGTCCACCTTCTCGATTGCGTTGGCATCCCATACCGCCGAGCCATCCTCGTTCATCATGTAGCCCTTCATGAGGCCGAGAACGGAGGAGCCGGTGTTGGGGTCGAGCACGTGCTGGAGGTTCCAGATCACGTCGTCGGCCACGAAGTCGCGCCCGTTGCGCCACTTGACGCCCTTGCGCAGGTGCAGGTGCCAGGTCTTCAGGTCCTCACTCGCCTCCCAGCGATCCAGGAGCCAGGGACGGGTGACGTTGTCGGGACCGGTGCGGGTGAGGTGCTCGCAGGTGGAACGGGTGAACTCGGAGCCGCCCCACGCGAAGGTGTGGGGGCTGTCGAGCTCGGGAACGCGCCAGCCCAATCGCAGATGACCGCCCTTCGGCAGATCGGCGGCGCTGGCCTTCGGGAGCAGGCTGCGCCCTTCGATTCGGCCGGCGAACTCGTACGCCGCGACTGCCGAGACCCCGAGCAGGGTCGAGGTGCGCAGGAACTCCCGACGATCAATCTTCCGCTCGGCGAAGTTCTGCTTGAGCTTCGGTACGTACGGGTGCTCTTTTTGGTCTCTCATTTGGACTTACTCCTCCTATGGGGTACCAACCAGGAACGGATGGGCAAACAAGCCTAACTCCAAGGTTTCCCGGTGACAAACCCGTGGCACCGGGAATCCGGAGCGGATCCGGGCACCGTCACGCCGCCGCGCGGCGGCGTCTCTCCCGTGCCAGGTCGCAATGCGCTTGCATCCTCATCCAGCCGGCGGCTTTGCTCCAGCCGAAGTGCAGCGCGGTCGGGACACGCCGCAGTCGAGGGGCCAGGTCGGCCGGCAGGCGATCCGCATTGTCCTGCATGAAGTGGCCGCCGCCCCTTGCGCTTGACTCTCATTCGATGGATTGTCGCATGGTCCCCACATTGAAACGGTTGTGATGTCGAAGAGCGCGGTCGAGACGAACGAGTGGCGCAGGAGCCGGCGGCGGGTCCGCGTGCACTTCGCAGGCATCGACGTCGCGGACTCGGACCGGACGATGCTGCTCCGGCAGCACGGCTTCCTGCCCATCTACTACTTTCCGGCCGGGGACGTGCGCACCGATCTCCTCGTCCCCACCGACTACAGCACCCGTTCTCCCTACAAGGGCACCGCGAGCTACTGGCACCTGCAGACTCCGGAGCGCACTGCGCCATTCGCGGTGTGGAGCTATCCCCACCCGAAGCCGGGCTCGCCCGACACTCGGGGCTACTACGGATTCGACTGGCACAGCATGGACGCGTGGTACGAGGAGGACGAGCTCCTGCACGTCCACGCCCGTGACCCCCTGCTGCGGGTGGATGCACTGCGCAGCGCGCGCCACGTCCGGGTGGAGGCCGCCGGCGCGACCATCGCGGAATCGAGGCGCCCGGTGCTGCTCTTCGAGACGGGCCTCGTCACGCGCTACTACCTGCCCCCGGCCGACGTGCGGCAGGACCTGCTGCGCCCGAGCCGCACCTACACCCTCTGTCCGTACAAGGGCCGTGCCCGCTACCATCACCTGGAGCTCGACGGTGCGCGCTACGAGGACATCGCCTGGCAGTACCTGCGCCCTCTGCCCGCGATTGCCGCGGTCGCCGGACACCTCGCATTCTGGAACGAGCGTGAGGACACCGCGATTTTCGTCGACGGCGCGCCTCTCGAGCGTCTCGGCGAGCGAGAGAGCGGGGACGGCGGCGAGCTGCTGCCTCCCTCCCGCGAGTTCTGGGGTGAGCCTCCCCCGGCCGCGATGAAGGGCCGCCCCCCGGCCGAGCGGCAGCTTCCCGCCGCGCGCCCCAACCGCCGGGCGGAAGGCCCTCCCGACGGGGTCATGGACATGGACATCGAACGGGCCGGCGGACGCCCCGACGAGTGGCTGGAGCAGGGCTGAGGCGGCGGCGTCACATCGCCAGGTAGCCCCCGTCGACGGGGAGCGAGATCCCGGTGACGTAGCTCGACTCGGACTCGCAGGCGAGGAAGACGGCGGCGCCGACCATCTCTTCCGGTTGGGCGAGGCGAGCCATCGGGACCCGGGGCAGGACCTTCCGCCGTATGGGCGCGTACTCCCGCTTCATCGCCTCCGAGCCGGTGTCGGTGGGCCCCGGAGCGATCGCGTTCACCCGGATCCCGTGCGCCGCCAGCTCCATCGCCATCGCCTTGGTCAGCGTCCGCACTCCGCCCTTGGAGGCCACGTAGTGCGAGTAGTTCGCCTGGGCCACCTCGTCGCATATGGACGAGATGTTGACGATGGCGCCCCCGCCCTGCTCGGCCATGTGCCGGGCCGCGGCCTGTCCACACAGGTAATGCCCCTTGAGGCTCACGTCCACCACCCGGTCCCACTCGTCCTCCGGCAGGTCGAGAAAGGCACGGGTGGTCGATATCCCCGGCACCGAGACCAGGATGTGGACGCGCTCCCAGGCCTTGAAGGCGGCGGCGAAGAGCGCATCGACCTCCGCCTTGAGCGCGACGTCCACTCTCACCGCGATCGCCTCGCCGCCCGCGGCGCGGATCGTCTCGACGGTCCCGGCAACGGTGGCGGAATCGATGTCTCCCGCGACCACGCGGGCGCCTTCGCGCGCATAGCCGATCGCGATCGCCCGGCCGATCCCGCTGCCCGCGCCGGTCACGATCGCGTTCTTTCCCTCGAGCCTCACGCTGTCCTCCCGATTCGCCGGTCGAAAGGCGCCGGGCTCGGGCATCACGCCCGCGCGGACGCCCCCGGCTCCGGCGCCGCGGCCCTCGCCCGCCGCTCCGGTGCGAGTATAGTGGCCCGCTCCCGCATTTCCCGGAGCGCTTCCGCCCGGCAAGCCGCTCGCTTCTGAACTCCGGGCCCGCCCGCACCCCGGACTCTCTTGCGGCAGAGGACGCGCCCGGCCCTCCATACCGAGACCGAGATCCATGCATTCCGAGCCCTATCCCCGCGACCTCGTCGGCTACGGCCCCGAACCACCCCACGCCCGCTGGCCGGGCGAGGCCCGAATCTGCGTCTCGCTCGTCATCTCGCTGGAGGAAGGCGCCGAGTACTCCATCCTCCACGGCGACGCCCACTCCGAGTCGATTCTCTCGGAAGTGGCGGGCCTCGCCCCGCTCCCGGGCGAACGGGAAGCGAACATCGAATCCATGTACGAGTACGGGAGCCGGGCCGGATACTGGCGCATCGTGCGGGCGCTCCGGGAGCGGGAACTGAGCGCGACCGTCTACGCGGTGGCGATGGCGCTCGAGCGCAACCCGGCCGCGGGCGAGGCGGCGGTGGCCGCGGGCTACGAGGTGATGAGCCACGGATACCGCTGGATCGACTACCACGGCGTCGACGAGGCGACCGAGCGCGAGCACATCGACCGGGCGGTCGAGATCATCACCCGGGTCTGCGGCCGGCGCCCGGTCGGCTGGTGCACCGGGCGACCGAGCATGAACACCCGCCGGCTGGTGGTGGAGGCGGGGGGCTTTCTCTACGACTCCGACTCCCTCTCCGACGACCTGCCCTACTGGGAGAGCGTGAACGGCGCCGGCCACCTCGTCATACCCCACCAGTTCGACAACAACGACAGCAAGTTCGTGCACACCAACGGCTTCGCGTACGGCGGCCACTACGAGCAGTACCTGAAGGACAACTTCGACGTCCTGTACCGGGAAGGTCTCGAGCGCCCGAAGATGATGACGGTGAGCCTGCACTCGCGCATCGTGGGCCGGCCGGGACGCATCCGCGCCCTGGAGCGTTTTCTCGACTACGTGCTGGAGCACGACCGGGTGTGGATCCCGACCCGAGAGGAGATTGCCCGCCACTGGATCGCGACCCACCCCTTCCGTCCGCCGCATTCGGAATGACCCTGCTCGTCACCGGGGGCACGGGATTCGTGCTGAGCCACGTGGTGCGCCAGTGGCTGGAGCGATTCCCGACTCGTGAAGCCATCGTCGTCGACCGCGCCGGCTTCGATGCATCGGCGGAGCTGTTCTTCGCTCCCGTGCGTTCGCGCATGCGGGTGATCCGGGCCGATGTCGTCGACACCCCGTCCTGGACCGCGGAGGTCGATCCTTGCGATGTGACGGAGCTCGTGAACGGCGCGGCGCTCTCCCCCATCACCAGCGATCCGGCGGCGAGCCCGGACCGGGACACCCCGGCGGAGACCGTGCGCGTCAACATCCTGGGCGCGACCCGGGTGTTCGACTGGGCGCGGACCCTGCCGAACCTGCGCCGGCTCGTCTACATGAGCTCGGGCGTGTACGGCTACGGCGCCCGGGGAGCTCCGGAGGACCCGCCGGAGGCGCCCATCGGCGAAGACGAGCCGCTCGAGCCCGACGCCGCGCTCTACGACATCAGCAAGGCGACCGGCGAGCTCATCGCGCGGCGCTTCGCCGGCGTCTTCGGGCTCTCCTGCGTCTCGGTGCGGCCCTCCGCGGTGTACGGCCCGATGGACCGGCACAGCGACGCGCGCCAGGTGCATCCGCTGCCCTGGCACATGGCGCACCGGGCGGTGGCGGGGGAGCCGCTTTCGGTCAACAGCCTCCGGGCTTCCTACGACTGGGTTTACGCTCCCGACGTGGCGCGGGCCATCGTCCTCCTCCTGGAAGCGAAGGCTCCCCGGCACGCGGTGTACAACATCGGCTTCGGGCGGCGGGCGAGCGCCGCCGACCTCCTGGAGGGCGTCAGGGCCGAGATTCCCGACTTCGCGTTGAGCGAGACCGGCGACGAGCGCGCCGACTACGTGCAGCCCCTGCACATGCGGGGCGGCGTGTGGCGCACCAGGAGCTCGAGGCGCCTCGAGGACGAGTTCGGATGGCGCCCCACCCCCCACCGGGAGGCCATGGCGGACTACGTGCGCTGGCTTCGGGATTCCGGCGCCCCGGCCTGATCGCAGCGCTCTCGTCGACCGGTGGAGGCGCGGATGCGACCTCTGCCGAGTCGCCGCCCGTACCCTTTACGTGGGGACCCGCACGCCGGAAAGCGCGGAACGCCGTCCCGGCGCAACTTCATGCGCCTGAGGGTCGGTCGGATACGGTGGCGCCGGCCGCCCGTTCCGCGGCCTTCGCCTGCCTCATGAACTTCTCGTTGTGCAGCGCGCCGGCGCTGATCGGCGGGTACTTCGCCGGCCGCCCGGCGCTTACGGTGCCGGGCAGCGCGCTCACCACGGCGTCGGGGTCGATCTCCTGAAAGAACCCGAGGGAGAGGCGGCGGCTGGATGCCGCGTCGGCGCTCGCCGGATTCACGACGCGGTGCAGGGTGGACACCCAGCGATCGTTGGTCCAGCGGGCGAGCAGATCACCGATGTTGACGATGAAGGCGCCGGGGACGAGCGGCGCCTCGGCCCACGTGCCCGCCTTGGTCATCACCTGCAGGCGTCCGGGAGCGTCGTCGGTACGCAGAATGGTCAGCGCATCGAAATCGGTGTGGGCACCGGAGCGAAGCTGTCCCGGGACGGGCACTTCGTGCTGATCGGGGTAGTACAGCGCGGAGAGGATGCTGAAGTGCCGCTCCATTCGGGAATCGAACCAGTTCTCTTCGAGGCCGAGCGCCATCGCGCACGCGTGCATGAGGTCGCGGGCGAGCGCTTCGAAGGCGCGGTAGGCGCGCTCCCATGCCGGCCGCAGGCCCGCCGGGCGCCCCGGCCACAGGTTCGGGGCCCGCAGTGGCGCCATGTCCGCGCTGGGCACGGGATGCGCGACGAGGGGCCCGATGGTGAAGCTCTCCTTGAGATCGGGGTGAACCGGGCGGTCCTCCTCGGCCGCGGCGAGCGCGCCGAGGCCCTGCGGGATGTATCCGCGCACTATCTCGAGGGTCGGTTGCCGGATGCGCAGCTTCTCCCCGAGCGGCAGATCGAAGAAGGCGAGCGCCTGCTCGTAGCATTCCTGCACGACCGTCTCGTCGACCCCGTGTCCGGTGACGCCGAAGAAGCCGATCTCCCCGCAGGCTTCGTCAATCTCCCGGGCGACGGCACGGCGAGCCGCCGCATCGCCGCTGCGAAAGGGCGCGAGGTCGATGACGGGGAAGGGGCCTTGGCTCATGAGGGCACGAATGGTACCCGACGAGCGTGGGCAACGCGGAGTATCATCGCCGCACCCGACGGAGGAGATGCATGCGCTTCGAGAAGGTCCTCGTCACCGGCGGCAGCGGGCGCCTCGGACGCTTCGTCGTCGACGCCCTCGTGCCCCGATGCAGGGTCTCCGTGCTCGACATCGCGCCCCCGCGGCAGGACGTGCCCTACCACGAAGTGGACATCCTCGACGGGGACGCGGTCGCCGCGGTGGTCGCGGGTCACGACGCCGTTGTTCACCTCGCGGGCTACGACGACGAGAAGGCGGAGCGGGAAGACCAGTACATCGCCA
Organism: Gammaproteobacteria bacterium; assembly: GCA_022824305.1. GTDB lineage: Bacteria > Pseudomonadota > Gammaproteobacteria > HK1 > HK1 > JAJEAD01. The sequence continues at coordinate 42,192 of JAJEAD010000097.1, read as the reverse complement.
CCAACGTCACAGGGAACTGGAACGTCCTGGAAGCGGCTGCGCACACGGGCGTGCGGCACGTCGTGGTGGCTTCCAGCGTCGCCGCCTACGGCTTCCGGCCGGGTCGAAGGCTGGAACTCGACCATGTGCCGGTCGGCGAGGATCATCCCCTGCGTTCCGACGATGCCTACGGCCTGTCGAAGCACCTCATCGAGATCACCTGCCGGAACATTGCCGCCCGCGGGCCGCTCTCCATCGTCTGCCTGCGCCCCACCCTGATCGTCCGCCCCGACTCGGAGCCCGGCTTTCTCGCTCAGCTCGCCCTGCCCGACCCGGACTCCGATCCCCCGCCGGAAGCGGTGACGGGCGACGGGGCACGGCCGAGCGGCGCGCTCTCCGCGACCCGGGGCTACGTGCGCTCGCGCGATGTCGCCGAGTGCTTCTGCCGGGCGCTCGACTACGAGGAACGGGCCTTCGACGTCTTCAACGTCAGCGCCGCGGACACCATCGGGCGCGTGCACACCCTGCCCCGCCTCGAGTCGATCCTGGGGCGGCGCCTCGAAGTGCGAAAACCCGAGGTCTACGAGCGCGACCCCTGCGCGAGCGTGCTCGACATCAGCCGCGCGCGGGAGCGGCTCGGGTGGGAGCCCGAGGGCGACTGGCGCTCGGTGGTGGCGGAGCACGCGGCACGGGCCACGGAGTCCGTCCCGGGATGAACCGGCAAGGGGCAGCCCGACCGGCGGCCGACGGGACGGGAGGTCGACCCGCGAGGGCGGAGCGCGCGGCCCTCGGGAAGCGGACCGAGGCAGCGGATGCCGGCCTGCACGGACTCCAGCGAAGGCGGCTCGCGTTCCGGCGTCCGCCATTCCCGCCAAGGCACGAATCCATGACGGGCCGAAGGCCGGGAGCCGCGAGCGTCGAGGCGAGGGCGGCGCGGTGACGGGAACGGCGCGCCTCGCCGGCAAGCGAGCGCTGGTGACCGGCGCGGGCAGCGGCATCGGCCGCACGATCGCGCTCGCCTTCGCCCGGGAGGGAGCACGGGTGCAGTCGAGCGACATCGATCTCGACACCGCAAGGGAAAGCGCGCGCATGATCGTCGAGGCGGGCGGCGACGCGGTCGGCCGCCGCTGCGACGTCGGGGACCCCGATGCGGTCCGGCAGGCCATCGCCGACATGGAGTCGGACTTCGGCGGCATCGATGTCCTCGTCAACAACGCCGCATGGTTTCCCGCCCGTGCGCCTCTCGCGGAGATCCCGGAAGGGGACTGGGAGAAGTGCCTCGCCGTCAACGTCACCGGACCCTTCCTGATGAGCCGTCACGCGATACCCGTGATGGCGAAAGGCGGAGGGGGCAGCATCATCCACATCGCATCGCAGATGGCGAAGGTCGCGAACTACGGACAGACGCACTACTGCACCGCCAAGGGCGCACTGCTCATGCTCGCCAAGGGCATCGCGCTCGACCACGCCGGGGACGGCATCCGCTGCAACACCCTCTCGCCCGGGGGCATCGCCACCCCGAGCATGATCGAGCTCTACGGCACGCGGGAGAACGCGGAGCGGCAGTGGGGCGCTCCCATGCACCCGCTCGGACGCCTCGGCCGGGTCGAGGAGATCGCGGCCGGCGCGGTGTTCCTCGCGAGCGACGAGTCATCCTTCATGACCGGCGCCGACCTCCTGATCGACGGCGGCTACACGGCCCGATGAGCCCGGCCGGGCGCCTCGCCGGCAAGCGGGCGATCGTCACCGGGGCGGGCAGCGGCATCGGTCGCGCGATCGCGCTCGCCTTCGCGGACGAGGGCGCGGCGCTGCTCTGCGCCGACATCGACGAAGTCGGCGCGACGGAGACCGCGGCCCTCGTTGCCGCGGCGGGTGGCCGGGCGCTCGCCGAGGCCTGCGACGTCTCGGAAGCGGCGGCGGCACGACGAACGCTCGCGAAGGCGGAGCGGGAGCTCGGAGGGCTCGACGTCCTCGTCAACAACGCCGCGTTCTTCGCGACCCGCATGCCGCTCGGCGAGCTGGACGAAGCGCTGTGGATGCGCACGATGGACGTCAACCTGAGCGGCGCCTTTCTCATGAGCCGCCATGCCATTCCGCTCATGGCGCGCGGCGGCGGCGGAAGCATCATCCACGTGGCATCGGCCCACGGCCACGTCGCCAACTTCGGTCAGGCCGCCTACTGCACCTCCAAGGGCGGGCTGCTCATGCTCTCGAAGGGCATCGCGGTGGACCACGCGAAGGACCGAATTCGCAGCAACACCCTCTCCCCCGGCGGAATCGCCACGCAGGGCATGGCCGAACTCTACGGCGGCGACTGGCAGCGCGCGGAGAAGGAATGGGGAGCGCCGATGCACGTGCTCGGGCGCAACGGGCGGGTAGAGGAAATGGCGGCGGGCGCGGTGTTCCTGGCGAGCGACGAATCCAGCTTCATGACCGGCGCCGACCTGCTCCTCGACGGGGGCTACACCGCGCGGTAGCGGACCTCGATTCCCCGAACGCTACGCTCGCCACCGGAAGACGGGGAATGGCTCGTGACGGCGCGCCCGAGCCTGCGGCCGCGCTACCATTGACTGCGCCATGATCGACACGAGCGCTTTCAAGGCAGTGGTCGGGCGCTTCGCCACCGGAGTGACGGTGGTGACCACCCGGGACGGGCAGGGCAACCTCGCCGGCCTCACCGCCAATGCCTTCGCGTCGGTCTCCGTGGATCCCCCGATGGTGCTCGTCTGCCTCGACGATGGCTCGCAGACCTACCGCCACCTGAAGGACGCGGGAAGCTTCGCGGTGCACATTCTCGCCGAAGGCCAGGAGCACCTCGCGAGACGATTCGCGGACGCGCGGCGCGACAAGAGCCTGCTCGTCGACTGGCGGGTCGGAGACCACGGCACCCCCTCGCTGCGTCACTGTCTCGCATCGATGGAATGCCGGGTCGTCCACCAGTACCGCGGCGGCGATCACGTGATCGTGGTGGGAGAGGTGGAGCGCCTGCACGTCGACCCCGAGCAGGACAAGCCCCTGCTCTACTACCGGGGAGCGCTGGGCGGGCTCACCCTGATCCGGCTGCGCTCGGGAGAGCGCGAGATAAGCTGGGGTGGCGCCACCCAGGACGCCCAGCGCGCCGCGTGGTCGGAGGAATTCACCACCGCGACCGGCATCACCGTGGTGCAGGAAGGTCCGACCGATTACGACGACTTCCGGGAGGCCGTCCGGCGGGACGCCTGCCGCTTCGATCTCCTGGACGTCGAAGCCGATTTCGCCTACCGGGCGGCGGCGGAAGGTCTGCTGGAGCCGCTCGACTTCTCCATCATCGACCGAACCCGGCTCGATCCCGAGTTCGTCTTCGACCATGGCGCCGCCTGCTTTCAGTTCGCGCTCGTGCTCGCCTGCAACGAAGAGGCGTATCCCCGGCGGGGACCGGAATGCTGGGCCGACCTCCTGAATACCCGTCGCTTTCCCGGCCGGCGGGCCCTCTACCGCGCACCCAGCCCCGGCGCGCTCGAAGCCGCCCTGCTCGCGGACGGGGTGGCGGCGGGAGAGCTGTATCCCCTCGACCTGCCGCGGGCCTTCGCGGCGCTCGACCGAGTGCGGGACGAACTGGTGTTCTGGAGCTACGGCGCGGAGTCGCAGCGCATGCTCGCGACCGGGGACGTGAGCATGGGCATGTTCTGGCACAACCGCATCTACGACCTGATGAAGGAAAGGGCCCCGGTGCGCATGGTATGGCGGGAGCACCTCGCGATGGTCTCTTACCTGGTGGTGCCCCGCGGGGTGGAAAACCGCCGTGCCGTGATGAACTTCATCGCCCACGCGCTGAGCGCCGGGAGCCAGGCCCGATTCGCGAACCTGGCCAGCATCGGGCCCGTCAACCCGGCCGCGATGGAGCGGCTCGACCCCGAGGTGGCGCCGCATCTGCCGACCTCGCACCACGACGAGAGGGTATCCCTCGATCTCGAGTGGTGGGCCCGGCACGGCGCGGAGGTCGCGGAGCTGTGGAAGGCCTGGCTGCCGGCTGAGAAGTAATCTCGCCCACGGGTCCGCGACGCCTTCCGTCGCACTTCGGGCGCTCGGCACCCCACATCGTCGCCCGGACTCTGTCCCGGCAGATGTGGGGGCCCTGAGCCCTTCCGCGTGTCCGAGCTGCCGAGCCTCCCGCCGGGATCTCTTGTATCGAGCCTGCGTGCCGGTACGCTTGCCGGCGCTGTGTCCCGGGGCCGAAACCCGAATACCATCCGGAATTGCCGGAACGTATTCCCTGAAACGGAGCCTCGACCCATGGCACGACTCGAAGACCTCCATCCCGACCTCGCCGGGTTCCTCCGCGAGCACGAGTGCCCGGACATCGACACCGGCGCGTGGCGCGCAGGACCCCCGCTCGCGCAGCGGAGGGTGGCCCTCGTCAGCAGCGCGGGCCTGCGCCGGCGCGATGATCGGCCCTTCGGCGAGAGCTCCGTCGACTACCGGGTGATTCCCTTCGAGAAACGCAACGAAGTCGTCCAGGACCACCTTTCCGCCTCCCACGACCGCACCGGTTTCCACCAGGACCTGAACGTCGTGTTTCCCCTGGAACGCCTCGCGGAGCTGGCGGAAGCGGGCGAGATCGCCTCGGCGGCCGACTATCACTACTCCTTCATGGGGGCGACGGATCCCGTGCGGATGGAAGCGGCGGCGCGGCAGCTCGCGGCCACGCTCCGGGCGGACGGGGTCGACGCGGCGGTATTCTGTCCGGTCTGACCGCTGTGCACGTCCGCCGTGAGCGGACTCGCACACTACTTCGAAGACGAGGGCGTACCCACCGTGGTGGTGGCGCTCATCAGAGAACAGGCCGAGAGGGTGCGCCCTCCGCGCGCCCTGTGGGTTCCCTTCCCGCTGGGGCGGCCCTTTGGCGCACCGGACAACGCGGAGCAGCAGAGGCGAGTGCTGCGGCGGGCGCTCGCGCTGCTCGAGGCGCCGTCCGGGCCGGTGCTCGTCGACTTCGACGAAGCCGATGCGGTGGAGGAGGAAGACGCGGCCTGGGCATGCCCGGTGAGCTTCGCCGCGCCGAACGGAGGTTCGGACGACCTCGGCCGGCGCGTTGCCGACGAAGTGACCATGCTTCGCCCCTGGCACGATCTCGGCGTCGAGCGCCGGGGCCGCACCACGCTCGGACTCGCAAAGACGTCGATCGAAGAAGCGGCGGCATGGCTCGCCGCTTTTGCCGAGGGCAGCACTCTCCCCGCTCCGGCACCGGAGGAGTCGATGGCCGATAACCTCCGGTGGTCGGCAGAGGACTTGAAGGCCTTCTACTACGAGGCGGCGACCGCGCAGCCCGGCCTGGCCTCCGAAAACCGGCTCGAGTCGTGGTTCTGGGAGGAGAGCACGGCAGGAGAGCTGCTGAAAGCACTGCGCGCGCGCTGCCTCGCCGATGGAGACGACACGGTACGTGAGGTGGGCGAGTTCATGCTGGTGCCGGAGGCCCACTTGGAGTGAGCATTCACTTCAGCGCAAGGAATCCATCGCAGCTCTGCCCATCAGTGACTATGATCGGTTGAAAATCAAGCAGTTGAGCGCTGCCGCAGTCTCGTCTGCGCTATCCCGACCGGTCAAGATCTCCGGGCAAGGGCACTGGCCCTCGCGTAGCGTGGGAAAGGGCCGAGGCGTCCGATCAGCGTGATGCCGCGACTCGTTCCCGGGCCGGGGCTTCCGCCTCCTGTCCCCGCTCGGGCGAACGGGTGGAGTAGTAGCCGGGAAAGGCGCGCACCGCGTCGATGTCGATATCGACGAAGAGGATGTCCTCGCCCGCGCCGAGCGTGAACACGAAGCCCTCGGTCGAATCGATTCCGCCCGGCTTGTCGCAGAACCACGCCCAGAGCTGGTCGAGATCGGTGACCGGCGGCGGCACGCAGACGGTGCTGTAGCCGCCCGCGGGCGGAAACATCGAGTCGCGGAAGGTCACCGACGATCGCCCCAGGTTCACGCCGACCACCGGGACCGAGTACTCCATGTGGCGGCCGATCACGGTGTGCGGGAAGGCCTCGCTCAGAGCGAACCACAGGGCCGGATTGAGGAGAATGTCGGCGCCCTCGCGCCGGCTCGTCTCCACGCCGTCCTGGAAGAAGGCGAAGTCCGCGCAGATGACGATGCCGAGCCGGCCGACCTCCGTCTCCACCACCTCGAAGGTGTCGCCGGGAACCACCCCGCCGTCGACCTCCCCCGCGGTCGGATAGTTCTTGGTCTGCGAGTAGAGCACGGCCCCGGAGGGGTCGATGATCGCGCTCGTGTTGCGCCAGCTCTCGCGCCGCCCCTCGGCGAGACCCGCGACCACGTGGATGCCGAGCGCCCGGGCCCGGGCGCACAGCTCCTCGCGTCCCACGAGCGGGTAGAGCTCCGGCAGGCAGGCCAGGTCTGCGCCCCCGGCCGCGGCCCGGTCCAGCAGGGTCAGGGCGTGCGCGACATCGGCGCCGGCCCACTTCTCGTCCCAGGTCGCGGCCGACGACACCGCCTGGACGGCGGCAACTCTCACATTCCTCATCGTGTGCGTCCCTCCCGGCGCGGCGAGAATCCGTCAGGAATCCGGTTCGGACACTATGGCACTTCGATCCGAAGTCTCGCACCCCCGCGTGGAGCGGGTGGAAAGTCACGGAACCGGCCGGGGCGCCACGGGTTGGCGGATCGTCGCCAATGACGCCGGGCTATCGCTGCCGTCGAATGCGCGGGTCGAAGTAGTCGCGGAGCCCGTCGCCGAGCAGGTTGAAGCCGAACACCGCGACCATGATCATCAGTCCCGGGAAGATGACCTGGTGCGCGCCGAGCTCCATGAACTGGCGCCCCTTGCCGAGATCCGCTCCCCAGCTCGGCTCGGGGGGCTGGACGCCCAGCCCGAGAAAGCTCAAGGCCGCCTCCGTGAGCAGCGCCTCGGAGAGCAGCAGCGAGGACTCCACCAGCACCGGGGCCATGATGTTCGGCAGGATGTGCTGGCGCAGGATGCGCAGGCTGCCCGCGCCGAAGCTCCGCGCGGCGAGGACGAACTCGCGCGTCTTGACCGACAGGGTGGGTCCGCGGGCGACCATCGCCACCCGCGGGATGTAGAGGATCGCGATGGTCAGGATCAGGTTCTCGAGGCTCGGCCCCAGGTAGGCGACGAGCGCGATGGCGAAGAGGATGGTGGGCAGCGCGAAGAGGATGTCGAAGAGGCGGAGAAAGGCGCTGTCGACCCGGCCGCCGATGAACCCCACGAGCATGCCCACCGGCAGTCCGATCGCGACCGCCAGAGCGACGGAGGGGAACGCGACGCTCAGGCTGTTGCGGCTGCCCAGGACCACCCGGCTGAAGAGGTCGCGACCCTGGAAGTTGGTGCCGAAGGGATACTCCCAGCCCGGCCGGGCGAGGATCGCGCCGGCGTTCTGGTTGGCCTCGTAGGTCGCGATCCACGGCGCGAAGATCGCGACGAGGATGAGCGTGGTCACGATGACGAGGCCGAGCATCGTCGCCGGATCGCGCCGCACGTGGTCGACGAAGCGCCCCGAACCGGCCGGGCGCGCGCCGCCGCCTCCGGACGCTCGCGACGCCGCCCGCAGGCCGAGAAGCGCGAACAGTGAGGGTCGCCGCATGCGCATGCCGGCTCAGTGCAGCCGGACGCGGGGGTCCACGGCGGCCACGAGGAGGTCCGCGACCAAGATCACCAGGGCCACGACCAGCGACAGGAAGAGCACCGTGCCCTGGATGATCGGGTAGTCGCGGTTCTCGATCGCGCTCAGCACCAGCCGGCCGAGGCCCGGGATCGCGAACACCTCCTCCAGGATGACCGCTCCGCTCACCAGGAACGCGGACCATAGCCCGATGGCGGTGATTACCGGGATGAGCGCGCTCTTGAGCGCGTGGACGAAGACCACCGCCGCCTCGGGAAGCCCCTTCGCCCGCGCGGTGAGCACGTAGTCCTCGCCGAGCACCTCGAGGACGCTGGAGCGCGTGTAGCGCAGGATGATCGCGCCGATGCCCAGCCCCAGCGCCAGCGCGGGCCAGAGCATCCGCGAGAGACTCTCCCAGGGAGCTTCGGTGAAGGGCACGTAGCCGAGCGTCGTGACCTTGGGGAACCAGATCGCGCCGAACACCACGATGAGCGTGCCGGTGAAGAAGCTCGGGGTGGAGATCCCGAGCAGGGCGAAGATTCGGGCCAGCAGGTCGAGCGCGGTCCCGCGCTTGACAGCGCTCAGCACGCCGAGGGGAACGCCGATCGCAATTGCGATCGCCATCGACATCAGCCCGAGCTGCAGGGTGACCGGACCGCGCGAGAGGATCTGGTCGATGACCGGACCGCCGTGAATGAACGAGTACCCGAAGTCGCCCTGAAGAAAGATGCGCCCGAGCCACCAGACGTACTGCTCCAGCAGCGGGCGGTCGAGGCCGAGCTCGGAGAGGATGAGGGCGCGGGTCTCGGGGTTGTTCGCGATGGTGACCCCCATCATCCGGGTGACGATGTCGCCCGGAATGATGCGGATGAGCAGGAAGGTGAGGAAGGTGACCCCCAGCACCACCGGGATGAGCAGCAGCAGGCGCCGGACGATGTACCTACCCATGTCGGGTATCCGCGCGAGGCCGCTTCATTCGCGACTCTCCCTCCTCAAGCGACGTCTCTCCCGGAATCATGCCGCACGCCACCGGAGGGAGCGCGCCGGAACATCGCGGTCCGGGCCGAATCGAGGCGGGACGGCGCCACCCGCAACCGGCGCCGGAAGCCCGGGGATGGAGACGGACCCGCCGGCCGATGGCCGCACCGGCGGGTCCGACCGCGCAGACTCGGAGGCCGCTCGCGCGCCTACTTGTCCAGCCAGAGATAGCGCAGGTGCAGGTAGGTGCCGCTCGGCATCGCCTGGTAGTTCTTCACGTGGTCCCAGACGTACTGCCAGTTCACCGGCTTGGTGTAGGGATAGATCATGTAGACCTGATCCGCCACGAGCCGCTGGACGTCCTTGTAGATCTGGATCCTCTTCTCGACGTCGAGCTCGACCTTGCCGGCATCCAGCAGGCGATCGAGCTCCTCGTCGGCGAACTTGCCGAGGTTGATCGGCGAGGTCGAGTAGTAGATCTGGTAGACGTCCGAGTGCGGGTCGGGCTGCCAGACCAGGGAGACGATCGAGGTCTCGTGCTTGACGTTGATGTAGTTGTCGAGCTGCTGATTGAAGTCGGCGATCTGCTCGATGCTCAAGCTTACGCCGATCGCGCTCCACTGCTCCTGGAGGATCTCCGCGGTCTGGATGTCGAGCGGCAGGCTGACCTGCATGGTGAGGTCGAGCCCGTCCGGGTAGCCCGCCTCCGCGAGCAGGGCCTTCGCCTGATCGGGGTCGTAGTCGTGATAGGGCAGCGGCGGATCGGCGTCCTCGCACCAGCCGTAGGGCACCTTGCCGCAGGAGATCTTGGTCCCCACCTCCCCGTAGCCGAAGAGGACGGTGTCGATCACCCCCCGGCGGTCCGTGCCCAGGCTGAGCGCGCGCCGGACCCGCACGTCGGCGGTGGAGCCTTCCGCGGTGTTGATGCCGAGCCCGGACTCGTTCACGGCTCCCGCCGGCTCGATCAGGCGTGCGCCTTCGACGTTCTGCAGGATCGGGATGAACTTCGGATCGTTGAGGACGACGATGTCCGCATTGCCCTGGCGGAACGCCGAGATCTGGGTCTGCGGGTCGGGGACCATGTTGAAGCGCACCGCGTCGATGCACGGATATCCCTTCTCCCAGTAGTCGGAGTTGGCTTCCAGGAGCACGTGGTCGTCGGGCACGTAGGTCACCAGCTTGAAGGGGCCCGTGCCCGATGCCTTCTCGTTCAGGTTGTTCTCGGGAGTGAAGTCGTAGGGGACGATGGCCGTGTACCACGCCGTCGACACCACGCTGAGGATAGGCGCGAAGGGCTCTTCGAAGCTCATGCGGACCGTGAAGCGGTCGAGCGCCTCGATGCCCGTGATGGAGCCGAGCTGGGCGGCCCAGGGAGAGGCGAACTCCGGGTCGAGCAGGCGCTCGAAGGTGTAGACGACATCCCGGGCCTCGAACTCGCGCCCGTGGTGGAACATCACCCCTTCGCGCAGGGTGAAGGTGACCGAGAGCGAGTCGTCGGACACCTCGTAGCTCGTCGCGAGGCCGGGAAGCAGATTGCCGTCCCGGTCGAGGATCAGGAGGGTGTCGTAGATCTGGTCGAAGATGAGGCTCGGCGCGTACTGCGCGTTGGCGCCGGGGGTGAGATCGGCCGGCTCCGGCGCGAAGGGAATGGTGAAGGTGCCGCCCCGGACCGGACACTGCTCGTCCGCCGCAACGGCGGCGGGGAGCAGAGCTCCCGAAGCGGCGACCGTCGCAACAAAGGCCAGCGCCCGGGTCGGACGCGCCACGCTCAATTGCCGGATTTCCATCTCGTTGCTCCCCGTGACTGGATTCGAGTGAGTGCCGGCCGCGGCTCGCGCGCTGCGCTTCGGCCGAGGACGCAGCCGGCGATGATTGCGCGAGCGACATTAGCGGACCAGCGACGAGACGGGCAAGCCGGCGCGGCGGACCGCTCGAGGCGGCCACCGGGAGTTCATAATGGCGCCCGGGCACGGCCCCCGGTCGCAACGCAGGCGCCAAACGGGAATCCATGACGGCCCTTCTCGACATTCGGGACCTGTCGGTCGCCTTCGATACCGACGAGGGTTCGGTGCGGGCGGTGCGCGGGGTCTCCTACTCCGTCGAGGAAGGGGAGGTGCTGGGCGTGGTCGGCGAGAGCGGTTCGGGGAAGAGCGTTCACGCGCTCGCGATCATGCGCCTGATACCGGCACCGCCGGGCCGGATGGAGTCCGGCGAGATCCGCTTCGACGGGCAGGATCTGCTGAGCCTCGACCGCAGACGCATGCGGGATGTGCGCGGCAAGCGGATCTCCATGGTCTTCCAGGACCCGATGTCGTCGCTCAATCCCGTCTACTCGGTAGGCTTTCAGTTGAGGGAGACCTTGCGCCTGCACCTGGACCTCGGGCGCGGAGCGGCGACCGGGCGGGCCTGCGAGCTGCTGGAGCTCGTTGGAATACCGGATCCCCGGCAGCGCCTGTCGAGCTACCCGCACGAGCTCTCCGGCGGCATGCGCCAGCGGGTGATGATCGCCATGGCGCTGGCGGGAAACCCCCGGCTGGTCATCGCGGACGAGCCCACCACCGCGCTCGACGTCACCATCCAGGCCCAGATCATCGAGCTCATCAAGGAGCTGCGCGAGGAGCTCGGCCTCACCGTCATCTGGATCACGCACGATCTCGGCATCGTGGCCGGCCTCGCGCACCGGGTGAACGTGATGTATGCCGGCTACGTCGTGGAACGGGGCCCGGTGCGGGCGATCTTCAAGCGGCCGAGCCACCCCTACACCGTGGGGCTGCTCTCCTCCATGCCCCGCATGGACCGCAAGGACGCCGGTGGGCTCAGGCCCATCCCGGGCCGGCCGCCGGACCTCGCCCGGCTCGGGCCGGGATGTCCCTTCCAGCCGCGCTGCCCCCTCGCCGACGACGGGTGCCGCGAGGCAATGCCCCCCTTCGACGAAACGGGCGACCCGGGACACCACGTGCGGTGCTGGAAGTGGCCCGAGGCACGGGCCGGGCACGACGGGGGGCTCTCCCTTGACGCCTGACTCGGTGCCGCTGCTGGAAGTCCGGGGACTGAAGAAGTACTTCCCCGTCCGCAGCGGGCTCGTCTTCGATCGCAAGGTCGGCGACATCAAGGCGGTGGACGGCGTGAGCTTCGAGATTCACCGGGGCGAGACCCTGGGCCTCGTGGGAGAGAGCGGCAGCGGCAAGAGCACGGTGGGGCGCAGCGTGCTCAGGCTCATCGAACCGAGCGCCGGCGAAGTGCTCCTCGACGGCCGGGACTTCCTCGCGGTGAAGGGCCGGGAGCTGCGAAGGCTGCGCCGCCGCATGCAGATGATCTTCCAGGACCCCTTCGCCTCCCTCGACCCCCGTCTCCCGGTGCACGCCATCGTGAGCGAGCCCCTGGAGGTGGAGGGCGGCATCGGGCGCAAGGAACTGCGCGAGCGCGTGGACCACCTGCTGGACCTGGTGGGGCTGGATACCGGCAGCCGCAACCGGTATCCGCACGAGTTCTCGGGCGGGCAGCGGCAGCGGGTGGGCATCGCCCGGGCGCTCGCGCTCGACCCCGACCTCGTGGTGTGCGACGAGGCGATCGCATCCCTCGACGTCTCCATCCAGGCCCAGATCGTCAATCTCCTCCAGCGCCTGCAGGAGCACTTCCGTTTCTCCTATCTTTTCATCGCCCACGACTTGAGCATGGTGCGGCACGTGAGCAACCGGATCGCGGTGATGTACCTGGGGAAGATCGTCGAGACCGCGCCCACCGAGGCGCTCTTCGACAACCCGGCGCATCCCTATACCCGGGCCCTGATGTCCGCGGTCCCGGTGCCGGATCCCGACATCGAAGCCACCCGCCGGCGCATCATCCTGGAGGGAGACATCCCGAGCCCCGCCAATCCGCCGCGCGGCTGCGCGTTCCGCACCCGCTGCCCGGTGGCGATGGTGCGCTGCTCGCAACAGGTCCCCCGGACCCTCGAGATCGGAAGCGGCCACTTCGCCGCCTGCTTTCGCGCAGCCGAGCCGGCCGCGCCGCCTTGAGCGCACCGCGCGCCAGTCATGCCGTCCCGCATTCGTGTTCGAGCCACGCGCGTGGATTCCCGCTCTTCCAAGGAGCGATGTCGTTGACACGTACACCGCCGATCGCGCGAGGGCCTTCCGCTCCCGTGGAATCGGGGGGCAGAATCCATTGACTCTCGCAGCGTGGATTCGCTGACCAATCGGGGATGCGTCATTCCGGAGTACTCCCATGCCTCTTTCACCGAATGGTTTTCCGGTACTGCTGACATTCGACCTGGACGCGGAGACGATGTGGACTTCGCGCGATCCGGCCAACGCGGAGCGGCCGATCATCCTGTCGCAGGGCGCCTACGGCTGGAAGGTCGGCCTGGGCCGGGTGCTCGCGCTCCTCGCGCGCCATCGCATCGTGGCGACCTTCTTCGTTCCCGGTCTCGTCATCGAGCAACGCCCCCAGGCCGTGGAGAGCATCCTGGAGGGAGGGCACGAGGTCGCGCACCATAGCTGGTCGCACAAGTGGATCGTCAACATGACGGAAGAGGAAGAACGCGAGGAGATGCACCGGGCCTTCGAGATCATCGAGAAGACCACCGGCGAGCCGCCCCGAGGCTACCGCTCTCCCGCCGCGGAGTTCTCCCCGCAGACCCTGTCGCTCATCCGCGAGTACGGATTCGGCTTCTCGTCGAACTACTTCGACGACGACTCGCCCTATCTCCACACCATCGACGGCGAAGAGAGCGACATCGTGGAGTTTCCCTTTCACTGGGTGCTCGATGACGCGCCCTTCTTCAACTACTCGATCACCCTCCCGGGCCGCACCATGCAGGCCCCTTCGGCGGTGCTGGAGGCCTGGAAGGCGGAGTTCGACATGCTCTACGCGGAGGACCGGGCCTTCGTGCTCGCCATGCACCCGCAGATCATCGGTCGCCCCTCCCGGCTGCTCGCGCTGGAAGGGCTGATCCGGCACATCGAAGCGCACGACGACGTATGGTTCGGGCGCTGCGATCACGTCGCCGACGAGCTCCGTCCCCTGCTCCGTGCCCGAGACGCCTGAATCCCCGGCGCCGCGCCTCGCCGGACGCCGGGTGCTCGTGACCGGCGCCGCCGCCGGCATCGGACTCGCCTGCGCCCGCCGATTCCTGACCGAGGGCGCCCGGGTCGCCATGGTGGACCGCGACCCGGAACGCCTGTCGGGGGCGCGGGACTCGCTGGCGGCGTCGGAGCGGGCCTTCGTGATTGCGCTCGACGTGTCGGACGCCGCGGCGGTCCGGGAAGGGGTGGGCGAAGCCACCCGGCGCATGGGAGGCATCGACGGCATCGTCAACAATGCCGCCGTCGACCTCCTTCGCCCATTCGCGGAGGTGAGCGCCTCGGACTGGAACGGGGTGATGGCGGTCAACCTGGTCGGCGCCATGGAAGTCTGTCGCGCGGCGCTCGACCCACTCGCGGCAAGCGGCCGCGGCGCCATCGTCAACGTCGCCTCGGCGGCGGGGCTTCGGCCGGTCCCCGGCCGAGTCGCCTACTGCGCGTCGAAGGCCGCGCTGATCATGGCGACCAGGGCGCTGGCGCTCGAGCTCGCGGAGCGCGGAATCCGGGCCAACGCGGTGTGCCCGGGCGCGGTCGATACCGGCCTCTTCCGGGCCTCGCTCGGCGACGCAATTACGGTGGAGGACGTGAAGGCCCGCTATGCCCAGCGCCGCATCGGCGATGCCGAGGAGATCGCCGCCGCGGTCGCCTTTCTTCTCTCCGATGAAGCCTCCTTCATCACCGGATCGGCGCTGGCGGTCGACGGCGGCCGTGCCTTTCATTGAATGACCTCCCTCGCCGGAAAGATCGCCATGGTGACCGGCGCCGCCAACGGAATCGGCAGGAAGTGCGCCTGCCTCCTGGCGGACGAAGGCGCCGATCTCGTCCTCATCGACCTCGAAGACGAAGCCCTCGAAGCCCTGGCCGCCGAGCTCGACCGCCAGGACTGCAACGCGGTGGCGATTGCCGGCGATTGCCGCGAGGACGAGATCCTGGAGCGGGCCTTCGAGGCGGCGGAAGCGCGTCTCGGCGCCGTCGACATCCTCGTCAACAACGTCGGGCAGAGCGCTCGTGAGCGTGCGGACGAGTTCGTCGGATCCGATCCTGCGACCTGGAGGTTCGTGCTCGAGGTGTCCCTGATGACCTCGATGCGTTTCGCGCGGCGCGCCGCGCCCGCGATGCGCGAGCGGGGCTGGGGCCGGATCATCAACATGTCGTCGGACGCGGCGCTGGCCGGCGACGCGGGGCTTGCGGACTACGCCGCGGCCAAGTCGGGACTCCTGGGATTTACCCGCTCTCTCGCCCGCGAGCTGGCGCCCCACGGCGTCACCGTGAACGCGGTGTGCCCCGGGGCAATACGCACGCGGGCGACGGAACAAATGGCCCCCGACATCATGGCGCGCGTCGTCCGCGGCATTCCCATGGCCCGGATGGGAGAGCCCGAGGATGTCGCCCGCCTCGTCGCCTTCCTCGCGGGAGAAGGCGGACGCTACATCACGGGACAGACCCTGCTGGTGGACGGCGGGCGGTGGATGCTGTGAGCGCCGAGCTGGCCGACAAGAGCGCACGCGAGCTCGCGGCCCTGGTGCAGCGCCGGACCGTCTCCCCGGTGGAGATCGTGGAAGACGTGCTCGCCCGCATCGACGAGCGCCAGCCCCGCATCAACGCCTTCATCAGCGTGGCCCACGATCCGGCGCTCGAGGCGGCGCGGGAAGCGGAGCGGGAACTCATGGCCGGGCGCCGGCGCGGCCCGCTGCATGGCCTGCCCTATGGCGCGAAGGACCTCATCATGAGCGCCGGCATGCCGACCACGATGGGCTCGCGCCTCTTCGAAGCATCCATCCCGGAGCGCGATGCCGTCACGATCTCGAGGCTCCGGGCCGAAGGAGCCATTCTCGTCGGCAAGACCACCACCTCGGAGTTCGGCCACAAGCCCTTCACCGACGGCCCCCTCTTCGGTCGCACCCTCAATCCCTTCGCCGCCGACGCGACCTGCGGCGGCTCGAGCGGGGGCTCGGCGGCGGCGCTCGCGAGCGCGCAGGTGCCGCTCGCGCTCGGCACCGACGGCGGGGGATCGATCCGGATCCCCGCCGCCTGCTGCGGCGTCGTCGGCCTCAAGGCGACGCTCGGCGTGATCCCGCATCTCGACGTGCCCGATCTCTTCTCCGCCAACTCCTACGTCGGGCCGATGGCGCGGAGCGTCGGCGATGTCGACTTCCTCTTCCGCGCCCTGCGGGGCTTCGACCGGCGCGACCCCTTCGGCCAGGGCGGGTGGGCTCCGCGTTCCCCGCCGTTCATGGATATCGAGGGCCTCAGAGTCGGCTGGATGGAGACGGTCGGCAACCCGATCACGGATCCCGAGTGCATAGCCGCCGCGGAACGCGCGCTCCGGCGGCTGGAGGAGGCGGGCGCCGTCATCGAGCCTGCCGCCGCCGACTTCGCCCCGGTCGCGAGCGCCTTCCTCGTTATCCTCCAGTCGCTGTTGCGGAGCCGGCTGCTCGAAGCCCGGGAGAAGGAACCCCGGCGCCTCGATCCCACTCTGGTCGAGACCATCGACCGGGGCGCGCGGTGGAGCGCGGTGGACCTGCACCACGCGGCCCGGGAACGCACGGCCTGCTTTCGCAGCGTGCAGTCGCTCTTCGAGCGTTTCGATCTCCTGGTCTCGCCGACGCTGGCCGCGCCGCCGCTCTCGGTTCACCAGGACCCGCACGCGAACGTCACGATCCGCGGAGTGGACGCCGGGCCCATCCGCGCCGCGTGGTACCCCTACACCCTCCCCTTCAACCTGAGCGGCCACCCGGCGCTCAGCCTGCCCTGTGGCGCAACCGCGACGGGCCTGCCGCTCGGCCTGCAGCTCGTGGGCCCGTGGTACTCCGAGGATCTCCTGCTCGGCGTCGGCGCCGAGCTCGAGACGATGCTGGAAGCGGCGTGACGCAGGGAGCTCCGGGGACCGGGCTTCGTTGACTCCGGGCCCGAGAGGCTGCATACATCCGGGCATGAAGGGCCATGGCAGCAGCATCGACGACGCCTTCTACGTGGTGGCGCGTGAAGCGGGCCACGAGCGGGAGGCGCTGCCGGCGTGGGCGGAGCGCCGCCCCGGGAACGTGGTGTTCGACTCCGCGCCGGGGCGCGAGGTGCGGCGGCGCGACGTCGCAGACGTGCCCGGCGCCTTCCACCTGCTCGATGTGCTGAGCGATGGGGAGTGCGCGCAGCTAATCTCGATATCGGATGCGCTCGGCTATCACCACGACGCCCCGGTGTCGCTGCCGCACCACGTGCGGCACAACACCAACGTCAACTGGGTGGTGGACGAGAGCGTCGACGGCCCGATCTGGAATCGTTGCCGGCACCTGATCCCCGAACGCGTCGCGGGCGGCGCGGCGCTCGGACTGAACGCGCGCTTCCGCTTCTACCGCTACCGGGAAGGGGACTACTTCCGCCCCCACACCGACGGGGCCTGGCCGGGGAGCAGAGTGGTGGACGGGCGCCTCGTCCACGACGCCTACGGCGACCGCATCAGCCAGATGACCATGCTGCTATTCCTGAGCGACGGCTACGCCGGGGGGCGTACCCTCTTCTACCTGCGCGAGCCGGGCGGGACACCGGGGGCCGGGGCCGACGTGGTGGGCGTGGCCACCCCAAAGGGCGCGGCGCTGTGCTTTCCCCATGGCTTCCACCCCCTGCACTGCCTGCACGCGGGCGAGCCGGTCGAGTCCGGAACCAAGTACATCATCCGGACCGACGTGCTCTTCGCCTTGCCGGGGGCGCCGGATCCCGCCTGATCCGGGCTGCCGGGTCCGAAGCGCGGGGTCACGCGGCCGTGCCAGCCAGCGCGGCCACGCCGCCGAAGACGACCGCGATGGCCGTCCACTGCGTCCGCGTGATCGACTCGCGGAGTACGATTCGCGCGAGAATCACGGTGACCACGCCGAAGGTGGACGCGGCGACCGCGGTCGCCTCGGGATGCGGACCGGTGCTCCCGGCGAAGAGCGCCAGGTACCCGCCGGTGTCGAGGATCCCGAGCAGGACCAGGAACGGGACCCAGCTTCGTTCGCAGCGCGGCCGTTCACGGCGCAACGCGAACAGCGCGAGCAGCGCCGCGAGGCCGACGAGGCGCCCCACCCAGGTCGTCTGCAGCTCTCCGAGGTAGGGGACCGCGGCCTGTCCGCTGATGATGATCGCGGCGTGGGCGACACTGGCTCCCCCGGCAATCGCGAGGGTGATGCGGCGCGCCCTCCGGCCACTTTCGACTTCCCCTTCCCCTTCTGCCGACCCCGAGCCCGCACGCCGGGCCACCCAGACCACGCCGGCGACGATTGCCGCCATCGCCAGCCACTGTCCGGGCGCGGGGCGGGCACCGGTCGCGTACGCGAACGCGAGCACGAGGACGGGATGAGCGGCGACGATCGGCGCCACCATGCTGATGGGACCCCGCGCGAGCGCGGTGTAGAGGAGCACGCTCATCACCACGACGGACAGGCCGTGGACGGAGCTCAGGGCCATTCCGGGCGCCGACCACCGGACCGGCGCGTCGGACACGAGCACGACGAGGGTGAGCGCCGAAGCCCCGATCGCGAGAACGACGAGGTAGACGCTGCGTGCGCCGAGCGCCCGCGTCCCGAAGCGGGCCATGAAGTCGGCGCTCCCGAGGCACAGCGCGCTCAGGCACCCCCACAGAACGCCGCCCACGCTCCGCGACCCGGTGAAGCGGCGCGATCAGCGCTCGGAGCGGGCGAGCGCCGGGTCGCTCATCATCTCGAGCAGAATGAGATCGGCTCCGGCGAGCTCCCGGTCGATCTTCGCCATCGGGGACTCCGGAGAGGCGGAGGAACTCAGGCGAACCATCGGGCGTCCTCCTCGGACAGCGTGACGAGCCTCGCCTCGATGCCGGCGCGCATATCCTCGGGGAGCGGCGTCGAGGCGCGCGCGCTCAGGTCGAAGAGGACCTCGGTGTAATCCGACGAGGCGCTGAGCTCGCCGTCGCTCTCCCTCACCATCTTGTGCACGTGGCGGAAGCTCGAGCGTCCCAGGCGCACGAACGCGCTCAGGATCGTGTAGGTGTCGCCATCCACCAGCTCTCGCCGGTAGCGGATGGTGTTCGACACCGCACCCACCCCGTAGCCCCGCCGCACCACGTCGCTGTAGTAGAGGCCGGCCTGCTTGAGCAGGTATCCCGACGCGATTCCGAAGCGGTCGAAGTAGCCCCTGACGTTCATGTGTTGATTGACGTCGCAGTCCTCGGGGCGAACGATGCCCCGGTGGGTTTCGATCCACTGGCTCATGACGCGATTCACAGTCTCCAGCCGGCTGGCGGGGCGAGGATGTTAGCAGCGCGGAAGCGGGCGGGTGGGAGCGAGGCGTTGCATCCGCTCGAGTCACCGGATATCTCCTGCCCGCGGCACGCCGCCCCGCCCGGGTTCGCGTGCGGGCTCAGGGGGCGCTGCGACCGAGCGCATTCGCCAGCGCGTCGATGTGCGCGACCCCGGTCCCGCAGCAGCCGCCGACGATACGCGCGCCCTCGTCGATCCAGCGAAGCGTGGCGGCGCTCAAGTCCGCGGGCGAGATTGCGTCCTTCCAGACCCAGTTCGGCATCTCGAAGTGCCCCGTGTCGGGGTAGGCCATGATCGGACCCTCCCACTGCCTCCGGAATGCCTCGATCGCGGGGCTGACGAGTTCGACGTTGGTATGCATGATCCCGATCGCACCGGCGCCTTCGACCGGCGTGCTTCGCAGCATCGCGGCGGCATCCAGGCCCTCGAGGGTAAATGAGACCGGTTCCCCGCGCGGGTTTCCGCGACAGGAGTACCCGATCCATACCGGCAGACCGGTCGCTCGCGCGGCGGCGATGGCGGGGTTGGCGAACGCGGGGTCGCTCATCATTTCCAGCAGTATGAGGTCGACCCCGGACTCCGAGAGGGTCCGCGCCATTTCCCGGAACGAGGCCTCGCGCAGCTCGGGTGAGGGAAGCTGCGTCGGGTCGCGGTAGTCGGTGCCGGGCTGGAGCGGGGCCTGGTGGGACATCGAACCCGCCACCGCGACCGTGTCGCCGGCTCCGAGCCGGTCCCGCGCCTCGAGCGCGAGCTCGACCGCCCGGCGGGTGAGCTCGACCGAGCGCTCTCCGAGCCCCGCCGGCCCGAGCATGAGGCGGTGGTTCGAGAAGGTGTTCGCGGTGATGACCCGGGATCCGGCCCGGATGTAGTCCTCGTGCACCGCGCGAAGCGTCTCCGGCGCCTCGAGCGTGGCCATCGCGCACCACACCCCGGAGTGCATCGCCGCCCCCCGGCGCTCGAGCTCGGTGCCGGTCGCGCCGTCGAGCAGGATCACTCCCCCTTCGGCGAGCTCTCGTTCGATCCTCGCGGCCGGTGATTCAGACACGCCTCATCTCCTGCGGGCCCTCCCTCGAGCACTCGGAGACCCCGATGCCGCGCGCCGCGCGGGAGTTGTTGAATATCATGGCCATCCACGACCGTGTGGCTGATCGAGACCAGGAGAGGTTTCTTGCGGGCACCGGCCGCTATCCGGGCGTGAGAGAGGTCCTGGACCGGCGATGAAGACCACTCCGTCAAGGCGAAGGCCAGGACATGCGCAGGGCGGGGCCTCGAGGGGCTGCGGGCCTTGCACGAAGCGCGGCGAGGCCGCGGAAATCCATCGCTTCATTTCAGCCATTATGAATCCCGGGACTCACGCTGACACGCGAGGAAGACCACGATGACGGACCTGCCCCCGATGACCGACTACGAGGCGACGCGACGCAATTTTGCGTTCCGTACTCCTTCGCGCTACAACTTCGGCTTCGACCTCATCGACCGGCGCGCCCGGGAGGCGGACAAGGTCGCGTTCATCGCCGTGGACCGCAGCGCAGAGCACGTCGAGTCCCACCGCTTCAGTGACCTGAGCCGGGCTTCGAACCGCTTCGCCCGGGCGCTGCTCGAGCTCGGGGCCGAGAAGGGCGACTTCGCCCTGGTGATGATCCCCCGGATACCCGCCTGGTACGAAGTGCTGATCGGGTGCACCAAGATCGGAGTGGTCGCGATGCCGGGCACCAACCTTCTGACCGCGAAGGACATCGAGTACCGGATCAACAAGGCGGGCGCGCGCATCGCGATCGTCACCGCGGAGCACCTGGACAAGATCGACGAGGTCCGCCCGCGTTGCCCCTCGCTGGTTCACGTGATTGCGATCGGAGCGGAGCGCGAGGGGGCGCTGAGCTACGACGAGGCCTGTGCGCGGCAGTCCGACCGGCTCGACGCGGCGGAGCTCCCGCCGTCGCGTGCCGACGAAGCGATGCTCGTCTACTTCACTTCCGGCACCACATCGCTGCCGAAGATGGTGGCGCGCGACCATGCCTACGCGCTTGCGCACGCGATCACCGGACGGTACTGGATGGATCTTCGTGAGCAGGACATCCACTGGACGC
The DNA here is from genome assembly GCA_022824305.1 of Gammaproteobacteria bacterium. GTDB lineage: Bacteria > Pseudomonadota > Gammaproteobacteria > HK1 > HK1 > JAJEAD01. The sequence goes on along the minus strand of JAJEAD010000097.1, from coordinate 21,196 downwards.
TGTCCGACACCGGGTGGGCCAAGGCCGCGTGGGGCATGGTGTATCCGCCGTGGCAGATGGGCGCGACCACTGTGCTCTACGACGGCGATGCCCGCTTCGACGCCGACGCCCACCTGAAGCTGATCGGGCGCCTGGGCGTCACCACGTTCTGCGCCCCGCCCACCGTCTACCGTCTCTTCGCGCAGATCGATCTCGGGCGCTACGAGCTCGGCTCGCTCCGACACTGCCTGAGCGCGGGCGAGCCGCTCAACCCCGAGGCGATGCGGGTGTGGAAGGAGGCGACCGGCACCGAGATCCACGACGGCTACGGCCAGACCGAGACCATCAACATCGTCGCCAACTTCCCCACCCTGCCGGTGCGGCCCGGCTCCATGGGAAAGCCGGTGCCGGGGTTCGATGTCGATGTGGTGGACGACGAGGGCCGCGCGGCGCCCGACGGGCAGATCGGCCACATCGCGGTTCGCACCGGCGACCCGCACCCGCCCGGCCTCTTCCACGGCTATCACCAGGACGAGAAGGGCAGCGCCGCGGCGTTTCGCCACGGCTGGTACTACACCGGTGACACCGCCACCCGCGACGCAGACGGCTACATCTGGTTCGTCGGCCGGGCCGACGACATCATCAGCTCGGCCGGCTACCGCATCAGCCCCTTCGAGGTGGAGAGCGCGCTCGCCGAGCACCCGGCCATCGTCGAATCCGCGGTGATCGGCGTGCCCGACGCCCTGCGGGGCGAGGTGGTGAAGGCCTGTGTGATCCTCGCGGACGGACATGTGCCGTCCGAGGCGCTCGCCGTCGACATCCAGGAGTTCGTCAAGAGACAGACCGCGCCCTACAAGTACCCGCGGATCGTGGAGTTTCGCGACGCGTTGCCCAAGACCATCTCCGGAAAGATCCGGCGGGTGGAGCTGCGCGAGGAGAGCGCGAAGTAGCCGCGCGGGCGCAAGTCGGCTTCGCGGGAAGAGCGACCGCGTCCCGACCCGGTCCAGGCTCTCGAGCGCCGGTCCCGGTGTCGTCTCCGTCATTCGCCTGGTGAACCGGCCATGGGGCGGAGCCCTTCGCAGTCGCGCAGGGAACATCCAGCACGACGACCAGGAGTCCACCGCCTGCGGGACGGTCCATGAATGCGGGAGCCCGCGTGCGGCAAGCGAGCCAGAACAGGTCCACCCGCGCACTGGGACGCGAGGCTGACGCGGCGACGCCGGGCTGGGTATCCTAGCCCTCCCCTCGCGCCCGCCACCGAAGAGACCCAACGCAATGATCATCGAGCAGATCTGGACCGGCAACGCCTACCGCAACTTCAACTACGTGATCGCCTGCCCGGAAAGCGGAGAGGCGCTGGCCATCGATCCTCTCGATCACGAGAAGTGCCTCGCCGCGGCAAGGGACAAGGGATGGGAGATCACCCAGATCCTCAACACCCACGAGCACGGCGACCACACCGGGGGCAATCAGCCGATGATCGCGGCGACCGGAGCGAAGCTGCTGGCCCACCACGGCGCGGGCCACAGCATCGAGGGAATCGACCGGGGGCTGCAGGCGGGAGACGTGGTGAAGGTGGGCCGGACGGTGGAGCTCGAGGCGCTCGACACGCCGGGCCACACCATGAGCCACGTCTGCCTGCTGTCGCACACCGACGATCCCGCGCTCATCTGCGGCGACACCCTGTTCAACGCCGGCGCCGGCAACTGCCACGGCGGCGGCCATCCCGCCGAGCTCTACGAGACCTTCGCCGCGCAGCTCGCCAAGCTCCCGGACCGGACCCGGGTCTATCCCGGCCACGACTACTGGACGAACAACCTCGCGTTCACCCTCGACCGGGAGCCGGACAACGCGCGGGCGCAGGAGCTGCTCGACGACATGTCGGAGCACGACCCGGACAACGCGCTCGTCTCGACCCTGGCGCTCGAGAAGGAGGTCAACGCCTTCTTCCGCCTGCACTCCCCCAGCATCATCGCCAGGCTGCGCGAGGCCTTCCCCGACCTGCCCGACGAGCCGGACCCCAAGACGGTGTTCGTCAAGCTGCGGGAGCTGCGCAACGACTGGTGAGTCCGGCTCCGTGCCGGCTCCGATGCCTTCCCGGCGTGGAACGGCTCCGGGCTCAGTCCGGGACCGGGAGACGACTCGCCGGAGGCGGCGCCTTCGTCGCGCCGCCGGGCGAACGGCGCGGGATCAATCGACGGGGTCGAACCAGCGCCGCTCGGTGACCTTGTCCATGTTGACGCCTTCGACCCGGAGGAGCCGGGTCTCGCCCGCCCGCAGGGGGGAGTGGATGTCTCCCTCCTGGTAGGTCCAGGCATCACCCGGGCGGAGCCGGTAGCGCTTCGCCTCCTCCACCCGTCCCGGCGAGACCTCACGCCAGTCCACCATCTCCGTCTCGCCGACCGCCTGGCCGTAGATGGCCCAGCTCGGGCCGTGATCGTGGGGCTGGCTGTCGGTCATGCTGCGATAGGCGTGAGCGATGATGCAGAAGCCGAGATCCGGGTCCTCGTAGAGGATCCTGCGGGGGTCCTCGTTCTCCGGTCCCAGGTGGGTCCGCACGAAGTCCGCGTCCGCGCAGGCGCGCTCGACGAGCATTCGCACTGCTTCCCGCCCCTCAGCGCCCGGGTCGCGGCGCAACGCCTCCCGGCAGTCCGCCGCCAGTTCCTGAAGTTCGTACGCCATTGCCGTTCCCCCTTCAGCCGATTCGAAATTCAAGCCGCTGCCTGCTCACAGGAGAACCGCGGAATCCCTGCTTGCGTGGATGCTTGTTCTACCGTGATAGCGCAGATGTTTCCATCGTCATCGATGTCGAGCAACGTATTCTCATCGAGATCCCTTGTCTCGGCGACGGGCGAATCACGAAACTCTATGTGCAGCGTGTCAGTTTCAGTGTAGTACCTGATGTTCATGGCTTGAAGCTCCGGTCGAAAAAGGCGTTGTGCACCGTTTCCCCGCCTGGCGGGAGCAATACTCTCAGGATGCGCCCTTCCGCCTCCGGTATCGCCGCCCGGCGACGAATCCGGCCATCGGCCTGCACGAGCTCGCGGAGAGGCGTGGCAATTGCTCGTCGAAACCACTCACGCCCTGTTGCAGCACGATCCGGCTTCATGCAAATGGCCTCAAAGCAGGCAGTGCTGTGCACCGAACTACTCCAGCAAGAGGGACACGGTTCAAGGCGACATCGGGACGCTTTGAAGCACCGTTCGCCTCCGCTGCATCGCCCCTTGACTCCGTCCGGCGGGTCGGGCGCAATCGGTGCTTCTAACCCGCCGCCACCGAGCCCGTTCCAGACGACGATGCAGTACGACTACGTGGTCGTCGGGTCCGGCTCCTCCGGCAGCGTGGTGGCAGCGCGCCTGTTCGAGGACGGGCAGAGCCGGGTGCTGGTGCTGGAGGCGGGCGGCTTGGACCGTACGCTGCGGGTGCTGATGCCGGGCTGGAGCCAGCTCGAGGACTACAACGCGCCGCCCGGGGAGCCGGGCTTGCGGCGGAGCCGCCGCTCCGGACCCCTCCCCCGGTCCGAAAGAACTTCCCCAGGAGGAGAATGGTCATGCCCATGAGCACCCCGCGCGCGACAACTTCCCCCGGCGGCGGCTCGGCCCCCGCCGGAAGCGGCTCGAGCGGCAGCTACGACCCGGCGCACATGGACGGGCTCCGGCCTCTCCTGCGGGGACATCGCCACATGGTGGCAAGCGGTCACTACCTGGCGACCCAGGCCGCTTTCAACATCCTCGAAGCGGGCGGCAACGCGGTGGACGCGGGAGTGGCGGGAGGGATCGCGCTCGGCGTCGTGCACAGTCAGTACGTGAACGTCGCGGGAGTGGCGCCGATCGTGCTCTACCTCGCTGGTGAGAGGCGGGTCGAGACGATAAGCGGGCTGGGAGGCTGGCCGCGGGCGGTCACCCCGGACTACTTCCAGCGCCGTCACGCCGGGCGAATCCCGGAAGGCCTGCTCCGCACCGTGGTCCCCGCCGCGCCCGATGCGTGGATCACCGTGCTCGAGCGCCACGGCACGATGTCCTTCGGCGACGTCGCGGCCGCCGCCACCCGCCTCGCGGGCGAGGGCTTCGTCATGTACCCGCACATGGCGGACATCATCGCCTCGCACGAGCAGGGATACGCGCGCTGGCCGGGCAATGCCGCCGTGTACCTGCCCGGCGGCCGCCCCCCGCGGACCGGCGAGCGCTTCGTGCAGGCGGATCTGGCGTCGAGCCTTCAGTACATGGCCGACGAGGAGAAGGCGGCGTCGGGCCGGGGCCGGGAAGCGGGCCTGGACGCGGCGCGCCGGGCCTTCTATCGCGGCGACATCGCGAGCGCCATCCTGCGCTACCACCGCGAGAACGAGGGACTGCTCAGCGCCGAGGACCTGGCGGAGTTCCGCGTGGGAGTAGAGGCGCCGGTGCGCATCGACTTCGAGGGCGTGGAGGTGTACGCCTGCGGGCCGTGGTGCCAGGGACCGGCGCTCCCGCAAGGCCTGTCCCTGTTGCGCGGAGACGAGCTGCGAAGCATGGGACACAACTCGACGGACTACGTCCACACCGTGGTCGAGGCGCTCAAGCTCGCGTTCGCGGATCGGGAGCGCTTCTACGGGGACCCGCGATTCGTCGAAGTGCCCCTCGATCGGCTGCTCTCCGCCGAGTACCGGGAGCGCCAGCGCGCGAGGATGCGTCTCGACCGGGCCCTGGACCCCTACGGGTCGCAGGACGAGGAAACGCCCGCTCCCGGCGAGGCGCAGCCTCCCGGCGACACCTCCTACGTTGCGGTGGTGGACCGGCACGGCAACGCCTTCTCGGCCACCCCGAGCGACGTCTCCTACGACACCCCGGTCATCCCCGGAACCGGGCTCTGCCCCTCCTCGCGCGGCTCCCAGTCCTGGTCGGACCCGGCACACCCGTGCAGCGTCGCGCCCGGCAAGCGGCCGCGCCTCACCCCCAATCCCGCGCTCGCCATCGCGCCCGGACGCTTCGTGATGCCCTTCGGCACTCCCGGGGGCGACGTCCAGGTGCAGGCGATGCTCCAGACCCTGCTCAACATCGTGGTGTTCGGGATGAACCCCCAGGCCGCGGTGGAGGCGCCGCGCTTCGCCACCCGCGACTTCCCCGATTCGTTCGAGCCGCACGCGCGCATCAAGGGCCGGCTCAACCTCGAAGGCCGCTTCCCCGAATCCACGATGAAGGCGCTCGCCGCCCGAGGTCACGACGTCGAGCAGTGGCCCGACTGGACATGGGTCGCGGGAGCGATGTGCGTGGTCTTCCAGGACCTCGAGAAGGGCAGCATCGCCGGCGCGGCCGACCCGCGCCGGCCCGCCTCCGCCGCGGGCTGGTAGCCCGAGAGAGGCCCGCGATTTGGCGGAGCTGAGCCTCGCCCACTGGCAGGTGTGGGCGCTCGTCATCGCGACCTCCCTCATCGCGGGGGCGGTGCGCGGCTTCACCGGCTTCGGGGGCCCGGCCATCATGGTCCTGGTGCTCACCCAGTTCTTCGCTCCGGCGTCGGTGCTGGCCCTGGTGCTGCTCGTCGATTACGCCGGGAACCTGCAGCTCTTTCCCGCGGCCGTCCGACACACGACGTGGCGAAGCACGCTTCCCGTCATTCTGGCAAGCGTCATCGCCATTCCCTTCGGCGTCCATCTGCTGCAGGGAATGGATCCCCTCTGGCTGAAACGCGGCATCGCGCTGCTGGTGGGCGCCTGCACCTGCGTGATGCTCGCCAACTGGCGCTACTCCCGAGAGGTCGGCTTGGTGCCCGCGCTCGTCGTGGGCGCCGTCGGCGGTGTCGTCCTGGGCACGACCTTCATCGCGCTGCCCGTCATGATCTTCTTCTTCGCCGGCCCGGCTCCGGCGTCGCAGTCGCGCGCCAATGCCATAACGTGGGGACTCTTTTGCGCGAGCATCATGATCGTGCTCTTCTTCCGGGCCGGGCTGCTCAGTCTCGACGACCTGTGGCGCGCCGCCCTCCTCGCGCTCTTCTACATGCTCGGCGCCCACCTCGGCGCCCGCGCGTTCCGCCGGGCGAGCGAGAGACGTTTCCGGCAATTCGTCCTGGTCCTCCTCCTCGCCCTGTCGGCGGTCGGCGTCCTCACCTGAGACGAGTCTCGCGCCTTCCCTCCTTCGCGGGCGGCAGGCGCAGTCGACCGCATCCATGATCGCTCATGCCGGTCGACGCCCGCCCATCAAGGGAATGTCGGAAGGTGAGGCCCGGGGTAGATCCCGTCATTCCCCATGGCGGAGCCGCCGTGCCAATCGAGGAGACCTGAGCCGGGCCGCAGCTCTCCCGATTGCCTGGCTTGCGGACGACAATTCTCTCGCTGTCGCAGGTCGTAAACGCTAGAGGCGGGCCAGCTCATTCGTGTACTCCTCGAGCGCAGCTCGACCCTTCGGCGTCAGCCCGTAGGTCCCGCGAGGCGTCCCGGCCGGTCGTTCGAACCAGCCGTAGTGGTCGGCGTACATCATCACCCGAGCCGAGGCGACGCCCGTGTCGAGGGCGACCATCGATGCTTTGGCGGGACCCTTGCGCACGAGATAGGAGGCACAGCGCAGGGCGTCCTGGCGGTATGCCGTCATGAGCTTGCGACGGGTCGTACCGCCCCGGTTCGGATCGCCCACCCGCCGCTCGAACTCCCGGAGCAGCCTCCCGAGCCGGCCCTTGCGATGTCGCGGACGGAATTCTGCCGGGTCCAGCACCGCCTCGACGAGGGGCTCGGGCTCGAGGCGCACTGTGAGGAGGCCGAGTCCGAGGCGGCGACAAAGTGCCAGCGCATCCCTTCGCCGGGTCGTACGCGTTGAGAAGGGCGGAACCGCAAGGTACACGTTCTCGGTGACGCCCTGCCGTGCGATTCCCTGGAAGACGAGTCCCAGGGTGAAGCTCCTCTTGAGCTCGACGATAACGGGCGCCTCGTTACTTCGAACCGCTACCAGATCGCAGCCTTCGACCTCGCCCTTGACGGTGTATCCCTGGGCTTCGAGAAACGCCTTCACGGACGGATATAGGTCGCTCTCGCGCACGGGGCCGGACTGTGCCATGCGGGGACCCAGCAGGGAAGCCGGGAACCTGGCATTGAATTGCTCTCCGCTCAGAGACTCCGGTATGGAGCGATCAGCGCCGTAGCGTCGGTGCAAGCGGGCGACTACTACACCCGGGACCGCGCGTCTTCTTCCGCCTCCACGAAAAGGACGGACGCTGCAAAGCGGTCCATGCCGTCCACCAGGGCAGAAAAGCGACAGGTCCCGGAGCGGCAGGGCTCATCCCGGTCGACGCGGACTTCGAAGATGACGCACCCGGACTCCCGGGTCACGCTGTTGTCGGCGTGCCGCCCGATGCGCCGGGTGCGCTCGGCGAGATGTTTCCGCCTGACCTTCAGATCCGCAACGCGCACGAAGGGCGTCGGCGAATTCTCCGGGCGACGGGTGTCCCGAGCCTCAGGCCGTCTCTTCCGCGCGGGAGGAGGCCTTCTTTCCGCGCTTTGTCTTCCTCGCGGCCGCCTTCATCGCCTTGTGCTCCTTCTCGACCGTGGCCCAAGGCCGATCCTGACCCTCGAAGTTGAACTCCACCTTGATGCCGTGCGGGTCGTAGCAGAAGAGCTGGTGGAGATCCATGCCGGGAATCTCGCGGTCCTCGTACTCGATTCCGTTGGCCTCGAGCCTTGCCGTGAACTTGTCGAAGTTGTGGGCGCGAAACGCGATGTGGTCGATGCTTCCGCTGTTCCGGGGCGGCGCCTCTTCCACCTCTATGATGTGCACTACCGGCGCGCCCTCGAGGTACAGCCAGAGCCCCGGGACGTCGAACGCGGGACGAAAGCCTTCCTCGAAGCCGAGGGCATCCACGTAGAACCTGCGGCACGCCTCGACATCGGCGGTGAGGATGTTGACGTGGTCGAGAGAGGCAATGTCCGCCAGCTTTCCCGTACGCATGTTGAGAGCCATGAGCTGACCTCCGGAGACTGCCGGGAAACCGGCCGCTTCTCTGGCGTGGGAGAAGCGCCGGAATCGTTGCCGGATGATAGGCATTGGCCACCGGAGCGGCAACAACGACGCCCTCGCGCGCGAAAACGTCTGCCTGCTCTGCGGGGCTACCCTTACCTGCATGCACACGGATGCGAGCCTCCCGGATGCCCACAACGGAGCGATCTGTTCCGGGCGTCTGGCCTGGCTGAAGCCCACACTGGAGGAAGCGCCCGACCATCCGACACTCCAGTTCATGCATCATCCGCCCTTCATGACCGGTATCTGGTGGATGGGCGGAATCGGCATCGTGGAGGGGGTGGCCGGGCTGCGGGAAGTGTTGAACGGGCACCCGCAGGTTCAGCGAACCGTCTGCGGGCACGTGCATCGCGCCATTCAGGCGAACCTGGGCCGCACACCGGTCAGCGTCTGCCCCAGCACCTCCTATCAGGTGTATCTGAACCTGCATCCGGGGAGCCCCCCGAAGTTCATCGCCGAGCCCCCGGCGATGCAACTGCACACCTGGACCGGCGAACTGATCGTGAGCCACACCGCATACCTCGACTTTCCCGCCGAGCCCATCGACCTCCGGCCCCTGATGGGCAACCGGGACGAAGGGCGAGAGCGGACCCGCAGCGGACTTCGCATCCCGAAGGTGGTCGGCTACTGACCCTGCGGCACCGCTTCTGCGGCAACCTTTCGCCTTGCCAATTTAACTCCAATCGTTAAATTAGCAAGGATGTTTTCCCGGCGACACAAGCGGAGAATTCTGCAACATCTCGACGAGACGCCGGCGGTGGCGCTCCTCGGGCCGCGCCAGGTTGGCAAGACCACGCTCGCTCGGGACATCGCGACCCAAACGCCGGACAGTCTCTACCTGGATCTCGAGAATCCCGGAGATGCCGCCCGCCTCGCGGACCCGGGACGGTACCTGGACCTTCATACCGAGCGGCTGGTGATTCTGGACGAGGTCCAACGTATGCCCGATCTCTTTCGAGTGCTCCGCGGCCAAATCGATGAGCGCCGTCGCCTGGGTCGTCGCACGCGGCAATTCCTTCTCCTCGGGTCGGCCTCGGACGCCCTGCTTCGGCAGTCGTCGGAGTCGCTCGCCGGGCGCATCGTCTACGACGAACTGCCCGGCCTGGACGTTCTGGAGGTCGGCGGGAAGCAGGAGACGCTCTGGACACGAGGCGGGTTTCCCGATGCCTTCAACACCCGAAACGACGCCGGCAGCATGCGCTGGCGGCAAAACTTCATCCGTACCTATCTCGAACGCGACATCCCGCAGTTCGGGGTGCGTGTGCCGGCAGAAACCCTGCGGCGATTCTGGACGATGCTCGCCCACCGCCAGGGTGGACTCCTGAACACCTCCGAACTCGCCCGCAGCCTCGACGTATCGGTGCCGGCAGTAAAGCGCTACGTGGACCTCCTTTCGGATCTGATGCTGGTGCGCCGGCTGCCTCCTTACTTCGCCAATGTCGGAAAACGGCTCATCAAGACTCCCAAGGTGTACATCCGCGACAGCGGCATCCTGCATTCACTGCTGGGCCTCGGCACCCTCGATGACGTGTTTTCCCATCCGGTGGCCGGCACGAGTTGGGAAGGCTTCGTGATTGAAAACCTGATCGCCACCGCCCCGTTCGGGACCGACGCCTGGTTCTACCGCACGCGGGCCGGCGCGGAGATCGACCTCATGCTTCTTCTTCCGGATCGCCAGCTATGGGCGATAGAAGTAAAGCGGAGTTCCGCACCCCGGACCAGCAAGGGCTTCGATCTCGCTGCCTTGGAACTCGGCGCCACCGAGCGCTTCGTCGTCCATCCCGGCCACGAACCTTTCCCGCTCTCTGAAACGACACTCGCCGTCCCCCTCGCGGGCCTCATGGAGCGGCTTGAATCGCTCGCCTGAACCGTCGCGTCCCGATACCCGACTCCGGCATCCGCAATTCGCAGACGCCGCTGCCACTTCGGGCGACTTGTCTTCTCCCTGACAGTTCAATCGACGGTCCAGGTGTCGCCGGATTCGAGCCCTCGCGCCGAGACCGGGCTTGCACTTGTCTCTCCGGCGCGCTCGAATCGTGCGCGCCGATCCGACCACGATGACCAAGGTCCCGCCGGACCAGCGCACTCCGCCACTTCCATCCCGACACACCGGAACCCGACCCCCATGGCCAGATTGACCGACTACCGCGTCCTGACCTTCGACTGCTACGGCACCCTCATCGACTGGGAGGGCGGAATCTGGGACGCGTTGCAGCCGCTCATCATCCGCGGGGGGGCCGGCGTCCCGACCCGTGACGCCGCCCTGCGCGCCTTCGCGGAGTTCGAGACCCGGCACGAACGAGACACTCCCGATCTGCGCTACCCGGAGCTGCTCTCTCGCGTGCACCGGGACATCGCGGAGCGCTTCGGCATCGAGAGCAGCCCGGCGCTCGACGAAGCGTTCGGGGCGTCGGTGCCCCTGTGGCCCGCCTTCTCCGACAGCGCCGATGCACTTCGCATTCTGAAGAAACACTACAAGCTCGTGATCCTCTCGAACGTGCATCGCGAGGGCTTCGCGGCCTCGAACCGGAAGCTCGGCGTGGAGTTCGACGCGCTCTACACCGCGGAGGACATCGGCTCCTACAAGCCGGCCGACGCGAACTTCGAGTACTTGATCAAACACCTCGAGTCGGATCTCGGGATGAGCGCGGCGGACATCCTGCACACCGCGCAGAGCCTGCACCACGACCACGTGCCCGCGAAGCGCTTCGGCCTCGCCAACGCCTGGATCGACCGGCAGCGCCTCTCGGAGGGCGGAAGCTGGGGAGCGACGGAGAAGGTGCAGACGACGCCGGAAACCGACTTCGTGTTCTTTTCGCTGGCCGAAATGGCCGAGGCGGTGATGGCCGCGGCCGAGTAGTCCGGTCGCGGCCGGAAGGGAGGATTCCCCGGGTCGAGACGGGACCGGGTGCTACGTGCATTCGGGGCTGGCCCGAGCGGGCCGACGCCTGTGGAACTCGCCGACTCGGGATGGCCGTCACGCCGGCTCGAACACGAGCTCCGGCACCACCACTTCCCAGGAGTCGCACCGCAGGCCCTCCTGGTGCCGAGGATCGGACTCGTCACGGCTCCAGGCCACCACGGCGCGTACCGAGGCGGAGGAGCAGCGGGCCCCGCCCGGCGCTTCGAAGCGCCGGGCGAGACGCCCCACCACCGTGCCCTTCGCGTCCAGCAGCTCGAAGCGCCCGCCGTCAATGACTCGGGTGCCCAGCGCGTCACCGGGTCCGAGAGCGGCGATCGCACGGTGCACCGCGTGACCCGCCCAACGGCGCCCTGCGAACCCCAGGTTGATCTCGTGCAGGCCGGGACGGCGATAGCGGCGCGCGAGGCCCGGCATCGGGGAATCCGGGTCCATGGGCGGACGGCGCAGCATGGCCTCGTGCTCCGCCAGCGTGTCGGGCAGCGGGTGCCGGCGTTGCGAGTAAGCGGGAGGGCCGGGTTCCTGCACGAAGCGCTTCCCCGCCGCGCCCGTCCCCGGCCGCGCCTCCTCGAATCGCGTGAGCGATAGCGTCTGCCGGGCGCGCGTCATCGCCACGTAGTAGAGGCGCCGCGTTGCGTCCGGATCCTCGCCGCCGCCGATGCGCTCCCAGCCTCCGTCGAGCACCGCGACGTGGTCGAACTCCAGTCCCTTGGCCCGGTGCGCCGTCAACAGCATGAGCCCGTGCTGGCGGCGGCGCGCCTCCCTGCCCCATTCGGCGAGCCACTCGAGGAGGTGCGCTACCGGCACTTCCGCGCCGCCGCCAGTCTCGAGATCGTGCTCGTCCAGCGCCTCGCGCAGCAGATCGATCCACGGACCGGGCGAATGCGCGTCCACCCGGGCGCGGAGCTCCGCGCCGCTCACCAGTCCGCTCGCGCGCCCGCGCAGCCACGCGACCAGCTCCCGGACTTCACGCAGGCGCCAGAAGCCCGGAATCTCTTCGTTCCCCATCTGCACCGGGATGTCGTGGACTTCACAGAATGCACGCGCCGGGTCGAGATACTTCCACTCTCGGGCGATTACCGCGCAGGTCGACCAGTCCCAGCGTGGTGATCGCTCGGCGAGACGCATCAGCTCCAGCATCCCGGCCCGCGCCTGCGCGATCGCGTCGGGCGCCACGGGCAGGATCTGCACCCGGCCCCGGCCCACCGTATCCCGCTCACGCCAGACTCCCCCGGGCGGATCCTTGGCCCGTGCCCGGTCGATGCGGATGGGATGCCCGGCCTTCATGCGATTGCGCGCCGGCTCGATGATCGCGTTCGCCGCGTCGATGATGTGCCCGGTGGAACGGTAGTTGGCGGTGAGGTAGGCGGGCCTGGGTCCGTAATCCTTCTCGAAACGGCGGATGAACTCGACCGAAGCGCCGGCAAAGGCATAGATGTTCTGGTCGTCGTCGCCCACCGCGAAGAGGGTGAGCTTGCGCTCCTCGTCGTCGAGGGTGCGTCCGGCCAGAGCAGAGATCAGCGCGTACTGTTCCGCATCGACGTCCTGGTACTCGTCGACGAGGATCCAGCGGAACCCGGCCAGGAGCCGCTCCCGACGCTCGTCGGCATCCTCCGGCGGCAGACCCTCCCCGCGCAGCAGGGCGGTCGCATCGCGCAGGACCTGCCGGAAGACGCCGTCGTCCGCTCCCTCCGTTCTCCCGGTGAAGCTGGCGCCGACGAGCCGCATGGCAAGGGCGTGGCAGGTGAGCACGGTCACTCCCCGGGAATCGTCGCCGATCAGCTCCGCGAGGCGGCGCCGGATCTCCACCGCCGCATGCCGGTTGTAGGCGAGCGCCAGGATGCCCCGGGGATGCTCGCGCCTCACCCGGACCAGGTAGGCGATACGGTGCACCAGCACCCGGGTCTTGCCGGAGCCGGGACCCGCGAGCACCAGCACGTTCGTCTGCTCCCGGTCGTCCGCGACGATGCGCTGCTGCGCCGGGTTCTTCAGGCTCTCCACGATGGCGCGCCATGATTCCGGAGTGGTCTCGCGCGCTATCTCCCGCTCCCTTCCCCCCAGCCAGCGACGCAGGAAGTCCTTCTGCTCGAAACTGAAGTAGTCCATCGCGAGGTGCAGCGCGTCGGCCATCGCCTCGAGGCCCCGCCGCGCGTACTCCACCATCACGTGGATCTGCAGCACCTGTCCCCGGTAGTGGAGCCGGAGCGGCTCGAAGTCGGCGCTGGCGAAACCGCGTCGAGGCAGCTCCTCCTCGAGGCGGATGGTCATCGCGGGACGGAACACCGCCAGCCCCTTGTGGAGGCGGATCACTTCCTGCTCGTGCAGCCACAGCAGGGCGCGGTCCAGCAGGCGCTCGGGCTTCTTCACCCGGCTCTTCAGCAGCAGATCGGAGGTAAGAGCTTGCAGCAGCTTGCCGAGCGTGGTCTCCGCCAGGAGGTCCGTGCCCCGGACCCCCGGAGGCAGGCAGGAGAGCAGGTGATCGAGCAGGAGCCGCGCCCCTTCGCGCCGAATCTCGGCGGTCTCCTCCAGCGCCGCCCACTCCCGCTGCAGGGTCACCTGCACCGTCTCCGCGTCCCGCTTGCGAAGTCCCAGGCTTCCGGCGCCGCCTCCCTCCCCCCGGCCGTCACCGCCGATGCTGCGCAGGATGCGCCACAGCCGCTCGGGCAGCGGATCGGGCACCCCCTCGTCCCGCAGAGCCTGGGAGACGACGCGCAGGTGCAGCAGCGACGTGTCGCCCCGGCCGAGATCGGGCGCCGCCTCGCGCAGGTGCGCGATCAGCGCCTTCTCGAGGATCTCCGCCTCCTCGAAGCGTCGCGGGGAGCTGCGTTTGACGCCCGTGTGGACGAAGGCGGTGAGCGCGGTATCGTTGCTGGCGATGCCGAGGCGCTCCAGGTCGTGGAGTGCCCCGCGCACGCCTTCGGCGCTCAGACCCGAAACCCCCATGAGCTCGTCGGTGGATATCCCCTCGTCCGGGTCCGCGTCGATCAGGGTGGTGGCGATCGTCAGCAGGCGACGCCGGTAGTCGTCCGCGACACGCTGCCTGCTCAGCCGCTCCTCCGCCTCCTCTACCGAGCCCACCCGGAGTGACGAAGGAAAGACCTGCACCCGGTTCTCCTCCCGGGTCAGCAGCACCGCCTCCTCCAGCCAGGCGATCGCGGTGCGCACGCGCGTGTCGTCGGTGGCGGAGTCGCGCTCGAAGACCTTTTCGTCATCCTCGCCGAGAATCTCTCCGGCGGTAGCCACGACTTCCCCGTCCAGGCGTTTCTTGCGATCGAGGTTGCGGAGCGCTCTCAATACTCCGTGAATCTCGCGGCGAGTGAGCCGGGAGCGCGCGGACATGCCGAACTGGCGCTCGACGTCCTCCGGCGTGTAGAGGAGCACGCAGCGCGCGGCCTGCCGGTCCCGCCCGGCGCGTCCCGCCTCCTGCAGGTAGTTCTCGAGCGACCCGGGGATGTCGGCGTGGATCACCAGGCGCACGTCGGGCTTGTCGATGCCCATCCCGAAGGCGTTGGTGGCGGCGATCACGCGCAGCTCGCCCCCGATGAAGCGGCGCTGCACCTCCTTCTTGGTCTCCGGCGGCAGCTTCGAGTGGAAGAAGTCCGCCTCCACCTCCTTGGCCTGCAGGAACTCCGCCACCTCTTCGCTCTGCCTCCGGGTCGCGCAGTACACGATGGCGCCCCCGGGCACGCCGGGCGGAAGATCCGCCGTCAGGATCTGGTGGATGTGGTCGAGCTTCGTTCCGCCGCTCGTCGGGACCACCGTGAACTCGAGGTTGGAGCGCTGGGCCCCGCCGTCGAAGACCCGGAGCCCGGTCCCGAGCTCGTCCCGAAAGTGGGACACGATGTCCGCCACCACGTCGGGCTTTGCGGTCGCGGTCAGGCAGAGCACCGGCGGAACCGGATCCGGCGCGGACCTCTCGCGAATGAAGCGTCCCACGTAGCGGTAGTCAGGCCGGAAGTCGTGACCCCACTTCGAGAGGCAGTGGGCCTCGTCCAGCACCCAGGCCCCGATCTCGCGCTGGTCGAGCACCCGGCGAAGGCCGCGGTTGCGGAGCTGCTCGGGCGATATCAGGAGCATCGCGGCATCCCCGAGCCGCACCCGGTCGAGCGCGTCGGTGCGCTCGGGCAGGGAGAGCAGTCCGTTGATGGCGACGCAGGAGCCGATGCCCCGCGCCTCCAGCCCCGCCACCTGGTCCGCCATGAGCGCGACAAGGGGCGAGATCACCACCGTCAGGGCGCCCGTCTTGTCGTAGCGGGAAAGCGCCGGAATCTGGTAGCAGAGAGACTTGCCGGTGCCGGTGGGCAGGATTCCGAGGACGTGCTCGCCGGCCATCGCCGCCTCCACGATGGCCCGCTGCATGGGACGCCCGTCGTCGCAGGCGGGCTCCGGGCGGAATCCCGAGTAGCCGAACCAGCGGGCAAGCTCCCTGCCGGCGTCGTGCCGGTCCCGGCACCAGCGGCAGGAGGCATCGTTGCAGGCGGTGTCCCGCAGGCGCCGGACCAGCCTCCCCGCTTCGGGGACCTGGTGCCGCACCCAGGGCGGCATGACCGAGTTGCCCCCCGAAACCGAGAGCCAGGCCAGGGCGTAGGCGAGCGCCCAGCCGGCACCGGCCGCGTTCGACACGGCTTCGCGGGCGTGGACGAGGCAGGCGCGGCCTTCCAGGCGGCCCTCGATCGCGACCCGGGCCTCCTCGTCCGTGGGGCGGCGCGCGCGCCGGAGCGCCGCGAAGAAGCGGCCGAATCCCGATCCCTCGGCGGTCGTCGAGGTCAGCCAGTGCCAGGCGAGCAGGAGCTCCGCCGGGGTCTCCCGGAGCGCGAGGCACTGGTCGCGGAACAGGTCCAGCGTGAGGCGGGCATCGAGCTCGGGGTCGTTCAGCCTGCCGCGCGTGAGCCGCCCGTCCTGGTAGTGCTTGACGAGGTGGTGATAGGGATTGCGGGGAAAGGCGAGAGGGTTGAGCCACAGGGTGTCCACCGCCGGAAGCTTCAACAGCCGGAGATCCGGATTCGCCGCCGCCAGGTGCGGCAGATCGAAGACGATCAGGTTGTGGCCGAGGACGAAGGCGGCGCCCTCGGCGAGTGCGTCCAGCTTCCCGTACTTCCGCCGCAGGTTGCCGCCGCGAAAGACGAGGCGGTCTCCGCTGTCCGGGCGAAGCGCGGCGAAGGCATGGATTCGACGGTCCTCCCTTCCGACCTCGAGGTCCAGCGAGAGACAGCGGGGGGCGAAGACGTCGCGGTCCTTCATGGTCCGGGACTCCTCCGACGAGGCTTCGCTCGCCGGCGCTTCGTTGCCTTCCTGGCCGGATTCGGGGAGCGGCGTCACCAGGAGCCTCCCGCTACCTGACGCGAGGTCATCTCGTTACCGAAAATCCATGAAGCCGACAGATTCGCCGGGTAAGTCCGGTCAATGTATCAAGACCGCGACCCCCTCGGATTCCCCGAGTGGCGGAACGCGTCCGCGCGGCGCTCAGCGTTGCTTCCGGTCGATGGCCATGAGCAGAGGGGGGAGAAGCAGGAAGTCGGTGAGTATCGCGAAGACGAGGGTGATCGTGACCAGCAGCCCGAGCGCCCAGCTCAGCTCGAAGCCCGAGGAGGCGAACACCAGGAAGCCGAGCGCCAGGACGATGGTGGTGGTCCACAGCGCACTGCCCACGCTTCGAAACGTGTACTGCACCGCGGCGGCGGGCGGCCGGCCTTCGAGGCGGGCCCTTCGGTACCGGCAGAGGAAGTGGATCGTGTCGTCCACGATGATGCCGAAGGTCATCGCGGCGACCACCGAGGCGGCGAGACCGATCCGGCCGATCATGTAGCCCCACAGGCCGAAGCTCATGACCGCGGGGAGGAAGTTGGGCACCAGGCTCACGAGCCCGAGGCGCAGGTCCCGGAAGACCCCGACCAGGATCATCGAGATGAGGGCCATGGCCACGATCGTCCCGCGCAGCATCGACTCGATGTTGCGTTCCGAGAGGTGCGCGAACACGGTGGTCATGCCCGAAGCCTCGCCGGCGAGACCGGGGGCGTTTCGGCGCAGCCACTCCTGCGCGCGCGCGTCGAGCGCGCGTTGCTCCCGGGACGTGAGGCTCCGCATCACGACGCTCATGCGGGTGGCGGACCGGGCGATGTCGATGCGGTTGTTGAGGTCGGTCCCGAAGGGAAGGGACAGCTCGTAGAGCAGGAGGTACTGCGCCGCGAGCTCCGGGTCGTCCGGCAGTCGATGGAAGGCGGGATCGTCGCCGTGCAAGTTCCGGTTGAGGCGCTTCATGGTGTCCGAAAAGGCGTGCACGTGAGTAGCCTCGGGCTGAGCCCGGAACCACTCGGCGAAGGCGTCGACCCGGCGCAGGTAGTCGGGGTCCGTGATTCCCCCCTCGCGGCCCGATTCGAGCGAGTACTCCAGCGCCTCCATGCCGCTCAGGTTCCGGGTCACGAAGTCCGTGTCGCGGCGGAACCGGTAGCGCTCGTCGAAGTAGGTCGTCCAGTTGTCGCTCAGGTCCATGCGCGGAATGCCGGTGGCAAGGACGAAGGCGCCGATGCCCACGGACACCAGCAGGACGCTTCGGCGCCTGACGACGAAGGCGCCGAAGCGATCGAAGAGATCGAATGCGCTCGTCCGCAGCGGTGGCGCGCGAACCCGGAGGATCGACAGCAGTGCGGGCAGAAGCGTCATGGAGTAGACGAACGCGCAGAGCACGCCGAAGGCCACGAGCACCCCGAGGGTTCGAAAGGGGGGCGAGTCCGCCGCGATCAGACTCAGGAAGGCGATCGCGGTGGTTGCGGAAGCGAGAAAGATCGGCCAGGCGTTGCTGCGCAGCGACTCCGCGACGGCGTCGTGCCGGCCCAGGCCGTGCCGGCGCATGCCCGCGAGAGCGCCCGTGACGACATGGACGCAGTGTGCGAGGGAGATCGTCATCACCACGATCAGCACTCCCGAGCTGCCGGGGTTGAAGACCGTGCCCCGCCAGCCCGCGAAGCCCAGGGTGGTGCCGACGACGAAGAGGATCACCACGATGAGCGCCACGGTTGCGCTGATCGAACGCAGGAGCAGCGCCGCCGAGACCACCACGAGCACGAAGGCGATGGGGGCGAGAGTCACCAGCTCGTCCCGCGTGGCCTCGGCGAAAGTCCGGCTCAGCACGACGCCGCCGGTCACGTAGTAGTCGTGGTCCGGGTGATGCGCGCGGGCTTCGTCCAGGAGCGAGTGGAGGTGGGAATTGATCTCGGCGATCGCGGCATCGGCGTTCTCGGGCGGGTTGAAGCTCACCAGCAGTCCGCCCACTCGCCCGTCCCCGGAGACCAGGCGCCCGGCGATGTCGGGGGAGGAGAGCGCGACCTCCTCGATCCCCGCGAGCCCGGCATCGTCGAGCGACGCGGCGTCATCGACGAGCGCTGCGACGCTCAGGTCGTCCCCGAAGGCTTCACTGTGGGGATAGTTGGTGAGCGAATCCACCCGTACGGACCAGGGGGTGCGCCACGCGCGCTCCGTCAACTCCTCGATCACGCCGAGCGTCTCGCGGGTGAACACCGAGCCGCCCTTCGGAGCGATGGCGATCAGCGCCATCTTGGATGCGGCGTAGGTTTCCTCCAGGGCGTGCAGGGCGACGAGCTGCGGATTGTCCTCGTCGAAGAAGCTGCGGTAGTCGTTCGTGACCCCGATGAAGCGTGCGCCCGACGCCATCGCCAGCGTGAAGAGCGTGGCGAGCGCGGCCACCGGCCACCGAAAGCGCAGAAGGACGCGGGCGTAAGCGTTCACCGCCGCGGTAGCGTGCGGCCCGGTGCCGGCCGCCCGGCCAGGCGCTCCTTTTCACCCTCGCCGGCCTTCATCGTCCCCCTCCGCGGAAATCCCGTGATTCGGGACGGAAAGTGCTGCATAGTAGGAAACGGCGTCGGATCGGGAGATCCCATTGGCAAAACGCTCCCTGGAGGTCATCCTCGCGCAGCCGAGAGGCTTCTGCGCGGGCGTCGTGCGCGCCATCGACATCGTCGAACGCGCCCTCGAGATCTACGGAGCGCCAGTCTACGTGCGGCACGAAATCGTCCACAACAAGCACGTGGTAGCCGACCTGCGCGCGAAGGGCGCCCGCTTCGTCGAGGAGGTCGAGGAGATCCCGCCGGGCGCCATCACCGTGTTCAGCGCCCACGGGGTCTCCAGAAAGGTCGAGCAGGATGCCGGCGACCGGAGCCTCGAGGTCATCGACGCCACCTGTCCGCTGGTCAGCAAGGTGCACCACGAAGCGAAGCGCTATGCGCGGCGGGGTCACGAGGTCGTGCTCATCGGCCACGCCGACCACCCGGAAGTGGTGGGAACGATGGGGCAGGTGCCGGGCAAGGTGCACCTGGTGTCGAGCGTGGCCGACGTCACCGCGCTGCGGCCCGTCGATTCGACGAAGCTCTCCTACGTCACCCAGACCACCCTCAGCGTCGACGACACCCGCGACATCATCGCCGCCCTCAAGGCGCGCTTTCCGGAGATTCGCGGGCCCGACGTGAAGGACATCTGCTACGCAACGCAGAACCGGCAGACGGCGGTGCGCCGGCTCGCCTCCCGTTCCGACGTGATCCTGGTAATCGGGGCTCACTACAGCTCGAACTCGATGCGGCTGCGCGAAATCGGAGGAGAAGCGGGGACCGCCGCCTACCTGATTCCCGATGCCGACGCCCTGCAGCCGGAATGGCTCGAGCAGGCTCGAAGTGTCGGCATAACCGCCGGCGCCTCGGCGCCGGAACGCCTCGTGCAGGACCTGATCGGCCGGCTCGACGAGCTCTACGAAGTCACCGTGACCGACCTCGACGGGATCGAGGAGAACGTCACCTTCCGATTGCCCCGCGGGTTGCAGAGGGAAGAGCGCCGCGCAACGTAACTCCCGGCGCCGACGGGCGCGGGCTCCCGGCGCGCGATCCGGCCGGCGCGCCAAGCGGCGGCAAGAGGGGATCAGGAGGAATCGAGAGGATGAGCGCAGTGGAGGTCGCCGCTTGCACGCGGGGAGAGGGTCCGCCCCTCTACCTGGTGCACGGCATCGGCTCGCGCAAGGAGCAATGGATCCCGTTGATCGAGGCCCTCGAGGGAGAGTTCACCTGCGTGAGCTTCGATCTGCGCGGCCACGGCGAGAGCCCGGTCCCGGATCCGCCGTACTGCCTCGCGGAGCTGGTGGAGGACCTCGAAGCGCTGCGCGAGAGGCTCGGTCACGAGCGCATTCACGTCGCGGGCCACTCGCTGGGGGGAATGATCGGCCCCGCCTACGCTCGTGCCCACCCCGAGCGCATGCTGTCCCTCGGGCTGCTCTCCACCGCGGCCGGGCGCAGCGAGGACGACCGCGCCAAGCTTGGCGGGGTGCTCGGAGCGCTGCGCAACGATGGGGTCGCCGCCACGCTCGACACCCTGGTCGATCGCTGGTTCACCGACGCGTTCATCGCCGCACGGCCCGATGTCGTGAAGAGACGGCTCGAGGAGGTCGTCGAGACCCCGGTGGACGTGTTCCTGAGCGTGTTCGACATCTACGCGAGCACCGAGATGGGGCCCTGGCTCCACGAGATCGAGTGCCCCTGTCTCGTGCTCACGGCGGAGTTCGACGGGGGCTGCAACCCCCGACTGAACCGCTTCATCGCCGGAGAGCTGAAGCGCTCGGAGCTCGTCATCCTCGACGGGCTCAAGCACGACATCCTCAACGAGGCCTCGGACCGGGTCGCCGGCCCCCTGCTCGAGTTTCTGCGCCGGGTCGCCTGACGCCGTCGTACCTCCTCCCTCAGGTGGCCTCGCCGTTGCGGAAGCGGGGAATCACGCGCTCCCCGAAGAGCGTCATGCTCCTGAGGATCTTCTCGTAGGGCAGCCCGGGAAAGGGCTCGAGCAGCATGATGTGGGAGAGCCCCAGCGCTTCCTGGAAGTGCGCGATCTTCTCCGCCACGTAATCCGCCGACCCGATCCAGATGACGTCGTGCGCAAGCAGGAACTCGAACCAGTCCGCCTCGCGGTCGGCGGGGGTGAGCTCCTCTCCCGAGTCCAGAAAGGCGCGCTTGGCCGTAACGTCGTCTCCCCACAGGCGCCCGTTCGACACCGAGAAGAAAGTGTTCGCGGCCTGCCGCACGTCGCGGGCGGCTTCCTCCATGGTCTCCGCAACGTAGATCATCACGCAGATCGCGACGCCTTCACCGAGCGCGACCTCCTGTCCCCGGGCTCCGGAAGCGGCCTCCCGGTAGGCGGTCCAGCAGTCGCGGAGCCGTCCCGGCGTGCTCGACATGCCGATCACGTTCATCCCCTGCGAAGCGGCGCCGGTGTAGGTCCCCGGAGTGTTCGACATCAGCCAGACCGGGGGATGGGGCTTCTGGTAGGGCCG
>JAJEAD010000064.1 GCA_022824305.1 Gammaproteobacteria bacterium | reverse complement strand
GCGCGCCCGGGATCACCCACAGGTGATGGTTGCCGGTCTCGCCCATGTCGAGCTTCCGGATGGTCTCGCCCTTGTGGTAGTCGACCACGGACACGGTGGGCTCGCCCTGGTTGTCGATGAGGAAGTACCCGTCCATGCCCTTCACCGCGTCCCAGTCCATGCGCATGGTGTTCTGGGGATCGAGGAAGACCAGCGACTGGTACTCCTCCACGCTCATTCCCTCGGTGGGCGCACCGAACTTCTTGCCCATCGCCGCGGCGCTTCCGACGGTCAGGCACAGCGCGAGCGCAGTGGCGCCCGCCACGAATCGAGTGTCGAACTTCATGCTTCTTCCTCCCTGGTTCATCCTCTGCTTGCAATCGCCGCCACGCCCCGCCGGGCCTTCGGGGTTGTCGCCGGTGCCCGGCCCGGGCGCGCGGCCCGTTTCAGCGTCACATCATCAGGAGCTTCTGCTTGCGCTCGTTCCAGGTCATGCACGCGAACCACAGTACCATCAGGACGATCACCGCGCCCGCGGCCATCTCCCAGCTCATGTAGTCGGGCAGGAACACGGCCTCGCCCAGGCGCTCCCCGCGCCCGCTCTCGGTGAGCCAGACTCGGAAGTACGAGGCGGAGACCGCGAAGCAGGCGAGCGCCACCCACAGCTTCACGTGCCCTTCGCCGGCCCGCCACAGCGAGCCGGACGCGCAGCCGCCGGCGAGCGACATGCCGATGCCGAAGATGAAGCCGCCGAGCAGGCTGCCCAGCCAGAAGCTGTCCCTGACGAAGACTTCCCAGTCCTTGAAGTCGGCCCACTTCAGGTAGGCGAATCCGATGGTGCTGATCACGATCGCGATCGCCACCGCCCGGGTGGCGTCGGCGTGTCCGGTCATGAAGGGTTCGCGAAACGCCCGCACGAAGCAGAAGCGCGTGCGCTGCATGATGATGCCGATGACCAGGCCGAACCCGAGCAGTCCGGCCCGGGTGGGGTATTCGAGGCCGTCGTACAGGAGCGCCAGCGCCGCGCCGAACGCCAGCACCGCGACGCCCGCAAGCGGCTGGAGCCGGCGCCAGGTGTGCGACGGACCGGATGAGCCGCTTCGGCCCGAGCGGCTCAACCACTGCGGCAGCTCCAGGTAGCTCACCTCCCACACCAGCAGCTTGAGACCGACGATCGCTCCGAGAAGGAGGCCGAGCATCATCGCCGGTCCGGCGAGCGAGAGCGCGCTGGTGGCGCTGAAGAAGCCGCCGATGTTGCAGCCGAATGCGAGCGAGGCGCCGATGCCCATGAGGCACCCGCCGACCACGCCCTTGATGAGCTCCCAGGGCGGCGCGCCGCGGACGTGGAACTGGCGAGCGAGCAGCGCGGCCGCGAAGGCGCCGGCGATGATCCCGAGGTTGAGCACCGACGTCGAGTACAGGTGCGGGTCGATGATCCGCGTGTCGGTGACGTTGACCGAGTTCAGGAGCCAGTCGCCCCAGTTCCTCACCCCGTCGGCGACGCTCCAGGGCTTCTCCCACACGAAGAGCGCGATGCTGAGAACGCCGAAGAGGATGCCGCCGACCCACGCCGGCCACTGATGGCCGAACAGCGCTCCGTAGCCGGCCGTCATGGCGCGGCCGAACGGGCCGGTTGCGGCCTGAGCGCCGGCCTGCGTCATCTTCCGATCACCGGGTATCGAGAACTGCCGAACCGGGCGCGCGGCTGCGGGCGGGCCAAACCCGAAGTGTCGAGCTCCTGGCGAATCTCCACAGAGCCTCCCTCCTGGCTCGCCCGGACCCTACCCCGCAGGGCTGAACGACTGCCATATCTCGCTGGTAATATCGGATCGCAACGTCGGGGCCCCCTGTCGGGAGGCGTGGGGGCGTGCGGAAATCCATGCGGCCTCGACCGAAGGCGGATGCGGTCTCGCGAGACACCGGCGGCGCCGTCGCCATCGTGCGGCGGACACCGGCTTACGGGACTGCACCGATGATCGCCTACCTCCCGTACTTCTCCCAGTAGGCGCCGAACAGCGCTTCCTCGGTGGGCCGGTCCTCGGGGATCGGCACCGCGAGGTGGGTGATGTTGAGGAAGTGGCGGTAGTTGAGGTTCTCGCTGATGCTGTTGCCCTGCCACGTCCCGCAGCCCATCGACAGGGTGAAGTTGAGGCCGCTGTCGAATCCGCCGCCGTTGCCGAAGGTGTGCGCCATGTTCACGAGCACGCGCGCGGTGTCGAGCTCCTCGGCGAGGCGGCGGGCATGCGCGAGCTCCGCGGTGTGGATGCCGACGGAGTGGCCCTTGCCCTTGAACTCCATGATTGCGCGCACCGTGTCGACGGCGTCGTCGAACGTCCGCGCCCGATACACCGCGAGGACCAGCGCGAGCTTCTCGTCGGAGAAGGGGTGGTCGCGCCCGACGCCGGTCTCCTCGACCATGAAGAACTTCGATGCGCGCGCGCGGCCGCCGAGCCCGCATTCGGCCGCGAACACGTCCGGGTCCTTCGCGATGACCTTGCGGTTGAGCTTGCCGTTCACCCAGAGGGTGTCGCGGATCGCCTGCTTCTCGGCCTCGCCGGCCAGGTATCCGCCGGCCCGCTCGAGTGCGGCGACGGCGTCGTCGTAGACTTCATCGACGATGATCACGGAGTTCTCCGACGAGCAGGAGGTCGCGTTGTCGAAGCACTTGGACTTGCGGATCTTCACCGCCGCGTCGTCGAGATTCGCGCTCGAATCGATGATCACGGGGACGTTCCCGGCCCCGACGCCGATGGCCGGGGTGCCGCTGCGGTAGGCGTTGCGCACGTTGTTCTGCGAGCCGGTGACGACCACGAGGTCGCACGCGGCCATCAGCGCGTTGGTCAGGGGCTTGTCGACCGGCGCCGGCAGCACCTGCACCAGGTCCGCCGGGGCGCCGGTCTTCTCGAGCTCCGAGCGCATGAGCCCGACCGTGCGCGCGGTGGTCGCGAGCCCGGCCGGCGAGGGCGCGATGACGATCGCGTTCCGGCCCTTGAGCGCCATCATCGCCTTGTTGACCGGCGTCGCCGCCGGATTCGTCGAAGGGGTCACCGCCCCGACCACCCCGACCGGTTTCGCGTACTTCACCAGTCCGAGCTCGGGCTGCTCCTCGATCACCCCGACGCTCTTCACCCGCATGAGGTCCCGAAGGGTGCCGAAAGTCTTGCGCTGGTTCTTGACGACCTTGTCCGGCGCGTTGCCGATGCCGGTGTCCTCGACCGCCATCCGGGCGAGGGCCTCGGCATGCTCCGGCTTGTACAGCGACCAGGCGATGGCGGTCACCACCTCGTCGACCCGCGCCTGGTCCGAGTCCCTGAAAGCGTCCATCGCCGCGCGGGCGCGGCGCATCAGACCGTCGACGGTCGCGGTCGGGTCGCGCTCGAACGGCTCGACCCTGGCGGCGGCTTGCTGGCTCATCGTGGCATCCCCTGGAATGTGCCCGAATGCGTCATTGTACGCTGTGACGCGTCGGTTTTCGGTGCGGGCTCGATGCGGGGCCGGATTTGCCGGAGTCGGCGCGCACGTCGCCGGATGCCGCGCCTCGAACGCCGAATTCCCGCGCAGCCTGTCCCCGCGAGCGCGGGAATGACGCCATCGACGCCGTCATGGCTGTCGCTCCATCCGTCATTCCCGCGAAAGCCAGCCACGGCCAGGACACCGACCTCCGCGGTCGTGCACGGAAACGCGGGGGATTCAGGCGCGCACGTCGCCCTTTCTGCCGTCATTCCCGCCCAAGCCGGGCACCGTCAGGAGACCTGCCTCCGCGGTCGTGCACGGAAACTCGGGGGGATTCAGACGCGCACCTCGCCCCTTTCTGCCGTCATTCCCGCCCAAGCCGGGCACCGTCAGGAGACCTGCCTCCGCGGTCGTGCACGGAAACTCGGAGGGATTCAGGCGCGCACGTCGCCTTCTTGCCGTCATTCCCGCGCAGGCGGGAATCCACGAGAGCCGAG
>JAJEAD010000007.1 GCA_022824305.1 Gammaproteobacteria bacterium | reverse complement strand
GGCCCAGCCCGTGAGCCGGCTCAGCGGACGGGCCCACGCGTGGCAGGCGAGATCAAGCATACGCAGACATCCCGGCAGAAAGAGAATACCCGTTTCTGCCGTCACGTGAAAGCCGACCCGGGTGAGCATCCGCCGGAAGGTGCGCCGCGAATATGATTTCTCGAACCCGTAGTCATAGAGGCCCAGCCGGTCCAGCAGGACCACGAGCAGGGGTCGCAGGAACGGATCCCACCGGTTCGGGACGCCGATGATCGCGCGGCCGCCAGGGCGCAGCACACGGAAGAGTTCCCGGAGGGCCTCTTCCGTCTCGGCGAAGTGCTCCACCGTCCCCATGGAGTAGATCGCATCGAAGCTTGCGGCCTGGAACGGGAGCGTCCGCACGTCGCTTAGCACCCCGCGCAGCGTCAGCCCCTTGGCCTGGAAGTTTTCGGTGGCGCCCCAGACGACCCCCGGGGAAATGTCGACCCCGAAGGCGTGACTTCCCTCTTCGGCGGCCCAGCGCAGAATGCGCGTGTTCCGCGCCTCATCCCAGAGATCGGTCTTCAGGATGCGCAGCCCGAGCAAGGGCGCCAGATAGGTCCGAAACAGCCACTGCTCGTCCTCGCGGTACTGCGCCGTCGATTGCGCCCCGTCCAGTTCCGGAAAGTTCGAGCCGACATCCGCCCAGAAGTCCCGGTACGCACGGGCGTCCTCCACCTCCGCGGCGGACGCCGTCCGCCCTTGGTCGGCGGTGTCGTGTCTCACGGTTTTCGGCACACCTACCTCGGCAGCTTCACGTGGTTCCGCGGCTCTCGCTCGTTACAGGGATGGCGTCACGCGTGCCTGGATCGGCAGTGCCTGGCAATGGGAGTGAACACTCGTGCCCGGTGAGAGCGCCCCACAAACGAAGAGGGGACCCGGCGCGACTGCGCCGGGTCCCCTCCTGCGTGGTTACCCTACCGGTTGCTCAGCAACGAGGGACTGCTTAGTCCTGACGCCGCCGCAGGTACATCTGCCGCGCGCCGCCACCCAGCAGGCCCAGCCCGAGCAGCCACGTCGCAATCACCGGCAGCGCTGGCACGGCGGTATCCCAGATCGTGAGCGCCCCATTTTCGGTACTAAAATGCTCAGGATCCGCCATGACCGGAGCGCCGTTGCTGGCCACACCAAACAGCACCAACCGCTCACCCACATTGCCGCCGTCGTCGGTACCGCCTTCGGAGATGTCGTCAGCCAACACCATCAGCGGGGGACGCGCGTGGGCGTGATCGCGTCCGGCACTGATCGTGGCCGTCCCGACCGTGTAGTCGCTGTCATCGGCGTCGCTCGCCGCGCGGTCGCGCATGAACGTTACCTCGACGGAGCCTTCCGCTTCCGTGATCGCCCGGTTGGCATTCACGATAATTTCGTACGACTGGCCCTCGACGAGATTCTCGATGTTGTAGTCGTCACCACCCTGACCCACATACCACGTGAGCATCAGCGCCTTGTCGACCACCGTGACAGGGAACGTGAGTTCGGCCACGTTCGAGACAGTCTGTGACGACATGAGCGAAGACGACGCCATTCTCGCCGTCCCGGTGACGGTGATCTTCGCCTCGCCAGCCATCTCCGCGTCGATCGTGACCGTGTCGCCCGATGCCGACGCGCTGGCCGCGCTGCCTTCCACCGACACGCCGTAGGTGGCGGTGTAGCCCTCGGCCAACCCGAACAAGTCGCTGGTCTGTAGCGTGACCGTTTCGCCCGGGTTCAGGCCTTCATCGTCGGCACCCGCTGCGATCGCGGCCTTGATTCTGTCGTAGTCCGCATCAGAGTCCTTCGGCCAGATCTGCTTCATCGTGGCGTCGTCAATGGTCAGTCTCAGCACGTTCTCGCTCATACTCGATCCGGCACCGTTCGCTCTTGTGTCACCGGTCACAGTAGCGTTGAATGTCAGGATTTCCTCGCCGACATCCTGGTCCTCCTCCGCCGTTAGCATTACCGGGTCGCTCGCCTTCGCACCATCAGCGATCGTGATCGTCGACCTCGCCAGCCGATAATCCCGCGCATCAGCGGAACCGGACGGCATCAACTCGACCTCAAGAGCCTCCTCGGCTGCGATAGCCATGCCGTCCTTGTCGACCGGCATCACCGCAATATAGATGGACTGGCCTTCCTCAACCGACATGGTCTGGGGATCGAGCACCATGCCGTCCTCGTCGACCACCTTCGCCGCAACCGTGGGCAACACGTGGTCGTCTTTCAGGGTGATTGTCAGCGTGTCCCGCAGAGTGGACCGACCCGCCTGTCCGGAATGCGCCGTCAGCGTGACGGTGTCATCCACACGGTTCTTGTCGTTGTCAGGCGTTGTGATCGTGATCTCCGCCTCGGCAATGCCCGCCGTGGGCGTGGCCGTGGTACTGCCGATCGTGACTACGGAGCCAGCGATGGCCGAATCGTCGGCGGCATTCACGATGGCGAAGGACCAATCAGGACGTGGCCTGTCGAGATTCAGAGTCAACGTTGTGGCGTTGTCCTCATGGGCCGGCACAGCCTTGAGGGATACCGTGGGATCCTCTCCTTCCGAGAGATCGTCATCACCCGTAATGGCCAGCACGTACGTCTGGGTCTCGTCGTCCTCGATGGTAAGTGGATCGTCGAACGTTGGTACAGCGAGAGCCGCCCCCTCTTGATCCGTGAGACTCCCAACCCCTGCGAGGCTATCGAAGGTAAAGGAAACTTTTTCGTCCTCGGCATCGGGGTCGTCAATGGTGGCCACGCGAACGGTGCCCGTGAGGGTCCTGTCCATCGTGCCGGTGGCTGTGGCGGCACGCGCTGGATAGCTGAGGCTCACCGTAGCCGGATTCAGAGAAATATCCGTGGCCTCATAGGTGTTATCAGCATCCGAGCCTGCAGCGCTCGGCGTCAGGGTCATCGTTATCGCCCCTGCGGTAACAGCAGTAGAATCAGGGTATTGAACCTCGGCGGTCACAGTAACTGTGACAACGTCCCCCTCCGTCACACTCTCCGCAATCTTGGCGGTGATCTGTGCTGATGCCGTCCCAGCGGACGCCGCCAGCAGCCCAACAGCGGCAAAGGCCGTGAGCAACCGGCCCTTCCACCTGTGAGTCAATCTTGCTCCGTAGCGCATTGTGTTCTCCTCCATGAGTTTGTGAACTCCCTCTAGCTGCTCCAAACTGTAACCCAACTGTTGCCCGTGCATGGGACCTGCCACTGGCGATCACCCCTCCGCTACGAGGAGGTCGCCGTCCGCTCCCATCACAGGCTCAAGGCCGGCCTCGGCGTCCGTCGCCGTGCCCGCCACCAATGTGGACCACTGGCCCCCGGTCGCAAAATACGTCGCCGCCAGCCGATCCCGGAGTGCGCCCGCGTTGGCGGCATTCGAGGCGCCGTAGTTACAGACGTGGAGATCCACAGTCGCGCTCTCCAGCTCCGGCCAGACGTGCAGCACCAAATGTGACTCGGCGAGCACCCACACCAGCGTGAGCCCGCCGTTGTCGAACGGCACTGCCTGGGTCGCCATCACCTGCAGGTGGCACGCCTGCACGTGACCCGCGACCTCGTCCAGTAACCGGGCCGGATCTCGCTGACCGCGTCGCAAGGTGTCCGACCAGCCGCCGGTGCCAATAAAGTGATGTGAGATCACTGAATTCCTTCGGTGAATGCCCTAACATCCCGTTGGGGCCACAGGGCACTTCCGCCCGAACACTTCAGCGACGCCCACCTTCCGCGCATGGACTATAGAACCTTCTCCGCCGGGATACAATCGCAACACGCCGTTTTGCCGCACGCGTTCGGTGCTTTCCCAGTCACGGTCACGCAATCGGGGGTTGCCGGTACTTCTGAAACAGGTCGTTGATGGCTTCTCGGAGCAGGTCCTGCACGCTGCTCCGGTCCTGATCAAGCGCCATCTGCTTCAATTGCTTGGAAACCTTCGGGGCGAAATAGCCGATGACGGCCTTCTTCCCCCGCCGACTGGCCGGCTTGACTGTTGCCACCCGCTTGCGCGTCGTCCTGTCCATCCCGACAACGGGCTCCTGGCTGACATACTGGCCCATACTGCCCATGCCCTCATGCTTACATGAAATGACGCTCACGTGCAACCATTGACGGTGGCTGATGCCCACGGCCACGCGCGCAGGGCGGGGAGCTGGGTCGCCGCGCGGCATGGCTGACGGCGCAGGCCACCAATCCGGGACCGACGCCCTGATCGATCGCGTAGGATTCGGCCCGAGGCACCACGTGATTGCTGACAAATCGGCGCTGATCGTCACACCCGGGCAGGCCCGGACACTCGCGCGGTGGGCGGAGTGCGCTCGGCTGGCCTACAACTGGGCGCTCTCGGAGTGGGCGCGCCAATACACCGATCACCGCGCCGGGGTGGGGGCCTGGGACGATCCGGACACGCCGCAGCCGACGCCGTCCGCCTACCGGATCGTGCGTATCTTCACGGCGCTGCGGCGGGCGAATCGCCTGCCGTCATGGGCCAGCGAGACGCTGGCCCTCACGCGCAACCGGGCACTGATCGACGTGGACCGGGCGTGGCGCAACTTCTTTGAGGGTCGCGCGGGCCGGCCCAGGCCGAAGCGCCGCACCGCGCGGCCCACGTTCTACCTCCATAACCAAACGCTCACGGTCTCGGGCCGGCTGATGCACGTTTCACGGCTCGGCACGGTCCGGCTCGCGCGCCAGCCCCGCTACCCGCAGCACCGGATCGTGTCGGCCACCGTGACCTACCACGATGGGCGCTGGCACGTGGCGATCGTGCGGGACCTGGTGCGGCAGCGGAGGGCGGCGCCTGGCGGCGCGCTCGGCGTGGCGGTCGGGACCCAGACGCACGCCACGGTGTCCGACGGCAGCCGGTGGACGGCGGACACGCTGACCGCCGCCGAGCGGCGGACGCTGACGCGGCTGCAGCGGGCCGTGTCCCGCCGCATGGATGCGGCCGGGGCGGGCCGCACCGTGCGGCGGCGGCAGGTCTGGGATCGGGCCACGCACCACCTGACGGACGCGCACGGCAGCGCGAACTACCGCCGCGCCGTGGAACGGCTGCGACGGTATCGCCAGCGGGTAACACGACGGATCGCGGCCGATCGCCACGCATGGACGCGCACCATGGCGGCGCGCGCCGCGGTCGTCGGCCTGGAACAGCGCAGTGCGCGGCGGAGGATGCGCGGCGGCGGGGCCGACACGCGCGCCCTGAACCGGGCCATCGGTGAGGCGGGGTGGCACGAGCTCCGCCGGCAGCTGGCCTACAAGCTCGCAGAGCACGGTGGACAGGTCGTCACGGTGGACCCGGGAGAGACGACGCGCGCGTGCTCGGCCTGCGGCGCGCGGAGCGGACCGCCCGACCGCGAGGGCGCAGGGCCGCGCTGGACGTGCTCCACGTGCGGCGCCGACCATGATCGAGACGTGAACGCCGCGCGGAACATCGAGCGGCTGACGGCAAGGGCGCTCGCGCGGCAGGATCGGCCGGGCGCACTCGCAAACGGTACGGCTGCCGGGGCCGGAACCGAGTAAAACGCCCGTGGAGTCTCGGTAAGCCCTGTCGCGCGGGCCGGCAACGGCTCGGACGGCGGGCACGGGATGCGGAAGCGGGAAGCGCCACCGGGGCGCACTCGACACCGCCGCGCGACACCGCGCGGTCGTGAAGCATCGGCACAGACGGCGGACACCGCCGCTGGACTGATGGGACTGCGTGAAAAGACACCCGCGGGCTGGCCATTCTGGGGGCCAGGCTGGTGAGGGTGTTTGTCCGGTCCTTGTGTTTCCCGCGCTGGTGATGGTGTTTGTCCGGTCACCGGCGTGAACGTGTTCACACGTTCACTCTAGAACTCGTTCACACCATCCACGAACTGGAGGCTGGGCAACAACGCTTCAGCGCGTGCAGGCGGCACCATCACGCTGGTGGCACAGCCAACCCACCGCGCTCCTGCGACACCGGGACCCTACTGGTCCTGCGTCGGGAGGCCTCTGTTCTGGAACAGGAGCTCGATGGCTTCCGCCAGCAACGCTTGCACGCTGCGGTTCTCCGCCACCGCAAGATGGCGCAGCTGCGTCGAGAGACGGGGGTCGAAGTACCCACCGATATGCTTCAGACGGCCGCGGGTCGTGGTGGCCGAGGCGGCTGGAGGTTGCCGGCGGTTGAGCGCAGTCGTGAATTTGTTAGCCACTGGCGACGACTCCAGAGTGTGACGATGTGATGTTATGAACAAGTTCAAGAATGAACGTGTGAAGACGTTCAATTTCTTCGGCCGCTTTCCCGCCAGGGGCATGCTCCTGGACGGTTTGGCCGGTGATCAGCGCCCGCGCGTACGCCACGCGGTGGCCGACGCGGACGGGGCACACGTTCAGGGTGAGCGTGTGGAGCGCGTCCGCCGCGTGATCGGCATCGCGTCCGTACGAGGAGACCGCATTCAGCACGACCAGGGCCGGCGTCCCGGTGGTGGCGAGAAACTGTGCCGTGTCGGTGATCGCCTCCAGGTCGAGAATGGCGGTGCGGCACGGGATGAGCACCAGATCGGCCGCGCGCGCGACTTTGAGCGCGGCGCTGTCCGAGTGGGGCGCGGTGTCGAGGTAGAGCAGCTCGACGCCGGCCTCCTGCGCGCGATCCAGCTCTGGACGCAGGCGGCTCGCCGGCGCCGCGAGGACAGTGGGGCGGGCCGCCTCGCGGCGGTCGGCCCAGTGCGCCGCGCTGGCCTGCGGGTCGAGGTCGATGATCGCGGCGTGTCGGCCAGCGTGGGTCGACGCGACGGCCAGATGCAGGGCGAGCGTTGTTTTCCCGCTTCCGCCTTTTTGGCTGACCAGAGCGATCGTGCGCATCGTGTCGGCCTCACCTCGTGTGAACGTGTGAACACAAGAAAGCGTTCAAAGTATAACGTGTGATGCCTGGTTCATCCGGAAAATGAATGAGCCGCGCCCTTTCTCGACCGTCCCACCCAAATCGACCGGACAAACACCCTCACCAGCCGGCCCGACCTTGTGACGTCTAGGGTGAACGTGTGAAGACGTTCAACAGGCCAGCGACGACGCCAACTACACCCCAGGCTCGCCGCCGCCGCGCACGCATCATCGACCGGACAAACACCCTCACCAGCCCGACACACTTGTGAAACGACGTGATGGTGTGAACGAGTTCAAGAGTGAAGACGTGAAGGTGTTCACGCCCTAATCCCTCATGGACGCGGGGCGCGCCGCGAGGGGACGCTCAGATCTCGATGAGGTCTTGCGGGAGCGCGAACAGCGACCGGCTTGGCCGAACAATCAGCGCCCACCGCTTCTTGGGTCGCCCGCCGGACGAGGGGAAGGCCCCGTCCTCGACGAGGTCAGCGTTCAGGCGGCCACCCGTGGCATGCATAATCTCGCGGTGGTAGCGCTGCAGCCTGCGGATGACATGACGGTCATCCTGCTGGTCGGTGTCCCGAAAGAGCGACACCAGGGCCTCGTGCGGCACCCGCGACGAGGTCTTCGCCGCCCCACACCGCGCCACCAGGAAGCAGAGATAATCCCAGCCTGTGGGCTTGTCGATGTAGAGCTTCAGGAGGTTCAACGGCACGACGAGCCGGTTTCTGGTCTTGAGGAGGTGATTCCAGAAATCGCCGCTCAAGACCACACCGTACGTGTAGGCGCGATGAAACGTCAGCTGGCCGGCCTGCTCGATTTGCAGATCCCTCCGGCTTGGCAAGGCGTATCGCTGGATGAGGAAGACCTGCTCAACGTGCACGTGCTCCTTGAGCTCCGCCTCTGAGCTTCCAAACGCCAACCGTACCGAGAGGCCCGCCAACCGCGCGAAGCGTTGCCGCATGAGCGCCACGGTCCGGCCATCCTCGCTCAACCCGAACGTCTGCAATAACGAGCCGACCCGGTCGAACAGCACGGTCGGGGAGTTGTGCTTGAGCGCGAGGTGCTGAATCCCGGCGAGCACAAACCGATCTTCGCCAAAGGGCAGGTCGTGGCCTTCCTGGGCAGTGTAGGTCACGCGGAGCCACATGTCGGCGCCCACCCGGAGCGTGCGCGAGAGGTCGCGGGCGTGGGTTCGCCGTTTCGGGAGGCCGGCGATCGCCAGCGCCCTCGCCGTTTGGATGGCTTCGACACGCTTGGCGTGCTCGATTTGGTCAACGATGCTGACCAGCTCGCCAGTCCGACGGAGCTCCTTGTCCGCGCGCTTGCTCCGCGTGCCCGCCTCGTCCGTCTCGCGTGTATCCACCGCTAGGGGCAAAGCCTACACATTCATCACATTTCTGCAAAGTTTTCCACGTGAATGAGATCCCGAAAGTCCCCCGGTTTTACGTGAATGAGATCCCGAAAGTACCTGGAAGTGACTGAGCTGTATGGACTTAGAGGCAGGCAGTACGTACGTACAGTATCTTTTGCAGTATGTACGTACAGTATTAGGCTTCGCCAACCTGTGGAAATCCACAAAAACGGATTTCCACAGGCTTGGCTCAGAATCTCCAATCTCCCCTTCAGAGAGCGTCTTCCCTCGGACCCTCGCCGGGCTGCTCCCCCTGGCTCAGGGCCTCGAGTCGGTGCTTCCACCGCGAGCCGGCGACGCGATCCGCA
This sequence comes from Gammaproteobacteria bacterium, assembly GCA_022824305.1. GTDB lineage: Bacteria > Pseudomonadota > Gammaproteobacteria > HK1 > HK1 > JAJEAD01. The sequence goes on along the minus strand of JAJEAD010000007.1, from coordinate 11,693 downwards.
AACGCGCGGTCCGCGGTGACGGCGACCGACTGCTCCCGTTCCGCCAGCGCAAGGTACAGGCAGTCGTAGACCGGATGGCCGAGCTCGTGCGCCATCTCGAACGCCGGCTGGTGCAATTCGGCCGTCGGCGCCAGCGATTCGAACCAGCGCGGGAGCGCGCTGAGGAACGCCCGCGCGTGCGCCGGCGTGATCGTGCCGTCTCGCGCGCGCCGCCACGCGGCGGTCGCGCACTCGGCCAGGATCAGGTCCGGAGCGATGAAGGTGGCGTCAGACACCGCGATCCTGCGCGCCTCGGCCGCCAGCGGCTCGTTGAAGAACCACTTGCAGGCGACGCTGGCGTCGACCACCGTGATCACCGGCTGTCGCGATCGGCGCGCAGCAACGACACGCTGTCTGTCAGCGCACCGGGCGTCATGGCCCGGATGCGGGCGGCCTCCGCAAGCAGCTCGTCGCGGCGCGGCCGGGCCGCACGCGTCAGGAGCGTGCGCAACTCCTGTTCCAGGGAGACGCCGTTCCGCTTCGCTCGCTGCTTGAGTCTCGCTACCACGGCGGCATCCAGATTGCGCACGGTCACCTGCGCCAGCAGCGCCTCGTCCGGCCGTTTCTCGGGCGCCGTCTTGACGAACCGGATCTTCCCCGTGCCGAGGTCAGGACCATCCGTGATCCACCCGGCTTGCATCCAGCTCAGTGCTTGCGGATGCAGTCGATCGTTCCCCCACCAGCCCGGATATGTCCTGGCGCTCGGTGGCAACGCGTCACCAATGATCGCTTCGATCGTGCTGAACGTCAGCGAGCAGTAGTTGCCCGGCTGTTTTGCCAGGTATTCGCCGAGGTGCTTGTATTGGTCCATCACGCCATCCGTGGTCTGGGGAACATGGTTTGGGATGCTCGCGCACCCGTCGCTCAGATAGCCTAGCGCGGAGAGAACCCCTGCGGCGGCTCCGGGATTCAGATGCAGCAGCTTTTTTCGGTCCCCCCACCGTCGGCACCCTGCGCCTGGTTCGCCTCGGATCCCATTCAGTGCTCGGTCTGTGAATCCCACAGGCCGAGAGACAGGCCTGCGCGGCCCTGTTCGCAAAAAACCATTCCGACTTGACGGCATGATGGTTGTGAACGATCTATACAGTGAACACGTGAACACGTTATACAGTGCATGTGTTCACGCGATAGAACTTGGCGAAAAGGTTTTCGAGGAAGTCATCCGGCCCGGCCCCCCTCGGCATGCATACCCACAAGGCGCCTCAAGCGGTCCTTTTCCACAAAACCCTGTTAATCCTGGCAGTTTTCCACGGACAAACACCCTCACCACAAGGGCAAGACGACCGGACAAACACCCTCACCACTTAGCTCATAGAATGAATGACAATGTCATTTTCCCTATGGCCGAAATTGGGAGGGTCTCATGGCTGCGAATCATCTCGTCCAAGCCCGCATCGACGGGACCGTCAAGGAAGAAGCCGCGGCGGTGCTGGCAGCAATGGGTCTGACCGTTTCCGACGCGGTACGGCTGCTGCTGACCAAGGTGGCACAGGAGAAGGCCCTGCCATTTGCGCCGCTGGTCCCCAACGAGGTGACCATTGAGGCGATGAAGGAGGCCCGGAGGGGCGGCCTTCCTCGATTTGCCAGCGTCGAGGCCCTGCTCGACGATCTGCATGCGGACGATTGAGCGCACAGGCCGATTCAAGCGTGACTATAAGCGGGAGTCTCGTGGCCGAGGCCGAGCATCCCTTGATGCCCTCCTCGTGCCGGTCGTGCGAATTCTGGCCAACGATCACCCGCTCGCACCTCGCCATCACGACCATGCGTTGAGCGGTGAGTGGAACGATCACCGGGACTGCCACGTGCAGCCAGACCTCGTGCTGATCTACCAGAAGCCCACCGCCGGCATCCTGCGCCTGGTTCGCCTCGGCTCCCATTCAGTGCTCGGTCTGTCTACCGGCAGCAGTTCGGCGCGAACCCATTTGCCCAAACACCACCATTGGGATTGCCCAAACACCCCCGTACACAAGTAGACGTACCTGTGGTTTTCTGAACACTGGCCACCGGATTCAGATCGGGCTCAGCCGTACCACCCGCCCCAAAATTGGCGGATGTGGTCTCCGCCACTGACTTCCATCCCATTCCGAGCGAACCAGATCGCGACCTGGCCCTAGAAAGCCACACCTCTGGCGGCCACACCTCTGGCGTGGTAGACTTCCCCCCGTTGTCACGGGGTCTAGAGTAGCAAGATGTGTTTTGCCTAGGCAAAACTCTCTTGCCACGGGGGCTGCGCCCCCTTGGAACCCCCCTTTTTACGAGGAGGCCGCGCCCTGTCATGGCCCGTCCCAAGCTGCCGCTCAGCGCATTGCGCCGCCACCAGGTGACGCTCTCGCTGCGCGACGCCGAGCTCGTCGCGCTCCGGCGGCGGGCGTCGGCGGCGCGGCTGCCGGTGCCGGACTACCTGCGGCAGCGCGCCTTGAGCGAGCGGCTGCGGGTGGCCTCGCCGCGGCGGCTGGCGGCTGAGGAGTTCCGCGAAGTCTCGCGGCTGGCGGGGAACGTGAACCAGATCGCCCGCCGCCTGCACCAGGGCCGCGCGCTCCCGCCCGACACGCGGGTGGTGTTCGAGCGGCTGCGGGCGCTGCTGGTCACGCTGCTGCCGCAGGCGAGGGACTGATGGTGTGCAAACTCCACCGGAGCGGGGCGAGCTTCCGGGGCGCGGTGGCGTATTGCCTGGGCGAGCTGCGGGAGCGGGACCGTGTGGCCGCGGGGCCGGACGGGCCGGCCGAGGCGGAGTCCCGGGTGGCGTGGACCGAGACGGTGAATCTGGCCACCGACGACGCGCGCGTGGCGGCGCGGCAGATGGCGGCGACGGTGAGCTACGCCACCGAGCTCAAGGCGCTGGCCGGCGTCCGTGCCGGCGGCCGCCGGCTGGAGAAACCCGTGGCGCACTACTCGCTGTCCTGGGCGCCGGATGAGCAGCCCACCCAGGCGACGATGGTGCGTGCCGCCCGGGCGAGCCTGCAGGCGCTCGGCCTCGAGCAGCACCAGGCCGTGCTGGTCGCGCACCGCGACGGCACGACGCCCCACGTGCACGTGGTGGCGAACCGGGTGTCGGTCGAGGATGGCCGGGCCGCGCCCATGCGCCAGTCGCGGCTGGCGCTGTCGCGGTGGGCCGAGGCGTATGAGCGGGAGCAGGGCCGCATCCGGTGTCCGCGGCGCGTCGCGCACAACCGGGATCGCCGTCTGGTCGGGCCGCGGTACGACGAGGCGCGCACCGCCTCGATGTACGACCCGGCCACGACCGGGGATGCCTGTTACCGCCGCCTGGCCGGCGCGGTGCGGCGCGTGCCGATCGCCGACGGCCGGTCTGCGCTGGAGATGGCGGGCGTGGCGGTGCGGCGCGTGGACGAGCAGCGGAAATGGCGGCAGGTGTGCGCCCGCCGCGACACGGAGCGCGCGCCACTGGCCGTGGCGCAGCGCCAGGCGTGGGCGGCGCTCTACGCCCGCCAGGAGGACGCGCGGGACCGGCTCGACTGGGACGTGCGCACGCTCCGCGGCCGGGTGCAGCGGTGGCGCCGGCAGGGGCAGCCCTGGCGCGAGCTGGGTGGCGTGATTCGCGGCAAGGCGGCCGTGCTCGACCGGTGGCGGCACGAGCTGGACCGGGACCAGCGCCAGGAGCGCGCCGCTCTGGGCCGTGCACACAGCGTGCAGGCGCAGGCGATGGACCGCCGGGCGCAGCACGCCTATGCGCACGCGATGCGCGAACCGGTCACGGTGCGCACGCAGGACCTGGCGGCGATCGCGCAGGACCTCCAGCGCCAGGGGTTGCAACCGGGGGCCGAGGCCGAGCGCGCGCTCGCGAGCATCGCCCACGGCGACCTGGCGCACATGCACATCACATTAGAGCGCCCTTCGGGACCGGACCGCACCGACGACTTCGGGCCGAGCCGGTAGCGCCGCCCGCGCCGAGCCGGGGAGGATCTCGCAGCCTCGCCCACGGTCAGACCGCAAGGCCGGGGCAGGAAAGATGAGCGCGCTGCGCTACGCCGTGAAGAGCCGAAGCAAGATACCGAACGTCAGTACGAGGTTCGTACCGACCATCCACTTGAGCAACTTCACATCGGATTCGATAGCAGACAGACGATTCTCGAACCCTGCGATCTCTTCGGCCGCTTCACCGGGCGATCCCATCTGGTGCACCAGCCGCCTTGAGGGCGGCGTAGGTCTTCGAGAGCCTGACGGCCATTTGCGGGAAACCTCGCTCAGTGTAGCAGCGGCTACACCGCGGAGTTGCGTTGACTGCTGCAGCGCCAGGGGTTGCAACCGGGGGCCGAGGCCGAGCGCGCGCTCGCGAGCATCACCCGGCAGCCTGGCGCACATGCACATCACATCGGAGCGCCCTTCGGGACGAGATCGCACCGACGACTTCGGGCCGAGCCGGTAGCGTCGGCCGCGCCGAGCCGGGGAGGATCTCGCAGCCTTGCCCACGGTCAGACCACAAGGCCGGGGGCAGGAAGATGAGCGCTCCCTGGCGGGCGGGATGGCGGGCGGCCTGTGTGAGGGCGGCCGCCCGCCTAGCGCGGCCGAAGGAGGGAACCGCGCTGGATTACCCGCACGCCGGGCTTAGTGGACGACCTCGATATCGATCGTCCGCGGCTTGGCTTCCTCGCGGTAGGGCAACTGCACCGTCAGGACGCCGTCCTTGCACTGGGCCTTGACGTGGGTGCCGTCCACCGTGTTCGGTAGAGTGAAGGACCGGCTGAATGGGCCGTAGCTCCGCTCCATGCGGAGGAATTTCCCTTCCGTGGTGTCGGTGGGGAAGGGCCGCTCACCTTGCAGGGTGAGGACGTTGTTCTCCACCGTGATGCGGATCTGGTCCTTGGGGACGTCGGGCACTTCGGCGCGCAGCACGAGGGTGCCCTCGTCTTCGAAGATGTCCACGGGGGGCACCCATGCCCCACGGGTGGCCTCATCCTCCCGCAGATAGGTGTCGCCGAAGAGGCGATTCATCCGGTCCTGCAAGAGGGCAAACTCCCGAAATGGCTCGTATCTGGTAATGGCCATGACTTTTTCTCCTCCCTTTTGGGTCCCGGGCTGCCAGACAGGCCCCACGGTGGGGCGCTGCCCCAGCCACCTGTCCAAATGATAGCACAATATGCTCGTATATCAATAATATTATCTGCTTGTATAGCACTTAGATAGTGGAGAACGACTGCGAATCAGTGTTGCGAGCTCACGCTTGCCTAAACCGGCGCAAGGCGCGGTCGATGGTGGCGGCCTTGGTGGCGTGGTCGGGATTCAACATGCGCCGCACCTCACTCTCGGCAACGTCGAGATCGCGTGCGAGACGACGTTGTGACACACCGGCCTCGCGGAAAGCTTCGTAGAGGGCCGCCTTCAGAGCAACTGGTAGTGGCGGGACGACGAGGGGGCGGCGTTTGGTCGCGCGCGAGGGCTTCGGCAAGTTCTTGCCCGCACGCATCGTGGCCGCGATCAACTCGCGAAGCAGATCCCGGGCCTCGGTCAGCGCCTCGTCCCGTGTCGCGCCGTCCGTCGCTCCCCACCCGAAGTCCGGGAACGCGACGACATAGCGGCCGTCCTCATCGCGCTCGATCTCAGCAGGATAGTTGTAGGTGTCAGACATCAGTTCCAGGCTCCATATTCGGGCGCCAACTACACGCGTACCGGCTAGAAATCGTCCCTGTCGATCCCGAGGTCGGAGAGCATCTTGGCAAGTAGCCCCTTGCCGATCTCCTTCCGCCGGTCCTTGACGGTCGGTCCTTTCGAAGCCCAAAAGCGAACCTCAACATCCCGCGTTCTTGCCCACTATGCGCACGCGATGCACGAACCGGTCACGGTGCGCACGCAGGACCTGGCGGCGATCGCGCAGGATCTCCAGCGCCAGGGGTTGCAACCGGGGGCCGAGGCCGAGCGCGCGCTCGCGAGCATCGCCCACGGCGACCTGGCGCACATGCACATCACATTAGAGCGCCCTTCGGGACGAGATCGCACCGACGACTTCGGGCCGAGCCGGTAGCGCCGCCCGCGCCGAGCCGGGGAGGATCTCGCAGCCTCGCCCACGGTCAGACCACACGCTTTGCCGGCGCAAGACGCGGTCGATGGTGGCGGCCGTGGTGGCGTGCCGCGGCGGCTTGGCGCACAGGCGTTCCAGCCTCAGCGCGCTCGTGGGCTTCAGACGCTCTTCGTAGCCACGCGGCGGAACCCCAGAGGGTGCCGAGCTCCATGCCGGCAGGCGGGTCCCACGCCCTACTCCGGCCTACGATCCGCGCTGCCACCCCGAGCACGCGAACGTGGCAACGTCCGCGCCGAGACACGATTCGATTGCCAGCTCGCCGGTCAGGATGTCCGTTGTAAGCCGCAGCACGATCGTACCAGCGAGCGTGTCCGTCCCTTGCAATTGAACCTCGCCCGTGGGCTGGAGACTGACGTTGATCTCTCCGTTCTCCACGTCCGGCAAGACGTCGCGCAGCGACTGCGGCCCAAACGTCAGGGTCACCGCGCCGGTGTCCGCAACTGTTCCCGACTGTAGCGAGAATGTCACGTTGTCGAAATCGCCGCCGGCGAAAGTCAGCGACCCGCTCACCTGCCGGCCAGTTTGCATGAACATCACGGTTGCAGGCATCGGCTCGAACCCGGCGCTCGTGCGGCACTCTGTCATGCCTTCGCACGTGTCGGTGCCGAACGCCCACCCACCGGTTGCAGTCACCCGCGTGACGTGCAACGCGCCTGACCATTGCCCGGTCACATCGGGCACTACCGGCGTCACGGGTCTCGTGGGAGCCATGGGGGAGCCGCCCCCTCCGTTTCCACAACTCCCCACGCCAAGCGCGAGACACACCACCACACACACTCGCATCATTCCGATTGTCATGGAGCACGCTCCCGTTCCCTCTTCAAGCGGCCGCAGTCCGGACACAGGCAGCCAGGTTCCACAGTCGTCAACCGTGTGCATTTCGGGCACGGCCACCCGCCTCGACAATCTCGCCGCGCCGGGCCGTGCATCTCACGCGGTCGGGGAAGTCGTGTCGACGGCGCCGCGAGATGTTCTCACAGCGATGCGGCTTGCCCCCTAGATGTTGTGGTGTACTGCTGAGCGACTCGGAGCCACGATCGCCGCCTGGGGAGGGGTTTTAGAGAACCTGCTACCAGTTTCCCAAACCCGACAATTTGTCGTATTTGGGGGCGGTTGGCCCAAAAACTTGATGGCCATCAGAAAAACCGCGTAGGAGCCGTTTTAAGCGCCTCGATTTCAGGGGTGGATCGGTTATCGCCATGCCGGAGATCGCCACGCATGGGCTAGCCCTACGCAGCCAGCCGGCGCTTTTTACTTGAGGGTGTAGGTGACGCGCGGCCGGTAGGCGATACGGCGCCGCGTCAGGGCTTGCACGGCCAAGTCTGACGTGATCTTGTTGCGAAGCATCCGCCCGAGGCCAGCCAAGTCGGTTTCATCCCATTCGGGGATCCGAAGATACTCGGCGTAGCGCCGCTGAATCCACGCCTGCGCCCGCCTTCGGCGCCCGGCAACGGTCCACGGCGGGCGGGTTCCAAGAGCACTATTGCACTCCACACACGCCCGTACGCGCACGTCTTCGTACTCGTCAGGGATGCCCACGTCTTCGAGTCGCTGTTTAACGCTTCGAGGTAACACGTGATCGATGGTGGTCCCCGGCAGCCCGCAGTAGGCACACGATGATAGCGTCGTGTAGCTATCCGCTCGGGCCTGCGCTCGACACTGAGCCGTGCAGAATCTTTGCCACGGGCGGCGCGGCCGGAATGCCTTGTTGCAGACCAAACAATCGCGCTTCTTTGGCTCGGCCATGCGCCAACTATAAAGACTGTGGCCGCGCGCCGGTCGGCCTCCCTCGCCTCTCTCGTGTGGAACTGACTGTCTGCTGTTTTCATTGTGCCCGCGCGCCGCGCCGCTTTGGAGGCCTCGACCTCGCCGGCCGGCTTCCAGACCACGCGCCCGGGCGGACCGCCGCCTCGATCGCGCCGCTCAAGCAGCCAGCGCGGCAGCGTCAAAGCCGTTCGAGCAGCATGCGCCAGGCGCGGCGCCGCTCGGGTTCTTGTTCCGCGATGTGACACGCCCTGCAAATCGGCTCCAGGTTCGACGGGTCGAACATCGGCCCGCCTGCGCTCGTCTTGTGCTTGTGGTGAACGATGTTCGCGAACAGGCCAGCAGCGCGCGCAACGCCAGTTTGCCGCGTTGAGTATCAGCTGGCGCAGTCGGCGCCAGCGCGGCGAGCCATGCGCCCACCACAGCTCACGACGAGAGAGACGCACGGACCGCCCGCAAGGCCTCGGCCGCGCCCGACTTGATCATCGCGTTGCTGAGACGTGCTGGCGCCGCGCCGAACTCGTCTGCGTCCATCCGCGATATGTGTAGGCCCAGTCGGCGAACGGCCCGTGTACGGCCCGTGAGGGCAGTTTTGAGCCCCCGGTCTCTTCCACCACTTCACGGGGCGATCCCATCTGGCGCGCGGCGTGTCCTCGGCGCCTGGCGTTTCACCTCGGGGTGTTGCGCCATTTCAGCGCTTGGAGCTCCCGGGACCAATAGCCCGTTTCGAGGATGCCCTGCGCCACTGTGCCGGCGTCAGAGACTCGGCCTTCACGCTCGAATTGCTGCAACATGTCTGCGACGCTGATCACCCGGCCGCCGGCGTCCGTGGCGCATCTGACCCCCTTGGCGTCCTCGATGGCAATCGAGGCCTGCAGACGCAGGCCAAGCAGCACGGCCTCCAGCTCTGGGCGGTCAATTTGTCGGCCACGCCACCGGTAGACCTCCGTCCCCCGCCGGTTCTTGATGTGCTCCGCCCCGGCGGCCAGCAACTCTTGGGTCTCCATGGCCACGACCTCGATCCACGGGAAGTCCGTGAGATCAGGGACTCGCCCAGGGGCGGCCTGCGGGACGGAGGCCATCGTTTCGTCGAAGACCGCTCCAGGCACAAGCACCTGGGAGAAGGACGCCCGCACCACCGGGAGTAGCCGGACCCGATGCAGGGCCTGCAGGGGGGAGGTGTCGAAGACGAGCGGATTAATGGTGGGCGAGATGGGAGTCGAACCCACAAGTCACCGGGTTTAAGCCGGTTGCCTTTACCAGTTTGGCCACTCGCCCATGCCCGTTGGGAGATTGTCGGCCGATGCCCCTGACGGTGTCAATGCGTGCCCGCGTGGCTGCCCTCATCGCGCGCGATCACGGTGTGCGTGTGGCGCTGAGGGGCAAGGGTTCCTGGAATGGTGACAACAATTTGCTATGGAGGTGAGACCGCCGACGGCGACCGCCTGAGCGCAACCGAGCATTGTTGCGCCCCAATCTGCAATCGTGCTCCCGGCCGTGACCGAGCTCGTTGAGCACACTCCCCGTGAAGGGCGGTTTTTAGGCCAGCGGCGTCGGCAGCGCCAGCCTGCCCAGGCCTTTTAGTGTAGTAACATAAATTGTGCTCATCGTCTTCGACCCAGCGAAGCGCGAGACCACGCTCGCCGCCAGAGGGCTCGATATGGCTCGCGCTGGGGATGTCCTCTCGGGTGACACCCTGACTGTCGAGGACGACCGACTGGACTACGGTGAACAGCGTTTCATCACCATCGGATTCCTCGACGCGGCGATGGTCGTCCTCGTCTGGACGCCGCGCGAGGGCACACATCGGATTATCAGTATGAGGAAGGCCAATGAGCGGGAACAAGCGCTCTACGGACCGCGATTTTGATCCCGACGCGGCGCCGGATCTGACTGCCGACGACTGGCCGGAGAAGTTCGCGCACGTGGCCGTGCGCCGGGGCCGGCCGCCGATCACCACTCCGAAGGTGTCCACCACCATCCGCCTCTCCCAGGACGTGCTCGCCCACTTCAAGGCCGGCGGCCGTGGCTGGCAAACGCGTATCGACGCTGCGCTGCGCGACTGGATCGGGCAACACGACAGTCGCGTGCGTTGAGCGCTGGCAGGCCCATGACGCTGCGAGCTGGTCAGTGCGTGCCACGACTTCTGCCACCGCTTGGGTGATGTCTCTCCCTGCCGCACGTGCTCGCGCCTGCCGGAGGGGCGACTTTCGCCCTGTCTGGGAACCCTTAGCGCGTTTTCGCCTCGGGCGCCGATCCTTGTAAGTGCCGATTTGGCGGGGGCGAAAGCCCCGCCAATCGAGGGGGTTTCGCCTCGCAGGGTCGCATAATGGGCGATTCTGTTAACCTGCCGGTGGCTCCGTCACGTCGTTCTTCCGGAGGCGGACCGTAGCCAGTCCGGCGGCGGGTCGTACGGGCGCCACGAGCAGCAAGCCCGCAACTCTTCCTCTCGATGCCGTCGTGGCCATGTCCATGGAGGGGTGTGGTATATACTGGAACAGTAGCGCAGCGTGGGGCCTGAGCGGGGGGCCCTCCATCCCCCCGTTTTGTGCTCTCTTCTCAAGCCCTCTCGCGGGTTTACTCTCTACCCGCGAGGGGGTTTTTTCATGTGGCCACCAGTCACTCACCAGCGCTGAGGCTGCGTCTCATGAGCGGGTGGTGGTCGCCTCGGGCCGCTCCACGACCGTCGCCAGCATGTAGCCGTGCCGGCGCAGCCACGGCACGCGCCGCGAGAGGACCTGGAAGGGTGCGACGGCCCAGCCCGTGAGCCGGCTCAGCGGACGTGCCCACACGTGGCAGGCCAGATCAAGCATGCGCAGCCACCCCGGCAGGAAGAGAATGCCCGTTTCGGTCGTCACGTGGAAGCCGGCCCGAGTGAGCATCCGCCGGAAGGTGCGTCGCGAATAGGACTTCTCGAACCCGTAGTCATAGAGGCCCAGCCGGTCCAGCAGCACCACGAGCAGGGGGCGCAGGAACGGATCCCACCGGTTCGGGACGCCGATGATCGCGCGGCCGCCGGGCCGCAGCACGCGGAAGAGCTCCTTGAGGGCGCCCTCGGTGTCCGCAAAGTGCTCCACCGTCCCCATGGAATAGATCGCGTCGAAGCTCTCGGCCTCGAACGGGAGTGTCCGCACGTCGCCCAGCACGCCGCGCAGCGTCAGGCCCTTGGCCGCGAAGTTTTCGGTGGCGCGCCAGACGACTCCCGGGGAGATGTCGACCCCGAAGGCGCAGCTCCCGGAATCGGCGGCCCAGCGCAGGATGCGCGTGTTCCGCGATTCGTCCCACAGGTCGGTCTTGAAAACGCGCAGCCCCGACAGCGGCGGCAGGTAGTCGCGCAGCAACCGCTGCTCGTCCTCCCGGTACTGCACGGTGGAGCGCGCCCCGCTCAGGTCGGGAAAGTTCTCGCCCACATCGGCCCAGAAACCCCGGTACTGCGCCTCTTCCGAAGGCGCCGGCGCGTCAGAAGCCATCCGGGACCGTTGTTGGGGTCGGCATGAGCGTTGCGTCCGCGGCGGGGCGCGGCGCACGGGCGACGACGATTATGAGCAGGCTGACGGTTGCAGAGAACATGCGGGGCGCCGGGCATCCGGTTGCGGTGCTCTGATTGTACACCTGAACGGTCGCCGGTCGGCGCCGCACAACGGACACCGCAGCGGCGGCGGCATCGACGCGCACCTGGAGCAAGCCGACGCCGCGAATCCTGCCCCACCCTACCCGCCATTATTGCCACCCGCCGCCCCTCGGCCCCACCCGCCGCAGCGCACGCAACGCAACGGCTCGCTCTGCCCACCAGCCCAGGCTCCGAGTCCGAAACCTGCGTAAGACTGGGTGTCGCCTTAGTGCGTAAGACTGGATG
>JAJEAD010000081.1 GCA_022824305.1 Gammaproteobacteria bacterium | reverse complement strand
CGCCGAGTGCCTCGCCGAGGGCGCGGAGGCCGGAGCCGCCGCGGCCGAGGCGGCGGACTGCGGCGCCGGCGCGGGGCCTGCGCCACCCGCGCCTTCCGGGGACGAGTGGCGCGAGGCTCCCAACATGGCGCTGTGGACGGTGCCCCTCCCCGAGGGGCGGCGCGCGAAGCGCTTCGTGGACCTTCAGAACGACGTCACGGTGGACGACGTGGCGCTGGCGGCGCGCGAGGGATACGACTCGGTGGAGCATCTCAAGCGCTACACCACGCTCGGCATGGGCACCGACCAGGGGCGCACCAGCAACGTCAACGGCCTCGCCATACTCGCCGCGCAGCTCGGTCAGGCGATCCCGGAGGTCGGCACCACGACTTTCCGCCCCCCCTACTCGCCGGTCACCATGGGGGCCATCGCCGGCCGCGAAGTGGGAGTGGAGTTCTCGCCCATCCGGCGCACCCCGATGCACGAGTGGCACGAGCGGGCGGGGGCTCCCTTCATCACCGCCGGCCAGTGGCTGCGGCCCCAGTACTACCCTCGGCCGGGCGAGTCGATCATGGACTCGATAAACCGGGAGGCGCTCGCGGTACGCCGCAGCGCCGGCGTCGTCGACGTGTCCACGCTCGGCAAGATCGCGGTGCAGGGGCGCGATGCGGGAGAGTTCCTCGAGCGCGTCTACATCAACCGCTGGAAGAACCTCAAGGTGGGCCGCCTGCGCTACGGCTTCATGCTGCGCGAGGACGGATTCGTCTTCGACGACGGCACCACCACCCGCGTCTCCGAAGACGAGTACTACATGACGACGACGACCGGGAACGCGGGGCCGGTGATGTCTCACCTGGAGTACTACGCGCAGACGGTCTGGCCGGAGCTGCACGTGCACCTCGCCTCGATCTCGGACCAGTGGGCGGGCGTGGCGCTCGCCGGACCGAACAGCCGCCGGGTGCTCGCCGCCGCCTGCGACGGCGCGGACGTCGGCAACGAGGCGCTGCCCTTCATGGGCTACGTCGAGGCGAGCATCGCGGGCGCGCCGGTGCGCATCCTGCGCATGACCTTTTCCGGCGAGCTCGCCTACGAGGTGCACACCCCGTCCGATTTCGGCCTGCCGGTGTGGGAGGCCCTGCTCGAGGCCGGCGAGCCCTGGGACATCATGCCCTACGGCACGGAGGCGCTCGGGGTGCTGCGCATCGAGAAGGGTCACGTGGTCGCGGGAGAGCTGGACGGGCGCACCGTGCCCTCGGACTTCGGCTTCGAGCGTCTCCAGCGCCCCGACTCGGACTTCATCGGCAAGCGCTCGCTCGAGCGGCCGGGACTCGCCAAGGAGAACCGCCACGCTTTCGTGGGCCTTCGCTCGGTGGACAACCGCCGGATCCCGCGGGGCGCGCAGATCGTCGTGAATCCCGCCCGCCCGCGGCCGGTGCCGATGCTGGGGCACGTGACCGCCACCTGTTACAGCCCGAACCTCTCCCGGCACATCGCGCTCGCCCTCCTCGACGACGCGGAGCGCTACCAGGGAGAGATCCTCTACGCGAGCTCGCCGCTCGAAGGCATGAACGTGCCGGTGGAGGTGGTCCACCCGGTCTTCATCGATCCGGCGGGCGAGAGAGCGCGCGGATGAGCGCCGCGGGAGCCGCGACGTGAGCGCCGGGGGCGCACCGCGAAGGCGTTCCGCCCTCGATGGCCACGTGGAGCCCGCACGCCACGGACCCTCCGGGAACGGCGACCCCGGGGTGATCATCGAGGAATGCCGGCCGGCGGCCCTCGTGCAGGTGAACGGCGTTTCGGATCCCGGGGCGCTCGCCGGCGTGCTGTCGAGCCTCGGTGCAGGGAGCGAGGCGCGACCCCGCCGCGGCGCTTCGGGCAAAAACGGGGACCTTCTGTGGACCGGGGCGGACCAGTGGTGGGTGGTGTGCCGGGACCGGGAGGCGGGCGCGGACGAGGTGCTCGCTCTCATCGAGACGCCCGATGCGACGACCCTCGATCTCGGACATGCCCGTACCGTGGTGCGCGTGAACGGCCCGATGGCGCGCGATCTGCTCGCCAAGGGCTGTCCTCTGGACGTCGACGGACTGGAGGCCGGGGACTGCGCATCGTCCCGACTCGGGCCCTTCAACATCGTCCTCTACTGCCGGGCGGCGGATTCCTTCGACCTCTACGTGTTCCGCAGCTTCGGCCTCGCGATGTGGGAGTGGCTGGTCGACGAGGCGGCGGAGTTCGGTTGCGAGGTCAGGGTCGGCGATTGAAGCGGGCCGCTCCCCGACCGGGGCGCGGAGGGCGGCTCGGGAACGGGGGCTCGTGACGATGGCGTCGCGCCGCCGATCTCCCCGTCTCCGGCGTGGCGCCGGCCGGCGCCCGGACGCACCGCGCGCCGCGCGCTGAGAACCGAGGCGGTGGCGAAGGCGGAAATCGTGATCTGCGGGGCCGGCATCGCCGGCATCTCCGCCGCCTACGAGCTGAGCGTCACGCGCGGGCAGCGCGGGGTGCTGCTCGTCGACGAGCTCCCGCCCTTCACGCTCACCAGCGACAAGTCCACCGAGTGCTATCGCAACTGGTGGCCGGGGCCGGGCGACGCGATGGTCCGGCTCATGAACCGAAGCATCGACCGCCTCGAGGAGCTGGCGCGCGGCAGCGGCAACCCCTTCCTGCTCAACCGCCGCGGCTACCTGTACGCGTCGGCGCAGGAGGGACAGGTCGAGCGCTTCCGGCGGGCCGCGGAGGAAGCGGCCGAGCTCGGGGCGGGGGAGGTGCGCATGCACGAAGGGGAGGCCCGCGACTACCGGGCGGCGCCCGCGAGCGGCTTCGAGGGACAGCCGGTGGGAGCCGACATCATCACGGGGCGCGCGGCGGTGGCGCGTCTCTTTCCGTGGTTGAGTCCGGACACCGAAGTGGCCCTGCACGCCCGGCGCTGCGGCTGGCTCAGCGCCCAGCAGCTCGGCATGCACCTGCTCGAGGCGGCCAGGGCCGCGGGCGTCGAGCTGCTGCGGGGCCGCGTCTCCCGCATCGACGCCACGGGAGGGCGCGTGCGCTCGCTCTCCATCGAGACGCCCTCGGGGACCACGAGGGTCGATACCTCCCGGCTCGTGGTGGCGGCCGGGCCCCTCGTCAATTCGGTGGGGGAGCGCCTCGGCCTGGATCTCCCCATCTTCTCCGAGCGCCACATCAAGGTGACCTTCGAGGACCGGCACTCGGTGGTGCCGCGCGACGCGCCGCTCTTCATCTGGACCGACCCGGTGAACCTGCCGTGGTCGGAGGAGGAGCGCGGCCTCCTCGCGGAAGACGGGGAAACCCGTTACCTGCTCGACGAGTTTCCCGCCGGCGCGCACGGACGCCCGCTCGGAGCGGGCAGGAGCGTCATCCTGTACTGGACCTACGACTGCGAGCCGGTCCCCGCCACCTTTCCGGTCGAATGGGACCCGCACCTGCCCGAGATCGTGGTCAGGGGCATGAGCGCGATGCTGCCCGGTCTCGCCTCGTACTTCGGCGCGCTCCCGCGTCCCTGGATCGACGGCGGCTACTACACCAAGACGCGGGAGAACCGCCCGCTCATGGGACCCCTCCCCGTGGAGGGCGCCTTCATCCACGCCGCCTTCTCCGGGTTCGGCATCATGGCCTCGATGGGAGCGGCCGAGCTCCTGGCCGCCCATGTGCTGGGCGATTCGCTGCCCGATTACGCCTGGGCCTTCACCCTGGAGCGCTACGAACGGCCGCAGTACCGGCAATGGCTCGAGACCTGGGACGAATCGGGCCAGCTCTAGGCGCCCCGGTCGACCGGCCTCGGGCCCGGGAGTCCCCTCGTCCATCCCCCCGGCTTCTCGGTCCGGAAGGCCGGACCGTATAATCGGCGCCCTCTTCGTCGTCCGGTCCGAGAGACAGGCGATACCCGTGAGCTATCAGGTCCTGGCGCGCAAGTGGCGGCCGCGAGACTTCTCTCAGATGGTGGGCCAGTCCCACGTCGTGCGCTCGCTCGCCAATGCGCTCGACGGCGACCGGCTCCACCATGCCTTCCTCTTCACCGGCACCCGTGGAGTGGGCAAGACCACCCTGGCCCGGATCCTCGCCAAGTGCCTGAACTGCGAGCAGGGGGTCTCCTCGACGCCCTGCGGGGCCTGCGGGGCCTGCGGGGAGATCGACGAGGGCCGCTTCGTCGACCTGATCGAAGTGGATGCGGCGTCCCGCAGCAAGGTGGACGAGACGCGGGAGCTGATGGAGAACGTCCAGTTCGCCACCACCCGGGGACGCTACAAGGTCTACCTGATCGACGAAGTGCACATGTTCTCGCAGCAGAGCTTCAACGCGCTGCTCAAGACCCTGGAGGAACCCCCGCCGCACGTGAAGTTCCTCCTTGCCACCACCGAACCCCAGAAGCTTCCCATCACGGTGCTGTCGCGCTGTCTGCAGTTCAGCCTCAAGCGCCTGCCGGTGGAGGAGATCCGGACGCACCTTGCCTCGATGCTCGAGCGCGAGGGCGTGGACTCGGAGCCTGCCGCGCTGCGCCTCATCGCGCGCGCGGCGGACGGCAGCATGCGCGATGCGCAGAGCCTGCTCGACCAGGCCATCGCCTACGGTGGCGGCCGGGTTGCCCACGAAGACGTGCGGGCCATGCTTGGCACGCTGCAGCGCAGCCACCTGCACGCGCTTCTTCACGGCATTGCCGACGGCGATGCGGACGCCGTGCTGCGCAGCGTGGACGCCATGGCCGCCGACGCGGCCGACTTCGACGAGGCGCTGGCGGAGCTGATCTCCGCCCTGCAACGCATCGCCACCGTGCAGGTGGTGCCGGGAGCGAGGGCGCTGGAGCCGGAGGACGAAGGGGCTTTCCTCGACCTGGCCGAGCGCCTCGACAAGGAGGACGTGCAGCTCTTCTACCAGATTGCCCTGCTCGGTCGGCGCGACCTGCCGCTCTCGCCGGACCCGCGCGGCGGGTTCGAGATGATCCTGCTGCGCATGCTGGCCTTCGAGCCCGAGCCGGGGGAGAGGCCGGAGAATCCGGAAGCTCGGGGAGGATCGTCTCCTCCCCGCCGTGCCGCCCCGCCGCCCGCCCCGGCGGGGAACGAGGGCGGGGAGGCCCGCGGCGCCGTCGACCCGTCCTCCATCACTGCGCAGACCTGGACGACCCTGGTCGACGGGCTGAGGGTGTCGGGACTCGCGCGCGAGCTCGCCGCGAACTGCGAGCCGGCGGGGTTCGACGGGCGTTCGCTGAAGCTCCGGCTGGCCCCCAACCACGAGCAGCTCATGGCGACCCGTTCCCGGGAACAGCTCGAGCGCGCGCTCGAGACGCGCATCGGCACCTTCGTGCCGCTCACCATCGAGCTCGCGGCGCCGCAGGAGGACACTCCCGCGCTCAGGGAGCGACGGCTCGACGCCGAACGCCGCCGTGCCGCGGTCGACGCGATCGAGAACGACGCCACCGTGCGGGCGATTTGCGAAACATTCGGGACCGAGGTCGACCCCAGGCTCGTCGATCCGGTCGATTGAGTCCGGCCGGTGGACCAGGTGTCCCGCCGGGCGGTGCAGAGGTAACAGACATGAATCCGCTCGGTGATCTGATGAAGCAGGCCCAGGCGATGCAGGGCAACCTGCAGCGCGCCCAGGAAGAGCTCGCGCGACTCGAGGTCGAGGGGGTGTCGGGAGGGGGCATGGTCAGGGTGACGATGACCGGGCGTCACGACGTTCGACGGGTGCAGATCGATCCCGCTCTTCTCGGGGAGCCGGACCGTGAGCTCATCGAGGATCTCGTCGCCTCCGCGGTCAACGACGCGGTGCGTCGGGTCGAGGAGGAGATCAAGCGAAAGTTCTCGGGACTGACCTCCGGTCTGGGGCTGCCGGGCGGTCTCAAGCTCCCCTTCTGAGGGCGCTCTTCCGCGACCTCGCGCCGAGTCGAGCCCGACCCACCGCTCCTTGCCCCTTGCCGGATTCCCCGCTCATCAACAGGCTCGTCGGCGCGCTGCGCTGTCTGCCCGGGGTCGGGCCGAAATCCGCGCAGCGCATGGCCCTGCACGTTCTCGAGCGCGATCGGGAGGGCGGGCGCCGGCTCGGGGAAACCCTGGTGGAGGCGGTGCAACGCATCGCCAACTGCGAGCGCTGCCGCGACTTGAGCGAGCATCCCCTCTGCTCCCGCTGCGCCGACCGGTCCCGGGACCCGGGACAACTGTGCGTGGTGGAGACTCCGGGTGACGTCCTCGCGATCGACCGGGGAGCCGGCTATCGGGGCTACTTCTTCGTGCTCCTCGGCCGCCTCTCCCCCCTCGACGGCATCGGACCCGAGCATCTCGGCCTCGATACGCTCGAAGCGCGACTGCGTGAGAACGAGGTCCGGGAGCTCATCCTGGCGACGGGTTCGACGGTCGAAGGGCAGGCGACGGCGCACTACATCGCGGAAATGGCCGAAGAGCTCGACGTGCGCGTGACCCGGATCGCCCAGGGCGTTCCCCTCGGCGGGGAGCTCGAGTTCGTGGATACCCCGACCCTCGCGCACGCATTCTCCGGCCGCCGGGAGCTCGGCTGAGGCAGCGGCGCCCGGGCCGAGGCGCGCACGGCGCCGGCGGGTCCCGATGGAGACCGGCCATCGCTCTGATACACTCGCCGGATCGAATCGCGCACGCGTCGTCCGACACCGCAGCCCGTGATCTCCCGCCGGTGCGGCCCCGGGGGCGCGTGAATTGCCTTCGGTGCGCTAAGAGGGCGGCCATTCCGGCTTCCTGTCGGACAGCAGCATGGCGGTGGACCGCAACAATCTGATCTGGATCGACCTGGAGATGACGGGCCTCGATCCGAACCGGGATCGGATCATCGAGATCGCCACCATCGTCACCGACTCGAACCTCGACGTCCTGGAAGAGGGGCCCGTGCTCGCGGTGCACCAGCCCGAGCACATCCTCGAGGGCATGGACGAGTGGAACACACGACAGCATCGCGGCTCCGGTCTCTGCGACAGGGTCCGAAGCAGCCCTCATTCCGAGGAGGACGCCGCCCGGCAGACGCTCGGATTCGTCTCCCGCCATGTGCCCGCTCATTGCTCCCCGATGTGCGGAAACGGCATCTGCCAGGACCGCAGGTTCCTCGCGCGCTGGATGCCACAGCTCGAGCGCTTCTTCCACTACCGCAACCTCGATGTCAGCAGCGTGAAGGAGCTCTGTTACCGATGGCGGCCCGATGTCGCCGAGGGGCTGACGAAGGAGAGCCGGCACCGGGCTCTCGACGACGTACGCGAGTCGATCGCGGAGCTCATCTACTACCGCGAGCACTTTTTCAGGATCTACTGAAGCTGCCCTCTCGCGAACCCGGAGCGCTTCGGGGCCGGCGTCGAGGGACTCTCTTGCGATGTCGAACGAGCTTCCCGTCACGCTCTACCGGGCGCAGGAACTGCGGGCCCTGGACCGCACGGTCACCGCGGACTTCGACGTTCCCGGTATCGTGCTCATGGAGCGCGCGGCGGCTTCCGCCTTGCGGCACCTGCGCCGGCGGTGGCCCCGGGCGCGGCGCATCGCGATCCTCTGCGGCCACGGCAACAACGGCGGAGACGGATTCCTGCTCGCGCAGCTCGCCGTCGACGAGGGTCTCGACGTCGCCGTGGAGATGGTCGGCGATGCGGCACGTCTTCGCGGGGATGCGCTGGCGGCCGCGAAGCGCTGCGAATCGGCCGGCGTTCGGGTCGAGACCTCCGGGTTCGATCTCGGCCGCTTCGACGTGGTGGTCGACGCCATGCTCGGCACCGGCCTCGACCGGGAGGTCAGCGCTCCATTCGCCTCCGCAATCGAGAAGACAAATAGTTGCCGGCGCCCCGTCCTGTGCATCGACATGCCCTCGGGTCTGCACAGCGACACCGGAGTGCGCCTCGGCGCCGCGGTGCGGGCGACTTCCACCATCACCTTCATCGGCCTGAAGCGGGGGCTCTTCACCGGCGAAGGGCCGGAGCTTGCGGGAAGGGTGGAGTTCGACGCCCTGCAGGTGCCCGAGGCGGCCTGTTTCCGCGTGGCGCCGAGCGCCAGGCGAATGCGCCTCGCCGATTTCCGGGAGGACCTCGCGCCGCGGTCGCGTGTCGCCCACAAGGGGCGCTTCGGTCACGTGCTGGTCATCGGCGGGGACGAGGGCATGCCGGGCGCGCCCCGCCTCGCGGCGGAGGCGGCCGCTCGCAGCGGGGCCGGACTGGTCACGGTCGCCACGCGCGCCACCCATGCCGCTTCGATCCCCTTGACGCGACCGGAGCTCATGTCGCGCGCGGTCGAGAGCGAAGCGGCGCTCACGCCCCTGCTCGAGCGGGCGAGCCTCGTCGCCGTCGGCCCGGGACTGGGCACCGCACAGTGGGGGCGTCTCATGTTCGATGCCGCACTCGCCGCCGCGAAGCCGGTGGTGCTCGACGCCGATGCGCTGAACCTGCTGGCGGAGGGCGGCCGGGAGCTCGCGCCCGGCTCCGCGGTGCTCACCCCCCATCCCGGGGAGGCCGCACGCCTGCTCGGCATGGGCAGCGCGGAGGTGGAGGCGGACCGTTTCGCCGCGCTGGAGCGCATTCGGGTTCGGAGCGGGGCCGTGGTGGTACTCAAGGGGGCCGGCACGCTCGTCGCGGGAGACGACGAGATCGTGTCGGTCTGCGACGCGGGCAATCCCGGCATGGCCAGCGGCGGAATGGGAGACGTGCTGTGCGGGGTCATCGCGGGCCTTGCCGCACAGGGCTTCTCCCTCTCCCGGGCCGCCGAGATGGGAGTGTGCGCCCATGCGGAAGCTGCGGATGCCGCAGCCCGCGCCGGCGGGGAACGCGGGATGCTCGCCGGTGACGTGATCGCGATGCTGCGCCGGGTCCTCAACCCGGAATGATTCCTCCGCCTCCCGAGCGCGGAATCCTGCTTCCCGATCCGGAATCGACCCTTCGCGTCGGTGCGGCGCTGGCCGCCGCCCTCGAGTCCCCGGATCGGGAGGAGGTGCGGGCGCCGAGGAGCCTGTACCTCCGAGGATCCCTGGGGGCGGGGAAGACGACGCTGGTCAGAGGATTGATGCGGGGTCTCGGCCACCGGGGTCCGGTCCGGAGCCCGACCTACACGCTCCTCGAGCCCTACGAGCTCTCCGGCATCAGCGTTTATCACTTCGACCTGTATCGTCTCGCCGAGGCCCGTGAGCTCGACGACTTCGGCGCCCGCGACTATTTCCACGAAGGCGCGCTGTGTGTCGTGGAATGGCCGGAGCGGGGGAGGGAAGCGCTGCCCTCGCCCGATCTGAGCATCGAAATGCGCATCCTCGACGAGGGACGCCACCTCCTGGCACGAGGGCGGAGCACGCACGGACGGGAGCTGCTCGCGGCCTGGTCGACATCCCCTTCGTGGAGCGATCTCTCCTCCGATAGTTAATGAGTCATCTAAGGTACTTGACATAAGCACCCGTTCGGTATAGAAATTCGTCCGCACAGTTCAGAATGATTCGAGAAATTGAACCGGATCACCCCGCTCCTTGCCACGATGCTCCTGTGGAGCGCCTCGGTCGCCGCGGTACAGGTGACGAACGTCCGCATCTGGCCGGCGCCCGATCACACGCGGGTCGTTTTCGACCTCGATACCGCAGCGGCATACAACGTCTTCGTGCTCGACGAGCCCGATCGCGTGGTGATCGACATGAAGCACACGCGGCTAATCACCGATATTCGGCGCCCGTCACGGCCCGACCGGTTGATCCACCGCATCCGCAGCGCCCCCCGCAAGAATGGGGGCCTGCGGGTTGTGCTCGATCTCAAGGAACGCGCCCGCCCTCGAAGCTTCGCGCTCGGCCCCAACCAGAGCTACGGGCACCGCCTCGTCGTCGATCTCTATCCGCGACCGGCGGATCCCGGAATCGCGGCTGCCGAAAGTGATACGCGGCAGGAGGAGGCCGGCGGGCTTCGGGACGTCGTCGTCGCGGTCGACGCGGGACATGGAGGAGAAGATCCGGGCGCGGTCCCCCGCCACGGGGTGCACGAGAAGGATGTCGCCCTGTCCATTTCGCGAGAGCTGAAGAAGGCCATCGACGCGCGGGAGGGCATGCGTGCGGTCCTCACCCGGAAGGGCGACTACTACGTGGGTCTGCGAAGGCGCGTGGAGCTCGCGCGGCAGGCGGGGGCCGATCTCTTCGTCTCGGTGCACGCCGATGCGTTCCGCGACAAGAGGGTGCACGGCGCCTCCGTGTACGTGATCTCACGGCGCGGTGCGAGCAGCGAGGCGGCGCGCTGGCTCGCGGCACGGGAAAACGCGGCGGACCTGGCCGGCGGCGTGTCCCTCGACGAGATGGAAGAGGGACTGGCGACGGTGATGCTCGACATGAACCAGACCGGGTCCATACGCGCGAGCCGGGAAGTGGGCCGCCGCGTGCTGTCGCAGCTGGGCCGGATCGGCCGGCTCCACAAGCGTCGGGTGGAACGCGCCGGATTCATGGTTCTCAAGGCGCCGGACATTCCTTCCATACTGGTGGAGACCGGATTCATCACGAACCCGCGTGACGAGCGCCGGCTCCAGGATCCGGCGGAGCGCCGGGCCATCGCCGGCGCGATCGCGGAAGGGATTGCGGGATACTTCGCGATCAACCCGCCGGCCGGCACCCTGCTCGCGAAGCGGCGGTACGTCATCGCCCGGGGTGACACCCTGTCGGACATCGCCAAGCGCCACCGTGTCTCGCTTGCCGCCCTGCGCTCGGAGAATCAGCTCCGTGGGGATCGGATCCACGTCGGAGACGTCCTGAGAATCCCCGAGGGTTAGCCGAAGGATTTCTCGATTTCGGCCCCGCCCAGGCACTCTTCTCCGCGGTACAGGACGATGCTCTGGCCCGGCGCGGCCGCCCACTGCGCTTCCTCGAAGCGGACCCGGATGCCGTCGCCCTCCGCCTTGCGGACCGTGCAGGGCTGGTCCGGCTGTCGGTAGCGAATCCTGGCCCGGCACCCAAGGGGCAGGGAGGGGGGGAAGCCGGCAATCCAGTGGGCGGGGCCGGTCGTCAACTCCCGGCAGCGCAGGGCGGGGTGTTCCCGGCCCTGGACGACCCGGAGCCGATTGTTCTCGAGGTCCTTGCCGCATACGTACCAGGGACTCCCGTTGCCGTCCGCCCTTCCGCCGATTCCGAGCCCCTGCCGCTGTCCGATGGTGTAGTAGGCGAGTCCGTCGTGGCTCCCGACACACTCTCCCTCCGGCCCGACGATCGGGCCGGGAGCGGGGTCGACGTAGCGCTCGAGGAAGCGGCGGAAGGGACGCTCCCCGATGAAGCAGATGCCGGTGCTGTCCTTCTTCTCGCTGCAGGGGAGCCCCGCTTCGCGAGCGACGGCGCGCACTTCCGCCTTGCGCATGTCGCCGACCGGGAAGAGGCTGTTCGCGAGCTGCGACCGGGTGAGCCGGTGGAGAAAGTAGCTCTGGTCCTTGTGTTCGTCGATTCCCTTGAGCAGACACCAGGCCCCGGCTCTTCGCTTCGTGCGGGCGTAGTGACCGGTGGCGATGCGCGTCGCCCCGAGGTCCTTCGCGTGTTCGGCGAAGACGCTGAACTTGACCTCCCGGTTGCAGAGAACGTCGGGATTGGGCGTGCGCCCGGCGCGATACTCGCTCAGGAAGCGGGTGAAGACCCGCTCCCAGTACTCGTAGGAGAAGTTCACCGAGTGCAGGGGGATGCCGAGGTGCGAGCAGATCGCGCGCGCGTCCTCGAGATCGGCGGCCGCCGCGCAGTACTCGCTATTGTCGTCCTCTTCCCAGTTCTTCATGAACAGCGCGCTCACCCGGCGCCCCTCCTCCTTGAGGAGGAGCGCGGCGACCGCGGAGTCCACGCCGCCGGACAGGGCGACGAAGATGTGTTCCTTCGATGCCACGATTCCCCGACCCTATTCCCTTTCCGCCTGGTCCGCATCGACCTGGATCGGCTCGACTCTCGGCGCCGTCCACGGACCGCGAATCGAGTAGCGGTGGGCAAAGACGCGATCGAAGACCCGGGTATTGAGGATGCGTTCTCCCAGCCAGATGGGGAGCAGCGCGATGTTCTCGGTGAGCTTCGGAGTGAGGGTGAGCACGTGGTCGTAGTCCTCGTCGATGAGTCCGGTGCGCCCGGCGAGCTCGATGGTGGCGGTGGGGCTCTCCATGACGAAGTTGTTGGTGTAGGCGTCGCCGGAATCGATCACGAAGCTGCCTTCCATCAGGTCGAAGGCGAGCCCTTCCTGGAAGAGGTCGCGGAAGTCGAGCGCGAGGCGCCGCGGGAGCGAGGGCAGCATGAGAAGAGCGAAGAAGCGGCCGGTGGCGCCGCGTCTGACCTGCGTGAGGCGCCCTTCGCTCGCGCGAAAGTGCAGCACTCCGTCGAGGCGTCCGAGGTCGAACCGGAAGGGCGAGCCGGGCCACGAGGCGCGGAGCAGCATGTCGGTGGCCCCGGTGATCGATTCTCCCCCGACGTGGCCGAAGGTGTCGAGGAGGCGGCCGAGATCGTTGCTGTGCACCTGGGCGTCGACGGAAGATGCGGGCACTCCGTCCGCGACCAGCCACGCGCCGCTGCCGCGGGCCTCGTAGCCTTCCCCGCGCATGTAGAAGGAAGGAATCCGGGTCCCCTGGGGGTCGGGTTGGGTAACGATGTCGACCGTCCCCAGTTCATGGTCGGCCAGCTTGCACTCCGAGCAGGTGAATCGAATTGCGGGCAGCGCGGTCGGATTCGGAGAGGAGCTCAGGTCGGGAGCCGGGGCGCCTTCCCGCTCGTCGCCCGCGGGCACGATGAGTCGGTCCATGTGGACGAGGACGGGCTCCGGACCGGCGGGAACCCTTATCTCGCCGAGGATGTTGGCGCCGACGAGGGAGGCGGTCCAGGCGGACGAGGGATCGACTTGCGCGTCGATGCGCGTGGTCCCGAAGGGAACCCCGAATGCATCGAGCTCCTCCACCTGGAGATTCACCCGCCGGAGGGCGGCGAGAACGGAAGGGGTGGCGGGTTGCGCACCTTCCTCGGATTCCGTCCGGGAACCGAGCAGGCGCATCCACCTGCCCAGGGACAGGCGGGGCAGGGTTCCGCTCAGGCTCACGCCCGGTCCGTCGGGCAGTTCCGCCTCGCCGCCGCCGAGGCGGAGGCTTCCCCGCTCCAGTCGAGGACCCTCCCGGCGGGCGTCCCGCAACACGAACACCGTGGACAGCAGCTCGCCGTATCTCGCGCGCACGGTGCGCGCTCCCTCGCCGCCCAGCTCGAGCCCGATATCGAGACCGACGGTGTCCGACGGCGCCTTGGCCAGGGGTGGGGGCAGATCGATGCGTGCGCCCCGCAGGTCCGAGGCGATTCGCACGGAGGCGAGCATTTCATGGTCGTTGCGGCCCTTCTCGACGTCGAAGACGCTTCGCCAGCCCGTTTCGCCGGAAAGCCGGGACAGCCAGGCGGGATCTTCCCGATTCGATTCTTCCAGCAATCCCGCATTGCGAAGGTGCGCGGCGAGGTGCTCGCGCGTGGTGGTGCCCTCCACTGCTATCCGCACTCCCCCTTCGGTCTCCGACGGAGAGACCTGCAAGGTGATCGGGCGCCCGAGGTAGACGGCCCGGACCTCCTCGGCGTTGATTGTCGCGCCTTCGAAGTCGAATGCGCCTGCTACCGCATCGAGGCCCTGCTCGAGGCCGGGCGGGTCCACGTGGTTGTCCTGAACCTCGAGCCGCCCGGATACCCGCTTCGTTCCCCGGGGCAGAGGTATGGCGATCTGCAGCGCGAGGGAGGCGGGGCCCTGCGCGCGCACCGCGTCCAGCACGTCCATGAAACGTGGTGCGAGAGGGCTGTTTCGCAGGTACTCCGCGGCCTGCTCGGTGGTGCCGGAGAGGTGACCGTCGATCGTAAGCGTCGTGCCGCCTTCTCCCACGTGGGGAATGTCCACGGTGGCGCCGCTTATCTCGGCGCCCTGAACCCGGCCCTCGCTGAGCTCGAACGCCGCGTGTCGGCCTTCGAATCGCAGCTCCGCCGCCAGATCCCCGATGGCGGGCCATCCGGGTGCGTAGCGCAGCTCCACCCCCGAGACCCGGGCGCGGGCGCTCACGCTTCCCTCCCCTTCGTCGAAGGGCCAGTCGCGCAGCGCCCCCTCGATTCGCAGCTCGCCTTCTTCGAGGTGTCCACCGTGAACGGCCCTCTCGATCCACGCGACCAGTTTCGGGGGAAGCACTCCCACCGGCAGGTACAGCGGCAGGTGCGCGAGCTCCGCGCGCGAGAGGGCCAGCCGAACTGCCACCAAGGGCTCTCCATCGACGCCGTCCCACCCCAGGCTTCCCTCGAGCGATCCCGAGACGTGTGCGGTCTCGAAGGCCGCCTCGCGCAGCTGCGCGTGCCTGAGGTCGCCGTCCCGCCGCCAGTCGGCGGTGCCGGAGAAGGCCGATATGGCCACCGGCTCCCGGAACACGTCTTCCCACTCCCAGTCGAAGGAAGCGGAATCCACCCGGAAGGTGCCCTGGTCCCCGGTGATTTCGAGAGAGCCCCGGGCCGCGACCGCCCCCGCCCTTCCGATCCCGATCCGCAGCGCGCTGTCGCTCAGCCCGAAGTGCCCCCGGGCGGATTCCATGCGTCCGTCGCGCCACTGGCTGGAGACCTCGAGGGCCGCACGGCCCTGAACGAAGTCATCGCGCGCAACGCCCGCGAGCCGCGCCGCCATGCCGAGGTCGAGATCGTCGGCACGGAGCCGGACCTCGCCGGACCAGTTAGGAGTCAGCAGGTCGCCGTGCGCCTCCAGGACCACGTCGAAGCGACCCGACCCGGGCTGGTCGATCTCTCCGGAGAGATCGATGCGGCGGCGCACTCCCAGGCGGCGCAGGTGCAGGTCGACGTCATGTATCGACACGCTCTGCCCCGCAACCGATCGGTCCACCCAGAGCAGACGGCCCGAACGCACGGAGACCCTCGCGTGCTCGAGAAAGAGCTGGGCAAGGGCGTCGGGGCCGCTCTCGAGCTCGGGGTCTTCGCTCAGTCCGTGTATTTCCAGGCTGCCGTCGGGGTGTCTGATCACCATCAGCGATGCGCCGTGCACCGTGAGCGCGGAAGGGCGGAACGCCGTGCTCCGAATTGAGGCCCAGGGGTCGATGAGGACATCGAGCGACTCGAAGCGGGCGAGCGCGCGCTCGCCCTGTCCGGGCTGGGGATCGAAGAGGGTCACCCCCCGCAGGGTCAGCCGCGGGCTGATGCCTTCCCACTGCGCTTCGATCGAATCGATCGATACGCGCTGGCCGACTCCTCGGCTGAGCCAACGCGAGACCTCTTCCGGATAGTGGCTCACCGCGGGCCAGCCGAGCCACAGCGCGGCCACGAGGAGCAGGCCGAGCACCGCGAGGACACCGATCGCGTCCCACAGCAGGCGCAGCCAGCGGCGACGCCGTGGAGGGGGAATGGCTGCCTGCGGGGGAGTGCTCTCGTCGTCGCCCATCGACCCCCGACGGCCGGAATTCATTGCGAGAACGGGCGCTGCGCGCGGTGGTGTCTGCGGGGCATTGCGGCCAGGGCGCGGCGACGCCTACATCAGCACCACGTCGAACTGCTCGCGCGCGTAGAGCGCTTCGACCTGCAGGGTGATGGGGCGCTTGATGAAGCTCTCCAGCTCTCCGAACGCCGCGGACTCCTCGTCGATCAGCGTCTCGACGACTTCCGGGGAGGCGATTACGAGCATCTTGGCCGCGTCGTACTCCCGGGCTTCGCGCACGATCTCGCGGAAGATCTCGTAGCAGACGGTATCCGGTGTCTTGATCGAGCCTCGACCGTCGCAGGTGGGGCAGGGCTCGCAAAGCTGGTGCTCGAGGCTCTCGCGCGTGCGCTTTCTCGTCATCTGGACGAGGCCAAGCGCCGAGACTTCACTGATGTGGGTCTTGGTCGGGTCCCGCTCCAGTCCCTTCTGGAGCGAGCGCAACACCTGGCGTCGGTGTTCGGGGTCTTCCATGTCGATGAAGTCGATGATGATGATGCCTCCGAGATTGCGCAGCCTGAGGTGCCGGGCAATGGCGGAGGTCGCCTCCAGGTTGGTCTTGAATATGGTCTCCTCGAGGTTGCGGTGACCGACGTAGGCGCCGGTGTTCACGTCGATGGTGGTCATCGCCTCGGTCTGGTCGATCACGAGGTGTCCGCCCGATTTCAGCGCCACCTTGCGGCCGAGCGCCTTGCGGATCTCGTCCTCGACCCCGTACAGATCGAAGATGGGGCGTTCGCCCGAGTAGTGCTCGATTCGTGCAGAGAGCTCGGGGACGAACTGCTCCGTGAAATCGAGGATGCTTCTGAGCGCCATCCTCGAGTCCACGCGGGCGCGTTCGATGTCGGTGCCGCTCAGCTCCCGCAGGGTGCGCACCGTGAGCGGCAGGTCTTCGTACACGAGAGAGCAGGGGGGGGCCTCCGCCATGCCTTCCCGCACGGAGTTCCAGAGTCGATGGAGAAAATCCATGTCGTTGCCGAGCGTGTGCTCACCGACCGACTCCGCCGCGGTGCGGACGATGTAGCCGTCCTCCGGCTCGGGATGGTTCGTCTCCCTCGCCTCCCGGAACTCGAAGTCTCCGTCGCCGCGTCCCGTGAGACGTTGCATCGCGCATCGCAGCCGGTTTCGCTCCTCGGGGTCTTCGATACGCTGCGATACTCCGATCGTGCTGCCCCCCGGCATGTACACCAGATAGCGGGACGGAATGGAAAGATGTGTGGTGAGACGGGCTCCCTTTCCGCCGATGGGGTCCTTGAGGACCTGGGCCACGATCTCCTGGCCCTGTTGCAGCAGCTCTCCGATGTCGGGCTGGAGGGAGCGAGGGCCGCCGTCGTCGCGAGGGACTCCGTCGGCTCCATTGCCCGCCGGGCGCGTTGCGTTCGGCGCCCTCCCGGTGGGACTTGTCTCCGTCACATCCGAGGCATGCAGAAATGCCGCGCGATCGAGACCGATATCGACGAATGCCGCCTGCATGCCGGGCAGGACGCGGCACACCCGCCCCTTGTAGATGTTCCCCACCCGCCCGCGCCGGTTGGCCCGCTCCACGAACACTTCCTGGAGCACACCGTTCTCCACCACCGCGATGCGCGTCTCGCGGGGAGAGACGTTGACGAGGAGCTCGACGCTCATGCGACGCGCAATGTCTGGCCGGAGACCGGCGAAGGATATCGACGGATCCGCCGGGTAGTCCTTGAACTGGCTGATTTCACGGCTAAAGTTGTAGTGCCGGGGTATTCCGGCACGGGTACCATGCAGTGTAGTTTGTAGGGGAGTGGCGGACAATCTCGTCCGCTCGCGAGCCCTCCCCCGGAGCAGACAATTGGCGAGAAAGATTGCGTTTGCCGGGATTCTCGGCACTCTCTGGATACTCCTTTCGGGTCACTATTCGCCGCTCTTCGTGGGGCTTGGGGTGGTTTCCGTCGCGCTCGTGACGCTCATGGTCCACCGCATGAACCGGGCGGACGGCACGCGCTACGAGCTGCGTGTGCGCTGGCTCGCCTTCGGCCGCTACGTGCTCTGGCTCTTCGTTCAGATCGTGCGCGCCAACGTCGAGGTCGCCCGTCTCGCGTTCCGTCCCCGCCTGGAGCTCAGCCCGAGAATGGTGCGGGTGAGGGCTCTGCCCCGCACCGAGCTCGGCCGGGTGATCTACGGGAACTCGATAACCCTCACCCCCGGCACCGTGACCGTGCATCTCGACGACGAGGAGGTCGAAGTGCATGCGCTCACGCGGGAGTCGGCGGCGGCGCTCGAAAGCGGCGCGATGGGGCGCAGGGTTGCGGAGCTCGAGCGATGATTGCGGCGGCCGCGGTGGTGCTCGTCGTTTCGATGGCGATGGTCCTGGTGAGGGCCCTGCGGGGCCCCACCCTCTACGACCGCATTCTCGCCGCCAACCACATGGGCTCGAGCGCGGTGCTCCTGATCGCGGTGTACGGGTTCTTCGACGGCCGGCCGGAGTTTCTCGATATCGCGCTCGCGTACGCGCTGATCAACTTCATCGCGACCATCGCCGTGCTCAAGTACTTCGCGTACGGGGATCTCGGAGCCGCGGGGGTGCGCGAGGAGAGGAACGATGCCTGACATCCTCGCCGACCTCCTGCTCGGCATCGGGATCCTGTTCACTCTCGCGGGAAGCCTGGGCATGCTGCGCTTCCCGGATTTCTACACGCGCCTGCACGCGGCGGGCGTGACCGAGACGCTGGGCATGATCGCGATCGTCACGGGGCTCATGCTGAAGACGGAAAGCTCGGGAACGCTCGTGCGGCTCGTCTTCATCGGAGTGTTCATGCTGGTCACGGTGCCCATCGCCTCCCACGCCCTCGCGAAGGCGGCGCGGCACGGGGGCGTTCGGCCCGCGCTCCGGGAAGAAGAGTGAGCACCTGGCACCTTATCAATGCCGGCCTGCTCGGCTTCATGGTCGCGGTGGCGATCGCGGTCGCGGCACTTCGTAATCTCTTCGCGGCGGTGATGCTCTTCGCCATCTACAGCCTCTCCGCCGCGACGCTCTTCGTGGCGCTCGATGCCGTGGACGTCGCGTTCACGGAGGCGGCGGTGGGAGCCGGGATCTCGAGCATTCTCATGCTCGCGACCCTGGCCGCGACCGACGGTCGCGAGAAGCAGCATCGGCACCGGAGGGCGCTGCCGCTGGTGCTGTGCCTGGCGCTGGCCGTCGTCCTGTTCGCCGGACTGCACGACCTCGCCCCGGTCGGGGACCCCGCCGCCCCGGCACACGTCCACGTCGCGCCGCGCTATCTGAGCGAAACGGCAACGGAGGTCGGCGTGCCGAACGTGGTGACGGCGGTGCTCGCGAGCTACCGCGGCTACGACACCCTGGGCGAGGCGGTGGTGATATTCACCGCGGGGCTGGGTGTGACGGCGCTGCTCGGAGGCCACTTCCGCCGCCGCCGCTCCGGAAAGAACGGCGATGTCTGAGCATCCCATCGTCAGGGCGGGCGCGAAGCTGCTCGTGCCCTGTATCCTGCTGTTTGCGCTCTACGTGCAGTTCCACGGCGATTTCGGACCGGGCGGAGGGTTCCAGGCCGGGGCCATCTTCGGCGCAGGGTGCATCCTCTACGGACTGGTCTTCGGAGTGGATGCGCTCGCCCGGGTGGTGGCGCCGCGCCTGGTGCAGCAGGTGGCCGCGGCCGGCGTGCTGCTCTTCGCCCTCGTCGGGGTGGCGGCGCTGCTCGGGGGAGGGACCTACCTCGACTACGATGCGCTGCTCCCCGACCCGATCGCGGGGCAGCACCTCGGAATCCTGCTGATCGAGCTCGGGGTGGGGGCGACGGTGAGCGCGGTGATGCTCGGGCTCTTCTTCTCCTTCACCCGGGGCTGAAGGCGAGACGATGTCCCTCTCGGGAAGCTACCACTACCTCGCGGTCGTGCTCCTCATGGTCACCGGCCTGTACGTGGTGATGGTGAACACCAATCTGATCAAGAAGGTGCTCGGGCTCAACATCTTCCAGACCTCGGTGTTCGTGTTCTACATCAGCCTTGGAAGGCTCGAGGGCGGGACCGCCCCCATCCTCGCCGACGAGCTCTCCCGCTACGCGAACCCCCTCCCTCACGTGCTCATCCTGACCGCGATCGTGGTGGGGGTCGCGACCACCGCGCTCGCCCTCTCGCTCGTCGTGCAGATACACCGGGCGCACGGGACCATGGAGGAGGACGACATCGACGATCGGGAAGGGGGCGCCACGATCTCGTGATCCCCGCCCTCGTCGACCACCTGCCGGCGCTGCAAGTGGTCACTCCCCTTCTCTGCGCGCCGCTCTGCGTGCTCGTCCGCCCCGGCCGGGCCGCGCATGCGATCGCGTCCTTCGGGGCGATCGCCAGCCTCGCGATCGCGGCGCGGCTCCTGGCGGAGGTCCTCGACCACGGTGTCCTCAGCTACGCCCTCGGAGGCTGGGCCGCGCCCTGGGGCATCGAGTACCGCATCGACGGCCTCGGCGCCTTCACGCTGGTCATCGTCACCACGGTCGCGGCGGTGGTGTTTCCGCTCTCCCGCGCGAGCGTGGAAGCGGAGGTGGAGCCCGCGCGCCGCCATCTCTTCTACGCGGCGCTCATGCTGAGCCTCGCGGGCATGGCGGGCATCGCGGTCACCGGCGATCTCTTCAATCTCTTCGTGTTCCTCGAAATCGCCTCGCTCGCCGCCTACGTGCTCGTGGCCTTCGGTCGGGGGGGGCCGGCCAAGCTCGCGGCGCTGCGCTACCTGGTGGCGGGCACCGTGGGCGCGACCTTCGTGCTCATCGGAATCGGTCTCCTCTACGCCGCCACCGGCTCCCTCAACATGGCCGATGTTTCGGCTCGCCTCCCGCAGGTGCAGCAGAGCACGGCGCTCAAGTCCGCGTTCGCGTTCCTGGTGATCGGCATCGCGATCAAGATGGCGCTCTTCCCGCTCCACGCGTGGCTGCCCAACGCCTACGCGCGGGCGCCGTCGGTGGTCGGCGCATTCCTCGCGGGAAGCTCGACGAAAGTCGCGGTGTACGCGCTGATCCGGGTGGTGTTCGGGGTGTTCGGCGCCGACTACGCCTTCGCCCGGCTCTCCGTGGACTGGGTCCTGCTGCCCTGTGCCGCGGCGGGAGTGATCGCGGGCGGGGTGGTCGCGCTGTTCCAGAGCGACGTGAAACG
Source organism: Gammaproteobacteria bacterium (assembly GCA_022824305.1). GTDB lineage: Bacteria > Pseudomonadota > Gammaproteobacteria > HK1 > HK1 > JAJEAD01. Next base: position 24,323 of record JAJEAD010000081.1, on the reverse strand, counting down.
GATGTTCGCCTGGTCGAGCGTCGCGCAGGTCGCGTACATGGTGCTCGGGGCGGCGCTTGCGAGCGCCGCGGGCCTGAGCGCCGCGCTCGTGCACATGATGAACCACGCCCTCATGAAGGCCGCCATCTTCCTCGCCCTGGGCGGAATCGTGTACCGGACGGGCGCGGTCAGCATCGATGCGCTGGCCGGAATCGGGCGGCGCATGCCGCTGACCCTGGCCGGGCTGGTGGTGGCGAGCCTCGGACTGGTGGGCGTGCCCTTCACCGCCGGGTTCGTGAGCAAGTGGACCCTCCTGCGGGCGGCGCTTCAAGGCGATGCCTGGCTTCTCGCCACGGTGATCGTGGCCGGATCGCTGCTCACCCTCCTCTACACCGGCCGGATCGTGGAGGCGGCCTGCCTGCGCTCACCGCCCCCGGGGAGCGTGTCCACCGGGACGGCGGAGGCTCCCCCGGGGGTGCTGGCGGCACTGTGGCTGCTCGCGGGCGCGAGCGTGTTCCTGGGGCTCGACACCAGCCTCACGGTGGGAGTGGCCGAAAGGGTCGCGGGCGCGTTGCTGGAATCCGCGGCGGGGCGCTGGCGGTGAGCGCGCTGCCCGCGATCGCGGTGGGCATCCCGCTCGCGGGTGCGCTCGGCATCGCGCTCGCCGGACGCCGGCCCAACCTTCGCGAGGGGGTGACCTTCGTGACGGGGGCGGCGCTCGTCGCCGCGACGGCCGCGCTGTGGCCGGCGGTGGCCGCGGGAGAGCGGCCCCGCCTCGCGCTGCTCTCCGTCTCCCCCGAGCTCGAGATCGCGTTCGAGGCGGAGCCGCTGGGACTGCTCTTCGCCACCCTGGCGAGCGTCCTGTGGCTCGTCACCTCGCTCTACTCCGTCGGCTACATGAGGGCGCTCGCCGAACACGCCCAGACCCGCTTCTACGCGTGCTTCGCGGTGTCGCTCGCGGCCGCCACCGGAGTGGCCTTCGCCGCCAACGTGTTCACTCTCTTCGCCTGCTACGAGATCCTCACCCTCGCGACCTGGCCGCTCGTCACCCACCACGGGGACGACGAGGCGCGACGCGGCGGCCGGGTGTATGCGCTCCTGCTGCTCGCGGCCTCCATCGGACTGCTCGTGCCGGCGCTGGTGTGGACGCAGGCCGCGGCCGGCACCCTCGACTTCAGGCCGGGCGGGGTGCTCGACGGACACGTCTCCCCCGGCGCGGCCGGCCTGCTCCTCGCCCTCTACGTGTTCGGCATCGCCAAGGCGGCGCTCATGCCCCTGCACCGCTGGCTTCCCGCGGCCATGGTCGCGCCCACCCCGGTGAGCGCGCTCCTGCACGCGGTGGCGGTGGTCAAGGCGGGGGTGTTCTCCATCGCGAAGGTGTCAGTCTACCTCTTCGGTCCGGGCCTGCTCTCGGAGGCGGCGACCGGTCGCGGGCTGATGTATCTCGCCGCGCTCAGCATCGTGGTCGCCGCGCTCGTCGCCGCCCGTCAGGACAACCTCAAGGCGCGCCTGGCGTACTCGACGGTGAGCCAGCTCTCGTACGTGACCCTCGGGGCGATGATGGCCAACGTTCCCGCCACCCTGGGCGCGGGCATGCACATCCTGATGCACGCGGTCGCCAAGATCACGCTCTTCTTCTGCGCCGGCGCGATCCTGGTCGCGAGCGGCAAGACGCGGGTGAGCGAGCTCGACGGCATCGGGCGGCGAATGCCGATCACGATGGCCGCGTTCACGGTGGCGAGCCTGGGGATCGTCGGGTTGCCTCCGGCGGGGGGTATGTGGAGCAAGTGGCAGCTCGCGCTCGGCGCCCTCGAGGCGGGGGAGGGGCTGCTGCTCGCGGCCCTGCTGCTCGGTTCGCTTCTGAGTCTCGGCTACCTCGCGCCGATCTGCGTGCGCGCCTTCTACCGGACGCCGGACCCGGCCTCCGCGCGTACCATCGGGGAGGCGCCGTGGCCTTGCACCACGGCCATCGCCGTGTGCGCGCTCATGGTCCTCGGGCTCTTTGCGGCGCCCGATCTCCTCTACCGCCTGCTCGAGCCGGTGGCGGCTCCCGCGGCGGACACGATGGCGGCGGAGGCCCCGACTTGAACGAGCCTCCCCGCTTCCTCGATCGGCCCGTGAACCAGAAGCGCATCCGGTGGACCTTCTACGCGCTCTGCGCCGTGCTGGCCGGCCTCGATCTCGTGATCCACCGGCACGCCGAGCACCCGTGGGAGGGCCTCTTCGGGTTCCACGCGATCTATGGCTTCGTGGCCTGCGTGGTGCTGGTGCTGGCCGCGAAGCAGATGCGCCGCGCCCTCATGCGCCGCGAGGACTACTACGAAGGGCGCCCGGAAGGGCGCCCGCGCCGCGGTCCTCCGGCGACCGGGAAGGAGGACGACGCGTGATCGCGCCCTACCTTCCCTTCTTTGCCGGAGCCCTCGTTCTCGCCGTGCTCGGTCCCCGCTTTCGCGTTCCGGTGTTGCTGGGAGCGCCGGTGGCCGGGGCGCTCTCGCTCGCCGCCCTCGACCCGGACTCGGCGTGGACCCTTCATTTCTTCGGCATGGAGCTGACGCCACTGCGGGTGGACGGGCTGAGCCGGCTCTTCGGATGGCTCTTCCATCTCGCGGCCCTCCTCGCCGCGCTGTTCTCGCTCCACCTGCGCGAGCGGGTTCAGCACGTGGCGGCGCTCGCCTACGTGGGCGCGGCGCTCGGGGCGGTCTTCGCGGGGGATCTCCTGACCCTCTTCGTGTTCTGGGAGCTGATGGCGCTCTCGTCGGTCTGCCTCGTCTGGGCCCGGCGCAGCCCACGGGCGCTTCGCGCCGGCATGCGCTACCTGCTTGCCCACATCGTCTCCGGGGTGCTTCTCCTCGCCGGTGCGCTCGTGTACCTGCGCACGGAGGGCTCGCTCGCCTTCGGCGAGATCGGCGCCGACAGCATCGCCGGCTGGCTCCTGCTCGCCGCCTTCGGGATCAAGTGCGCGTTTCCCTTCGTGCACAACTGGCTGACGGACGCGTATCCGGAAGCTACGCCGACCGGCACCGTCTACCTCTGCATGTTCACCACCAAGGTCGCGGTGTACGCGCTCGCCCGCGGATTCCCCGGTACCGAGCTGCTCGTCTACGTCGGCATGGCGATGACCTGCTTTCCGATCTTCTACGCGGTCATCGAGAACGACCTTCGACGGGTGCTCGCCTACAGCATGATCAACCAGATCGGTTTCATGGTCTGCGGAATCGGCATCGGGACTTCGCTCGCGCTGGCGGGCGCCGTCGCTCACGCCTTCAACGACGTGATCTTCAAGGGGCTTCTCATGATGTCGATGGGGGCGGTGCTGCACATGACGGGCCGCATCAACGGCTCGGACCTCGGCGGCCTGTACCGGAGCATGCCGAAGACCACCGTGCTGTGCATCGTGGGCGCGGCGTCGATCTCCGCCTTTCCCCTGTTCAGCGGCTTCGTGAGCAAGTCCCTGGTGATGTCGGCGGCGGCCGGAGAGGGCTACACGTGGGTGTGGCTGGGACTGCTCTTCGCCTCCGCCGGGGTGTTCCACCACGCCGGCATCAAGATTCCCTTCTTCGCATTCTTCGCCCACGACTCGGGGATCCGCACCACCGATCCCCCGGGCAACATGCTGCTCGCGATGACGGTCGCGGCTGCGCTCTGCGTCGCGATCGGCTGCGCGCCCGGGCTGCTCTACGCGCTGGTGCCCTTCGAGATCGCCTACGCGCCCTACACCGCGAGCCACGTGCTCGCCCAGACCCAGCTTCTGTTCTTCTCCGCGCTCGCCTTCCTGTGGCTGCGCCTCTCCGGGCTCTATCCCCCCGAGCTCCACAGCGTCAACCTCGACGTCGAGTGGGTGTACCGGCGCTTTCTCCCGGACGCGCTTCGAAGGTGCGCGCCGGCATTGCGAGACCTCGACGCCCGGCTTCGGAGCGCTGCGCTCGCGCTCCTTGCGGGTGGGGCACGACACCTGCACGAGACGCACGGGCCGGAAGGACCGCTCGGGCGAAGCTGGTCGACCCGCGCCGCGGTGGCCGTGGTGGTGCTGCTGCTCGGCGCCTACGTGGGCGTGCTAGTCCTGTAGAGTAGTCGGCCCGGCGCGGGCCGGAGAAGTCGAGGACGAGGAGGAAGGGCCTCTTGGACGGAGCGTTGGTCGTCCCCGTGATCCTTGCGGGAGGGTCCGGAACCCGACTCTGGCCCCTGTCGCGCGAACGGCATCCCAAGCAGCTTCTGCGCCCTTTCGGCGAGCGCTCCCTGCTGCAGGAGACGCATGAACGGGTACGCTCGCTGCCCCTCGGGGCGGCGGCCTCGGACGCGGAGGCGACGCTCGGGGAGACGCTCGTGATCTGTCACGAGGAGCACCGCTTCATCGTGCGCGAGCAGCTCGAGGACTCGGGCGGCGCGCCGGCGACGATCCTCCTCGAGCCGGTGGCCCGCGACACCGCCCCCGCCCTGACCAGCGCCGCGTTGTGGGCGAGCCGGCGGGGCGGCGATCCCGTCCTGCTCGTGTGCCCTTCGGACCACGTCGTCAGCGATCTGCCCGCGTTTCACCGCACGGTGAGCGCGGCGCTGCGCTTCGGAAACGAAGGCATGATCGTCGCCTTCGGGGTCAGTCCGACCCTGCCCGAGACGGGATACGGCTACATTCGTCGCGGCGCCGGGGTTCGGGCGGGGGACGACGCCCGGGGCTACGCCATCGACGCCTTCGTCGAGAAGCCGGGCCGGGACGCGGCCGCTTCCTATCTCGCCTCGGGCCGCTATCTCTGGAACGCCGGCATCTTCGTCATGCGCGCCTCGGTGTGGCTCGAAGCGGTGAAGCGGCATCGCCCGGAAGTGCTGTCCGCCTGCCGCGAAGCCCTTGCCGGAAGGCTCGAAGACGGCGTGTTCGTGCATCTCGGCGCCGCGGCCCTGGAAGGCTGTCCGCGCGATTCCATCGACTACGCGGTGATGGAACGTCTCTCCGGCTCGCGGCTCGAGCCCACCGCCGATGGACGGGAGGGAGAAGCGATACCGGCTGCGGTGGTGACCCTGGACGCGGGCTGGTCCGACGTCGGCTCCTGGACCGCCTGGCTGGACCTCAAGCGTGGCGACGGAGACAACGCCTCGTACGGCGACGTGTTTGTCCATGACAGCACGAGCTGCCTTCTGCACGCGGAACATCGCCTGCTCGCCGCGGTGGGCCTCACGGACACGGTGGTGGTCGAGACCGCGGACGCGGTGCTCGTGGCGCACAAGGATGCCGCGCGAAAGACGGGCGAGGTCGTCGCCTGGCTCGAGAGCGAACGCCGCGAAGAGAGCCGGCATCACCGTCGGGTCGAGCGCCCCTGGGGCAGCTTCGAACGACTCGGCTCCGACGAGGGCTACCAGGTCAAGCGCCTCTGCGTGAAACCGGGCGAAGCGCTCTCCCTGCAAATGCACCGCCACCGCTTCGAGCACTGGGTGGTGGTGCGCGGCACCGGCAGGGTGACGCGGGGAGGCGAGGAGTTCCTGCTCTCGGAGAACCAGTCGATAGACATTCCCGCGGGCACCGCCCATCGCCTCGAGAATCCCGGGAGCACGCCGCTCGAAGTCATCGAGGTGCAGTCGGGCCGCCACCTGGACGAGGAGGACATCGTGCGCTACGAGGACCGCTACAACCGCCAGGCGGGCGGAGGGGCGGGCCGGGCACAGGAGCCATGAATTCTGAGGCAAGCGCTCCGGCGCAGAGCAACGACGCCGGCGGGGAGATCCCGAACGAGACGGCCCGGCGCCTCGAGTCCGCCCTGAGGGGCCGCCGCGCCACGGTGGCGGTGGTGGGGCTCGGCTACGTTGGGCTGCCCCTGGTCCGCGCCCTTCACGACGCCGGCTTCCCGGTGCTCGGCTACGACGTGGATCGGGAGAAGATTGCCAAGCTGCGCCGGGGGGAGGACTACCTCAAGCATCTCGGCCCGTCCTTCGCCGCGCGGCTCAATGCCTCCGGGCGCTTCCGGGCGAGCGCGGACGAAGCCGAGCTGCGCGACGCCGATGCGATCATCCTCTGCGTGCCCACGCCGCTCGGCCCCCACCGTGAGCCGGACCTCGAGTACCTCCTCTCGAGCACCCGCATGGTGGCGCGCCGCCTGCGGCGGGGGCACCTGGTGGTGCTCGAATCGACGACCTTTCCCGGCACCACTCGGGAGTGGATGCGTCCGATCCTCGAGGAGACCGGGTTGCGCTGCGGGAGCGACTACTTCCTCGCCTACAGCCCGGAGCGCGAGGACCCCGGCCGGACCGATGCGAGCACCCGCACCATTCCGAAGCTGGTGGGAGGGGTCGACGATGTGAGCGGGGACCTCGCCGAAGCGCTCTATGCGAGCTGCATCGACAAGGTCCACCGGGTCTCCTCGGCCGACATCGCGGAATCCGCGAAGCTGCTGGAGAACGTCTACCGCGCGGTCAACATCGCGCTGGTCAACGAGTTGAAGGTGGTGTTCGACGAAATGGGCATCGACGTATGGGAAGTCGTGCGTGCCGCCGCCACCAAGCCCTTCGGCTTCGAGGCATTCTGGCCCGGCCCGGGTCTCGGCGGCCACTGCATTCCCATCGACCCCTTCTACCTGACCTGGCGGGCCAAGGAGTTCGGACACTCCACTCGTTTCATCGAGCTCGCGGGCGAGATCAACTCGCGGATGCCCCGCCACGTCGTATCGAGAGTTGCCGATGCCCTGAACCGCGCACGGAAGCCCGTGCACGGAGCGGACGTCATCGTGATCGGCATCGCCTACAAGCCCGACGTGGACGACATGCGCGAGAGCCCGGCGGCGGAGATCATCGAGCGTCTCATGGCGCTGGGCGCTCGGGTGGCCTATCACGACCCCCTGGTGCCGGTCTTTCCCGCCATGCGCCGGCACCGCATCGACCTGCGTTCCGAGGCGCTGGACGCCGCGCGCCTCGCCCGCAGCGACTGCGTCGTGATCGTCACCGACCACCGCGCCATCGACTACGCGCTCCTCGGCGAGCACGCCGCGCTCATCGTGGATACCAGGAACGCGATGGAGGATGTGCCACGCCCCAGGGCGACCGTCGTCAAGGCTTGAACGCCGGGTCCATCTCTGCCAGGAGCCTGTGCGGCTGGGCACGTCGCGCAGATGGCAAGACAGGCCCTGCTCGACGCTTCCCGGTGCGTCTTGTCGGGTACCCGATGCGGTCTTTTCTCCGATAATGGAGGCGAGGCTCTCACGAGCATCGAAGGGGTCGAGAGACGGCATGGGGCTCGACTGGTCTGAATCCGAGCTCGTGGCGTCCCAGAGGAAACTCCATGGCAACCTACTCCGACGCTGAGCTCGAGCGGCTGTTGACGGATCTCGAATCCGATTTCGTGGAGCGCAAGGAGTCCGCCGTCGACGGAAAGAAGATTCGGCGCAACATCTGCGCATTTGCCAATGATCTGCCGGGCAACGGGCGACCCGGTGTCGTATTGGTCGGAGTGCGCGACAATGGTTCCTGCGCTTCGCTGCCGATCGACGACGAGCTGCTGGTGCGGCTGTCGAACATTCGGGGCGAAGGCAGCATCCTGCCGCTTCCCTCGATGACCGTGCAAAGGCGTCGGTTGAACGAGTGTGAAGTGGCGGTAGTGACGGTCGAACCATCCGCAAGTCCACCGGTGCGCTACCAGGGTCGCGTCTGGGTACGGGTCGGACCCTCGGTTCACGAAGGGTCTGCGGAGGACGAGCGACTGCTCGGCGAGCGGCGCCGCGCCGCCGATCTGCCCTTCGATTCCAGGCCGGCAGACGGAATGGAGATCGAGGATCTGGATCCGGACTTCCTCCGCAGCCACTACTTTCCTGCCGCGGTCGCCACTCCGGTTCTGGAAAGCAACCAGAGAACCTTCGAACAACAGTTGCGCTCGCTGCGACTGGTTCATGGCGGCAGACCGACGTGGGGTGCAACCCTTGCGTTCGGACGTGACCCCCAGGGTCCTCTGCCCGGTGCCTACGTCCAGTTCCTTCGGATCGACGGTACCGAAATCACCGATTCCATCACGCAACAGAAGCAGCTAACCGGCAGACTCGACGACGTCATCCGGCGGCTCAACGATCTACTCGACCTGAGTGTGTCGGTCCGCACCAAGGTGGCCGGGACACGACGAGAAGTGCAACAGCCGGACTATCCGGTCGATGCGCTGCGGCAGCTCGTCTACAACGCGGTCATGCATCGCAGCTATGAAGGAACGAATACACCGATTCGGGTGTACTGGTACTCGGACCGGGTCGAAATCGCCAACCCCGGCGGATTGTACGGCCGAATGACGAGCGAGAACTTCGGAAAGGGAGACACCGACTACCGCAATCCCCTCCTGGCCGAGATCATGCACAGTCTCGGATTCGCGCAGCGCTTCGGCCTCGGAGTGCCGCTTGCCCGCAAGCTCCTCGCAGAGAACGGCAACCCGAAGCCCGAGTTCCATTTCGAACCAACGCGCGTCGTTGCGACCGTGAGGGCGGTGCCATGAACTGTATCGCGGTATTCAACAACAGGGTGGGCGTCGGCAAGACTTCGCTCGTCTACCATCTCGCCTGGATGTTCGCCGAGCTGGACTACAACATTCTGGTGGCGGATCTCGACCCGCAAGCGAATCTCACCAGCATGTTTCTGGATGACGACGAGCTGGAGGCGCTTTGGACGCAGGATGGAGAAGGAGAAACCATCTACGGCGCGCTCCGGCCCCTGCTCGAAGGCACCGGTGACGTCGCCACTCCGCGGGTAGTGGAACCGGATGCGGGCATCGGGCTGGTCGCCGGCGACATGCTGCTGTCCGGGGCCGAGGACGAACTCTCCAGTCAGTGGCCGGACTGCCTCGACCGGAGGCCTCGCGCATTTCGTGTGCTCTCGGCGCTATGGCGCGCCATGCGCATGGCGGCAGACGAGATGGAAGCCGAACTGATTCTCGTGGATGTCGGACCGAACCTGGGTGCCCTCAACCGGGCCGCACTGGTCACCGCGGACCACGTGGTCGTGCCCCTGGCGCCCGATCTCTACTCCATCCAGGGACTCCGCAATCTTGGTCCGACGCTGCGCCGATGGCGGTTGGAGTGGTCGGATCGGGTGCAGCGTAACCCCGTGGCCGACCTCGACGTGCCCGGAGGCAAAATGGAGCCGATTGGATATGTGGTGCTGCAGCACGCGGTGCGCCTGAACCGTCCGGTCAATGCGTACGAACGTTGGATGGACCGCATTCCGGACGCATACAGTGAGTTGATGCTTGGAGAAACGCTCCCGCATTCTCCTTTCATCGACCATGATCCCAATTGTCTCGCGACCCTCAAGCACCTTCGCAGCCTGATGCCGCTCGCTCAGGAAGCACGCAAGCCGATGTTCTACCTGAGACCGGCAGACGGCGCCATCGGTGGCCACGCCAATGCGGTGCAGGCGTGTTACCGGGACTTCCGAGCGCTCGCCCTCGAGATCGCACGACGATCCCGCGCTCCAAATTGACCCCTTACAGGTCGAGGTTGACGGACAGAGAAGGATTGCGAAGCTTCGGCATAGTGTCGCCTGTGTCGCCGGGCGGCCGGTAGTCCAGCCTCCCGCTTCGAGCCTCAACTATCATGAGTAGTCGTCCACAACAACCGGTCGGGGAAGTCGATGCCTGAATCCACCCCACTTACCACATTGATCAAGGGTGGTTGGATCGTCGCGTTCGACGGTGAGAGACATCGCATTCTTCGTGACGGCGTGGTCGTCTACCGGGGCGACACTGTTACCCACGTGGGCAAGTCCTACGAAGGGCCGGTGGACCACACCATCGACGCCCGTGCTCAACTCGTGTCACCCGGGCTCGTCAACGCGCACGTGCACGTCGGCGCCCACACCGGGGACCGCATGATCTTCGATGCCGGCCGCGCGGACCTGTTCCGCTCGGGCTTCATGAACTACTGCGCCAGCAAGGGGATCAACGGCCCCACCCTCCACGACTTCGAGGATGCGGACGTCGCCATCCGCTACAGCCTGTCGTGTCTGCTGCGATTCGGTTCCACCACCATCGTGGAAATGGGGGGTGAGCTGGGAGGCGAAAGCGGGAACGGAGAGCTCGGCCCCCTGGCGAGCCACGCCGGCGAGCTCGGCATTCGCATCTACATGGCGCCCGGGATGCGCTCGGCCCATCACTATTACGACCAGGACGGGCGGCATCAGATTCACTGGCACGCCGACGACGGGCTCGCCACGCTGGACCGGGCGCTCGCTTTCGTCGAGAGGTACGACGGCGCCTACGAGGGCCGGGTGCGCGCCATCCTGGTGCCGCTCGAATATCACCTGTCTTCCCACGAGCTGCTTCGCCGTACCAAGTCGGCGGCCCGGCAGTACGGGATCGGCATCACCCTGCACCTGGCCGAGTCGGTGCTCGAGTTCCAGGACTCCATCCGCCATACCGGACGCACGCCGGTCGGCATGCTCCACGATCTGGACTTCCTCGGGCCGGAGGTGGTGCTGGGCCACGGTCTCTACACCAGCGGCCACTCGCAGGTTGCCTACACCCGGGGCGACGATCTCGCGCTGCTCGCCGGGACCGGCACGAGCGTGGCCCATTCCCCCACGGTGTTCGCGCGGCGCGGGGTCTATCTCGAGTCCTTTCAACGTTACCTGGATGCCGGAGTCAACCTTGCCATCGGCACCGACTCCTATCCACAGGACATGCTGGGCGAGCTCAAGACCGTTGCCCTGATGGGAAAAATCGCGGACCGGGACTTCGAGGCGGTCAACACCCGGGACGTGTTCAACGCCGCCACCCTGGGTGGGGCGCGCGCGCTCGGACGTGATGATCTGGGCCGGCTCGCCCCCGGGGCCAAGGCCGACATCCTGATCGTCGACTTTCAACGGGCCCGGGTCGGTCCCTTCCTCGATCCGATCAAGGCATTGATTCAATGCTGCGACGGTGAGGTGATCGACACCGTCATCGTGGCGGGTCGGACCCGCGTGGAAGAGGGGAGGGTGTTGATGTGGGACAGCGAGGAGTTGCTGGAAGGCGTGCGCCGTTCCTGCGCCAATGCATGGGACCGTTTTGCCGACTACTGGCCGGACAACGAACCCATCGACGCGGTGTTTCCCGGCGCCTTCGAGAGCTGGGAGGAGTGAGCCGGCGCGCGGCCGGGGAATCGTTCAGTAGCTCGCGTCGGGCATCTCGCCCTTGCGCCTTGCCATGAACTCCTGCAAGGCCTCGTCCACCCCGGGGTCGATGGGCGGCGGCTCGTAGCGCTCGAGCATTCCCTTCCACAGCGCGTTGGCGCGCCGCTCGGCGTCCATCGCGCCGTCCGCCTCCCACTGCTCGAAGCTGTTGTTGTCGGCGACGGGGGAGCGATAGAAGGCGCTCTCGAAGTTGGCCTGGGTGTGGGCGCAGCCGAGGAAGTGCGAGCCCGGCCCCACTTCCCGGATCGCGTCCATCGCCTGGCCGTTCTCGGAGAGGTCCACGCCCTGGAGGAAGACCTGCATCATGCCCGCCTGGTCCGCGTCCATGACGAACTTCTCGTAGCCCATCACCAGCCCGCCCTCCAGCCATCCCGCGACGTGGAGCATGAAGTTGACACCCGCGAGCATCGCCTGCTGCAGGGTGTTCGCGGACTCGTAGGCGGCCTGGGCGTCGGCGGTCTTCGCCGCGCACAGGCCGCCGCCGCTGCGGAAGGGCACTCCGAGGCGGCGGGCGAGCGCGGCGGCGACGAAGAGCACGAGCCCCGGCTCCGGCGTGCCGAAGGTCGGCGCTCCGGACTGCATGGAGATGGAGCTGCCGAAGGTTCCGAAGACCACCGGCGCGCCGGGGCGCACGAGCTGGGCGAAGGCCATGCCGGCCAGCGCCTCGGCGAAGAGCTGGGCGCAGGTGCCGGCCACGGTGACCGGCGACATCGCGCCGGCGAGAATGAAGGGGGACACGACCGTGGCCTGGTTGTGCCGGGCGTAGACCTTCAGCGCCCCGAGCATGGTGCCGTCCCATACCATCGGGGAGTTGGCGTTGATGAGGCTCGTGAGCACCGTGTTGTGCTCGACGAACTCCGCGCCGAACACCCGCTTCATCATCTCCACGCTGTCCTCGGCCCGTTCGGGCGCGGTGACCGAGCCCATCAGCGCCTTGTCGCTGTAGCGCAGGTGGCTGTAGACCATGTCCAGGTGGCGCTTGTTCACCGGCAGGTCCACCGGCTCGCACAGGGTGCCGCCCGAGTGGTGAAGGGCGGGGGAGAGGTAGGCGAGCTTCACGAAGTTGCGGAAGTCCTCGATCGTCGCATAGCGGCGGCCTTCGTCGAGGCTGCGCACGAAGGGCGGCCCGTAGGCGGGTACGAACACCGCGTGCGGCCCCCCGATCTTCACGCTGCGCTCGGGGTTGCGCGCGTGCTGGGTGAAGACCGCCGGCGCGCTGTCCTGCACGAGCTTCCGGCACAGGCCGCGGGGAAAGCGCACCCGTTCGCCGTCGACGTCGGCGCCGGCCTCGCGCCACAGCGCCAGCGCTTCCGCATCCTCGCGAAACTCGATGCCGACTTCCGCGAGGATGGTTTCGGCGTTCTCCTCGATGAGGCTCAGGCCCTCCTCGCCGAGCACGTCGTAGATCGGAACCTTCCGGGTGATGTAGGGAAGGGCGGGGGCGCTCTCGGCGCGCGCGGCTCGCCGGGCGGCCCGGGCGCCGCCCCTCGTCCGCCCCCGTGCACGTCTCTCGCTCATGTCGTCGAATCCTCGCGCCGGTTCCCGGCCTCAGGCGCGCAGCTTCTCGTTGTCCGGATCGTAGGGCGATTCCGGAATCACCGTCACCTCGTGCAGGGCGCCGAGGATGTCCATGCGCAGCCGGGTGCCGACCCCGGCCAGGGCGGGCCGCACCATGGCGAGCGCGAGCGACTTCCCCACCCGGAAGCCGTAGCCGCCCCCGGTGGCCCGTCCCACCAGCTCCTCGCCGTCGAAGATGGGGTTGTTGCCGAGCGCGTCGGCGTCGCTCACGCCGTGCACCTCGAGGGTCACCAGGCGGTTGGCGAAGCCGCGCTCGCGCCAGCGGGTGAGGGCGTCGCGGCCGATGAAGTCGCTCTTGTTGAGGTGCACGAAGCGATCGAGACCCGATTCGAGCGCCGCGTACTCGATGGAGAGCTCGGTCCCCACCATGCGGTAGGACTTCTCCAGGCGCATCGTGTCCATCGCCCGGATACCGAGGGGGCCGAGTCCGAGATCGCGGCCCGCCTCGGTGAGCGCGTCGAAGATGTGGTTCTGGTACTCGACGGGATGGTGCAGCTCCCAGCCGAGCTCGCCCACGTAGTTCACGCGCAGCGCGAGGCAGGGCGCCAGCCCCACGTCGATGCACCGGCCGCTCAGCCAGGGGAAATCGCGGTTCGAGAATGATGCCGGGGACACCCGCGAGAGGATCTCCCGGGAGCGGGGGCCCGCCACCACCAGTACCCCGTAGCGGTTCGTGACGTTCTCGAAGCGGACCGAGCCGTCGTCGGGCATGTGGCGCCGGATCCAGTCGTGGTCGAGGCGCTGGAAGGCGCCGGCCGATACCAGGTAGAAGCTCTCCTCGCTCTCCCGGTACACGGTGAACTCCGAGTGCACGCCGCCGCGGGTGTTCAGCGCGTGGACCAGGCGCACCGGGCCGGAGCGGCCCGGAATGCGGTTCGCGACGAGGCGGTCGAGGAAGGGCTGCGCCCCGGGGCCGGAGACGCGGCACTTGGCGAAGGCGCTCATGTCGAGCAGGCCGGCGTTCGCGCTCGCGTTGCGCACCTCGTTGCCGCTGTGCTCGAACCAGCGCGAGCGCCGGAACGACCAGTGGTCCTCCTGCGGGGTCCCCGGCGGCGCGAACCAGTTGGCGCGCTCCCAGCCGAACTTCTGGCCGAAGACCGCGCCCTGCGCCTTCTGGCGCTCGTAGCAGGGCGCGGTGCGCAGCGGCCGTCCCGCCGGGCGCTCCTCGTCGGGATAATGGACGGTGAACACGTTGCGGTAGGCTTCCTCGTTCTTCGCGACGAGGTAGGAGCCGGTCGCGTAGTCTCCGAAGCGGCGCGGGTCCACCCCCAGCATGTCGATGGTGGGCTCGCCCTCGACGATCCACTCCGCGAGCTGGAATCCGGCCCCTCCCGCGGCGGTGATGCCGAAGCTGTGCCCTTCGTTCAGCCAGAAGTTGCGCAGCCCCCAGGCCGGTCCGATGATGGGGCTGCCGTCCGGGGTGTAGCAGATCGCGCCGTTGTAGACCTGCTTCACCCCCACCTCCCCGAAGGCGGGCACGCGCCGGATCGCGGATTCGATGTGCGGCTCGAGCCGCTCGAGATCCTCGGGGAAGAGCTCGTACTCGCAGTCCTCGGCCGGCCCGTCGACGTAGCAGGCGGGGGCGCCGGCTTCGTAGGGGCCGAGCACCAGCCCGCCGCGTTCCTCGCGCATGTACCAGGAGCCGTCGGACTCCCGCAGGACACCCATCTCCGGCAGGCCGCGGGCGTGGCGCGCCTCGATGTCCGGGTGCGGCTCGGTGACGATGTACTGGTGCTGGACCGGGATCACCGGCACGTCGAGCCCGACCATCGCGCCGGTGCGCCGGGCGAAGTTGCCGCTCGCGCTCACTACGTGCTCGCAGAGGATGTCGCCGCGCTCGGTGCGAACCCGCCACTCGCCGCCGGGCTGCGCCTCGATGGCGGTCACGGTGGTATTGCGGTAGATCTCGGCGCCGCGGGAACGGGCGCCCGCGGCGAGCGCCTGGGTCAGGTCGGCGGGCTGGATGTAGCCGTCCTCGGGGTGGACGATCGCCCCGATCAGGCCCTCGGGATCGCAGAGCGGCCAGAGCTCCTTCACCTCGGCCGGGGTCAGGAACTTCACCTCCACGCCGATGGTGCGCGCGACGCCGGCGTACTGGCGGTACTCGTCCATCCGATCCCGGTGGGTCGCGAGCCGGATGTTGCCCACGACCCGGAACCCCACGTCCTGCCCCGTCTCCTGCTCGAGCGTCTTGTAGAACGCCACCGAGTACTTGTGGATCTGGCCTACCGAGTAGCTCATGTTGAACAGGGGCAGCAGCCCGGCGGCGTGCCAGGTGGAACCGCTCGTGAGCTCGCGGCGCTCGACGAGCACCACGTCGCTCCACCCCTTCATCGCGAGGTGATAGAGGGTGCTGGCGCCGACCACGCCGCCGCCGATCACGACGACCCGTGCCTGTGTCTTCATGCTGTCGATCTCCCCGTCGCCGCTGCGCGGCGCTCCGAATCCCGGACTATTGTGCCTTTGCGTTCCGCCGCGGGGACCCTTGCGGGTGCGACAGCCCCTGTCCGCGTTGCGTCATCGCGGCACGCTGCGCTTTCGCGTCCCGGCTCAGAAGCGGCTGCGGCGCGCGAGGTCCCGGTCCTGCGCGTCGCGGACCTGTCGCATCGCGATCGCGGCCCCGATCGGAGAGGTGCGTGGCGATATCGCCTCGTAGTGGCGTTGCTCCGCGAGCGGGCGCGCGGGCCGGCAGGTCATCCGGTACAACGCGAATCCCCCGATGCCCGCGTGCACGGCGGCGAGAAACACGAAGAGGCCGCTCGGGCCCAGCAGGGTCATCCCGGCGCTCGCGAGCAGCGGTCCGGCGCAGAGGCCGAGGCCGCTCACGAGCACCAGGGTCGCGCTCGCCGCGACGATCTGATCCGCGCGGAGATAGTCGCTGACGTGAGCCAGGCAGAGGGAGTAGAGCGGCAGGCAGGCGCCCCCGAAGAGGAAGACGAAGACGAGGAAGGCGGACCACGACAGAGTGGAGAAGGACCACGCGGCGAGCGCTGCCGCCGCCGCCGCGAAGGTCACGACAGTGATGATCCGGCGCCGGTCGAAGCGATCCGAGAGCCAGCCGATCGGCCACTGCAGGGCCATTCCGCCGACGAGCGCCGCCGACATCAGCACCGAGACCTGGCCCACGCTGAGATTCACAAGGCCCGCGTAGACCGGCGTCATCGCGAAGAGCGCGGCGTGCGCCATGCCCACCATGACCGCGCCCGCGACTCCGAGCGGCGACATCGCGTAGAGCTCGCGCCAGCCGATGTGGGCCGGGGCCTCGAAGCGGGGCGCGGGGCTCACCGAGAGCACGATGGGCACCAGCGCGACGGAGACGAGCAGCGACACCACGATGAAGAGCTCGAAGCTCTGCGGGTCGGCGGCGAGCAGCAGGTACTGTCCGGCGCCCATGCCGCAGAAGGTCAGGACCATGTACACGGACAGGAGTTGTCCGCGGGTGCGGTTGGTCGCGGCGTCGTTGAGCCAGCTCTCGGTCACGACGTAGAGGCCGGCGAAGCAGAATCCGGTCAGCAGCCGGAACAGGGTCCATCCCACCGGGTGCACCCAGAGTCCGTGCAGCAGCACCGCGCCCGAGGCGAGAGAGGCCATCGCCGCGAACACGCGGATGTGTCCGACGTTGCGGAGCAGCTTCGGCACGACCGTGGACCCCGCCACGAAGCCGACGTAGTAGCCGGTCATGACCAGCCCCGTGGTGGCGGCGGGAAAGCCCTCGAGCGACGCCCGCAGGCCGAGCAGGGTGCCCTGCAGGCCGTTGCCCACCATGATGAAGGCGATGCCGAGCAGGAGGGCCCAGGTCCCCGAGATGGCAGTGACCAGCGACATGAAGGGCAGCTCCGAAGGACTTCCCGAAACGCGAATCCCACGGCCGGCGAGGGCCGGGCGCCGCTCCCGCCGGACGCCGGCATCCTGCGGGCCCGAGGGGCCGCGCGCCACCCGCGGGGACCCCAACCGGGCGCTCGGTGGGAGGAACGGGAATCCTCGGACGGACCGGGCGCAAATGGAACTAGGGAATTGCCGATCCCGCGCTCGTGCGGAACGCCGGCGCCTGCCCCCTTCCGTAGCCCCGGGGGATTGCGGGCGCCCCGCGACCTGGGCCTTGGCTCCGGAGGTGTACGCCGGCGGCGGACGGCGGCGCCCCGCGCCTCCGTGCTATCCTCGCGCGCCCTCGAGGCCGAGGGTAGCGGGAGTCTGACGATGGGTGCGGGAATCGTGGTGGTGGGAGCCGGGCACTGCGCCGGACAGCTCGTGGCCAGGCTCCGGGCCGAGGGATACGGGGACGCGATCACGATGGTCGGCGCCGAAGCGCACCCGCCCTACCAGCGCCCGCCGCTGTCGAAGAACTACCTCTCGGGAGAGGTCGGCGTGGAACGCGTCCTGCTGCGACCGGCCTCCTTCTACGAAGAGAACGACATCGAGCTCCGCCTTGCTACCCGGGTGAGGGAGATCGACGCCGACGGCAGCCGCGTGATCCTCGATGACGGGCAGTCGCTCGCCTACGAGCAGCTCGTGCTCGCTACCGGCGCCACGGTCCGCCGGCTGGCGGTGCCCGGCGCGAATCTTCCCGGCATCGGCTATCTCCGGGAGATCTCCGACAGCGACGCCATCCGCGCCGCCTTCTCCGAGGGCGCACGCCTCGTGGTGGTGGGCGGCGGCTACATCGGGCTCGAAGTCGCCTCGGTCGCCGCCGGTCGGGGCGTGGCGGTCACCGTGGTCGAGACGGAGTCGCGCCTCATGAGCCGGGTGGCGTCGCCGGAAGTCTCCGCCTGGTATCTCGAGCGGCACCGGGAGGCGGGCGTGGACGTGCGCACCGGCGTGAGCGTCTCCGGGTTCGAGGGCGACGCGAAGGTGTCCCGCGTCCGCTGCGCCGACGGCAGCGCCTTCGATGCGGACTTCGTGGTGGTGGGCATCGGCATCGGCGCGAACGACGCGCTCGCGGCGGCGGCCGGACTCGAGACCGACAACGGAGTAGTGGTCGACGAGTACGGCGCCACCTCGCGGGCGGGCGTATGGGCGGCGGGCGACTGCACCAGCCACCCGAGCCGACTCTACGGACGGCGGGTGCGCCTGGAGAGCGTGCACAACGCGATGAGTCAGGCGAAGGTGGTCGCGGCCAACATCTGCGGCAAGGAGACCCCCTACGACGAGGCGCCGTGGTTCTGGTCCGATCAGTACGATGCGAAGCTGCAGATCGTCGGCCTCGCGGAGGAAGGGGACGAGAGGGTGGTGCGTGGAGACCCCGGCGCGGGCGCGTTCACCGTGTTCCGCCTGCGCGACGGCGCCCTGGTGGCGGCGGAGACCGTCAACGGCATGCGCGATCACATCGCCTGCCGCAAGCTCGTGGGCGCAGGGGCGCGCCCGTCCCGGGAAGCGCTCGCGGACGCGTCGGTGCCGCTCGCGACGCTCGCCGCCTGAGCCCGCCGCCGCACCGGAATGCGGCGGCCCGGGCGGAGGCCGATTCAAAGCGGGGGGGAAATGGGCTAGAGTGCTCCGGACCTTCGGGCGCCGTGATACGGCACCCGATCGACCGAGACCCAAGGAGCGTCGTCCATGCACAAGTCGCTACTCATCGATCCCCAGAAGTGCACGAGCTGTCTGCAATGCGAGATGGCCTGTTCCTTCGAGCACGAGGGAGCTTTCAATCCCGCGAAGTCGCGCATCAAGGTCTTCGAGTTCGAGCACGGCGCGCGGGCGATTCCCTATACCTGCACCCAGTGCGACGAGGCCTGGTGCATGCACGCCTGCCCCGTCGAAGCGATCACCCTGGATGCCGCGACCGGGGCCAAGGTGGTGCACGAAGAGACCTGCGTCGGATGCAAGGTCTGTACCATCGCCTGCCCCTTCGGGACGGTGAACTACAACGCCGATACCGGCAAGGTCGTCAAGTGCGATCTCTGTGGCGGCGACCCGCAGTGCGCGGAAGCCTGTCCCACCGGAGCCATCACTTACGTGGACGCGAGCTGGACGGGCTACGAGCGGATGCGGAGTTGGGCCGAACGCCTGGATGCCGGCGCCTGAGGGCGCGGGCGATCGACCGGCACACTAGCGGAGGGGGTTGAGGACATGAGCTGGCAAAGACGGATTCTCAGAGTCAACCTGAGCGAGGGCAGGGCGCAGGTCGAAGCGCTCAACATGGAATGGGCCCGGGACTTTCTCGGCGAACGCGGTCTCGCCACCAAGTACCTCATGGAGAACATGGATCCGAGCGCGGATCCGCTCGGCCCCGACAACGTGCTCATCTTCGCCACCGGGCCGCTGAGCGGGACCATGGCGTCGACGAGCGGTCGCTACGCGGTGGTGACCAAGGGACCGCTGACCGGAGCCATCGCGTGCTCGAACTCCGGCGGGAAGTTCGGCGCGGAGCTCAAGTTCGCCGGCTACGACCTGCTTCTGCTCGAGGGCCGGGCGCAACGGCCCGTGTACCTGCACGTCGTCGACGATCTGGTCGAGATCCTGCCCGCGGACGAGATCTGGGGCGCGAGCGTGTGGGATACCGACGCGTGGCTCAAGCAGCGGCACCAGAACCCGCAGCTCAAGGTCGCCGCGGTCGGCGTGGCGGGAGAGCGCGGGGTCAAGTTCGCCTGCGTGGTGAACGATCTCCACCGCGCGGCGGGGCGTTCCGGAGTCGGAGCGGTGATGGGCTCGAAGAACCTCAAGGCGATCGCGGTGCACGGCTCGGTGGGGGTGAAGGTCGACGACCCGAAGCGATTCATGCAGGCGGTGAAGGAGACCAAGGCGGTCCTGTGGGACAACGCGGGGCGGGCGGAGCTCGAGCGGGTCGGCACCAACGCGATGATAGACGTGATGCAGGAGTTCGGTGGACTGCCCACCCGCAACTTCCGGGAGGTGCAGTTCGAAGGGGTCGAGAACATCAACCCGAGCGCGATGAGCGCCCGCAAGGCGAACGGCCACACGAATCTCCTCACCAACAAGGCCTGCTTCGGTTGCACCATCGCCTGCGGGCGCATTGCCCACATCGACAAGGAGCACTTCACCGTCGTCAATCGCCGGGAGTACTGGCACGCTTCCGGGGGGCTCGAGTACGAGACCGCGTACGCCTTCGGGCCGGTGGTGGGCGTCGACGACCTCGATGCGCTCACTTTCGCCGGCTACATGATGAACGAGCACGGGATGGATCCGATCTCCTTCGGCGTCACGCTGGCCGCGGCGATGGAGCTCTACGAGATGGGAGTCATCACGAAGGAGGACACCGACGGCATCGCGCTCAACTTCGGAAGCGCGGAAGCGCTCGCGGTCATGGCGGAGAAGACGGGCAAGCACGAGGGCTTCGGCCAGGTGCTGGGCCTGGGCTCCAAGCGCCTGTGCGAGAAGTACGGCCACCCGGAACTCTTCATGGGGGTGAAGGGACAGGAGTTCGCGGGCTACGACTCGCGCGCCCTGCAGGGCATGGGCCTCGGCTACGCCACCTCCAACCGCGGCGCCTGCCACCTCAAGCACGACATGTTCGCCGAGGACATGGAAGATCAGACCGGCCAGGGCAAGGCGAAGCCCTGCAAGGACTCGCAGGACCGGGTCGCCGCGGTCGACTCCACCGGGCTCTGCCTGTTCACGACCGGGGCCTGGGGGCTGGAGGAGTTCGCCGCGCAGCTCGACGCCGCCTGCGAAGGGGAGTGGACGGCGGAACGGCTCACCATGGTGGGGGAACGGGTGTGGAACCTCGAGCGCCAGTTCAACCTCGCGGCCGGACTCACCCGGGCCGACGACACCCTTCCCCGGCGTCTCCTCGAGACTCCCGCGCCCTCGGGCACGGGCAAGGGCAGGGTGAACGAGCTCGACGTCATGCTTCCGGAGTACTACGAAGCCCGGGGCTGGACACCGGACGGGGAACCGACCACCCAGACCCTGCAGCGCCTGGGCCTCGTGTCCCTCTGACCGTCGGGGAGGGCCGGGGCCGGCGCGCATTCGCGCCTCGCCGGCGGCAGGGCGCTTCGAAGAGGGGCTGACTGAGACGAATCGGGAGAGGGCACATGCACCACGTCATCATCGGAGCCGGGCCCGCCGGGGTCATCGCGGCGGAGACCCTGCGGCGCAGCGACGCGGGCGCCCGGGTAACGCTGCTCGGGGACGAGTCGGAGAGGCCGTACTCGCGCATGGCGATCCCCTACCTGCTGGCGGAGGACATCGCGGAGGCGGGCACCCACCTGCGTCACGGGGAGGGCCACTACGAGGGTCACGGCATCGAGGTGCGCAAGGGCCGCGCGCGCTCGGTGAACCCCGCCGGGAACACGCTCACCCTCGCCGACGGCGATACCCTGAGCTACGACCGCCTCCTCGTCGCCTCCGGCTCCCATACCGTCCGCCCTCCCATCGAGGGAGCGGATCTCGGCCGAATCGAGAACTGCTGGACGCTCGCCGACGCGCGCCGGATCATGGCCGGGACCCCGCGGGGCTCGAAGGTGGTGCTGATGGGCGCGGGCTTCATCGGCTGCATCATCCTCGAGGCGCTGGTCGCGCGGGGCGTGGACCTGACCGTGGTCGAGCTCGCCGACCGCATGCTCGCCCGGATGATGGACGACTCCGGCGGTGACATGATCAAGCGCTGGTGCGAGGGCAAGGGCGTGAAGGTGCTCACCTCCACCCGCGTGACGGCGCTCGGGGAGGCCGACGGCGGAATCCGCCTGCACCTCGACGGCGGCGCGCCGTCCATCACCGCGGACCTCGTGGTGTGCGCCACCGGCGTCGCCCCGAACGTGGACTTCCTCGAAGGCAGCGGGGTCGAAATCGACGACGGGGTGCTGGTCGACGATCGCCTTCGCACGAACGTGGACGGCATCTACGCCGCCGGAGACGTGGCGCAGGGGCCTTCCTTCCCCACCGGAGCCCGCGAAGTGCACGCCATCCAGCCCACCGCGAGCGAGCACGGCCGCATTGCGGCGCGCAACATGGCCGGCCACGACACCCCCTACCGGGGGAGCCTGTCCATGAACGTGCTCAACACGCTCGGCCTCGTTTCGAGCTCCTTCGGGGTGTGGATGGGACTCGAGGGCGGAGACCGGGCGGTGGCCTCGGACCCCGCGCGCTTCAAGTATCTCCGTCTCGAGTTCGACGAGGACCGCATCGTCGGGGCGCTGGCCATCGGCCTGACCCAGCATGTCGGCGTAATCCGAGGACTGGTGCAGACGCAGGTGCCGCTCGGCGCCTGGAAGGACGTGCTGCTCAAGGACCCCCACCGCGTGATGGACGCCTACCTGGACTGCACCCAGGCGAGCGCGGCCTGAGTCTGCCGCGCTTCCGGATCGATGAAGATTCGGGTGAAGACGGCGGGCCTGCTCGGCGACTACCTTCCGCCGGGCAGCGAACGCAACCGCGCGGTGCTCAGGGTTGCGTCCGGGGCGACGCCGCTCGACGTGATGCGGCAGCTCCGCATGCCGCTCGAGAACAGCTACCTCGTGTCGCTGAACGGCAGCGTGGTCCGCGTCGCCGAACGCGGTACCCGGGTGCTGGAGGAGGACGATCAGCTCGCGATCATGCCCCCGCTCAAGGGCGGTTGATCGGCCGTCGCGAGATGGACCGCCCTCCGGTCCACGCTCTGATCCCCGGTCTGCCGATATGCGGGCGGCGGAAGCGGCGAGTCCCGGGCGTTCTCCGCCTCGGGGGAGGGTCGCCGGCACGAGCGTTCCGGGGCACGGGCCGGAGCCGGTGACGTGAAGAGTCCGAATCGGCGCGACGCGGCGGCGGGAAGCGATTCCGGGCCGGGAGAGCGCATCGCGGCGCAGGTGTACAAGGGCGCGCGCCGCGAGGGCACCTACCTCTTCGTGCCCGCCCGCGACCCCTTCGCTCGGGTCCCTCCTGCGCTCCTCGAGGCGATGGGCCGGCTCGAGCTGGTGGTCGAGGTAGAGCTCCACCGGGAGCGCCGCCTTGCGCAGCAGGACGTGAAGGCCGTCATGCGCAATCTCGAGGACAAGGGCTATCACCTGCAGATGCCACCGGCCGCCGATGCCCGTCATGGACGGAGCGTTCACTAGAAGAGGGCGGGAGGCCTTCCGCCGCGCTACGCCGAAGGGGAGCGCGGCAGCGATGAAGGCGTGTCTCGTCCTGTGCGCTCTGCTCGGACCGGCTTCGCCCGCGCCGGCCGGGGACGTCTCGAGACACCGGCAGGCCGCCCTCGATCTCTATCTCGAGCTTCGACTCGACGACTCGAGGGCCATGGCGGAGACCGTCACCGGACTGCTGCTCCAGTTCACCCCGAGCCTCGCCCCGCATCGCGACCTCATCGAGGAGTTTGCGGAGGAAGTGGTGAGCTCCGAGGCCTACGTGCGCGCGCAGGTCGATGCCTACATGGACCTCTTCGACGAGGAGGAGCTGCGCACCCTGACCTGGCTGTTCAGGCACGAGACCATGCGGAGCTACCGGCAGAAACGCATCGAGCTCATCCGGCGCAACACGCAGTCGACGGTCGATCTCTTTCGCGCCATGCTGCCGCGCCTCCACGAACGCATCCGGGAGCGGGACGAGGAGGGCGGCCGCGAGTGAGGAAGGCGGGTCAGGAGGTCAGGAATCCCCGAAGCGCTTCTTCGAACTCAGCCGGGCGGTCCATCGGCACGGAGTGCCCTGAGCCCTCGATGGTGGAGAGCGCGGCGTGCGGAATGGCGTCGACCATCGCCGCGGCGACCTCCGGAGCGAACACCTCGCTCTTCGCTCCCCGCACCACCAGGGTCGGGCATCGAATCTCCCGGACGGTGTCGCTCAGATCCTCCGGGCTCCAGTGGCGGGCGACATCGGGACTGTGCTTCCATATCCACCTGCCGTCCTCGCGCCGCTTCAGGTTGTGGCGCACCCGGTGCATCACGACCTCCTCCGTGGACAGGGGGTAGACCGGGCGTTCCGCGGCGAAGGCCTCCTCGACGGTGGCGAATCCGATCCGGTCCGGGTCGGACCCGAGGAGGGCGTCGCGCTCGCGAGGCAGTGGAATGCGAGGCGGCACGTCCACCGACACGAGGCGCTCGACTCTCCCGGGATGGCGGACGGCGAAGGCCAGCGCATTGTGCGCGCCCATGGAGAGCCCGACCAGGACGAAGCGCCCGATGTCGAGATGGTCGGCGAGCGAACGCAGGTCCTCCACGAAGTCCGCGGTCTCGTAGGCGGGCGGGCAAGGCCACTCGGTATCGCCGTGCCCTCTCTGGTCCGGCGCGATGACTCGGTACTCGGGGGCCATGGCCCGGGCGAACGCGTCCCACATGCGGGCATGGCCGGAAAGCCCGTGGAGCAGCACCATCACGGGCCCGTCGCGCCTTCCCCATCGCACGAAGCTCTGCATGAGTCCGCCGGCGCTCGCGCGGCGCACCTCGAAGGTCTCGCTCATCCGCAACCTCCACCCTCCCTCGCGGCAGGCGGCGGCATTCTATCCCGGCTCGCGCTTCGCGCTTGCGGGGGAGGACGCTCTGTGGCGCAATCCCGCCTTCGGATCGGGCAGGAGTCAGCGGAGGAAGTAGCGTGGACAAGGCAGTACCGGAACGTGCGAGCGCGGTGGTCATCGGTGGCGGGGTCACCGGCACGAGCGTCGCCTATCACCTCGCAAGATTGGGGTGGACGGACGTCGTCCTCCTCGAACGCCAGCAGTTCGCCTCCGGCACGAGCTGGCACGCGGCGGGGCTCATAGGCACCGCGCGGCCGAGCGACACCCA
>JAJEAD010000050.1 GCA_022824305.1 Gammaproteobacteria bacterium | reverse complement strand
GCCGCGCACGCGCTCCGCCGCCGCCGCGACGGCGCGCGCCACCGCCTCCCCCGGCACGGTCCAGTTCGGCTCCCATCCCTTGATTCGCGTCCAGCGGACGCCCTCGACGCTGCGGACGACGGCGTCCACCCGCCTCTCGACGTCGGCGAGGGTCAGCCCCGGCGGGACGCGGAAGTCCACCTCGGCCCTCGCCTCCACCGCCACCTGGCTCGTCAGACCGCCGCCTTCCATGCGGCCGGTGTTTACCGACATCCGCAACCCCTCATCGGCGCCGGTCCCGGCGAGCATTTCCATCGTGGGTGGCGGCGTCGCACGCAACTCGTTGAGCGCGTCGAGCGCGCTGACGACGCGCGCGAGCCGCACCGTGGCGGAGCTGCCGCACCGGCTGAGCATGCCCTGCCCGGGAGGCGCCGACGCCTCGAACGCGAGCCACAGCACGCCCTTTTCGGCGAGGGCCAGGTTCATCCCCCCGGGGCCTTCGCCGCAGATCAGCGCGTTGCCCAGAAGCCACGGGTGCTCTTCGAGCAACCACGCCGCGCCGTCCGGACCGAAGACGGTCTCGTCGGGGACCGCGCTCAGGCTGACGCGGCCGCACCATCGGTCACGATGCCGGTGAAGAAACGCGTAGGCGAGAGTCAGCGCCGCCACCGCCGCCTTCATGTTGCCCATCCCGAGCCCGTAGAGACGGCCGTCACGAGGGGTCAGCGAGAAGGGCGGAAAGGACCAGTCGCTCTCGTCGCCGGGCGGAATGGTGTCCAGGTGGCCGTTCAGCACCAGGTGCCGCCCTTCGCTCCGGCCCGTGCAGGTGGCAACCACACTGGGCTTGCGGTCGTTGCCGGAGAGCATCTCGCAGCCGATGCCGCGAACGTTGAGGAAGGACCGGAGGACCTCGGCCGCGGCCCGGGTGTCGCCGGGCGGGTTGACGCTGCGCGCTTCCACGAGTCGCCGGCAGAGGTCGACGAGCGTCTCGCGTTCATCGTCCACGAAGCGGTCGACCGCCATGTGGAACTCCTCGTCGATTGCCGGACCGCCACGGACCGCGCTCATCGATCAGGCCTCGTCTTCGATTTCTTGAACCCCCCGGGGATTGTGCCGATAGTAGCCGCGCCGGGCGATGCCGGCGAACGAGCGGTGAATGCAGGCAATGGTATCCACGCAGAACGACGGCGCATTGCTCTCCGGCCGCGTGGCCTTCGTCACCGGCGCCGCGCGGGGAATCGGCCTCGCGGTCTCGCAGGCCTTTCTCGAGCACGGAGCATCGGTGGCGATGGCCGACGTGCAGGCCGAGTCCGTACGAGCCAGCGCGGAGGGGCTGGCCGGAGAGTTCGGCGACCGCACGCTGGCGCTAGCGCTCGACGTGACCGACGAAGCCGCGACGGAGCAGGCCGCGGACGCCGCGGTGGAGCGCTTCGGAAAGGTGGACGTCGCGGTGCCGAATGCCGGCGTCCTGTTGCTGCGTCACTCGGTGGACATCGAGCTCGACGACTGGCGGCGCGTGATCGAAATCAACCTCACGGGCGCCTTCATCACCGCCAGGGTGCTTGCGCGGCGCATGGCGACCCTGGGCGGCGGCGGACGGATCGTCTTCACTTCGTCCCTGTTCGGCCTGCGGGGCGGTCGCGAGAACGCCGCCTACTCCGCTTCCAAGTTCGGCATGGTGGGGCTGGCGCAGTCGATGGCGGCAGAGCTGGCCGCCGACGGCATCCTGGTCAACTGCGTTTGTCCCGGCCAGATGGACACCGACATGATTCGCCAGCTCTTCCGGGACCGTGCGGCAATCCGGGGCATCCCCGAGTCCGAGGTGCGCGGCGCGCTCGAGAGCCGCATTCCGGCCGGCCACCTCGGCCCGCTCTCGCAGCTCGCCGGAACTTACGTCTACCTGGCCTCGTCGCTCTGCGACTACGTTACCGGCCAGGCGATCACCGTCGACGGCGGCTGGCAGGTGGGCTGAACGAAGTCATCGCAGGCGCGCGATTCGTTCCCCGCGCCCCCTGGCTGTCGAAGGCCCGTGGTCGCCGTCGGTCGCAAAGGCCCCGATCATCTCGGAGGTTTCTCGCGCCGGCGCAGGGCCGGCGGCGAACCGGGTCCGGTCCACGCGGAAGGTCCATCGTGGAACCGGGAAGAAGGGCGGCCGGCACGGGGCCGGCCGCCGGACGCGTTCAGTCGCGCTCTGCCAGCAGGTCGAACCAGTGGTCGCGCAGCGTGATGTGCTCGCCGTTGCGCACGAAGTCCTGGATGAAGGTGTTGAGGAACTGCAGCATGTGCATGTCCTCCGGGCGCACCGCGTAGGCGAGCCCCACCGGCTTCAGCAGGTTGTCCTCGTCGTTGAGCACCCGCAGCCGCGACTCCAGGTTCGGGTTCTTGGCCCTGAGGAGGCGGAACGTACCGGGATCAAGAAAGGCGGCGTCCGCCTGACCGGAGGCGACCTCGCCGATCCAGGCGGCGACGTCGTTGCTCACGATGCCGCGGACCTCGGCGTCGGGGAAGACCTCCTTCGGATACGACTCCTCTACCGTGCCGCTCATGCCGACGAACGTGACGTCGGGCGAGTTCACGTCGTCGAGCGACATGATCTTCGAGTCCGCGTTGACCACGATGTGGAACCCGTAGGTGGAGTACGCCTCGGTGAAGTTCACCACGAGCGCGCGCGGCGGGGTGGCGAACAGGTTGGCGAAGATGACGTCGTACTGATTCGCCTTCAGTCCGGGGATCAGGGTCGACCAGGTCGCGGGGACGATCTCCAGCTCGACGTCCATGATGCCCGCCACGCGGGCGGCGAGGTCGACGTTGAATCCTTCGTACTCCCCGGATTCCGGGTTGGGCGACTGCCACGGCGGACTCTCGGCCATGCCGACCTTGAGCACGCCTCGGTCCTGGATCTCTTCGATGAGGCCGGCCTGTGCGCTGCTGGCGGCGCAGGTTGCCGCGATCACTACAGCTGCGAAACGGCCGAGCAGACTTCCTAACTTCATGACTCTCTCCTTGGATTGTCGGGAACTGCGTGGGTACTGCGGATGACCCGCATGCGCGCGCCGGATCACGAGGATCCGCCGGCGAGCGGGAGCGTACACGTTCCGGATGGCGATCGGCAGCCGACCGCGTATTCCGTCCGCTCCCGGCGGCGGGGCGCGCGCATCAATGGCTTCCGGCGCGCCGCTCGAGCCGGCGTGAGGCCATGCTGAGCGGGAAGATGATGGCGAAGTAGACGAGGGCGATCGCGCTCAGAAACTCGACATAACGATAGGTCTGGCCGCCGAGCAGATAGGCCTGGAGGGCGAGCTCGGCGACACCGATAGATGACAGCAGGGTGGTGTTCTTCAGCAGCTCGGTGAAGTAGTTGACGAGCGGCGGCACCATCAGCCGCAGCGCCTGGGGCAGGATAACGAAGCGCCACCTCGGGTAGCGGCGCAGTCCCAGCGCGAGCGTCCCCTCGATCTGGCCGCGCGGCACCGCCTGCACGCCGGCCCGGAATATCTCGGTGAAGTAGGCCGCGGCCACCAGCCCGAGGACGATGCTGCCGGTCCAGAATCCGGACACCTTGAGCTGGAACAGGTAGGGCACGCAGAAGTAGCCCCAGAAGATCAGCACCATCTCGGGAGTCGTGCGAAAGAACAGCACGTACCCGCGTACGACGCGGTCGAGAAGCGGCCGCCCCGAGAGCCGGACTGCGCACCCCAGCGCACCGAGCGCCACGCCGATTGTCAGCGCGACCGCGGCTGCCCACAGCGTCAGGAGCACCCCCTCGAGCAGGGGCGGGTAATTCGAGAGCACCACTCCGAGCCGGAAGTCCACCGCCTACCCTCCCTCGCTTCTTCGGAAGTAGCGCTCCAGCCGATGTCCGGCAATGGTCAGGAGCAGTCCGCAGACGAACGCGAGCAGCGCGGCTGTCGTGTAGATCTCGAGCGGCTTGAACGTGTACGAGGAGAGGCGACTCGAGGCGCGCAGCAGGTCGTTGATGGCGAGCACCGACAGGATGGCGGTGGCCTTGAAGATGCTGATGACGGTGCCGATCAGCGGGGGGACGATGATCTTGACGGCCTGCGGCAGCACTACCTTGTACCAGGTGACCGGACGCGAGAGCCCCAGCGCCCGGGCGGCCTCGAACTGCCCGCGCGGCACGCCGAGGATTCCCGCGCGGATGATCTCGCTGCAGTAGGCGGCCACGTTGAACACCAGTGCGAGCAGCGCGCTCTGGAAGGGAGTGGTCTGCAGGCCGCTCATTACCGGGAACGCGAAGTGCATCCAGATGGCCTGTACGAGCAGCGGCGTCGAGCGCCAGAACTCGACGAAGACGACCACCGGCCAGCGCACGATTCGGTAGGGCGAGAAATTGGCGATGGCCAGCACGGTGCCGAGCACGACTCCGCCGGCGACGAAGCCGAGGCCGGTGAGCAGCACGTTCGTCCACAGGCCGGTGAGCAGCGCCGGGAGATAGCGCCAGATGACGGCGAAGTCGAATCCGGTCAGGATGCTCCAATCCATGGTATCGAACCCGGATGAGGTCCAGGCGGGCCCGCCCGCCGCGCTCAGGCGCCGTCCCGGGCGCGGCGGACTTCCTCGACGACGATCCCGAGCCCTCGCTCTATCCGTTCCCACTCGTCGGCGTAGCTGATGCGGATGCACTCGTGCTTGTGCGGCCAGTCGTCGTCTTCCAGGCCGGGGAAGAAGTGCTGGCCGGACACCACTATCACCCCGCGCGCCTTGAGCCTCCGGTAGAGCTCGGCGCTGGAAACGGCCAGCCCGGGCGCCCACAGCCAGAGAAAGAAAGCGCCCTCCGGCCGATGGAAACGCACCCCGTAGCCGTCGAGCCCCGCCCGCAGAATGCCGAGCGCACGCGCCGCGCGCTGCTCGTAGTGAGGACGGATGACCTCCCGGCCGAGCGCGATCACTTCTCCGCTTTCCACCAGTCCGGTCGCGAATGCCGGCCCGAGGCTGCCCGGCGCGAGGCAGAACACGGCGTTGACCGCCGAGAGAGCGGATATCGTCGCCTCGGACGCGACCACGATTCCCACGCGAAGCCCCGGCAGCCCGAGCTTCGAGAGGCTCATGCAGAGGATGGTCCCCTCCTCCCAGGCGAGGACGGCGTCCTCGAAGACGATTCCGGGAAAGGGCAGCCCGTAGGCGTTGTCCACAATCAGGGGAACCCCCCGGTCGCGGGCGAACGCGCCGAGGCGGGCGACCTCCCCGTCGGTCACCATGTTCCCGGTGGGATTGGTCGGGCGCGACACGCAGACGGCCCCGATGTCTTCCACGTCGTCGAGCGCGCGAAAGTCCACCCCGTACTTGAACAGCCCGTCCCCGAGCTCGGTGATGGTGGAGCGACGGGACACGAAGAGACCGGGAGACAGGCCGAGATCGGCATATCCGATGTACTCCGGCGAGAGGGGCAGCAGCACCCGGCGCATGCGCCCCTTCGCGTCCGGACCCGCGAAGAGGTTGAAGAGCGCGAGGAACGCGGACTGGCTCCCGTTGGTGAGCGCGATGTTGCGCTCGCTCACGTCCCACCCCTGCTCGCGACGCAGCAACCCGGCGAGCGCACGGGCGAACTCGCGGTCTCCGGCCGGGCCGTCGTAGCTTCCTACCGCCTGTCCGAATGCGCCCTCGCGCTCGAGCAAGGCCCGCATGCGCGCTTCGAACACCCTCTCCGCCGCCGGAATGCGGCTCGGGTTGCCGCCTCCCAGGTTCATGATCTCGCTGCCCACGGTAGCGACGGCGCCGAGATCGTCCATGAGGGTGCGCGTGCCGGACTCGCTTGCGAGCCGTCGCCCCAGCGCCGACAGGTTCATGCTCGCACCTGCGCCCCCATCGCCGATTCGTGATTCACGGGCCCCTCCTCGCTGCGACTTCGCACGGGCATTGCATCAGTGCGTGAATCCATGGCTCCCGTTGAAAACGAATCGGGCCGCGCCGCTCACCTGCGGGCAGGCCCCACGCAGCCCGGCCCGTGGAGCGGGGGAGCGCCGCTTCGGGTGCTCGCTCAGGATGACGCGCGCCCCCGGAGCGCGGCGCTCACGGATACCCGACTCCGGGCGCGGAGTGGTACATGGGCGCGGGGAGGGCGATGCACCAGAAGTAGGGCGGAGCGCAGGGAACCAGGACCGGAGGCCGGGGCCAGTACCCGGCGCCCGGGTACATGGGCGCCCCGGAAGGCGGAGGCGTCATGGCGGAGACTGACTCGGCCGGCGGTGGAGGCCACTCGGCGCCCGTCGCCGGAGCGGCCGTCGTCCCCGCTCCCTCGCCCCACCCGGATTCGTCCGGGGAGGAAGAGGTGAGCGCCCAGGGATTGGCGCCGGAGGACCAGATCGGCACCTCGCCCTGCCCGCCCGGCTGCGACGCGCCCCACGAAGAGGTCGCGATGCCTCTCGCCTCCGGAACGGCCGCCAGGGAGGGCGCGGGCGGCGCCTCCATTGATGAGAGCGTCGCTGCGGACGCTTCGGGGGCCGCGGGCAGCGCAGGCGCGTCCGAGACGGCTTCCGCCAGGGCGTCGCCGACCTCCTGGCTTATCACGGAGCGGGCCGCTGCCAGAACCGCGCCGAGGTCGAGGTCATCCGAAACTTCCGCGCCCTCACCCGCCTGCGCGACAGGTTCTTCGAGCGCGGCGCCTGATCCCGACGCGCCATCCCCGGACTCCGCCGGAACCTCCGTCATCGCCACGGATTCGGGCTCGGAAGACGGGGCAGCCGGCGCCTCGGGCACACTCTCGAGCGCGGCCTCCCCGGATGCGGAGGCCTGCGGCACGGATTCCTCCGATGCCTGCGCCGCCTCTTCAATTGCCGGCTGCGGCTCGACGGCGGCGAGCTCCGACGCCTCCGTGAATTCCGCTTCGGTCGATGCCGGCAACGCCTCGGCCACATCGAGCGACGCGGTGGCCGCGGCCGCCCCGGCCGCTGCACCCGTGTCGGGCGTCGGCGGCGTCTCCTGGGTATTCAGCACGAGCACCAGGAAGCCGATGATGATCAGGGGACCCCAGAGCGCAAGCGCACCGCTGATACCACGCTCCGAGCCCTCGTCCATGGGCGCGCTCCCGGGCGCAGGCGCCTCGAAGGCGGGGGCCGGGCCCGAAACCGGCACGGCCTGCGCCGGAGCCTGTGCGTCCCCGGTGGCGGATTTCGCTTCCGGGGAGGGATCCGGGGCGCCGGCACCGGACCCCGACCGAGCCTTGCCGCGGGACCGGGTCCTGGTCTTCTTGCCGCGCCCCTTGCCCTCGCCTCCGCCCGGATCGTCCGGGTGTTCTGCGTCAGCCATCTCCGATGCGACTCCCAAGTTCGCGAAACCACGGCAAAAGCGGGAAGATGGTAGCACGCCGGAGGCACATTCACGCCCGGGCGGAGCCGAACCGTCACCAGTATTGTCCCGATGATGCCGACTCCGATCGCCACCCTCACGCTGGAGGGCCCCGGTGCGCTTTCCGCCTTTCGGAACGAGCGAATCCTCTCTGCGTGCCGGCGCCGGCTCCCCGCGATACCGGCGCTCGCGGCACGGCAAATCTACTTCGTGGCGCTCCGCGCCGCCCTCGACGAAGTCTCCCGGAAGAGGCTCTTCGGCCTCCTCGACGCCGGCCCGGAATCGGGAGCGGAGGAGCCCGCTCTCACCGTCGTTCCCCGGCCCGGAACCGTGTCTCCGTGGTCTTCCAAGGCGACAGACATCGCCAGGCGATGCGGCCTCGAGGCAATCGAGCGTATCGAGCGCGGGACCCGGTGGCGCTTCCCCGGGAGCGATACCGCCCCCGAGACCCTGGGCGCCAGCCTCGGCCCGCTGCTGCACGATCGCATGACCGAAGCGCTCCGCTCGGGCCGCGTTTCGGCGGAAGAGGTCTTCGCGCGCACCGCGGCGGCGCCGCTTCGGGAGATCGACGTCGCGTCGCGAGGCCGCGCCGCGCTCGAAGAGGCGAACGCCGCCATGGGCCTCGCCCTCGACGACGTCGAGATCGATCACCTGCTCGCCGCGTTCGCCGCCCTCGACCGCAACCCCCACGATGTCGAGCTGATGATGTTCGCGCAGGTCAACTCCGAGCACTGCCGACACAAGATCTTCAACTCCCGGTGGACGATAGGCGGCGAGGAACAGGGGCCCACTCTCTTCGAGATGATCAGGAGCACCCACGCGACGCACCCCGGTCGAGTGCTCTCCGCCTACCGGGACAACGCCGCGGTGATCGAGGGCGCCCCGGCAAAGTGGCTGAGCGTCGAGCCCGACACCGGCCTCTACTCGGCGCGCGAGGACTCGCTCGATATCGTGCTCAAGGCGGAGACCCACAATCATCCCACCGCCATCTCCCCCTTCCCGGGCGCCGCGACGGGAACCGGCGGAGAGATCCGCGACGAGGCGGCCACGGGACGCGGGGCCTTCAGCAAGGCCGGCCTCGCCGGCTACTCGGTATCCAATCTGCGCATCCCGGACTTCGTGCACCCGTGGGAACGGGACCTCGGCAAGCCGGATCGAATCGCCTCCGCGCTCGAGATCATGACCGAGGCGCCGCTCGGAGCCTCGCGCTTCGGCAACGAGTTCGGACGTCCCACGCTGGCCGGCTACTTCCGCACGCTCGAGATCGACGCGGGCGAAGGCGGCGAGCCGGATCTGCGCGGCTACCACAAGCCCATCATGATCGCGGGGGGGATAGGGGCGATTCGTCGCGCTCACATCGAAAAGCAGTCGATTCCGCCCGGCGCCCACGTCGTCGTGCTCGGGGGGCCTGCGTTGCTGATCGGGCTCGGAGGCGGCGCGGCCTCCTCTCTCGCCACCGGCCAGAGCGAGGAAGAGCTGGATTTCGCCTCGGTGCAACGGGACAACGCGGAAGTGCAGCGCCGCTGTCAGGAGGTGATCCACCACTGCATCGCGCTCGGGCCCGCCAACCCGATTCTCTCGGTCCACGATGTCGGCGCGGGCGGTCTCTCCAACGCCGTTCCGGAGCTGATCGACGCCTCCTCCCGCGGCGGCACCTTCGACCTCGGGTCGATTCCCGCGGGGGATCCCGGCATGTCGGCGCTCGAGCTCTGGTGCAACGAGGCGCAGGAGCGCTTCGTCATCGCGGTGGAGGAGGAGAGATTCGACGAGTTCGCGGCACTCTGCGAGCGCGAGCGCTGTCCCTTCGCGAGCATCGGCACGGTGACGCGGGAGCGCGTCCTGCGCCTGCGCGCAAGTGGCGGTACTTGCCCGCCCGCGGTGGAAATGCCGCTCGAGGCGCTGCTCGGCGCCTTTCCCCCCAAACGCCGCGAGGTCCGGCGCCGGCGCCCCGTGCGCCGGAGGTTCTCCACCGCGGGGCTCGAGCTGGGGGAGGCGCTCGACCGGGTGCTGCGTCTGCCCGCGGTGGCCGACAAGAGCTTTCTCGTCACCATCGGCGACCGCAGCGTCTCCGGCCTCGTGTGCCGGGACCAGATGGTGGGTCCCCGGCAGGTCCCGGTCGCCGACTGCGCGGTGACTTCGGCCGACTACCGGGGATACCGGGGCGAAGCGATGGCGATGGGCGAACGCGCTCCGCTCGCCCTCGTCGACGCGCCCGCCTCCGGGCGGATGGCGGTGGCGGAAGCGCTGACGAACATCGCCGCCGCGCGCATCGAGAGCCTGGACCGGGTCGTGCTCTCCGCCAACTGGATGGCGGCCTGCGGCCATCCCGGCGCGGATGCCGAGCTCTTCGACACCGTGCGCGCGGTGGCCCACGAGCTCTGTCCCGCGCTCGGGATCTCGATCCCGGTGGGCAAGGACTCCCTGTCCATGAAGACGCTGTGGCGCGACGAAGGCGGCCCCCGGAGCGTGAGCGCGCCGCTCTCCCTCATCGTGTCCGCATTCGCACCGGTGCGCGACGTGCGCAGGACGCTGACGCCGGAGCTCCGTCTGCCCTCCGGCGGCAACGCGCTCGTCCTCGTCGACCTCGGGCTCGGACGGCAGCGCCTCGGCGCTTCCGCCCTCGCCCTCGTACACGAGGCGATCGGGGACGAGGCTCCGGACCTCGATTCCCCGCGGGCGCTCTCCGACTTCTTTCGCTGCGTGCAGTCTCTGAACGAGGCGGGCCGGATACTCGCCTACCACGACCGCTCCGACGGCGGTCTCGCCGCAACGCTCTGCGAGATGGCCTTCGCCGGCGGATGCGGCATCGATGTCGACCTGAGGACGCTCGGGCCGGACCCGCTCGCCGCGCTCTTCTGCGAGGAGGCGGGTGCGGTGCTGCAGGTGGCGAGCGACGACCTCGAGAGGGTCCTCGCGCAGCTCGGGGCGATGGACTCGCTTCGGGCGCACGTACACCTCATCGGGCGGGCGAAGGAGGGCGACGCCGTGTCCTTTCGCGGCAGTGACGCGATCGCCGTCACGCTCTCGCGCCGGGCGCTGCAGTCCCGCTGGTCGGAGACGAGCTTCCGCATGCAGGAGCGCCGCGACCACGCGGACTCGGCCCGGGAAGCCTTCGCGCGGATTCGGGACCCGGAGGAAGGGGGCCTCGCCGCACGCCTGACCTTCGAGACCGAAGCTCCGAGCGCTCCCGGTCTCGCGCTCAAGCGGCCGCGGGTCGCCATCCTCCGCGAGCAGGGCGTCAACGGACACCGCGAGATGGCCGCCGCCTTCGATCGGGCGGGCTTCGAGTGCGTGGACGTGCACATGAGCGATCTCGTCGACGGTCGCCGCTCGCTCGGCGCGTTCCGGGGCCTGGCGGCGGGGGGCGGCTTCTCCTACGGAGACGTGCTCGGCGCGGGAGCGGGCTGGGCCGCCTCCATCCTGCACAACGAACGGGTGCGCGAGGAGTTCCGAGCCTGGTTCGAGCGTCCCGACACCTTCTCCCTGGGGGTGTGCAACGGCTGCCAGATGTTCTCGCGCCTCGCCCCCCTGCTCCCCGGAGCGGCCCACTGGCCGCGCTTCGCCGCCAACCGTTCCGAGCAGTTCGAGGCGCGCCTGGTCATGGTGGAAGTTTGCGCCTCCCCTTCGCTCTTTCTCACCGGCATGGAAGGCTCGATCATCCCGGTACCGATCTCGCACGGCGAGGGACGGGCCCGCTTCTCCGAACCCGGTCCGGACGGTGTCGACCCCCGGGCGCTCGTCTGCCTGCGCTACGTGGAGCGCAACGGGCAGCCCGCCACCCGCTACCCGTCCAATCCCAACGGCTCGCCGGTCGGCGTCACCGCGTTCACCACCCCCGACGGCCGGGTCACCATCATGATGCCGCACCCCGAGCGCGCGTTCCGCAGCGTGCAGAACTCATGGCATCCACCGGAGTGGGGCGAGGACGGCCCCTGGATGCGGATGTTTCGCAACGCCCGGCACTGGGTGGACTAGCCGCAAAGTTCCACCGATTTCCTGGCCAGCGGACCCCAATCTGCTCGTGGTGGCGGGCCGTACTCCCTCGAGCCGCCACCACGGCATCCTGACGCCCGAAGCCCCGGAAAAACGGTGGAACATTGCGGCTGGAACCCGTCCGCGATGCCCCCATGTACGGAACATGTACCGGGGATTGCCTCGAGCGCCAGGGTACCGAAAAAAAGTCCGTCCCCGCGCTCCGCGACGAGGATTCCGCCCGACGGTGCCACTACAATGCAGGCTCTGGAGCCGTGATCGCAGCCGCATCAAGGCGGATGCGAAGCAGACACCCGCAAATCTCACTGGAGAAGAGCGATGCTCATCAAGCAATCCGAGGACTTCAAGGCGTCCGAGGTGACGCCGGAATCGATCTACCGTGAACGTCGACGCTTCATGCAGGGAACGCTGGGAATCGCCTCGGGAGCCGCCCTGCTCGGGGGCGCCGGGCTCCTGTCGCCTTCCGCCCGCGCGATCGCGACCGACCCCGACGCGAAGGGCGAGGAGCTTCGCTACGTGATCGAGAGTGAGCTCTCCACCGACGAGGAGCTCACCTCCTACGACGACATCACCCGCTACAACAACTTCTACGAGTTCGGCACCGACAAGGGCGATCCGAAGAAGCACTCCCGCCGCTTCAAGCCGAGACCCTGGAGCGTGAGCTTCTCGGGGGAATGCGAGAAGCCGGGAGTACTGGATCTCGACGACGTGATCAATCCCCACCAGCTCGAGGAGCGGATCTACCGCCTGCGCTGCGTGGAGGCGTGGTCCATGGTGATCCCGTGGGTCGGGGTACCGCTCGGCCCGGTGCTCGAACGCTTCCGTCCCACCTCGAAGGCGAAGTACGTCGCCTTCACGTCGGTGCTCCGGCCGGACGAGATGCCCGGACAGAAGCGCTCCTTCATCGACTGGCCCTACGTGGAGGGCCTGCGCATCGACGAGGCGATGCATCCCCTCACCCTCCTCACCGTCGGCCTCTACGGGCGCGTGCTGCCCAATCAGAACGGGGCGCCCATCCGCCTCGTGGTCCCCTGGAAGTACGGCTTCAAGAGCATCAAGTCCGTCGTCTCCATCGCCTTCACGGAGGATGAGCCGCCCACCACCTGGAACATCGAGAACGCGCGCGAGTATGGCTTCTACTCCAACGTGAACCCCGAGGTGGACCACCCCCGCTGGAGCCAGAAGCGCGAGCGCCGCATCGGATTCTTCAGCAAGCGCGAGACCCTGATGTTCAACGGTTACGCGGACCAGGTGGCGCACCTCTACGAGGGCATGGATCTCGCCAAGTACTACTGATGCCTCTGCCCGGCGGAGGACCCTGGAGCCCGCGGTGAACGGCGAGCGACGCCGGAGTGGCGGGGTGGCCCGGACGGGACCGCCCCGCTGGCTGAAACCCGCCCTCTTCGCCGCCGCGCTGATTCCCTTCGGCTATCTCGCCGTCGGACTCCTTGCCGACGGCCTCGGCGCGAATCCGGTGGAGACCATCACCCACGTGAGCGGCGAGTGGGCTCTGCGCCTGCTGCTCCTGACGCTGCTCGTCACGCCGCTTCGCCGCGCCACCGGACTTACCTGGCTGGTGCGCCTGCGCCGCATGCTCGGGCTCTTCGCGTTCTTCTACGTGGTGGTGCACTTCACGACCTACGCGCTCCTCGATGCCGGACTCGACCTTGCCTACGTGGTGGAAGACGTGCTCGACCGTCCCTACATCACGGTCGGCTTCGTCACCCTGTGCGCCCTGGTGCCGCTCGCCGCGACCTCGACCGATGCGATGATCCGGCGCCTCGGCGGCGCGCGGTGGCGGCGCCTGCACCGGCTGGCCTACTTCGCGGGCGCGGGCGCGGTGCTGCACTTCCTGTGGCTCGCGTTCTCGAAGTCGGACCTGCGCGAACCCCTGATCTACTTCGCCATACTCGTCGTGCTCCTCGTCGCGCGCCTCCCGG
Source organism: Gammaproteobacteria bacterium (assembly GCA_022824305.1). Classification (GTDB taxonomy): domain Bacteria; phylum Pseudomonadota; class Gammaproteobacteria; order HK1; family HK1; genus JAJEAD01. The sequence continues at coordinate 19,894 of JAJEAD010000050.1, read as the reverse complement.
CCGTCGCCGCGCGTCTCGGCCGGCTCGCGCCACGACGCGTCGCGGCGCCGGCGCGAGCCGATCCGCCTCCCCCGTCACCGGCGAAGCGCCAGGCCGCGCGATGACCACGAAGAAGTCCGTGAGCCCGGAAGACGCGGCGCTGTTTCGCCGCGCGGTGGGTCCGGTCCGCACGGTGGACGACTCCCGGCCCGCCCAGTCTCCGGCACCGACGCGCAAGGCACGCCCGAAACCCCGGGACGCGCGACTCCCGGCCGCCGCGGATCCCTCCTTCTCGCTCGTCGAGGCCGGGGAGCGCCTTTCCTACGCGAGCGCGGGCGTTCCGGCCCGGGTGCTTCGAGAGCTGCGGCGGGGGCGCTACCCGGTGGAGGACGAAGTCCACCTGCGCGGCATGCGAGCGGCCGAGGCGCTTCGCGCCGCCGGCGACTTCATCAGGGCGGCCCGCGCGGACGGACTGCGCTGCGTGCGCATCGTCCACGGCAAGGGGCTCGCTTCCGCCGACCATCGCCCCGTCATCAAGGGCGAAATCGACCACTGGCTGCGCCGCCACGGCGCCGTGGATGCGTTCTGCTCGGCCCGGGACGTCGACGGCGGCTCCGGCGCCCTGTACGTGCTTCTGCGCCGCGCAAGAGACAGCTGAGCCCGCGCGCCGCCGTGTTTCACATCAGGGCTCCGATCCGCCCCCTCGCGACCGAGCTACGCAGGACGCGCCGCAGCCCCGGCCGGGTCGCGTGAGAAGTTCCCGCCGGTGCCGTAACATTCGCGGCCTGCCCCGATAGCTCAGCCGGACAGAGCACCGCCCTCCTAAGGCGGGTGTCGCAGGTTCGAATCCTGCTCGGGGCGCGAAGCTCGCGAGATTCGGCGGATCGGGCCCGGCGCCGTGGGCTCCCGGATCCGCGCCTGCGGACGCGCGTCCAACCCGAATCGGGATGCGAAGCACATCACGCGGGTGCGGGCGGGCCCGCTCCCGAGCCTGCGTGCCGGGCGCGTCGTGGCATCCCGGCCATGCGCCGCGGGCGGGCGAAGTGCCCCGGACTTCAGCGTTCGCGCTCCGGAAGGGGCTCTTCCTCGACGAGCGCCACCGCGTGCACCGCGATGCCTTCGACGCGCCCGGTATAGCCCATGCCCTCCGTGGTGGTCGCCTTCACGCTGACCCGGGAGATCTCGATGCCGAGATCGGCCGAGAGGTTGGTCCGCATCTCCTCCACGTAGGGGGCGAGACGGGGACGCTGCGCGATGACGGTGACGTCGACGTTCGACACCCGGAAGGCGGCGGAACGCAGCCGCGACACCACCGAGCGCAGCAGGCCCCGGCTCTCGGCGCCCGCGTACTCGGGCGCATCGTCGGGAAAGTGCCGGCCGAGATCGCCGAGCGCCGCGGCGCCGAGGAGCGCATCGCACACCGCGTGCAGCACCACGTCGCCGTCGGAGTGCGCGGCGAGTCCGAACTCGAAGGGCACCACGACGCCGCCCAGCACCAGGGGCCGGCCGAGCGTGAATCGATGCGCGTCGAATCCGTGTCCGATTCTCACTGCCCCTCCTCCTGCGCCGCCAGAAAGAGCTCCGCGAGCATGAGGTCCTCCGGCCACGTGATCTTGATGTTGTCCGCGTGGCCCTTGACCATCTTCGGAAGGATCCCCCGGGCTTCCATGGCCTGGGACTCGTCCCCGATGCGCTCTTCCCCTCGCTCCTCCGCCGCCCTGAGCGCGTTCAAGAGCTCGCGGAAGCGAAACATCTGCGGCGTCAGGGCGTGCCAGAGCCCCTCCCGCCCCAGCGTCGACACCACCCGGCCCTCGCCGTCGGCCCGCTTCAGAGCGTCGCGCGCCGGCACCCCCAGGACCGCCCCCGACCCGCCGCCGGCGGCGGCCTCGATGAGGCGATCGATGTCATCGGCCCGCACGCAGGGACGCACCGCGTCATGCACCAGCACCCAGTCCTCGCGTGACGCGATCCCGTCGAGCGACTCGAGTCCGCGCAGCACCGACAGGTAACGCTCGCCGCCGCCCGTCACTCTCGAGACCCTCTCGTGCGCCGCGAGCGCGAGGCGCGGCCACCACGGATCGTCCGGTTGGGTGGCCACCACCACGCCGTCCACCGCCGGGTGCCGCAGGAGCCGGGCCAGGCTGTGCTCGATTACGGCGCGCCCGCGCACGCTGAGATACTGCTTCGGTATCTCGCCTCCCACGCGCCGGCCGATGCCGGCCGCGGGAATCACCGCCCAGCGACGGGGCACCGCTCCCGGATCCGGGTCCCGCTCTTCCCTGCCCTTCGCCTCACTCGGCGAAGTGGAAGAAGGTCTCGTCGCGGTGAATCATGCCGTACTCCCGTCGCGCCACCATCTCCACCGCGGGTCCTTCGTTCTTGAGATCGAGCACCTCCGCCGCGAGGAGATCGTTCCTTGCCCGGATCTGCGCGTTCTCCTCGACCTGCGCCGCAATCTCGGCCCGCAGCCGCTGGACCTCTCGCACGCCGTCGTCCGACACCCAGAGCCGGTACTGCAGAAGGCCCACCAGCACCACCATGCACCATCCGAGCGCCTTCCCGCTCACCGCGTCACACCCCAATCCTGAACGCGGACCGGCCCGGGTAGCTCGAGCGGCCCTCGAGTTGCTCCTCGATTCTCATGAGGCGATTGTACTTCGCGACCCGATCCGTGCGACTGAGAGAGCCGGTCTTGATCTGACCCGCTGCGGTCGCCACCGCGAGATCCGCGATGGTGGTGTCCTCCGTCTCGCCCGAACGATGCGAGATGACCGAAGCATACCCCGCTTCCCTCGCCACGCACACCGTCTCGAGCGCCTCGCTCAGCGTTCCGATCTGGTTCACCTTCACCAGAACCGCGTTCCCGACCCTCCGCGTGACCGCCTTGCGCAGCGTATCGGGGTCGGTCACGAAGATGTCGTCGCCCACGAGCTGCACCGCCTCTCCGATTCGCCCGGTGAGCGCCGCCCACCCGTCCCAGTCGTCTTCCGCAAGTCCGTCTTCGATGGAGATGATCGGATAGGTCGAAACCCATTCCGAGAGCAGCTCGATCAGGTCCGCGGAAGCGAGGCGCCTGCCCTCCGAGCGGAGGTGGTAGTACCCGTCCCCGCAGAACTCCGTGGCCGCGACGTCGAGGGCGAGCGCCACGTCCTCGCCCGGGGTGTATCCGGCCGCGCCCACCGCTTCGAGGATCACCTCGATCGCCTCCTCGTTGGAGCGGAGATCGGGAGCGAAGCCTCCTTCGTCACCCACCGCGGTGGAGAGGCCGCGGCGGCCGAGCACGCCCTTGAGCGCCGCGAACACCTCCGCCCCGCAACGCACCGCCTCGCGCAGCGACCCGGCGCCGAGAGGCGCAATCATGAACTCCTGGAAGTCCACGTTGTTGTCGGCGTGGGCGCCGCCGTTGATGATGTTCATAAGCGGCACCGGCATCAGGAAGGCACGCCCTTCGCCCGGCCCCGATGTCTCGTCGATTTCTGTCGCGAGGGCGCCGGGATGCCGCGGTAGCGGGTCGCACGGAGCGACAGATGCCGGGGTGGTCGAGCGGCTCGAGGGAGCACGGCCCGCTGTCGCGTGCGGATCGGCACCCGCAGCGGGAAGCCGGTCAGACATTGCGGCGAAGTGGCGGTAGAGGGGCGCGTCGAGGCTGCGAGCGGCCGCCTTCGCGCACGCGAGAGAGACGGCGAGGATGGCGTTGGCCCCGAGCGCGGACTTGTTCGCCGTGCCGTCGAGCTCGATAAGCCGTGCGTCGATGCCGGCCTGGTCCTGCGCCTCCCTTCCCCGCAGGGCGTCCCGGATGGGCCCGCGTATGTTGCGCACCGCCTTGTCCACCCCCTTGCCCCCGTAGCGACGGGCATCGCCGTCGCGGAGCTCGAGGGCTTCGCGCGAGCCAGTGGACGCGCCCGAGGGCACCGCCGCACGCCCGTGCGCGCCGTCGGCGAGGAGCACGTCGGCCTCGACGGTGGGGTTTCCGCGGGAATCGAGGATCTCGCGCGCGAGGATGTCGAGGATCTCAGCCATGGGTCTCCGTCCCGGGTCCGGCGCCGCACTCGGGCGGCGACCAGTGTCGCCCGCTCCCGTCCCGGCTACTCCGCCGCCACCGTCTCCCGCTCCGGAATGTGCTCCCGGCGCCCCCGAAACTTCCACGCGGCCTCGACGAACCCGGAGAACAGGGGATGGCCGTCCCGCGGGGTGGACGTGAACTCCGGGTGAAACTGGCAACCGATGAACCATGGATGGTCGGCCACTTCGACCACTTCGACGAGCGCACCGTCCAGGGTCCGGCCCGCGATCTGCAGACCGGCATCCTGGAGGGGGTCCATGTAGGTGTTGTTGAACTCGTAGCGGTGCCGATGGCGTTCGACGATGATGTCTTCCCCGTACACCATGCGCACTCTGGACTCCCGACGCAGCCGGACCTCCTGCGCACCGAGACGCATGGTGCCTCCGAGGTCTCCGTTGCTCTCGCGCTGCTCGACACTGCCGTCCTTGTTCGTCCACTCCGTGATGAGGGCGATGACCGGATGGGGAGTCTCGCGGTTGAACTCGGTGCTGTTGGCCCCGGCGAGCTCCGCCTGGTGTCGGGCGTACTCGATGACCGCCGCCTGCATCCCCAGGCACAGACCGAGATAGGGGATCTTGTTCTCCCTCGCGTGGCGGGCGGCCTGGATCTTTCCCTCGATGCCCCGCTTGCCGAATCCGCCCGGCACCAGGATGCCGTCCGCCCCGTCGAGGCAGGCGATGCCGCTGCGCTCGACCTCCTCGGAGTCCACGTAGTCGATCTCGACCCGGGTGCCGGTATGGATGCCCGCGTGAACCAGCGCCTCGGTGAGTGACTTGTAGGATTCGCGAAGATCGACGTACTTGCCGACCATGGCGATCCTGACCGCCCTTCCCGCGTCCTCGATGCCCTGCACCACCGCATCCCACTCGCCCAGATCGATGGGCGCGGCATCGAGCCCCATCTTCTCGACCACGAGGTCGTCCAGACCCTGCTCGTGGTACAGGCGCGGCACCATGTAGATGTTTTCGGCGTCGAGGGCGGATATCACCGCGCGCTCGGGCACGTTGGTGAAGAGCGCAATCTTGCGGCGTTCGTTCTCCGGCAGAGGCGATGCCGACCGGCAGAGCAGCACGTCGGGCTGGATGCCGATGGAACGCAGCTCCTTCACCGAGTGCTGGGTCGGTTTAGTCTTGATCTCGCCCGCCGACCGAATGTAGGGGATCAAGGTGAGATGGATGAACAGCGAGTTGCGTTCCCCCAACTCGATCCGCATCTGCCGGATCGCCTCCAGGAATGGCTGCGACTCGATGTCGCCGACCGTGCCGCCGATTTCCACCAGCGTGAGGTCCGAATCGCCGGCGCCCCGGCGGATGCAGGACTTGATCTCGTCGGTGATGTGGGGGATGACCTGCACCGTGCCCCCGAGATACTCGCCGCGGCGCTCCTTGCGGATGACGTTCTCGTAGATCTGGCCGGTGGTGTAGTTGTTGTGCCGGCTCATCGTCGTGCGCACGAAGCGTTCGTAGTGCCCGAGATCGAGGTCGGTCTCCGCTCCGTCCGCGGTGACGAACACCTCTCCGTGCTGGAAAGGATTCATGGTGCCGGGATCGACGTTGATGTACGGATCCAGCTTGACCAGCGTCACTTGGAGACGGCGGGCTTCGAGGATGGCGGCGAGGGAGGAGGAGGCGATGCCCTTGCCCAGAGAGGACACCACACCGCCCGTGATGAAGATGAAACGCCCCATCAACCCTCCGTTCGGCGACCGGATCCCACCTGTCTCCGAACGCCTGCGCACGCTACCAGAATCCGGTGCGCCGCTCAATTCGGCGAGCGCCCGGGAGGGCGGAATCTCGCACCTCTTGCGCCCTTGCCTTGATTCGGATCAGTTCATGGACCGGGAGGTCAGCACCTCGTGCTCGACGCTCGACAGCGGAGCTCACCGCGAGTCCCGTCCCGGCCCGTGAATTCCCCCCGGTGCACGCACAGGTCCTTCCTGCCCCTGCGCTCATACCCGCGTGCCGGGAAGGTCTTCAGGGATCGGGAATCCGGTAGCCCGTGAGTTCCGCGTAGCCGACGCCCGTGACCCTGCGGGGTCCTCTCCGGCCACGAAGCGAGACGGCTCCCTCCCAGTAGCGGAATGCATGGCGCCATTCCTGGTCCTCGAGGAGCGGCTCGACATCCAGCTCGAGGGTTCCGGAGGGAACTCGGAGTCGCCACTCCGATGGATAAATCGCTTTCTTGTCAGGAGATTGCCAGGTTTTCTTTACATCAATCATGAAGTGGGAAGGAGAAAGTTTCGCCACGCTTCCGTCGGCTTCGACGAGCACCCCGTAGCTGAAGGGATCGGCGCTGCCGTCGCGGCGCCGGAGTTGATAGAGCATCAGCTCGCTGCCGTCGGAGAGGTGCAGCGCGAACCAGTCCCATCCCACCTGATCGCTTCCGAGCGCGCTGGTGCTCCACTCCCGATCGAACCATCCCTCGCCAGAGACCTCGAAGTCGCCCCGGGGAGTCGACAGGCGGCCGGACACCGGCATGCGAGGATAGGAGTAGTAGTAGGACGCGTTGCCGGGCTCCGCGTTCTTGCGGCTGTAGCCCTCGTCACCGTGGAGCAGCAGCCCTTCGCCCGGACCGAAGTCGAGCTCGATTCCCGTCGCCCCTTCCCTCGCCTGCAGGCGGGTGCCGAATTCACCGGGGCCGGGGCGGAAGCTCGCGCTCCAGTCCTCGATCCAGACCCGGAACGGCGCGGCCCGCGCCCCCGCCAGGTCGAGAGCGCCCCGGCTGTATCGCTCGAAGGCGTGAAATCGCCGGGCCGCGATATCGCTGACGGCGAAGTGCGCCATGTACATCTGCGCCGGGGCCCATGCGGACCGCCTCTGGTGGCGCTCCGCGGAGATCCGGAAGCGGAAGAAAGTGAGCTGGAATCCGAATCGCTCTCCCTGCGCACTCTCGACGTTCCCGGTGAAGTACCACCACTCGCTGCGGTAGTCGGGATGCGGACCGTGATCGGCGGGGAAGTCGAAGGCACGGGGCCCCTCAACGATCGCAAAGCCCGCGGAGGCGCCTCCGAGCACGTCACCGATGCCCAAGCCCAAGGTCGGGTCCTCGCTCTCCCGCGCACCACACGCTCCCGCGGCGAGCGCTGCGACGAGAAGGAAAGTCCCGAGTCGCACTTCCCCTTCACGCCTCGTCCGGCGTGGGGCTGAGGCCACGGGACATCGCCGAGTGCTCCAGCTCGCGCAGGTACGCGACGAGCGCGCGCGACGCGCGCCCGCCCGAGTCGCCCGCGTCGCGCTCCGCCCGGGCCTCGCGCACCAGGCGGCGCAGGCGCGGGCGGTCCGCTTCGGGGCGCTCCTCGATCAACGCCTGTATGGCGTCGTCTCCTCCCTCGAGCAGCCGGTCCCGGCGTGCTTCGAGGAGGCGCCGCCGCGCCCCCGCGGCCGGGCCCGCATCCGAAACGAAGTCCATCGCGGCGCGTATGGACTCCGCGTCGCCACGGCTCACGAGCCGGGCGACAAGACGCAGCTGCCGCCGGTAGGCGCCGCCGTCCAGGCGTCTCGCCTCCACCACCGCGGCCCGCAGGGACTCGTCCAGCGGCATGCGGGCGAAGTGTCCCGGACTCAGGCGAACCAGCGCCTCTCCGACCGCGTGCAGCTCCAGGTACTCGCGACGGCGCTGCGACCTGCTCTTTGCCCGTTCTTCGGGGTTCATGCCCGGAGCGCCCCTTGACCGCAAACCTTGCGGTGGAGGCCTCATTCTATGAGCCAGGCGTGCTCTCGTAGTTGCGTGACGCCACGCTTTCGCAGGTTCGAACGCGCGATGATGTCCTCGTCTCCCAGGTGCCGGATCCGACGGCCCTCGTACAGGGCTCGAATCTCCGATTCCGGCACCGGGAAGGGAGGGCCCTCGATCTCATGCTCGGGGTAGACCATCGACACGAGGAGGATGGGAGCCTCGAGCAGGGATGCGAGATGCCGGGCGTAGCGCTGCCGCGTCGGAGCCGGCAGGGCGACCAGCGCCGCCCGATCGTAGACGGCATCGACGCCGGCGAGGTCCTCCGCCTCGAGCGCGAAGAAGTCTCCGGCGAGAAGGCGGATCCCCGGGCTCTCGAAGGCAGCGTGACGAGGGCCGGAGCTCTCCGTGTAGGCGAGTCCGTGCCCACCCAGGAACTCCCGGGCCGCGATCGGACTGAGATCGATGCCGAGCACGTCGTGGCCGGCCTGGCGGAGCCACCACATGTCCTCCGCCTTGCCGCAGAGGGGGACGAAGATCCGGCTTCCCGGTGCGAGTGCGAGGCGGTGCAGGTGGCGACGGAGCGCGGCGTTCGGCGCCCCCTCGTTCCAGGGGGTGCCGCCGTCACGCCAGCGCTGCAACCAGAACTCCGCCTCCATGGGGTCTCCCGAGTGGACGCCGGGCCGAATCGGATCGAGCGGTCAAGGGCAGCGGGCCGCCGCTGGCGGGCGAAACGTCAAGCCCGACCAGCCAAGCCGGCATCGCGCCCTCTTCCGAAACGGGGACTCAGCCGGCGCCGGCGGGCGGAGGCGCCTGAAGCAGGCCTTCCAGTTCGCCCGATTCGGGAAAGCGTCCCAGCGACCGCTTCGAGAACACGAGCGTGCCGTCCGCCGTCACTTCGAACACCCCACCGCTCGACTTCACCAGCTCGACCTCCGCGCCCAGCCCGGCCATCAACGCATCCCTCGCGCGCACGGCGCGAGATTCGTAGCCTCAAGCTCCGCAGTATTCGATTCGGATCCGCATGTTCACCGCCTCTGCTTCCGATCCGCGTAGCATACCCCGGCGCCCGCGGCGGCGCTAAGCGCGGGAGGGGGCGGGCCGCGGGCCGGTCTCCCCGTCTCAGTGTCCCAGCCACTCGTAGGCATGCAGGATCCCCGCCCCGGCCAGGGCCAGCGCCAGGCACCAGGGTGCGTTCCAGCGCGCGAATCGCCACCCGGGCACCGCGTAGCGGGCCTGCAGCACGAGGACCTGCCCCGAGAGCGGGTTGCCGGCGCACCCGATGGCCCAGGCCATCACGAAGCTCATTACCACCAGGGTCGGGTCGGCGCCGAGCGGCTCGATGAACGTCGCGCCGACCGTCAGCGGCACGACCGGGTGCACGCCGACGAAGGAAAGGGCGTAGACCGCGAGCACCAGGGCCGTGGCCACCCCGGCGTCGAAGCGGGCCGGCACCCACAGGGCGCCGCCGTGCGCGGCCAGGGCCCCCGAGAGTCCGACCGCGAGCACTCCCGCGGAGAGGAAGAGCGCCAGCTCGCCCGCCATGTGGGGAAGCTCCGCGCGCCCGAGGGACACCATTGCCCGGTATCCTCGCAAGGGTCCCCGAGTCACGGCGAGGACCGCCAGGGTCAGCGCCGGCGCCAGCCCCGCAATCGCCACCAGCACCGGGAACGTGGGGTCCACCTGGTGCCAGGCGACGACCGCGAGCGCAAGAAGGGCGGGAAAGGCCAGGTTCCGGTAGCGCAGCGGGTAGCCCTCGAAGCGGGAGAGCCGGCCGGCGCCATGGCGGAGCTCGTCGCCGTAGCCGAGCGCGATTCCCGCGAGCGCGAGGAGCACGCCCGTGCTCATCACCACCAGAATGCTCGACCCCGGAGCGTAGTGCAGAGCGAGCGCCATTCCCGCAATGAAGGGCGAGTAGAGCACGGCGGTGCAGAAGGATCGGCAGAGCAGCAGCGCCTCGCGGCGCGGCAGGGAAGCGCCGCGCGCGAGGTGATCGCCCACGAGAATCATCCCCGGTATGTTGATGAGCGCGCCCTGCACGTTGATGGCGAGCGCGGTGCGCACGAAGGCTCCCCGCCCCCGGGGGGGGCCAGCGGCCTCGCTCGCGTTCCCGGGAAGCAGGCGCAGGAAGCGCACCGCCGCCAACAGGGCGAGCAGCGCATCGTTGTATCCGAGCAGGGCGGCGGCCGAGAGCCCGACCGCCTCCGGTTCGCCGATGACGAATGCCGCCGCCCCGATCGCCGCGAGGACGCCCGCCTGCATCCGTACCGCTCCCGGCACCCTCGGCCACAGCAGGGCCAGCGCGAGCGCGCCCGCGGCGCCCGCCAGCCAGCGCGGCACCGTCTCGGTGAGCTCGCCGAGCACGACCAGGAGGACCATGGCGCCGAGCAGGGCAGCGGCGAGAGTCGGGCGAAGCGCCCGCTCCGCCCACCCCGGGTTCTGTGACATAGTTCGCGGCCGGCGCAGGCGATCCCCCACGAGTTGACCCGCATGGTATCCGGCCTCGGTCTCCCTGTCGGCCCCGAACCCGTCTCCGGCCTTCGGCCCGGGGCTCGGCATCCGTCATGATCGCATCGGGAGCGGAGCCCGACCGCCGCCTCTCGGTCGCCCCGATGATGGCGCGCACCGACCGGCACGAGCGCTACCTGCTGCGCCTCATCACCCGGCGCACCCTCCTCTACACCGAGATGGTGAGCGCGGGCGCGCTCGTGAACGGCGACGCCGCCCGCCTGCTCGCATTCCACCGGGCCGAGCATCCGCTCGCCCTGCAGGTCGGCGGCTCGCACCCGCCCGAGATGGCCCACTGCGCCCGCCTCGCGGAAGCGGCGGGGTTCGACGAGATAAACATCAACGTCGGGTGCCCGAGCGCTCGCGTGCGCGACGGGCGCTTCGGGGCCTGCCTGATGGCCGAGCCGCGGCGGGTGGGGCGATGCGTCCGCGCGATGCGCGACGCCGGCGCGCTGCCGGTCACGGTCAAGACCCGCATCGGCATCGACGATCGCGACAGCTACGTCCTGCTCCGGGAGTTCGTGCGCATCGTCGCCGACTCGGGCTGCCGGACCTTCATCATCCACGCGCGCAAGGCTTGGCTCAACGGGCTGAGCCCGGCCCAGAACCGCACCCTGCCTCCCCTGCGCTACGACCGCGTGTACCGCCTCAAGCAGGACCTGCCGGAGCTCGAGATCGTCCTCAACGGAGGCATCCACGATCTCGAGTCGGTTCCGGAGCACCTCGCACGCGTGGACGGGGTGATGATCGGGCGCGAAGCCTATCGCAACCCCTACCTGCTCTCCGTCGCGGACCGGGCCGTCTTCGGGGAGGACGGCGAAGCGCCGACCCGGGAAGAGGTGGCGCTCCGATTCCTTCCCTACCTTCGCGCGGAGCTGGCGCGCGGCACTCCGCTCGCCGCCCTCACCCGGCACCTCCTGGGGCTGTACCAGTCCCGCCCGGGCGCTCGCCGCTGGCGCCGCTCTCTCACCGAGGGGGCGTGCCGGCCGGGAGCCGGAGCGCAGCTTCTGCTCGACGCGCTGGAGCTGGTGAAGCCTCGGACCCCGGAGACGGCCGTCCCGGGCGCGCCCGCGCGATGGCCGGGATCGCGCCCGAGCGAAGGCCCCAAGCCGGAATCCGCCGCCGCCTTCCGGTCCGGGTAGTCCGGGTAGCCGCGGGAGCTGCGCCGCGCGCCGCCGAAGCGCTTTTCGCGCCGGCTGGCCCTTCTCGCCGGCTACAGGCTCTTGACGATCTCCTCCACCATCTTGCGGGCGTCGGAGAACAGCATCATGGTGTTGTCGCGGAAGAAGAGCTCGTTGTCGATGCCCGCGTAGCCCGAGCCCAGGCCGCGCTTGACGAAGAGCACCGTTCTCGCCCGCTCCACGTCGAGGATGGGCATGCCGTAAATCGGACTCGAGGGATCCTTCTTTGCGGCGGGGTTGGTCACGTCGTTGGCGCCGATCACGAAGGCGACGTCCGCCTGGGCGAAGTCGCTGTTGATGTCCTCGAGCTCGAACACCTCGTCGTAGGGCACGTTCGCCTCGGCGAGAAGGACGTTCATGTGCCCCGGCATCCGCCCGGCCACGGGATGGATGGCGTAGGAGACCTTGACGCCGGCCGCCTTGAGGATGTCCGCCATCTCCCGCAGGACGTGCTGAGCCTGCGCGACCGCCATGCCGTAGCCCGGAACGATCACCACCGAGCCCGCGTTCTTCATCACGAAGGCGGCGTCCTCGGCGCTGCCCTGCTTGATCGGGCGCGTCTCGCGGGCAGCGGCGGCCGCGGGATCGCTCTCGCCCCCGAAGCCGCCGAGAATCACGCTGACGAAGGAGCGGTTCATGCCCCGGCACATGATGTAGGAGAGGATCGCGCCCGAGGCGCCGACCAGCGCCCCGGTGATGATGAGGGCGGTGTTCTCCAGCGTGAAGCCGATCCCCGCCGCCGCCCACCCCGAGTAGGAGTTGAGCATCGACACCACCACCGGCATGTCGGCGCCGCCGATGGGAATGATGATGAGCACCCCGATCGCGAACGCGAGCAGGGTGAGAAGGACGAAGGCGGTGTGCGATTCGGTGGCGCAGAACCACACCGTGATGCCCACGAGGACGAGACCGGCCAGCGCGTTCAGCGGATGCTGACCCGGAAACACCACCGGGCGCCCCGAGACCAGTCCCTGCAGCTTGACGAAGGCCACCACCGAGCCGGAGAAGGTCACGGCGCCGATCGCCGAGCCGAGCGACATCTCGACGAGGCTCGCCACCGCGAGGCTTCCCGCCGTCCCGATGCCGTAGGCCTGCGGCGTGTTCAGGGCGGCCGCGGCGACGAGCACCGCCGCGAGCCCCACGAGGCTGTGGAAGGCCGCCACGAGCTGAGGCATCGCGGTCATCGCGATCCGCAGCGCGACCACCGCCCCGATCGCCCCCCCGATCCCCGCCGCGAGGGCGATCAGCCCGAAGGTCAGCCCGTCGCCGACGCCCGACACCCAGAGCGTGGTGAGAATGGCGAGCGCCATGCCCGCCATCCCGAACGCGTTGCCGCGCGGCGCGGACTCCGGCGAGGAGAGCCCTCGCAGGGCGAGGATGAAGAGCACCCCGCAGGCGAGGTAGGCGAGAGCGGCGAATCCGGCGCTCATCCCGGAGCCCTAGCGCTGCTTCCTGTACATCGACAGCATCCGGTGGGTCACCAGGAACCCTCCGACGATGTTCACGGAGGCGAGCATGACGGCGATGAAGCCGAGCGTCTTGGACACCGCGCCCGATCCGCCGTCGCCGTCGAGCGGCGCCGACACCGCGAGCAGCGCGCCGACGATGACCACCGACGATATGGCGTTGGTGACCGACATCAGCGGAGTGTGCAGGGCCGGCGTGACGCTCCAGACCACGTAGTAGCCGACGAAGATCGCGAGCACGAAGATCGAGATGCGGAACACGAAGGGATCGACCTGGGCAAGCTCGTTCACTTTCCTTCTCCGTCGTCGAGCAGGATCGGATGGATCAGCGCGCCGTCGCGGGTGAGCGCGGTTTCCGAGAGCAGCTCGTCGTCCCAGTCGAGCACGAGCTCCCCCGGCTGCGGACCGCTCAGGGCGGAGAGGAAGCTGACCAGGTTCCGCGCGTACATCGCGGAAGCGTCGGCCGGCAGGCGGCACGCCATGCAGGTGTGGCCGACGATGGTGACGCCGCCGTGCGAGACGACTTCGTCGGGACGCGAGAGCTCGCAGTTCCCGCCCTGCTCGGTCGCGAGGTCCACCACCACGGACCCCGCGCGCATGCTGCGCACCATCTCCGCGCTCAGCAGGCGGGGCGCGGGCCGCCCGGGCACCAGCGCGGTGGTGATGACGACGTCCTGCTTCGTGACGTGCCGGGCGACCAGCTCGCTCTGGCGGCGGCGGTGCTCCTCGCTCATCTCCCGGGCGTAGCCGCCCTCGGTCTCCGCCGCTTCGTCGCTCTCCACCATCACGAAGTCCGCGCCCAGGCTCTCGACCTGCTCCTTCACCGCCGGGCGCACGTCGGTCGCGCTCGCCACCGCGCCGAGGCGGCGTCCCGTCGCGATCGCCTGCAGTCCCGCCACCCCCGCTCCGATGACGAAGAGCTTCGCCGGAGCGATGGTGCCGGCCGCGGTCATCATCATCGGCATCGCCCGCGGAAGGTGCGCCGCCGCCTCGATCACCGCCTGGTAGCCGGCGAGATTGGACTGCGAGGAGAGCACGTCCATGGACTGGGCGCGGCTGATGCGCGGCATGAGCTCCATCGCGACCGCGATCACGCCCTGCCGCGCGAACGCTTCGAATCCGCTCCGGTCGCGGTAGGGCTCCAGCATCCCGACGACCATGCCGCCTTCTCCGAGGCAGGCCGTGATCTCCGCATCCGGCCGCCTCACCGAGAGCAACACCCCGGCGCCGCGCAGAGTCTCGGCCATCCCGGCACCGATCTCGGCGCCCGCCTCCCGGTACTGCTCGTCGGCGACGCCCGCGGCGCATCCCGAGCCCGCTTCCACTCCCACCGCATGTCCCAGCGCCCGCAGTCTCCGGACGGAGTCCGGCGTCGCCGCCACCCGGGTCTCGCCCGGGTCGCGTTCGCGTGCCACCGCAATCTTCATGCCCGGAGAACCAGTCCGTCGCGAGAGCGCCGGCCTTCAGCGGCGAAGCGGGTTCATGCGCGGCGAGGCGCGTAGTGGGATTCCACGTACTCTTCCACCATGTGGTGGAACTCCTCCGCGATGTTCTCGCCGCGCAGCGTCGCCGTCTTCCTGCCGTCCACATACACCGGCGCCGCGGGAGACTCCCCGGTTCCGGGCAGACTGATCCCGATGTTCGCGTGCCGGCTCTCGCCGGGGCCGTTGACGACGCAGCCCATGACCGCCACGGACATCGTCTCCACGCCCTGATAGCGCTCTCGCCACTCCGGCATCTTCTTTCGCAGGTGGGCCTGGATGCTGCCGGCGAGCTCCTGAAACACGGTGCTGGTGGTGCGCCCGCAGCCTGGACAGGCGACTACGAGCGGCGTGAAGGATCGCAGTCCCATGGTCTGCAGGAGCTCCTGGGCGACGACCACCTCGCGGGTGCGATCCCCGCCGGGCTCGGGCGTCAGGGAGACCCGCAACGTGTCGCCGATGCCCCTTTGCAGGAGCACCCCCATCGCGGCGGACGACGCGACGATGCCCTTGGAACCCATGCCCGCCTCGGTGAGGCCGAGATGCAGCGCGTAGTCGCAGCGGCGGCCGAGCTCCTCGTACACCGCGATCAGGTCCTGGACCGCGCTCACCTTGCAGGAGATCACGATGCGTTCGCGCGCGAGACCGAGCCCTTCGGCGAACGCGGCGCTGCCGAGCGCGGACTGGATGAGCGCCTCCCGGGTCACCTCCTTCGCGTCGAGAGGATTCGGGCGCTCCGCGTTCTCGTCCATCAGGCGAGTGAGCAGGGCCGCGTCGAGGCTCCCCCAGTTGACGCCGATCCGCACCGGCTTGCCGTGCTCCAGGGCGGCCTCGACCATGGTGGCGAACTGCGAGTCCTTCTTCCGGCCGAACCCGACATTGCCCGGGTTGATCCGGTACTTGTCGAGAACGCGTGCGCACTCCGGGTACTGCACCAGCAGCCGGTGGCCGTTGTAGTGGAAGTCGCCGACCAGGGGCACCCGGCAGTTCGCCGCGTCGAGGCGCTCGCGGATCCGCGGCACCGCCGCCGCCGCCTGCGGGGTGTTGACGGTGATGCGCACCAGCTCCGAGCCGGCCCGGGCCAGCGCATCGACCTGCTTCGCGGTGCCCGCGGCGTCCGCGGTGTCGGTGTTCGTCATCGACTGCACCACGATGGGCGCATCTCCGCCGATCGTCACCGAACCCACCGGCACGGGCACGCTCTGCCTTCGCGTTACCGCCATCGCTGTCGGGGCCCTCTCGTAAGACAACGGCCGGGCGCGAGTCTAACCCGAACCCCGTTCCATATCTCATCGGGAGCCGGGCCATGCCGGCCGTCACGGCAGGGAAGCACCTCCTGCCCCGGAGCGGGCGGACCCGCCCGCGGCCGGGTCGGCGCGGCGGCGCCGCAACCGGGACGAATCCACTCCGTCCGTGCGCGCCCCGCCGCCGTCGCTCAGGCCGCCTCGGGCGGGGCGAGGGCGCCGACGGCGTGGAGGCTTTGCAGGGTCCGAGCGCAGGCGACGGCCGCTTCCGCGCCCTTCTTCACCATGTGCGCGGCAAAGAACGAGGCGTGATCGTCGTGCTCGTGGAATCGCTGGGGCGTGAGCACCATCGAGAGCACCGGCACTTCGCTTTCGAGCGAAACCGACACCAGGCCTTCGATGACCGCCGCGGCGACGAACTCGTGACGGTAGATACCGCCGTCGACGACAAAGCCCGCGGCGACGAGCGCGGCGTAGCGTCCCGTCTTCGCGAGCAGCTTGGCGTGGAGCGGGAGCTCGAGACTGCCGGGAACCTCGAACGTGTCGACACTCTCCCGGGCGTGGCCGAGCCGCTCCCACTCGGCGAGGAACCCGTCACATCCCCGTTCGACGATGTCCCGATGCCAGCCCGCGCGCACCAGGGCGATGCGCTTCCCGGCGAGGTGGGCGAGGTTCTGATTCATGGTGCCGACTCCCTGATGCGGTGGTGCGGAATCAGGGCGGCAGGAATCGAATCTCGGCGCTCGCGCTCACGTCGCGGGCCGCTCTCCCGTTCTCTTCCATCCGGACTCTCACCGTCGGCTTCGGAATCGCACCGAATCTGCTGACCCCGCCGTGGCGGGCGCTCGCGGGCTGATGCGCCTCGAAGCGCAATCACCGCCGGTGGGGACTTTCACCCCGCCCCGAGAACTTCCGTGGACCGGCTCTCCGGCCCACGCGGAGAGTGTATCAGCGGCGCGGGAGACGCGACACCGGCGGAGCCGGCGCCTTGCGAGTCCGGTCCGGGCGGGTCGTTCCGCTCACTCGGATCGCAGGGCCGCCGCGGGCGGGCGGCGCGCCATGCGCCAGGCGGGAAAGAGACCGGCGAGGAGGGCCGCGAGGACTGCGAGGCCCAGGGCCTGGAGGCACAGCACCGGGTCGACGTGCACCGAGAGGCCCCAGCCGAAGGAACGCCGGTTGATGACGAGAATGAGGAGCAGCGCCATCGCGAGGCCGGTGGGGATCGAGAGGAAGCCCGCCGCCAGCCCGAGCAGTCCGGTCTCGGTCTGGGCAAGAACGAACACCTCGCGCCGGGTGAGACCGATCGCCCGCATCACCGCCACCTCCCGGGCGCGCTCGAGCGACAGCGCCAGCAGCGCGCTCAGCACCCCGAGAAAGGCGACCGTGCACGCGAGCAGGCGCAGCACTCCGGTGATGGCGAAGGTGCGGTCGAACACCTCAAGGGACGCCCGCCGGATGTCGCCGCGCGGGCGCAGCACGATCTCCCGATCGGGGGGAAGCAGGGCGCGGATCCCTTCCGCGGCTCGGGCGACCTCCCCGCCCGGAGAGAGAAAGACCCCGATCCCGCTCACCCCCCGGTCCGGCCAGTGCCGAAGAAAGGTGGCGCGGCTCATCAGCAGCGTGCCTTCCGACGTCTCGTAGTCGCGGTACACCCCCGCGACCTCGAAGCGGCGGCGGCCCGCCGGGGTCGAGAGCACGACCTCGTCACCGGCGCGCAGGCCTTCCCGCCAGGCATGGGGCTCGCTCGCGAGCACCGCATCCCGCGTATCGAAGGCGGGCCAGGCGGCTTCGCCGGTGCCCTCCAGGAACTCGAAGGCAGGGTAGCTCCGCTGCGCCATCTCGATGACGAAGAGCCGGGCGGGACCGCGCTCGGAGTCCACCGGCAGCACCCGACCCAGGCTGACCTCCTCCACCCCGGGAAGCCGGCGCACCGCTTCGGCCAGCCCCGCCGGCAGCGTGCGCTCCCAGCCCCGTCCGGGAACGCCGACGTAGAGATCGGCGCGCAGCGTGCGATCGAGCCAGACCTCGACGCTTCGGCGGAAGCTGTCCACCATGACCCCGACCCCGACCGTGGCCGCGAGCGCGACCATGAGAGCGCCCACCGCGACCGCGCTGCGGGTGAGGCCCGCGGCGGCGCTGCGCGCGGCGATCACGGGAAGGACCCCCCTCCGACGTCGGGCCAGCCGCCAGGCCGCGTGGAGAAAGACCCGACTCGCGCCCGGTGCGAGCAGCACGCAGCCGAGCACGATCGCCGCGAGCGCCGCGAAGCCGACCAGGGCATCCCTCGACGGCAGCCCGACGAGAAGGATACCGCCGGCGAGACAGAGGGCGCCGAGTCCGGCGCCCAGAGTCGAGAGGCGATACGAGCGGGCCTCGAGAACGGAGGGCTGCGAGGCCATTCGCGGCGACACCCGCATCGCCTCGAGCGCGGGAAACGCGGCGCCGATCATTCCCGTTCCCATCCCGAGCGCGAAACCCTTCGACAGGGCGAGGACATCGAGATGGACGTCGCGCACCGCGACGACGAAGTAGTGATCGTTCAGCGAGCGCGTCACGAGGTCCAGGAGCGCGCCGGCGAGCAGCGCCCCGAGGGCGATTCCGCACGCCGACGCGATGGCGGTGAGCGCCAGGGCCTCGGCGATCAGCAGCCCGAACACCCCTCCGCGCGTCACTCCGAGCATCCGGAAATGGGCGATCAGCGTGCGCCGGCGGAGCACCGAGAAGGCCATGGTGTTGTACACGAGGAAGGCGCCGACGACGAGCGAGAGCAGCCCGAGCATGCGCAGATTGAGCTCGAAGGCGCGCGCCATCTGTCCCGCCACCTCCTGTCGCCGTCCCGCCGGCCGCAGCTCGACCCCGGGCGGCAGCGCCGCGGCGAGCGCGTCGCGCTCCCCCGCCCCTTCCGCGACCACGTCCACCCGGCTCAGGCGCCCGAGCCGGTCGAAGAGCTCCTGGGCGGCGGCGATGTCCATCACCACGAGGTCCGAGAGGGCGGCCTCCGCGAGCGCTCCCGAGGCTTCCATCAACCCGAGCAGCTCGAGGGAATGGGGCCGCCCCCCGGCCCGCACCGTGAACCGGTCCCCCACCGCGAGCCCGAGCGATCGGGCGCTCTCCGCGCTCATCAGCGCCCCGTCGGAACGTGAGAGGAACTCGCCCAACCAGCCGCGGGCCTGCGCACCCTCGAGATGGGACCGAAAGGGATCCTCCGCGAAGATGTCGACACCGAGGACCCGCAGAGTGCGAGGCGCCGTCCTTCCCGGAACGCTGACGTAGCCTTCCACCACCGGCGCGAGGCGCGCCTCGAGGCCCCGCCGCTTCAGGTCCGCGTAGAGGACCTCGTCGACCCCGCCGGGATCGGTGCGCAGGACATGGGTGGCCCGGCCGGCCACCGCCGTGTGGGCGCGCTCGAATGCGATCCGGGAGCTGGCGATGGAGAGGTCCACCGCCGTCACCACCGCGACCCCCAGCGCCACGCCGGCGAGCGCGAGCGCGAGCTGCCAGGGGTGCCGCCACGCGTAGCGCAGGCTCGCAAGCACCAGGACCGGGCCGGGCATGGTCATTCCCTCGCCCCGACGAGGCGGCCGTGCTCGAGACGCAGCACCCGATCCGCGGCCGCGGCCGCCTCCTCGCTGTGCGTGGCGAGCAGAAGAAGGCGTCCCTCGCCGGCGGCGAGCTCGCGCAGCAGCGCGATGACCCCGCCCGCACTCTCCGTGTCCAGGTTGCCGGTCGGCTCGTCCGCGAGCACCAGGGCGGGCTCGTGGATGAGCGCCCGCGCGATCGCCACCCGCTGCTGCTCTCCCCCGGAGAGGCGGTCCGGAAAGCTGCGATTCCGGCCCGCGAGCCCTACCCGCTCGAGCATCGCATCGATGCGCCGGGCGGCGTTTCGGTGCCGGCGGTTGAGCTCGAGCGGCAGGCGCAGGTTCTCCTCGACGTCGAGACTGGGAATCAGGTTGAAGAACTGGAACACGTAGCCGATTCGGCTCCTTCGCAGCAGGGTGCGCTCGCGTTCCGGACAGGCGGCGACGTCATGGCCCTCGAACCACAGCGAACCCGAATCCGGCACGTCGACCCCGCCGGCGAGGTTGAGCAGGGTGGACTTGCCGCTGCCGCTCCGCCCGGTGACCGCCACGAACTCGCCCGCGGCGAGGCACGCGCTCGCGTCGCGCAGCACGTCGCGACGAACGCCCCCTTCACGATACGACTTGCAGAGCCTGTCGATTCGCAGCACGACCCTTTCCGCCCCGGCCGCAGGCACCGGCGCCGCCGCCGCCCCCCGGCCGGCGGGAGGGCGTGCGCGGCC
>JAJEAD010000037.1 GCA_022824305.1 Gammaproteobacteria bacterium | reverse complement strand
TCGTGCTTCCAGTAGGTCTCGTTCCAGTTGGACTCGGCCCCGTAGGCCTGCGTGAACATCCAGTCCTCGGTGGGCCGGCCGCTCCAGAAGGAAGCGCTCCAGGGGTGCTTGAGCCACACGTCGGACCAGTAGCCGTCGGTCGGCATCCGGTTGGGGATGATCTCGATGCCCGCCTTCGCCGCGTGCTCCTTGTAGAGCAGGATCAGGTCCATGCATCCGGCATAGAAGTCCGAGCCGCTCAGCTCGTGGCTGAAGCCCTCCATGCCCGCCTTCTTGAGGTGGAACTTCGCCTTGTCCGGGTCGTACTCGCGCTGCGGAATATCCGGAGCGTAGAAGCGGTTGGCGGGCGAGATCGGATGGTCGTTCCCGAGCGCGCCGTAGCCCTGCAGCCATCGATCCAGCGCGTCCTGGCGGTCGAAGGCGTACTTGAGCGCGAGGCGCAGATCGTTGTTGTCCTTGAAGGGCGCCATGTCCAGGCGCATGGGGAAGGTGTAGTGCTTCAGGCCGGGGGTGTTCAGCACCGTGACGCCCGCCTTCTTGGCGAGCAGGTTGGCGGTGATCGGCGGCACGTCGTCGATGATGTCGAACTCTCCCGTGACCAGCCCGGTCTGGCGGCTGGTGGGGTCGGCGACCACGGTGATTTCGACCGAGTCGAAGAAGGCGCGATCCTCCCGGAAGAAGTTCGGATGGCGCTTGAGCGAGCCCCGCACTCCGGGGTCCCAGGACTCGAGCATGTATCCCCCGGTGCCGATGCCGGACTTCACCTGGCCGTCCACGACCGGGAGGATGTAGAAGTTCTGGGCGGAGAGCGAGACGGGAAAGTCCGCATTGCCCTCCTGCAGCGTGAAGATCACGCGATTCGGTCCGTCCTTGCGCATCTCCGTGATCGTCTCGGCGATGGACTTGGTGGCGGACTGGGAGTCCTCTCCGCGATGGCGGGCGATGGAGGCGATGACGTCGTCGGCGTCCAGGGTCTTGCCGTTGTGGAACTCGACATCCTGGCGAAGGTTGAAGGTCCACTCCGTCGCGCCCGGGTTCGCCTCCCAGGACTCGGCGAGCTCCGGACCGAGTTGCCCTTCCGACGTGATCTCGGTGAGCTGGCTGCCGATGTTGTAGAAGAGCATGCCGGTGAAGGTGCTCGTCAGGTGGATGGGATCGAGGGAGTCGGTGGTCGATCCGCCGGTCCAGCCGACACGGGCGTGACCGCCGAGCTTGGGGGTCGATGCCTGTACCGCCGAGGAGAACAGCGCGGACGAGGTCCCCGCCGCCACTCCGAGCGCCGCCGTGCGCTGCATGAACTCGCGCCGGCTCAGTCCCCCCTGCGATACCTGTTTCTTCAATGCATCCAGTCCCTTCATCTCGTATCTCCTCCATTGCGGATTGTTCGGGTGTTCGATTGCGGGAGCCGTCCGCCCCTCAGGTTGCGCGCCGGGCCCCCTCCTGTGCAGATCGCACGCGATTCGGCGTCGTGCCGGCACGGAGACGGGCGTCGCGGCGCGCCGAAACGCTCCGCCACCGGCAGGGCCTGACTCCGGTCGCAGCCGAAAACTGTCCCACCTCTCCGACTTCGCCTTGAGTCCGGCGGCACCTCAGATCGGCCGGTCGCCGCCGATGGTCACCCGGTGCATCACGCGGCGGTAGTTGTCGACCTCGCCGAAGAAGTCCGGAACCGCCCGGTGCAGGCTCACCCGGTTGTCCCAAACCGCGACCGCACCGGCCGACCAGCGGAAACGGCACGAGAACTCCGGCCGCAGCGCATGGCTGCACAGGAACTCGATGAGCGGCCGGCTCTCGTCCTCCGTCATGCCCTCGATGCGCCGGGTGAAGCCCGGGCTCACGAAGAGGGCCTTGCGTCCGGTCACGGGATGGGTGCGCACCACCGGATGCGAGGCGAACATGGGCTCGCCCTGCTTTCCGGCCATCGCGCCCGGAGTGGAGTAGCCGCTGGGCGGACCCGACTCGTTGACGCCCCGCAAGCCCGAGAGCACCTCCTTCATCTTCTCCGAGAGCGTCTCGTAGGCGAGGTACATGTTCACGAACAGGGTGTCTCCGCCGTAGGGCGGGATCTCGAGCGCGTAGAGGCTCGCGCCCATCGGCGGCGCCTCCAGGAACATGAGATCGGAGTGGAACTTGCTGTCCCAGTTGTAGTCCTCCCCGGGGGAACGAATGATCTCGATGGTCTCCGGCCACTCGTCGAGTCCCCTGGTGAAGGGATGTTCGATGGGAGGACCGAAGTTGCTGGCGAAGGCCTGGTGCTGCGCGCAGTCGAGCTCCTGGTCCCGGAAGAAGATGACGATGTGCTCATGGAGCGCATCGAGCACCTCGCCGTGGACCTCCTCCGGCAAGGGCCGAGAGAGATCGACCCCGCCAAGCTCCGCCCCCAGCGCCCCCGCGAGCGGACTGACCTCGATGTGCCGGTTGCGCATCACAATCACCTCCCCTTCGTTGCACCGCTCTGTGACAGATCTGTTGCTCCGATCATCGCTCCATGAAGCCCGCCGATTCAAATCGGCCACGCTTGCGAGCTGACCGGGTGAGCCGACACCAAGGTGACCTCGCCACCTCAACCGCTTCCGGGTCTCGATCCGCTTCCATGCCGCCGAATGCGGGGTTCGGCCGCGTTCCGAAGACGGAGTTCCTCCTGATGTACATGTCCGAGCCGTGACCGTGCGCGCCGGGGCAACACGGGACTGTCCGGATTTTGCGGGAGGCTGCGCCTCTCTATGGTGCTCTCGACATCCACGGCCCACCCGCCTCGAAGCCCAGGATCGCTGCGTT
The DNA here is from genome assembly GCA_022824305.1 of Gammaproteobacteria bacterium. Lineage (GTDB taxonomy): Bacteria > Pseudomonadota > Gammaproteobacteria > HK1 > HK1 > JAJEAD01. The sequence continues at coordinate 2,460 of JAJEAD010000037.1, read as the reverse complement.
CTCCCTATGGCGGATGGGTCTGAGCGCCACGGCGATCTTGGTCGGCCCGTAGTGCGCCCTGGTCACGCTCAACCAGCGCTCGCCCGCCTCGTTGTCCCTGTGCCAGGTCATGTCGAGCGCCCCGCGCGTGGCGGCCAACCATGCGCCCGGGTCGCCGACCCTGCCGTGGTCGAAGGGACTCGGGCTCGGCGGTGTCCTTCCCGGCGCGGCGCGGCACATTGCGCCGACGTGGGCGACCAACAGCACTGCGGTCTGGCGTTGCCTCGCCTCGGCGCTCAGCGCGTACAGGAACTCGCGCACCGGCGCGTCCGCACCCGACTCCCCGACGTAGGCACAGAGCGCCGGGTCGATGACGATCAGGCGCGGAGCGATGTGGTCTGCCGCCTTCCACAGGTCGCTCCAGCCCGCGAGAGGGCCGGGGCGCGCGTGGTAGAGCCCCTTGCGCTCGTGCGGGCCAAACAGGGGGCACCCGGAAAGGTCGAGAACGTGCACGCGGGCAAGGCCGTCCATCACGCGCCCGCGGCGCTCGGGGTGGCGCCAGTTGCCCCATTCCTCGGCAAGCTTGCTTAGGCGCCACGCGCTCACCTCCATGGCGTCTTCGAAGGTCGAGAGCAGCACAGGGCCGCCTGCGCCCTCGAAGAGTTCACCGGGCATGTCATCCCCCGGTTCGAACACCGCGCTCACCCCGAGCGCCGCGGAAATCGCCAGGGCCGATTTGGCGATGCCGTCCTCGCCGCTCAGCACGCACACCGTGCCCTCGCTGATCACCGCGCCGCCCTGTCCCCGCGCCCAGAGCAGCGGGGCCGGCAGGCCGCCCACGATCCGGGTGATCGGGAGCGCTTCCCGGGGTGCATGCGGCGCGAAGTGCGCACGCAGGATGCGCTCGGCTTCGGCCGCGTCGCCCGCCTCCCGTGCGTTTGCGGCGGCTTCGAGCGCGGCCCGATCCGGCGGCTGCGCTCCCGGCGGCGCCAAGTGCGTCCGAATCCGGCACTCCCACTCGGTCCGCTCGTGGTCGTCGTCCGTGCGTTGCCACGCTTCGAGCAGTTCGTTCAGTGTTGTGTCCATCGCCGTGGACCTCGGATGTCAGGGGATGCGAGCGAGTCTCATCGACCTCTTGCGGGTAGAGGGGGACGTGCGGTGCTTCGAGAGTGTGAACCTTTGAGGTGCCTCCACGCTTGTGCCGCTCCATGGCGCACTCCCCTCCCAGCCTCTCGGGATTTCTCCCGTGTAACGTCCGGTGTGGAGCATGTTTCGTCTGAGGTACCCCTTGCCCTGAGATGCCGCACGGATTGCAGAATCCGGCTCCGGTGCCATCGCGCGTGGCAGCGTCGTTGCCCCCCCACATGCCCTTGCGCACGCGAGGGAGCACCGAGTGCCGTCCCCGATCAACTCCAACATCGGAGCAGGTGCTCGTCTTTCGATATCGTCCACGCTGACGTCAGACCCACCTGCGCAAGCCGGGCACGGCGGCGGCGCTCGTGTGCGGGAGAAGGCGAGCAAGTCTAGCGCGGTCCGCGGTTGCGTCCCCTTGCCGTCCTCCCCCTCGCCAGCGTTCGCCCTCCGTGCACCGCATCTGTCGGGCTTGGGCCACCGCTCAGACGTTCAGAACAGCAACACTGCCACCGCGGCACTCACCACCAAGGCAAATGCCAGCAGCGCGAGCAGCATCCGCGACTCCGCAGAGTCCACGCGCGCCACAATGCGCTCCTCCAGACCCGCCAAGTCCTCACGCGTAGCCGCCTGCGCTTGCTGCGCCGAAGCGATTTCTTCGGCCTCTTCCCGCGTGAGTCCGGCCGACTCGAGCCGACGGACAGTATCCATGGTGCTCACGCCCGCCTCCGATTGCGTCCACAAGGATACGCGATGCGCCGCGGGAGTTCCAAACCTGTGCTCAGGCGGCAGTGGCGCAGTTTGCACTCCGAACGGTCAGTCCCGGCGAGTCTCCTCTCTGTGGCGCCTGGCGGTGCGACACAAACTACGAAGTTTATGTATATCAACAACTGACTATATAGTCATGCGTTCTCCTTTCAGGAGCACTGATATTACAATGAGATAAAAAGGGTTTCAAGGGACAGATTGCACCCATGGCGCTATACAACGGGAAGACACCACAAGGGAAGAGTTGCATTCGGGGAACCGAGCGAAAATTGGCCCTATTGTGGAGCTTACTGGGGAGGCCTTCCAGATAACTCCATTATTACAGCAGCTTAGACAGCCACAAGGACTATACAGATGCATTGTCCTCCACCCTCTCGCCTATAGGCAAACCTCAGGGTATTCTTGGCCTCCAATCCGGCCCTGCGGACCATCGGGCGGGGTGCATTGTATCGAAGCCGGGGGAACGGGCCCGGCGGGGCCGACGAGAGGAGGAATGGCGATGGGCACGAGGGAGGAGCGCCGGCGCCAGCGCGCGGTGATGGCGACCGACAGCGAGTGGCGGCGGGTGCGAGAGCGCGCGGC
>JAJEAD010000059.1 GCA_022824305.1 Gammaproteobacteria bacterium | reverse complement strand
AGGTGGAACTTCGCCTTGTACGGGTCGTACTCGCGCTGCGGAATATCCGGAGCGTAGAAGCGGTTGGCGGGCGAGTTCGGATGGTCGTTCCCGAGCGCGCCGTAGCCCTGCAGCCATCGATCCAGCGCGTCCTGGCGGTCGAAGGCGTACTTGAGCGCGAGGCGCAGATCGTTGTTGTCCTTGAAGGGCGCCATGTCCAGGCGCATCGGGAAGGTGTAGTGCTTGAGACCGGGGGTGTTCAGCACCGTGACGCCCGCCTTCTTGGCGAGCAGGTTGGCGGTGATCGGCGGCACGTCGTCGATGATGTCGAACTCTCCCGTGACCAGTCCGGTCTGACGGCTGGTGGGGTCGGCGACCACGGTGATTTCGACCGAGTCGAAGAAGGCGCGATCCTCCCGGAAGAAGTTCGGATGGCGCTTGAGCGACCCCCGCACTCCGGCATCCCAGGACTCGAGCATGTACCCCCCGGTGCCGATTCCGGGCTTCACCTGGCCGTCCACGACGGGGAGGATGTAGAAGGTCTGGGCGGAGAGCGAAACGGGAAAGTCCGCATTGCCCTCCTGCAGCGTGAAGATCACGCGATTCGGCCCGTCCTTGCGCATCTCGGTGATCGTCTCGGCGATGGACTTGGTGGCGGACTGCGAATCCTCTCCGCGCTGGCGGTCGATGGAGGCGATGACGTCGTCGGCGTCCAGAGTCTTGCCGTTGTGGAACTCGACGTCCTGGCGAAGGTTGAAGGTCCACTCCGTCGCGCCCTGGTTCGCCTCCCAGGATTCGGCGAGCTCCGGACCGAGTTGCCCTTCCGACGTGATCTCGGTGAGCTGGCTGCCGATGTTGTAGAAGAGCATGCCGGTGAAGGTGCTCGTCAGGTGGATGGGATCGAGCGAGTCGGTGGTCGATCCGCCGGTCCAGCCGACGCGGACGTGACCGCCGCGCTTCGGCATCGACGCCTGGGCCGCCGACGAGAACATTGCGGACGACGCTCCCGCCGCTACGCCCAGCGCCGCCGCGCGCTGCATGAACTCGCGCCGGCTCAGGCCTCCCCGCAATACCTGCTTCTCCAACTCATCCAGTCGCTTCATGTGGTTTCTCCTGATTGGGAAATTATCGAGTCATCGAACTCCGGAGCACCCGCTTCCATGGCCATCACCTCGCCAAAGGGCACAACCCGTCCTCTTGGCAGGCCTGGAATTCCGATTCGGGCGACAGTCTGTCCCGGTGGACACGCTTGCGGCAAGTGCGCTCCTTGTCCGGAACTCAGGTACGACGTAACTCAAAAGCCCCGTCTCCTGCACCGGACGCTCGACTCGGACCGGCAGGTCGCCGCCGCCGGGAGGGGGTCGTGCGCGGCGTATGCGCTCGTTGGTCCCGAGTGGCGGGCCGATGCCACGGGAGGCCGCCTCCGGGCGGAGGCGGCCCACCCGACATCGTGGTGCTCGTCAACTGCTCAGGCGAACCACCAGCGCTCGAGGAACTTGTAGCCGTCCATCTCCCAGTTGCCTGCAACCGTTTCGGGAATCGCGACCTTCGAGGAATGCGCGCTGATGTGGCTCGCGAAGAGCGGTATGACGGACCCGCCCTCGTCGCGGCAGATGAGCTGCATCTCCGCATACATCTCGCGGCGCCTGGCCTGATCGAGCTCCGCCCTCGCCGCCTTGAGCAGCATGTTGAAACGCTCGTGCTTCCAGTGGGTCTCGTTCCAGTTGGAGTCGGCGCCGTAGCCTTGCGTGAACATCCAGTCCTCCGTGGGCCGGCCACTCCAGTAGGAAGCACTCCAGGGATGCTTGAGCCACACATCGGACCAGTAGCCGTCCGAGGGCATGCGGTTGACGGTGATCTCGATGCCCGCTTTGGCCGCGTGCTCCTTGTAGAGAAGGATCATGTCGATGCAGCCGGCGTATAGCCCTTCCGAGCCGCTCAGCTCGTGCTTGAAACCCTCCATGCCCGCTTTCTTGAGGTGGAACTTCGCCTTGTCGGGATCGTAGGGCCGCTGGGGAATATCCGAAGCGTAGTACCGATTGGCGGGCGAGATGGGGTGGTCGTTTCCGAGCGCCCCGTAGCCGCGGAGGATCGTCTTCAACGCCTCCTCGCGATTGAAGGCGTACTTGAGCGCGAGACGCAGGTCGTTGTTGTCCTTGAAGGGCGCCAGGTCGACGCGCATCGGGAACGTGAAGTGCAAGGTGCCGGGAACGTCCAGCACCTCGATGCCTTCTCTCTTGGCGAGCAGGGCCGCGGTAGTCGCCGGCACGTAGTCGATGATGTCGAACTCCCCCGTGACGAGGCCGTTCTGGCGGCTGGTGGAGTCGGCGGCCACCGTGACCTCGGCCGAATCGAAGAAGGCGCGATCGCTCCTGAAGTAGTTCGGGTGGCGCTTGAACGACGCGCGCACTCCCGGATCCCAGGACTCCAGGGCATAGCCTCCGGTGCCGATGCCGGGCTGCACCTCGCCGTCCACGACCGGAAGAATGTAGAAGGTCTGGGCGGAGAGCGAGACGGGAAAGTCCGCGTTGCCTTCCTTCAGGGTGAAGATGACGCGATTCGGCCCGTCCTTGCGCATTTCGCTTATCGTCTCGGCGATGACCTTGGTGGGGGATTGCGAGTCTTCCCCGCGATGGCGGGCAATCGACATGATCACGTCGTCGGCATCCATGGTCTTGCCGTTGTGGAACTCCACTCCCTGGCGAAGGTCGAAAGTCCATTCGGTCGCGTCGGCGTTGGATTCGAAGGACTCGGCGAGATCCGGCGCGAGCTGGCCGTCCGGCGCGATCTCGGTGAGTTGACTGCCCATGTTGTAGAAGGTCATGCCGGTGAACTCGCTCGTGAGCCGGATGGGATCGAGCGAGTCGGTGGTCGAGCCGCCGTGCCAGCCGACTCTGACGTGGCCGCCGCGCTTCGGGGTCGACGCCTGCGTCGCGGACGAGAACATCGCGGACGAGAGGCCCGTCGCCACTCCCAGCGCCGCCGTGCGCTGCATGAACTCGCGTCGGCTCAATCGCCCCTTCGAAACCTCCAGCTTCAATTCATCCAATCGCGTCATCTCGATTCTCCTCACTGCCCATGGCTGGGTACTCAAGAACGGAAAAACTTCGCCGCGGGGCTTTCACTCCGCCCCGTTGGCCGTGGCGCGCCGACGGCGCGTGCATCGGGATCGTGCTGATGGCGGGAGCTCTCCGGGCGCAGCGCTCTGCCCACCCCGCTCGCGCGGCACCCCATGCGGCTCACGCCAAGGCCCGTTCCCGTCGCCCGGGAACCACCTCACACCGGCCGATCACCGCCGATGGTGACCCGGTGCATCACCCGGCGATGCTTGTCGACCTCTCCAAAGAAGTCCGGCACCGCGCGGTGCAGACTGACCCGGTTGTCCCAGACCGCGATCGCTCTCGGAGACCAGCGGAAGCGGCACGTGAACTCGGGCCGCAGAGCATGCTCGCACAGAAAGTCGATGAGCGGCCGGCTCTCCTCGTCGGTCATGTCTTCGAAGCGACGGGTGAATCCCGGGCTCACAAACAAGGACTTGCGGCCGGTAACGGGGTGCGTGCGCACCACCGGGTGCGAAGCGGCCATCGGCTCGCCGTTCTTTCCGGCCATCGCGCCGGGAGTCGAGTAGTTCGCCGGAGCCCCCGACTCGTTTATTCCCTGGAGACCGCCCAGCGCATTCTTCAGTCCTTCGGACAGGGTCTCATAGGCGAGGTACATGTTGACGAACACCGTGTCGCCGCCGTAGGGAGGGATTTCGAGCGCGTAGAGGCTCGCGCCCATCGGCGGCTCCTCAAGGAACATGAGATCGGAATGGAACTTGCTGTCCCAGTTGTAGGGCTCGCCCGGGGACCGGATGATCTCGATGGTTTCCGGCCACTCGTCGAGCCCCTTCGTGAAGGGGTGCGGGATGGGGGGACCGAAGTTGCTGGCGAATGCGTGGTGCTGCGCGCAGTCGAGCTCCTGATCCCGGAAGAAGATGACCAGGTGCTCGTGCAGCGCATCGAGCACTTCCCCGCGGACTTCCGGGGACAAGGGCCGCGAGACGTCCACGCCGCCGATCTCCGCCCCCAGCGCCCCGGCCAGCGGACTGACCTCGATATGTCGATAGCTCACTTTGACTGACCTCCCTGATGAGTCGCCGGACGACTTCTTTCATCGATCCCTGCAATCATCGCTCCGCGAAGCCCGGCGGCACAAGGTTCCCTGCCCCGCGAGCCCGGAGGCATTTCACGCTTCCGAGGAATCTGCCCCGACTCGTTGTCTTGCGTGGATTCCAGATTGCTCGGGAATGACGGGAAGCGAGCACTCTTTACCTCGCGGCGGCACCTCGCACACACTCACCGGGCAACCGGGCGAGGAGAAGCATCGATGTCCACGCAACCCCAGTTCACGGGCTACTACCACGCGGACATCCCCTTGGGCGTCGAGGATAGCGAAGTGACCCGGGTGGGACCGAGAACGCCCTGCGGCGAGCTCATGCGCCGCTACTGGCAGCCGATTGCGCTGAGCGCCGAAGTGGACAAGCGCCCACTCCCGGTCCGCGTTCTCGGTGAGGACCTCGTGCTCTTCCGCCGCCCGGACCGCGCGCTCGGCCTGCTGCATCGCCACTGCCTGCATCGGGGCACTTCGCTGGAGTACGGGCGCATCGAGGCGTCGGGGCTGCGCTGCTGCTATCACGGCTGGCTGTACGGTCTCGACGGCACCCTGCTCGAAACCCCGCTCGAGCCGGCCAACAGCCCCATCCGCAAGAGAGCGAGGCTCGGCGCCTACCCGGTCCGCGAGTGCCGGGGCCTGGTGTTCGCGTACATGGGACCGCCGGACCGTCAGCCCGAGTTCCCCATCTACGACACCTTCACAACCTCGGACACGGTCTTCGTGAACGCCGGTCACCACTTCGAGACGAACTGGTTTCACCTCGTCGAGAACAACTTCGACATGGCCCACACCGTGTACCTGCACACCATCATTCCGGGCAATGCCCAGTTCTACGACAGTTGGGGTGTGCTGCCGCAGATGGAGTACGTGGAGACGCCGATCGGTTATCGCTACACCTACAGCCGCCGGGTGGAGGACTGCATCTGGGTCGGCCTCGAAGACATCGTGTTTCCCAACTTCACCCAGGCCGGGGCCATCTTCAGCATGGACGGCCGGCGGCCTCGTTACTTCGGACGGGGCAGCTATTCCCGGTGGCTGGTGCCGCTGGATGATTTCAACACCCGCGTGTTCGTGCTCGGCCACTTCAACGAGCACAGCGACCCCTATCACGAGGAGTACTCACGCCCGGACAACCTCGAGGTGATGGAGGCCGGCGCCCGGCTGGCTCGCACCTACGAGGAACGCCAGCGCGAGCCTTCCGACGTCGAGGCAGCGGGCAGCCAGGGCCCGATCTACCTGCGCACCAACGAGCATCTCGGCACGACCGACAAGGGGATCGCGCTGTTTCGGCGGCGCTTCAAGTCGCTGGTGCGCGCGCTCGCCGCGGGCACCGAGCCCGTCCAGCCGGCCGAAGGCGCGAAGGGGCCGATTCCGACCTGTGCCGGCGACTCGGTGCTGCGGATCCCCCGCGCGCCCGGGGATGAGGACGAGGCGCTGGTCGCCAGGGTGGCAAGCGAGGTGATGGCCATCTACGCCGACACCGGTCATCTGCCCGAGTCGGAGCGACGCCGGCAGGCCGAAGCCAGGCTGGTCGAGCTGGAAAGGTCCCACCAGCACTGAGGGACGCGGGAGCCGGCGGCAACCAACGGGAGGGAAGCGATGGATCTCGGCCTTGACGGACTGAAAGCGCTGGTTACCGGCGGAACCCGCGGCATCGGACGTGCGATTGTCGAGCGACTGGCGGCCGAAGGCGCCGAGGTCGCCTTGTGCGCCCGCGACGCCGCCGCGGTATCGGCGCTGGTCGACAGCCTGGGGGACGGTCGCGCCCGCGGCGCCGCGGTGGACGTCGCCGATGGCGACGCCCTGAAGGCGTGGGTCGACGAGGCGGCGCGGGCCATGGGAGGGCTCGACATCGTCATTCCAAACGTCAGCGCTCTCGGCGGCGCGCTCGGCGAGGAAGGCTGGAGACGGGGCTTCGACATCGACATCATGGGCACCGTGCGCACCATCGACGCCGCCATGCCGTGGCTCGAGAAGTCGGCGGCCGCCGCCATCGTGGTGATCGCCACCACCGCGGCGGTGGAGGAGTTCTTCGGCGTGCGACCCTACGCGTCGGTGAAGGCGGCGCTCGTCAACCACGCCTCGATCCTCGCCTCCAATCTCGCGTCGAAGGGGATACGGGCGAACACCGTCTCGCCCGGCACCATCTACTTCGAGGACGGCACGTGGGGGCAACGGAAGCGCGAAGCCCCCGAGGTGTTCCGCGTTGCGCTCGAACGCAATCCCATGGGCCGGATGGGCCGGCCGGAGGAGGTCGCCAACGCGGCCGTGTTTCTCGCGAGCCCGGCCGCGAGCTTCATCACCGGCGCCAACCTGGTGGTCGACGGAGGGCTCACCCGGCGGGTGCAGTACTAGCCGCAGACATTTCGGCCAGGGAGCAATGCCCGCGCCGTGATCGTCGCGCGGGAGCGTTCGCTTCTCTCGGCCGGGGCGCTCGGTCCGGGTTCCGGATGCGCGAGAGAAGCCCGGCGATTGCGGCGTCGCTCTCGTGCACGGACCGGTACCAGGAGCGCTCCGAGGCCCCCACGATCCGCTCCCGAGCCGCGGCCGGCGCTCTCAGGGCATGTCCGTCAGGTAGGTGCGAATGCGCGTCGGCGTCAGCTCGAGCAGCACCCAGTCCTCGAGCCTGGACCACGTCCGGATGGTTCGCTCGGCCCGCTCCGGCGCGTAGTAGCGCTCGGCGAGACGGAGCGCGAGGTCGCGCCCACCTTCCTGCTTCATCTCCACCGTGCCCTCCACCGTGACCCACGCTTCGTGCGCGCCCACCGGGTCGGCCACGCTCACGCAGGCTCTCGGGTCCCGCGCGAGCCGGCGCAGCTTGCCGGTGCCGGACATGGAGAACATGCGAAGCCGCTCGCCGTCCCAGTCGTACCACAGCGGCAGCGCGTTCGGCGATCCGTCCTCGTTGAGCGTCACCAGCGTCGCGATGCGCGCTTCGCGCAGGAACGCGTCCCGTTGCGCCTTCGTCATGCTCGGCATTCGTCGCTTCCTCCTGGTCCGATGTCCGGGTTCGTCCTCCATCCCTTCCCGCGGCGATGTCCCGACCCGGCGCGACGGAGGACCGGCTGCCCCCTTGTCCCGAGTCCGCCGGGACCGGCGCTCAGAAGGTGAGCCCGGAGGGACTGGGCACGTTGAGCTGCGCCCGCACCCGGTGGGTGGTCTCGAGATCGCGCACCCACTCGTAGAACACCGTCTTCACCGAGGTTCGGATGACACCGGTGCCCTCCAGGCGCCGGAGGCCGTGCTCGTGGTTGGGGGGCGGCGACGCGCAGGCGTCGGCCACCACCGCCACCTGGTAGCCCGCGGCCCGCAGACCGAGCGCGGACTGGGCCACGCACACGTCGGTCTCGAGCCCCGCGAGCACGAAGCAGTCGCGTCCCGTGGCTTCGACCGCGGCGCGGATGTCTTCCTGTCCCCACAGGCCGAACACCATCTTGTTGAAGACCGGCGGGGCGCCGGCCGGCAGGCAGCGCTCGAGCTCCGGCATCAGCGGTCCGTCGCGCTCCACGTCCTCGGCGGTGGCGATGACCGGAATGTCGAGCAGGCGCGCCGCCCGCATCAGCCACGCGATCCGCTCCACCAGCGCTTCCCTCCAGTGGAGCGGCAGCTTGTCGAGAAAGTACTGCTGCACGTCGATGACGACGAGGCAGGAGCGCTCGCGCTCGAACAGGGCGCTCTCAGCGCTCATGTCCGCACGCCTCCGCGCTCAGCATCGCGGGATGTCTCCGTCGCGCCCGAAGCACGCTCGCCGCCGGGAGCCGCCGATGCGTGCAGGCCCCCGCGGTCGATGGCGCGGCGCCACTCCGGCGCCGCGCCATGCCCGGTCCTCGCCTCGCCCCTCGACCGCTCACCCTCAGGCCTTGCGGAAGTGGCGCAGGAGAGGGTGTCCGTCGGGGCGCACTCCGGGGATGATGGTGTCCCGGTAGATGGCCGGCGTCGCCTCGTGGGTGATGAAGCGGTAGGCGCCGGACTCCTCCATGAGGTCCTGCATGCGCTGGTACATCGCATCGCGCTTCGCGGAGTCGAGCTCGACCAGCGCCTTGTTGTGCAGGTCGTCGAACTCCTCGTTGCAGACCCGCTCCCAGTTCCAGATGCCGACCTGGTCGCAGGTGAACCACGCGGTGGCCCAGCTCGGATCCGGGGACATCGAGTAGCGCTGGTAGAAGAGCTGGATGTCCTTGTACGTCGTCCCGTCGGACTCCGAACCGAGGGTCCAGAAGGTGCCCGAGTCGTGCACGTTGATCTGCACGTTGATGCCGATCTCGGCGAGGTTCGCCTGGATGATCTGCACCGAGGTGAGATAGGTCGGCTTGTTGAGGGTGTCGAGCGTGAGGTCGAGCCCGCCCCCGTGTCCCGCCTCCTCCAGGAGCTTCCGGGCCCCCTCGAAGTCCGGCTCGGCCGGCGTGAGATTCTCGGCGCGGTGCCCGAGCAGGCCCGGGGCGACGATGCCGGTGGAGGGCTTCGCGATGCCGAAGTAGGCGGCGTCCATGATCGCGCCCACGTCGATCGAGCGCTGGATCGCCTTGCGCACCCGGATGTCGGAGAGCATCGGGTTGTCGACGTTCATGCCGAGCCAGACGTAGTAGAGCGACGGGCTCTCCAGCAGCTTCGAGCCCTCGGGCGGATTCTCGCGAAACTCGGGTAGCGACGAGACGCTGACCCAGGTCCAGTCGAGGTCGCCGGCCTCGAAGCCGAGCTCGGATGACTTCTCGTCCTCGATCGGGATGAGATGGATTTCGTCGAAGTCGTAGTGCGGGCCGTTCCACAGCGGATTGCGCACCAGCACCGTCCTCTGCTTCTGGACCCATTCCTTGATCATGTAGGGACCCGAGCTCGCGGGAAGGTCGGCGATGCGGAACTGGCCTCCCGCCGCTTCCACCGCCTTCTTCGAGACGATGTTGCCGGAGCCGTAAGGCAGCGTGCTCCACCACAGCGGCGCGAAGGGCTCCTTGAGCACGATGACGCCGGAGTACTTGCCGGTGACGTCGACCCGGTCCAGGGTCGCCCAGTCCCCCTTGTAGGGAGAGTCGAGCTCGGGATCGATGATGCGCTCGTAGGAAAACTTGACGTCCTCGGCGGTCATCTCGCCGAAGTCGTTGGTGAACATGATCCCGGGGCGGAGAGTGAACTCGATGTGGGTGTCGTCCACCTGGTTGATGGACTCCGCCGCATCGAGCTCGGTTTCCCAGTTGCTGCCCGGCTTGAACGCGACGAGCTTGTTGAAGATCGCCCCCGCGATCCACTCCTCGGGCGCCGCCAGCATGAACGCCGGGTCCAGCACCTGGAACACGGAATAGCTGCGCAGCTTGAGCACGCTGCCTTCGGCGCTCATCGCGAAACGCGGCCCCGCCAGGGCGGCGGCGCCGAGCGAGGCCGAAGTGGCGAGAAAGCGGCGGCGGGTGGTCGTGAACGGTTGCATGTCGGTACCTCCTTGGTCTCGTGTCATTCAGTTGCGGGCGCAAGGCCGCTAAGGCGCCGGAATTATAGGCGCCTGGCGTTCAAGTGTGGGCAGGAGCCGGCGCCGCGACGCCGGCAAGGTCCCGGTGGCTCCCGTCGAACCCGGCCTCGAGGTCGGCCCGCGAACGCGCCCACCGGCACCCGCAACGCGATCCGCCCGCCCGGGAACCACTTTCGGTCCACACGGCGGAAGCTTGCCGGGAGAGCAGAAGCCGTTCTGCCGCTCGAGAGTGGCGTGGCAGAGGTACTCTCATGAGCAGGAACGGGGAATCACCGGGTTCCAGCGCCGCTCGAAGACCCGCTCGCCGTTCTCGCGCGCTTCGAGCGAGCCGCTCACCAGGTAGGCGGACTCGGTGGACCTGAGCTCGGCGATGCCGATGACGTCGATGGCCCAGTGCGCGCGCGCGAAGTGCAGCCGGTGCTCGAAACGGACCGAGACCCCGTCCGGGTCCCGCATGTCCATCCGGTACTCGGCTCGGGTCTCCACCCCGAAGTCGAGGTCGATGTCGCTGAAGTGCGTGCAGCGGTAGGGCAGGCGCCATCCCGACGAGCGCACACCGCCGGCGCCCACGCTCGCAGCGCGCCGCAGGAGCCCGCGCGCGGGGACCACGGCACGGGTGCGGGGGCCCTTCACCTCGGCCGGCGCCGCGAAGACGACCGGCGCCTCCCCGGCCGCCGCGCGCCGGGCCGGGAGCACCAGGCGGGCATCGCGCAGATGCAGCACGATGCGCGCCGGCCGGGGCGCCGGCCAGACGAGCGGCCAGTACCCGCACGAGAGCGAGAGGCGGACGCGATGGCCGGCGCGGAAGCGGTAGGCGCTGTTCGGAAAGGCGATGGCGAATCTGCGCGCCTCCCCGGGCACCATGCGGCGCGGCGTGCGTCCCTCGTCCTCGAGCGCCAGGTTGCGGACCGTCCAGGTGACTCTGGCTGCCGCTCCCTCCGGGGGGACATCGTTCACCCGGGCGGACAGAAGGGCCACCGGGCGGTCGGACTCGAGCGAGAATTCGAGGCGCGCCGCGCCCAGGATCTCGAGCGCCTCGGGGAGCGGCTCCGACTCGAAGACGAGTGAGAGCGCATCGTCGACGCGCTGGTCGAGGGGCAGGCCGCCCTCGCGCCCGAAGTAGCCGGTGTCTCCGGACGCGGCGCCCACCTCGGGGTGGGAGGGCACGAGGACCGTCCCGGATCCCGGGCCTTCAGGGAGACGCAGGTCGCCGCCGTGACCGAGACTCAAGCCCCGGTCGGACACCGCCGGGGCAGGCCACGTCCGCTCGCTCACCCAGCGCCCGGGACGGCGTTTCAGACGGTCCCCGGGCGGCGCGTACTCCTGCATCCAGACCCGCAGGCGGGGCTCCGCGTCGACCCCGTTCTCCTCGCCACGAAGCCAGCGGTCCCACCAGCGCAGGGCTTCCTGCTGAAAGCCGATCGCCGGCCCGGGGGATCCGAGGTCGGGATAGTGATGTCCCCAGGGTCCGACGATCCCCCAGCAGCGCTCTCGATTCGCGGCGAGCAGGTTCATCACCGTGGCGCTGTAGCGGTCGCTCCAGCCCCCGACGAGCAGCGCGGGGCAGGCGATGCCGCCCGGCGACTCGTTGACGGCGCCGAAGCGCCAGTAGGCGTCCCGCGTCTCGTGCCGGATCCAGCGCTCCAGCGGGAACGCGGCGCCCTCGAGGCGCTCGCGCCACATGCGCCGCCAGTCCTCCCCCACGGTGGCGGGGTCGGGTGGAGAGGCGAGGATCGCGGGCAGGGTGGCTCCCCACTCCACGCTGTCCGTGATCAGGCACCCCCCATGTGGTGGATGTCGTCGTCGAAGCGGTTGTCGGTCGCGCACACCGCGATGATCGACCGGAGCGCGCGCGGGCGCCGGAGCGCCGCCTGCAGGCTGGCGGTCCCGCCCCAGGACGTGCCCATCATGCCGACGGCGCCGTCGCACCAGGCTTGCGCCGCGATCCACTCGATGACCGCGAGCGCGTCATCGAGCTCCTCGGGCCGGTACATGTCCGTCATCACGCCCTCGGAGTCGCCGGAGCCCCGCATGTCGACCCGAACGCAGGCGTAACCGTGCCGCGCGAACCAGGCGTGGTTGCGCTCGTCGCGAACGCGCACCATGTCCCGCTTCCGGTACGGGATGTACTCGAGCAGGGCGGGGGCGGGCTCCCCCGACGGCGTTTCGGGCAGCCACAGGCGGGCCGACAGCCGGACGCCGCCGGAGACCGGTATCCAGCAGTGCTCGACCTCCCGGACTCGAGTTATCCGTGGTGTGGTCATGAAGCTGTCCGTCCCCCTTCCACCAGGAAGCCGTTCACAATCGCCGATGTCTCATGGTGCTCTCATGTATGCATGAAAGTGCTAACATGCCATCATGATTCGAACGCAGATTCAGCTCGAACCGGAGCAATATGAGCGTCTCAAGGCGCTGGCGGTCCGGCAGTCGAAGTCCTTCGCCCAGCTCGTCCGTGAAGGCGTGGACCACATTCTCGCCGCTGAGCAGAGAGAACTGGCGTGGGATCGTTTCCTCGCCGCCGCCGGCTCGTGCCGTGCGGAGGATGACCCCGGCGACGTTTCCACGCGACACGACGAGTATCTCTCCGACATCTACGCAGATGAATGAAGTATTCGTGGACACCTCGGCGCTCTACGCACTGTTGGCCGAAAGCGACGGCAAACACCGTGCCGCGCGATCGGCGGCGCAGTCGTTACGAAGCCAGGATGCCCGCCTCGTGACCTCTTCGTTCGTCGTTCTCGAGGCCATCAGTCTGCTTCAGGCCCGACTCGGGGTCGAACCGGTACGCGTCTTCTATCGGGATGTACTGCCACTGCTCAAGGTGCTGTGGGTCAGCGAGGAGTTGCTGCACCGCGCAATGGGTGCCCTCCTGGCATCTTCGCAGCGCGGCATCAGCATCACCGACTGGTCGAGCTTCACGCTCATGCGCGAGCGAGAGATCGAACGCGCCTTCACATTCGACGACGACTTCTCGAGGCAGGGATTCGAACTCGTTCCCGAGCTCTCCTCGTAGACCGCCCGAACTACGCACTCCGATGCTCTTCCGCCAGCTCTTCGACAGCGTTTCCTGCACCTATACCTACCTCGTCGCCAGCCGCCGCGGGGGCGAGGCGCTCATCATCGATCCGGTGCTGGAGAAGGTGGACCGCTACCTCACGCTCCTGGACGAGCTGGATCTCAGGCTGGTGAAGGCCGCCGACACTCACGTGCACGCCGACCACATCACCGGGCTCGGCGCGCTGCGCGACCGCTGCCGGTGCATCACCGTGATGGGCGAGCGAAGCGCGGTGGACGTGGTCTCGATGCGGGTGGCGGACGGCGACCGCATCGACGTCGAGGGCATCAGCCTGAGAGTGCTCTACACCCCCGGGCACACCGACGACTCCTACAGCTTCCTGCTCGGCGATCGCGTCTTCACCGGGGACACGCTG
Source organism: Gammaproteobacteria bacterium (assembly GCA_022824305.1). Classification (GTDB taxonomy): domain Bacteria; phylum Pseudomonadota; class Gammaproteobacteria; order HK1; family HK1; genus JAJEAD01. The sequence continues at coordinate 130,552 of JAJEAD010000059.1, read as the reverse complement.
CTCATCCGGGGGACGGGGCGCACCGACTTCCAGAACGGCAATCCCGTGGACCAGTACCACTCCCTCTTCGACCGCCTGCTCCGCCTCCCCGACGAGACCCTGGTCTTCCCCGCGCACGACTACAAGGGCGACACCGTCAGCACCATCGGCGAGGAGAAGACGTGCAACCCCCGCCTCCAGGTCGAGTCGGTCGACGAGTACGTGGACCTGATGAACGGCCTGAACCTCTCCAACCCGAAGATGATGGATGTCGCGGTCCCCGCGAACCTGAGGATCGGGCTCGCGCAGGACGACGTGGCGGCGCGGGGCTGGTCGCTGGACTGCGATCAGGTCCGGTCCCGGCTCGACTCCGGCGCCCTGCTCCTGGTGGACCTGCGCGACCACAGCGAGCGGCAGAGGCACGGCGTGCTCCCCGGCTCGGTGCACGCTCCCTACCCCGACCTCCACCGCAACCTCGCGGCGGGCGGCCTGCTCCACGAGCTCTCCGCCGCCACCCCCCGCACCCTGGTCTTCTACTGCGCCTACGGGGAGCGCTCCGCGATGGCGGTCGAAGCGGCCCGAAGCGCCGGCTTCGCCGAGGCCCGCCACCTCCACGGCGGGCTGGACGCGTGGCGGAAGGCGGGGGCGCCGGTCGAATCCGCCTGAGCGGGAAACCGGGCTCGACCGAGGGCCGCGCCATCAGGCGGCGAGGGATTCCGACCGGGACTCCATCAGTGCGCGCCGCTTCTCGAAGAGTTCGCTGCACGCGTAGGCGACCTCGGCCTTAGTTCCTGACCGCATGCGCAAGCGCCGCCTCCATGACCGCATGCGGCGTCTGGGTCCGCTCGGCCGCATGGTCGCGAAAGCTCGACCGGAACCCGTGCGCGACCGCGTAGAGGCCCGAGTACACGGGGTCCTGGGGCGCCCTTTTCGTCGACGGTGACAATGACGCCGTAGCACGCGCCGGTAAGGGCGCGAGCGCCCTCCACCGCCTCGCCGAGCACGGTGTCGAGGTGGACGGTGGTGTTGATGCGCAGGATGGCCGCGTTGAGGGTGGAGACGGGCTCGCACGGCACCTGGCTCTGCCGCCTCGCGTAGTCGGACTGCATCACGGCTTCTCCTTCTCCGACTCGGCGCGCATTGCGGCTCGCCCGGGTGCACGAAATCACGGTGCGCCACGCCATCTGCGGCGTAGCGTGGGACAGGGTCAGCTCACCTTTATCGATACGACATCATAAATCCGATATCGACATGCACACTTAATGCATGGGTTCCTATAATTGAGGTAGGAAAGCGCTTGTGAAGCGGAATGCCGGTAGCCGGCTCGCGACGTCTTACTTTGCATACCAAGGCCGGCGTGATTGCTGTGAAGTCATGGATGTAAGTCCCAAGCCGATGACGACAGAGAGGGGACGGCAGGAGAACAATCATCATGCTGCCGCGGCGTGCATCGCTCGCACCTGCATCATCGCCACTGCGCTGACCTTCGCCCCATCGGCGCCCGCAGAGACTGGCGTCTGCGACCGCACCGCCCAAGTACGCGATGCGATCGTTGACGCAGCGGGGGTGCGTGATTGCTCGCAAGTCACGGACCTTCACCTTCGAGTGATTCCACATCTCCGAATGAACGGAAAGGGCATCACCGCCCTGCAAGCCGGTGACTTTGCCGGGCTTGAGCGAATGCGAGCGCTCAGACTGAGAGACAACGAGCTCCGCACTCTGCCGGTTGGGGTGTTCGACGGACTGGCCGCGTTGGGATGGCTCGTTCTGGCAGACAACGAGCTCCGCACTCTGCCGGTTGGGGTGTTCGACGGGCTGACCGCGTTGGGATGGCTCGTTCTGGCAGACAACGAGCTCCGCACACTGCCGGTTGGGGTGTTCGACGGGCTGACCGCGTTGGAAACGCTCTTTCTGCGCAACAACGAGCTCCAGACTCTGCCGGCGGGCGTGTTCAGCGGGCTGACCGCGTTGCAAGACCTCTCACTTTGGGGCAACGAACTCCGCACTCTGCCGGTTGGGGGGTTCGACGGGCTGACCGCGTTGGAAACGCTCGAGTTGACATATGCCGGGCTCCGCACTCTGCCGGTTGGGGTGTTCGACGGGCTGACCGCGTTGCAAGCCCTCGGACTGAGCGGCAACGAGCTCGGCACTCTGCCGGCGGGCGTGTTCGACGGGCTGACCGCGTTGCAATCGCTCGGCCTGCGGCGCAGCGAGCTCCGCACTCTGCCGGCGGGCGTGTTCAGCGGGCTGACCGCGTTGCAAGACCTCTCACTTTGGGGCAACGAACTCCGCACTCTGCCGGTTGGGGTGTTCGACGGGCTGACTGCGTTGCAAGTGCTCGACCTGAGCAGAAACGAGCTCGGCACTCTGTCGGCGGGCGTGTTCGACGGGCTGACCGCGTTGAATGAACTCCACTTGGCCGACACCGGACTCGAGACCCTTCCGGCAGGGGTGTTCGACGGACTGACCGGTTTGGATACCCTCGACCTGACCATGAACCCGGGCAGCCCTCTGCCGTTGACGGTGTCGCTGGCATCGGTTGCGCACAATGGCGAAGTCAGGGCTACGACTCACACTGCCGCGCCCTTCGCCTTCGAAGTGCCGCTCAGTGTGACCAACGGTACGATCAATGGTTGCGCGGTGTTCGCCCCAGGCAGCAGCAGGAGCAGCGTCTTCACGGTGGCTCGTACTCCCGACAGCGCGGATCCGGTCACCATCGACATCGGTGCCCTGCCGGGTCTTCCGCCGAACCATTCGGGCTATGTTCTGGAGAAGGACTCTGGTCTGCCGCTGCAAGTCCCCGAGCCGGTCCACACCCTCCCGCTGGTCACACCGGCGTCCAACGCAGCGTGGCAGGGCTTCGTACGGATCGTCAACCGTTCCGCTCGCGCCGGGATGGTGCGCATCCACGCCATCGACGATTCCGGGCGGCGCTTCGGGCCGGTATTCTTGTCCCTGGAAGCCCAAGCGGCGGTGCAGTTCAACTCTGGCGACCTGGAGACGGGCAACTCCCACAAGGGGCTGTCCGGGGGTGTGGGAGAAGGCGAAGGGAACTGGCGCCTGGAGCTTGATGCGGATTTCGACATCAAGCCCTTGGCGTACGTTCGCGCCGCGGACGGCTTCGTAACCAGCATCCATGAGGTGGTGGCGGAGGACTCTGATGAAGAAGGGGTAATGCGCTATGGGGTGCCGATCTTCAATCCCGGAAGCAACCACTCACAGCAGAGCCGGCTGCGCCTGATCAATCCCGACGAGGGTAATGCCGAGGTCGTGATCAGAGGACGGGACGCTCGGGGAGAGTGGGCGCCCGGGGGCGAGGTACGGCTTGCGCTGCCCGCCGGAGGGGCGCGCATGCTGAGCGCGCAGGAGCTCGAGCGCGGCGGTGCGGGCTTCGACGGCCGCCTGGGCGACGGGGCGGGCAAGTGGCGCTTGTCCGTTTCCGCCGACCGTCCGCTCCAGGTGATGAACCTGCTGCTGAGTCCCACGGGAAACCTCACCAATCTCTCGTCGACGTCCCTGGACCCTGGAGGTGGGAGGGCCTGCGAAGGCCTTCCGAGCTCTTACCGACGGGTTGGCGGCGCATTGAGTCCGGAGACGCAGAGAGTTGCCCGAGCCGCAAGCCCTGAGCGGAAGGTCGATTCCCCCAATCCGCCGATTGCCTTCGAGATAGTACTGCCATCTATCGACACGGCCGGCGGACCACCACCGGCAGAGACTGGCGAGATCCCGCCAGTGCACGGAGTGCATCGCGACGTGCCGGGCCAGTTTCGAGGCGACTTGTCGTCGCGCCTCAATTGGATTGCCAACGATGACGGGACCCTCGTCAGCACAGTGTTGGCGACTTCTCCCGAAGCGATCGCGATGAGAATGGGGATACGCGCCGATCTTGTTGTGGGAGGGGAAATCCGTTTCTTCGCCGAGCATACGGATCGGCATCGGCGTTTTCCGGTGATTACCCGGGCCGACTTCTACCAGGAAGGAGACAAACAGGAGATCCTGTGGTCGCCCATCGTGGATGGTGACACCATCGGGATGGAGATAACCCTGCCTTCCCGGGAAGCGCTGCCCGGTTTTTCCGTCAACGTGGAAAGGCTCTCCCATATCCATGTCCCGATGAAGTCACTTGGGCACGCTCCTGAACCTCGCATCGACACCCTCATTGCGAAATCTCATAACGATGCCCATATTGACGTCCAATGTCGCACTGGGAAGTTTCCACCAGATCTGGACAGCGCGGTGGCGATAGTCCGATTTGAACATCGTGAGGGATACTCTGCCGGATGCACCGGGACCTTGCTGAATGACAAGGATGAGGGTTCGTTTATTCCCTACTTCCTGACTGCCGAGCACTGCGTGGGGACAGAGGCCGAGGCGCGGAGTGCGGAATTCGAGTGGTTCTATCAGGCAGCGGCTTGCGGCAGCGACACCATCGACAATCGTTATCATGTCACTTATGGCGGCGCCGATCTCTTGGCATCCAACCAGTACGTTGACATCGCGCTGCTTCGGCTGAAGAGGCCTCCTCCGGGAGGAGTATGGTATTCCGGTTGGAGCGCAGTATCCATCCGCCCTCCGCTGGAGGTGTACGGGATCCACCATCCGAGATTGGGACTCAAGAGCTACGTTTCTAGTACGTTGGCTTTTGTAAAAACTGACGGTGTCCAGAGTGGTAGGATTTTCTTGACTTATCCCCATCACGAGGGAGATATCCAGAGTGGTAGTAGCGGATCGGGGATATTCGACCGCGAGTATCTGCTCGGGACCGCCATTTATCCTAATGAATACAGTTACTTCCCCCGATTTTATCCGCAGGTGCGCCGCTGGCTCGATACGGACCCGTCGCAGCCCGACCATACGCTCCCGCTCGTCATGTCGGCCGCCAACGACATTCAGCAGGGATTCGTGCGGATCATCAACCGTTCCGCTCGCGCCGGGACGGTGCGCATCCACGCCATCGACGATTCCGGGCAGCGCTTCGGGCCGGTATTCTTGTCCCTGGAAGCCGAAGCGGCGGTGCAGTTCAACTCCGACGACCTGGAGACCGGCAATTCCCACAAAGGGCTGTCTGGAGGCGTGGGAGACGGCGAAGGGAACTGGCGATTGGCTTTGAATACGGAGCTGGACATCGAGCCCCTGGCATACATACGAACCAGAGACGGCTCTGTGACCAGCATCCATGACGTGGCAGCGGAGGACTCGGATGAGGATGGGGTGACGCGCTATCGGCTGCCGATTTTCAATCCCGGAAGTAACCGCTCACAGCAGAGCCGGCTGCGCCTGATCAATCCCGGCGAGGGCAATGCCGAGGTCGTGATCAGAGGACGGGACGCTCGGGGAGAGTGGGCGCCTGGGGGCGAGGTGCGGCTTGCGCTGCCCGCCGGACGGGCGCGCGTGCTGAGCGCGCAGGAGCTTGAGCGCGGCGGTGCGGGCTTCGACGGCCGCCTGGGCGACGGGGCGGGCAAGTGGCGCTTGTCCGTTTCCGCTGACCGTCCGCTCCAGGTGATGAACCTGCTGTTGAGTCCCACGGGGAGCCTCTCCAACCTCTCGCGATAGAGCCGCTGTCGCGTCCGGGCTGTCTGCTCGGCGAATGCGTTGCCGGACATCGACGGGATAGGTGTAGGGGTCCACGCCTTCAACATTGGGCATGGTTGAGCGCGTGGCGCCGGGCACCGGCTTCGTAGGCCGCGTACCCGTCGCCGAGCAACGTGCCCTGAAGTCCCGCCAGGAACACGTCCACACGCTCCTGCGCGCCTCGGTGCATAGTGGAAGATGCTCTCGCCGGCCGAGCCGCATACCGGCCAGAAGTTCGTCAATCAGCGCTTGGCCGAATGTGAATCACTTCTGACGATATAAACAGAAAGACAACAGACGGTCCGGGCACCGCCGGAGACCGCGAGGACCGCGGAGAGAGGCGCCCATACGAACCCGTTGAAGCGCCGCGTGCGGGAATGTGGGCCGGAATGCGGAGAAGTACCAATAGAGCGTCCCGGCCGCTGCATAGAAGAATTCCCGGACCCGGTGCTTCGAGGTTGAAGGAAAGTGATAGGAGTCAGGTGGCGGACGACGACGCCAAGCGCGTGAGCGGATACCGGAAGGCGACCTCCTTCGTCTTCGTGACGGTGCTCATCGACGCGATGGGCATCGGGATCATCATTCCGGTGATGCCCGACCTCATCCGCGAGCTCGGGGGGCTCTCCCTCGGCAGCGCCGCGGTGGTGGGCGGCTACCTGACCTTCGTGTACGCGCTCATGCAGTTCGCGAGCGGACCCACCCTGGGGAACCTGTCGGACCGCTTCGGGCGCAGGCCGGTGCTGCTGGTGTCGCTCTTCGCGCTCGCGGTCGACTACCTGATCATGGGCTTCGCGCCGACCCTCTGGCTGCTCTTCGTGGGACGCGCGCTGGCGGGCGTCGCCGGCGCCACCTACTCCACCGCCAACGCCTTCATCGCCGACATCAGCCCCCCGGAGCGCAGAGCCCAGAACTTCGGCCTCCTCGGGGCCGGTTTCGGCGTCGGCTTCGTCGCCGGGCCGCTGATCGGCGGGCTGGCGGGAGAGCTGGGAACGCGGGCGCCCTTCTTCGCCGCCGCCGCGATCGCCATCGCCAACTTCGCCTGGGGCGCCTTCGTCATGCCGGAAACGCTCGCCCGGGACCGGCGGCGCTCCTTCCGCTGGCGCCGCGCCAATCCCCTGGGCGCCGCCCGGCAGATCGTCCGCATGCCCGCGCTCTCCTGGTTCTTTCTCGCCATGTTCATTTACGAGGTCGGGCATCACGTGTACCCGGCGATATGGAGCTTCTACACCAAGGAGGCATTCGCCTGGTCCAACGCCGAGGTCGGTCTGTCTCTCGCGATCGTCGGCGTGTGCTTCGCGGTGGTCCAGGGCTGGCTCATCCGCCTGATCATTCCCCGCGCGGGCGAGGCGGGAACCGTCTGGCTGGGTTTCGCGATCAGCATCGGAGGCCTCATCTTTTTCGGCCTCGCCACCGAGGGCTGGATGATCTACGCCGCCCTGCCCCTGACCGCCTTCGGCGCCCTCATCGTCCCGGCGCTCACCGGCGTGATGTCCAATCAGGTATCCGAGCGCGCGCAGGGCGAGCTGCAGGGCGCCCTGGCAAGCGTCATGGGGGTGACCATGATCATCAGTCCCCTGTTGATGACGCAGATCTTCGGCTACTTCGTGGGAGACTCCGCTCCCATCTATCTGCCCGGTGCGCCCTTCCTCGGGGCGGCAGTGCTGTTGGTGCTCGCCCTCCTGCCCTTCTACCTCGGACTTCGGCGCGCGGGGCAGCGGCGGTGAACTTCTTCCCACGGGCCTTCTTCGCGGAGACGGCGCGGTGGACGTCGACATGGAGGACTATCACCAACGCGAGAGGCACCCTTCCATCGAGCCGGCACATCCGGGCGAGATACTGCGCGAGGGCATACTGCCTTCGCTCGCGCTGAGCAAGACGGCCGTGGCGGAAGCGCTCGGGATATCCCGACAGGTGCTCTACGACATCCTCAACGAGAAACAGCCGATCACAGCGGAGATCGCGGTGCGCTTCGGCAAGCTGTTCGGCAACGGCACCCGCTTGGGGGTCAACCTGCAGCGCAGTCACGACCTGGCAGTCGCCGAACGCACAGTGGATGTCTCCGGAATACCGACACTCGAGACGCGAGCGAGCTGAATGCTCTTGGGTGCGCCTCACCGGCATGGGTATCAGATCTCCCGAATGTCGCGTCGTACATTCGCGGCGCCTGGCCACCCTCTTCCGGACCCCGATATCGCCGCCTGACCCCCTACTCCGGCACCTCGACACCGAGTCGTTCGGCGTGGGCGAGGAGGCGCGACCAGCTCTCTTCCAGGATGGTGATCCCCTCGCGCTCGGAATGCCGGCGCGTCGCGTAGGAGCGCTCGCCGGGGATCCGGATGCGGTCGAACCCGGGAGCGAGGCCGGAGGAGCGGATCTCGTCGAGGTACGCATCCACCGCACGGAGGAAGTCCGCCGGCTCCCCGAACGCGGCGGGGTCCGCCGCGAGGAAGAGGTGTCCACGCGAGTGTGCCGGCAGGCCCGGATCGTGCCAGCCGGCGAGCGCGGCGCCCACCGCCCCGCCGGTCAGGGGCCCGGCGAGCAGCGCCACGCAAAGTCCGAGCCCGAAGCCCTTGTGGCCGGCGAGCGGCGCGATGGCGCCCTCCAGCACCGCCGCGGCATCGGTGGAGGGATTGCCGTCCCGGTCTACCCCCACCCCCTCGGGAAGAGGCAGCCCGAGATAGGCGGACTGGCGCACGGTGGAATGGGAGACCGCGCTCGTGGAGATGTCGTGCACGATGGGAACGCCGCTGCCGGTCGGAATCCCGATCGCGAAGGGGTTGGTGCCGAGCCGGCGGTCCACTCCGCCGAAGGGATGCACGAGTGAAGAGGAGGCGGTGAACACCATGCCCACCAGCCCCGCCTCCGCGATGCGTCCCGCGTAGATGCCGATCATGTAGATGTCGGCGCCGTTGGTGAGGGCGACCGCGGCGCAGCCCGCGTCCCGGGCCTTGGCGATTGCGGTGTCGGCGGCGAGGAAGGCGCCGGCATGCCCCGTCGCCCATGCTCCGTCCACCACCGCGAAGGCCGGCCCCTCGCGCGCTACCGCGGGCTGCGCGGACCCGTTCACGATTCCCGCTTCGAGGTCCTCGAGGAGATTGCCGATGTGGTCCGCGCCCTGGCGGCCGACGCCGCGCATGTCCGCCTCGACGAAACCCTCGGCCGAGGCCCGCGCGTTCTCCTCGTTGCAGCCGGCCGCCACCAGGATGCGTCGCAGCAGCTCCCGGAGCCGCGCCACCGGCATCCGGCGCACCGGATGATCGCCCCAGTCGCCGGCGGGACGCTCAGAAGCGCTCATCGCCGTGCTCCGTGTCGCGTCTCTTCATGGCCATGGTCAGTCTCCGGTTTTCGGGCAAGGACGGAAGTCGGCGGAACGCGGCGGTCGTGCTCTGCGAAAGAGGGGCGACCCGGTCGCCGGAGGTGATTACCGCATCGCCGGCACGAGGCGTCCCGCGCTCCGGCCCGACCATACTTCAACGCCCCCCATCCTGCATCATCGCCTCGACTCAGCACTTCTCATCCTTGGCTTCCGCGGGTCGCGACACGGGGCGGGGCAAGGGGTTGACGGGCGTTGCATGTGGAGAATTGCCGGCGCTTGGCGTGCGCGAGGCCCCTCCGAGGGCCAAAGCGAAAGCTGCCGGCCTCAGATGCCGACGATCACCTGGCCGCCGTTGGGGCTGATGACCTGGCCGGTGATGAAGTCCGACTCCGGCCCGCAGAGGAAGAGCACCGTGTGGGCCACCTCGCTCGCGTCCGCGTAGCGGCCGAGCGGCACCGCCTGCGCCGCCTTCCTGATGTACTCCTCACCGCCCTTCTGCAGGACCATCTCGGTGATCACGCCGCCGGGCGCGATGGCGTTCACGTTGATGTTGCAGGGCGCGAGCTCCTTCGCCCAGGCCTTGGTAAAGCCCAGGAGCGCCGCCTTGGCCCCGCAGTAGTGCGAATGGGAAGTGTGGCCGGTCATGCCCCAGATCGACGAGACGTTGACGATCTTCCCGTACCTTCGCCTCCTCATTCCGGGCGTGACCGCCCTCGCCATGAAGAAGGAGCCCTTGACGTGGACCGCGAACATGCGGTCGAAGGCCGCCTCGTCGATCTCCGACAGCTCGCCGGGAGTATCCAGGCCCGCGTTGTTCACCAGGATGTCGATCCTCCCCGGATCCGCCTCGGCCGCCGCCACCGCGGCGGCTCCGGCCGCCACGTCGCTCACGTCGAACACCGAGGCGCGCGCCCGTCCGCCGCTCGCCCGGATCGCGGCGACGCTCCCCCCGGCCAGCGCCGCATCGATGTCCTGCACGATGACCTCGGCGCCTTCCCGGGCCATCGCCTGCGCGTGGGCACGGCCCATGCCCCGGCCGGCACCGGTGATCAGCGCCACTTTTCCGTCGAGCTTTCCCATTCTTCACTTCACTCCAGGACCAAGGCCAACTGACGCACCTCCCGCAGGCCGGGCGCCAGGGCGAAAGGCGCGCGCCCTCAAGTAGCTTCGACCCGCGACGTGCGCTGAACCTCGGCGGAGGGGCGCGGCCCGTCGCCGCCCGCCGCCGACTCCAGCCAGCCCACCACCCGGCTGAGGTCGCCGGCGTCGACCGGGCCGTGCGCCGCCGTGCGCTGCAGGGTCAGGCGACGGCGCTCCTCGCCGTCGAGGCGCTCCCGGACATCGATGCACCCCTCCTCGATCAGCTCCCGCTCGAGCTCTTCCATCTTGTTCAAGCGGAAATGACCCAGCGCCCCGTCGCGCAGCGCCCGCAGGAACGCCTCCCCGTCTCCCTCCACTCGTTCCGCGAGCTCCGCCGCGCGGTCGATGAACACCGCCGATACCGCGCCGCACTGCTCCAGGACTCCGCGGTCCACGGGCCGGCCCCGGCCCTGCCGCCACAGGTCCACCCAGGCGCGAAGCGCGCGGCAGCGCCCGCGCAGGCGGCCACGCAGCGCCTCTTCGGCGAGGGCGGCGGGCGCGGCGTCGCTCGCGAGCAGAGCCTCGAGCTGGCCGAGGCTCCGGATCCGCCAGGTGTCCATCAGCGCGTGGAGCAGCGGCAGGTCGTCCCGAAGGAGGTGGAAGGGGTGAACGCTCCCTTCCGGTCGCCGCGGGTCCAGAGCGGGCACCTCGAGGAGGCGGGCGTAGCTCTCGGGGCTGTGTTCCTGCGGTGCGGGGAGCGGGGCCAAGTCCTCGACCCGGTAGTCTTCGGGCGCCGCCGCTCGTCCGTGAAAGCGAAGGGAGGCGAGGTCGAGCGTGGCGGGCTCGGTCCCCGTGGCGCTCTTCCACAGCGCGCCCTCGTGCCGGCGGGCGGAGAGGTAGAACACCTGGCGGGGACGTCCCTCGGCCGTCGCGATGCGCTCCAGGCTTCGGGCCATCACCGCGAAGCGGTCCTCGTCGCTCGTGGTCAGGGCCTCGTCCAGAAAGAGGGGCAGCGACTCTCCGCCCCGCTCCTGGGCTTCGGTCCAGGCGAGGCGGAGGGCGAGGAGCAACTGCGCGCGAGTGCCCGACGAGAGCTCGGAGAGCTCCCTCGTCTCCCCCTGCCGCAGGTCCCGGGCAACGAAGGTGCCGTCGGGACGAAGCCCGAGCTCGAACGCGTGCGCGGTGACCTGCGCGAATATCTCCCGCGCCGCCCGCAGCACCGCCGGTTCGTGCTCGGAGACGAACTCCTCTTCCAGGTCATCGAGGAGCGTCGCCGTCGCCACCGCCAGCAGCGCTTCTTCCCGCTTGTCGGAGAGCGCCTGCTCCGCCGCGCTCTCCCGGGCGGCGGCCCCTTCGAGCCTCGAGTCCCTGCCGGTGTCCTGAAGCCGGGTCTGGATCTCGGTGCGCTGCTCGATGAGGACGGTGTGCTCCCCGGCTCTCCGGGAGCGTCCCTCGAGCTCCCCTTCCAGCTCCGCGCGCCGGCCCTCGCTCGCAAGGGCGAGGAGATCGGGCTGCTCCGCGAGCGCGTCGCGGAACACCCGCTCCGCCGCGGCGGCCTCCTCCAGCGCCGCACGCGCCTCCTTCCACCGAGGCAGCCCTTCCTCGACGCGGCGGTCGAGCTCCGCCCGCGCGCCGGGCTCGAGCCCGGCCTGATCGAAGAGGTACGCGAGATCCTGGTCGAGCTCCGCGATCCGCCGATTCAGCGAGTCGATCGCGGCATCGCAGTGCCTGACCTCGGCCAGGGCATCGTCGGCCGCCCTGATGCGCTCCTGCAGGCGATCGAAGGCACTGTGCAGCCAGTCCGGGTCGGACTGCTCCGGGGAACCCTCCGGCTTCGGGTCGCCCTCCATCCCCCAGGGCGCGAGCGCGTCGTGCACCTGCTTCGATGTGTCCGCAATCCCGGCGTCGAGAAGCGCGAGCGCGGCCTGCCGCTCAGCCCGGCGCGCGCGGGATTCGTCCAGCCGCGAGCAAAGGTGGACGAAGCGGTGGAACTCGGTCACCGGCAGGTCGGGGTCGAAGGCGCACTCGGCCGCGAGCGCCCTTCTCTCCTTCTCCAGCTCCTCGCATGCCGCCTCGGCTTCCTCCGCCTGCCGCGCCAGCCGATCCCGGCCGCCGGCCCGCTGCCGCTCGAGGACCAGCTCGTTCAGCCGCACCTCTACGCTCTCGCGCAGGTGGCTGCGAACCGCATCCGCCTCCCAACGCGGCGGCGCCTCCAGCCCCGTGTCCGCAAAGCGGCGTTCGGCTGCGTCCCTCGGCGATGGCCTCGTGCCCCCCGGCCCGCGTCTCGGAATCAGAATGCCGGCGGACGCGATCAGCGCGGCGAGGGCGCCGACGAGCACGAACACCGCTCCCTGCAGCAAGGCGCCGAGGGCGACGAGCGCGGCCACCACGAGCGCCGCCCAGGCCGCAATGCGCGGCCATCTCGCGCTTCCCCGTCCCGGCCCCGAGTCGCTCGCATCCGCGGCCAGCCACGCCCGCAGCGCCTCGGCGCCCTCCCGATGGCGATCGATCTCCGACTCCTCGGGCGGGTTCCCGGCCAGCGAGAGCTGCTCGCGCAACTCCTGCCGGCGGGTCCGGGTCGAGACGAGTCGCGGGGCGAGGTCCTCGACCCGCCGGAAGACCCGAGCATCGAGGCGCGGCGCTTCGCCCGCATCGTTGAATTGCGCGAGCGTGTCCCGCAGCGCGGCATCCGCCCGCACCAGGCCCTCGCGGGCGTTGCGCCGATCGGCACGGAGCTGGTCGAGCGTGCGCAGCTTCGCCGCCAGCGCCGGCACCGACTCGGCGGCGGGGCGTGCCCCCGCGAGCCCGGTGCCTTCGAGCGCCGTCTCCGCTTCCGCGCGAGCGCGTCGCCTTTCCTGCATGTCCTCGCGCAAGGCCCGTCGCTGCTCCTCCGCGCGCTCCAGGCGCTCGAGCTCGTCGCCCCGAAGGCGCTCCATCTCCGGGGGGTGAGACTCGAGCGTCTCCTCGCAGCGCCTGCGCGCCTCGATGGCGTCCGTCAACTGAAGGGCCCGCTGCAGATGCGCGCATCGCTCCTCGGCGGCGCGGGCGTCGGCGATTCGCCGCTCGAGACCGGGCAGCTCCGCCTCCTGCCGCCCCAGAGCGGCGTAGTCCCGTTCGACGCCCCGGCGCTCCCGGCGCGCATCGTCGAGTGCGTTAGCGTCACGCCGCGCGAAGCGCGCCCCGAGCTCCGGGCGCAGGGCGCCGAGATCGAAGTTGCCATGCAACTCCCGCCGCAGGCGTCCGGCCAGCTCCCGATCGCTCGCATCGTCGTCATCGAGAAGGTTCTCGATGGACAGGCGGTAGCGACCGATCTGATCCGCGGCGGGGAGGGCGGGCCGAGGCGCCACCTCCCCGTCGCGGCGCCACACGATCTGGCTGCCGTTTCGCTGCACACGCCACCGCGCGTCCTCGCTCTCGAACTCCGCCTCCAGGGACAGGGCGGACGGGTCGGAGCGCTCGCTCGCCAGGAGGTAGGCAAGGGCGCGGACCAGGCTGCTCTTGCCGACGGCGTTGGGTCCGGTCACGAGGTTCACGCCGGCGCCCGGAGGCTCGAAGTCGAAGCCGGGCTCGATGCCGGGCAGAGAGCGGATCGCGAGTCTTCGAAGGCGCATCAACGGGCCTCCGGGGGGCTCGACCCCTGCTCCAGCAAGCGATCCAGGGCGCGGAAGCCCGCTCTGCGCAGCCACGCCACCGGGTCGGGATCCTCGGCGCCGGGGGTCAGGGCGCGCCAGACCGGCTTGCCGGACTGCGCCGCGAGGCGCCGGCGGGCGAGCCCGACCAGGCGCTCCCGCTCGGGGTCTCCCTCCGGAAGCTCGAGGCGGAGCAGCCGGGCGGCGAGCAGCCCGACCGGGTCCCGCCGCCGGGCGAGCACTTCGAGATCGACCTCCGGGCGCGTGTCGGCATCGATTCGATGGATGAAGTACCGGGTCCCCGCCGTCCCGCCATGGATGGCGTCCCGATCCTCCTCCGGAATCGCTTCCATCGCGGCGCCGCCAAGGGCGCTACGTCCGGTGAAGGTCACGGAGAGACCGAGGGCCCGGGGCGCGACGGGCGCGGACGAGACACGCTCGTCCAGCGCCACCATCCCCGCGAGCAGCCGCTCTCTCGCCTCCGCCGCCTCGCCGATGCCTTCGAGACTGACGTCGAGCGACTCCCAGCGCAGCGGGGCGAGGGGAAGATGCGAGACCTCGGCGATCCGCCCTTCGGCGATGCCGATCATCCAGGGACCCCGGGGGCCGGGCTCGCCCCGGTCCAGGCCGGTCAGGCTGCCGAGATAGCCGACCGGGGACTCCGCGCTCAATGCGTCCGGCCGGTGAATGTGGCCGAGCAGCCAGGCGTCGAGCCCCGCCCGCTGAAGCTCCTGCCCGCCGACCGGCGCATAGGGCGAGTCCGCGCCCGCGTCCCGGTCGCAGTGCAGCAGCCCCAGGTTGAGGCCGGGGGCCCGTTCGAAGCGCTGATCCGCGAGCGGACTCGATGCGAAGCGGCGGCGCGGGAAGGACCAGCCCCACAGGGTGACGGCCTCCCCGCCCGAGGCGATGCGGCAGGACTCCCACTTGCCTCCGGCCCCGAGGAGACGGAATCGCTCGATGTGGCGGGCGAGGCGCGGCAGCACCTCCACGTCGTGGTTTCCGGCGACACCGACGACCGCGATTCCCGCCTCCGCCAGCGTTCGCACACCGCCTTCGAGCGCCCGGTACGCTTCAAAGAAGTCCTCGTCCCGGTCGACCAGGTCTCCGGCGAGCAGCACTGCCGCCACCTTCTCTTCGAGGGCGGCGGCGACCGTGCGGCGCCAGGCCTCCGAGGGACCGAGCTCCCGCGCGGACATATCGGGCGGCAGCCGCGAGGGCGTGCGACCGAGGTGGATGTCGCCGACCGCGAGGATCCTCACGCCGACACACCTCGCCGCCCCCGCGGCAGCCTCGGCGGAGCGCCGGGAACGCCCGCGAACTCTTCAGGCACGCGACCGGGGCAAGCGGTCATCGAAGCGCTTCCCTTCGTCGCCTTGCCGCGCTCGAAGGATTCCGGCGCCTTCCGGAACCGGAGCCTGCGCTTCGGGAGCGGCGGCGTACTCCGACCTCCGCTCAGTGGGAGAGGATCTGGCTCAGGAAGAGCTGGGTGCGCTCGTTCTTCGGCGATGCGAAGAACTGGTCCGGGGGGGCGGTCTCCACGATCTCGCCGAAATCCATGAACACCATGGTGTCGGCGACGGTCTTGGCGAAACCCATCTCGTGGGTGACCACCACCATCGTCATGCCCTCTTCCGCCAGCTCGATCATGACGTCGAGCACCTCCTTGATCATCTCGGGGTCGAGAGCCGAGGTGGGCTCGTCGAAGAGCATGATGCGCGGCCTCATGCAGAGGCTGCGCGCGATCGCCACCCGCTGCTGCTGGCCGCCGGAGAGCTGCGCGGGGTACTTCTCCGCCTGTTCCGGAATGCGCACGCGTTCCAGGTACTCCCTCGCGAGCTTCTCCGCCTCCTCCTTCGGCATCTTGCGCGCCCGGCGCGGCGCCAGGGTCAGGTTCTCCAGCACGGTGAGATGAGGAAACAGGTTGAACTGCTGGAACACCATGCCCACCTCCCGGCGCACCGCGAGCACGTCGTCCATGTCCTCGCTGAGCTCCACCCCGTCGACCACGATGGTGCCCGACTCGTGCGCTTCCAGCCGGTTGATGCAGCGGATCATGGTCGACTTGCCGGACCCTGACGGCCCGCAGACCACCACCCGTTCCCCCAGCCCGATGGTGAGGCTCACGTCGCGCAAGGCCTGGAAGTCGCCGAAGAACTTCGAGACCCCCTTGAGCTCGATGATGGGTGCGCCCTTCACTCGCCCCTCTCCTTGCATCTCTCCGCAATGTTGAGATTAGCGCAGAGACGAGGTCGAAAACAGGCGGCCACGGAACGGTGAACACGAATCCGTCGGAAGCGCCCGGATTCTGCCGAAGCGCGCCTTGCCGTATCCTGTTGCATGGGCGAGCCGAAAGCTGCTCGTGGCGGGGCGTCGGGTGATGTCCGTCATCGTTCTCAGTCGCGCGCGCGAGCAACCGTGACGGCAAAGACTTCACTTGGGAACCTCGCATCCGAGCTTCGCGCGGACATCGCGGCGGCGAAGAGCGTTCCCGCGCTGTCGGCCGGCTTCACTTCGGGCCTCGGCCTGCTCGTCGCGCAGATCGCCTTCGGGAGCTTCATCTTCTCCGGGGCGCTGGCCCCCTACGCCTCCCAGGGCGTCGGCCTGGTGCTCTTCGGGAACTTCGCCGCCTGCCTCGTCATCGCCCTTGCGGGCGGCTATCGCGGGGCGATAGCCGGGCTGTCTCCCGCACTGGTGATCGTGATGGCCCTGATGGGCTCCACCATCGACGCCGACGG
The DNA here is from genome assembly GCA_022824305.1 of Gammaproteobacteria bacterium. Taxonomy (GTDB): domain Bacteria; phylum Pseudomonadota; class Gammaproteobacteria; order HK1; family HK1; genus JAJEAD01. The sequence goes on along the minus strand of JAJEAD010000059.1, from coordinate 114,242 downwards.
CGATGCGCTCTTCGTCACCACCGCGAGCGCGCTCATGATCGGCGCCGTCGCCACCGGCGCCTGCTGCCTCCTGATCGGTCGCTTCCGACTCGCGAACCTGGTGCGCTTCATCCCCTATCCGGTGGCGGGTGGATTCGTGGCTGGAATCGGGGGAGCGGTGTGCCTGGCGGCGATGTCCCTGATGGGGGCGGATGCGCACTGGCGGACGATCCCGGCGCTCCTGGAGCCCTCCACGCTGTGGAAGTGGAGTCCGGGCGCGGCGTTCGGGATCGCCCTGTACCTGGCCATGAAGCGCTGGGGCAATCCGCTCATCCTGCCGGTCAGCGTCGCGCTTGCCGTGGGCGCCTACCACCTCGCGCTCGCCGCGCTGGGCATCTCCGGCGACGAGGCGAGGACGGCGGGGCTGCTGCTCGAGAGCACCTCGGAAGGCGGCCTGTGGCCGGCGCTGGGACTCGCCGATCTCGCGAACGTGGACCTCGGCGCCCTGGCGACGCAGCTCCCGGCTCTGCTGACGCTGATGCTGGTCGCGCTCATCGTCGTGATCATGAACATCGCCGGCCTCGAAGTCGCCGCCAACGAAGAGCTGGACTGGGACCGCGAGTTCGCGGCGACGGGGCTCGCGAGCGTAGTGGCGGGGCTCGGCGGCGGCACCGCGGCAAGTCTCATCGTGCCCGCCTCGCTGCGCAGCAAGCTCTTCGGGGCCGCCACCCGCCTGACCGGGGTCGTCGCCGCTCTCGTCATCGGAGGCGCCCTGTTTCTGGGGGACGGGATGCTGGAGCTGGTTCCGGTTCCGCTCGTGGGAGGAATCCTGTTCTTCGCCGGCCTCGGCATGCTGGACGAAGGGCTCGTGAGGAGCTTCAGGCGGCTTCCGGGGTCGGAGTACGGCGTCATCGTGCTGATCTTCGTCGTGATCATCGCCTTCGGCCTCTTCGAGGGCGTCGGCGCCGGCATGCTCGCCACCCTGGTGTTCTTCGCCGTGCGCCTGAGCCGCGTGAACGCGATCGAGTCCACGTACACCGCGCGAGAGCGGCGCAGCAGCAAGGTCCGCGCGGCGCCCGAACGCGTCATCCTGAGAGAAGATGGCGAGCGCGCACGGGCGTACCTGCTGCGCGGATACATCTTCTTCGGAAGCGTCGGCCCGCTGGCCGACCACCTCCGGAATTCCCTCGAGCGCGAACCGCGCCCCGCCTGCCTGGCGCTCGACTTCGCGGCGGTCTCCGGGTTCGACTTCTCGGCCGTGAGCGTCCTCGCGAGGTTCCTGCGTACTGCGAACGCGGGCGGCGTGCAGGTGGTCCTGAGCGCGGTGTCGGAGCAGTTGCGGGCCGGGCTGGAGCGTCACCTGCCGCAAACGGACTTCGACGCGTTGCGGGAGGAGCCCAACGCCGACCGCGCCCTGGAGCGCTGCGAGGAGATCGTCATCGATGCGTGGCGAGCATCCGCCGGCGTGGCCGACAAACGGCAGGCGTCGCTGCTCGAGCACACCGCCGCCGACATCGAGCACCACCTGGACCGCCAGGTTCACTTCGAGGAGCTCGTCGAGGCGCTCCGAAGCTGGCTGAGTCCTCGCCGGTACGCGCCCGGCGAGGCCCTTTCGGCGCCGGGCGAAGCGCGCGGGAGCCTGCAGCTTCTCATCTCGGGGAGGGTGTCCGCCTACGACTCCGAGGGTGCGCGCATCCGCCAGTTGAGCCCCGGCGACGCGCTCTGGCCCTCCGATCCGGTGCTCGAGAACGCATCGTCGGTGATTGCCGACGAAGCCTGCCGGACCATGGCCCTGACCCCGGACCGCCGCCGCCGGCTCGAGGAGGACGAGGAGCGGCTCGCGCTCGCGCTGTACCGATTCCTCCTCGCCGGACACTTCCGGGCCGGGCCGGATCCCGGTCGAGAGCAGTCGTAGTCCGGCGGGCCATCCAAATCGTCCCACGGTTTCCCGGGGGCCGGCGAGCCCCACAAGAACGCCCCTCCTCCCCGCCTCGCGGGACCCGCCTCCGTCCCGGTGACGGCACGGGGCCGGCGTCCCGGCACTCGGGCGGACAATCCGATGCGGGAGGCGGCGAGGGCGAGGGCGAGGGCGCCCGAAGGCCTCAGGCCGGAAGCCGGACGCCGATACCCCTTTCCCGCGCCCTGCGCAGCGCCTCCGCCGCGGTCGCCACGTCCTCGAGCGCGATGCCGAGGTTGAAGGCGAGAATGCGCTGGCGATCGTTCTCGCGAAGCCCCTTGCCGTCGGCGATCATCTCCGCGTTGTCGGCGTCGATGCGGGTGACGCCGAGGAACTTGCCCTCCCGGGCCCGCGCGTCTTCGATCTGCCCGCGGTCGTCGGTGATGACGATGTCCATGGCGGCGATGCACTCGTCGGTCACGTAGGAGTCGTAGTCGATGGCCACCACGAGGGCGCCGGGCGCAACCCACTCCGAGGCGATGCTCGCGCGCCGCTCCGCGGTGATGGGGCCGCCCGGAACCACGATGTCGGCGCCTTCGAGGGCGGACCGGGCGCTCTCGGCCCCTTCCACGCGCACCCCGCCGAAGCGTCCGTCCATCTCCTCCACGAAGGCCCGCTGCCGCGCGGGCACCGTGTCGTAGACCCGGCACCGCGCGAGGCTCGCCACCTCCGCCGTCATCGCCTCCAGGTGGGCCCTGCCCTGCACCCCGCAGCCGAGCAGGGCCAGCTCGGCAGCGCCGGCACGGACCTGGTGGCGCGCGACGAGGGCGGAGGCGGCGGCGGTGCGCTTCGCGGTGATCCACTTCGAGTCGAGAATCGCCGTCATCCGGCCGCTCTCGTACTCGTTCAGCACGTAGAGCCCCTGGATGTAGGGCAGTCCCCGCGCAGGGTTATCCGGGTTGCCGCTCTGCCACTTTGCGCCCGCGTATCCGAGCGGCGCGCAGGCGCTCCCCATCGCGCTCAGGAAGCGGTCCCCTTCGGTGTAGAAGAACATCTTCGGCGGCATCGCGGTGTCGCCCGCCGCCTTGTGGCGGAACACCTCTTCGAGGATATCGACGATGTCGGACATGCCGAGGTCCAGGGCGTCGAGATGGGAAGCGTTCAGGTAGAGCAGCTCGTTCATGTCGGATCTCCGCTTGGTTCGCCCTCTCGCCGAACGGGGCGCCGCCGTCCGGATCTCCGATCCGAGGCTGGCGCCGCGCGGTTCTGGAGTCGCGGCAGGGCGTGGACCGACTATAGAATGCACCGGGCAGGAAGCCATTCATACCAGTAGCGCCGGCCTTGCACGGATCGCCGCGAGGCATGGTGCATGCCAATGGAGGAGAGCCCCATGAAATCCAGAATCCTCGCGTCCGTCGCGCCCGCCGTCGCTCTCGCGTTCGTGCTGGTCGCGCCCGGCGTCCAGGCCGCAGACGATCGCCTCGCCAGGATCGAAGCCTCCGGCGAGCTGCGGGTGTGCCATGCCGAAGACAACCCGTGGACCTACCGCGACCCGGCAACCGGCGAGTGGCACGGCTTCACCCGCGACCTCGCCGCGGATCTGGCGGAAGAGCTGGGCGTGACCCTGGTCGACGTCGACTCCACCTGGAAGACCATCGTGCCGAGCGTCAAGAACGACGAGTGTGACATCGGCGGCGCCGGCCTCTTCGCCACCGTCACCCGGGCCAAGGTGGTGCTCTTCTCCATACCCTTCGCCTATGCGCACAGCACCGCGATCGTGCACAAGGACTCCGGATACCAGACCTACGAGGACCTGGACCAGCCCGGGAACATCATCATCTCGAGCGCCGGCACCGCCACCCTGGAGTTCGCCAAGCGATTCTTCAAGAACGCGGAGGTCAAGGGGCTGCCGGTCGACACCGACTCGATCCTCCTCGGAGAGATCGCCAACGAGCGCGCCGCCGGGTGGTGGACCACGACGACCAAGGGCATCCGCTACCTGGACGAGAACCCGCAGTTCAAGGCTCGCCTCCTCGGCGACGCGCCCGAGGACTACATCGCGGTCTCATGGGCGATCAATCTCGGCGAGTACCACTTCCGGCAGATGCTGAACATCTGGCTCGAGCGCCACATCCGGGCGGGCAAGACCGCCAAGCTCTGGGAGAAGTGGTTCCACAGCGAGTACGTGCGGGGCGACCATCTCTGAGTCGCCTGCCCGTGCGGCCCATCTCCGGTCCGTCGCGCGCCGGCCCTCGCCGGCGCGCCCGGCCGGCTAAGCGCTGATGGCGAGCACCTGGCGGCGGCTGCGGCGCTCCGGCGCCGGCGAGAGCGTGGTCGGCTACGGCTCGCTCCTCGGACTCGCCGCGCTCTGCTACGCCACCATCGACTGGGAGTTCCTCTCCCACCTCGATTTCTCCATCATCTACCAGTACCGGCTCCCGCTCCTGAAGGGACTCGGCATGACCCTGGCGCTCACCGCCATCACCGTGGTGATCGGCTACGTCAGCGGGATCCTGCTCGCGATCCTCTACCAGATCCCGTTCCGGCCCCTGCGCTGGGTGATCACGGTGCACGTGGAGATCTGGCGTAACACGCCGCTCCTCGTCCAGCTCTTCTGGGTCCACTTCGCGCTGCCCGCGCTCACCGGGGTCTCGACCAGCGTCATCGTGAGCGGAATCATCGCGATGTCGCTGCAGGCGAGCGCCTATCTCACCGAGATTGCGCGCGCCGGGATCGACGCGGTACCCAAGGGGCAGTGGGAGGCGGCGCACTCCCTCGCGCTGCCCGGACCCACCCTCTGGCTCACCATCGTCCTTCCCCAGGCGATGAAGATAATGATCCCGCCGCTCGCCAACACCGCGATCAGCTTCTTCAAGGCGAGCACCCTGCTCTCGCTCATCTCGGTGGGCGAGCTGATGACCATCTCCAATACCATCGCCAACTACACCTTCAAGCAGGTCGAGGTTCTCACCGCGGTCGGGATCGTCTTCTTCGTGCTCGGCTACGCCTTCAGCGGCCTCACCTACAGGCTGGAGAACGTCCTCCAGCGCTCGGAACGTTGAGAGGGGGCAGCGGCGATGGAGTTCAACGTCTTCGTCATCAAGCAGCAGTGGCCGCTGCTCGTCGACGGCGCGATCATGACCTTCTTCATCTGCAGCGCGTCGCTCGGGCTCGGCATCGTGCTGGGGCTGATCCTGTGCTTCGGCAAGCTGCGCCGCCGCGGCATCTTCTTCCGGATCTCCACCGTCATCATCGACGTCTTCCGCACCCTGCCGGAACTGGTGCCGATCTTCTGGATCTACTCGGCCGGACCGCTCATCTTCAACTTCCGCATCACCGCCGAAGGGGCGGGCATCGTGGCGCTCACCCTGTACTCCGGCGCCTTCCTCGCGGAGATCTTCCGGGCCGGACTGCAAGCGGTGCCCCGCGGCCAGTACGAGGCGGCCAACTCCCTGGGCATCCCCGTGTTCTGGGTCTACGGCGTCGTCATCTCTCCCCAGGCCCTGCGCATGATGATCCCGCCCTTCATCAACTTCATCTGCGATCTCGTCAAGGTGTCGAGCCTGCTTTCGGCAATCGGCATCACCGAGCTCGCCTACCACGCGAGCGTCATCAGCGGCGAGACCTTCCGCTACCTGGAGATCTTCACGGTCGCTGGCCTGCTGTACTTCATGATCATCTTTCCGCTGAGCATGTTCGCCCGCTTCCGCGAAAGGAAGCTCAAGCTCGCGGTCTGAAGCAGCCCCGCGGGGGCAGCCCGAGCGTGGCGCGAGGCGGCCCCGACGGCAGCGTGGGAAAGGTCCGGCAATGCGTGCCGGCCGCCAGGGCGGAAGCGATTCCGCCGTCGCCTCCGAGATCGCGGGGACCCGGCGAAGTGGCGGAAGCGCCGCGCTCGCCCCATGCCGGCCGTCCCCGCGAGCGGGAGGCCGACCGGCGGCACCCGGGCCGAGGCCACCCGCAGGTTCTTCCGTCAGCGCGCGGTCGCGACTCCCGGCACCGAAGCGCGGACCGCTTGCGACGAGAGATCGTCGGCGACCAGGTTGTCGAATCCGTAGTGGAGCTCGTCCCAGAAAGGGGCGTAGAAGTGTTGCTGCCACACCGGTGAGGCGCGTGCGCGCTGCACTGCTTCGATCGCGATGCGGTCCTCGTCGTAGACCCGCTCGTAGCGCTCCGCGAGCCCCCGGTGATAGGCGGCGAAGTCCGCGCTCGCCGCCGCATCGGGATGGAAGTTGCCGCACTGGAGAATGCGGGAACGGCCGGGAGCCTCGGGAAGACAGACCCCGAGCCGGAACATGTTCACCCGGATCGGCATTGCGATATTGGGATAGAGAGTGACGAAGTAGCCTCTTGTCGGCGGAGCCGAGCGGCCGAGGTGGGGGGTATTGCCGCCAGTCGCATAGGTGTTGGGGACATCGCTCATCCGGAACCCGAAGGCGAGGAGCGAACTCTCGCGCACCGTGAAGAAGGTCCGCTCGCCGTTGCGAGCCCTCGGCACGTCGGGCGAACGGCGGTACGCCTCGTGGGTGAAGCCCTCGTGGAGGATGTTGATCGCCGCGTTCTCGATGTAGCTCTTCCAGTTCGCGTCCACCGTGCGCCCGGTCCGGGCGAGGACATCGTCGTCTTCCACCGGCACCGCGCGGTCGAGGTCGTACTCGTCGAGCAGCCGGTAGAGCGGCTCGAGGTGCCGGTCCAGACTGCCTGCCTGCCCGCCGAGGTCCACGAAGAGCAGGCCGAGCCGGCACTCGGAGCGAATCTCCACCAGGTCCGCTTCACGTCCCTCGAGGCAGGCGGGATCGCCGGCCGGCGTGCCGTCCCAGTAGGGGGCGGCGAGGAGGCGCCCGCGCAGGTCGTAGCGCCAGCCGTGGTAGTAGACCTCGATCTCGCGCGCGCCGCGTTGCTCCCCTCGCACTGCGAGGCACCCGTCGTAGGGGCACATGTTGTGGAAGGCACGCAAGGTCCCGTCGTCGCCCCGCACCAGCGCGATCGGCTGGCCGAAGAGCTCGATCGGCCGCATGTCGCCGGGCTCGGGCAAGGTCCCCTCGAAGGCGAGCGCCATCCAGTGGCGATGAAAGATGCGTTCCACCTCGAGGTCGAAGAAGGCGCGAGACGTGAAGACTCGCGCGGGCAGGGTCAGCGCCCGCTCGATGGGGGCGCGTATGGACTCGAGTTCCTCGTGGGTCAGCTCCATGTCCCGGTCGATCATGAGTTCACTACCTCCCGGCGGCATGCGCTTCGGACGAATCGACGCCGCCATGGCCGCGCAGCGGGAAATTCGTGTGGTCCGAGACCCTTCGATGCAGGCGGCTCTCCCCCATCCCGGCTAGCCGGAGCCAGGCGCGTGGATTCCGACCTGTGCGGGGATCCACGAGTCCCGAACCATCCTCGTCATTGCGCCTGGGCTCTCACGGACAGGGGACTACCTCACGTAGACCTTGTGCTCCACGCCGCCGGTGAGCGTCTCGCAGCCGTCCTCGGTCACGAGCACCGTGTCGCTGCAGCACGAACGCTTGATCCGCGCAATTCCGGTCAGGAAGACGTGACCGGCGAGCAGGTGGAAGGTCATGCCCGCTTCGAGCGGGCGCGTCTCGCCCTGGGTCATGCTGAGAATGTGCCCCTCTCCCCAGTCCGGCGCGAAGGCGATGCCGATGGAGTAGGCGGTCCGGCTGTTGCGCTGCGCCGCCTCCCCCGCCGCCTCGCGCAGGCGCCCCTGCACCAGGGCGTGAATGTCGCCGGCGGGCACCCCGGGCCGGATCGCGGCCTTGGCCTCGCGCATGATGCCGTTGCCGATCTCCATGCCGCGCAGCAGCGCGTCGGGCGGCTCGCCGAGAAAGACCTGCCCGTACAGGGCCGCATGGTATCGGTTGATGCAGCCCGGCATCTCCATGGTGATGCTGTCGCCCGGCTCGAGCGGGTGACGGGCCCAGGTGGCGTGGGTCTGGGCATCCCGCGCTCCGGTACGGATGAAGATCGGCAGGCCCGTGTACTCGCTGCCCGCGAGGATCTGGGCATGGTGGATCTCGGCCGCCACGTCGTTCTCGGTGACTCCCGCCCGGCAGGCTTCGATGCCCGCCCGCAGTCCCGCCTCCGCCGCGCGCGCCGCCTGGCGCATGTACTCGAGCTCCCGCGGAGACTTGACGAGGCGTCCCTCCTCCACCAGACCCGCGCCGTCGACGAAGGTGGCCGCCGGAAGCGCCGCGACCAGGCGCTTCTCGTCGCGGGTGCGAAGGAAGAAGGAGTCGTAGTCGAGACCGATGCGCGCCCCGGCGAGACCGAGGTCGGCGAGCACGTCCCGGGTGTGGGCGATCCAGTCCTCGAAGTCTTCGTAGGGACGGCAGTCCTCCACCCAGGACAGGGGCTCGACGTTCGAGGCCTCGTTCATCCGCACCACGAATACCGGCTCGCGTTCCAGCGGAACGATCAGGGTCTGGTACCAGTAGTAGCCCGGCGTCTGGTAGCCGCTCAGATAACAGAGGTTCTCGGGGCTGGTGACGAGGAGGACGTCGGCGCCCGCTCCCTCCATGCGGCGGCGCAGGGCGTCCAGCCGCTCCCGGTACTCTTCCAGGCTGAAGTACTGGAAACGCGGCGCCCTCACCTATCCGCCCTCGCCCGCGAGCAGGCGCCCGAATCCGGGCACGGTGGCGTCGCAGCCCGCAAGGCGCAGGCAGTCCCAGGCGAGCGCCTGGTTGCTGCTCACCACCGGCTTGCCGAGCGCCGCCTCCAGCCGTGCGATGACCGGCGATACTCGAAGCGCGGTGCAGGAGATGAAGAGCCCGTCCACCGACGCCGGGGAGGCGAGCGCGAGCCCCGCCTCGAAGATCGCCTGCGGCGGCACCCGCACGATGTTCGGATCGCCGCGCTGCTTGAAGCTGCCCTTGTCCACGATGTCGAAGCCCTGCCCGCTCACGTAGCGCTCCACCACCACGTTGACCTCGTCGGTGTAGGGGTCGAGCAGCGCGATGCGCTTGCAGCCGAGCGCGCGCAGGCCCTTGGCGGCGGCGCTCACCGGGTTGGTGCAGGCCATCCCGGGCCGGGCCTCCCGAATGCGCTCCGCTACCACGTCGGGCCCGATCGCCATGGACCCCGACGTGCACCCGAAGGCCATCACGTCGATTCTGATGTCGGGCACGATGAGCGCGGCGGCGGCGGTGATGTGCCCCTCGAGCAGGCGCAGCGACTCGACGGTACCGGCGGTGGTGTTGGGCACCCGGCTCGCGTAGACGGCCACGCCCTCGAGCGGCAGGAAGTTGCGCAGCTCCGGCTCGATGGTCACGTCGTTGCACAGGGTGACGAGCCCGATCGCAGCCCGGGCCGCCGGGCCGCCGTCGTGCTCGCAGGGCATCAGGCGCCAGGCGCCCTTCGATTCAAGCTCCGCGGCGCTCGCACTCATGTCGCTGCCTCCCGGATCGATGTGCTCTGCCGGAGCATGGTAGCAGCAAGCGCGGAGCGCGGCGGCGGATGAGAGACCTCGTCTCGCCGCGCAGTGGACACGTGGCGGATAACTCCCCGAAGCGCATCCCGGAGCCGCCCGGTGCCCGGGTCGCGGCAGACGCCCGGCGAACGCCGGACACCGTCCCCGCCGGCGAGGCGCGGGGGGACGGAATTCCTTCCGAAATCGACCGCGCGGCCGTGCGCACTCAGGGAATCGTGCGCTCGAGTCCCCGCACGATGCGCTTCTCGCGATCGAAGAAGGGGAGATCGACGACGCGGCACGCGTGCACGTCGCCGTCGGGCAGCCTGACCTTCAGCTCGCGCCCGCCCCACTCCCCGGGTTCGCGGAAGCGCGCGTAGCCGATGCCGCAGCCGAGCGTCGGGGAATCGACCCCCGCGGTCAGGGTGGCGACCGCGGCCCCGCCGTCCTGCACCGTGCTGCCCCGACCGGGAACGGCGGCATCGCAGGTCACGCCGTACAGCAGGGTGCGGCGGTCCGCGCCGAGGAGCGCGGCGCGACCGATGAACTCCCCCTTGTCCATGTCGACGAAGGCTCCCAGGCCCGCCTGAAACGGCGTCATGGTCGTGTCCATGTCCGTCATGTTGCCCAGTATTCCCGCTTCGATGCGCCGGATGGTCATGGAACGCGTGCTGGAGAACTCCATGCCGAAGGGCTCGCCCGCCGCCATCAGGTGGTCCCACAGGGCGAGATGGTCGGTCGCCTCGCCGTTGCAGTAGATCTCGTAGCCGAGCTCGCCGGTGAACCCGGTGCGCGAGACGTAGAGCCGCTGCCCGCCGAGATGGAAGAATCCCGCCCGGAAGCGCTTGAAGCCCGCGTCGATCCCCCCGGCGGAGGCCGCCCGCATGATGTCCATCGACGCCGGTCCCTGGATCTGGATCACGCGGGAGCGCGGGTCCGATATCATGACGTCGAATCCGCCGCTGTGCGCGGTCAGCCAGGTCTCGAAGGCGCCGTCCGCCTGCACGTACCAGAAACGTTCGTCTCCCAGCCGGAACAGCACGCCGTCCATGAACACCCCGCCCTGCGGCGTGCAGGCGATGGCGTAGCGGCCTCTTCCCTCGGCGAGCGTGGCGACCCTTCGCGTCAGCACCTTCTCCAGGAAGGGCACGGAGTCGGGGCCGGAAATCTCCACCGGCTTCTCCGGCACGTCGTAGAGCAGGGCCTTGCGTCGCAGCGTCCAGTACTTGTGCACCGGGTCCTCGCCGTTGTAGATCGCGAAGAAGCGGCCGGCGTAGACGCCACGCACCATGTCCGGGCTCTCGTAGCGCTCGAGATAGGGAGACACCTCGAAGCACCGGGAGCTCACCCGCACGGTGTCGTTGATGTCCAGGTTTTCCTGAATGTTCATGGACGAAGCTCTCTGATCGCGGTTCCTGCGGCGGGCGCGCAAGCCGGCCGCCATACTCCGTCGCAGTCCGGCTCGGGAGGAGCGGGAGCCTTCAGCGGCGGTGCATGATGGCGGGTAGCGCCGGCGCCGTCACCCCCATGGCCCGGCGCGGTTGACAGCGTACCCCTCCCCGGTGATGGTGCGCCCCGACTCTGGGGGTCGAGGATTCAACGTTGGCGCCGATCGATCGACTCGAAACACTGCTTCAGGGCGAGGGTCCGGTGATTCTGGACGGCGCCAACGGTTCCGAGCTCGAGCGACTGGGCGCCCGCATGGATCAGAGTCTCTGGTGCGCCCGCGCGCTCGCCGACGCTCCCGACGTGGTGCGCCGGGTCCACCGCCGGTACATCGATGCCGGCGCGGACATCATCACGACCAACAGCTACTCCGCCACCCGGGAAGCCATGCAGCGCTGCGGACTGGCCGAGCACTTCGAGGACTGGAACCGTCGTTCGGTGCACATGGCCCGGGAGGAGCGCGACCGGTCAGCGCGGGCGGAGTCCGTCGCGGTGGCGGGATCGGTCGGGACCTACGGTCACTTCGGAGCGCTCGACCGGGAGACGCTGTACGGCCATTTCCGCGCCCAGGCCGGGATCCTGGTCGAGGAGGGCGTCGACCTGCTGATGCTGGAGACTCTGGGGTCCAGCGTGCGGACGATCAGGACCATGGTGAACGCGACGACGGACCTGGGCGTGCCGGTGTGGGTCTCCCTGAGCTGCGTGCGCGATCGCGACGGCGGCGCCGTGCTCTTCGGCATGGAGGAGAGCACTGAAGCCCCCGAAGCGGCGGTGACCTACGGCCCGCTCGCGGAGGCGGCAAGGGAGATCATGTCGGTGGGCGGCTCGGCCGTCCTCATGATGCACTCGGTCCGGGACCTGACCGAGGACGCCGTCAGGGTCCTTCGTGGGGCCTGGTCGGGACCGGTGGGCGCCTATCCCAACGCGGGCTACTGGACGCGACCGAACTGGACCTTCGTCGACCAGGTTTCGCCGGACGAGTACCTGGCCGACGCGAGGCGCTGGGTCGAGGCGGGGGCTTCGATCGTCGGCGGCTGCTGCGGCGTGGGAGTGGAGCACATACGCGCCCTCGCCGGAGGACTGCGGGGCGCCTGAGCGAGCCCATCGTGCGCTCCCCCGACTCTTCGGGGGCGCGACGGGAGTAGACTGTGGCGGAGGCGGGACCCCTCCACCGTCCCGCCATGGCGGCCCCGGACACGAACGAGCCGTTGACTCACGATCGACCCCACCGCGCTTCCCGGGACCGGGCCCGACCGGATCGGAGTGGCGCGAACGTCTGTTGTCCACGCGGCAGACGGGCACCGGAGGACAGGGCATGAGGCACTACCTGGAACGCCTGCGACAGCGCGGAGAGCTGCTCGTCACCCACCGGCCGGTAGCGGCCCGGCACGAGCTCGCCGCGGTCACCGAGAAGGTGCAACGCACCTCCAACCGGCCCATCCTCTTCACCAACGTCGAAGGCACCGAACTGCCGGTGCTCACGAACACCTACGGCAGCCGGGAACGCCTCGCCGACATTCTCGGCATCGGACCCCGTGACTTCTGCCGCAAGTGGAACGAGCTCGCGAATCTCGGCGGGCTCGAGGGTCCGGCGAAGCGCAGCGTGCCGATGCCCAACGACCTCCGCGATGCGAAGGTGTCCGACCTGCCGCTCCTCACCTATTCCGAGCGGGACGGCGGTCCCTACTTCACTTCCGCCCTCTTCCTCGCCGAAGAGCCCGAGACCGGAGTGCCGAACCTCTCCTTTCACCGCTCCATGTTCGTGAGCGACGAAGAGCTTCGCTGCCGCCTCGCCCCCACCCACCACCTGACGATGTACCACGAGAAGGCGGAGCGCATGGGGCGCCCCCTGGAGGCGGCGATGCTCATTGGACCGCAGCCGGAAGTATTTCTCGCCGCCGCGGCGCCGGTGCCCTACGAGACCGACGAGCTGGAGGTCGCCGCGAATCTCGCCGGCGCGCCGGTGGAGATGCGGCCCTGCAAGCACATCGACCTGATGGTGCCCGCCTCCACCGAGGTCGTGATCGAGGGCCGCTTCCTTGCGAACGAGCGCCGCCCGGAAGGGCCCTTCGGGGAGTTCATGGGCTACTACGTGCCGGTCGGCGACAACGCGGTGTTCGAGGTGCTCGGGGTCTCCGTGCGCGAAGACGCCGTGTTCCACAGCATCAACTGCGGCTCGGCGGAAGAGGTGCTGACTCTCGAGCTCTCGATTGCCGCGACCACATATTCGCGGATCAGCGCGGTGCTGCCGGGCATCCTCGACGTCGCCTGCCTCCCCTTCGTGCTGCAGACGGTGGTGCAGATCCGCCAGGAGTTCGAAGGGCACGCCCGACAGGTGATCCTGTCGGTGTTCGGCAACTCGCCGGTCTGGGCGAAGTACTGCATCGTCGTCGACGAGGACGTCGATCTCTACGACCTCCACGAGGTCAGCTGGGCGGTCATGACCCGGGCGCGCCCGGACCGCGACGTCATCATCGTTCCCGAGACACCCTCCTTCTATCGCGATGCCCACCACGACCACTGGGGCCGCATGGGCATCGACGCCACCGCCCCCTTCCCCCGCCGGGAGCAGTTCCTGCGCAAGGTGGTGCCGGGAGTGGACGAGGTCGACCTCGACGCCTACTTCGGGAGCTGACTCGCCCGCGAGGACTGCCGGCGCTCGCGCGCTTTCCGCGCCGCTTTGCCGTAGATTCGAGGCTCGGGCTCGAAGGAGACGCTGCCACATGGCCGACGACAGCTTCACGCTCTACGACCTCAAGGTCGAATGGGTCGCGGGAACCCGGCCGTGCTGTTGCGGGCGACAGGCGGGCGATCACTTCTTCCTACGCGGAGAGCACATCGAGATGCCGCCCGGACAGTCCTGGTCCATCTATACCTTCGCCGGTCTGCTCCCCCTCCTTCCCGCGAAGCAGCGCATGACCCACCCCAACGACTGGATGACCACCGACGAGGAGGTGGCCTGTGCCGATCCGCAGTGCGGCTCGAAGTTCCGCATTACCAGGGTGGGCAAGCGCACCTTCCGCCACGGCGAGACCAGGGGGGTACCCGTCGACCCGCACCGGCCATGAGCGTCGAGCGCTACGAGATTGAGCCCGGCTACGAGATCTCGCGGCTGATCAAGGGCGGCTGGCACCTGGCGGGCGGCCACGGCCGCATCGACCGCGCTCAGGCGATTCGGGACATGGCCACCTTCGTGGAGGCGGGAATCACGACCTTCGACTGCGCGGACGTCTATGCCGGCGTCGAGGAAATGATCGGGAACTTTCGCGCCGCCCATCCGAGCCTCGCGCCCCACGTGCAGGTCCACACCAAGTTCGTGCCCGAGTACCACCGGCTCGGCCGGATCACGCCGGCCTGGGTCGAGAGCATCATCGACCGATCGATTCGCCGGCTGCGCGTGGAGCGCCTCGACCTCGTCCAGTACTACTGGTGGGACCCGGACGGCATCCCGGGCTTCATCGAGACCGCGCTCTGGCTCGCGGACCTGCGCCGGGCCGGCAAGGTCGCCCGCATCGGGGCCACCAACTTCAACACCGCGCAACTCGGCCGGCTTCTCGAAGCCGGTGTCCCGATCGTCACGAACCAGCCGCAGTACTCGCCTCTCGATCTTCGCCCCGATTCCAGCCTCATCCCCGCCTGCCGGGAACGCGGCATCGTGCAGCTCTGCTACGGCACTCTCGCCGGGGGCTTCCTCGCTGCGGACTGGCTCGGCGCGACCGAGCCGCCCGGTCCCTTCGGCAACCGATCCCTGACGAAGTACAAGCTCATCATCGAGGACTTCGGCGGCTGGACACTGGTCCAGGAGCTGCTCGACACCCTTCGCGCAATCGCCGACAAGCACGGCAGGAGCATCTCCCAGGTCGGGTTGCGCTGGGTCCTCGAACGCCCCGATGTCGCCGCCGCGATCGTCGGCGCCACCTCCACGCGCCACCTTGCCGAGAACGTCGCGGTATTCGATTTCGCTCTGGACGAGGAGGACCACGCCGCCGTCGACGCCGTCACCGCGCGCCGGAAAGGACCCGTGGGCGACTGCTACGACCTCGAGCGCGACAAGGAAGGGCGGCACGGCAGAATCATGCACTACGGCCAGGGCGGCCGCGGGGCGTGAAGGTGCCGGGCTCCGCAGGGTAGCATCGCCGTTCCGGGGACCACTTCGCGGCTCGGGGAAGGCATGGAGGACCCGCCCGGAGGGAGCCGGCGGCATGCGGGTCTCGAATCAGGAAACGGCGATCTCGCCCGGAGGCGCCGGGCGCTCGCCGGGCCGGACGTCCCGCGCCGCGCTGAGGCCGAAGTCGTCGAGGATGGCGTAGAGCACCGGCACCACGAAGAGCACGAGCAGCGTCGTCGCCAGCAGCCCGAACACGATGCTGGTGACGAGGGGAATGAGGATCTGGGCCTGCAGGGAGGTCTCGAAGAGCAGAGGGGTCAGGCCCGCGATGGTCGTGAGGGAAGTGAGCAGCACCGCCCGGAAGCGGTCCCGGCTCGCGCGCCGTGCCGCTTCCAGCACCGGGCTGCCCCCGGCCACGCGGCGCTTGAGGAAGGTCACCAGGAGGATCGAGTCGTTGACGACGATGCCGGACAGCGACACCGCACCCATCATGCTGGGCATCGAGAGATCGAGCCCCATCAGGAAGTGACCCCACACGATCCCGATGAGCGCGGCGGGGATCACGCACATGACCGCGAGAGGCTCGACGTAGCTCCGGAACTGGAAGCAGAGCAGGAGGAAGACTCCCACGACGCCGAAGAGGAACGCGTTGCGGATCGAGGCGCCGGTCTCTCCAGCTTCGGTGGCCTGCCCCTCCACCGACACCGAGAGCGCGGGGTAGCGTTCCATGAGGCCCGGCAGGAAACGGCGCTCGGTGTCGGAGACGATCGCGATGGCGTTGGCCACCCTGGGGTCGATGTCGCCCCACACCGTCGCCGTGCGCCGGCGGTCGATGCGGTGGATGCGGCTGTAGCCGCGCCCCGTCTCGACGGTGGCGAGCGCGCTGAGCGGCACGAGCGCGCCGTCGGGCAGGGTGACGCGGAAGTTCTCGAGGTCCTCGAACCCGTCCCGATCCGCGTGCGCGAGGCGGACGTCGACTTCGAGCGCCTCGACTCCGACCTGCACCTCGTAGGCGGTGGTGCCGAGGAAGGCGGCGCGGAGCTGATTCGCGACGGTGGCGGCGTCGACTCCGAGCGACAGGGCGTCCGCTCGCAGGCGAATCCGGCGCTCCGGCTTGCCGGGGCGCAGATCGGACATCACGCTCTCGACCCCCTCGTAGCGTACGAGCCACGCGACCAGCTCGTGCGCGGCGCCTTCGAGCGCTTCCAGGTCGGCGCCGTGGAGTCGGAAGTCGATCGCGTGACCGGCGGGACCGGGCTGCGGGTCGGCGAAGTTGAGGGCGAGCACGTCCGGAATTGCGCCCGTCTCCTCGCGCCAATGCGCGAGGACGTCGTCGAGACGGATGCCCCGCCGTTCCGCCGTCAACAGGTCGGCGGTGATGGTCGCTACGTGCGGGCCGGACTCCGATGCTTCCGGGTTGCGCGAGTAGCGCACGCTCACGCTGCGGACGAGGCGATCGGCGTCCCCGGCGCCCGGCGAGAGGCGGGCGTTCACGCGGCCGAGGGCCGCAACCACGGAATCGACGACCGATTCCGTGCGGCGCAGCGGCGTGCCCTGCGGCAGCAGCAGTCGCGCCTCGATGACATCGCCCTCGATGTCCGGAAAGGCCTGAAACCCGATCCGACCGCTCGCGAGCATTGCGACGGAGAAGAGAAAGACCGCGGCGACCGCGCCCAGGAAAGGATAGCGCCAGCGTACGGCGCCATCCACGAGGCGCCCCGCCACGTCGTCACGCAACCTTTCCACGCCCCGCTCGAAGGCGGCCCGGAAGCGCGAGGGTGCGCGGCCGCCGCCTCCGAAGCTGTGGGCGAGGTGATTGGGAAGAATGAGGAAGGCTTCGACGAGGCTGACCGCGAGCACGAGGATCAGCACGACCGGAAGCACCTTGAGCACCCTGCCGATGTCGCCGGAGATGAACGCGAGCGGACCGAACACTGCGCAGGTCGTGACGAAGGACGAGACCACCCCGGGCAGGACTTCGCGCGTGCCCTCGATCGCGGCGTCGAGCGCGCGGCGGCCGCGCCGGAGATGGCTCGCGATGTTCTCGCTGATGACGATGGCGTCGTCCATCAGCAGGCCGATGGAGATGAGCAGGGCGACCATGGTGATCATGTTGATGGAGTAGCCGAGGAGCCCCATCAGGTAGAGGCCGCCGAGAAAGGAGACCGGCAGTCCCGCCACCACCCAGAAGGAGAGGCGCAGGCGGAAGAAGAGCCACAGCGTGACGAACACGAGAGCGAGCCCCTGCACGCCGTTGCGCACGAGCATCCGGAGACGGTCGCTCACCACCGACGCGACATCCCGGGTGAGCGCCAGGGAGACTCCCGGTGATGCGCGCCGGCGCTCTTCGGCAACGAAGCGCTTCACCGCCTCCACCACCCGGATGATGTCCTGCTCCTTGTCCATGCGCACGTCCAGCCTCGCCGCCCGCACGCCGTCCTGGACGATGCGATCCTCGTCGAGCTCGAAGCGGTCGCTCACGGTGGCGATGTCCCCGAGCCGGATCGATCCTCCGCCCTCGCTCGCGAGCACCACGAGGTCCTCGAGCTCGCGCACCGCGCGACGCTCGTCGTCGAAGCGAAGCAGGATGTCCTGCTCGCGCGTCTCGATGATGCCGACGGGCAGTTTCACGCTCTGCCGCGCAATTGCATCGGCGAGCTCCGCGAGGCTCACCCCGTACTGGCGGAGCAGGAGCGCCGGCACGTGCACCCGGATCTGGTGGTCCGAGAAACCCTGGATGCGCACGAGCGAGATCTCGTCCTGCGCCTGCAGTCTCGCCTTCAGGGACTCCGCGTAGGCCTTGAGCGACGCTTCGTCCATCGGACCGCTCACCGTGATCGAGATGACCTCGTTGGTGCGCCCGAGCTGACGGATTACCGGCGCCTCGGCGCGCTCCGGGAGGTTGTCGATCGCGTCCGCCTCGGTGCGGACCTCGGCGACGAAGCGGTCGATGTCGGCGCCTTCGCGCATCCGCACGACCGCCTTCGCCGCGCCTTCCCGGGCATCGCAACGGATCTCTTCCACGTCGTTCACGCCGTCCATCGCCTCTTCGACGGGCAGGCAGATCGCCTCCTCGACGTCGCGGGCAGGGGCTCCGGGAAACATGACGCTGATCTCGACCTCGGGAACGCTGAAGTCGGGCAGGGTCTCGCGCCGGACATCGGGCAGCGCGGTGACTCCCAACACCACCAGCAGCAACATCAGGAGGTTCGCCGCGGTGGGGTGCGCGGCGAAGTAGCGGATCAAGGGCCGGCTCCCGTCGCGTCCGCGGCGAGCTCGGCAAGCGCGGCGGCGTCCTCAACGGGATCGAGCAGCATGCCCTCGATGGCGGGGAAGAGATCGGAGACGACGACCCGCTCGCCGGCTTCGACGCCCTTCGCCACCGCCAGGAAGGCGGGTTGAGCCATCGACACCTCGACGGGCCGGCGCGCGAGCCGGTCCTCGTCCGCAGCGACGTACACCGCTCCTCCATGCACCGCGCCGCTCGGGATCACGACCGCCTCGCGGGGACGCCCGGAGAGCTCCACCTCCACGAACATGCCCTTGACGAGAGGCGGCCGCACGCCGGGCTGTGCTCCCCGGTAGGGTTCGTCGACCTCGACGATGACCCCCACGGTGCGCGTCCTCGCATCTATGGTCGGGCTGATCCGGGCGAAGCGCGCCGGCCAGACTCCGCTCACCTCCGGGTGCCGTACGGTGGCGCTGATGCCGAAGAGGTCGCTCAGACTCCGGGAAGTGATGTCCGCACCCGGCCCGTCCGCGGCCGGAATGAGCTCGCGCACGTGCGAAATGGGAAGCTGCGCGGCCACTTCCGCCACCGCGATACCGTGCGCCTCCACGAGCGCCTGCCCTCGCGTCGCCACCTGGCCCAGCTCGGTCTCGAGTCCGGCCACCCGCCCGTCGAAGGGCAGCGTGACGGTCGTGCGCTCGATGTCGCGCTCGGCGGCGGCGATGAGGCTCCGCAGGCGCGCGAGCCGCGCCTGCAGCACCTGGCGCTCGGCCGGCACGAGGTTCAGCATGTTGGCCTCCGCCTGCACCCTCTGGCGCTGAGCGAGCGCATCGCGTTTCTGGCCCTCGAGCGAGGAGCGCGAGATCGCTCCCTGCGCCGCGAGCTTTTCCTGGCGTTCGAGCTCCGCCGTCGCGAGCTCGAAGGCCTCGCGTTCGATGGCGAGCGACGCGCGGGCGTTCTCCTCGCGCGCCGTGAGCTCGGCGAGCTCCGCTTCGGTGGCCTGGAGGTCCGCCTGCGCCTCCGCGAGCGCGAGATCGTAGTCAGTCCGGTCGATGCGAAGCAGCACCGTCCCCGCGCCGAGGATCGCCCCTGTCTCGAGCCGGTCGTGGACTTCGACCACCCGTCCATCGACTTCCGCAATTGCCTGCCAGGTCTTGCCCGGCTCCACGCTGCCGTAGCCGACGGCACGCGGCACCGCCGCGAGGAAGGGAGCCTCGATGACGCGCACGGGACGCGCGACCTCCCGCTCCGGAGCGTGCTGCGGCTCCTGCCCGCTCCCCAGCAGCCAGGCGGCGGCAACAAGACCGATTCCGAGCGGAACCAGGAAGAGCCAGCGGCGCGGCGCGCGCGAAGTCGGACTCATGGGCGGTCGCCCTTGCCCCGGAGTTGCCGCTGATTCTATCCCCTCGACGACGATGCCCGCGCATTCAGACGCATCGATTCCCGGTCGGCTGCCGGTCTCCCGTCACCGTCCAGGGGCACCGACCCCGAGCGGCGCCTTCTCTCCCTTTGGGTTCGGCCGTGCCTGCTCGCGAACACCGCACATTCTCCCGACCGAACCGCTTCACGAAGCACTTGAGAACGTGCGCCGTATCGAAGCAGATCATCGACGTTCGCAGTCGCGGTCGCAGTCTTCAAACACAGGAGAGGCCGTGTCGCCCGGAACGACCGGCAGTGCGTCGAACCTTGGGAAGCATCTGGCGCTCACGAAAAGCGCGGCCTGCACCCCTCAGACAAAGTCTGAGCGCCAAACCTGCACGGCACGCTCCGCGAGCTGTTGTTGGCGCGCTTCCACCAGCGCAAAGTTCCATTCCTCGGGAGCCATCTCGGCCACTCGTCGGGTCAGTGCGTAGGCGCTCCTCTCATAGGCGGCACGTTTTTCGGGATATGGCGCGCTTCCGACCCTGCGATTTACAGCCGGCTCGAGGAGTGTCGTGTTCCCGATGCGGTCCACCGCCGCTTCCATCTCCAACGCGGAGAACGTCTCCCTCCAATCACCCGGTGGATTCTGCGGGAGGATGTGCTCTATCGAAGCGGGCTCGGCTTCCGGATGCCGGGGGATGCCCCCGGCGTCTTCCTCCAGCCGGCAGAGGATGTACTTCAGCAGCCTCTTGCGTCCCCGGGGATTGAGCGGCATCGCAGCAAAGCTGCCCTCGAAGGCGCCGTCTTCCACATAGACGGAACGCAGGCGGGCGAAGACTGGACCCGGCCGGAGCGCTTTCCCCTCGAGGATTGCCCTTGCCGCAACGTGGTATACGGGCTCCAGCGCATTCGGATTGCGGCCGCTGACCATGTAGCGGAACGAGACGATACTGATGAGCTTCAGCATGCGCACCAAGTCGTCGGGAGTAAAGCGCTCCCACGCAGCGAAGAGGACCGGCGTCACCTGCCGGGCCCGGAAGAGGATGAGTTCGCGAACGTATGGCTTGGCATCCGGTCGCTCCATCCAGTACTCGTGACTGCTGTCGCCAAGCGCGGCGAAAAGCTCTGCGCGGGTTTCCAGCGCATCGAGAAGATCGAAGACCTGCTGCGAGGTGGTGACTCGATCACGTATCAGCTTGAACAATCGCTCTTTGCGTATTCCCGCCTGTTCGCAGAGAAGGTGATAGCGCAGGAACTCGGAGAAACGTTCGGCGGTGACGGTGGAGAGCAGCGCATGCCACCGCCTTTGCAGAGATTCCAGGTCAGGTGGCACGCGCACTCTGGAGAAGAGATAGTTCTTCAGCAGGTCGGCCGTCGTGAGCTCGAGGCCACGAGCATTCAGCGTCTCGAACACGGTGTACGCGTCGAGCTCGTCGTCCACCGTGATCAGGATGAATAGCAGGCATCGTGCGGCCGTCTCGGAAAGGAGTCTGGCAAGGGCCTCACCGTCCTCCTGCAGATCCTCCAGTGCATCGAGCTGCGCCGAGAAGTAGCCGAAGCACTTCCACAGCAGGCCGTTCGACTCCGGCAGGCCGCGTGGATTGGGCGGATTCCTGAGCTGGACGAGGTAGTCCTGGTAGAAGGCGTCGTCAGCCCTGCTCAGATTGAGGCGGCTGATTTCCACGAGGGACGCAGGGTCCTTTTCGCCGACGAAGCGGTTCCTGAGCTCCCGGGCGCGCTCCCGGTTTCGATCCGCGTCGATTCCCTGGTCGGCCATCCGGTGCAGCTTGTCGATGACCGAGAGGGAGAGGACGCCGATGGTCGCCAGGCGCTGTTGTCCGTCGATGACCGTGAACTCGCGGTCGCTCTGTCCGTGAACGACCAGCGCCCCCATGTAGTGGCGTCCCTCGGGCTGCTGACGTAGATCGAGGATGTCGTTCCAGAGGTCTTCCCACTCCTCTTCCGTCCAGGCGTAGTCGCGCTGGTAAGGCGGAACCCGATAGGTCTTGCCGTTGGCTATCAACTCCAGATAGTTGACGGTGGCCGTGTTCAGCACGTTGGTCCGGCTCATGACTGCTTCATTCGATCCGGCCGACTGGCACCACTGTGCACACCGACCGAGAGGGGAACGGGGCGAAAATGGGCCGGTCGTCTCCGAGAGTCAAGCGACCTGCTCATGCCAACCTCGCGCGCCCGACCTGGGGAGTGTCCCCGCTACGGCAATCCGCGAAGTTCGCACGACCCGGAGCTGCCGGGCGCTCCGCCCGCGAACACTGTACGGTGCCCATGCATCTCTGATCCGCGCCGCCGCTACGGCCGCTTCGCTTCGCACGTGGTATGTTGATCCAATGTCGACCGCCCGCCTCGCCGACTCGACCGCGATCGTGACCGGAGCCGGCAGCGGCATCGGGCAGGCGATCGCGACGGGCTTTGCGCGCGAGGGCGCGCGTGTCGCCTGCGCCGACATCCGGGCGGAGAGAGTTCGGGCCACCGCGGAGCGAATCCGCACCGCAGGCGGGGAGGCGCTCGCGATCGCGGTGGACGTGAGCGAGCGCAGCCAGGTCGAGACGATGCTCACGCTTGCGCGGGAACGATTCGGCAACGTGGACACGCTGGTATCGGCGGCGGGCATCTCGGCGAGAGATTCCTTCCTCGACGTCACGGACGAGGACTGGGACCGCGTGCTCGCAGTCAACCTCAAGGGCCTCTTCCTCTGCGCCCAGGTGGTGGGCCGCCACATGGCCGAGCGCGGCCGCGGCACGATCATCAACGTCACTTCCCAGCTCGAGGGCGTGGCCCAGCCGCACTGCGCCCCCTATCTCGCCTCGAAGGGCGGGGGCAGGATGCTCACCCGGGGAATGGCGGTCGACCTCGCAGCGTCGGGGGTGCGAGTGAACGCCCTCGCGCCCGGACTCACCAACACCAACCTCTCCCCCCGCGACACCGAGGAGGGCCGCCGCTACACGGCGGAAACCGTACGGCACATCCCCATGGGCCGCCCGGCGGAGCCTGCGGAAATGGTCGGCGCCGCCCTCTTCCTCGCCTCCGGAGAAGCGAGCTACGTCACCGGCACCACCCTGGTCG
This sequence comes from Gammaproteobacteria bacterium, assembly GCA_022824305.1. GTDB lineage: Bacteria > Pseudomonadota > Gammaproteobacteria > HK1 > HK1 > JAJEAD01. Next base: position 91,729 of record JAJEAD010000059.1, on the reverse strand, counting down.
TGGACGGCGGCTACCTCGCGATTTGACGGCAACGGCGGCTCGAAGGGGCTTGCGCGCATGACGGCGCCGCCGCCCCACCTGACCGACCGGCTCTTCGTCCGGCTGGGAGAACGGCGCTACCGGGTGGAGCGGCCCTGGGGCGAGCTGCCCGACGGGATGACGCTCGGCCAGGTCTCCCACGTGGGCGTCGGTTCACGGGACAACGTCTACGCGGTGCGGCGCCGCGACGCGGTCGCGGATCCCGAGCCCTTCGATCCGGTGGTCGTGTTCAGCCCGGAAGGCCGCTTCCTGCGCTCGTTCGGAGGGGAATGGATGGCGGATGCGCACGGGATCTTCATCACCCCCGACGATGTCGCCTTCATACCGGACCGCGACGCGCACCAGGTCTGCGCCTTCGACGCCGGGGGCCGCCTCCTGCTGACCCTGGGCGAGCGGCACCGCCCGCTCGAGCCCTTCAATCACCCGAGCGACGTCGCGGTCGCGCCGAACGGGGACATCTACGTCTCGGACGGTTACGGCGGCTCCCGCATCCACCGCTTCTCGCCCGAGGGCGAGCCGCTCGGAAGCTGGGGCCGGCCCGGCGGCGGCCCGGGCGAGTTCCGCCTCCCCCACGCGGTGTGGGCGCTCCCCGACGGCCGGGTGCTCGTCGCGGACCGCGAGAACTGCCGGGTCCAGGTCTTCGACCCCGAGGGCCGCTACCTCGAGGAATGGGACGACCTCTACAACCCCGCCGACATCTACGTCGACGCGCAGGGCATCGTCCACGTCACCGACGAGACACCGAGACTCACGGCATTCACCGAGCGCGGCGAGATGCTCGGCCGGTGCCGCCCGAGCCTCAACACGCCGCACGGCGTCTACGGCGACTCGAAGGGCAACCTGTTCATCGCCGAGGTGCGCCCCTCGCGCATTACCCGCCTCGCCTTGCAGGTAGACTGAATCGAGAGGGGCGGCGCCCGGGACGGCGGACTCCCGCTCCGCGCCTTCGCCGGGTCGCACTCAACCGCCTCGTCCCCGACCTCCGACAGGACTTCAGCCCATGACCAGAATTGCCATCCAGGTGTATCCCCAGCATTGCGAGTACGCCGACATCCGGCGCGCTTTCCTCACCGCGGAGGAGCTCGGCGCCGATCGCGTCTACACCTGGGACCACTTCTTCCCGATGTCCGGGGATGCCGATGGCGCGCATTTCGAGTGCTTCTCGTTGCTCGCCGCGCTCGGGGAGGCGACCTCGACGATCCGCTTCGGACCGCTCGTCGCGTGCAACTCGTACCGCAATCCGGAGCTGCTCGCGGACATGGCCCGCACCATCGACCACATCTCGGGAGGGCGCTTCATCCTCGGCATCGGTTCGGGGTGGTTCGAACGGGACTACGACGAGTACGGCTACGAGTTCGGGACCGCGGCGAGCCGGCTGCGCGACCTCGGCGAGGCCATACCGCGCATGAAGGCGCGGCTCGGCAAGCTCAACCCGCCGCCCCGCGGTCCGCTGCCGATCATGATCGGAGGCGGCGGCGAGAAGGTTACGTTGCGCCTCACCGCCGAGCACGCCGACATCTGGCACGGGTCCGGGAGCGACAGCACCGGAAAGCGCTCCCCCGTCGAGCAGGTGCGGCACAAGAACGCGGTTCTCGACGCCTGGTGCGCGAGAGTCGGACGCGACCCCGGGGCCATCGACCGATCCATCGGACTGGATTCGCAGGCGCTGCACCTGGCCGATGCGATCGCCGACGCCGGCGCCGACGAGATAACGATCGGGGTCGCGGGGCCGGAGTTCGACTTCGGGGTGGTCAAGCGGTGGCTCGCATGGCGCGATGCACGCGGAACCGCATGAAACGCCGATTCGAACGAGTCACTCTCAGCCCGCGTACGCCGGTGGCGCCGCGAAGGCGAAGCCCTCGCGTTCGAGCAGTTGCGCGCATTGAATGGTTACCAGGTCCCCGTACGCGGGTCCAATGATCTGAACCCCGATCGGCAGCCCGGCGTCACCGGGCCCGGTCGGTATCACCGTGGACGGCAGATGCGCGATGCCGGGCAGTCCCGCCCAGAAGATCTGCTGCCAGTACGGCTGGGTCGCGCCGTCGACATCGATGGTCCGCTCGCTGAAGGGACGGTGATCGTGGACCATCGCCGGGGTAGCGGTCTGCGGCGCGAGCACGATATCGTAGTCCTGGAAGAACGCCCGCCAGGCCCAGCGCAATCGATCGCGCTCACTGTTGAGACCGAGCCAGGTCCGGTGATCCATGGTCGAGGCACGCAGCTCGAGCGCCCTTTCGCTGTTGTCCCCGGCCGCCAGCGCGGCCGCCTTGCGCCGGCGCGCTTCGTACTCCTCATCCGTGCCTTCGCCGGCGCCGATGAAGGCGAAGAGCAGCCGATGGTAGACGTCGTGGCTATGGGCGCTGCGCACGGGCCTCGCTTCATCGTCCACCGTCGCGCCCGCGTCGCGAAACACCTGGGCAACGCGCTCCACCCGGCCGGCGATCTCGCGGGTCACCGGCGCCACCTCGTCGTTGCTCCACACCGCGACCCGCAAGTCCCCGAGACTTCGACCCGCGAGCGTCGGCAGCTCGTAGCGAACGGCGCTGGCGAGCGCGTCCGGATGCGCGAGAACTCCAAGCATCGATTCCAGGTCGAAGGCGGAACGCGCCATCGGACCCACTACCGCGATGTCCGGCTCCGAGACCATGTACGGCAACCCATGGCCGCGCGACGGGACCAGGGCCCAGGTCGGCTTGTGACCGAACACCCCGCAGTAGTGCGCCGGCGTGCGGATGGAGCCGCCGATGTCCGAACCCATCTCGAGGACCGAGAGTCCGGCCGCGAGTGCCGCGCCGGACCCTCCCGAGGATCCGCCGGGAGTGTGCGCCAGGTTCCAGGGATTGTTGGTGGTCCCGTAAATGCGGTTGTAGCTCTGGATGTCGCCCAGCATGACCGACACGTTGGTCTTGCCGAACACCACGGCGCCGGCCCGCTTCAATCGCTCCACCACGACCGAATCGGTCGACGCGATGTTGTCGGCGAAGGCATCGACCCCCCAGGTGGTCGGCGAACCGGCGAGGTCGTACGCCTCCTTCACGGTCATGGGGATGCCGAGCAGGGGTCTGCGCTCGTCCGGCGCTTCGGTGATGGAGGCGGCCTGCTCCCGCGCCCCCTCGGCATCCAGCCAGCAAAGGGCATTCGTATCGGCGTCGATGCGCTCGATGCGGGCCAGGCACTCGTCGAGCATCTCGAGCGCGCTGGTCTGCCGGGTCTCGAGCATGTGAGTGAGCGTGGTTGCGGAATCGAAAGCGGTCATCGGGATGCTCCGGGTGGTAGAGGCGCAGCGTCAGTTGGCGGACGACAATCGGCGCGCGCCGAGGGCGCCCTGGGAAGGTTGAAGGTCCCGGCCGCGACGCGACCGCCCCTCACCACCAGGTCGAACTCCGGCATCTCCCGCCTCCCGTGTTGCCCGATGGATGATAGCCGCAGCGTACGGCGGGGCCATGCACTGTATCCGATGGACGCCGGCCCGCTCTCCGGCGCGAGCGCGCTCGCAATCGGTGCCCGCGGCGCTGCACTCCTCCGCCCTGCCGCGAGGCGCCCCGTCCGGAGGGCCCCATTCGGGGCTCGCTACCGTCACCGCTCGGTGCTAGCCTCCTCCCGTGCTCCGGGCCGAGATGTCGAGCGGCGTCCGTCGACGCCGTCCCGCATCCCGTTGCGAAGCGCGCCCGGCGCGCCTGAGGGTCACAGGGACTCGAAACGTTAGGAGACAACGATGTCAGAGCTGGATCGAATCGGGAAACTACTGAAAGAGGGCCGCATTTCCCGGCGGGACTTCATGGCGAGAGCCGCCGCGCTCGGAGCCGGGGCCACCGTGCCCGCGCTGCTCAGCCAGGGCGCCCGCGCGGAGGAGCCGATGAAGGGCGGGCGGCTGCGCATGGGCGTCACCGACGCCTTCACGAGTGACTCCCTGGACCCGGCCCTCTCGGTCACCATCATGCAGGCGCTCATGACCCACGGGCAGCTCATGAACAACCTCGTGGAGATCGACCACGAGGGGAACACCGTCCCGGAACTCGCGGAGAGCTGGGAATCGACCCCGGACGCGGCGCAGTGGACCTTCGACCTGCGCAAGGACGTCGAGTTCCACAACGGCAAGACGCTGGAGGCGCAGGACGTCATCTACTCCTTCAACCATCACCGCGGCGAGGACAGCAAGTCCGGCGCCAAGGGAATCCTGGAGGCGATAACGGACATCAAGGCGGACGGGAAGCACCGGGTGATCTTCTCTCTCTCCGGCGGCAGCGCGGACTTCCCCTTCATCACCAGCGAGTTCCACATGAGCATCTTCCCCGACGGCATGAAGAGCGTCGAGGAGTTCAACCGGGGAATCGGCACCGGCCCCTACATGCTGGAGAGCTTCGACCCCGGAGTGCGCGCGCTCGTCAAGCGCAACCCGAACTACTGGAAGGAGGGCCGCGCCCACTTCGACGAGGTGGAGACGCTGGGCATCGCCGACATCAGCGCGCGCACCAATGCGCTGCAGACGGGCGAGATCGACGTCATGAACCGCTGCGAGCGCAAGACCGTGCACCTGCTCCGGCAGGCGGCCGGAATCGTGGTGGAACAGACCAACGGCACCCAGCACTACACCGCGCCGATGCACACCGGCCTCGCGCCCTTCGACAACAACGACGTGCGGCTCGCGCTCAAGTACGCGGTGGACCGGCAGAACCTGCTCGACAACGTCCTGCGCGGCACCGGGGTGCTCGGCAACGACCACCCCATAAGCCGGGCCAACCGCTACTGCGCCACCGATGAAGAGATCCCGCAGCGTCCCTACGATCCCGACCGGGCGAAGTTCCATCTCAAGAAGGCGGGCTACGACAAGCTCGCGGTGACCATCCAGGCGTCCGACGCCGCCTTCCCCGGAGCGGTGGACACCGGCGTCCTCATGCGCGAGCACGCCGTCAGCGCCGGCGTCGACATCACGGTCGAGCGAGTGCCGGAAGACGGCTACTGGAACGACACCTGGCTCAAGTCCCCCTGGTGCTTCTGCTTCTGGTTCGGGCGCCCCACCGAGGACATGATGTTCTCGACCGCCTACGCCGCGAACGCGGCCTGGAACGACGCGCACTGGAAGCACGAGCGTTTCAACCAGCTCCTGGTCGAGGCCCGCGCGATGCTCGACGAATCGAAGCGCCGGGAGATGTACGTGGAGATGCAGCGCATCGTCCACAACGAAGGGGGCACCCTCGTGCCGATCTTCGCCTCCGACCTCATGGCCACTACCGATCGGCTCCGCCACGGCCCGCTCGCCACCAACATCCAGATGGACGGGCTGCGCCTCCCCGAGCGCTGGTGGTTCGCCTGAGGCGGAAGCTCCCGTCCGCTCCGGAGCGCCCTCGCCTCGCGGGGGCGCTCCGGTGAATGCGCGCCCCGGCCCCGCGCGGCCGGGGCGCCGGGCCCTTCAGGCGAAGGGCGCTTCGTCGAGGAATCGACGGAGCACGTTCCCGGTGATGCACGACACGTTGTTGTCGCCGCCGTGGTGGCAGAGGCTGGTCGCCCAGGCGATCGAGCCGGTGGAGAACACCGCTCCGCCCCGCGGACCCTCGAAGAAGACCATGTCGGCGCGTACCCCGGGGTTCTCGTCCCCGCTCATGGCCAGGTGCAGGTAGGGCATCACCTCCGGCGAGGGAAGGTAGCAGCGCGAGAGCCCCGCCGAGCGGGCGACCACCAGCGCGTGCGCGGGCGATCCCAGCGAGCGCTCGCAGGAGTCCAGCTCGACCCCCGCCGCGCCGCCGCCCACCAGGCCGAAGTCGCCGATCGCCTCGTCGGCGCCGACCCCTTCGAAGATGAACGCGGCGCGCGGGTCGAAGCTCGCGGCGGTGCGGCGGTACCAGCCGCAGGAGTCGAAGCCGAACCCCGACGTGCCCACCCCCACGAGCCGGTTCGGCGCCCGGCCCCGGTTGCGCCACAGCCCGCCCGCGCGGCCGTCGAAGCTGTGGTGGCGCTCCCCCGGCGCGATCTCGTAGTTGCGCACGCCCTCGCTCTTCCGGCACTCGATGATCCCGCGCTCGTCTCGATGGAACGCGATCTGCCAGTAGAAGCCGTTGCCGCCCAGGTACATGAGCCGCCCGCCTCCTTCGAGGTAGTCCTCGAAGGCGCGCATCATCGGGTCCGACACGTACTCGGGGTGGCTGCCGGTGAGGACGCAGCGGTAGGAGCGCAGCAGGGCGACGCCGTCCCGGTCAATGTCCTCGTCGGTGAAGACGTCGTGGGCGAAGCCCTGCGAGTGCAGCCACTCCACCACCATCATGTCGGCGTTGAAGTTCCACAGGCGGGTGCCGGGTCGGATGTTGAGCACCGGACGCAGCCGCGAGGAGTACACCATGGGGCTGCCGTCGAAGTGCGTGTCATAGAGCGACTGGCCCAGCTCGGGGTGCTCCTGGAGATACAGGTCCGCCTCGAAGAGCTCGTAGAGGGACCCGCGCTCGATCTCGTCGAGGGGATCGGAAACTGCGAGGCGGGTATTGGCGTAGGCGGTGTAGGTCGCGCTCGACACCACGAAGGCGATCGGGGCCCTCGCCTCGCCGACGCGCGGACGGACCACGAAGGGCACGTAGTCGGCGCCGGTCTCCGTTGCGAGGCGGGCCGCATACACGCCGCTCGCCATCCCGGAAGGCACTTCCAGGCTGAAGTCGGCCTCCCAGCCCGCATCCGCGAGATCGTCGTCGTGGAAGTGGATGGCGCCGTACTGCTCGGGGCGCTCCCGCCAGGACAGGAACTCGCCGGTCCAGTCGTGCCCGGTGACCGCGCGGGTGGGCAGGTTCACGGTGCGCCCGTGCTGCTGCCGAGGGGAGAGATCGCTGACCGTTTCGCCGTCGATGCCGCGCGAGAAGTCCCAGGCGCCGAGCGCCTCCGCCGCGGGCAGCTCCGCCATCTCGCGCTCGTCCAGCGCCCCGGCGGCCAGGCGCGGGGTCTCCAGCTTGCCGTTGAAGTGGCCGCCGGTCGCGAGCCGGGCGCCCGCCGGCGACTCGCGCCACGCCGCGAAGAGGAGCGGCGCTTCGGGCAACGTTGCCGAGACGGGATCGACCGGACGGACGGCTTCGGCGGCGCTCGCGCGTAGGGGAGCGCCCGAGAGCGGAGTCTGGACGACGCGGACGATGCCGCTCCGTGCGTCCCGGCTTGCCGTCACCCGGTACCACTCCCGTGCGACCATAGCCGCTCCGGTCGCGACCGGGGACGGCTCACCGGCGCCGTCCCCGAGCATGAGGGCAGCGCCGCCCCTCTCGAGCACCAGCGCGAATCCGCGACGGCTCTCGTTGCACCACCGGGCAACCAGCGCCTGGCGCCCGTGCTCCGGAGTCGTCGCCCAGACCAGGACCTGAACGGTGAAGGATTCGAGGGCATCGAGCGCCGCGTCCGGCGGCACGACGACGCAGGAGCCCATGCGTATCGCCTGCCGCCGGCCGGAGCGGCGCCCGGAGACCGGGCTCTCCACCTCGAGCTCGCGGCGCCCCGGGCCGTCGGGGTGATCGTCGGTGCAGAGCAGGCGCACGATCCGGGTGTCGTAGTCCGCCGCCCCGTCCTCGCAGCTCACCATGAAGCGAAGGACCTCCCCGGGGGCCGCGCTCATCCTGTCGCAGTAGCCCAGAATGGAAGTCATGCACCGCCCTCCGCGTCCCCGCACTTCATGGTTCCCGGCCCGGCCCGTGAAAGCCAATCACGGTGAAGTGAAACTCTAAAGGTGCTAATGGGCACAGGGCCGTCCGGATTCAACTTACGGACCTCGTACTGCTCGAGAGCCGGCGCTTCAATGGTCGCGCGCGTCGCGGAACGGCGATGGCCCGCTCAATCGACGAAATCGTTCGGCCTTCGAGCCGGACGGTCCCCCGGCCGACCGTGTCGAAACGGCCCGTCCCGCACGACTCGATGCGCCCGCCCGCCACTCAGGCGGGCGCCGCCCGGACCGCCTGGCCCTTGGTCTGCGTGCGCCACATGAAGCGCGTCTTGCGCTCGTCCATGGGGTGGCGCATGTGCATCAGCCGCCGGTTGTCGAAGACCATGACCTGACCGACCTCCCATCGGTGCCGGTAGCAGAAGCGCGGCTGGGTGGCATGCGCCCAAAGCTCGTCGAGCAGCCGCTCGCTCTCTCCGAGAGACAGGCCCGTTACGTAAGCGTTGGTGCGACGCCCGAGAAACAGGGCCTCCTGGCCCGTGTCCGGGATGACGCGAATGACCGGGTGCGCGTGCCCGAGGGCCTCGATGGGCGAAGCCGGCGGGACCATGCCGGGCCGCAGGCTGCCGTCGCTCCCGTGGGTGGAGTCGTGCTTGATCTGGAGACCGCTCACCCGCTGCCGCAGCGACCGAGGCAGCGTTCGGGCCGCCGTCACCTGATCGCAGAATCCGGTGTCTCCGCCCTCGTCAGGCACGTCGCGCGCGTGCAGCAGACTGTAGGCGGGCGGCACCTCGAGATAGGACATGTCCGTGTGCCACTCCCACTCGCCGAAGAACTCGGGGTATGTCGGCTCCTTCTCGAGCGTCGCGGGATTCACGTTGCCGAACTTCAGCATGAACGGGTCCTCGCCACGCTCACGCAGCGCCGCCACCTGCGCTTCGACGCTCAGGTGCTCCTCACCCGGCCCGGCCTGCTTGCCGATCCCGTTGATGATGCCGGGCGCGTACTCGTTCTCTCCGAAGAGCGCGGTCAGCGCATGCAGCTCTTCGTCCTCGAGCAGGCGACCGAACGAGAAGCAGAGCAACCCGTGGCAGCGCCGCTTGGCGTCCTCGATGGCCGCTCTCTGGCCGGAGCTGACGTTCAGGGGATCGAATCCGACGATCTCCGCGCCGAAGCCCGCATCGGGCAAGGGCCTGATCATGACCTCGTTCACTTCTCGCTCCCTGTCCCGCGCATCGCCGGAGCCATATTGCGAGATCCGGGACACGAACGCGACACCTCGAGGGGATTGAGGAACTGCAGTGCCGACGCCATTCCACCATCGCCCGACCGCCGTCCGGATTCGCGCGCGGCCACCTCGATGGCGCCCCGATGTTCCCCTGGGCCTTCGAGTACGTCTCAGTCCTTTCCGATGTACGCGATGCAGTCCATCTTGATGAGGTGGTCCCACACCTGCCTCGCCGCGACGGTGGTGCGGGTGGGCAGCGGCTCACGGTTGAAGAACTCCTCGTAGACGGCGGAGAAGCGCTCGTAGTCCTCCTCGTGGGTGAGGAAGGTCGTGACCTTGACCACGTCGTCGAGCGTCGCCCCCGCCGCTTCGAGCAGCGCCTTCACATGGTTGAGCGTCATCCGCGCCTGCTCGTCGATGGTCTCGCCGACGATCTCGTGGGTCACCGGGTCGATGGCGCACTGTCCCGAAACGAACACGAAGTCCCCGACCCGAAGCGCCGGGGAATAGGGCCCGGGGCCGATCGGCGCGCGGGGCGAAGTCACCGCAGTCTTGGGCATGACGCCTGCCTCCTCGTAGCATTGGATTGCCCATTGCATCCCGAGGAACCCCGGCCTTGCAACTGTCTCCGCTCCACGAGATCGACCCGGTGCGCGATCTCCACCTTGCGCGGGCCTACCGCGAGCGGCCCGAAGGCCCTCACAGCCCGGACCTGCTGCGCCTTCTCAACCGCCTGCGCTGGGAGCCGATGGAGGCCAGGCACGTGCTCGTGTGCCGGGAGCGGCACCGGCGCTGGGTGATCGGCATGATGGACGGCCGCCGCGGAAGCCCGGTGCGCCTCCTGGAGGACGAGGTCTTCGCCAGCCGCCGGGAAGCCGAGTGGGCAGTCTTCAAGCGGCGCTGGAAGCGGGTAACGGGCCGGGAGCTCCCCATCGCGTGAGGTCTGCGCAGCCGCGCTCGGAGCCTTCATGCCGCTGCGAGGAGCGACGCCAGTTCGCTCAGACCGATCACCTCGACTCCTTCGCCCTTCGGGTACCGCTCGTCTCCGGGGTACAGGACGAAGGAGAGCCGCGGTGGCGAACTCGCGGCGTTATCCTTGCATATCTGGCATGTCATGCCACAAATGCAAGGATAGGTTCTCCACACCATCGCCAAATCACCGTTCCCCGTCGGGCTTGCGATGGTTGAGTCAACCAATTCAAGCCCACACGCGGCCATCGGAGCTCACACTGCGCAGCGATGCACCCTCCCGAGCGACTCAGCGAATTGCAATGTTCCATGAAGTCGAGGCGCTGGTGACCGGGGAGGGGAACGGCCGGGTTGGGCTCCGAGGCCGCCCATGAGTTGACTTGCTCGCCGATCAGGGAGAATGCGCCATCAAGGCAACGGAGAAGATCCCATGCTGACCCTGTACGGTCGCGGCACGTCCGACAACGTGCAAAAGGCTCTCTGGGCGCTCGGCGAGACCGGCCAGCGCTTCGAACACGTGCCGCTCGGCGGCTCCTACGGCGGGCTGGATGACCCGGACTTCGCAGCCATGAATCCCCACCGCCGCGTGCCCACGCTCAAGGATGGAGACACCGTGGTGTGGGAAAGCGATGCCATCGTCCGCTACGTCGCCGCGAAGTACTACTGCGGGACCCTCTGGCCAGTAGATGTCTCGGAACGATCGCGCGCGGACCAATGGATGGCGTGGACCCTCGCACACCTCTACGGCGATTCGAATCTTCTCTTCTGGCTGACCATACGTACCCCGGTCGCGGACCAGGATGCGGAACGCATCGCACGGGTGCACGGTCGACTCTCCGGCTGGTACCGGCTGCTCGACCGGCACCTGTCGGTACACGAGTACGTGGCCGGTGAGCGCCTGACGATGGGAGACGTGCCACCCGGCGCCACGCTCTACCGTTACTTCAATCTTCCCGTGGAACGAGAGTCCTTTCCCCACCTGGAGCGGTGGTACGCGCGGCTCTGCGCAAGGCCGGCCTATCGCAAGTACGTGATGGTGTCCTTCGAGGAGCTCCGGGGCCGCCTCGAGTACTAGCCCCTGTGTTTCGCCGCTCTTCGGCAGCTCCGGGCGCGCCTCGCGCGCGCTCAACCCTTGACGAGTAGATCGAGCGGGAGGCGGGAGAGCGATTCCGCCCCGGTCTCGGTCACGATCACCGTGTTGCCGAGCCCCACCGCCAGCCCGCGGCGCTTGTCGCCGAGCATGATGTGGGGGAAGAACACCATGCCCGGGCGCATTTCCAGCGGGTTGCCGGCGTAGATCATCGGGGGCACGTCCATCCAGCTCGGCCGGTAGGTGGCGCCGAGCGAGTATCCGCACGCGGCGTAGCGCTCCCCTCCGAAGCCGGCAGCATCGAGGCGGCTGCGGTGCACCTCGTCGACGCGACCGAGCGGCTCGCCCGGGCGGAAGGCATCGATCGCCGCCTCCAGCGTATCCCGGACCACCCGGTGCATCTCGAGCTGATCGGCGCCCGGCTCCCCGAGCACGATGGTGCGCTCGATGCAGCAGTTGTAGCGGCGGTAGGTTCCGGCGAGCTCCACCAGGAGCTGGTCGCGCTCCGCGAGCGCCCGGGGCCCGGTCACGCTGCGCCCGTAGACCGCCTTGTGGCCGGAGTTGATCAGGGGATCTCCGGGCGCGGGGTCGCCCCCGCCTTCGTAGATCGCGCCCGCGCCCACCGCCACGAGCGCTCCGTCGAGCACGCCCGGCTCCGCCGCCCGGAAAATCGCTTCCACCGCGTCGTCGGCGAGCGCGGCGGCGCGGCGCGTGAGCGCGATCTCGGCCGGCGACTTGACGAGGCGCAGGCCGCGCACCAGCGGGGAAGCATCCACCAGCTCGCAGAACCCGTCGAGCTCCTCGCCCACCATGCGATAGTCGGCGGCGGTGAGCCCGTAGGAGTCGAGCTCGATGCCGACGCGGGTGCCGGCGAGGCCCAGCTCCGCCAGGATCGCCCGGAGCTCCCGGGCGGGGCGGGCGTCCTCCGCGTTCAGCCACACCCGGATGTCGGTGATGGAAGAGGTGTCCCGGGCCTGGGCGACGTCGGGACGGCGGCACAGGAGCACCGGCTCCCCTCCACCGGCCGGTAGCACCACCGCCTGGAAGAAGACGTAGCCGGTCCCGTCGTAGCCGAAGAGGTAGTAGTGGCTCTCCTGCGCGAAGAGGATGATGGCGTCGAGACCGCGCGCTTCGAGACCCGCCCGCAGCGCGGATATCCGGCTCTCGTACTCATCGGCCGAGAATGGCCGGCCACTCATCGCTTCCGCCATCGCACGATACCCTTCCGGTTGCCGGGGACGCGCGAGTATGCGCCATCCTCGGCCTCGGGGGCCAAGCGGCAGGCGCGCTCCGGGTCTTCATGCCGCTGCGTTGAGCGACGGGGAGCCTGCGAGGCGACCGTGGGTCCGAGGCCACGGCAATTCCGTCTTAGGGAGATTCGAGACGCATCGAACTTGATGGGAGAAACGCTGGCGGACGCCCCGGTGCTTGCGGGTCTATAGCGGATACGCTATATGATCGCCATGAATTGGACGGTCGAAACGGTCTCGGCCGTCGATGCCGAAATCGAGGCCCTGCCCGTGGCGTTGCGCACACGGCTGATCCGGTTGCTGGAGGTGGTGGAGAATGTCGGCCTGGAGGCGCTTCGCGCCCCGCACGTCAGGCATCTCGACGGCAAGCTGTGGGAGCTGCGGGTGCGGGCCGAAGGAGGCATCGCGCGGGGGATCTACGTGACGGCGGCGGGCCGACGGGTAGTGGTGCTGCACGTTTTTGCGAAGAAGTCACGCAAGACGCCGCGCCGTGCACTCGCGACCGCCAGGGAGCGGATGAGGCAGGTGACGACATGACGAAGCTGAGAGACCTGAAGGCGCGCTTCATGGAGGATCCGGATTTCCGGGAGGAATACGCGCGCATCGACGAGGAATATGCACTCATCGAGGCGCTGGTCCGCGCCCGCACGGCGGCGAAGCTGACGCAGGCGGAGCTCGCCCGGCGGCTTGGCACGACGCAGTCCGCAGTCGCGCGGCTGGAAGGCGGGCGGGTGTCGCCGTCCTTCTCGACGCTGCGCCGCTACGCCGAGGCGACCGGATCGCGGTTGACCGTGGATTTGGTGCCGTCCGGGGGCTGAGGGGGGACGGCGGCAGGTCGGCAGCGCGCCCTTCGGACCCGGTGCGACGGGCGGCTAGTCTCGACGGAGTGCCTCAAGGACTTCCGCCTCGAGGAAGCTCCCGATGCTGGGGCCATCACAGCTTCCGATGACATGCTGAGCGGCCGAAGCAAGCTCGGGTGGGCTGCCTTCCATGGCAACTCCCGTTCCCACTCTGTCGAAGAGGCGGATGTCGGGCAGATCGTCACCGAAGGCTATGGAGCCCGCCAGATCAACTCCATTCCGGTCTGCGTAGACGGCGAGCGCCGTGCCTTTGTCAACGCCCCGGGGAAGAAAGTTGACGAAGGTGCCCGACATTTCTGGAAGGATGTCCACTTCGAATTCATCAGCGTATCCATCGACTTCAACGGAGCTCCCCTCCCCGTCAGCCGCAATCTTCGATACCCGATTGAAGTCGATATCGTTCCAGTTGATCACGTCGGCATGTGTCGCCTGTTGGCCACGCAGGGTGTCCAGTGTCTGTCGGCGATTGGAAGCGAACCTGCGACCTTCCGTTTCGATCGAAAGGTAGTAGCCCATGCTGCGCAGCCGCTCAGCCAACGCCTCACTGCGGGCGCCGAGCGTACCGTTGAAAGTCGGTCCGGAGTACGGTCCCCTTTCGTAGGTAACCGCTCCATTCAACGTGATTGCCGCGGCTCTCTCCAACAGGTCTCTCGCAACGAAATGCTCCACTGCACGTATGGGACGGGACGTTGCGATGACGAGCGCGAATCCGATCTTCATGCAGTCGAACAAGGAACGGACAGTTTCTCGATGCACCGACTTCTCGGACGTCAGAAGCGTGCCGTCCAGATCGAAGACCAATGCCCGTTTCATTCAAAGTTCCCCTGAACCCGGTCGACGCCATCTGTCGACGCTTGCTGGTCCCGTTCTCTCGATCTCAGGCGGCTTCCAATGCCCCTCACTCGACTTGATCTTCCACGGCAGCAATTCGCCGGTGCGATCGGCAGGGTTGTCGGGGATGAGGGGTGGACACGCCGGGGGCGAGCGCCGCGCTTCGCACCACGAAAGAGGCACCCGGCAGCTCGCGCGGTCCTCGAGGTCTCGCTCCGGGAGCCGGTAGTTGGACGCGGCAAGGCCACAGGTGTCAAGTTCGGCGCCCACGCCGGGGACTCGTTCCCCGCACCTTAGGTTATCTACACTTGGTCTGCTCCGGTTGCAGAAGGCACGCCCATGAATCCACCCGAGGTCAGGATCAATCCGGATCGCCTGCTCGGCGACCTCCACCGACTGCGCGGCTTCGGCGCCTGCGGCCCCGGCGTGGTGCGCCAGTCGCTCACTCCCATCGACATGGAGTCGCGCCGTTGGCTGTGCGAGAGGATGCGCGAAGCAGGGCTGGAAGCGCGCATCGACGGCGTCGGCACGGTGTTCGGCCGTTCTCCCCGGCCGGGCCGCGCGCTGCTCATCGGCTCGCACACCGACACCCAGCCCGAGGGCGGCTGGCTCGACGGGGCGATGGGTGTCATCTACGGCCTGGAAGTGGCCCGGGCCCTCGCCGAGTGCCCGCATACCCGCGACTTCGCGGTCGACGTCGCCTCCTGGATCGACGAGGAGGGCCGCTTCTTCGGCTGCCTCGGCAGCCACTCCTTCTGCGGCGAGCTCAGCGACTCCGCCTACGATGCCACCGACACGGAGGGCAACATCCTGCGCGATGCCCTCCGGGAGGCGGGCCTCGAGGGCGCCGCCATCGAGCGCGGCGACCCCGCCCGCTACATCGGCTACGCCGAGGCGCACATCGAGCAGGGGCCCTGGCTCGAGCACGAAGGCAAGCGCATCGGCGTGGTCACCGGCATCGTCGGATCGCGCAACCTCACGGTGTCCGTGGCCGGTCAACAGAACCACGCCGGCACCACCCCGATGGCGCTGCGGCGCGACGCCGGACACGCCCTGGTCGAGTTCGCGCACCGGGTCTACGAGACCTTCCCCGAGCACGCCGGGGAACGCAGCGTCTGGACCATCGGGTGGATGCACCTTCATCCCGGCTTCGAGAGCATCGTGCCGGGAAGCGCGGAGATGAACCTGCAGTTCCGCGACCAGGACGTGGCGGTGCTGGATCGCCTCGAGGCCCACGCCCACGCGCTCGCAGCGGAGGCCAACCGGCAGGACCGGGCCCAGATCACGGTGGAGCGGGCGCGCCCGCCCTCCATACCCGCCCTGATGGACGAGGGCCTGCGCGGGCACATCGAAACGGCGGCGCAGCGCCACGCGAGCGGGGACTGGGTGCGGATGCCGAGCGCCGCGGTCCACGACGCCCAGGTCCTGGCCCGCCACATGCCGGCATCGATGATGTTCGTGCCGAGCATCGGCGGCATCAGCCACGCCTTCGAGGAGGACACCGCCGAGGAGGACCTGGTGCTCGGATGCCAGGTCTTCGCTACCGCGGCCGCCGGCATGTTGGGGGCCTGAGCGGCGCGCCCGGCCAGTCGATGCGATTCCGGATTCGAAGTGGAGGGAAAGAGTCCGGTTCGGATGATTGACCACGACGACTTAATGCGTGACGTGCGGCGGCGAGAGCGGGAACGCCGGGCTCGGATTCTCAGCGAAGAGACCCCGTGAAGGGTCGCCGGCCGCCGTTATGCCGGCAGGGCTACTCCGAGGGCAGCGCGATCAGGGGCGGGGTGTCGAGCGCTCGCCGGATGAGCGCGGTGGTGGCGTTCGCGCCGGAGAGGATGAGTACGACGCGCTTGCCGGCGAGGCGGCCGCGCTCCCGCCAGGCGCCGGCCAGCGCGGCGGCCCCGGCAAGCTCCACCAGGACGTGCCCGCTCTCCAGCAGGGTGTGCATGGCGCCGAGCATCTCCTCGTCCGGCACCTCGAGGACGGCGTCGGCGAAGGTGCGGGCTCCGGCCAGCGCCCGCCGGGCGGGGAAGCGGGTGGCGAGTCCGTCGGCGAGGGTGTCCACCTCGCACTCCTCTCGCTCTCCGGAGCGAAAGCTCCTCGCCACCGCCGGGGCGCCCGAGGACTGCACGCCGATCACCTCGACCCCGGGCTGAACCGCCTTGAGCGCGCAGCCGCACCCGGTGATGAGCGGCGCATCCCCCACCGGCACGAAGACCGCGTCCAGCCCCTCCTTCGCCCGGGCCACCTCGAGGCCGACGGTGCCCGCGCCTTCCATCACGTCGAGGCTCTCCCCGTCGTCGACGAAGTACGCGCCGGTGGCTTCGGCGTGGGCCTGCGCCGCCTCCTTGCCCTCGTTGTTGTCCCGGCCGACGAGGTGCAGATGCGCCCCGAAGGCCCGGATCGCCGCCGCCTTGACCGGGTTCGCGGCCGCGGGCAGGAAAACTTCCGCCGACACCCCGAGAATGCGCGCCGCGTATGCGACGCCCTGGCCGTGATTGCCGGTGGACGAGGTCACGAAGCGGCTCGCCCCGCTGCGCTCCCGGGCCCTGACCATGGCGTTCAGGGCGCCGCGCAGCTTGAACGAAGCCACCGGGGTCGCGGTCTCGACCTTGAGCCACAGGTCCGCGGCGAAGGCCCGCGAGAGCAGCTCCGAGCGCACGAGCGGGGTCTCGGGCAGATGCGGGCGGATGTTGGCGAGCGCGGACTCGATGCCGGCAGGCGTGGGCAGCTCCATGTGGTCATCTCCGGCAAAGGGCGCATTTCTCGCCGCACGCGTGCGCGGCGTCAAGCGCCCGTCTCGCCGAGCGGCGATTCTCGTCGTGCCCGCCAGCCCGCTCCTCGGGACGGCGCCGGTGGCCGATTCGGCTCGGATCGAGTCGGGACGGCGAGACCTTGTGTGCCTGACAGCGCAACCAGGGGACAAAACGAGAATTGCCGCTCGTTGAGCGAGGAGCATCGGAGGCCGCGGCGCGGAACGGACATCGACAGGACGGAGAGCGGTCCGGTAAGGACCGAGTTTCCCGGATTCCCCGGATTCCACCAGAGTGGGTTCCCGCGCAGGTGCAGGTGCAGGGACCCGAGTGCGGCCGGAGATCCGGTCCGGGCGCCGGCCGCCAGTGCTTCGGCCAGCAGGCTCAGCGGGGCAGCGCCACCACGCGCACCTGGTCATTGAACTCTCCCGGCGTCCCGCGGACGGTGAAGACATCGTCGCTGAGCGTCGCATTGTCGCGCTCGAACCAGGACTCGATACTCCATGCGCTACGGTCCTGGCCGGGCAGTGCCACGCCGGCGATCACCACGAGCGCCTCCTTGTCGTCGGCGGGGCTCATCCCGTCGAGCACGAGGCAATCGCTCCCCGGTGCGCAGGGCCGGGGACTTGCCGGAGCGGCGAGCGGCGCGGCGAACGCAACGTAGGTGAGCGCGTGCCACCGCTCGTCGACGAACCATGCCGGCAGCTCGTTGCCCAGCTCGAGCGGATGGTCGATCTCGCTCAGCTCGACGTATCCCCACGCGACCCCCGCATCGGTGACCGCCCCCGCGCCGCACACCCGGCCCGCGTGCGGGCCGGAGAGCGCGACGTCCTCGACCTCGATCGAGACCTCGTGCTCGTCCGTGATCGACCCCGGCGCATCGGCGCCGTTGACGGAGACGCTGCGACGCCGCACCCGCGCCGCGTCCGGAGCGGAGGTCGCCACGCGCTCTCCGACGAGACGGAATTGCCAGTGGCGCTCGGCCGGGGCTTCCCCGGCGCCCCGACAGTCGACGCTCACCGTCTCGCTCGCGCTGCAGTCGATCTCCTCCGGGCGAACGAAGCGGCACACGGGTGCGCCCGCGCCGCCCGGCCCTCGCTCGAAGCGGGCGTCCCCGCTGACGAGCAGGGCCTCGTCCACCGATCCCCTCGATGAGGTAACGGCGCCGCTCAAGTGCCAGCGCGCGCTCAGCACGCCGGTCTCGACCAGGTCTCCCGCACGCTGGAAGGCGAGGCGGCCCTTGCGGACCCCCGGAGTGGGAAGTGGCGGCTCGGTATCGGGGTCGCCGAGGGGTGTGAGCCAGGGCAGCGTGCCCTGCTCCCGATGGAATGCGGCGAGCGCGAGGGCCACCTCGCCGATAACGCGTTTCTCGACGCCCGTGATGAGCTCGAGTCGCGTGATCGCCAGGAGACGGTCGTTCATTCCAGCCCACGGGTGGCCCGGAGTCGCATAGCGTTCCAGCGCCGAGTCCGCATTCGCGCCCTCGAGGAAGGCGGAGGCGAGCCGCCGCGCGTCGGGCGCCGATGCGCCCTCGTCCCTTGCGCGGGCCTGGCGCTCGTCCACCGGGAAGCCCGGCGCGATGATCACCGCCGCCACGTCCCCCGACCCGTCCACGCTCAGGTGCCCGGCGACTTCGCTGTTGAGAGGCGCCGTGTGTCCGGCGTGGTGGATGTCGGAGACGGCGTACCACAGGCGCTCGCCCGCGCCGTCCCGCAGCTCCTCCACGCCCAGGCTGCGAAAGGGCAGCCATCCGCGCAGGGAAGCGCACGGCACGTCGCGACCCCCGCGGAAGTCGACCCCGAGCATCAGGCGCCCGTCTCCGTCGATATCCGGACAGGGCAACTCGCCGGGACGGTTGGGATCCGAGAACGCATAGCCAAGGAGTGCTTCCTTCGCACGCGAAAGGGCGATGCGCGTGCGCTCGTCCTCTATCCGGCGCGAGGAGTCGTCCGTCTCGAGCCGGTGCAGGAGCGCTCCGCCCCCGAAGAGCAGGGCGGGGACGAGCGCCGCGAGCAGCACCGCCCCCCGGCAGCGCCGCCGTCGATGCACGGCACGACTCCCCGGAAATCGCTCATGCAGGCGGTCCATGGGCCGAGCGTGCCGGGATGCGGACGCGGCGTCTGCCGGCGCGCGGCGCTTCCGGATGGCGATGCGGGCTGACGCATGACGGCCCCGCGCTCACCATGCGAGGATGCGGGGCTGGCGCGCGCCGGCATGGAGGGAGGACCCGACGATGGACTACGCCCAGGAGCTGATCATCGAGCAGATCGAGATCGGGCCGATGAAGAACTTCACCTACCTGGTGGGCTCGTCGAGCACCCGCGAGGTGGCGCTGGTGGACCCCGCGTGGGCGGTGGACGCCCTGCTCGACCACGTGGCCGAGCGCGAGCTGAAGCCGGTGGCGGTGCTCGCCACCCACTATCACCCCGATCACGTGGGGGGTTCGATGATGGGCCACGACATCGAGGGGGTCGCCCGTCTCCTCGAGCGCACGCCTCTCAAGGTCTACGCCCACCGGCTGGAGGCCCCCGGTCTCAGGAAGATAACCGGGATCTCGGAGAGCGACGTGGTCGAGGTCGATTCGGGCGATCGGCTCCGGGTGGGGGAGGTCGAGATCGAGTTCCTCCACACCCCCGGGCACACCCCGGGTTCGCAGTGCTTTCGGGTGAAGAACACGCTGGTCTCCGGCGACACCCTGTTCATCCAGGGATGCGGACGGGTCGATCTGCCCGGCTCGAATCCCGACGACATGTTCCGCAGTCTGCAGAAGCTCGCGGACCTCCCCGACGAAACGGTGCTCCTGCCCGGCCACAACTACGACCACGTCCCCCGCGCCACGGTGGGGGAGACCAGGGCCAGCAATCCCTACCTCATGGTGCGCGACATCGAGACCTGGCGCCGGATGATGGGCTGAGGCGCCCGGCCGCGTTCGATGACGGCGCCGCGCCGGCCCGGGACGCGGCGGCGGAGGCGTTCAGGTACGGTGCTCGGTGCGATCCGTCCCCTGGTAGAGGATGCGGCGCTGCTGGTCTTCGGCGTGGCGGTGGAACTCGACCGCCACGGGGTCGAAGTCGCGCGCGGGAACCGGCTCGTGCTCGAAGTGGCCGCAACGGTCCTCGCCCCGCACGAGCGTCGCACTGTCCCAGTCCGCAAGCGTCTGGCGGGCATCGGGGGGGACGTAGCGGATGGCCACCGCGATGCGGCGGTCGTCGCTGCGGTTCGGATGGGACGCGTGCGCGATGCGGTAGGCGAAGAGAGCCGCATCGCCGGTATCCACCTCGACGTTCACCGCTTCGTCCTCGTCGATCTCGGCGCTGATCTCCTGGCC
Organism: Gammaproteobacteria bacterium; assembly: GCA_022824305.1. Classification (GTDB taxonomy): domain Bacteria; phylum Pseudomonadota; class Gammaproteobacteria; order HK1; family HK1; genus JAJEAD01. The sequence goes on along the minus strand of JAJEAD010000059.1, from coordinate 71,760 downwards.
CCGGGTCAGCATGTTGTCGTCGTGCCAGGTGTCGCGGTGCGGCAGCCGGGGACCGAGGTGGCTGCCGGGAAGCAGGCGCATGCAGCCGCTTTCCACCGTCGCCGGAGACAGCGCCACCCACGCGCTCACGAGGTGGTCGGTGTCCACTCCCCAGTAGTTGCTGTCCTGGTGCCAGGACACGAAGGACGCCGAGCGCGCCTCCTTGACCCACCAGTGGGTGGTCCAGCACAGGATGTCGGGGCCGATGAGGTCCTCGACCGCGTCGAGGATGCGCGGGGAACGGATGAGGTCCGCGAGCCAGCGAAAGAGCAGGTGGCTCTTGAAGCGCTTCGATCCCTTGAGGGGACCGCCGTTCTTCGCCTCGTAGGCCTCGAGCGCCGCGCGCGTGGCCGCCGCTTCCTCCGGGCCGAGCACCCCGATCGGGGTGTAGTAGCCGTCCCGGCGGTACTGGGCGACCGCCGCTTCGCTGAGCACCTTGAGCATGGTCCGGCTCCTGGCAAGAGGCCCGGAATCAAGAGTACCACCGGCGCCCGCCGGCTGCCGACCGCGATCTCGGGGCGCCGGAGGTCCCCGCCGGCGTTTCTATTCGACGCGCGTCCAGATCACCGACTTGCCGAAGATCGCGAGGCCCACGTACCCGCGCACCTCCAGCGTCCCGTCCTTCTTCAGCGACATGGCGCACTGGTAGGTCTTGCCGTCACGCGGATCGTAGATGGTGCCGCCGCCCCACTTGCCTTCGCCCGTGGAGGAGAAGCCCGCGACGAGGTCCATCCCCAGAATGGGCCGCGACTGCAGCGCCTCGTCCGGGTTGTTCGTGTCGAGCTTCGGGTTCCCGTTCTCGTCGAGGGGCTCGTCGAGCTCCGCGATCCGCCCGCACAGCTCATCGCCGCAGGCGTATATCTCCACGTTGCTCTCGCCCGCATCCCAGAGCCCGGTGATGTCCTGCGACCACGCCAGGGGCGCAAAGAGGAAGAGCAGGGCCGGGATGATGAATCTCGAGGTCGCTTTGTTCATGGATGTGTCTACCTCCATCTCAACAGTGGCGGGGTCCGGTGAGGTGACGGCACCGGCGCCCGGAAATCCCGCCTTCCGTCAGCGCAAGTCCACGCGGACGTGCTCCATCGGCAGGCGGCAACCCTCGTCCAGCTCGCACGCCGCCTCCACCCCCGCCCGGGCGATATCCAGCGGGTCCCCAAGGAGATCGTACACCGCGTGCATCGCCCCGAGCGCGAGCGTCTTGCCCGAACCGATCGCCCAGTAGCGCGCGTACTCGGATACGGAACGATAGCTCTCGAACTCGAAGATCCCGGCCGGCCCGACGATGAGCGCATCGACCTGGCTGGACTCGACCGGCTGCTCCTTGTCCTCCTGAGTCTCCACGAAGTACTCGTCCTTGAGCAGGCGGTGGATGCGCCGCGCGCTCTCGAAAGTCGCGGCGCGGGAAGTGAAATCGAGCTTCGCGCCATGACCGCGAACGATGCTCTCCAGGGCGTCCACGGTCGCGGACCACCCCGAGCTTCCGAGCCAGCAGTCGCCGCATTGCAGCAGCTTGGTGTGGTCGCGGTAGAAGTGCGCGGGCACCACCATCGAGCCGTCCGACTGGGCGGAATCCGCCGCAATGACCGCCCCTGCGTCCTTGCGCACGGCCACGACGACCGTCATGCGGAAAGCCGGACGCGCGCAGTCATGCGTTCAGTGTAAACAAATGTCCCCGACTTTCCCCCTGAGCTTTCGTACGGAAGACCCGATTCAACGGCCTGGCGCACCCGAAGCTCCCCTGCAGCGGGCGATCAGGCCGGAGAGCGCGCCGGGAAGGTCGCACCGGTCCGGGGCGCGTGACCCGCCTTTCGTTTCATTCGGTCCGGCTGAGAGATTCCGCCGCCAGTGTTGCGCCTGCCGGAGAGCAGCCGATGACCGGCCCCTACTCCTTGGTCAGCAACTCTCGCGGAAAGTCGGTCAGCACCTCCGGCTCGCCCTCGGCGACCCGGAAGGTCTCGCTCAGCTCGAAGCCCCAACCGTCCATCCACATGCCGAGCATCAGGTGGAAACACATGTCCGGCTCGAGCACCGTGGTGTCGCCGGCGCGAAGCGATGCGCTCTGCTCGCCCCAGTCCGGAGGGTAGTTGAGCCCGATGGAGTAGCCGATGCGCGAGCGCTTTTCGTAGCCGGCGCGGGCGATCACGCGCCGCCACGCCGCCTCCACCTCCTCGCAGGCGGCGCCGGGACGTGCCGCGTCGAGCGCCGCGTGCAGGCCCTCGCGAGTGACCTCGGCGAGGGTATGCAGGCGCGGAGGCGCGCTCCCCAGGCACAGGGTGCGCGCGAGCGCGGCGTGGTAGCGGTGGTGGCAGCCGCCGAGCTCGATGTTGGTGGCGGCGCCGGCCTCGAAGGGCGCCCCGGTCCAGGTGAGATGGGGTGCGGCGGCCTTCGCGCCGCTGCCCGCGTGCGGCAGCGTCGCGGGGTAGTCGCCCCAGTGCTCGGGCGTGCCCTGCAGCAGCGCCCGGGTGATCTCCGCGATCGCGTCGCACTCGCGCACGCCGGGCGCGATCGCCTCCGCCGCCACGCCCATCGCCCGCGACACGATCCGGCCCGCCGCGCGCATCATCTCGATCTCGGGCGGCGACTTGACGAGGCGGACCCAGTTGACCAGCGGCCACGCGTCGACGAGCCGCGCCTCGGTCAGGCACGCCCCGAGCTCGACGTAGGCGCGCGCGGTGAAGTACCACGCGTCCATCTCCACCCCGATGCGACCCCGGTGCCAGCCGAGCGACTCGAGGATCCCGGCTACGCGCTGCATGCAGTGCCGGTCGCGGGCGTCGACGTACTCGTCCGGGTAGGAGTGGATCCGGCCCTCGTCCATGAACACCGTGAGACGCGCGCCGGCGGCGTCCATCTCCCGCCCGATCCACACCGGGTCCCCGTCGTCGAGGGAGAGGGCCACGAGCTGGTGCACGTAGTAGGACCAGCCGTCGTAGCCGCTCAGGTAGTTCATGTTGGCGGGGTGGCTGGCGAGCAGCACGTCGATGCCCTCCGCCGCCATGCGCTCCCTGGTCGCGGCGATGCGCCGGCGGTACTCCTCGGGCGCGAATACGCTCACCGCTTCACTCTCCTGCCGTGCTCGGGACGTGCATGCTACCGTCTCGCGGGCACGCAAACGCTACCGCGAAGCGGGCGCGACGCCGCCGGCGCCGGCCATCGATGGCATGGCGGGGCGCCGTGGCTCGCCTCCTCCCGCACAACACGAGGACGCAGCGATGATCGAGAACCCGCCCCCCTGGCCGAACGGCGCGCGCTGCGCGGTGGCGTTCAGCTTCGACATGGACGCCGACAGCATCGTGCACCTCAACCACCCGCGCACCGTGAACCAGGAGCTGCACGGACTCACCTACATGCGCTACGACCCGCTGGTCGCGGCGCCGCGCCTGGTTCGGCTCTTCCGCGACTACGAAGTGCCGGTCAGCTTCTTCGTGCCGGGCTGGGTCATCGAGCGCTACCCGCGCGCGGTCGAAGGCATCGTCGAGGCCGGCCACGAGATCGCCCACCACGGCTACCTGCACGAGTGGCCCAACCAGCAGTCGGAGGCGGAGGAGCGCGACTCGCTCGAGCGGGGCATCGCGCTCATCGAGAGCGTGAGCGGCGAGCGCCCGCGCGGCTACCGGGCGCCCTACTACGGCATCGGCCAGCGCACCCTCGACCTGCTCATCGAGGCCGGCTTCGACTACGACTCTTCGCTGCCCGCCGACGACGTGCCGCTCATCCTCGACAACGGCAGGGGCTCGCTCGTCGAGCTGCCGATGCCCGCGGCCATCGACGACTACAACCAGTACGTCTCGTCCCGCTCCTTCGACTACCTGATGCGCATCGCCTCCCCGCAGAGCGCCATCGAGGTGTTCCGGGCCGAGTTCGACGCGATGTGGGAGTTCGGGGGCCTCTGGGTCGCGGTGTGGCATCCCGCGGTGAGCGGTCGCCTCTCGCGCGCCGCCGCGCTGCGGGGCCTCATCGAGCACATGCGGGCCAAGGGCGACGTGTGGTTCGCCACCCACGCCCAGGTCGCCGCCCACGTGCGCTCGCTGGCGGCGAGCGGCGCATGGTCACCGCGCGTCGACCGGGTGCCCTACTACGACGCCCCCATCCCGGAGGTGCGCCACCTGCTCGACCCGGAGTGAAGGGGACTACAAGTCTCCGACGACGTCGATGTAGCGCTCGAGCAGAGCGAGGTGGTCCTCGACACGCTCGATCCGCTCGCCTGCGGCCTTGCTCCACATGCCGGCGGCCTCGTCCCACTCCTCCTGCATGGTGTTGGCGGAGAGGTGGGTCGCCCCGAGAGCGCGCCAGGCGAGCGCGTCCTCGCGCCACTGCTCCGGGGTGCGTCCGAGCACGTTGACGGTGGGCTCGAACCCGATGTCCGCGGGGTCGCGTCCGTGCGCGCGGGCGCGCTCGTGCAGTCGGGCGACGATGGCGGCGCCCTCCTCGTCCGGCTCGAAGTTCGGCATCCAGCCCGAGGCGCTGCGCGCGATGCGATCGAGCACCGGCGGGGAGTGTCCGCCGATCCAGATCGGAATCGGGCGCTGCACCGGGAGCGGATTGATCCCGCCGTGGCGCACCCGATGCCATTCCCCCTCGAAATCGACCAGCTCGTTCGTCCACAGGGCACGCATCAGGGCCATCTGCTCCTCGCAACGCCGGCCGCGGCGCGGGTAGGCGATCTCCAGCGCCTCGAACTCCTCGGGCTTGATTCCGACCCCGATGCCCAGGCGCAGGCGACCGCCGCTCAGCACGTCGACCTCGGCGGCCTGCTTGGCGACGAGCGCGGTCTGGCGCTGCGGCAGCACCAGCACCCCGGTCGCGAGCCCGATGCGCGAAGTCAGCCCCGCCAGGAAGCCGAAGAGCACGAAGACCTCGTGGAAGAGATCCTCGTGGTCGTGCACGTAGGGCCAGCGCGCGAACTGGCGGCGGTCCAGCCCCACCACCTGGTCGAAGACGGTGATGTGGGTGAAGCCGAGCCCCTCCACTCCTTGCGCGTAGTCGCGCACCGGCCCCGGCTCGGCTCCAATGTCGAGCTGGGGAAAGATGACCCCGACCTGCATGTCTTCAGCTCCCTCTCTTGCGGCAGATAGCGCGACCGATGGCGGTTTCCGGCTCCTGCTCCACTCCGAAAGGCTTAGGTTACCGCGTTCACGTCCACGAGGGCCGAGGTCTCGCGGTCGAGGGCTACATCAGCGGATCGACGACGGCATGTCCCGGAACCTGCTCGGCGGTCGGAGTACGCGGCACAGGACGAAGAACGCTCTTTCTTCTCGTGCTGCAAGCCCGCCGAAACCGGCATCTGCCGACGGACATGGACGTGCATGAAGGCGAGGATCCGGCGACCGTCATTCACCCGTTCAACCGGTCATTCCCTGTCGCGGCGTGCAGTCTCCTTCACTCGATCACGGCGACTGGCGGGCCGAGGACGTCCATTGCGGGTTGGACCCCGAGGCCCGGCGCCTCGGAGGCGCTGATGCAGCCGTCCCTGGGGCGCGGGCAACCCTCGGCGAGGCTGACGGTGACGTAGTCGGTAAGGTCGGTGGTCGAAAGCACGTTGCGGGTTGGCGTGCTGGAGGCAAAGTGGGTCAAGGCCGCTGTGGTGATGTCGCTTCCCCAGACGTCGTCGGCGACGACCGCGAGGCCGAGATCGCAAGAGAGATCACGCATCCGCCGGGCCTTGGTGAGCCCGCCGACACGCGCGATCTTGATGCAGCAGATGTCGAGGGCGCCGGCCTCGTAGGCCCGGATCAGGTCCCGCGGCGTGGTCATCACCTCGTCGAGCTTCACAGGCAGCGGGCAGTGCTTTCGGAAGTGGATGCACTCCTCGAGGGTGAGGCAGGGCTGCTCGATCACGACGCGATCCAGGTCCTTGAGGGCTTGGGCGAAGCGGATCGCCTCGTGCAGCGAGAAGCGGGTGTTCGCGTCGGCGATGATCATCTCGCCCGGCTGCAGGGCGTCGGCGCAGGCCAACACGCGTTCGATGTCATCGTCGACGGCGACCCCGACCTTGAGCTGGAAGTGGCGGTAGCCGTCATCGCGGCACGCGAGCATCGGAGCGACGATGTCCTCGGGAGAAGTGAGGGCACCGAACAGCACGGAACGGTAAAGAGGCACCGGCTCGGGCCAGCGGCCGCCGAGAAGATCGCACACGGGCCGTCCGGTGGCCTGGCCCATGATGTCCCAGAGCGCGGTGTCGAGGGGCGCTTTCAGGTAGAGCGAACCGTTGAAGCTGCGGTCCCATTCCCGGTTGATCTTCTCGACATGGAAGGGATCGGCGCCAATGAGCCCTTCGGCGACGATCGGGATGCCCGCCTCGGCCCCCTGTGAAAACGCGGGCGCGTAGTGCGTTCCGATCGGGCAGGTCTCGCCCGCGCCCGTGATTCCCGCATCGGTGTCGACGAGCACGACTACGGACGTGTCGATATGAGGCAGAAAGCCGCTGCCGGAACTGTACCCTCCGGTCTTGGGCGGCATCGTGACGCTGTAGACGCGAACGCGCGTAATCTTCACTGTCCGGTCCTGATTGTGTGTTGAGGGGCCGACTTCATTTCTTCTCCCGGCGGGCGGCGGCCTCGTCATCGTGGGCGCGGGCGTCGACCCAGTGGCTGCCGTCCGGGGCTTCCTCGAACTTCGAGAAGGGCGCCTTCGTCTTCAGCCAGTCGGTCAGGAAGGCGCAAGCCTCGAGGGCGGCGTGGCGGTGGGCCGATGCCGTCACCACCAGCACGGAAGCCCCGCGGTCGAGGGTTCCGTTCAAAGGTCGATCACCTGCTCCACGCAGTGGACCGCGAACAGTTCCTCCAGTCCTTCGATCGGCAGTCCGACGAGGGCGGCCGCGCGTCGGACCGACACATGGCCTCCGTCAAGCGCCGCCGCCAGGCGCAACGCCGGCACCGGCCCGAGTTCCGGCTCCGATGCGAAGCGCTCCGGCCGTTCCGCGCGGACCCTCACGCATCGCGCTCCGCGAAGGTCGTGCCTTCCCTCGCCATGCGCTCCAGCAGCGGGGCCGGCTGCCACCACGCGCCGTGGCGCTCGTGGTAGTCGCACACGCGGCGGTAGATGGACGCGATACCGACGTGGTCGGCGTAGTGCATCGGCCCGCCGCGGTGGGCGGGAAAGCCGTATCCGTTCAGCCACACGATGTCGATGTCGCCGGCGCGGAGCGCAATGCCCTCGTCCAGCACCTTGGCACCCTCGTTGACGACGGGGTAGATGCAGCGCGACAGGATCTCCTCGTCGTCGATGGCGCGGCGTTCGATGCCGAGCTCGGCCGAGACCTCCTTGATGAGCGCCTCCACCTCCGGGCTCGGTATCGGCGCGCGGCTGCCCGCCTCGTAGCGGTAGTAGCCCGAGCCCGTCTTCTGGCCGAAGCATCCGCGTTCGCAGAGGCGGTCGCCGATGGTCCCGCTGTAGCGGCGCTCATCCTCCGCCGCGTGGTGATCCCGGCGGCTGCGCCAGCCGATGTCGAGCCCCGCGAGGTCGCTGACCGCGAAGGGCCCCATGGGAAAGCCGAAGTCGGTGAGCACCCGGTCGACGTCCTGCGGCAGTGCGCCTTCCTCGACGAGGAACGCCGCCTCGCGCAGGTAGCCTTCCAGCATGCGGTTGCCGATGAAGCCGTGGCAGACGCCCGAGACCACCGGCACCTTGCCCATCCGGCGCCCTACGCCAAGTGTGGTGGCGAGCACCTCGTCACTCACGCTGTCGGTGCGCACCACTTCGAGCAGGCGCATGACGTTGGCGGGGCTGAAGAAGTGGGTGCCGAGCACCTGGGAGGCGCGCCCGGTGGCGGCGGCGATGCGGTTCACGTCGAGGTAGGAGGTGTTGCTGGCGATGATCGCCTCCGGCTTGCAGATGGCGTCGAGGCGGGCGAAGGTGTCGAGCTTGAGCGCCATCTCCTCGAAGACCGCCTCGATGACGAAGTCCGCCGAGGCGACCGCTTCGAGCTCGAGCACCGGCGTGATGCGCTCGAGACGCTCACGCATCGCCGCCTCGCTCAGGCGCCCCTTGCTCACCGTGGACGCGTAGTTCCGCTCGATGGCGGCCATGGCCCGGTCGAGCTGCTCGCCGCCCAGGTCGAAGAGCTTCACCGGAATGCCCGCGTTGGCGAAGTTCATGGCGATGCCGCTGCCCATGGTCCCCGCGCCGATCACCGCGCCCTCGCGGATGTCGCGCGTCACGATGTCCTTGCCGATGCCCGGAACGCGCGCGATCTGCCGCTCCGCGAAGAAGAGGTGGCGCAGCGCCGCCGCCTCCGGCGAGCGGACCTGCGCATCGAAGATTTCGTACTCTCTCGCGATGCCCTCGTCGAAGGGGAGCTGTACCGCCGCCTCGACGCACTCGATGCACGCGTAGGGCGCGCGCATGCCGCGGGCACGGCGCTCGATCTGCTTTCGCATCGCGTCGAAGATACCGGGGTCGTCGACCCGGACCTCGCGGTCGCGCACCCTCGGGTGGGGACCGCCGGAGGCGGCCCGCTCGGCCGCGAAGGCGACCGCCTTGTCGACGAGATCCCGCTCCACCGCCCGGTCCACGAGCCCCACGCCGGCGGCCTGCGCGCCGCTTATGGGGGCTCCGCTCAGGATCATCTCGAGCGCTTTTGCCGCGCCCACCAGGCGTGGCAGACGCTGCGTGCCTCCCGCCCCGGGCGGCACGCCGATCTTCACCTCGGGCTGGCCGAGGCGTGCATCCGCGGTGCTGACCCGATAGTGGCAGGCCATCGCGAGCTCGAGCCCGCCGCCGAGGGCATGGCCGTGGATCGCGGCGACCACCGGCTTCTCGCTCGCTTCGCACACCTCGATGGCGTCGCGAAGATTGGGCTCGCCCTCCGGCCAGGCGCCCAGGCGCTTGATGTCCGCGCCGGCGATGAAGGTGCGCCCGCTGCCCGCCACCACCACCGCCGACACGTCAGGGTCGGCCGCAGCCGCGGCCAGCGACTCCATGATGCCGCGCGGCACTCCGACGCTGAAGGCGTTCACCGGCGGGTTGTCGACGAGGACGAGTCCCACGCCGTCGCGTTTTTCGTACTTCACAAGGGACATTGCACTTCGCTCCAAGAGAAATCGTTCACGCACCCGGCAGCACGTAGTCCCGGTACTGCTCGCGCAGGAGGCGCTTGTTCACCTTTCCCGTTGCGCCGTGGGGCATCTCGTCGACGAACACGATGTCGTCGGGCATCCACCACTTCGCGATCCTTCCCTCGAGAAATGCGAGCAGGTCTGCCTTGCCGGCGTCGGCGCCGGGCCGGCGCACCACCACCAGCAGGGGCCGCTCCTCCCACTTCGGGTGGCGGCACGCGATGGCCGCGGCTTCCGCCACCGCCTCGTGCGCCATGACCCGGTTCTCGAGGTCGATGGAGCTGATCCACTCGCCTCCGGACTTGATCAGGTCCTTGCTGCGATCGGTGATGTGGATGTAGCCCTCGGGGTCGATGGAGCACACGTCACCGGTCAGGAACCAGCCCTCATCGTCGAAGGCGGCGTCGCTCGCGGCCTCGTCCCGGTAGTAGCGGCTGATCACGTAGGGACCGCGCACCGCAAGCTCGCCCGTCGCCACCCCGTCCTCCGGAAGGCGCTCGCCGCCTTCGCCGACGATCTTCGCCTCCACTCCGAAGAGGATCCGGCCCGCCTTCCTCTTCAGCGCGAAACGTTCATCCTGCGTCATGCGATCGTAGGCGGCGGTGGGCAGGTTGACGGCGGCGACGGGGCCGGTCTCGGTCATGCCCCAGCCCTGCACGAAGGTCACCCCGAACTCCAGCTCGAAAGCGCGGATCAGCGCCTCCGAGGGGGCGGACCCGCCGCACAGCACCCACTTCAGGCCGCGTGTCTTGCGCCCGCGTTCGCGCATGGCGCCGAGCAGGGTGGTGACGATGGTCGGCACGCCCGCGCTGTGGGTCACGCCTTCGGCGTCCATGAGCTCGAAGAGGCTGTCCCCGTCGTAAGCGGGGCCGGGCAGCACCAGCTTCCCCCCGATCATGGTGATCATGTAGGGCACCCCCCACGCGCCGACGTGGAAGAGCGGGACGATGGCGAGGTAGGAATCGAGGTGACACGGTGCGCTCTGGCCCATGCCGGCGTGCGAGAGCAGGGCGTGGAGCAGGATGGAGCGGTGGCTGTAGAGCACCCCCTTGGGATTGCCGGTGGTGCCGGAGGTGTAGCAGAGCATCGCGGCTTCGTTCTCGTCGAACTCCGGCCACTCGTAGTCGTCGGAGGCGCCTTCGATCAGCTCCTCGTAGGAGGTCGCATTGCGCAGGCTCGTCCGTGGCATGTGCTCGGCGTCGGTGAGGATGACGAAGCGCTCGATGGTCTCGAGCTCCGGCGCCAACGCTTCCACCATCGGCACGAAGGTGAGGTCGAGGAAGAGCACCCGATCCTCGGCGTGGTTCATGATGTAGAGCAGCTCGTCGCGGAAGAGTCGCGGATTCACGGTGTGGCAGATCGCGCCTACGCCCGAGACCGCGAAGTAGAGCTCGTAATGGCGGTGGGTATTCCACGCGAGCGTCGCCAGCCGATCGCCGGGCCCGACGCCGAGCGCCTCGAGCGCGTTGGCGAGCCGGCGCATGCGCGCGGCCGCGTCGCGGTAGGTGTAGCGGTGGATTCCGCCTTCCACCCGCCGGGAGACCACCTCCGCATCGGCGAAGTAGCGTTCCGCGTGCGTGACGATGCCGCTCACCAGGAGCGGCCGGTCCATGATCTCGCCGCGCATGCCCGCTCGCGCCGGAAATCGCCCTCGGCGCCGTCCGCGCTCAGACCCGGAGAAGGCGCCCGTAGCCTTCCACCGGGCTCGGGCAGCCCGCTTCGCGGAGCGACTGCCAGAACAGCGTCTGGATGGCGCTCATCACCGGCTTGCCGAGCGCGTGCTCGGCGCGCTCGATGATGTCCACGGCGCGCAGCGCGGTGCAGGAGATGAAGAGCGCGTCCACGTCCTTCCGGCAGGTCTCGATCGCGGCCTGCAGAATGGCCTCGGGCGGCACCTCGGCCATGTCGATGTCGCTGTCCAGGCAGAAGCTGCCGATGTTGCGCACCGCTACTCCGCGTTTCTCGATGTAGGAGCGCATGGCCTGGTTCACGGAGTCTACGTAGGGCGTCAGCAGAGAGACGCTCTCCACCCCGAGCTTGCGGAACGCGGCGACAGCGGACGTGATCGGAGTCACCACGGGAATGTCGGGCCGTCCGCCGGCGCGGATGCGTTCGGCCACGTCCTCGTATCCGATCGCGACCGTGCCCGACGTGCAGCTATAGGCGATCGAGCCGAGGCGCTGGTTGGGGATCAGCTTCTCGGTGGCCGAGGTGAGCTCGCCCGCCATGCGGCGCAGGTTCTCGAGGTTGACCGGATTGTAGTGCTGGATCCGGGTCGTGTAGTACATCGCGTCGTCGGGCATCATGTTGTGGAAATCGCGCTCGGTCGCGACGTCGCTGTCGAGCGCGATGAGCCCGATGCGGTAGCGCGCGGGCCCGGCGTCCGGGCGGTACGCGAAGGAGAGAGGCTGGGTGGTCACCGACACTTCCTGGGGCAATGCGCTCACGTCGTCGTCTCCGGATTTGGACTCGTGCAGTTCCGCAGCGGGCGCCGGCACCGGCCCCGATGCGAGGGCGCGCTGCTCGCGCGCCCACCGTGATGATACATGCTCGCAGGGCGGCGACTCACCGCGCTCGCCGCTTCGCGGCACGCGGGGAAAGGGCTTCTCGAGGCGATGAACCCGCCGCTCCGCCCGGAGCGATGGCACGCCCCGATCCCGCTCCGCCCGGGCCGCGCCGGGACTGCGCTCCGGAGGCGGGAAAACCGGGCTCGGGTTCCGGCATCATGGGGACCGGCGAAGCGATGCGTGATTCCCACCCCTCAAGGAGCCATGACATGAACGAGCATCTCAACCCCAAGACCATGCACCAGCCGGGCGGAGTCTACTCCCACACCGTCCACGTGCCCGCGAACTCCGAGTGGCTGGTCATCGCCGGCCAGATCGGCATCAATGCCAAGGGACGCCTCGCGAACGGCATCCGCAAACAGAGCGAGCAGGTGTTCAGGAACATCCTCGCCGCGCTGCGCGCGCACCGCATGCGCAAGGAGGACCTGGTGAAGACCAACGTCTACCTCACCGACTCGCGCTTCATCGACGACTACCGCGCGGCCCGGAGCGCGATCCTGGGCGACGAGTGCGCGCCGGCCTCCACGCTGGTCATCGTGGACGGCCTCGCGAGCCCCGACATGCTGGTGGAAGTCGAGGCCTGGGCGGCGAGGTCGCCGTCCTGACGCCCTGCCCGGCCCCGCGCGGAAGCGGGGCCGGGCGATCCTCACCCTCACCACGGAGCCCGGGAAGCGCTCCCGGTCGCGCTCAGCCTCCGACCGCCTCCCAGGCCCGCTCGAAGCGCTCGAGGTTCTCCTCGGTGTAGGCGACGTAGTCGAAGTCGATCTCCGAGTGGATCTCGGAGACCATGCTCCACATCGCCTCGCGCAACGCGGAGGCGCACTTCATCGCGGCGTAGCTCGCGATCCTCGCCTCGCCCGACGGAGTCCCGAAGTAGCGCTCGAGCAGCCGGCGCTCCGCCTCCTCGTCCAGCTCGTTGTTGGCGGCGAGGCCGCCGAGGTCGAAGAGCGGGCTGTTGAAGCCGGCGTACTCCCAGTCGATCAGCCACATCCGATCGCCGTCGTCGATGAAGTTCGCCGCGAGCAGATCGTTGTGACCGAACACGATGTCGACGGGGCCGACGACCGACTCGAGGTGGGCGGAGCGCGCGAGCAGCTCGTCCAGCCGCCCTGCCATCCGGCTCCCGTCCTCGCGCAGGGTCCGGGCGTACCCGCGTACGACCTGGAAGACCCAGAAGATGGGCGTCGCCCCGCGAAAGTGCGAAGGGATCTCCCGGTGGCAGCGCATCACGGTGTCGAGCACGCGCTCGATGCGGGCCGGCTCGCGCACGTCCTCGGGCTCGAGCGTTTGGCCGTCCACCCATCTCATGACCAGCGCGCCGGGCTCGGCGTGGACGATCTCCGGCGAGATGCCGGCGGCGTGCGCCGCCCGGGCGGTGGCCAGCTCGTTCACCCGGTACACCCCGTGGACGGGGATGTCCTCGCCGATGCGCACGACGTAGCGCTCGCCCGCATCCGTCACGGTGAAGTTGACGTTGGTGATGCCGCCGCCGAGGGGCTCGGGGGCGACGTCGCCCGTCCAGCAGGGGAGGCGCGCGGCGCGTTCCTTCGGGTCGGTCATGGTTGTCGGTCCTCGTGTCATTCCAGGCCCAGCTCTCGTTTCTTCCTGCGCACCCAGGCGCTGATCAGGCGATCGGAGATGATCGCGATGAATGCGACGCACAGGCCCGCCACGATCCCGCGCCCGGTATCGGCCTTGGTCAGCGCGATGTAGACCTCCTGACCGAGATCACGGGTGCCGACGAGCGCGGTGATCACCAGCATGCTGAGCGCCAGCATGATGGTCTGATTGATGCCGAGCATGATCTCCGGCAGCGCAATCGGAAACTGCACCTTCCAGAGGGTCTGGCGGCGCGTGCATCCGGCCGCGGTCGCCGCCTCGATGAGCTGCGCCGGGACCTGCCGAAGCCCGTGCGCGGTGTAGCGCACCGCGGGCGCCACCGCGTAGGCGACCACCGCGATCATCGCCGAGAAGTCTCCGACCCGGAACAGCATCACCACCGGAATCAGGTAGACGAAGGAGGGCAGGGTCTGGAGCGTATCGATGACCACCTGCACGACCCGGTGCACGCGCTCGTTGCGGGCCGCCCAGATCCCGACCGGGATCCCGATGAGCGAAGCGACCAGCACGGACACCCCGCACAGGTAGACCGTGATCATCGACTTCTCCCAGTTGCCGGTCACCGCCATGAACAGGGCGAGGGAGCCGGTCAGCGCCGCGAGACGCCAGCCTCCGAGCCGGTGCCCGGCAATGGCGACGGCGGCGACCACGGCGATCCACGGCACCGTGGTCAGAAAGCGCTTGACCGGGATGAGCAGATGGAAGAGCAGCCAGGTCTTGACCGCCTCCAGGTGGTCGTAGAAGTTGACGTTGATCCACTTGATGAGATCCGACCACATCTGCGCGGTGCTTATCTCGAGAGTCTCCGGGTAGTCCTGCACTCCGGGGAGCACGGAACCCGCCATCCAGGAGACGGCGAGCAGCGCGGTCGCGGCGATCAGGAAGGGGTGGCGGCGGAAGAAGGGCGGAGTCGTGTCCCGGTGCGCGCGGGGTGGACGGTTCGCGAAAGCCTGGGAGAGGCGATCGAGAGCGATGGCGAGCAGCGTGATCGCGAGCCCGGCCTCCACCCCGTCCCCGATCCGCAGACGCTTGAGCGAGGTGAGCACGTCGTAACCGAGCCCGCCCGCCCCGATCATGGAGGCGATGATCACCATGTTCAGCGAGAGCATGATCACCTGGTTGATCCCCACCATCAGCGAAGGGCGGGCGGAAGGCACGAGCACCTTCCACAGGAGCTGGCGGCGGGAGCACCCGGCCATGCGCCCGAACTCGACGACGTCGGCGGGCACCTGGCGCAGGGCGAGCATCGTCACCCGCACCATCGGCGGCGTGGCGTAGATGATGGTGGCGACCATTGCGGCCACCGGACCGAACCCGAAGAGGAAGAGGACCGGCACCAGGTAGGCGAAGATCGGCACCGTCTGCATGAGGTCCAGCAGGGGAACGAGCACGCGTTCGAGCCGGACGCTGCGGAACCCCGCGATCCCGAGCAGGAGGCCCGCGCCTGCGCCGAGCGGCACCGCGATCACGATGGAGGCCAGGGTCACCATCGCGCTGTCCCACTGCCCGAAGACCGCGAGGTACAGCAGAGCCCCCGCGACCAGGGCGGCGAGGCCGCGCCCACGGGCGGAGAGGCCCATCAGCGCGCACGCCACGATCAGCGCAATCCAGGGAATCCGCGGAACGATCTCTTCCGCGTCGCGCCCGATGCCGCGCGAGAACCCTTCGGCAAAGAGGCTCTGCGCGGCGCGCAGCGGCCACTCGAGCAACCACGCGATGGAACGGGTCATCTCCTGGAAAGTGAAGAGCCCCAGGTCGAAGTCGTTGACCAGCCACTTCATCAGGTCGCTGACCCAGAAGCGCAGGGGAAGGAACCACGGCTCCGGATACGTCGCCAGGGCGGGGAGCGCTCCGCGCGCGAGGTGGACGGCGATCGCGACGAGGAGGAGGACCAGCCACGCGATCGCATATCGCCGCGGCAGACCTGCGGCGAGCCACCGGTCGCGCGACGCAGGCGCGCTCACGCGCGGGTCTCGAGTCCAACCAGGACCCTGAAGATGTCCTCGCGGGTGAGCGATCCGACCACCGCGCCGCTCTCGTCGAGGACCGCGAAGGGCGCGCGTCCCCGGGCCACGGCGGCGGCAACCTCCTGCACCTTCTCCTTCGCGCGCACTTCACCTGCCCACGACTCGACCGGCTCACCCATGACCGCGCGCACCGAGAGGACCTTGGCGCGCGGGATCTCCCGGGTGAAATCGGCCACGTAGTCGTCGGCCGGGTGCGTGACCAGCTCTTCGGGGGTGCCGATCTGGATGATGGCCCCGTCCTTCATGATGGCGATGCGGTCAGCGAGCCGGATCGCCTCGTCGAAGTCGTGGGTGATGAACACGATGGTCTTGCGCAGCATGGACTGCAGGCGCATGAACTCGTCCTGCATCTCGCGGCGAATCAGTGGATCGAGCGCCGAGAAGGGCTCGTCGAGAAACCAGATCCGGGGCTCGACCGCGAGTGAGCGCGCGATCCCGACGCGCTGCTGCTGTCCGCCGGAGAGCTCGCGCGGATAGTAGCGCTCGCGCCCGCTCAGGCCCACCAGCTCGATGACTTCCATGGCCCTGCCCTCGCGTTCCCTGCGCGCCATGCCCTGCACTTCCAGGGGGAAGGCGACGTTGCCGAGCACGTTCAGGTGCGGAAGCAGCGCGAAGTGCTGGAACACCATGCCCATCTCGTGGCGGCGCAGCTCGATGAGCTTCTTCTCCGGCATGCCCAGGAGGTCCTCGCCGTCGAAGAGAATGCGACCGGCGCTGGGCTCGATCAGGCGCGACATGCAGCGCACCAGGGTCGACTTGCCGGATCCGGAAAGCCCCATGATCACGAAGATCTCGCCTTCGCGTACCCGCAGGCTCGCATCGCGAACCGCTCCGATCAGCCCGCGCGTGTGCAGGTCCTCGAGCGTGACGGCGCCGGCGCGTTCGGCAAGAAGGTCGGAGGCGCCGTCGCCGAAGACCTTCCACACGCCGGCGCATTCAAGCATCAGTCCCGAGCCGGAGGCGCCGGCGCGCGCTGGGGGGTCTGCGGACATGGCAGGCTCGGGAGACGGGACGGGAACGCGCGGGCCGCACGAGGGCGGCCCGCGCCGTGGATTCGCAGCAGGGCAGGACAGCCTACCGGACTACATCGTCCATGCCATCCAGCGGTCCTTGTTCGCCGTCATCCAGTCCGCGACCACCTCATCGACGCTCCTGCCGTCGAGATCGACCTGCCCCACCATTTCGCCCATTTCCTGGTTGCTGATCGTGAAGTTGCGCACGGCCTGGTAGGCCTTCGGCCACTTTGCCTCGCCGTCCTTCCACCCGACCTTCTTGATCCAGCCGCGGGGCTTTCCGCAGTCATAGGCCTTGTCGGGATTCATGCCCCAGCTCGGGTCCTTGTAGCACTCGTCCGTGTAGCGAGGAAAATCGACCCACTCGCCTTCGTACTTGATGGGCGCCCAGTGCGGCGTGTAGATCCAGAGCAGGATCGGCGCTTCACGCTGCATGGCCGACTCGAGCTCGGCGAAGAGCGCCGCGTCGGTGCCCGCATGGACCACCTCGTAGTCGAGGCCCAGCGCGTCCGCCCTTTCGTCGTCGTAGCCGCCCCAGGTTACGGGACCGCCGAGATAGCGTCCCTTCGGATGCGTCTCGGGCGTGGCGAACGCTTCCGCGCATTCGTTGAGCGCGTTCCAGTCGGGCAGACCCGGACACTTCTCCTTCATGTACATCGGATACCACCACTCCTCGATCGCCACCATGCCGGTCTCGCCCAGATCGACCGTCTTGCCGGTGGCGAGCGACGCTTCCATCGCGTCCTTGCCGGTGGTCTCCCACATCTCCATCGCGACGTGCAGGTCACCGGCCTCCAGGCCCGCGAACTGCGCGATGTAGTCCGCCTGCACGTACTCGACGTTGTAGCCCATCTCCTCCAGCACCGCGCCCATGATGTTGGTGGTGATGTACTGGCCGGTCCAGTCGTGGATGGTGAGCTTTATCGGATCCTCGGACTCCACCGCCGCGACCGCGGGGGGAACGGCAAGCGCTGCCGCGGCCAGCACTGCCGTCGCGAGACTCTTCGCACATGTCTTCATCGTCTTCCTCCTTCTGATCCCTCGTTCCCGAGGCTGGGTGTCAAAGCCGGTAAATGATGAGGCGCACCTTGGTCTCGATCGGCGGATCGAGCGGCGAATGATCGTTCCCCCGAAGCTGAATCAGCAGCGAATGCGTGCCGTCGGTGACGTCGTCCGAAACCTTGACGACAGCGTTCGCGTCGGCGGAGACGAGCAGGGGCTCTCCTTCCGAGCCGCCGAAGTAGACGTGATAGTGGCCGCGGCCCGGCTCCGCCTCCGCCCCGATGCCGGCGGCGTCCAGGGTGAAGCCCTCGACGCTCACCGTGATGCCTATCTCGTCTCCCGGCTGAACCGCGTGCGTCTTGTCCGCCGTGACCTCGAGCGTGATCGCGGGCGCCGCGCCGCCCGCCTCCGGCGCAGCGGCGGGCGATTCGGGGGCGCTCTCGGCGCCGGCTGACGCAGGCGGCGTGTCTTCCTCGCCGCAACCGCCCATCAGGGCCAGCACGGCCACGCCGGCCAGGAGGGAGGAGGCAATCGGGGACCGGCGCGGTGGCATGGCGAGCGTGCGTCCTTCGGGAGCGGAGACGGACTCCGTCCGACTATAGCAGGAGCCCAATTCCCGCTTCATCGGAGGAGCACGCAATCCGGTCGGTGGCTCCAGGACTCAGATGCCGAAGCGGTCCCGGACCTTGTAGTAGAGGATTGCGGGGCCGAGGAACCAGGGGTCTCCACGGTACAGAGGGCGGGTCTTGAAGGGCAGGTTGTCGAGAGCGGTGTCGCCCTCCTTGCTGCCCAGCACCTTCTGTCCCACACGCATGCCGCAGTAGCTCGCGAGCGAGAGGCCGGAGCCGCAGTAGCCCATCGCATAGTGCACGCCGTCGTGCACGCCGATGTGGGGCATGCTGTCGAAGGTGTAGGCGACGAAGCCGACCCAGGAGTGCGAGATCCGGGTTCCCGCGAGCTCGGGAAAGACGCGGCGCATGACCGCGTGCAGGCGCGGTGCGCTCACGGTGGGATCGGTCTCCTTGAGCGCGACCCGCCCGCCGAACAGGATCCGTTGCCGGTCGGGGCTCGCCCGGTAGTAGAAGACCACCTTTCGGCTGTCGCTCACCACCCGGTCCTTCGGGCACAGCACCTGCATCAGGTTGGCGCCGATCGGCTCGGTCGCGATCACGTAGCTGCCGATGGGGATCACCCGCCGGCGGTGCCAGGGACTCAGGGGGCCGGTGTATCCGTTGGTCGCCACCACCACGTCGCGCGCGCGGAGCGGCCCGCGCGCGGTGCGCAGGACGAAGGCCTCTCCGTCGCGCTCCACGGCCTCGACCCGGCACCGGGTGACCACTCTCGCTCCCGCCGCCTCGGCCCTCGCGAGAAGCCCGAGGTGATAGAGCCCGGGGTGCAGCGAGGCGTGCTGCGGGTACACCACGCCGCCGTGGTAGGCGTCGCTGCCGATCTCCTCGCGCTGCTCGGCCCGGGTCACCATGTGGGCCTCGACCGGGCGCTCCCTCGGCTCGTTCTCGATCTCGCGGGCGAGCGCCTCGTAGGCGCTCGCCCGGTGGGCGCCGTGAAAGCGCCCCACTCGCCGCCAGGCGCAGTCGATCTCCTCGCGCCCGATGAAGTCACCGAGGTAGTCGAAGGCGTCGAAGCTCTCGCCGTGAATGCGATCGGCAAGCTCCCGGCCGAGCTCCCGGCGGAGCTCGGCGTGGGTAGGCCGGTAGCCGATGGATACCTGCCCGCCGTTCCGGCTGCTGCACCCGTGGCCGGCCGCCTCCGCTTCCAGCACCACGGTGTCCCGGCCCGCCCTCGCCGTCTGCAGCGCCGCGTGCAGGCCAGTGTAGCCGGAGCCGATGACCGCGACGTCCGCCCGCGCGGGAAGCGCCGTCTCGCCGTCGGCGGGCGGCGGAGCGTCCTCCCACCAGTAGGGCTCGGCCTTGAAGTCGGCCGAGAAGAGAGGGGACTGCGCCATGGAACCGTACCTCCACGCCGCGGCCGGCGAGGCGCCGCCGCTCGCGCGGCGATGTTAGCCGCAATATCTCACTGATTTCCTGGCCAGCGCACCCGCTCAGCGTCGCGCACCCGTGCCGGCACGCATGATCTCCGCCCCGTTGTTGGCATATGGTACGCGCGCTTTGCCCGGAACCGGTCCCCAGCGCGGAACGAGGCGACGAGGAGCGAGACGACATGACGACGGAACGAGCAACGGTGGTCGAGACCTTCCCCTGCGAGATTCGCGAGGTGGAATGCGAGTTCATTCCGCTCGCCGACGGCGCCCGCCTCTCGGTGCGCTACTGGCTGCCCCGCGACGCGCTCGAGCATCCGGTGCCCGCGATCCTCGAGTACATCCCCTACTGCACCCGGGACGGCACCGCGGGGCGCGACGAGGCGATGCACCCCTTCTTCGCAGGACACGGCTACGCCTCGCTCCGGGTCGACATGCGCGGCAGCGGAGAGTCCACCGGCCTGCTCCTCGACGAGTACCTGAAGCAGGAGCAGGACGACGCGCTGGAGGTCATCGCCTGGATTGCGGCGCAGCCCTGGTGCGACGGCCGGGTCGGCATGTTCGGCAAGAGCTGGGGCGGCTTCAACTCGCTCCAGGTCGCGGCCCGGCGCCCGCCCGCGCTGCGGTGCATCATCGCGGTGTACTTCACCGACGACCGCTACGCGGACGACATCCACTACATGGGCGGCTGCCTGCTCAACGCCAACCCGGACTGGTCCTTCACGATGTTCGGGCACAACGCGCGTCCGCCCGATCCGGCGCTCGTCGGCGACGCGTGGCGCGACATGTGGCTCGAGCGCCTCGAAGCGAACCGCCCGTGGATCATCGATTGGCTGCGCCACCAGACCCGAGACGAGTTCTGGAAGCACGGGTCGGTGTGCGAGAACTACGCCGACATCGAGGTCCCCGTCTACGCGATGGGCGGATGGGCCGATGCCTACTCCAATCCGGTGCCGCGCCTGCTCGCGGGCCTCTCGTCCCCCTGCAAGGCCATCATCGGCCCCTGGGGCCACCAGTACATGCACCAGGCCGCGCCCGGTCCCATGATGGGCTATCCCGACGAGGCGCTGCGCTGGTGGGACCACTGGCTCAAGGACGTGGACAACGGAATCATGGACGAGCCCGCCTACCGCGTGTGGATGCAGGAGAGCGTCCCGCCGCGCAGCCACCATCCCTTCCGCCCCGGGCGCTGGATCTGCGAGGCGGGCTGGCCCTCCGAGCGCATCGAGCAGCGGCGCTACGCCCTCAACCCGGACGGGCTGGACCCGCAGCCCGGCCCGTCCGTCACGTTGAGCGTGCGAAGTCCGGCCGAGGCCGGGCTCTGCGCCACCGCGTGGTCGAGCCACGGGGCCGGAGACCCCACCGAACCCCCGGACCAGCTCACCGACGACGCCCGCTCGCTCTGCTTCGACAGCGCGCCGCTCGAAGAAGCCCTGGAGATCTTCGGGGCGCCGGTGCTCACCCTGAAGATGACGCTGGACCAGCCCCAGGGCCTGCTCCACGTGCGCCTCTGCGACCTCGCGCCCGACGATTCCTCGTGCCGCGTGACCTACGGACTGCTGAACCTCACCCACCGGGAGGGACACGAGTCGCCGAGGGACCTGGAGCCCGGCCGCGTCTACACCGTGAGCGTGGCGATGAACGACATCGCGCACCGCTTCCTGCCCGGGCATCGCCTGCGGGTCGCGGTCGCGACCGGATGCTGGCCGCTCGTGTGGCCCTCCCCGACCCTGACCACGCTCGGCGTGACCACCGGCGAGAGCCACCTCGGCCTGCCGGTGCGAAGGCCCCGTCCGGAGGACGAGCGCCTCGCGCCCGTCCCGCCTCCGCGCATGAGCGCGACCCACCCCACGACCCTGCTCGAGCCCGAAGTCCCGCACCGGATCACCCAGGAGCGCGACGTCGGGACGGGCGTGCTCACGGTGCGCGACACGGACTACAGCGGCCGGGTGCGCTTCGACCGGCACGGGTGGGAGTTCGCGAAGCGCACGACCTGCGAGCGCTCGCTCCTCGCCGGCGACCCGCTCTCCGCCCGCACCGTGCTCACCGGAGAGAACCGGTTCGCCCGGCCGGGGCAGATCGACACCCGCATCGCGGTGTCCTGCGAGCTGAGCTGCGATGCCACTCACTTCCGAATCCACGCGCGCCTGGACGCCTTCGAGAGCGAGGAGAAGGTGTTCTCCCGGGAGTGGGACGAGTCGATCCCCCGCAACGGGGTCTGAGGCCGCGGGTTTGCGCGCCAGTCGAGGGGCACACCGTTCGCGCGCGAACGTCCTCCGGGCCTCGCGCCCGCGGCCTTGGGTGAGCGTACGTCCGGGGCGGGGGCGATGAAGCTCCTCGTCGTCCACTGCCATCCCTCGGGCTCGAGCTTCAACGCCGCCCTCAAGAACACGGTGGTGGAGACCGCGGAGGGCCGGGGCCACGAGGTGCGGGTGATCGACCTCTACGCGGAGGGATTCGAGCCGGTGATGGACGAGAAGGAATGGCTCGGCTACCCCACCCCCGGCGTGAACGAGGTCCCCGTGAAGACGCACCTCGATCAGCTACGCTGGTGCACCGGCCTGATTTTCGTCTACCCGACCTGGTGGTACGGGCAGCCGGCGATGCTCAAGGGCTGGGTCGACCGGGTGTGGGTGCCGCACGCCACCTTCACCCTGCCGACCGACAAGATGGACTGGACGCCGCACCTGACCAACATCCGCCTCATGGGGGTGGTGACCACGCTCGGCTCGCCATGGTGGTGGTGGACCTTCGGGATGGGCGCACCGGCGAGAAAGTTCTTCTTCCGGTCGCTCCGGAACTGCTGTCATCGCCGGTGCCGGACCTTCTGGCTCGGGCTCCATCTCATGGACTCGACCACGCACGAGCAGCGCCGCGCGTTCGTGGAGAAGGTCCGCCGCCGGATCCAGCGCCTCTAAGGCAGGGTCGAATCCGCACGGAGGAGGCTTCGAACATGCTCTCCCACTTCACCCCCCCGCTCATCCGTCCCCCCTTCGCGCGCTACTCGCACGGCGTCTCGGTCGGGGCCGGAGCACACCTCCTGTTCTGCTCGGGTCAGCTCGGGATCGGGCCCGACGACGCGGTGCCGGAAGATGCGCCCGCCCAGGCCACGCTCTGCTTCGAGAACATCCGCGCGGTGCTCGACGAGGCGGGCATGGGCGCGGCGGACGTGGTCAGGCTGAATGCCTACGTGACCGACCGGGCCTACCTCCCTGACTACATGGCTGCCCGTGACGCCTTCATCGAATCGGTCGACCCGCCGCCCGCGTCCACCCTGATGGTGGTCGCGGGATTCGCCCGGGAGGTCTTCAAGGTGGAGGTGGAAGCCATCGCGGCCAGGCCGGGCACGCCGTCATGAGCGCCAAGCGCTACTGGGCCGACCTGACGGCGGCGGAGTTTCGCGCGCTCGACGCGTCCCGGACCATCGCCGTCCTCCCGGTGGGCGCCATCGAGCAGCACGGACCCCATCTGCCGGTCTCGGTCGACCGGGACATCATCGAGGAGATCGTCACCCGCGCCGCGCCTCGCCTCGGGGACCTGCCGGTCCTCTTCCTGCCCACCATGCCCATCGGCAAGAGCAACGAGCACATCGCCTATCCCGGCACGCTCACCCTGTCGGCGGAGACCCTGATGCGCGCGTGGATGGAGATAGGCGCGAGCGTCGCCCGCGCCGGGGTGCGCAAGCTCCTGTTCTACAACGGCCACGGCGGCAACACGGCCGCGCTCGACATCGTCGCGCGGGACCTGCGGGCACGGCACGGCATGCTCGCGGCCACGTGCTCCTGGTCCTCCCTCTTCGACAGCTCGGACCTCTTCGACTCGCGCGAGCTCGTCCACGGCATCCACGGCGGAGACGGCGAGACCTCGGTGATGCTGGCCGCGCGGGGCCACCTCGTGGACATGAACCTCGCCCGGGACTTCCGCTCCCGCAGCGAGCAATGGGCGGAGGACCACGACTACCTCGGCGTCGGCTCGAGAGCGGTCAAGGTGGCGTGGCTCATCCATGACCTGAATCGCGAGGGCGCCTGCGGCAACGCCGCCGCCGCGAGCGTGGAGAAGGGGGAGCTGCTGCTCGATCGCGGGGTCGAGCACCTGATCGCCATGCTGCGCGAGCTCGACCGCCTGTCGCCGGACGGCCTGGATGCGTTCCCGGCCTGAGCCCGGCGCGCGCTGCCGCCTGGTACTGCGGGACGCGCGCGTTCCCCGCGCACTGGTGGAGGAGCCCGAAGCCTTCGGCGGGCGTGCCGAGCACGACTGCCTGCGGGGAGACCTGCTGATCGAGGAGGGGCGCGTGCGCCGCCTGCTCGCGCGCGGCGCGCCGGTGGACGCCGCCGCCGAGCGCGATCTCGGCGGTCGCGTGGTGCTGCCGCGCCTGGCGGAGCCCCACTGCCACCTCGACAAGTGCCACACGGTGTCGAGACTCGGCCCGGTGGGTGGCGACCTGCACCGGGCGATCGAGGACCAGCAGGCGGACCGGGCCCGCTGGACCCGCGAAGACCTCCGGGAGCGCGCGGGCCGGGGGCTGGCCGAGCTTCGCGCGAGCGGGTGCGGCGCCGTCAGGACCCACGTCGACTGGGACGCGGAGCATGTCCCGCAGGGGAGCGCTCCGCTCGCCTGGGAGATCATCGGCGAGCTCGCCGCGGAGGCCTCGCCGCCGGTGACGGTGCAGCGTTGCGCGCTGCTCTCGCTTCCGGACTTCGACGACCGGAGCTACGTCTCCGCCGCCGCCCGCCTGCTCGCCTCGGGCGACGGAGCCCTGGGCGTGTTCGTGCTCGGGCAGGCCGACATGCCCGCCCGCCTGCGTCGCGTGATCGAGCTCGCCGAGCGACACTCCCTGGCGCTCGACTTTCACGTGGACGAGAGCCTCGGACAGGGGCCCGAGGGCCTGGAGGCGATCGCGCGGGCGCTCGTCGAGACCGGCTTCGAAGGGCCGGTGCTGTGCGGGCACGCCTGCGCGCTGATGAACCTCGAAGGCGAGCGGCTCGCGCGCGTAATCGAGCTGATTGCCCGCTCCGGCGTCTCCATCGTGGCGCTCCCCGCCACGAACCTCTACCTGCAGGGGCGCGGAGAAGGGACTCCGCAGCGCCGCGGCATCACCCGGGTGCGGGAGCTCCGCGATGCGGGCGTGAGGGTCGCGTTCGGCTCGGACAACGTCGCCGACGCATTCTGCCCGGTGGGCCGGCTCGACCCCATGCACGCCCTGGAGCTCGCGGTCCTCACCGCCCACCTGGACCCGCCCTTCGCTCCCTGGCTGAGGGCGGTGAGCACCGACGCCCGCCGCGCGCTCGGTCTCGACGCGCAACCGGTCGATCGGTGCCGAAGCGCCGATCTCCTGGTCGCCGGCGCATTCCACAGCGCGGACGTCGTGCGCGGCGCCGCGCGGCAGAGTCTGGAGGAGTACCTGTCCGGCAGCGGCGGCGACGCTCGGCCGGCCGCCGGGTATCGGGAACCATTCAGGAACGGAGAGTCATGAACACACCCGCTGACAACGCCATCGACTGGCAGGCATTCCGCCGCGCGCTCGGAGACGTTCCCACCTTCGACAACCCGAAGATCCTGAAGGCCAAGTCCCGGGACTTCTTCTGGTACAGCCCGATCCTCGCCCGCAAGCTGGACGGGTGCATCGCCGACCTGGTGGCCCGGCCCCGTACGCAGGAGGAGCTGGTGCGGGTGCTGAAGCTCGCCTACGCGAAGCGGGTTCCGGTGACCCTGCGCGGGCGCGGCAGCGGCAACTACGGTCAGGCCGTGCCCCTGGAGGGCGGGCTGGTGGTCGAGATGACCGGGCTCGACCGGGTGCTCGAGATCGGCGAGGACTTCGTGCGGGTCGAGGCGGGCTGCAACCTGCACCGCCTGAACGAGGCGCTCCGCGCCCACGGCAAGGAGCTGCCGATCTTCTCGTCCACCCAGCGCATCGCCACCATCGGCGGCTTCGTCGGCGGCGGCTCGGTCGGCATCGGCTCCATCGAGCACGGCATGCTGCAGGACTACGGCAACATCATCCGCATCAGCGCGCTCTCGCTCGAGGCCGAGCCCGTCCGCCACGAGTTCACGGGCGAGGACGTGAACCTCCTCCACCACGCCTGGGGCATCAACGGCGTGATCACCGAGCTCACGATGAAGACCGCGCCCGAGCGCGACTGGATCAACTGCATCTCCTCCTTTCCGACCTACCGCGCCGCCTTCGACGCCGGGACGGCGCTGGGGCATCGCCGCGACCTGCGCCGCAAGCTGGTCTGCACCGTGGACGCCGGGTTCACGCCCTACTTCGCGAAGCTCGAGGGGCGGGTCGAGACCGGACGCCATCTCATGCTCACGCTCATCGACCGCGGGGACCTGCCGGCCTTCGTGGGGCTGGTTCGGGAGTGGGGGGGAAGGACGGACTTGAGCCTGGACGAGACGGAGATGGCGGCGGAAGGGCTGCCCCACGTGTTCGAGTTCTCCTTCAACCACACGACGCTGCAGGTGCTGAACGTCGACCCGAGCGTCACCTATCTCCAGGTCCGGGTCCCCGCGCCGATCGACGCCGAAAGGGTCGATGCGGTGCGCGAGATCCTCGGCGACGAGGTCCTGATGCACCACGAGTTCTTCCGGTTGAACGATGAGCTGGTGGCGGCCGACCTGCCCGTGGTCTTCTACACCACCGACGAGCGCCTCTACGAGATCATCCGCATCTACGAAGACCACGGCTGTCCGGTATCGGACCCCCACACCTTCATCATCGAGGACGGGGGCATGAAGCACGCCGACTACCGGCACCTGTCCTGGAAGAAGCGCCTCGACCCCCAAGGACTGCTGAACCCCGGCAAGTCGAAGGAGTGGCCGCGCGTCAGGCACCTGGACCCGGCGGCGATCGAGGCCCTGCACCCCGGCGCGGCGCCGGGCGCCGGCTGAGGCTCACGCCGCCCGCGGCGCCTCGAAGCGGTCGGGAAACTCGTTGACGAGGTGCCGCGCGTAGCTCACGGGCGGGCCGCCGGCGGGCGCGACGACCTCGGTCTCGAAGTCCGGCTCCAGGAAGAAGCCGACCGAGCACCGGTCCCCGCCGCGGCTGACGGCGCGGTGCAGCGTGCCTTCGAGACGGCCTCCGGTCAGCGTCCTCAGGAGATCGCCGCAGTGCACCGAGAGCCCGTCGGGCGCCAGGGGCACTTCCCGCCAGCACCCGTCGGAGCCCCGCATCTGGAGGCCGCCGGTCTCGTCCTGCCACAGGAGCGAGAGCAGGCCGGTGTCGACGTGGCTGCGGGCGATCAGGCGGCGCCCGTCGTCAAGCCATTCGCTCTCGTCTTCGACATGGCCCTCGAAGCTGAACTCCGGCGGAGCGGGCGCATAGTGCAGCAGCCGGAGCGTCGCGTTGCGCCCTCGGCCGGGCGCCAGCAGCGTTTCTTCCTCGAGACCGAACCCGCGGGCGATGGCCGACATCAGCACCATCGCCACTTCCCGCTGGAGGCGCAGCATCGCCAGCATCCTGTCGCGCCACTCCGGCACCGGCTCGACCCGGGGCCAGACGTTGGACTCTCGGAAGGACTCGGCCCCCGGCACCTCGGGGCAGGTCATCGCGGGCTCGGGGCCGATGTCGAAGATCTCGTTGTGGGACCAGTGCGGCTTCTTCGGCAACGGGTAGAAGCCCCGGTAGATGTTCGGGTTCCGCGGCACGTGCCGGCAGGTGGCGCACACCAGCTTGTGCGCTTCCTCCATCGAGAAGAAGGAGAGCAGATCGGCGATCCGCCCGCGGAAGCCCTCCGCGCCCGCAAAGCCGGCCGCGACGAAGCTGCCATGCTCCGCGAGCGCTTCGGCAACGGCGCGCTCCGTCGCCGGGTCGCCGCCCGAGAAGAGCGGCGCGATGTCGATGATGCGCGTGGGGGAGAAGGAGGTCATGGTGCGGGAGTTGTGGCCCTTGGAGACAATCTGATTTCCGGTGACCATTCTATCGCTCCGTCTGCAAACCGGAACGCATCATCATGCGGAAGGCCGGCGATACTCTCGTGCAACCCATCGAGCCGGCGCCCGATTCCCGGTGCGGCGGAGCGAACGACTGAGGACCCCGTCATGAGCGTGGAATCGAACCCCACCGCACCGCCCGCCATCAGCCCGGACGAGCACCGCAGCCGAATCTCGGCGGTCCAGGCCCGCATGGACGAGCAAGGGCTGGACGCCCTCTTCATCACCAGCGAGGACAACTTCCGCTATCTCACCGGCTTTGACGCGCCGGTGTGGCAGAACCTGACGCGCCCTCGCTACTGCGTGCTGCCGGGTTCGGGCGACCCCGTGCTCGTTCTGCCTTCCGGCAACGAGATCATTGCCCGTCGCACCGCGCCCTGGATCGGCGACATTCGGAGCTGGGTGGCGCCCAACCCCGAGGACGACGGCGTGTCCCTGTGCATCGACGCGCTGAAGGCGGCGAGGGGCAGACACGGCCGCATCGGAGCGGAGCTCGGCCGCGAGAGCCGGGTGACGATGCCGGTCCGGGATTTTCTGCGGGTTCGCGAGGGCGTCGCGCCCCTCGAGCTCGTCGACGGGGACTGGATGCTGCGCACGATGCGCATGGTCAAGTCGCCGGCCGAGATCGCACTGATGCGCCATGTCTGCCAGCTTGTCTCGTCCGCCTTCGAGGCCCTGCCTTCCTACGCGATGCGGGGAGACAGCGAGCGGGAGGTCGCCGCAAAGTTCCAGATCGAGGTGCTGAGAAGGGGCGGCGAGAAGATCCCCTATCTCATCTGCACCTCGGGAGCGGGCGGCTACCCCTGCATCAACCTCGGGCCCGGCGACCACCGCCTGGAAGCGGGCGACGTGCTGATCCTCGATACCGGCGTCTCGTACCGAGGCTACTTCTGCGACTTCGACCGCGACTTCTCCGTAGGCGAGCCGTCGGACGCGGTGAAGCACGCCTACGACGCGGTGTGGCGGGCGACCGAAGCGGGGATT
This sequence comes from Gammaproteobacteria bacterium, assembly GCA_022824305.1. Taxonomy (GTDB): domain Bacteria; phylum Pseudomonadota; class Gammaproteobacteria; order HK1; family HK1; genus JAJEAD01. Next base: position 43,524 of record JAJEAD010000059.1, on the reverse strand, counting down.
GCCGCGGCGCGACCGGGAAGGCGGACTTCGGACGTCTGGCTGGCGCAGGCCGAGGTGCTCGCCGAAGCGGAGGGAAAGGAGGTCAATCGCGAGGGCTTCGGTTCGGGCCGTCTCGGTCATGGCATCGGACTGCGGATGTGCGAGCCGCCCTCCAACAGCCCCATCGACGATCAGGTGCTGATCGAGAACATGACCCTCACCATCGAGCCGGGACTGCCCTTCTTCGTCGACGGCAAGGACGGACCGGAACGCAAGATACTGGTCCACGAAGAGAACATCGTCATCACCCCCGATGGGGGCGAGCTTCTGACCCGGCGCGCGCCCCGGGAGATGCCCGTCATCGAGTGAGGCGCGGCATCGACACGCAGGCGAGAGCCCGGATCCACGCCCCCTCAGCCGGAGCGCTCGCGCACGATACTGAAAGGAGACTGGAGCCCATGAGCAGAGATCCGCGACACGACGTGCTCTTCGAGCCGGTGGCGATTGGCCCGGTGACCGCGAAGAACCGCTTCTACCAGGTGCCGCACTGCAACGGCATGGGGCGCACCTTTCCCTCCAGCATGGCGGCGATGCGGGGCGTGAAGGCGGAAGGGGGATGGGCGGTGGTGTCCACCGAGCAGGTCGACTTTCATCCCTCCTCGGACCTCACCCCCGGCACCGAGTGCCGCATGTGGTCCGACGAGGACGTCCCCTGTCTCGCGCGCATGTGCGACGCGGTGCACGCGCACGGCGCCCTTGCCCTCATCGAGCTGGCCCACAACGGCATCTACGCCGCCAACCTCTACAGCCGCGAGGCCCCGATCTTCCCGAGCCACATGCCCCTGGTCGGCAGCGTCCCGGCGCAGGCCCGCGCGATGGACAAGCGCGACATCCGGGAGTACCGCCGCTGGCACCTCGAAGCGGTGAAGCGGGCGAAGCGCGCCGGCTTCGACATCGTGTGCTGCTACGCGGCGCACGACCTCTCGGTCGCGGGCCACTTCATGCTGCGCCGCTACAACCACCGCAGCGACGAGTACGGCGGGTCGCTCGAGAACCGGGTGCGGCTCTTCCGCGAGCTGATCGAGGACGCGAAGGAGGCGGTGGGCGACACCATGGGCGTGGTGGCGCGCTTCGCGGTCGACGAGATGCGCGGCGCCGACGGCATGGAGTGGGACAAGGAAGGGCGCGAGATCGTCGAGATGCTGGCGGAGCTGCCGGATCTGTGGGACGTGAACGTGGCGGACTGGGACAACGACTCCCAGACCAGCCGCTTCTCCGAGGAGGGGTTCCAGGAGCCCTTCATCTCGTTCGTGAAGCAGGTGACGACCAGGCCGGTGGTCTCCGTCGGCCGCTACACCTCGCCGGACCGGATGGCCTCGCTCGTGCGCAAGGGCGTGCTCGACTTCATCGGCGCGGCCCGCCCCTCCATCGCGGACCCCTTCCTGCCGCGAAAGATCGAGGAAGGACGCCCGGAAGACATCCGCGAGTGCATCGGCTGCAACATCTGCGTGTCGTGGAACCAGGTCATGTCTCCGATGCGCTGCACGCAGAACCCGACCAAGGGCGAGGAGTGGCGCCGCGGCTGGCACCCCGAGCGCATTCCCGCCAAGGCCACCGACGACACCGTGCTCGTGGTGGGCGCGGGGCCGGCCGGGCTCGAAGCGGCGCGCGCGGCCGGCCAGCGCGGCTACGCGGTCACGCTCGCGGAGGCGGGCGAGAGCCTCGGGGGCCGGGTCGCGCGCGAATGCGCCCTGCCCGGCCTCGCGGCCTGGGGACGGGTGCGCGACTACCGGGTCTACCAGCTCCAGCAGATGGGCAACGTCGAGGTGTACCCCGCGAGCCGCCTCGATCTCGCCGCGGTGCTCGAGCTCGGGGCGTCGCAGGTGTGCATCGCCACCGGAGCGCGCTGGCGCCGGGACGGCTTCGGGCGCGCGCACCAGGCGCCGATCCCCGGCGCCGATGGGGCGAACGTCTTCACCCCTGACGACATCATGGACGGCGCCACCCCGCCGGGCCCGGTGCTCGTCTACGACGACGACCACTACTACATGGGCGGGGTGATCGCGGAGAAGCTGGCCGCGGCGGGCCTCGCGGTGACGCTGGTCACCCCCGAGATCACCGTCTCGGACTGGACGCGCAACACTCTCGAGCACGGACGCGTGGTCGCCCGCCTGATGGAGCTCGGGGTGGAGTTGATCACCGGGCATGAGCTCGGCGGAATCGGCGGGCAGGAGAGCCGCGTGCGCTGCGTGTACAGCGCCCGCGAGCGCGTACTGCCCGCGGCCTCGGTGGTGATGATCACGTCACGCCTGCCCGATGACGCCCTCTACCACGCGCTGACTGCGGACGAGACCCGCCTCGCCGACGCCGGGATCCGGGCGGTGCGCCGGATCGGCGACTGCCACGCGCCGGCGACCATCGCGGCCGCGGTCTACGAGGGCCACCGCTTCGCCCGCGAGCTCGGCGAGAGCCCGGCCGACATTCCCTTCCGCCGCGAGCTGACCGCGCTGGCGGAGGAGTTCGCCCTGCCCTGACCCGCGGCATCGGCGCCGGCGCGCGATTTGACTTGATCGGGTCCTTTCCTTATTCAGCGGGTGCGGATCGGGCCGGAAGGAGAAACGCTCATGGCGACCGGGACACGTCCCGACCACGAGATGGAGCTGCCGGGCGTGCACCCGAGCGATCCCTTCCCGCTCGGATACACGCTCTCGGACACCTGGGGTCCCGGCAAGCCCCGCGACTGAGGACGGGAGCGCGCGCATGGCGGAGAACGAGACGACGGCCGCGGCGGCCCGGCCCGCGGTCGACTGGCGGAGTCCTTCCTGGCTCGACCCCGCCGCGCTCGAGACCGAGGCCCGCCGGGTTTTCGAAGTGTGCAGCGCCTGCCGGCGCTGCGAGATGCTCTGCGACTCCTTCCCCCGCCTCTTCGACATCGCGGACCGCGAGCCCGGCGGCATCGCCTCCGCGCCGCTCGAGCGTTTCGCCCCGGTCGCCGACGCCTGCACCCTGTGCGACATGTGCTATCCCGTCTGCCCCTACGTGGCGCCCCACGCGTACGCGGTGGATTTCCCGAGCCTCATGGTGCGCAGTCGCGCCCGGGAGGCGAAAGCGGGCCGGACCGGCCGAGTGGTCAGGGAGCTCCGGAAGACGGACCGGAACGGGCGCCTGATGACCTCGGTCGCCCCCATCGTCAACTGGGCCTCCCGGCCCCGCAATCCGGTGACGCGACCGATCCTGGAGTGGACGACCGGCATTCACCGCGAGAGCGAGCTGCCTCGCGCCCACTCCGCGACCTTCAGCCGGCAGGCGAAGGCGGCGCCGCCCACACCGGCCCCCGACGCGCCCGCCGCGCGCCGCAAGGCCGTCATCTACGCGACCTGCTTCGTCGAGTATCACAACCCGGGCATCGGGCTCGCGGCGCGCGCGGTGCTCGCCCGCAACGGAGTCGAGACCGGGATCGCCTACCCGGAGTGCTGCGGCATGCCGCAGCTCGAGGAAGGCGACCTGGGTGAGGTGACGCGCCGCGCCCGGCGGGTGGCGGCGGAGCTCGGCCGGTGGATGGACGACGGTTACGACGTCGTCACCCTCGTCCCCTCCTGCGCCTTGATGCTGAAGACGACCTGGCCCCGGTACCTGCCGGGAGACAAGGCGGTCGAGCGCCTCGCCGCCAACGCCTTCGACATCTGCGAGTACGTGGTCGCGATCGAGCGCACCGACGGGCTCGCGGAGGGGCTCGCGCCCCTGGACGGCGGCGTCGTGCTGCATCTCGCCTGCCACGCCCGAGCCCAGGGCGTCGGCGCCAAGGCGGCGGTGATGCTGCGCGCGATCCCCGGGTGCGACGTCATGATCTCGGAGGGCTGCTCCGGCCACGGGGGAACGTGGGGGATCCTGAAGGAGAACTACGACACGAGCATGAAGGTGGGCGAGCGGGTGATGCGCCAGAGCGCGGAGAGCGGCCGCCGCTTCCTCGCCTCGGAGTGCCCGCTCGCCGGGGACCGGATCGCCCACGGCATACCCTCCGTGACGGGCGGCGCGGCGCCCCCCCGCCAGGGCCCCTTCCACCCCATCGAGCTCATGGCGAAGAGCTACGGGCTCGCCCCCTGAGGGCGAGCTAGCCCCTTCCGGGCGCTGGGCGGGTGTGGCCTCCGGCGGCGGCCAGATCGGTGCGAGTGCCGTGGTGCCGGCCCTGAACGCCCGCCAGCACCTCGGCCATCCAGGCTCGGACCTTCCGCCCGGCGAACACTACCGCGCAGGGCTGCGGCCCCCCGTACGTTCCCCTCAATGCGCGCCGCGCTACGGCGCGGTGGACAGGTTGCTCAGGTAGCGCCCGGCCTCGACCAGCGCCCCGGCGAGGGACGTTGCACGGAGCGATGAATCGACCGGCGCGTTTCTCCTTCTATGCCGCATCCCTGATCGCCGTCGCATAGGCAGCGAGATCCGATGCGCTCATCCGCAGCCCTCGCGCGATGTCCTTCCAGCTACCCAGTACAGCCGCGACTTCATCGATGATGGCATTGCCCCGGACCAGGTCCAGCTCGAAGTACGGCGCAGCGTTGCGGGCAAGGTCCAGGTCGGCATCCGGCCCCTCATCCGATATCCACGTCGTCAACTCCCGCGCCTTCTCGGCCAGCGGCACCGGGTTGAGGTCATAGGCCGGCGAAAGACGCCACTTGTTGTCGCGGTCGTAGAGGAAGCCGTGGTTGCGGAGGTGATCGTCGAGATTGCCGACCATCACGTTGAAGACCATACGCCTCCACAGCTCATGCAGGTCTTCGGTCGGCGCGCTCGAGTACATTCTGATGACCTCTGAGATGTCCGTGTAAGTCGCGTCGTCGCCGTCGCTGAGCCCGAGCAGGGTCATGGCGGAAATGAACGGAATTCTCCGGTCTCGATCACGGTCGAAGCGCGTTATCAGGGACACCGGCCGGCCGGCCACATCCAGGAGTGTCGACTCGGCAACATTGATGCCGGCGGCGGTGGCGAGCGTCATCGCCAGCACTTCGCCATGCGGGATGCTGCGATCGTCATCGGTCTTCGGAAACTTGGCGATCGCCGGGCGACCCTCATCGTCGATGACGGCAGATTTCGGGCGAGCGCCACCGAGTGGCGAGCCCTCGTTCAGCAGGAGCTTCAGGTCTTCCGCGGTGTCGGTGTTGGAGAGTACCGCGTCGGCGGCGTTGAGGAGCGCCGGCAGCCGGATCAGGGGAGGCACGCGGTAGCGGCCAATGTTGTGGTCGAAGGTCTCCTCACCTTCCCGGCGGTACCGGAGAGCGCCAATTCTGGTCTGATCGTTGATGGCGAGGAGATAGTCGATCTCGGACAAGGCGCGTTGCTCGCCGCCTTTGCGAAACGCGCGCCGTACAAGCTGTTGGCCCCAGCGGTCCGGTGCGGTGTCGCGCATCGCACCAGGCAATGCCGACTTGCCGGAGGAGGTATATGTCTGCTGTTGTTCCAGCGGCAGGTTCGCTGGATCCAGGGCGAAAGCACTGGCGCGGCCGAGCCATGCGTCGCCGTATTCGAAGACCGAGCTTTGGCCGCGGTGACTGGCGATGTAACGGCACCGGCCGACGAAACGTGTTTCTCCGCCATCGTCGACAAAGACCTCGATGGTGTCGGTCATGGCGGGGTCGGGGTGCGGCGGCGCGGGCGCACCTTCCTGGGCAGCCGATCCTCTTCGATGTCCAGTCCGAGGGAATCGTTGCGCCGGTCGGCCGCCTGGGCGAGGCGGTCGGCGAGCCCCAGGATGGCCAGGACCGTAGCGTAGATGCCCATCGAGACCGATGGAGAGCCTCTTTCGACCTTGTAGAGGGTGCCGCGGCTGATGAACGCACGCTCAGCCATCGAGACCGTCGAGATGCGACGTTTCTTGCGGGCGACCGCGATGTCCGCGCCCAGCTTGGCGAGGGCCTGTCTGGCTGCTCTGGGAAGCGCCTGTGTCGCTGACGTTCTCATCGTCTGTCTTATCCTGTGAGCAATAAACAGTTTTATTGTTCACTTTATGAGACATCTTGAAGAAAGTTCAAGAGTTGCGGGCTCGATCACCCGGGTCCGGGAGGACGGTCCTGTGGGCCATGCTCGTCATCGCTGTGCGCAAGAGGGAGAGGATGGCGCAAACCTGAGGCCGACCAATGAACAGGCGAACACGGCTGACGCCAAGCGCGCCGCGGGCGAGGGCGGCTACCGAAACTCGAGGGGAGAGTAGATGCCTGCCTTCACGCCGGGAGTTGGATCGAGTTGCAGAACGCCGGTTGAAACTATTGCAAAACCACGGTTGAATTCGTTGCGAAACCACGGTTGAGGAAGTCCGCTCGGGAGCCGGGACGGATCGACCGGGAGCGAAGGATTGGCAGAGAACTACCGCCCGCGAATCGTCGACAGGGAGCTTGGTGCGAGACTCGGATCGGCCGGAGCGGTGCTGATCGAGGGGCCCCGAGCCTGCGGGAAGACAGCGACCGGCCGGCGTCACACGGCAAGCGAGGTACTGCTCGACGTGGACGCCGGACTGCGGCACGCCGCCGAGCTCGAGCCGAGCCTCGTCCTGGAAGGAGCGGCGCCGCGCCTGATTGACGAATGGCAGACCGCGCCGTCGATCTGGAACCACGTGCGCCGTGCGGTAGACATGGGCGGCGGGACGGGCCGATTCATCCTGACCGGCTCGGCGCTGCCCCCTGACGACACCACTCGGCACACCGGCGCGGGCCGGGTGTCCCGACTCTCGATGCGGCCGATGTCGCTCCTTGAATCCGGGCACTCGACCGGAGCGATGTCTCTTGAAGCCATGCTGCGCGCCGAGCCGGTGCCGGCGCAGCACAGCCGGACGACGCTCGCGGATCTCGTCGATCTCGTTTGCCGGGGCGGCTGGCCCGGCATGATCGGCGCCGCGACGAACGATGCCCAGCGCTTCGTCCGAGACTACCTGGAGGAGATTCGTCGCACCGACATCAGGCGCGTGGACGGAATCCGTCGCGACCCGGTGCTGGTGCGGCGAGTGTTGCAATCGTTGGCCCGGAACGTGGCCACGGAGGCGGCAGTCTCCGTCATCGCCGCCGACGCGGGAGGAAATGCGGGTCCTCTGCACCCGGAGACCGTGCAGAGCTACCTGAACGCGCTCGAGCGCGTCTTCGTGACCGAGGATCAGCCGGCGTGGCCCGCGCATCTCCGTTCCCGGTCCCGGTTGCGCCGATCACCCAAGCGGCACTTCGTCGATCCGTCGCTGGCCGTCGCCGCGCTTCGTTCCGGCCCGGACCGGCTGCGGGCCGATCTCGGCTCTTTCGGGTTCTTCTTCGAGTCCCTGGTCGTGAGGGATCTTCGGGTCTACTCCCAGGCGCACGACGCCGAGGTGTATCACTACCGCGACAATACCGGCCTGGAAGTGGACGCCATCGTCGAGACGGCAGGCGGCGCGTGGATGGGGGTCGAGATCAAGCTCGGCGGCGAGGGACCCATAGAGGAAGGGGTGAGGAACCTGCTCAAGCTGCGGGATCGGGTGGATCCGGACCGCACCGGCCCACCGGGCGCACTCACGGTGATCGTGGGGATCGGCCACGGCTACACCCGGCCCGACGGAGTGGTGCTGACGCCACTCACCGCGCTCGGCCCCTGACCCTGCGCTTGAAGGTGCGTATCGGATGCGCTACATGATCGGCATGGGACCGACGGTCCACACCGTCTCGGCTGCATGCGCCGAAATCGAGGCCCCGCCGATGGCACTGCGCGCCCGGCCGACCCGGTTGCGGGAAGGGGTGGGGCACGCCGGCGGCGCTGAGGCGACCGGCACGCGGTTGACGGCGGGCCTCGGGCGGAGCGACGGCTCGAGACGCGCGAGTGGTTGAGGGGCATCCTTCGGTGAGCGGCCGGACCTGATCCGGGGGGCCGCGCCGTGCTGGAGCTGGACGCGCACTGTCGGGCCACACTCGTCGCGATGGCGCGACAGCTCTTTCCGCACGACGTGCTCGACGACACTCCCTACGCCGACGTGGTGCGAGGGATTGCGAACGCATCGGACGAGGAGCGCGCCCGCCTGCTGGTCGAGGGCGTGGAGCTGCTGGATGCCGCGATGGAGCGGCCCTTCGTCGATCTCCCGGACGAGCGCAAGGTGGAGGTCCTGAAGGAGATCGAGGGTTCGGACTTCTTCAACGACGTCCGGGGGGCGACTGTGCGCGGGCTCTACCGAAACCCCGTGGTCCGGGCGCGTTTCGGCTACGAGGGACCCTCCTCCCACCTCGGCGGCTACGTGAAGCGCGGATTCGACGACGCCGCGTGGGTGCCGGAGGAATGAGTCGCAGCGGGCAGCGCCGGCGCGGCCAGCGGCAGAGAGCGCGGCACCCGCGCGTACCGAAGCGAGAAGGAGAAGGGAAGCCGGCGCTGAAGAAGCTGGTGCGCAGCGTCGAGCGCGACGTGCCCACCGTCACCTACGACCGGAACGACGATTCCGTCGTGGTGGTCATCGGCTCGGGCGCGGGGGGCGGCACGCTGGCCAACGAGCTGACCCGTCAGGGCATCGACGTCGTGCTGCTGGAGGCGGGGCCGCGCTTCACGATGGACGACTTCGTCAACGACGAGTGGGAGATGTGGGAGCGCTTCACCTGGAAGGACAAGCGCGACGCCACGGGCTCCTCGCCGGTGGCGCGCGACTTCGCGGCAGCGCCGACCTGGGTGTGCAAGGGCTACGGCGGCTCCACCCTGCACTGGACCGCGATGTGCCCCCGCGTGCAGCCCCACGAGTTCCGGGCGCGCAGCGTCTACGGCGAGGTGGAGGGAGCGAACCTCGCCGACTGGCCCTTCACCTTCGAGGAGATCGAGCCCTGGTACGTGCGCGCCGAGAAGAAGATGGGGGTCACGGGCCGGAACGGCATCCCCCTGCATCCCGGCAACAACGTGTACAAGCTGCTCGCGCTCGGGGCGAAGCGCATGGGCTACCGGGACTACGACACCAACCCGACCGCGATCAACTCCGTGCCCTACGGGGGGCGGAACAGTTGCGACCAGATCGGCTTCTGCATGCAGGGCTGCCGCTCGGGCGCGAAGTGGTCGACGATGAACTCCGAGCTTCCCGCGGCGGAGGCGTCGGGCCGTTGCGAGGTGCGCACCCGCTGCATGGCGGTGCGCATCGAGCACGACGATCGCAACCGGGTGCGGGAGGTCGTCTACATCGACGGCGCGGGCGAGACGCAGCGCCAGCGCGCGCGCATCGTGTGCGTGGCCGCGAACGCCTTCGAGACCACCCGCCTGCTGCTCAACTCCGAATCGAGCCGCTTTCCCGACGGGCTCGCCAACTCCTCGGGTCAGCTCGGGCGCAACTACATGCGCCACACCACCGGCTACCTCTACGGGGTCTTCGAGCAGCCGGTGCACATGTACCGGGGGCGGGTCACGGGAGGCATCGTGCGCGACGAGGCCGGCCACGACGACTCCCGGGGATTCGCGGCCGGCTACTTCAGCGGCTCCCTCGGTCTCGGCCTCACCTTCCTCGCCGCCTTCATGAACCCCAGGGGCTGGGGCCGGGAGTACACGAGCTGGATCGAGGACTACGCCCACATCGGCGGCTTTCACTTCAACGGCGAAGACCTGCCGTTGGAGACGAACCGGATCACCCTGCACCCGACCGAGAAGGACGACTTCGGCCTGCCCATCCCGACCCTGCACCTCGACGACCACCCGAACGACATCGCGATGAAGCGCTACGCCAACGAGAGGACCAGGGCGCTGGCGGAGGCCGCGGGCGCGAGCCGCGTGTGGGTCGCTCCACCCCTTCCCGCCTCGCACAACATGGGAACCTGCCGCATGAGCCGGGATCCGGAACGGGGCGTGCTGGACGCTTTCGGGCGAAGCCACGACATCGAGAACCTCTTCGTTTCGGACGGGAGCCAGTTCACGACCTCGATGGCGCCCAATCCCACGCTGCTGATCGTGACCCTCGCCATCCGCCAGGCCGAGCACATCCGGGACCGGATGGCGGCTCGTGAGCTGTAGCCGCCATGGCTGTCCGAACTGCGTCATGAAGGCGCGGAGATGCCGTGACAGTGGGCCGCACGCAGGGACCCGATGCGCCCGGCCTGTCTCCCTTTGTTCCCGAGAGATGCCCTCGACGGCAGCGAAGCGTTTCGTCCACTTGATCGCCGTCAAGCGCCCTCGCCTGCCCGATGCCCCATAATTGTCGAGGGAGACCGGTGAGATGAGCGCCCGTCCCGCCTCCGGAGCCCGTGTGAAAACGGCCACCGATACTGTCATGGACGCCCCGAACCTCGAAAACCCCGACCTCTACATCAACCGGGAGCTGAGCCTGCTCGCGTTCCACCGCCGGGTGCTGGAGCAGGCGCGCGACCCGGAGACTCCCCTGCTCGAGCGCCTGCGCTTCCTGTGCATCGCGGGCTCGAACCTGGACGAGTTCTTCGAGGTGCGGGTGGGCGGCCTCATGCAGCAGGTGAGCTACGGCTCGGTGCAGGCGGGCCCGGACAACATGAGCCCGACCGAGGTGCTGGCGCGGATCAGCCCCATCGCCCACGCCCTGGTGCGCGACCAGTACAGCCTGCTGAACGACGAGATGCTGCCGGCGCTGGAGCGCGAGGGCATCCGCTTCCTGCGCCGGGGGGGCTGGACGACGGCGCAGAAGGAGTGGATCGGAGCCTACTTCGAAGAGCAGATCCTGCCCATCGTGAGCCCCATTCGCATGGACCCGGCCCACCCCTTCCCCCGGGTGCACAACAAGGGACTGCACTTCATCGTCCTTCTCACCGGCGAGGACGCGTTCGGGCTGGAAGGCGGAATGGCGGTGGTGCAGGCGCCCCGCCCGCTTCCGCGACTCATCCGACTGCCGGAGTCGGTGTCGAGCGGGCCCCACGACTTCGTGTTCCTCTCCTCCATCATTCACGCGCACGTCGGCGACCTCTTCCCCGGCATGGAGGTCACCGACTGCTACCAGTTCCGGGTGACCCGAAACAGCGACCTCTTCGTCGACGAGGAGGAAGTGGACGACCTGCTGCGGGCGCTGGAGGGCGAGCTCCCCTCGCGCCGCTACGGAGACGCGGTGCGCCTCGAGGTCGACGACACCTGTCCCCCGGACGTGGTCGCCTTCCTGCGCCGGCGCTTCGACCTCGAGGAAGCGAGCCTCTACCGGGTGCACGGGCCGGTCAACCTCCACCGGCTGATGACCCTGCCCGATCTCGTGGACCGCCCGGATCTCAAGTACCCGAGCTTCACGCCGGGTCTGCCGGCGCGGCTCAGCCAGCAGGACGGCATCTTCGAGGCGATCGCGGCCGGCGACATCCTCCTCCACCATCCCTTCGAGTCATTCGTGCCGGTCATCGACTTCGTGCGCCAGGCCGCCACCGACCCGAACGTGCTCGCGATCAAGCAGACCCTCTACCGGACCGGCTCGGAATCGGTGCTGGTGGACTCCCTGGTGACCGCGGCGCGGGCCGGGAAGGAGGTCACGGTGGTGGTGGAGCTGCGGGCGCGCTTCGACGAGGAGGCGAACATCTCGCTCGCCTCGCGCCTCCAGGAGGCGGGCGCCCACGTCGTCTACGGCATCGTCGGCTACAAGACCCACGCGAAGATGCTGCTCGTGGTGCGGCGCGAAGGGTCGAGCCTCAAGCGCTACACGCATCTGGGCACCGGCAACTACCACGCCCGCACCGCGCGGGTGTACACCGACTACGGCCTCCTCACCGCCGACCCCGACATGGGCGAGGACGCGCACCGCATCTTCATGCAGCTCACCAGCCTCGGCACCGCCACCAAGCTGCGCCGCCTCCTGCAGTCCCCCTTCAGCCTGCAAAAGGCGATGATCGAGTACATCGGGAACGAGGCGAAGGCGGCACGGGCGGGCAAGCCGGCCCGCATCGTCGCCAAGATGAACGCGATCATCGAGCCGGAGGTGATCCGGGCCCTGTACCGGGCCTCCCAGGCCGGGGTCTCCATCGACCTCATCGTGCGCGGCATCTGCGGGCTGCGTCCCGGCGTGCCGGGGGTTTCCGACAACATCCGCGTGCGCTCCATCGTCGGGCGCTTCCTCGAGCACACCCGGGTCTTCTACTTCGAGAACGGCGGGAAGCCCCTCGTCTACTGCTCGAGCGCGGACTGGATGGGCCGCAACCTCCACCGGCGGGTGGAGACCTGCTTCCCCGTCCTCGACCGGCGCCTCAAGCGGCGCATCTACAAGGAAGGCCTCGAGCCCTACCTCGCCGACGACACCCAGGCCTGGCTCATGCAAGGCGACGGCAGCTACGAGCGCGCCGTCCGCAGCGCCGATCGCCCCGTCGCCGCCCAGAACCTGCTGCTCTCCAAGCTCGCCGAGACCGGCACCCGCCGCACCAGCGCCAAGCGCCGCCGGAGGTCCCGGGTCGCCTGAGGGCGTGGATCGGCCGAGCGGCGAGAATCCGGAGCTTCCCGACTCCCGGCGGGACGAATCGACGAGGCTGCAAGTCTTCCAACTGTGAGCTCGCCCCTCTTCGGGCACCTTGCCGAGTTGCCGACAGCGCCTCCGGCTGAGCGAGGGAAAGAACCGAACGCCGCTCTCAGCCTGGGGAGGCACTACCGAGAGCGCTGATCGCGGACCTCCCTGAGCGCCCGTTCGAGCAAGTCGATGAACGGCGTCAGCCCTGCAAGGTACTCGTCGCGCTCGGCCATCCAACGCGTTCCATGTGGCGCTCGACCTTGCGCGCCAGATCGGTACCGTAGGTTTGCTCAATCCACAGCAGCCGCAATGCGCGTTCATCGAGTTCAGGGTTGCGCCTGCGCAACGCGGCGCGCGAGAGCGCAATCATCGATTGGCTGAAACGCAGTCCCGCTCTGAGGCGCCCAGCCGGTCCCATGCGCCGAAGCTGTTCGAGCTGGGCGGCTGCGGCCGCCGGACTGGTGTCGCAAGTGGGGTCGGTGCTTGCCATCGCGGACTCAAGTCTACTGCGTTGAACGCATCAGCAGATGTTTGCCCAGCATCTTCCGTCTAAGTGAACCCTCACTAACCTTGGTGATCTGCCTGGTTGCCAGTCCAGAGGGGAGCGCCCCACCCGACGATTTGCACATGGGAAGTGCGCCAGCGGGCCAGGACGATGCTGAATCAGCACTGCATCAAGCGCCGACAGGCAATGGTCGAACAGCTTGCAGGCAGGTGGATTGAAATGATCCAAGATACAGACTAGTCTATAACCAGTCTATATTGAGCAACTCTCTAAGTGACTGAAATCGGTGCATTTGATGCGAAGACGCATCTGCCGAAGCTGCTCCAGAGGGTGAAATCCGGGGAGCGCTTCGTCATCACGAAACACAATTGCCCGGTGGCCGAGTTGATTCCGTTCGGAGCCCATGATGCCGACAGGGTCCGAACGGCCATCGCCGGCCTCAAGACGTTCCAGGAGACTCACCGCCTCCGGGGACTCTCGGTCCGCCGGATGATCGAAGCGGGTCGCCGCTTCTGATGGCCTTCGTGCTCGATTGCTCGGTCGCCCTGGCCTGGCTCTTCCCCGACGAAGCTACCGAGGTGACCGACCATCTGCGGGACTCACTCGTCGAGGGACGTGCCTTCGCACCGGCACTGTGGCCGATGGAGGTGGCCAATGTGCTCCTCGTTGCAACCCGCCGGGGACGAATCGACCCCGATGAATGGGAGCAGCTCTACGCCCACCTGGACGCGCTGCCCATCGAGATCGACCCCGTCTCCACTTCGCGCGTATGGGGCAGGACGCTCGGGCTCGCGAACGCGCACCGTCTCTCCGTCGATGACGCCATGTACCTCGAGCTCGCCCTGCGGATGCGCCTCCCGCTCGCCACGCTCGACCGAACGCTGAGTGAAGCGGCACGGCTGGAGGGCCTCGAAACGCCGGTTCACACGTAAGCTCACGGCGACCGCCGGACATCCTTTCCTCGGATCTGCATGAGCGAAATTCCGACATCGGGCAGGCCCACCGCGGACACTCAAATGGGCGATTAGCGACCCCCGAAGGGGCGACCCCGTGGCCCCCGCGGTGTAAACTCTCTCAAACCGCTTGCAGGAGGAGCATGGTGGGGCTGACGGCCCGCTCGGAGAGCCAAACAACCCCGACCCAAGGCTCAAGCTGGTGGGGAAATTCGACCCGGTACAGCTTTTCCGGCCACCAGACCTTCCCATTCCGTTACGCGTGGCTGCCCAAGGGGATAGCCGCCGTGCAGGCCGACCCCGAGGTGTTCGCCCAACCTGACGCTCTCGTTCGGCTCGGCGTCGGCAAGAACATGGTCGCCTCAATCCGTTTCTGGTGCGAGGCGCTTGGGCTCATCGAGATGCACGGGCGACGCGGCGCCCTCACTCCACTCGCCGAGCTCCTCTTTGGTTCCGCGTCATCCTCCGCCGCCCGGAAGAGTGCTGCACCCGACGCGCGGGCGGGAGCCGACCCCTACCTGGAAGACCCGGGGACGCTCTGGCTGCTCCACTGGCAGCTCGCTTCGAGACCGTTCCCTGCTTCCACTTGGCATCTGGCTTTCACTCGTTGGGGCGAGAGCGTCTTTACCCGAGACGAGCTTGCACGCTGGCTGCTGCGCTGCGCACACGAAGCCCGGGCGACCCGCAGCTCTCTTCCTTCGATAAAGCGGGATGTGGATGTCTTCCTGCGCACCTACCTTCCCGCGAGGGACGACCGCCGGCGTCCCCTCGAGGACAGCTTCGATTGTCCGCTCGCCGAACTCGGATTGCTTAGCCGCGCCGGTGCCGGTCGCTTCGCGTTCGAACGTGGACCGCGGCCCAGTCTGCCCGACGATGTGCTCGCATTCGCACTCGCCGACTACTGGCTCCACAACTCGCCGGGCGGAGAGGTTCTGGCGCTGGAGCGCGTGCTCTTTGACCCGGGCAGTCCCGGAGCGGCGTTCAAGCTGCGCGACCGAGACTTGGTCGAAATCCTGGAACGGATGCCCTCCAGTCGGGGGTTCCAGTACGACGAGACCGCCGGCCAACGCAGGGTAATCCGCAAGGAGGAACGCGACCCTCTGGAGCTCTTGGCGGACTACTACGGAATTGAAGGGACATGAATCGGGGCAAACTCCCGACGACCACGCTGGATCAGCACGTGCACGTCCGCGGGCGATTCCATCGTTCGGTACATCTGCCCCACGACTGGAAAGCGCCGCACGATTCGGGCGACTACCTGGCCACTCCCGCATTGCTGGGATTCGCCGGACAGATCCTGCAGGAACTCGGGAGAGAAGGCGGCGCCCGGGCCTGGACCCTGACTGGCCCTTACGGCACCGGAAAGTCCGCGTTTGCCTTGTTCCTCACCGATTTGCTCGCGAATGCCAAGCCCGGACACCCCCAGGCTCGCGAGTTGCGCAAGACTCACCTCCGCCGCAAGAAGCCGCTTCAGCCGGTGCTGGTGCAGGCCGAGCGAGCGCCCCTTCTCCCGGCTATCCTGAACGCCTTGCTTTCAAGCGGCGCCGCGACTCGCTCCATTGCGAGCCGGGCACGCCGGCTGCTCAAGAACCCGGCAACCGCGGGCGCCGCAGCCACCGAGCTGCTCATCCAAGCCGCCGCCGGCACTCCGGGCGGTCTTCTGCTGATCGTGGACGAACTCGGCAAGTACCTCGAGTACGCGGCCCAGGAACCCGGCGAGGATGTCTTCCTCTTGCAGCAGATCGCCGAAGCAGCGGCCCGCACCGCAACTCCCCTGCTATTCATGGGCGTGCTGCACTCCAGCTTCGGAGACTACGTTGCCGATGGCGCAGGAGCACGCCGTACCGAGTGGCAGAAGGTTCAGGGTCGCTTCCGAGACATTCCTTTCTCCCTGCCCGGCGAGCAGTTCCTCGACCTCATAGGTTGCGCACTCGAAACCCACCTCGGACCTACCTACGAGCGGCGCTTCAATCGCATCTCGGCCAAGGCAGGCTTGCGCGAAGCACTCGAACGCGAAGGCCTCCGAGATCGAGTCTTCGACTGCTTGCCTCTGCATCCTGTCACTGCGCTGATCCTGTGGCCGCTCTTCCGCAGCAAGATCGCACAGCATGAGCGTTCGCTCTTCGCATTCCTGAGCAGCCATGAGCCTCACGGCTTCCAGGAGTTTCTCTCACGGGAAAGCGCCTCAGCGCGACACGCCCCACTCTACGGCCTGCCTGCTCTCTACGACTACGTCTTCAGCGCACTCGGCACAGCGGCGTTCACCGGACAAGACGCCCGAAAGTGGAGCCTGATCGCGCACGCGATCGAGCGCGTACCCGCCGCCGCACCGCCGCTTGCTCGTGACCTCGTCAAGAGCATCGGATTACTCGCCCTGTATGGCGATTCGGTCGGACTACGACCGAGCCGGGAACTGCTCCACGCCGCCTTCAACGAGAGCAACCGCGACAGCGCAGACGAGGCGATTGCCCTGCTGGAGCGCGAATCCATCATCGTCTACCGGCGCCATCGCAGGGCATTTGGGCTGTGGGAAGGTTCCGACATCGATCTTGAGGCCGCATTCGAGGCGGCGCGCGGACAGCACGGCGGCGAGCCTTTGCACCAGCGCCTGCTGCGCGCCGGTCGGCCGCGGCCGCTGGTGGCTCGGGCACACTACATAAGGACCGGCACGCTGCGCTTTTTCGAGCCACGAATGGCGACGTTCTCCGCTGATTCGGTGGAAAGCGCCCTCACCGAAACGTCACGGGCCGACGGATTCGTGCTCTTCCTGGTCGATACTTCGCTCGACACCAAGACCCGCGATGAACGGGCGCGCGCCCTCAGCCGCGTACTCAGCACGACCAAGCCGGTACTGATAGCGGCACCCCACACCGCAGCGCGGCTCGCCGAGGAACTGAACGAACTCGAGTGCTGGCAATGGGTACGAGAGAACCTCCCCGAACTGGAGGGAGACCCAGTTGCCCGGCAGGAGGTCATGGCACGCAGCGCAGACGCGCGCAGCCGTTTCGAACGCGCCGCGGGCCGCACCCTCGGTCTGCTCGGTCACGTGCTCGACCCAGGGGCTTCGATGTGGTTCTACCAGGGGCGAAGGTGCTCTCCGGATCCAAAGCACCCGCGCGAGCTGCAGGACCTGCTCTCGAGGATCTGCGATGAGACGTACGAAGATGCTCCTCCGCTGCGCAACGAACTGCTGAACCGTGCAGACCTGTCGAGTGCCGCCGCACGGGCACGCCGCAACCTGCTGGAGCGAATGGTCTTCGACAGCCACCGCGAACGCCTCGGTATCGAGGGCTTCCCGCCCGAGTACAGCATGTACCAGGCCCTGCTCGTCGAGGGCGGTTTTCACGGCAAAGCCGTCGATGACGCCTTCCGGCTGCACGCACCGGCCAGCCGAGGCCGTTCGCCATGGAAGCCCGTCTGGCGAGAAATCGAACGCTTTCTCGCTGGAGCGAGAGATCGCCAGCGTCCGCTCACCGAGCTGATCGAATCGCTCACCGCTCCCCCTTTCGGGCTCCGGGAAGGCCCTCTGCCGGTGCTGATAGCCGCCGTTCTTCAAGTCAAGGGAGAGGAGTTGGCGCTCTACGAGGATGGCCTCTTCGTCCCCGACGTCGGCATAGAGACCTTGGAGCGCCTGGTACGCCGGCCTCACACCTTTGCGTTGCGCTGCTATCGGCTCAACGCACGTGAGCGCCGGGTGATCGAAGCCCTGGGAGACCTGGCTCGGCAGACGACGCGCCCCGGCAACGACGAGTCGAAGGAGAACACCGCTGGCCTCATCGAAATCGTGCGAGAGCTCGTACGTTTGACCGGAACGCTGCCGCCCTACGCGCGCTCCACGCAGCGCCTCCCTGCGTCCTCCCGGGCCGTGCGGGAGCTGCTGCACAATGCAAGAGACCCCCGCTCCCTGCTGCTCGAGGACCTACCTCGGGCGCTAGGCGTGGATTTCAAATCCACCGACGGCCCAACGCTATTCGCGCGTCGTTTGCGCGGAAGCATTCGAGACCTGACGCGCGCGTTTCCGGACCTGCTTGATGAGGTCGAAGAGCAAGTACGGGAATCCCTCGGCATGCACGAACGCGGCCGAGAACTGCGAGAGGCCCTGCGCCACCGCACCCTGCCCCTCGTGCAGTACGCCGGCAACACCAAGTTACGCGTGTTCCTGAAAGAGGCCGCACAGGCGCCCACGCAGAATGGCCGAGACTGGCGCGAAGGGCTCGCCCGCTCAGCTCTAGGCGGCAAGCCACCCACTCACTGGCGCGATCAGGACGCCGAGGCCTTCGCATCGCAGTTGCGCGTTCTGGCGGCGGAGTGCGACACTCTCAGCGAGTTGGTTGCCGCTGCGGGAGGCGACGCGGCAGCAACCGTAGCGAGCATTGGTCTATTGGAGCCAGGGACGAGCGAACGCCGCGCGGTGGTGGCAGTGTCAAGGGAGGAACGTGTCCCCGTAGCGCAGCTCATGCAGAAACTGCAACGCGCAGCGAAGCGAAGCGGCCTCGATCACCGCTCGCAGTTGATGGCGCTGGCTCTGGCAGCACGCGACCTGCTACCAGCAAGTATCGAAAGAGATCCTGAAGAGGTGCAACACGCAGCCGAATGACTACTGCCAATCACAGACACGTTGTCATGCTCTCCGGAGGCAAGGACAGTACCGCGCTCGCGCTCTACCTCAGAGACCGTAATCCGGAACGTAACTTCGAGTACGTCTTCTGCGATACGCACAAAGAGCTACCGGAGACCTACGAGTACCTGACCCGAATCGAAGCGTACCTGGGTAAGCCGATCGAACGCCTTGCTTCCCATCACGCCGAGCGCGGCTTCGACCACTATCTGAAGCTCTACGGCGACTACCTCCCCTCCCCCAAGCAGCGATGGTGCACCCGCCTGCTGAAGATAGAGCCCTTCGAGCGATATGTCGGCGACGATCCCACGCTGCTTTACGTTGGTCTGCGTTCCGATGAGCGACGCAGCGGATACATATCTACAAAGGACAACATTCGAGCGGTCTTTCCGTTCAAGGATGACGGCATCGACAAACCGGGGGTGATGCGCATTCTCGAGGAGAGCGGAGTCGGTCTGCCGAGCTACTACGAGTGGCGCTCACGTTCCGGCTGCTACTTCTGCTTCTTCCAGCAAAAGGCCGAATGGGTACGCCTACGCGAGCGCCACCCGGAACTCTTCGAACTCGCCAAGGGCTACGAGAAGATTGAGCAAGGCTACACCTGGATTCGGGATGAGAGTTTGACCGATCTCGAACGGGCGGAGCGTCGTGAACAAATCCTGCAACGAGAGCGTGAGCGGCGCGAGCGCCTCGCCGCCCGCAGACGACCACGAAATCTCGCTCAAGCCTTCGGTTTCTCGGAACTGGACGACGACGGGGAGGACGGGTGCCTGGTCTGTCACCTGTGAGTGATCCCGCACTCGAACGTCCCGAGCCGCCAGCCGGCGCCAAGTCGGCTGGGCAGGCACCTACGCGGCGGATCTATCTCGACTACGCAGCCTCCACCCCCTGCGATCCCGCTGTAGCGGACCTGATGAGGCGCATCGCAGTCCACGAGTTTGCAAATC
The DNA here is from genome assembly GCA_022824305.1 of Gammaproteobacteria bacterium. Taxonomy (GTDB): domain Bacteria; phylum Pseudomonadota; class Gammaproteobacteria; order HK1; family HK1; genus JAJEAD01. The sequence goes on along the minus strand of JAJEAD010000059.1, from coordinate 24,128 downwards.
CTTCCAGCTCCCATACGGCCGGACAGCGCGCAGCCCAATACGTTGAAACAGCGCGCGAACAGGTCGCCGCGGCCATCAACGCCCTCCCGGAGGAAATCGTCTTTACGAGCGGCGCCACTGAAAGCAACAACCTTGCCATTCTAGGCGTTGCCGCCGCGGCCGAAAAACGCGGCGACTCCCGCCGACGCATCGTCACCCTCGGCATTGAACATCCCTCGGTGCTCGGCCCCTGTCGGCACCTAAGCAAACGAGGCTACCACCTCGCTATCGCCCCGGTGCACTCGGACGGCACCGTCGACCTTGCCGCACTCGAAGCGACTATTGGGGACGACACCCTACTGCTGTCCATCCAGACCGCTAACAACGAAATCGGAACCATCCAGCCCCTCGCCGCCGCTGCTCGTCTCGCCCATGACCATGGTGCCCTCGTACACAGCGACGCGACGCAAGCCCTCGGAAAGATCCCCTTCGACGTCGAAATACTCGGTCTCGACTTCGCCTCCTTCAGCGCCCACAAGTGCTATGGCCCGAAAGGTGTAGGCGGCTTGTGGGTGTGCGGCGGCCCCACACGCGCACCCATCGTTCCTCTCTTGTTTGGTGGCGGGCACGAACATAGTCTGCGCCCCGGTACATCCAACACCCCAGCCATCACCGGCTTCGGCGAGGCGGTCCGACTCGCCTCCGAGCGACTCCCCGAAGATGCACGAAGAATAGCCACACTCCGAAACGACTTCGAGACACTAATCCAAGACAGAATCAAACACACCACACTGAATGGCGCCTTGGACAATCGATTGCCCGGCTTCAGCTCACTGACATTCAAGGACATCGATGCGGATGCACTAGTCGCCCGTCTCCCAGATCTCCACATCTCAGCTGCGTCAGCGTGCCATTCCGGCACTCCAGAACCCTCGCCCGTTCTGCGTGCAATCGGTCGCAGCAAAGAACAAGCCCATGCTTCGCTTCGAATTGCCGTAGGCCGCAGCACAACCCGCGCCGAACTCCACTATGCCTCCCGCCGTATTGCCGAAGCGGTCTGTCGCTTACAAGAGTTGGGAGCATAGTCAACGACATGGGACCTCTAAACGCCTTCCGAAACCTGGAAAGCGTCGACGGCCGGCTCGCCTTCTACACCAAAGAAACACGCCACGACGTACCTGAAGAACCCGGCTGTTACGCTTGGTTTCTGCCTCTATGGTTCTACCGTGAGAACCATGATGAACTCATGCAAATCATAGGTAACATGGTTTCGTACGACCACGTATCGGAAAAAGAGATAGATGTGTCCTTCACATGGCAATCCATGAACTTGCGAGTACGACCCAAGGCCGCGTTCCACGCCACAGACGACATCCGTGCGACCTGGAACAACATCTATGCGGATAACCCCACGCGACATGCACTTCAACAGATCCTCCTGGAAGCTAGTCTACTGATGCCTCCCCTTTACGTCGGTCGAACTAGCAACCTAAGACGCCGCTATCTGGAACACACAACCGGAAGTGCATTTCACTCCAGGTTCACAAACTACGTCACGACGCTCGGACTCAAGGTCAGCGTGAGTGATCTGATTTTCGTCTGCATAAAGACAGAGCGAGGACTAGACAGAGCCTTTGGAGACCTTGCACAAGACGACGTCGACAAATTGATCGAACGGCTCCTTATGCAGTTCTGCCGCCCCCCATTCAGCTTAAAGTAGGAACTAGAGATGCCTGTCAACCCCCCGATAGTAAAACAACAATACAACCATCAGCTCCACGGTGTATACGGGCAATTCGGATCCGGTGCCGGAATTAATGCCTTCTACATTCAATCCGCGCTCACTCCCGTACAGTTGGATTGGATCTCCCTAATCAGCGACATCAGGGGCTCCGAGCGATGGCCAGTAAGTGATCTCTTTCAACGCGACGTCGACAATGACCGGATAACGAACTCACTGCTTCCATATCTACAGGATGCGGAAAAAATCAAGTTCTTCAACCCTCTCACGCTAACGCTGCTTCCGATGCAGGACGATGACGACCTAGTTCTTTCGCAGATGCCCAGGGCCATCAAGTCTTCCGTACAAAAGGATGGCAATGAATGGGATCTGATAGAAAGGCCGACCTTTCACTGCGTTCGCTGGATACGTGACTATCCTCAGTACGCCGTCTTGGAGTGGAACGATATTCGAACAAAACTTGTCGCCATTGATGGACAACATCGGCTGTCGGCCCTAAAGCGCTTCAGACATGACCGTCAAACGGATGCTCATCCCAACTTCCGCACGTGGCGGATACCCATTGTAGTGGTATCCTTCCGAGCAGACACCGATCAAACAGACCCACCGAGTGTCCTCGACGTAGTACGCAGCATATTTGTCTACATCAACACCCAAGCCCAGAGGGTCAATCCAACGCGAGAGATACTGCTTTCCGATGAGAGCGTAAACGCGGTCTGTACGCAAGAGTTAGTACAACTCTCTCATGCGAATGACCTGATGTCGGCTGATCAACGGATATCTGGACGCTTGCCGCTGTTATTCTATGACTGGCGTGGAGAGGAAAGCGAGCAGCGACGCGTCCATGCGCCCGCGGCGGTCAAAGGCATCAAGGAGATCCATGATTGGTTCGAGTACTACATACTTGGTGAGGATTTCGACGCCGATCAAGAGATCGCCTTGGGTATCAACCCGGCAAATAGGCTACACGATGCCTTCCATGATCGAACACTGAACCACTCCGATTCTAAGCAGTTGCGAGAACTGGCTGGCAAAGAGTTACTACCAGCCGTTGCCCATGTACTTGAGAACTTTTATCCTTACCGCTCATATGTCACGGCCCTCCGTGAGCTGGAGCGGAAGCACGAGAAGTCTCAGCAGTCCGATCTTGCACGTCATGCGTTCTATGAGTTGCGCTTTGGAACGAACCTTGCCCCCGATGCCGTAAAGCAGGATGTCGATCGCTTGCTTGTCACTCTCAAGCAGGAAATCGAGGAATTGAAGGGCGAATGGCTGAAGCCCCCTGTAGATCTCGACATTGGCATGCGCGGCGTCTTCTGCGCGTTTGGCAATTTACACTACATCTTTTCTCGGCCCCCATGGATGGAGTACGCGAAGTGGTTCGTGACAGCACTGAACCGCTTGTACCATGACAAATGGCTAGAGCTTCACCGCAGAACACCCCAACGAAAACTATTGCGTCATATAGTGGAAGATCACAGTGATGTTATTGTCAACTACCGTCTAGAGCACGCGGAGTCCGCATTGGGTGCATACCTACAGCTCCTTACGACGGCATATGGTTGGCCAATACCTAAACAGTGGAAGGGCGATTGGCCTGCTTCAAGGGATCTTCTTCTTGAATCTCTACGTGGCACGGTATTTCGGGGGTACAGAAGGGAGATTCGACCGCCGCTCAAACTGAAGTACCCAGACGGCGGCAGACCGCTAACGGACGCTGTAAATGGGGAAGCCAACAAACTGGCTGGTAATCACATAAGGCGGATCGAGCGCGAGTTGGACAAGATCGAGAAGAAGAGGAAGGAGAAAGTGTAGGTACGTGGATTGGCGTGACTGGCGTATCAGAGGGCAAGCAAGACTATGCAACTCTATCCAGCGATTAGAGCGCGCATGGGCGACTGGGACTACTACATTGTCCGCATGACCATGCGTGAGGTGGCGCGCGAAGTGCAGCTTGCGAGCGATTTGTGGGAAGACAAGACATTGAGCGACGCCATACAGCGCGTACTCAATGAATCAAGAGTCAAGAACCAGATCGTCAACTTCCTGTCGCGTCGCGACGACCGCTTCTTCGCCTCCCTCGTTGTTGCTGCTATCGGCGGCAACCCACGGTGGACTCCCATGGAATCCCGCTTCGGCGACACCTTTGGAGAGCTGTCCTTCGAGGTGGACCCTCGCTACTACGCCCTCGATGGGCAACATCGCTTGAAGGCCATACAGGAACTGATGTCGGATCCGGCGGGAGCGCCGCTGGGATTTGCTGACGAGCAGTTGTCGGTCATTGTGGTCGTTCGGGAGCACCAGGGTGTAGATGACAGTCTGTGGTTGCAACGTTATCGGCGTCTTTTCTCCAGTCTCAACCGTTACGCTAAGGCTACCGATGCAGACACGAACATCATCATGGACGAGGACGATGTTTTCGCCATCGTTACTCGCAGACTGATCACAGACCATGAGTTTTTTCGCGCCCCATATCCTGAACATCAGTCATTTCGTGTCTTGACTAAGGGTAAGAACCTCAAGTCCGGCTCGTCCCACTTCACCAGTCTCCAGACCCTCTACGAAGTCAACAAGATTCTGTTGATGACCACTGAGCGGCGCCGACAATGGGGACGCGCCAAGGATCTCCGGATCTTTCTGCAATTCCGACCTGATGAGAGCGAGATTGATCGCTACTACCAGACACTTTGCAATTGCTGGGATGCCCTGCTACTTGCCCTTCCCGTGCTTCGTGAGGGTCCTGAGCGCATGCGTAGCCATGAATTGCCCGATCCCAATCCCGACGACTATCGGGATCATCTGCTGTTTTGGCCCATAGGACAAGAGCTGTTTGGCGAAATCGCTCGCTCTCTGCTCGACAGCGCAGGATTGGGTGCGCAAGCTGATGTTTCGTCGATGGAAACGGCGCTGAAACCGCTAGCTGAAGTTCCGTGGGATCTCCACAACGCGCCTTGGCGTTACTTGCTACTTGTGCCGTCCGCGCCAGAGGAACAGTCATGGCGCATGCGCAGCGAGGATCGGAAACTTGCTGTGGATATCGGAGCACGCTTGCTGCGGTGGATTGTGGGACTTGATGCGCTCAACGAGGACGACACGAGTACCTTGCGCGCAGATTGGAGGGATCTACTTTATCCCGAACCTCCACAGGAGAACCGTATAGAGAAAATGTGGCAGGAGATTGCCACGGCTCGCGCGCATATCATCACTCGCCAAGGGTCCGCGTGAAAGGCGGACAATGACTGATCCTTCGTTCAAGTGCTTGATGCAGGTCGGGGGGGAGGAGGATGAGGGCACCAACGGCTTGATACTTCGCCTCCGTTCACACTCGGAAGGCAGGAGTGAGGCCGCTACTGTTGCACGCAGACTCGCATTGGCGAGCGAGTGGGCCTTGGACCTCGACGCACAGTACCGGGACTTGGTCCGGGCGGGGCGGAGTCCGCAGGTCATCGTTCCAGCGATGCCCCATTTCGGTGGGGGACGGGTTCGAAGCGAGACGCTGGCGGAGTACCGCACACTCCGGCTGGGGACCGGCGAATTGATCCGACCTTTGCTCCTGGACTCGCCGGAGCTGAAGGCGCTCTACCCCTTCCAGCGCCAAGGCGTAGAGTGGCTGCTCGGGCGATGCGGCGCGATTCTGGCCGACGATATGGGACTGGGGAAGACGGTACAGGTAATCTCGGCCATGCGCCTGCTGTTCAACCGTGCGGCAATTCGAAACGCTCTGGTCGTCTGTCCGAAGGGTTTGGTCGCGACCTGGGAACGGGAACTTGGACGCTGGGCTCCGGAGCTCGGTGTCGCTATCCTCACTCCGCCGGCACGGATCCGCGAGGACGCCTGGAGGACGGTGGCCGGACGCTGTCACGTGTTGCTGACCCACTACGAACAGCTCCGTACCCCCCCCACGGTCCTGCGAGAGAGTCCGCCCGGCCTCATGGTTGCGGACGAGGCGCATCGCCTTCGCAAGCGCGACGCTAGGGTCACCTCGGGCAGCTTTCAACTCAGGCCCGGGCGCTTCTGGGCGCTCACAGGCACTCCGCTAGAACGAGACCTTGAGGACTTGGCTACCCTGCTCTCCCTAGTGGCGCCGGAGCACTTTGCTCCCACCGACGGGAAGCTGCACCCCTCCTCGCTGCGTAGCCGGGCGCGCCCCTACATCCTGCGACGTCGCAAGCAGGAAGTCCTGGAGGAGCTTCCGCCGGTACTCGATAGCATCGAAGTGCTGGATCTCTCCGCTGCCCAGACCCGGGCGTACCGAGAAGCGGTGAGGCGTTATCGCACCGGAGAAAAGGGAGACGAGCTTGCGCTCCTCACCCGGCTGCAGTCCCTGTGCGACATCGACCCAGAGAGCGGACAGAGCTGCAAGGTAGAACGGGTCCTCACCCTACTCGATCGCATTCGCGAGCAGGGGGAAAAGGCGGTCGTCTTCTCGTACCGGCTCGAAGCGCTACGGGAGCTGCAACGCCGGATCACGCAACGATGGGGCGAGGAAGCGGCGGCGCTGTTGGTCGGGGAGATGGACAGCGTGGAGCGTGAGCGCGCCGTGACCCGCTTTCGCAACGGTGGCGTTCAGGCGACCGCGCTACTCGCCTCGACCCGCATTGGGGGGGAAGGGCTCACTCTGGTGGAAGCTAACCACGTGTTCCTGTTCAATCAGTGGTGGAATCCTTCGTCCAACGATCAGGCACGCGATCGGGTAGTGCGCATTGGGCAGACCCGTAAGGTGCGGGTATACCGTTTCTGTTGCCGCGGGACAATCGAGGAAGCCTTGGAGCGCATCCTCAGATCCAAGCGTGCGCTCTTCGAGGACGCGGTGGAGCGTCTCGCTCAGAGCGAGAGCACCGCGTGGTCCCGAGTGCTGCGCGAAGTCGGAGTGGAACACCTTCTTTCGGAGTCGGTGCAATAAACGACAGAAAAATGAGAGGACGGAAAACCTCGAGATCATGTTCGCAAGGTTGGTGCCAATGATTGACGGGATACTGACCGACAACGATCGCAAGGCCGAGCTGTCGTTCGCTTACCTTGCTGCACTCGCCGCCAAGGCTGGCTATACCTGTCAGCGTGGCCCTCAGCCCGACATGGACAGCATCGATGCGACCATTCGCTCCGGTGACTCGATGCGGACGCAGTTCGACGTACAGCTCAAGGCGACATCCGCTCCGGACGGGAAAGAAGACGGCCTCCATTTCAGGCTGTCCGGAAAGAACTACAACGATCTCACCACCACCCGCATGACGCCTCTGATACTTCTCGTCCTCGAGCTACCGTCGAACGAGGCAGAATGGCTGGAGTGCAGCGTTGAACATATGACGATGCGGCGTTGCGGCTGGTGGGCATCGCTACCGGGATCCGAACCGACGGACGCTGCGTCAAGGATGATCGTGGTTCCGACCGTGCAACGATTCGGCCCGGATGGGATCGCGCCGCTGACGGCGCGGCTGAGGGGGCAGAAGCCATGAATATCGAGGCCACTGAGATCGCGCTCGCCGAGGCCGTCACCCCGCGGGGTGTGCATGCGTATCTGGCAGCCAATGGCTGGATGAAGCTGGGTCCCTACCATGGCAACACGGGTGACGTGTACCGCCTGCGCGAAGACGAACGGGAAGCCGTCCTCGTACCAGCGTCTGCCAAGTTTGCGGACTATGTGACCAGACTCATGCAGCTCGTCGAGACTCTCGGCCGTGTAGAGAATCGCCGTCAATCAACGGTGCTCACCGACCTGTCGCTGGCGGAGGTGGACCTGATCCGCGTGCGCTTGCACAGGACGTTCGATGACAGCTCCATCCCTCTCTCCGCCGGCGTCAGCCTCCTCGATGATTCTCGCAAGCTACTCCTGGCCGCCGCCTGCTCGGCCTCTCGCCCCCAGCGGTTGTTCCGTGCCGGACGCGACCAGAAGGCTGCTGCCTATGTCGAGCACGTGCGACTGGGCCAGACCGAGCCTGGTAGCTTCGTGGTCAACCTCCTGGCCCCCGTCACACCATCGCTGACAAAGCCGGAATCGGCACAACAACTGCCCTTGTTGGATCCCTTCGAGCGGCGGGTCGCCCGGATGCTCGTCTCCGGGCTGCGCGCCTCGCGCGAGGCAACGGAGCTTTTCAATCGCGGGGGAGACATTCGTGCATTCGAGGAACGGGTCGGGAAAGGCATAAGTGCGAACCTGTGCCAGGCCAGCGCCAATCTGATCAACATCGGCGGTGGATTGGACGTATCCGTCAGTTGGGCGCTCACAAGACAGCCGCACGAAGAACAGACGGATGAAGGAGCCGTGGTGGCATTCGCGCCGTCTGATGCTCCTGTGCTCGAGGAGGCCGCGCGAATCCTCAGCGATGGACAGGAGCGTTACGACGAGCGAATCGAGGGATACGTCTCCAATTTGACCCGTGACCAGTCCGAGCCCGAAGGCACGGTGACCATCAAGGCCGTGATCGACGGTGCGCTGTCATCGGTCAAGGTGGACTTCCATCCGGCCGAGTACAGCAGGATCACAAGTGCCCACGATAGACGATTGGGTGTGTCACTCGAAGGCGACCTGCACCGGGAGGGCCAACGCTGGCGTCTCGCAAATCCCCGCGATCTGACGGTGATCGAAGACGAAGACTGATGAGCAGGCTCCCGCTTGGGGTCAATGTGTTTGCCACCGTTGAAACATGCTTTTGCGCACCAGCCATGCTGGTCGGTACATGATTGGAGGCGCATTCTCTCTTCGCAAGGCCGGAGATCCGGATAGGTAAGAACAATGCCCGTTGACGCATCACGCCTCTGGGAGCAGATCCGGCTCGGCGAAGACAGCGACCTGGAGCTTAAGGAGATTCAGTTTCGTGGCGGCCGGGTCTCCGCTCCCCGCCGTGACGACCTTGCCGACGAGCTCGCGGCCTTCGCAAATGCTGCCGGCGGCCGACTTGTCCTGGGCGTATCGGACGACCGAGAGCCGCAATCGCTCGATCCGGCGCAACTGGACGCGCTGGCGAATCTTGTGAGCGATGTCTGCTCGGACAGCATCAAGCCGCCACTTGATTTCAACATCCATCGCGTACCGACACCAGGGCCAGCACCCGGCGGTGTTCTGCTCGTCGAGATTCCGGCAGGTGACACCGTACACAGCTCACCCGGCGGTTGCTTTCGGCGCCGGGGGGACACCAAGCGAAGGATGCAGCCGGCCGAGGTTCAGCGCCTGTTGCGCTCGCGAGGACAGTCAGACACCGCGGGCACCGACACGCAGGTGATCCGCAATACCGGCATCAACACATTGCATCCGGAGTATTGGCGGCAATACGCGAGCTCACGCGTTGACGAGCCCGTTGACATTGCCCTGTCGAAGCTCAAGTTTCTCAGAAGCGACCGGCAAGGGACACAACGCGCGACGATCGGGGGGGTGCTGCTCGCCGCCGAGGATCCGCGCGAGTGGCTGCCGAACGCGTACATCCAGGCGGTGTACTACGGCGGAGACCGGATGGACGGCAACCGGCAGCTCGACGCCCAGGACATCGCCGGTCCCCTGGACCGGCAAATCCGCGATGCAATGCGCTTCGTTGTCCGCAACCGGCGAATCGCGGCCCGGAAAGATCCTGAACGCACCGACGTGCCACAGTTCAGCGAGCGCGCCGTGTTCGAGGCCATCGTGAACGCGGTGGTGCACCGCGATTACGCGATCCGAGGGTCACGGATCCGACTGTTCATGTTCGACGGACGCCTGGAGCTCTATTCCCCCGGAGGCCTGTGCAACTCCATGACGACCGACGATCTGCGCACCAGTCAGTTCACGCGCAACGAGCTCCTGGCCTCGCGGCTCGGCCAGTGCCCGGTCGGTGAGGTACCCGGCGCCGGAGGGCGGCGGTACTTCATCGAGAGGCGCGGCGAAGGCGTCGCAGTCATAGAGGACGAGACCTTCTCACTCGCGGGCAGGAAGCCGACCTTCGAGCTGATCGGCGAGCGGGAGCTGAAGCTCGTCCTGCCCGCGGCGAGCCCTCCCTTGCCCGACGGCATCGCGGCGCGCATCACGGTCCGGAACGGCGACACGGATTCACCTATTCCGGGCGTCCACGTGCTGATGATCTATCCCAACAAGACCTACCGGGAAACGCATACCGACACCTTCGGGTACGCCGACTTCGTCCTCCACGCGAGGCTGCCGATGACCGTGCTGTGCGCCGCGCCGGGTTTCTCCGCGAGAGTAGCGAGCGGCTACGAGCCTGACGGATCTCTCGATCTCGACATGCAACCGGCGCCGCACGGGGGATCGCTGATCATCCCGAACCGCACGGGCCACCTTCCGGGCATCGAAGGACGGCTGTGCCCGATACTCGACACCCTCGATCGAAGCTATCTCTATGCCGACAACGTAGCCGTCAACGACGGCCAGCAGCAGCCGGTTCGCTTCAACCTCAACGAGCCGATCCGCCTTACCGATTCGATGGGCACCGGCGCCACGCTGTGGTTTCGCGAGATGGTGGGCTCATCCTGCGTGTTTGACTACCGCTACGAGCGTTGATTCTCGAGCGGTAGCACGCCCCACGGGGTTCCTGCGCGTGTGGAACTCCCCGGGCAAGCGCCCGAATGAGACGAGATCGCACTCCGGCTCTCGGAGCGAGGACCTGTCGCCACCGTCACCGGCCCATGCCCGGCGGCCAATCGGGCGCACCGACAGCGCCTGGACGGTGAAGCACGCGCAACCACCCTCCTCAGCAGAGCGGAATGCCACTGCCGCCTTTCGATGCCTGGTACAGGGCGGAGAGCTGGTCGTAGGTCGCCCGCAGTCGATCGAGTCGATTCGCGATACTTGCGTCCTCGCCACCGTCGAGCTCATCGACACTGCGGCTCCGCCAGAACGCGTTCTCCCGGGCGTAGGCGCCGTTCTCGATGCCGAAGACCTCGTGCAGGATCTTGAGGTCGTGGGGGATGTTGAAGGCGTCGCGGGTGTCCTCGTAGCCGAAGAGGTAGTAGAAGTTGTCGAAGCCCGCCCAGGTTATCGCGGAGAGGCACAGCGAGCAGGGCTCGTGGGTGGAGAGGAAGAGGCAGTCCGCGGTCGGGGGGCGCCCTTCCGCCGGCAGCTCGTAGAAGGCGTTCAGGGTGGCGACCTCGCCGTGGAATAGCGGGTTCTCGGTTTCGCGGTTCGTGCCCGCGACGACGAGCGAGAGATCCGACTTGCGAAGGATCGCGGCGCCGAACACCTTGTCACCCCGCGCCACGCCCGCCCTGGTCAGAGGGACGACGTCCTGCTCGATAACGTCAAGAAATCGAATGGCCAGCGCGCAACCTGAATCTGACATGCCGGAACTGCCTGGAGGGCACCGCGAAGGCGGCCGCGGCTGCGAGTACCGCCCTGTCTCGCGCCGCCGCTTCGCCAACGTGACGCGATTATGCTCGGGAGAATTATTCTCACAAGCATAATCTCTGTCCTCGACGGCCCGTGACGACTTCCCGCGGGCGCCCGGGGACACTCGCATGAGGCAGAGCGCGAGGCCTCGTGACCTCCAGAGTCCCCTGGTCACCCGGAGCCACCCATTCGGAGATTCGGCGCGCCGACGGCGGAAAGCCGGCACATCCCGACCTTCAGGACCGCGCCGATGGTGGAGCGTTCAATCACCCGTCACGGACGGGCCATGCGGGACTGACGGGAGTGCGGCCGCATACCCTGATCGGGACGCCGTTCAGCCGCCGGAAGCGTCTTCCAGGGCCGCCGGCGTTGGCTCCTCTCCGGCCTCGGCCAGCTCGATCGCTTCGAGGCGGGAGGCGGGAAAGCGGCAGATGAAGGTGCTGCCCAGGTCGAGCTGGCTGCGGACTTCGAGTGTCGCATCGTGGCGCATCAGCACGTGCTTGACGATCGCGAGGCCGAGCCCGGTGCCGCCCACCTCCCGGGAGCGCGCCTTGTCGACGCGGTAGAAGCGCTCGGTGAGGCGGGGAAGGTGGTGCTCGTCGACGCCGATGCCGGTGTCCTCCACCTCGAGCACCGCCGCGCCGTCGTCGACGAGCTTCCAGCGCAGCCAGATGTCGCCGCCTTCGGGGCTGTACTGGATGGCGTTGAAGACGAGGTTCGAGAAGGCGCTGTAGAGCTCGTTGTAGTCGCCGAGCAGCCGCACGCCCTTCTCCGATTCGAGATGAATGCGGTGGGTGCTCTCGCCCAGGCCCAGCGCATCGCTGCGCACGCCCTCGAGCAGGTCGGAGATGGCCACCGCGTTCGTCGACGCCTCGCCCGGGGAGTGCTCGATGCGCGAGAGCTTCAGCAGGTCCTCGACGATGAGGGCCATGCGATTCGCCTGCTGGGACATGAGCTCCAGGGGGCGCCGCCAGGGCGCAGGCACCCGCTCCTCGTCAGAGAAGGTCTCCAGGTAGCCGACGATCACGGTCAGGGGGCTGCGAAGCTCGTGCGAGACGTTCGCCACGAAGTCCTTCCGGATCTGTTCCAGGCGATTCAGCCGGGTGACGTCGCGGGCCAGCATCAGCCGGCGGTCGCTGCCGTAGGGCACGATGCGCACCAGGGTGAAGGCGCCGTCCTCGACCGGGGACGGCATTTCCAGTGGCTCTTCGAAGTTTCCCCGCTCGAGGTAGTCGACGAAGTCCGGGTTGCGGATGAGGTTCGAGACGTGCTGGTAGAGATCCTGCGGATAGCGCAGGCCCAGAAGCTCGCTGGCGGCATGGTTCAGCCACACGATTCCGCCGTCGATGTCCAGGATTACCGCCGCGTCGGGGAAGGCGCCGGCGGCCTGCTCGAAGCGGCTGATGAAGGAGCGCAGGCGGCGCTTGCGCTTTCGGCTCTGCCGGTTGAGGCGTTCCAGGGAGTCGAGCACCGGCGCCCAGACTCCGAGCGCCTTTGGCATCGGCCGCCGCTTGCGGTGCGCGAGCCACTGCTGCAGCACGTAGAGCTGCCGCAGGTGCCAGCCGAGGTACCCGAGCGCGCCGGCGAGCAGCGCCGTGGCGGGCGAACCCAGCGCGTAGCCGATTGCGCCGAGCACCACCGCCCCGATCACGACGCGCCGCGCTTCCATGACCCAGGGGCGGGGCGAGAGCATCACCGGCCGAATCCGCGAATCGAGACCGGACCGAACATCAACGGCAGTCCATCGCTACATCCCGGGCACTGTGAAGTCCGCAACCTCAACCGGCATGGACGCCAGCCCGGAGCATAGCACCGCGCGCAGCGCTCCGATCGAGCGCGGAGCGGCTCTCACCCGCCCGTGGGCCACGGCCGGCAGCGCCCGAGGGCGCCGCGCCAGCGTCGCCCCGAGGCGCGCGGAGACGCCCGGCGGCTCCGATGGGAGGCGGCGCGTGTCAGGGTTCCCGCGAGAAGCGGTAGCCGGTGCCGTGCACGGTCTGGACGAGACGATCGTGCCCGTAGGGCATCAGCGCCTTTCTGAGCCGGCGGATGTGCACGTCCACGGTTCGTTCTTCCACGTACACGTGGCTGCCCCAGACCCGGTCGAGTAGCTGGCTGCGCGTGAACACCCGCTCCTGGTTGCCCATGAAGAATTGCAGCATGCGAAACTCGGTGGGCCCTACCTTGAGGGGCCGGCCCCGGCTGCTGACCCGATGGCTCGCCGGATCGAGGCGCAGGCCCTCGACCTCGATCGGCGCGTCGGCGTCACTGGCGGAGCTGCGGCGAAGCACCGCCTTGATGCGGGCGAGCAGCTCGCGCACCGAGAAGGGCTTGGCCACGTAGTCGTCGATGCCGGCCTCGAAGGCCTGAAGGCGCTCGCCTTCCTCGCAGCGCGCGGTCAGCATGATGATCGGCGTCTCGCGGGTCGCCTCGCTGCGCCGCAGCCGGCGCGCGAACTCCACTCCGCCCACGCCCGGCAGCATCCAGTCGAGCAGGATGAGGTGAGGGGAAGCGGTGCGGATGGCGGCGTCCGCTTCGCTGGCGTCACCGGCCAGCGCGGTCGCGAAGCCGGCGGAGTTGAGAGCCGACTCCACCATCTCCCGGATGGCGGGCTCGTCCTCCACGATCAGTATGGTCTTGCTCACGCGGCCTCACCGGGGCAGATCAACGGCGGGGCGTATTCCAACGCACAAATCTTACATTCCCGTTACCGGAACGCCCTTCACCGCCGCCTCCCCGTACAGGTCGAGGGCGGCCCGCCTCCCGATGTCACATAACGGCAATATCCGGTCGGCAATCTTGTCACATCGCGCGGCTATAACGCGCCTCAGCGGTCCTCGCGGACGAGCTCAGGCGCGTTCAGGGGATCGCTCTTCGACCATGACCGCAACTGTATCCCCATACGGAGAACGCTCCCCATGAGAAAGACCATTGCCGTAGCGGCCCTTGCCGCCGTCACCCTCGGCGGCACGGCCGAGGCGCAGAGCGCACGTGACTACATCAGCATCGTGGGCTCTTCCACCGTGTATCCCTTCGCCACCGTCGTCGCCGAGACCTTCGGCAAGTCCACGGAGTTCAAGACTCCCAAGGTCGAGTCGACCGGTTCCGGCGGCGGCCTGAAGCTCTTCTGCGAAGGCATCGGGGTGGAGCACCCGGACATCACCAACGCGTCCCGTCGCATCAAGAGCTCCGAGGTCGATCGCTGCGCCGGCAACGGCGTGACCGACATCCTCGAGGTGAAGGTCGGCTACGACGGCATCGTGCTCGCGAACTCGCGGGCGACCGACCGGCTCGAGATCTCGCTCAAGGATCTGTGGCTGGCGCTCGCCGCCGAGGTGCCGGCCGCGGACGGCTCGGAGACCCTGGTGGCGAACGGCGCGCAGACCTGGGCCGACGTCAACCCCGACCTTCCGGCGGTGAAGATCGAGGTGCTCGGTCCGCCCCCGACCTCCGGCACCCGCGACGCATTCGTGGAGCTCGCGATGGAAGGCGGCTGCAAGCACTTCGACTGGATCAAGGCGATGAAGAAGTCGGACAAGAGTCACTACAAGGCGGTCTGCCACACCATCCGCGAGGACGGCGCCTTCATCGAGGCCGGAGAGAACGACAACCTCATCGTGCAGAAGCTCGACGCCAACCCGAACGCCTACGGCGTCTTCGGCTTCAGCTTCCTCGACCAGAACTCCGACAAGCTGCAGGGCTCGTTGGTGAACGGCGTGGAGCCGGAGTTCGAGAACATCTCCGACGGCTCCTACCCGGTCTCGCGCGCGCTCTACTTCTACGTGAAGAAGGCGCACGTCGGCAGCGTCCCGGGAATCGAGGAGTTCCTCTCGGAGTTCTCCGCCGAGAAGGCCTGGGGCCCCGACGGCTACCTCGCCGACAAGGGTCTCATCCCAATGCCCGACGCGGAGCGCGACCAGTTCCGCGGCGACATCATGAGCATGAAGAACCTGGAGCTCGCGTCGAATTGACCTCGTTCGCACGCTGCTTCCACGGGGAGGGCGGCCCTCGACGGCCGCCCTCCCCTTCTTTTCCGCGAGTCCGCCTGCTCCCGGCCCGCGCCCCTGAACATCCATGTCATCGCTGACGCTCATCATCATCCTCCTCGCGTTCACCGCGTTTGCCTTCCACCTCGGCAAGCGCCGCTCGCTCGGGGTCGCGACCCGGGCCGGAGGCGTGCGCAAGCTGCACTCCCTGCCGAGCTACTACGGCACCCTGACCGCGCTGTGGTGCGGCGTTCCGGCCCTGATCGTGCTCGGGCTGTGGCTGAGCTTCGAGACCACCATCATCACCTGGCTCGTCGTCGCCGAGCTGCCGCCCGAGCTGCGCGGCCTGCCGGAGGAAGAGCTCGGCCTGCTGCTCAACGACATCAAGAACCTGGTGAGCGGCAACGTCGTCGCATCCGAAGTCGACGCCACCATGGAGCGCGCCGCGGAGCACTACCGGAAGCTGCAGGGCATCAGCTCGGCGGCGCTCGCGGTGGTCGCGATCTCTCTCGCGACCGCCGGCGTCGGCAACGGCTGGCGCATGATCCGCCCGGGGTTGCGCGCCCGCAACCATGTCGAGCGCGCGGTCATGGCCTTCCTCATCATCAGCTCGCTGGTGGCGATATTCACCACCATCGGGATCGTGCTCTCGGTGCTCTTCGAGGCGATACGCTTCTTCGGGCACGTGCCCTTCACGGCGTTCATGTTCGGGCTGGAGTGGAGCCCGCAGACCGCGATCCGCGAGGACCAGGTCGGCTCCTCCGGCGCCTTCGGCGCGGTGCCCCTCTTTGCCGGCACCCTGCTCATCTCCGCGATCGCGATGACCATCGCCGCGCCCATCGGCCTCTTCGCCGCCGTCTACCTCGCGGAGTACGCCGACGCCCGGGTCCGGGCGGTCGCCAAGCCGCTGCTCGAGATTCTCGCCGGCATCCCCACCGTGGTCTACGGCTTCTTCGCGGCGCTGACGGTGGCGCCCGTCATCCGGAATGCCGGGGAGTCCATGGGCCTGAGCGTTTCGTCGGAGAGCGCGCTCGCGGCCGGATTCGTGATGGGCCTGATGCTCATTCCCTTCATCTCGTCGCTCTCCGACGACGTGATCAACGCCGTGCCCCAGTCGCTGCGCGAAGGCTCCTACGGCCTCGGCGCGACGAAGTCCGAGACCATCCGGCAGGTCATCCTGCCCGCGGCCCTGCCCGGGATCGTGGGCGGCCTGCTGCTGGCCATCTCGCGCGCCATCGGAGAGACCATGATTGTGGTGATGGCGGCGGGGCTCACCGCCCGGCTCACCGCGAATCCGCTGGACGCGGTCTCCACCGTCACCGTTCAGATTGTGACCCTGCTCGTCGGCGACCAGGAGTTCGACAGCCCCAAGACGCTCGCCGCGTTCGCCCTGGGACTCATGCTCTTCGTGGTGACCCTGTTCCTCAACGTCATCGCCCTGCACGTGGTGAGGAAGTACCGTGAGCAGTACGACTGAGGCCGCCCGCCCCTCGATCCATCTGAGCCCCTCGGTGACGGCCCGGCTCGCCCGGCGCCACCGGGCCGAGCGTCGCTTCCGCCGGTACGGCATCGTCGCCATCGGCCTCGCGATCTTCTTCCTCGCCATGCTCTTCATCAGCATCTGCAGCCGGGGCTACACGGCGTTCGTCCAGACCTTCGTCCAGCTCGAGATCGTGCTGGACGCCGAGGTGCTCGACCTCGGCGCCGAACGCGACGCGAGAACGCTCGGCGCCGCCAACTACCAGGGCGCGGTGAAGCAGTCGCTGCGCAGCCTCTTCCCGGACGTGAAGAAGCGCCGGGACCGGCGCAAGCTGAACGGCATGATCAGCACCGGCGCCGCGTACCAGGTCCGGGAGATGGTGCTCGCGAACCCTGCCCTCGTGGGCACCACGGTGGAGGTGTGGGTGCCGGCCGACGACGACATCGACATGCTCATGAAGGGCCACATCGACCGTGACCTGCCCGAGGACGAGCGCCGGGTCGACGACGACCAGCTCGCGTGGGTGGACCACCTGCTGCAGCTCGGCCGGATCGAGAAGCGCTTCAACACGACCTTCTTCACCGCCGGCGATTCGCGCGAGCCCGAGCTCGCAGGCATCTGGGGAGCGGTGGTCGGCTCCTTCTTCGCCCTCGTGGTCACCCTCGCCCTCTCCTTCCCCATCGGGGTCGCGGCCGCCCTGTACCTCGAGGAGTTCGCCCCGAAGAACCGCTGGACGGACCTCATCGAGGTCAACATCAGCAACCTCGCCGCGGTGCCCTCGATCGTGTTCGGGCTCCTCGGCCTCGCGGTGTTCCTCAACTTCTTCGGCCTTCCCCGCTCCGCGCCCCTGGTCGGCGGACTCATCCTGACCCTGATGACCCTGCCCACCATCATCATCGCGAGCCGGGCCGCGCTGAAGTCGGTGCCCCCCTCCATTCGGGAGGCCGCGCTCGGCATGGGCGCATCGAAGATGCAGATGATCTTCCACCACGTCCTGCCGCTGGCCCTGCCCGGCATGCTGACCGGCACCATCATCGGCATGGCGCAGGCCCTCGGGGAATCGGCCCCGCTGCTCATGATCGGCATGGTGGCCTTCATCGTGGACATTCCCGGCGGCCCGCTGGAGCCCGCCACCGCGATGCCGGTGCAGATCTACCTGTGGGCGGACAGTCCCGAGCGCGCCTTCGTCGAGAGGACCTCTGCCGCCATAATGGTGCTGCTCGCCTTCCTCATCGCGATGAACTCCTTCGCCATCTGGCTGCGCAAGAGGTTCGAGCGCCGGTGGTAAGGCCGGCGGGACGCAGGCAGCCGAGCGGCGACAGCGCAATGCTAACAAGTGACGACCCCACCCTCCCCGCGCGCCGGTGTCCCATCGGGGCGGGGGGAGGCCCTGAATCCCGGAGGCGATCAACATGAGTGCCGATGCAGGCCCTGGCGCCGTCCCCGCGGCCGAGCGCGCGGCGATGGAATCCTTCGTACCCTCGCCGGCCACTGTAAAGCCCGCGGGAGCGCCCCCACGATCGCAGGACATCGCGACGGAGACGGCAGGGGACATCACGGTGGACAATCCGCGCATGTGCGCCCGGGGCGTCGACGTCTTCTACGCCGAGAAGCAGGCGATCGTCGACGTGAGCCTCGACATCGGCCAGAACGAGGTGCTGGCCATGATCGGGCCTTCCGGCTGCGGCAAGTCGACCTTCCTGCGTTGCCTGAACCGCATGAACGACATCATCGACGTGTGCCGGGTCACGGGCCGCATCGAGCTCGACGGAGAGGACATCTACGACCGGAACGTGGACGTGGTGCAGCTCCGGGCCCGGGTCGGAATGGTGTTCCAGAAGCCCAACCCCTTCCCGAAGTCGATCTACGACAACGTCGCCTACGGCCCGCGCATTCACGGGCTCGCGAGCGGCCGCGCGGAGCTCGACGACATCGTCCAGTCGAGCCTGGAGCGCGCCGGACTGTGGAGCGAGGTCAAGGACCGGCTCGGCGAGTCGGGCACCAGCCTCTCGGGCGGCCAGCAGCAGCGCCTGTGCATCGCCCGGGCCATCGCGGTGAGCCCGGAGGTGATCCTGATGGACGAGCCCTGCTCGGCGCTCGACCCCATCGCCACCGCGCGCATCGAGGAGCTCATCGACGAGCTGCGGCGGAACTACACCATCGCCATCGTGACCCACTCCATGCAGCAGGCGGCGCGCGTCTCCCAGCGCACCGCCTACTTCCACCTCGGGAAGCTCATCGAGGTGGGGGAGACCAACCAGATCTTCACCAACCCCCGGCACAACCTCACGGAAGACTACATCACCGGCCGCTTCGGCTGAGCGCCGGGAGGCCGGACCGGCCGATGCAGCAGCGACCCTCGCCATGACTCAGCGCCAGAGCGACGAGCACACCTTCAAGCGCTTCGACCAGGAGCTCTCGGACCTCAACGACGTCGTGTTCCGGATGGGCGGCCTGGTCGAGGAGCAGATCGTCAACGCGATGGAGGCGCTGCGCTACGAGGACGCCGACGCGGCGAGGAACGTGATCGCCCGCGACCACGTGGTGAACTTCCTCGAGGTCCAGGCCGACGAGCAGGCGGTGAACATGCTCGCGCTCCGCCAGCCGATGGGCCGGGATCTCCGGATGATCATGTCGCTCGGGCGCACGGTGAGCGACCTCGAGCGCATCGGGGACGAAGCGGAAGCGATCGCGCGGATGACCATCCACATGTACGGCGAGTCGGGCACCACTCCGAGCCACAAGCTCCTGCGGGACACCCATTCGATGTCCCGGCTCGCGCTCGGAATGCTGCGCGACGCGCTCGACTCCCTCGCCCGGCTGGACGTCGACAAGGCGATCGAGACCGCGAAACGCGACGCCGAGCTCGACAGCGAGTTCCAGGCGGGCCTGCGCCGGCTCGCGACCTACATCATGGAGGACGCGCGCAACGTGGGCCACACCATCAACGCCACCTTCATTCTCAAGTCCCTGGAGCGTATCGGCGACCACTCCAAGGACATCGCGGAGTGCGTCATCTACCTCGTCAAGGGCAAGGACGTGCGCCACGTGAGTCCCGAATCGCTGGACCGGGACCTCCTGGACAAGACCTGAGACCGGGGCGCGCGCCCGCCGCCGCGCGCCGCTCCACCGACCCACCCTCCCCTCTCCCACCAGGACCATGAGCAGCGAAGACAGGACCCCGATCTACAACGTGCTCTTTCTGTGCACGGGAAACTCCGCGCGCAGCATCATGGCGGAGTGCATCCTCAACCGCGTCGGTCGCGGGCGTTTCCGCGCCTTCAGCGCCGGCAGCCACCCCACCGGGGCCGTCAATCCCTTTGCGCTGGATCTGCTGAAGCGGCGCAACCACCCGGTGGACGAGCTGCGCTCCAAGGACTGGGAGGAGTTCGCACAGCCGGGAGCGCCGGCCCTCCACTTCGTGTTCACGGTCTGCGACCGCGCGGCCGGCGAAGTCTGCCCGGTGTGGCCCGGCCAGCCGATGACCGCGCACTGGGGCTTTCCGGACCCGGCCGAGACCGAGGGCAACGACGCGGAACGCCATGTCGCCTTCGCCAGCGTCTACCGCGAGCTCACTACCCGCCTCGAGATCTTCGTGAGCCTGCCGATCGAGCAGCTCGACCGCCTCGCGCTGGAACGCAGGCTGCGCGAGATGGGCAGGCGCCGCGAGACGGCGGAAGCCTGAAGCGCCCGTCGCGGGTCCCGCCGCCGCGGCGGCGGGGGGCCGAATGCCGCACTGATCGGTGGAGGAGCCGTGCCGCACCGAGGACGGCACAGCCGCCGGTCCACGAGCGAGGCGGCGGAGCGGCTGGCCCTGTCCGGCCAACGGTGTCACACTCGCTCGGGCGAGAACCGGAACGGCCGACAGGGACAACAGGCGATCGAGCGCAGGATCGGCGCTCGGCACGCCACATGGACGCCTTCCCGGCACGCCGACCGCGCGGCGCGGCCGGGGCGTACACACCGGCACTGACGGGCGAAAGGCAAGTCCGAAGGAGAGAATCATGCGCACCGGACTCTCGCACTCGAGTCTCACTTCCCCGCTGAGCGCGCTGCTGGCGGCGCTCGCCATCACCGCAGCCGCACCGGCGCAGGCCGCGGACACCCACCCCGTGACCGGGGAGGCGCTGGCCGAGGACCAGACCTTCACCTACCGCCTCCTCGATCAGTTCCCGACCCTCGATCCGCAGTTGAACGAGGACACCTCGGGCTTTCACGTCATTCGCGACCTCTTCGAGGGACTCCTCAGCCAGGATGCGGCGGGGAACCTAGTTCCCGGCGTGGCCACGCACTACGAAGCCTCCGACGGCAACACGACCTACACCTTCACGTTGCGCGAGGACGCCAGGTGGTCGAACGGCGATCCGGTTACCGCGCACGACTTCGTCTACGCCTGGCGGCGCGCGGTCGACCCCGCCACCGCCTCTCCCTACGGGTGGTACCTGGAGCTCACCGAGATGGTCAACGCCAAGGCCATCCTCGCCGGCGAGGCGGCGCCCGCCGAGCTCGGCGTGAAGGCCCTCGACGACCACACCCTGGAGGTGAGGCTGAACACGCCGCTGCCCTACTTCCCGGCGATGACCACCTACGCCACCCTCTTTCCGGCGCACCGGGCGACGATCGAAGCCCACGGGAGCGACTGGACCGCGCCCGGGAACATGGTCTCGAACGGTGCCTACACCCTCGGGGAGGTGGCGCTCAACGAGTACCACACGCGAGTGAAGAACCCGCTCTACTGGGACGCCGGCAACGTGGTCATCGAGAAGGTCACGGGACTGGTCATCAACGACGTGAACCAGGCCCTCACCCGCTACCGGGCCGGAGAGCTCGACCATCTCGAGCCGCTGCCGCCGGGTCAGTACCCCGCGCTGAAAGAGGAGCTGCCCGACCAGGCCACGAGCGTGCCGCGCCTGTGCTCCTACTACTACGCCATCAACCACACGGACATCGCGGATCCGGCGCTCGGGGACGTGCGGGTGCGCCGGGCGCTCAGCATGGCCATCGACCGCGACGTCATCGCCGACCAGGTGCTCAAGGGCGGACAGTGGCCGGCGTACAACTTCACCCACCGCAAGACCGCCGGCTTCGAGATGCCCGACATCGCCTACGGCAACCTGAGCCAGGCCGAGCGCGACGCGCAGGCGCGGCAGCTCATGGAGGAGGCCGGGATCGAAGGCCTGAGGCTCCGGCTGATCTACAACACGTCGGAGAGCCACAAGCAGATCGCCACCGTCATCACCCAGATGTGGAAGCAGAAGCTGGGCGTCGAGACGGAGCTCGCCAACTTCGAGTGGAAGACCTATCTCACCATTCGCGCCAGCCAGGAGTTCGACCTTGCCCGGTCCGGCTGGTGCGGCGACTACAACGAGGCCTCGACCTTCCTCGATCTGCTCACCACCACGCACGGGGCCAACGACGGCAAGTACTCGAACGCGAGAGTGGACGAGCTGATGCGCGCCTCGAAGACGGCAGACAATCCCAACGAGATGTACGGGGAAGTCGAGCGCATCCTCGCCGAGGACATGGCGATCATCCCGATCTACCACTACGCCAACACCTTCCTGCTCTCCGCCGACATCAAGGGCTGGCCCTACGAGAACGTGGAGAACAACTGGTACTCGAAGAACCTCTATCGCAGCGCGCAGTGACTCGATCCAGGGCGCTTCGCGCGTGCAACGGGCGCATTCGTGAGCGTCGATCCGCGGGGTAGCCGGTGCTCTCCTACCTGCTCCGGCGTCTCGCCATCGCGATACCGACGCTGCTCGTCCTGATCGTCGTCTCCTACGTGCTGATGCACGCCGCGCCCGGCGGGCCCTTCGACTCCGAGCGGGCCCTGCCGGCCGAGGTCATGGCCAACCTCGAGCGCAAGTACGGCCTGGACCAGCCGCTCGCGGTCCAGATCTGGCGCTACCTCGTCTCCATCGTCACCCAATTCGATTTCGGGCCCTCGTTCCGCTACACGGACCGCAGCGTCAACGACATCATCGCGCAGGGGTTCCCGGTGACGCTCACCTACGGCGCCTGGTCCTTCCTGGTGGCGGTCCTGGCCGGCGTGTCGCTCGGCATCGCGGCGGCCGTCCACCACAACTCCTTCCTCGACTACCTCGCGGTGGGCGTGTCGATCGGGGCGCAGGTGCTGCCGAACTTCGTGATGGCCCCGATCCTGACGCTCGTGTTCACGCTCTGGCTGGGCTGGCTTCCGGGAGGCGGCTGGCAGGGCGGGCAGTGGCCCTATCTCGTCATGCCGGTGATCGCGCTGTCCACTTCGTTCATGGCCTCGATCGCGAGAATCACGCGCTCCTCCATGCTCGAAGTGCTCAACGCCGACTTCGTCCGCACCGCCCGCGCCAAGGGCCTGTCGCGGCGCCGCATCGTGTTCCGGCACGCGCTGAAGCCCTCGATGCTGCCCGTGCTCTCCTACCTCGGTCCCGCCTTCGTCGGCATGATCACGGGATCGGTCGTCATCGACGTCTTCTTCGCCACCGGCGGCATCGGGCAGTTCTTCGTCAACTCGGCGCTGAACCGCGACTACCCGGTGCTGATGGGCGTCACCATCCTCGCCGGCGCCCTGACCGTGCTCTTCAACCTGCTGGTCGACCTCCTCTACGCGTGGATCGACCCCCGGATCCGGTACTGACGCGTGCCCCTGCTCTTCGGACGCCGCGCCCTCCTGGCAATGGCCGATTCCGGCGCTCGCGGCGGCGAGCCGGGCGGGCGCTCGCTCTGGCAGGACGCGCGCGCGCGCTTCCTGCGCAACCGCGCCGCCGTCGCCAGCCTCGCGGTGCTCGCGCTGGTCACCCTCTTCGCCCTCTTCGGGGGATTCCTGGCGGCATGGTCCAACGAGGAGATCGACTGGTCGATGCTCGGCAGCGTCGCGGAGAAGGGCGCGCCCTCGCTCGCGAACGGGCACTGGTTCGGCGTGGACGAGCTCGGGCGCGATCTCTTCGCCCGGACCGTGCAGGGCACCCGGGTGTCGCTGGCGGTCGGCATCGTGGGCGCCCTCATCTCGGTGGTCGTGGGGACCCTCTACGGCGCCACCGCCGGCTACTTCGGCGGACGCCTGGACAGCGTGATGATGCGCGTCGTCGACGTGCTCATGGCCATTCCCTACATGTTCGTGCTGATCCTCTTCATGGTGGTGTGACATAAAACACCAAGATTCTATATATCAACAACTGACTATATAGTCTTACGCTCTCCTTTCAGGAGCATTGATATTACAATGAGATAGAAAGGGTTTCAAGGGACAGACTGCACCCTTGGCGCTATACAACGGGAAGACACCACAAGGGAAGAGTTGCATTCGGGGAACCGAGTCGAGATTGCCCCCATTGTGGAGCTTCCTGGGGAGTGTTTCCAGATAACTCTTTCATTCCAGCAGCTTAGACAGCCACAAGGACTATACAGATGCATTGTCCTCCACCCTCTCGCCTATAGGCAAACCTCAGGGTATTCTTGGCCTCCAATCCGGCCCTGCGGACCATCGGGCGGGGCGCATTGTATCGAAGCCGGGGGAACGGGCCCGGCGGGGCCGACGAGAGGAGGAATGGCGATGGGCACGAGGGAGGAGCGCCGGCGCCAGCGCGCGGTGATGGCGACCGACAGCGAGTGGCGGCGGGTGCGAGAGCGCGCGGC
>JAJEAD010000005.1 GCA_022824305.1 Gammaproteobacteria bacterium | reverse complement strand
CTTCGTGATGGGGACGGTGCTCGGCGACATGCACGACATCGGCCAGTCCATCGTGACCATCATGCTGGAGAACGCCGGCTTCAACGTCATCAACCTCGGCACCGACGTGCACCCGGACCGCTTCATCGAGACCGCCGAGGCGGAGCAGGCGGATCTCGTGGGGTTCTCGGCGCTGCTCTCCACCACCGTCTACTACCAGAAGGTGACCATCGAGGAGTTCGTCAAGGCCGGGCACCGCGAAAAGGTGAAGATCCTGGTAGGCGGCGCGCCGACCACCCAGGAGTGGGCCGACGAGTGCGGCGCCGACGGCTGGGGCCGCGACGCGGTGCAGGCGGTGAAGCTCGCCCTGAGGCTCGTGCAGGAGCCGCGGGAGGCGTGGGCGTGAGGGCGATGTCGACGGCCGCCGACGCAGGAACGGATCCCTGGGAGCGCGGGCGCCCCGCCCGCCCGGGCCGGAGGCCCTAAATGGACGACCCGCCGCAGGCCCGCAAGCATTGTCCAAGCGGGCGGGACGCCCGCGCTCCCAGGGGAGTCGCCCCGGGTCGGCAGCGCTTCGGGAGGGTTCGGGGCTGCAGGTCGGTCGGCTGAAGGCGTAGCCCGGCACTGGACTTCGAGAGGTTCCGGGGCGCGAGGTAAGGAGCGCGATGAAGGAGGCGCAGGGCAACGACATCGAGGTCGCCTTCGTCGACGCCGACGGCGCGAAGGCGCCGCGTCGCATACGTGTCGGGCGCGACGCCTCCTTGCTCGACGCCGCCCGGGCGGCGGGCGTCCCCATGGACGCCACCTGCGGCGCGCGCGGGCGCTGCCGGAGCTGCCGGTGCAAGGTCCTCTCCGGCGACGTCTCCCCCGCCACCATGCAGGACACCCTCCAGCTCGGCCACGAGGAGGTGCGCGAGCGCTTCCGGCTCGCCTGCCAGACCCGCCCGGTCACCGACTGCGAGGTCATGGCCCTGCCGCCGAAGTCCGAGGCGGGACACCAGATCCTGACCGGCGGCCACGCGGCCGGGGCGAATCCGCTCGACGGTGGGGCCGACGGCGCGGGGTTCGCTATCGACTCCGGCGTGAGGAAGCGGGTCGTCACCGCGAGCCCCCCACGCGAGGAGCATCGCCAGACCTCCGACCTCTCGCAGGTGCTGGCGGTTATCAAGGCCCCGGTCGACCGCCGCGTCCCGGTTTCGGTGCTGCGGAAGATCCCCGGAGAGCTGCGCAAGCAGCGGGGCGAACTCACGGTCACCACGTTCAACGGTCGAATCGTCGACATCGAGGCCGGTGACACGTCCGAGCACGTCTACGGCATGGCGTTCGACATCGGAACCACCAGCATCGTGGGGACGCTCCTGCACCTGGAGACCGGGGAGGAGCTCGCCGCGGTCGGCAGCGTCAATCCGCAGACCGTCTACGGCGGCGATCTCATGTCGCGCATCGCCTACGCGCAGTTCGACGAGAAGAAGCTCGTCGCGCTCCGCGCCAAGGTGCTGAACGCGGTCAACGGCTTCATCCGCGAGGCGTGCGCGAACGCCGGAGTGTCGCGCGAGAACGTCTACAAGATCGTGGTCGTCGGCAACACCTGCATGCACCACATCTTCCTCGGCGTCGACGTGACCTTCGTGGGGCTCGCCCCCTACGCGCCCGCGGTAAGCGACGGCATCGTCGTCCCCGCGGGCGAGCTTCCGCTGAAGGCGGCCCCGAACGCGCAGGTCTGCCTGCTGCCCATCGTGGCGGGCTTCGTCGGCGCCGACACCATGGCGTGCGTGCTCGCGACCCGCATCTACGCGAGCGAGGAGCTGCGCGCGCTGGTCGACATCGGCACCAACGGCGAGGTGGTCATGGGCTCGAAGGACCGGCTCATGGCGTGCTCGGCGCCGGCCGGCCCGGCGCTCGAAGGGGCGCAGATCCGCCACGGCATGCGCGGCGCGGTGGGCGCGGTGGAGGCGGTGCGGATCGACGACGACGTGCACTGCGGCGTCATCGGCTCGGCGCGCGCGATCGGCATCTGCGGTTCCGGTCTCATCGATGCCTGCGCAAAGATGGTCGGGGCAGGGGTGATCGACGGAATGGGGCGGCTGGGACCGCCCGGTCGCGTGCGGCTCCCCTCCGCGCTAGCGGCAAGGCTGCGCACCGCCGAGACCGGGGTCGAGTTCGTGCTGGTGTGGGACGCCGACGCCGGCAGGAACGAGGACGTGACCCTCACCCAGGGCGACATCCGCCAGCTCCAGCTCGCCAAGAGCGCGATCTGGTCCGGCATCGTGCTCCTCCAGCGGGTGATGGGCATCGACGATGCGGACCTGGCCGAGCTCATGCTCTGCGGAGGCTTCGGCAACTACATCAACACCGAGAGCGCGGTGACGATCAGGCTGCTGCCGGACGTCCCCCTCGATCGGATCTCGTACGTCGGCAACGCGGCGCACCTCGGCGCCCAGATGGCGCTCCTGAGCGAGCGCGAGCGCACCCGCGCCGAGGAACTCGCGCAGCGCATCGAGCACGTGGCGCTCGCCGCGCGCCCGGACTTCCAGGAGATCTTCATCGACGGGATGTCGTTCGAGAGCGCGGAGCCGATCGCCCCGCGGCCCACTGCGGCGGGAATGGAGCCGCGAAGGACGGCAGCGGGATGAGCGATCTGCGCATCAACCTCCTCTTCGGGTTCCTCGGCTCGGGCAAGACCACGCTCCTGAGGCGCATCCTCGGCGAGCGCGCCGGCGAGCGGAAGATGGCGGTCATCGTGAACGAGTTCGGCGACGTCGGGGTCGACGGCGAGGTCATCGCGG
>JAJEAD010000023.1 GCA_022824305.1 Gammaproteobacteria bacterium | reverse complement strand
TGCCCGGCCCGCAAAGACGTCACTGATAGGTGCTTCAGTTCTCATACTGGAACCACTAACGTTGTCAGTAATTCGCGCTGGACAAATCCAAAAAAATACTGTCCAATCAGTCTGTTGAAGGTAGTGTGCCTCGGACAGGATGTCCCGGCCCAGGTTGTCGGTGCCGAACAGGTAGCCGGGCTCCGCGTTCTCGTCCCAGAAGGGCGGGATGTACTGCAGCATGAGATCCTGCTCGACCGGGTCGTGCGGCGCGAAGAACGGCGCAAGGAGCGCGGCGAGCGCGAAGAACAGCAGCGCGCCACCGCCGAGGACGATCCGCCGGTTCGCCAGCAGGCGGCCGATGGCGTCGTTTCCCGGCCCCGGCGAGGGCGTGCCGGAGGTCGCCGCCGCCTCAGCCATGGCGCATCCGGGGATTGAGCAGCGCGTAGCTCATGTCCACGAGCAGGTTGACGGCGATGAACAGCACCGCGAAAGTCAGGACTAGGCCCTGGATCAGTGGCAGGTCGCGGTTGATGACGGCGTCGATTGCCATGTTGCCGATGCCGGGATAGGAGAAGATCTTCTCCACCAGCACCGTGCCGCCCACCAGGAAGGTGAGCTGCACGCCGGTGAGCGTCAGGGTCGGCACCAGCGCGTTGCGCAGCGCTTCGCGGCCGACGATGCGCGCCCGCGAGAAGCCCTTCACCCGTGCCATCAGGATGTAGTCCTGGGTCATCGCTTCGTTGATCGAGGTCTTGAGCACCCGGGCGATGATCGCCGCCAGCGGCAGCGCGAGGGCGGTGGCCGGCAGAATCATGTGCTGCAGCACCGATCCGAACACGTCGGCGCGCAGGCGAAGCCCGCTCTCGATCAACCAGAAACCGGTCGCTCCCTCGAAGGCGATCTCGTGGCTGATCCGGCCGGAGATCGGCAGTCCGTCGAGCGCGAAGATCACGACGAACAGGATGAAGAGCAGCGCCCACAGGAAGTCCGGGACTGCCAGGATGAAGCCGGCCGCCCCGTCCACCGCGGCTTCGCCAACGCGCCCGCGCCAAACGGCGCCGGCGAGCGCCATCGCGCCCCCCAGCCCGGTCGCGATCAGCATGGCCACCAGGCACAGCTCGATGGTCACCGGCAGTCGGCCCAGCACCAGCTCCATTACGTCCTGGCGCATCGAGATCGACGTGCCGAAATCCCCGCTCGCGAGGTCCCGCAGGTAGTAGAGGAACTGGAGGACGATGCTCTCGTCCAGCCCGTACAGCCGGCGCAGGTTGGCGATGTCCCCTTCGGTCGCGCCCGGACCGATCAGCATCGCGATCGGATCGCCCGGCACCACCCGCAGCAGGACGAACACCACCACCGCCACGCCGAACAGGGTCGGAATCGCCAGGAGCAGCCGGCGGAGCAGGAAGGGCCAGGACATGGGTCTCCGGCGCTAGAGAGTGGTTGCTTCGACCGAAGCCTCCCCCGGCCCCCTACCCGGAAGGGAAGGGGGTGCGACGGGTAAGGCCATCTCCGCGCCCTCGCTTTCGCGCCCTGGCGAGAAGCGTGGCCTCAAGCCTTCGACATCGCCTGGGGCAGGATGAAGTTGGCGAAGTGGCCCTCGAACCCGAGGCCCGTCTTGTGCACCACCGGCTGGACCTGCTGATACAGCGGGAAGACGTAGGCGTTCTCGGCGATGTAGCGGTTGACCTTCTGCCAGCCTGCGATGCGCCTGGCCTCGTCCTTTTCCACCCAGAGCGGGCCGATCATGGCGTCGAGATCATCGGTGTCCCAGGTCGAGTGCGGCGAGGGGCCGAACATGGCGTGGCCGGTCGAGGTGCTGGGATCACCGATCGAGTTGCCCCAGTTGTAGAAGGCGGCCGGCGCGAGCTGGTCCTGGGCGCGCAGCTCGAAGTGCTTGGCGATCTCGTAGACCTCGATCTCGGCCTGGATGCCGACGCGGCGCCACATGCCGACGATCGCCTGGATCACCTCGTAGTCCTTGGCGATATAGCCGCGCGTGGTCTGGATCTTGAACTCGACCGGGTTCTCGCGCGAGTAGCCGGACTCGGCGAGCAGCGCCGCCGCGCCCTCCGGATCGTAGGGTGTGTTCACCTCCGGGTCGAAGCCGGTATAGGGCGGAGCGAGCAGGGTCTCGATGGGCACGCCGTAGCCGCGCAGGAGGCGGTCGACGATGGCCTTCTTGTCGACCGCCATCACCGCCGCCCGGCGCACGTTGACGTCGGTCATCGGGGCGACATCGTTGAAGAAGATCATGGCGATGTCGGAGACCGGCGTCGCGACGCCCTCCAGGCCGGGCTTGGCCTTCAGCCGGTCGAACTCCTCGAAGGGAATGTTGAGAGTCACGTCCGAGCGGCCGCTCTCGATCTCGGCGATGCGCGCCGCCGGGTCGGTCACGAACTTGAAGACGACGGTGTCGAAGGCCGGCGCGCCGCCCCAGTAGTCGGGGTTCGCCTTCAGGCGCACGAAGGAGCCACGCTGGAACTCTTCCACCCGGTAGGGGCCGGAACCCATCGGCTGCTTCTCGAAGCCTTCCCTTCCGACCTCGTCGTAATGATGCGGCGGCAGGACGTAGGCGGTCAGGAAGGCCATCCACTTGAAGAGATCCGGCATGTACTGCCCGACGTCGCCGGTGATGACGTTGCCCTCGGCCTTGAGGTTGGCGATCGACGCCCAGACGAAGGACACCGGATTCCCGGTCTCCGGATTGGCGACGCGCTCGAGGTTCCAGACGATGTCCTGCGCCGTGACGGGCGTGCCGTCCTGCCACATGGCGCCTTCGCGCACCACCATGCGGACCCGGGTCTTGTCGTCGTCGGCCCAGCCCCACTCGGTCAGCAGGCCGGGCCGGAAGCTCAGGTCGGCGTTCTGGTCGATGTACTGATCGAACACGCACTTGTAGATCGACATGAGCTGCGGGTTGACCGAAGACAGGCCGGTCGTCGGGTCCCAGGCCGGCAGCGGCACGTGGTAGGCGATGGTCAGCGTGTCGCCGAGGGCGGCGGCCGCCTCGCGGTTGAAGAGCAGCGTGCCGAGGCCGGTGGTGGCGCTCGCGCCCGCAACGCCGGCAATGCGCAGGAAGTGCCTGCGGTCGAGATGGGTCATGGTCTCCTCCCCTCCGGATCGTTCTTGTCGCAGGGACCCCGACGGCCGATCGGCGGCAGCCCGGCTTCCGGCGTCGAGCGAGCGGCCTACTCGGCCGCCTCGGCCGGACCGCTCTCGGCCCAGCGTTTCATCAGCGTGTTGGACGGCCTGCTCTCGTCGAGCATCTTCTCCGCGGTCGCGATGCCGGCGACCGGCAGATCCTTCGGGTCGAGCACGCCGATCTGAACCAGGACCGAGGCCTGGTCCCAGTAAATGTGCTCGTGATACAGCTTCGGGCCGCGGAAGTTGATGATGCCGACCAGCGGGATGCGGACCCGTTTGCCGGTCGGCGCCACGCCGGGAAGCATCCAGTCGATCTCCCGGTCGTGGGTGAACTCGAAGATCATCTCGTCAACCACCCGGTCGGCGCCCACGGTGCGCGACACCGGAATCAGCGCGGTATCGTCCGGGTTCGAGTTGACGAAATGGTGCTTGTAGAAGCGGTGCAGCTCGGTGTAGCCGACGCCGCCGGTCATCGTCGGGATGTGGTTGACGTAGGGTTCGGCCACCATCGTGCCCATCGTCGCGTCCACGTCGCGGGTCGCGAACTCGTAGTAGCAATGCATCTCCCACAAGCGCTCGAGGTCATAGCTCGGCCCCATCACGGCGCGAAGCAGCGCGATGGTGCGCGAATGCGCCATGCCCGCCGCCGCCTTGTCGTAGCACTCGCGGAAGCGGTTGGCGAAGGCGTGCGGCGCGCCTTCGTAGACGTTGATCAGCACGTGGTCCGAGTCGGCGAAGGCTTCGCGGATCTGCTCGACCGATTCCATCGGCACGTGGTCGTCCGCGCCGCCGAAATGCATCACCATCGGGCAGGCGATCCGGTCCCTGAGATGAAGCTGCTGCTCGAGGTACACGCCGTAGTAGCTGACCGCCGCATCGACCTCGCAGTGCGCCGCCGCCTGGTAGGCGAGCGCGCCGCCCAGGCAGTAGCCGAGCGCCGCGACCTGGGTGGCGCCGCCCTTGCCCTGGCCCCTGACCGCGTCCATGCCCTTCAGGTGGTCGAGCGTGGCGCTCATGTCCTCGACCGCCTTGGCGAAGTCGAACTTTCCGAGGTAGTCGAAGGCGGTGGCGAACTCGGCGTCGGAATAGCCAAGCTCCACCCGCGTCTGAATCCGGTGGAACATGTCCGGCGCCAGCACGACATAGCCTTCTTCGGCGAAGTAGTCGGAGGTCGCGCGGATGGCCTCGTTCACCCCGAAGATTTCCTGCAGGATCATCAGCCCCGGACCCTTGCCGCCTTCCGGCAAGGCCAGGTAGCCCTGGAACGTGCCGCCGTCCCGGGTGGGAATGTCGATGAATTCGCCGGCCATGTCGTTCCTCCCTCTCCGCAAAGGCCATCGTGCGTGGCCCCGCGAGGTGCCGATGTCCGTGGTGGATCGGATCATAGCCCGCTGGTCTTTCGGCGACCAAGCCGGTCGCGTACGACGCCTCGAAGCGCCGGACGGGCGCCGCTGCCGGCGAGCCGAAGCCTCCGGCTGGTTGTCGCGACGTGAAGGGGAAGCGGGCGTCGAGTTGCGCGTTGGCTCTTGTCATCGACCGAAAGACGCTCGACCATCTGTCGGGTAAGCGTGCGACATTGGTCTATGGCCACTTGATTGGTGCGGATTCGCTTTCGTGAGCATCCAGGATGGAAGATCACCCCCGGTCGGGAAGGAAACGGGGGGCGCGGATGCATCGCCGTTCCACATCATTCCCTCGATGAACAGTAGTACATAGAGAATGAGCCATTGGAACTTCCCTGCGCGCGGACGTGACGAAGCGTCCGTGGTCCGATCCGGGGCGAAGCGCCTCTCGCATTCGGGTGAGAGAATCGGATCGCACCTCTCGATCATCCGCCCGGGCGCCCGCCGGTGATTACCAGCCGCGCCCTCTATACCCACACTCCGGTCGAGGGTGAGCGCGGGGTGTGCTCGGCCGGGCACCGGCTCGCGGCCGAGGCCGGGGTGCGCGTCATGCGGGAAGGGGGCAACGCGGTCGACGCGCTCTGCGCCGCCGCGTTCACCGCCTTCGTGGTCGAGCCCGCCTCCTGCGGCATCGGTGGCTACGGTCACATCTCGCTGTGGTTGGCGGAGAGCCGCCGCTTCGTCTCCATCGACGCCTACTGCCGGGCGCCGCTCGCCGCCCGCGACGACATGTTCGAGGTCGCGCCGGGATCCGCCACCTATTACGGACACCCCTTCACGACGGGCGATCGCGCGGCGACGGGGCCGCTCGCGGCCGCGGTGCCCGGTGCGGTCGCGGGGTTCTGCGAGGCGCAGGCGAAGTACGGGCGGCTCGCGCTCGAGCGAGTGCTTGCCCCGGCCATCGAGGCGGCCGATGCCGGAGTGGACTTCAAGTTCTCCGACCGCCTCGGGGTGCTGGACCGGGTGCCGGAGGCCGAGCCGAGTGCGGAGACGCTCGCGGTGCTGATGCCGGGGGGGCGCTTCCCCCGCGGCGGCGGGGGCGAGCCGCCCGATCGCATGGATACCCGGCCTCTCGCCCGGACCCTGAGGCTCATCGCCCGCAAGGGTCCCGCTGCCTTCTATCGCGGCCGCGTCGCCGCGGCGATCGAGCGCCACGTGCGTGGCGCCGGTGGCCTGCTCGGCCGCGACGACCTCGCCTCCTACCGCCCCCGCACGCTGCTGGAGTCTCCGCTCCGCTACCGGGGGCACGACTACGTCTCCTGCTACGACCAGGTCGCCTACGAAGCGCTCAACGTGCTGGAGCGATTCGACATCGCGGGCTACGGTCCCGACAGCTTCCAGTACCGGCACCTCGCCGCCGAGGCGCTCGCGCTCGCGTTCACCGACTCGATGACCCACTACGGCGACCCGGACTTCGTCGCGAGCCCGGTGCGTGGGCTCTCGAGCCCGGAGTTCGCCGCCATGCGGTCGCGCTCCATCCGCTTGCGCCGTGCCCTCTCGCGGCCGGTGACACCCGGCGACCCCTGGCCCTTCGATTCGAGCCATCCCGACACCGAGCGGGTCACGGGCGCAGGGGCCTTCGTGCCGCAGTCCGGCACGAGCCAGGTCGCGAGCGCGGACCGACACGGCAACATGGCGAGCTGCTGCATCTCCATCGGCTCCGCCTTCGGATCACTCGTCTACGTGCCGGAAGTCGGCTGCTTTCTCAACAACGCCATGCAGAACTTCGATCCCCGTCCCGGATTCCCCAACTCCATCGCGCCGGGAAAGATGCCGATCTTCGCCGCGCCCGCTCTCGTCGCGACGCGAAGGGGGCGGGCGCTCTTCGCGGCGAGCGGCTCCGGCGGATACCGCATCCAGACCGGGGTGCTGCACGCGTTCATGAACCGCATCGATCACCGCATGCGAGTGCAGGCAGCGGTCGACCATCCGCGGGTGCACTGCCAGGGGGCCGAGACGGTCGTCGATCCGCGCATCCCCGAACCGGTCCGGCAGCGCCTGCGCTCTGCCGGCCACGACGTGGTCGAGCAGCCCGAGGCGCCGGGCTACTGGCCCTACGGGCGGGTGTGCGCGGTGGCCTGGGATCCGCGCCGCAAGCGATTCGAGGGGGGAGCGGGGCCGAGCTGGCAGACGGCGGTCGCGGCGTACTGAGCGCGGAAGTCGGCCGGCGCGACCCGACTCGGGTTCGCCCCGCCCCCGAGCGCAGCGCAGCGCTCCTGCGTCCGGTATCGGCGGACGCTACGGACGGCCCTCAGGCGGTGCCGGGTACCGCGGGCGCCGCGTCGCCCGACGGCGCCAACTGGCGGCGGGTGAGCTCGGCGTAGACCGGACAGCGCGCGATCAGCGCCTCGTGCGGACCGGTATCGATCAGGCGGCCGTGGTCCAGGACTGCAATGCGGTCGGCATTGCGCACCGTGGACAGCCGGTGGGCGATGACGAGGGTGGTGCGCTGAGCACGCAGTCGCTCGATCGCCATCTGCACGGACTGCTCGGTCGACGTGTCGAGAGCCGATGTGGCCTCGTCGAGAACGAGCATCGGCGCGTTGCGGTAGAAGGCCCGGGCGATGGCGAGGCGCTGGCGCTGGCCGCCCGAGAGAAGGCCCCCCCGTTCTCCGATCCTGGCGCCGAAGCCGCCGGGCAGCGACTCGATGAAGGAGAGGGCGTGTGCGTTCCGGGCGGCATCGATCAACGCGGCGCGGTCGGGCTCGCCCTCGCCGTAGGCGATGTTGGCGGCGACGGTGTCGTTGAACAGAATCACGTCCTGACCGACGAACGCAATCTGCCGGCGCAGGCTCGCGGCGTTCAGCTCGCGGACATCGTTGCCGTCGAGCAGAATCGCACCGGAATCCGGCTCGTAGAAGCGCAGCAGCAGGCTCGCCAGGGTCGACTTGCCGGCGCCGGAAGCGCCGACCAGGGCTACGGTCTCGCCCGGCTCGATCACGAGACTTACGTCGTGCAGACTGCCCTCGCGTTCTTGCGGATAGCGGAAAGAAACCCCTCGATACTCCACCCGCCCCTCGACCTGCCCGATCTCGCGACCGCGGGCGCCCGACTCGGACTCTTCGTCGATCAGGCCGTAGACGCTCTCCGCGGCGGCGATGCCGTTCTGCAGTTGTCCGTTGATGTTGGTGAGTCGCTTCAGGGGAGGGAACAGCATTCCCATCGCCGTGAAAAAGCTCATGAACTCGGCGAGCGTGATGCGCTCGGCTTCGAACTGGCGGGCGGCGACGATCAGTATTGCCGCGAGCGCACACGCGGTGATGAACTGGGCGACGGGCGCATTGGCTGCGGTTGCGGACAGGAACTTGACCTGGAACCTGCGGGCACGGTTGGCGATCGCCCCGAAGCGTTTTCGCTCGTAGTCCTGGGTGCCATGGGAGCGGATGATCTTCTGCCCTTCGATTCCCTCGAGCGAGGCATGGGTCACCTCGCCCATCGTCTCCTGGAGCAGCCAGCTCATCCGCCGCAGGCGGGCGGCGAGGTACAGGACCACCAGGCTCACCGGCGGGGCGGCGGCCAGCGCAATCAGGGTGAGCTGCCAGTTCAGGTAGACCATCCAGGCCACCAGGCCGAGGATGGTGAGCGTGTCGCGAACGAGTATGAATGCCGCGTTGGTCGCGGCCTGCATCACCTGGGCCGCGTCGTAGGTGAGCTTCGACGACAGGGAGCCGGAGTTGTGCCGGTCGTGGAAGGCGATGGGCACGTCCATCAACCTGGCGAACATGCGCACCCGAAGATCCATCGCCAGCCGCCCGCCGACGTGCGCGAGCGCGGTAGCGCTGCTGAAGGTGGCGGCGCCTCGCACCAGGAACACCAGCACCAGCGCCCCGGCGAGGAGGGGTGTGTGGCCGAGGTCGCTGTTCTCGAAGCCCCACACCACGTGCTTCAGAACAATCGGGATCGATACCTCGGCCGACGCCACGAGCACCATCGCAACGAACGCGATGGCCAGGATGCGCCACTGGACGAGCGCCTCGCGTAGCAGGCGCAGGTAGAGTCGGCGTCCCTTCGGCCGGGCCGCGGAAGTAGAGATATCAACCAAAGCGGTCGCCACCTGGCAGTCGGGGGAAGGGGAGCGACGCTTCCGCCGGGCCGGGCTCCGGCCATCGGCCCCGCGCGGGTCGATCCGACGCGCATCGCGGTCCGGCCCGAGATGGAAGGCGAATCATGTTATCACCCGGCCCGGGAGGGTAATGAGCGACGCGGGCACCGGCCATGCGTCATTCGTCGCGGCCTCCGGCCCCGGACGAGGGCGCGGGTGGCGGGAACTGGCGCGCTGCCCATTTTCGTTATGGTTTCAGACCAAATCGGTATCAGTGCGGAAGCGGTTCCGGCCGGAGCGGCGGATAAGATCCATGCTCCGATTCACGATGCGAGACCACCCTGATGTCCGAGAGCGTCAACAACGGCGTCAACGTCGATCACCTGATCGCGGCCCGTCAGGCCGTGACCGAGACTCCGGCCGCCGCACACTTCACGTGGCGCGCCTCGTGCCGGTGGGTGAACGGCACCCACAGCCACTCCACGGTCGAGGGCTACTTCGGGCTCGGCGACGAGCAGAAGCACAGGAAGGAGTTCACCTTCGACGCCGACCACCCCGAGACCTTCGCGGCCGAGGACAACGGCGCGACACCGGTCGAGTACGTGCTGGTCGGTCTTGCAAGCTGCCTCACCGCCGGTGTGGCGGGGGTGGCGCAGCATCGGGACATTCAGCTCCGTTCGGTCAGGGCCACGCTCGAAGGCGACATGGACATCCAGGGGATCCTCGGGGCGGACCCCGACGTGCGCAACGGATTCAGCGGCATCAAGGTGACCTACGAGATCGACGCCGACGCCTCGTCCGACGATATCGAGGCCCTTGTCGCGCAGTCCCAGAAGCGTTCGGCGGTGTACGACATCATCACCAATCCGACCAACGTCACCGTCGACGTGAAGTAGGCGCGCTCGCAAGGATCTCCCCGCAGGCGGAGTTCCGCCGGCCCTCGCCCGGCGCTCCGGGCCCGGCCCGAAGCGGCGGGCCGGCCCACCCGGGAGTCGAGTCATTCCCGACATCACGACGGTAGTCATCGGCGCCGGGCACTCCGGACTCGCCATGAGCCGGTGCCTGCGCGAGCGCTCGATCGATCACGTCGTGCTCGAGCGCGGCGAGGTGGCGAATTCCTGGCGTGAGGAGCGCTGGGACTCCCTGCGCCTGCTGACGCCGAACTGGCAGTGCCGCCTGCCGGGATTCCCCTACTCCGGGAGGGAGCCGGACGCATTCATGACGATGCCGGAGGTGGTGCGTTTCATCGACGACTACGCCGGCTTCATCGACGCCCCGCTGTGCGCCGGGACCACGGTGACCTCGGTGCGGCGGTCCGATGGCGGATACCGGGTGAGCACCGAAGACGGGGACTGGCGTTGCCGCTGCGTGGTCCTCGCGAGCGGCGCCTTCAACCTGCCGGCCCTGCCTCCGATGCACGATGCGACGCCGCCCGGGGTCGAGACGGTGACGCCTCTCACCTACCGGCATCCCGGAAGTCTGCCCGAAGGAGGCGTCCTCGTCGTCGGGGCGTCGGCCACCGGCCTGCAGATCGCGGAGGAGGTCCAGCGCTCCGGGCGCCGCGTCACCCTCGCCGTGGGCGAGCACGTGCGCATGCCGCGCGTCTACCGGGGCCGCGACATCCTGTGGTGGATGGATCGATCGGGAATCCTCGACGAGAGATACGACAGCGTTGACGACATCGTTCGCGCCCGACACGTGCCCTCCCCGCAGCTCGTCGGCACCCCGGAACGCAGGACCCTGGACCTGAACGCCCTGAGCGCTCTCGGCGTCCGGCTGGTCGGAAGGCTGACGGGCATCCACGACGGCCGGGCACAGTTCTCGGGCTCGCTGCGAAACGTGTGCCGGCTCGCGGATCTCAAGATGCGGCGTCTCCTCGGCACCATCGACGAGTGGGCCACCGGGGAGGGACTCGATCGGGACTTCGAGACCGGCGAGCGCCTGCCCGACACCGTGGTTCCCGAGGATCCGAGCCTCGGCTTCGAGCTTGCCGGGGAGGTGCGCGCCATCGTCTGGGCGACGGGCTACCGGCCCGACTACTCCTGGCTCCACGTTCCGGTCTTCGATCGCAAGGGCCGCCTCCGTCACGACGGCGGGATCGTCGATTCTCCCGGCATGGTGTGCATGGGACTGACCTTCATGCGCCGCCGGAAGTCGAGCTTCATCCACGGCGCGGAGGACGACGCCCGCGACCTCGCCGACCGCCTCGCCGAGTACCTGGGCTCGGGCGCGTGGTCGGGTCGCGTTCCGGCCGCGCCCGACGGCCCGCGCGCCGGCGAAGGGGGTTGAGCGGGAGGTCGGCGCCCGCGGCTCGTCCGCGGCGAAGCGGGGGAACGGCGCTATCATCGCCGTCCCGCGTTCCGTGAGGCTGCCGGCAATTCGCCGGCGGGCAAGAAATGAGAGACCCCCGTTACGACATCCTGTTCGAGCCGGTGCGCCTCGGCCCGGTCACCGCGAAGAACCGCTTCTACCAGGTGCCGCACTGCAGCGGCATGGGCTGGCATCGCCCCCGGACTCTCGCCGCCTTTCGGGGGATGAAGGCGGAAGGAGGCTGGGGCGTCGTGTGCACGGAGTACTGCTCCGTTCACCCCACTTCCGACGACGGCGGCCTTCCCTTCGCCTCGCTCTGGGACGACGAGGACATTGCGGCGCACGCGCTCATGACCGACGCGGTGCACGAGCACGGCTCGCTTGCGGGGGTCGAGCTGT
Source organism: Gammaproteobacteria bacterium (assembly GCA_022824305.1). Classification (GTDB taxonomy): domain Bacteria; phylum Pseudomonadota; class Gammaproteobacteria; order HK1; family HK1; genus JAJEAD01. The sequence goes on along the minus strand of JAJEAD010000023.1, from coordinate 132,635 downwards.
GGCACGGAGGCGCGGTGGCCAACCTCGATTCGCGGCTGCCCGCGATGGGCGTGAGGAGCCGCGCGTCGAGGAACGGACTGATGGCTCCCCCAGTTCAGACCCGCCGGCTGGAGAAGGCCGACATCAGGGACATCCTCGACTTGCAGGCGCGGGCGGCGCGCCGCGCGGTGCAGGCCGGCTTCGACATCGTCTATGTCTATGCGACCCACGGCTATCTCCTGAGCGAGTTCCTCAACCCGGAAGTCAACGACCGCGGCGACGAGTACGGAGGGAGCGTCGAGAACCGGGTTCGCATCGTGCGCGAGCTGATCGACATCACCCGCGAGGCGACGCGCGGCAAGTGCGCGGTGGCCACCCGCCTCACGGTGGACCGCTCGATTCCGGAGAGCTTCGAGGCGTTCGAAATCCTCGCCGAGCTGCCCGATCTCTGGGACCTCACGATCGGGGACTACGACGTCGAGATGGGCAGCTCCCGCTTCGTCGGGGAGGGCGCGCTGGTCGAAGACGTCGCCCGGGCCAGGGGGCTCACGAGCAAGCCGGTGGTCGCGGTCGGCCGCTTCACGTCCCCGGACACCATGGCGCGGGTCATCAGGAACGGCACACAGGACCTGATTGGCGCCGCGCGCCCCTCGATCGCCGATCCCTTCCTCCCGAAGAAGATCGAGGAGGGAAGGGTCGAGGACGTGCGCGAGTGCATCGGGTGCAACATCTGCTACGCGCACGATTCTCTGGGCGTCCCCATCCGGTGCACCCAGAACCCGACGACGGGAGAGGAGTGGCGCAGGGGTTGGCACCCCGAGCGCATCGAACGCGAGCGCGGGCTCGGCCGGGTGCTCGTCATCGGCGGGGGCCCGGCGGGGCTGGAGGCGGCCCGGGTGCTGGGTGAGCGTGGCGCGCAGGTCATGCTCGCGGAGGCGAAGCGGGAGCTCGGAGGACGAGTCAGCCGGGAGAGTCGCCTGCCGGGGCTCGCGGAGTGGCGGCGAGTGAGGGACTGGCGAGTGGCCCAGCTCGCCCGGCTCGACAACGTCGAGGTGTTTCCGGAGAGCCCGATGAGCGCCGCGGATGTCCTCGAGGTCGAGGCCGAGCACGTCATCGTCGCCACCGGTGCGCGCTGGACTACCGACGCGGTCGGCCGGCACCGGGACGCGCCGATCGAGGCCGCTTCAGGCGCCCGGGTGCTCTCCGTCGACCATGTGCTCGATGGCGGGGAGATACCGTCCGGACGCGTCCTGATCTACGACGACGACCATTACTACCTCGGGCCGGCGCTCGCGCTCGAGCTGCGCCGGCGGGGCCTCGAGGTGGTGCTCCTCACGCCTGCCGGGCGGGCGGGGCAGTGGAGCGCGTTCACGTCGGAGCAGGAATCGGCCTGCGCTGCGCTGATCGAAAGCGACGTGGAGATCGTTACCAACCGGGTGCTCGAGGGCGTGGAAGCGGGCCGCGCGCGCAGCACCTGCGTGTTCTCGGGCCGCGAGTCGACGATCGCCGCGGACTGGGTCCTGCCGCTCACCCTCCGCGCAACGAACGACGGGCTCTACTTCGAGCTTCTGGCCCGGGAGGAAGCGGGCCGCCTGAAGTCCGTTCTTCGCGTCGGGGACTGCGAAGCGCCCGGCCTCATCGCGTCCGCCGTCTACAGCGGGCACCGCGTTGCCCGCGGAATGAGGGAAACGGGCGAAGCCCCGGCCGACGAGGTGAGGCGCGAGCGCGCGCTGGGCTGATACACCGTGGTCTAGAGCCAGCTCTCCTCCATCGGATACGAGGAGAGCTGCTCGTAGCCGTCCGCGGTGATGAGCACCTGCTCTTCCAGCTTGACCGCCTCGCGCCCTCCCGCGGGAGCGGCGAGGGCCTCCACGCACATCACCATCCCTTCCTTGAACACTCCGTCGTAGCCCTCCGCTTCCCAGTCCTGCGGGTAGCGGATGGCGGGATACTCGTCGCAGAGGCCGACGCCGTGCATCGCGACTCCATAGCGCCCGTCCACGAACTCCTCGCCGAGGGGTCGAAGCTGCTCGGTGAGCTCACGGAAGGAGAGTCCCGGCTTCAGAAGCGCCTTGTTGTGCTGGATGTGGGCGTAGGCGTCGGCGTAGATGCGTCGCTGCTCGTCGCTCGGCGGCGCGTCGCACACCCATGAGCGCGAGATGTCGCAGCAGTACCCGTAGGGGCCGATGAGGTCGGTGTCGAAGCTCACCATGTCCCCGCGCTCGATGACCCGCATCGAGCACTCGCGGAACCAGGGGTTGGTGCGCGGTCCGGAGGCGAGAAGACGGGTCTCGATCCACTCGCCTCCTCCCGCGATGTTGCCGTGATGGAGCTCCGCCCACAGCGCGTTCTCGGTGATGCCGGGCCGGAGCGCCTCGCGCATCTGGGCGATCGCCTGCTCGCATACCGCGATGGAGTGACGCATGAGCGCTACCTCGCCCGCGGACTTTATCTCGCGTGCGTTCTCCATCACCTCGAAGCCGTCGAAGATCTCGTAGCCCAGGCGCTGCATCTCGACGACGCCCTGCGGCGCGATGCGGTCGATCGCGATGCGCCGGTTGCCGCCGCTGTGCTCACGAATCACGGAGTCCATGTCTTCCGCCCACTCCCGGGCCTTTGCCGCCTGCTCGGGGCCGGCGCCGAAGTAGAGGAAGGAGATGGCGGGACGAATCTCGTCGATGGTGGGGATCTCGGAGCAGAGCAGGTTCTTGCCGCCCCACTCGAAGAGCGCCACCGGACCCTCCGCCGGCACGTACACGTAGCGCACCTCGTTGTGGATGCACCAGATCTGCATGTTGGTCGCGTCCACCGCGTATCGGGTGTTGACCTGGTCGTAGAGGACGATGCCGGCGAGGTCGCGCGCCACGAGGGCCTGGCGGATCCGCCCGAGCCGGTAGCGGCGGACTTCGTCGAGGTCGCAGGGTGGTGTGCTGAACTCCATCGCTCCGTGCTGGCGGGCGGTGGCGTGCACCTTGGCGCTGGTGATGCGGTTCATGCTTCGGCTCCTGTCGGTTGCCCCGTGTCCATTTGAATCCATCCCCGCCGCGAATCAAAGTGCCGACTCGTTGTGCACCCGGTAGAAGGTGCTCGGAGCGTGCGGCATCTGCGCGTCGACCCAGGCCGGATCGGACTCGCGCGCGCCGAAACGCTCCGGGCGGCAGTCGAACTCGCGGAATCTCAATTCCTCATCCGCCAGCCAGTCCGCGACGCTGTGCCCCACCATGCCGGAGAAGGTGACGCCCGCGGAGTTCATCGCGCAGGCGAGGAAGAGGCCGTCGACTCCCTCGACGGGACCGACCAGCGGGTGACCGTCCACGGTGAAGGACTCAGGCCCGTTGACGAGGCGGCGGATCGGTGCGTCGACGAGCGCCGGGAAGATCTCGCAGGCCCGCTCGTAGTAGGCGGCGACCTGGTCCCAGTCCTCGTCGAGCAGCGTGAAGGTGAAGGGCTCCGGCAGCGCGGCTGCGTCCAGGCACTTGGCATTCCGGTCGAAGAAGCCGACGAGAAAGCCGCCGACCTCTTCGCGCCCGTAGATGAGATCCTCGGCGCAGATGAAGGAGGGCGTCTCGCGGGGGAGTGCGGGGCTCGGCGCCGCGATGGCGTAGAAGTGCTCGCAGGCGCCGTGAGCGGCCCGCAGGCCGGCCTGCGCGAGGAGTCCGCGACTCCACAGCCCGGCCGCAATCACCACGTCGTCGGCCTCGAAGGCGCCCCGGTCGGTCTCCACGCCGCACACCCGGGCGCCGCGCCGGACCAGTCCCCGTACCGTGCATTGCTCCTCGATCCGCACCCCCCGGCGGCGTGCCGCCCGCGCGCAGGCGGCGACAAGGTCGGCCGGATTGAGGCGCCCCGAGCGCGGGTTCAGCCATGCGCCGACGATGGCGTCTTCGGCGGCGAGGGGATGATGCCGGCCGACCTCGCCCGGCGCGAGGAGGACGCCTCCGTGCCCTCTCGTCCCGGCCGCCCGTGCGTACCCCTCGAAGGTGTCCATCGCCTCCGGACTCCGCGCAATGAAGAGGCGTCCGGTGCGCAGCCAGCCGGTCGACTGCCCGGCCTCGCGCTCGAGGCGCGGAATCAGCTCGAGCATGTACTCGATCGGGACGTCGCTGTCCGGCACCGGCTTCCAGGTGATGTTTCCGGCCGAGTGCCAGGTGGTGCCGGAGCCCAGACGGTCCCGTTCGATCAGCGTCACCTCTCCGAGACCGCGCTCCGCCACGTGCCAGGCCACGCTCGTGCCGATGACGCCGCCGCCGACGATCAGGATCCTTCTCACAGCGCTGCTCTCCTCGAATTGCCGGCGTCCGGACGGGAATCGGCCCGCCTGGCCCCGGCGCGCATTTTTCCCGCTTGCGTCGCGCAGGGAAAGCACGACGCGCGCCATGTCCGTCGTGCGCGCTCCGGTGGGAGTTTTGCAGGGCGCCCCCGCACGCCCCGTCCGAGCGAGAAGCGGCATCGCGTCCGATCAATGTCATTTGACGACATGTCGACTTTGGGCGCACATTCGTGGCGTCGAAAGGGCAGCAACGAGGGATACGCGATGGCGCGTTCCGTGGCAACGCAGGAGAAGTCGGCGGCTCCCGCCCATCCCCTGACCGAGCTTCCGTCATTTCGTCCCGATACGCCGGGAGTGCCCGGCGAGGACGCGATCCTCGCCTTCGAGCGCGACGGCGTGGTCTGCCTGCGGGAGGCGTTCCCGCCGGAATGGGTGGACGCGGTATCGCGCGGCATGGACATCGCACAGGGCGGGGAGCACCGGCCCGGCTTCGCGTTCACCATCGCCGAGCCGGGAGAGCCCGGCTACTTCTTCTACGACACCTTCATGTACCAGCGCATCGGGGAGTTCGAGCGCTTCTATCGCGAGTCGCCCGCCCCCGACCTCGCGATGAACATCCTGCGCTCGAAGAGCATCATCTTCTACTTCGACTTCATGCTGGTGAAGGAGCCGGGAACCTCCGCAAAGACGCCCTGGCACTACGACGAGGCGTACTGGCCGATCAGCGGCAGCCAGATGTGCAACCTGTGGATGGTCGTGGAGCCGACGCCGGTGGAGACCACGCTGCGCTTCCTGCGCGGCTCCCACCGCTGGAAGCGCAACTACCGGCTGATGAGCTTCGATCCCCGGGTCGACTACCCCGATCCTCCCGACGATCCGCCGGTGCCGGACTGGGACGCGGAGCCCGGCGACCACGAGATCGTGTACGCACCGCTCGAGCCGGGAGACTGCGTGATCTTCCACAACCGCACTCACCACTCGGCGCCGGGCAACTCGCTGCGCGCCCAGCGTCGCCGGGCCCTCGCCACCCACTGGATCGGTGACGACATCCGGTTCAACAACAAGCCTCACACCCTCGATCCGCCGCATCGCGCCGGCCTCACCCACGGCGGCAGCATGGAATGCAGGCTCTTCCCGAGGGTGCGCTGAAAGGGGCGGCAGCCCGGCGGGGGTGGGCGGCGCAATGAGTGATCCGCGCGTCCTCGCCATCGATCAGGGCACCACCAGCAGCCGGGCCATCGTCTTCGATGCCCGCGGAGAGATCCGCGCCGTCGCCCAGCGCGAGTTCACCCAGCACTTCCCGCGGCCGGGCTGGGTGGAGCACGACCCGGAAGAGATCTGGCGCACCACGCTGTCGGTGTGTCGCGAAGCGCTCGACACGGGGGGGCCGGTGGCCGCGATCGGGATCACGAACCAGCGCGAGACCACCCTGGTGTGGGATCGGGAGAGCGGGGACGCCATCCATCCCGCCATCGTGTGGCAGGACCGGCGCACCGCTTCGCACTGCGCCGCGCTCGAGGCCGAGGGGCGGGGCGCGCTCTTCGAAGAGAGGACGGGGCTTCGCCTGGACCCCTACTTTTCCGGCACCAAGGTGGCGTGGATCCTCGACAACGTGGCCGGCGCCCGCGCGCGCGCCGAACGGGGCGGGCTCGCCTTCGGCACCGTCGACACCTTCCTGCTCTGGCGCCTCACCGGCGGCGCGGTGCACGCAACGGACGCCACCAACGCCTCGCGCACCCTGCTCTTCGACATCCACGAGCAGCAATGGGACGACACCCTGCTCGAAGTCCTGGGGGTGCCGCGCTCGATGCTGCCGGAGGTGCGTGACAGCGCGGGGGAGATCGGGGTTACCCGGCCCGGGGTTCTCGGCGCCGTGCTCCCCATCACCGGCGTTGCCGGCGACCAGCAGGCGGCCGGCCTGGGGCAGGCCTGCGTCGAGCCCGGGATGGTCAAGTGCACCTACGGCACCGGTTGCTTCGCGCTCATGAACACCGGCGATTCCGTGGTGCGATCCCGCAACGGCCTGCTCGGCACCGTCGCGTACCGGCACGGCGGAGAGGTCGCCTATGCCCTCGAGGGCTCCATCTTCATCGCCGGAGCCGCGGTCCAGTGGCTGCGCGATGCCTTGCGCGTCATCGCGCACGCGCCGGAGACGGAAGGACTGGCGGCCTCGCTGCGGGACAACGCGGGCGTGTACCTCGTGCCGGCCTTCGCCGGACTCGGTGCGCCCCACTGGGACCCCGATGCCCGCGGCGCGCTCTTCGGCCTCACCCGGGATTCGGGCTTTGCGCACCTCGCCCGCGCCGCGCTCGAGTCCGTGGCCTACCAGACGAGAGACCTCATGGTGGCGATGGCGGCGGATGCCGGCGCCTCTCCGGACTCCCTTCGCGTCGACGGCGGGATGAGCGCGAACGACTGGCTGATGCAGTTCCTCGCCGACGTGCTGGACATGCCGGTGGAACGCCCGACCGTGACCGAGACGACCGCCCTCGGTGCGGCCCGTCTCGCGGCGCTGGGGGCGGGTCTCATCTCGTCGCCGCGCGAAGTGGCGGGACGGTGGCGCCTCGACCGGCGCTTCGAGCCATCCATGCCGGCGGAGGAACGCGAGCGCCTCCTCTCGGGATGGGATGACGCGGTGGCGCGCGTGAAGCGCTGATAACGCGCCGCTTGCCGTCGGTGGCGCGCGCGGGCGAAGCTTGTTCTCGTCCCTCCGACGGAGCCCCTCGACCATGACGACCTGCGGCGCCGCTCTCACCGAGCTCCTGGAAGCGAACGGAATCGACCACGTGTTCGGCATTCCGGGTGTGCACACCATCGAGCTGTACCGCGGGCTCGCGGGTTCGGGAATTCGTCATGTCACGCCGCGCCACGAGCAGGGTGCGGGGTTCATGGCCGACGGGTTCGCCCGTGCGTCGGGGCGTCCCGCCGCCTGCTTCATCATCACCGGCCCCGGGATGACCAACATCGCGACCGCGATGGGGCAGGCCTACGGGGACTCGGTGCCGATGGTCGTGGTGTCCGGAGTCAACCAGCGCCACGAGCTGGGAATGGGGCAGGGGCGCCTGCACGAGCTCTCAGATCAGCGCGCCGTCATCCGCAACGTGGCGGCGTTCAGCCACACCCTGCTGCGTCCCGACGACCTGCCCGCGGTGGTCGAGCGGGCCTTTGCCGCCCTGCGTTCCGCCCGCCCGCGCCCGGTCCACATCGAGATCCCCATCGACGTGCTCGATCTTCCCGCCGACGGCATCGAGGCGGCGCCGGCCGCTTCCCCCTCGCCGCCCGCGCCGGACCCCGCCGCGATCGCGGAGGCCGCGCAACGACTCCGGGAAGCGCAACGCCCGGCACTGCTGCTCGGCGGCGGCGCGCTCGGTGCGGGCGACGAAGCCCGCCGCCTCGCCGAGGTGCTGGGGTCGCCCACCACGCTCACTTCCAATGCGAAGGGGCTGCTGCCCCCCGACCATCCCCTGCTGCTCGGCAGCTACATGGCGAGCCGGGAGATCGCCGCCTGCGTGGACGAGTCCGACCTGCTCCTCGCGATCGGCACCGAGCTTGGAGAGACCGACTACGGGTACGACGAGCCTGCGGGATTCGCGAACGGTGCGCCTTCCCTCATCCGCATCGACATCGACCCCGAGCAGACCACCCGCAACGCCCGCCCCTCGCTCGCGATCACCGCCGACGCGCGCAGCGCCGTCGCCGCCCTGCTCGAGCGCCTCGCGGGCCATTCGCCCCGGGACGGGGCGGCGCGAGTGGCGCGGGCGCTTCGCACCGACCCCAAGGGCAGCCTGGAAGCGCGCTTCCAGCGGCACCACCGGGTGCTCGAGGCCCTGCGAAGCGCGCTGCCCGACGCGATCGTGGTCGGAGACTCCACCGAGCCGGTGTACTTCGGGCAGACCCACTTCAACGCCAACCACCCCCGGGCCTGGTTCTGCTCCTCCACCGGGTACGGAACCCTCGGCTACGCGCTGCCCGCCGCGATCGGGGCGAAGCTCGCCCGTCCCGAAGCGCCAGTCGTGGCCATCACCGGCGACGGGGGCCTGATGTACTGCCTGGGGGAGATGGCCTCCGCGGTGGGGGCGGGCGCCCCCGTCATCTGCCTGCTGTGGAACAACCAGTCCTTCGAGGAGATCCGCCACTGCATGGTGGAGGCGCAGGTGGAGCCGGTGGGGGTCGATCTCTACTCGCCGGACTTCCTCGCGCTGTCGGCGAGCGTGGGCTGGGCGGCGGCGCGCGCGGAAACCCTGGACGCCCTCCCCGAGCTTCTGCGGGCGGCCGCGCAGCGTTCCCGGCCGACCCTCATCGAGATCACGCCGGCCACCTTCGGGGAGCTCGGGTGAGGTCGCGGCAAAGGGGCCCGTCGTACCTCAGCGCGTCCGGATGCGTCCGTCCCTTCGCGGCGCCACCGTGCCCTCGGCGGCGATGTGCTCCATCACCATCGTCGCCATCAGGGTGCCGCCGGAGGCGTCGATAATCTCTCTGCCCGTTGCGAGCGCCGCATAGCCGTCGCCGCCCTGCGCCATGTAGTCGTTGGTCGCGACCCGGTAGGTCCGGGCCGGGTCGAGCGCCTCGCCTCCGACTTCGACCTCCACCACCCGGCCGCCCGGGGGCGCCTGCGGATCGTAGACCAGGCGCAGGCCGGCGACCTGCGGGAATCGGCCCGCCATGTTCTCGACCTGCGAGACGCCGTTCTCGAGCGCCGCCCGGAGGTCGGCTCCGCTGAGCTCCAGCAGCACCGTCATGTTGCCGAAGGGAAGCTCCTCGAAGATGTCCCGGCGGGTGAGCTCGCTGCCGGCGGCGTAGGTGCGATCGCCGCGGATGCCGCCCCCGTTGGTGAGGCCCACGTCCGCGCCGGTGCGGCGGCGCAGGGCCTCGGCGACCAGGTTGCCGAATCCCGCTTCACGGCTTCTCACGCTGAGCCGGCGAGTGTCGAGATCGACCGTGGTCCGTCCGATTACCACGTCGAGCTCCTCGTCGAGCGTGGCTGTGTGCGCGTCCACGAGGGCCTGAATCTCCGCCTGCGGCGCGATCCCGGCGCTGCTGACGAGGCGCCACTCCGGCCTCACCGAGAGCGAAGTCTCTTCGTCGCGCTCGATGCGCTCGACACGGAGCTCGGCGATGGCGAGGTAGTGGGCGTTGTGGCTCGATTTGAGGATCGCGGTTCCCTCGACGTCGGTGGCCACCGGGACGTGATCGTGGCCGCCCAGGATGAGGTGGATGCCCTCGACCTCCGCGGCCAGCTCCCGGTCCTCGGAGAGGAACTGGTGGGTCAGCGCGACGATGAGCTCGGCCCCCTGCGAATTCAGGTCGTCGACCGCCCGCCGGGCCGAATCGATGACGGGGGCGAACTCGATCTCCCTGCCCGGAGAGGAGAGGACCGCCGTCTCCGGCGTCACCAGGCCGAAGAACCCGACCTTGAAGCCACCGCTTTCGATGAGGTGGGTCGCCACCAGCCCCGCGGCGGGACTTCCATCGGGAGCGAGGACGTTCGTGCCCAGCCAGGGGAACGCGGACGCGGCGAAGTTCCGGGCGGCCGCCTCGGGCCCGAAGTCGTACTCGTGGTTGCCGACCACCGCGATGTCGGTCCCGATCGCGTCCATCATCTCCACCATGTGCGCGCCCTTCGTGAAGCCCGACAGGAGGGAAGGTGAGAAGAGGTCTCCGCCGAAGGTGGTGATGGTGTGGACGGAGGCCGCGCGCTCGCGCTCCAGCAGGGTCATGAGCGGGGCGAATCCGCCCGCTCCGCGCCGGGGCTCGATCTCGTTGACGTCGTTGACGTGAAGAAAGGTGATCTTCGTCGCTTCGGCCGAGGACGCGACCGGGACCAGGATCAGCAAGGCGGAGAGGAAGCTCGTGGCCAGGGCGCGATGCGCACTCATGACGAATCTCCTGTTCGTAGTCAAGAAGGAACAGCACTCACGGCCACGCGCCTTGTTTCTTCCTCGTCAGTGGCTGGCCAGTCTACCGGCGGATTGAAGACCAGCCGGAAATGCAGTCGGGGAGCTTCATCAGGGCTTCCTTCTCGCACCTCCAGTCGAGGAGTCGACTGAGTTTTTCGCTGTGCACATCGAATCCCGCCGTACGAGAAAGCGACAACCCTCCGACTTGAGAATGGGCGAGCTTTCGAGAGTCTCCGGGTCGGGGTCGCGGATGGACCTCACTCTCCAACCCTTTGTACATGAATGTGCAGCCTACCGATCTGCGCGGGTTCCTGGTTTGTCCGCCGGCGACGTGATGCTATATTCGGCTATGTGTGACTGAATGTGTGTGGAATTTACACAATGGCTACAAACCTCGCAATCGATCCCGGCCTGCTGACAAGGGCGCTCGAGCTCAGTGGTGAAAAGACCAAGAAGGCGGCGGTCAACATGGCGCTGCGAGAGTTCATCGCGCGTCGGGAGCAGACGAGGCTCCGGGAGCTGTTCGGGCAGCTCGAGTGGAACGCCGACTTCGATTACAAGCGAGAGCGGAGCCGGCGGTGAAATTGTTCGTCGACACCAGCGTGTGGTCTCTTGCACTGAGGCGCGATGCGGCCCCTGCCCATCCCGCCGTCACGCGTCTTGGAGATGCTCTCACGCGAGGAGAGTCCGTGTTCTCGACGGGGCTGGTCCTTCAGGAGTTGTTGCATGGCTTTCGTGGCCCCAAGGCGTCGCAGAGCATCATCGAGCGCTTCTCCGCACTTCCCTTTGTCACCCCGACGCGCGCCGACCACATTGAAGCGGCGAATCTGCGCAACGCCTGCCGTCGCCGCGGCGTCCAGATCGGAACCATCGATGCCCTGCTCGCCTCGCTCTGCATCACGCATGAGCTCGTCATGCTGTCGACCGACCGGGACTTCATCGCTATCGCGGAATCGACGCCGATGATCCTGTGGGGCTGAAGGTCAGGACGGCAACTCCGGGGTCTTCGTCGGGCGGGGCTTCCCACTCTCGGACGGATCGCTACTACGTGCAATCGGGGCTCGCCCCGACCCTGAACCGGCGCGCCCGGTACCCGCTCCTCCCCGGATTCGCGGGCGGGCTCGAGGTGGCGGCGGCCCTCCTCAGTCGACGTCTTCCGCGTCCGCCGACTCGACCGAGGCGAGGGTCACCACGAAGCGGGCGCCGCCGCATTCCGCGTTCAGGCAGCTCACCTCGCCCCGGTGTCGCCGCGCAATCTGGCGCACCAGGTAGAGGCCGAGGCCGACGCCTTCCCCCTTCTCGCGCATGCCGGCGGGGCGGTAGAAGGGCGCGAATATGTTCTCCCGCTCCTCGTCCGGAACTCCCGGCCCCCGGTCGCTGACACTGATGCGCGCCGCCGCTCCCGAGTGCTCACGTGGATCGAGCGCCTCTACGAGCGCCTCCACTCCCTCTTCCCCTCCATGGCGGCGCGCGTTGTCGAAGAGGTTGCGCACGAGGTGGCGCAGAAGGCGGCGATTGCCGTTCAGGCGCACCGTCTCGCCCTCCACCGCCGCGCCCGTGCGCGCCCCTTCCTCGGCCACGAGCGCGAGCAGCTCGACCGGCTCCGCATCCGCGATCCGTTCGCTCGTCTGCAGCCGGCTTGCGAGCAGCAGCTCCTCGATGAGGTCGTCCAGCTCCGCGATGTCGGCCGCGATCTGGGCGCTCAGCTCCGGACGCTCCCCGCCCGCGAGGAGCTCCGTCGCCATCCGGATCCGGGCGAGCGGGGTGCGCAGCTCGTGGGACGCGCTCGCGAGCATGGTCCGCTCCCCTTCCACGAGGCGCTCGATCCGCTCCGCGGCCCGGTTGAAGCTCTCCGCGAGATCCGCGACCTCGTCACGGCCCTCGACCTTTACTCGGGCGCTCAGGTTCCCGCCGCCCAGCGCCTCGACCCGGTCCTTGAGGCGCTCGAGACGCCGCGTGATCCGCCGTGCGAGCGGGTAGGCGCCAACGCCCAGGCACACCGCCAGCAGCGCCACGAGAGGGAGCCAGCTCAGACGCCACCCGGAGCGCCCGTGGCGGGCGTGCCGCGCCACGAGCCAGCGCCCGTCGGGCAGCGCGAGCACCAGCGCGCTGCGGTGCCCGGAGCGGTGCAGGAAGCGCCCGCGCTCCATCACCACGGGCGGGACCGGAAGGCCGGGGGCGGTCGCGGCGAGCGGTGTCCGATCGGCGTCGAAGAGGGCGAGCTCCGCCTGGAAATGCGAAGCGAGCTCCTCGAGCGCGCGCGTGAGCTCCGCCTTGTCCGTGCCGGGCGGGGGAAGCACCCTGGCCGCCAGGATTCCCGCGCCCTGGAAGTAGCGCGGATGCTCATGGCTGCGACCGTGCAGGTGCGCGCCGATCGACACCAGCACCGCGAACACCGCGAGTATGCCGATGAAGGAGAGATAGATACGGAGATAGAGCCGCGCCCTTCTCAATCCACTATCCTCGCCAGCATGTAGCCGGCGCCGCGCACGGTGATGATCCGCCGGGGTTTCTTCGGAGTGTCTTCAATCGCGGCGCGAATGCGCGATATGTGCACATCGATGCTGCGGTCGAAGGCCTCCAGCGCCTCGCCGCGCACCGCGTCCATCAGTGCATCGCGCGACATCACCCTCCCGGCATTCCTTGCCAGCGCCCAGAGCAGGTCGAACTGGTTGCCGGTCATGGCGCGTTCCCGGCCCGCGACGGTGACGATCCGGGTATCCCGATCGATCTCCAGGTCTCCGATGCGCAGTCGCCTGGCAGGGGCGGGGGCGGCATGGCGTCGCCGGCGCAGGATGGCGCGCAGCCGCGCGACCAGCTCGCGCGGATTGAAGGGCTTCGGCAGGTAGTCGTCGGCCCCGAGCTCGAGGCCCACGATGCGGTCGGTCTCGTCGCCGCGCGCGGTCAGCATCAGGATGGGAAGGTCGGACCTGGCGCGGACCTCGCGGCACACCTCGAAGCCGTCCCGATCGGGGAGCATCACATCGAGCACCAGGGCGTCGTACGAGCCCCGGGCGAGCGTTTCGAGGCCGGAAGCGGCGTCCGGCGCCGCCCGCGCCTCGAAGCCCATGGTCGAAAGGTACTCCGTCAGCATGGCGGAGAGGCGTTCGTCGTCTTCTATGAGGAGAATGCGCTCGACCATGAGGATGGATCCCGCGCCCGTACTCGCCGGCATGCTATCTCAGGCGGCGACGGCCGCCATCCGGTCGGAAGGCCCGGCACCATCGACTGCCCGCTGCTCTCGTCCGGCTTCGGCGATGACGTGGACCGCGAGCGCACCGGGCCCTGACCGAGGACGCCCGGGCGAGCGCCGGAGCGTCCGCCCGGTTCTGTCCGCTCAGCGATGGTGATCGCGGTGCCGGTCCAGGCGCTCCACCAGGGCGAGGCGCTGCTCGGCATCGAGGATGCCGGACACCGCAACGACGGCTTCGACCAGGTCTCCGGAGATGCTCTCCACGAGCGCGAGCTCCTGCGTGCGCAGCGCTTCGAGGGCCTCCCGGCTGACCTCGGGCCGGCCGAGCTCCGCGATGAGCGCGTCGTGATGCGCGCGGTGCTGCTCCCGCAGGGGCCACGCCTTCGTCACGAGGTCGTCGACCACCGCGTCGATTTGCTCGCGCTGGGCGTCGGTGGCATCCACTTCGTCGAGGACCCACGCGGAGATCCACTTCGCGCGCGCCCGCACCGTCGCTTCGCTTCCGGCGTGGCCGTGGTGCCGCCACTCCTTGAAGCCGTGCCACGCGGCGCGGGTGGGCACCTCGGTCGCCACCACCCCGATGGCGGTGCCGAGTCCCACCAGCGCTACCGCCGCGATGGCCAGGCGCACCTTCCTGCCTCCGCGACGGGGCGTCGCCTTTCCGTTCTCCGACTGTGTCTCGTTCATGGGCAATTCACTCCTTCGTGTCTCGTGGGCGTTTGCGGCCGGAGCTCACCCGCTCCGGCGCCGGGGCGGGAACGGGGAGCGAAGCGACTGGATCGAAAGGCCGCGCTCCAGCGACACCCGCGAGACGCATGCTCGCAGCCGGGCGTTTCCCGGCGTTGTCCGCCAGGTAAAGATTTGTTGCCGGCGCTGACGATGTCCGCGGTCTGCCTTTCGGTATCATCGCGCGTCCTTGTCAGGCTGCCGCACCGGGAGATTCATGCCCAGGCCGTCCGCGCTGGCCGGAGTCGATGCGTTTCCGAGGGTCCGGCTCGGCCATCTGCCGACTCCCCTCGAGCCCGCACCGCAGCTCGGCGCGGCCCTGGGGGTGGATCTCTGGATCAAGCGCGACGACTGCACCGGCCTCGCCTTCGGAGGGAACAAGGTGCGGCAGCTCGAGTTCTACCTCGGGGAGGCGCAGGCGCAGGGCGCCGACACCGTGTTGATCACCGGCGCGGTGCAGTCGAACTTCGTCCGCGTCGCGGCCGCCGGCGCGCGCGCGCTCGGAATGGACATTCACATTCAGCTCGAGGAGCGCGTGGACGACGGGGACGCGCTCTATCGCCTCTCCGGCAACGTGCTGCTCGATCGGCTGCTCGGCGCGCGGCTGCATTCGTTTCCGGTCGGCGAGGACGAAGCGGCCGCGGACGCCGCGCTCGAGCGCCTCGCCCGGTCCCTGGAGCGCGAAGGGCGCCGCCCCTACGTGGTCCACCTAGGAATCGACCACGCTCCGATCGGAGGGCTCGGCTACGTGCTTGCCGCCGGGGAGGTGATGGAGCAGGCGCGCTCGCGCGGAATCGCTCTCGACGCCCTCGTCTGCGCTTCCGGCAGCGCGCTCACCCATGCCGGCATCCTGGTCGGCATGCGCTCGAGCGGCGAGACGGTTCCGGTCCACGGCATCTGCGTGCGGCGCGTGGCCTCCCGGCAGCGTGCCCGGGTAGAGAGGCGCGCGACGGAGCTGGCGGCGATGATCGGACGCGCCGGGCTCATCCGCGACCACGACGTCGACGTGTGCGATGCCGTGCACGCCCCGGGCTACGGCAAGGTAAACGAGGCCGTGGGCGAGGCGATGTCGATGGCGGCACGGCTCGAGGGGCTCCTCCTCGACCCGGTGTACACCGGCAAGGTGATGGCGGGCCTCGTCGCCCAGGTGCGCTCGGGCCGTATCGAGGCCGGAAGCCGCGTGCTCTTCGTGCACAGCGGCGGCACGCCGGCGCTCTTCGGATACGCCCACCGTCTCGAGCCCTGGCTCTCGCCGGCGCCGTGACGCAGCGCGTCGCTCCTTCACTCTGAGAGAATGCGCCCGCGCCCAGCCGCGGCGAGCGAGAACACCAACCGAGGTTCAAGCCATGAGTTTCATCGGAATCGAAGAGATCTTCCTGCAGGTCGAGGACATGCAGAAGGCGCTCGACTTCTACCACGGGGTGCTCGGCATCCCCGTCGACAAGCAGGACGCGGAGCGGACCTACCTCCAGACCGAGCGCGGCCACGTGGTGCTTCAGATCCGCAACCACACCGGCCGCCATCGCGGCGGCGGGCCCCTGCACTACGCGTTCACGGTCACCGAGGAGACCTTCGACGAAGTCCTCGGCCGGCTCGAGGGCGGCACCTGGTTCACGCGCGGTCCCTACGGGGAGCGCGGCGAAGGGCGCGCCCTCTTCATGATCGATCCCGACGGCAACGAGACCGAGGTGAACACCCGCTACCTGTACGGAACGCCAAAGCGCTGATCGGCGCTGCCTCCGTACGCGGCGCCGCGTTCCTTACCATCGGCGACGACGCCGGGCGGCGCGCCGGCCCGGCCGCGCCCGCCTCGGCGAGCTCCCGCGGCGGGGCGCCGATCCCGGCCCTCCCGGTGCGCCCCCTGCCTGACGGTCGGGCGGGCCTCCGGACTCCTTCGGCATGGCCGGAGCCCACGGCTCACGCGTCGGATGCTAACATCGCTCGTTCAGCCCCCGATCACGGCCCGGACGGTCTTGCGGCCGCGGCGGAACAGATTCCGGCGCGGACTCGATGCCTGACGACCTTCCGGATCAAAAGAACACCCCGGGGCAAGGAGGGATGCCCATGATGTTTCGCATGATCATGCGCCGGCTCGGCATCGGCGTGGTAACGCTGTGGGTCGTCTCGCTCCTGATGTTTGCGGGAACCGAGATCCTGCCGGGCGACGTGGCGGAGATCATGCTCGGGCAGGAGGCGACCCCGGAGTCGCTCGCGGCATTGCGCGGAAAGCTCGGGCTCGACAAGCCGGCGGCCCTGCGCTACCTGGAGTGGCTGGGGGACATGGCGACCTTCGACCTCGGCCTCTCGCTCGCCGGCCACTCCGGCACCGGCGGCGGCGGCGCCACCATCGAGGTGCTGATCGGCGCGCGGCTCCAGAACACCCTCCTGCTCTCTTCCATCGTGGCCGCGATCTCGGTGCCCCTCTCGGTCACCCTCGGCCTGCTCGCCGCGATGTTCCCGACCAGTCTGTACGATCGCACCGTCACCTTCACGACGCTGTGCCTGGTGGCGGTGCCGGAGTTCTTCATCGCCACCATGCTGGTGCTGATCCTGGCGGTTCAGCTCCAGTGGCTGCCCTCGATCGCCACGATGACCGATTTCGAGTCGGTGTGGGACATGCTGCGCTCGCTGTCCCTGCCGATTCTCACCCTGTGCTTCGTGCTGCTCGCGCAGATGTCGCGCATGACCCGGGCCGCGGTGCTGAACGTGATGAGCTCGCCCTACATCGAGATGGCGATCCTCAAGGGGGTCCCCCGGCGGCGCATCATCCTGCGCCACGCCCTCTTCAACGCGATCGGCCCCATCGTGAACATCATCGCGCTCAACCTCGCCTACCTGGTGAGCGGGGTGGTGATAGTGGAGGTCATCTTCGCCTTCCCCGGCCTCGCCAAGCTCATGGTGGACGGGGTGCAGGTGCGCGACATGCCCCTGGTGCAGGCCTGCGGGATGATCTTCTGCGCGACCTACGTGGTGCTCATCCTCATCTCGGACATTGCATCGATCGTATCCAACCCGCGCCTGCGGCATCCCAAGTAGGGGAGCGGAACCATGACCGAATCAGTAGCCAAAGTCGCCGCTCCGGGTACCGTCGTCGGTACGCAATTCGAGGAGCTGCCCGACGCGCCACCCAAGCGCAAGCTCAAGTTCACTCCCGTGGGCAAGGTCGCGATCAGCATTGTCTGTTTCTGGCTGGTGATCGTGGTGATCGGACCCTGGATCTCGCCCTACCACGAGGCGGACCTCATCGCCGACGACAGCTTCACGCCCTCCGGCGAGTACTGCTCGGAGTGGGAGGAGGGCATGTGCAGCTTCCACGTGCTGGGCACCGACTACCTCGGCCGCGACGTGCTCTCGCGCATCATCTACGGGGCGCGCACGACCATCGGCGTGTCCTTCGCCGCAACGGTGCTCGCCTACATCATCGGGGTCATTTTCGGGATCGCCGCCGCGGTGGGGGGCTCGAAGCTCGACATGGGCCTGAGCCGGGTCAACGACGCCTTCATCTCCATTCCCCACATCATGATGGGGCTGGTGATCATCGCGGCGGTCGGAAGCACCATCCCCATCCTCATCGTGACCGCGGGCTGTATCTACGCCACCACCGTATTCCGCATCTCCCGCGCGCTCGCCCTCGACGTGATGGTGAGCGACTTCGTGGAGTCCGCGCGGGCCCGCGGCGAGGGGCTGTGGTGGATCATCCGCCGCGAGATCCTGCCGAACATCGCGATGCCGCTCGCCACCGACTTCGGGCTGCGCCTGGTGTTCATCATCCTGTTCATCTCCAGCCTGAGCTTCCTCGGTCTGGGGGTGCAGCCGCCCGACTCGGACTGGGGCTCGATGGTGAAGGAGAACCTGCAGGGGCTGGTCTACGGATCGCTCTCGCCCATCGCGCCGGCCATCGCGATCGCGACCCTCACCATCTCCATCAATCTCATCGTCGACGACGTGTCGGCGCACGCGGGCGGCCGCCTCGCCAAGAGGATGCTGTGATGGCGCTGCTCGAGGTCGACGACCTGCATATCGAGGCCCGCAGCGAGCAGGGCGAGGTCCTGCCCATCGTCAAGGGCGTCAGCTTCGAGGTGCAACGCGGCGAGGTGATGGCCCTCATCGGGGAGTCGGGCTCCGGCAAGACCACGATCGCGCTCTCCTCCCTCGGCTACACCAAGCCGGGACTGGAGTTCGCGGGGGGCGAGGTGCGCCTGGACGGGCGAGACGTGATCACCATGCCTTCGCTGGAGCGCCGCGACATGCGAGGCCGGAAGGTCGCCTACCTCGCCCAGAGCGCCGCCGCCACCTTCAACCCCGCGCTCACCATCGGGGAGCAGGTGACGGAGTCCGCGGTGCTGCACGGCATCCTCAACCAGGAGGAGGCCAACCGGCGCGCCGAGGAGCTCTACCGCACCCTGGAGCTGCCGGACCCCGATCGCCTGGGCCGTCGCTATCCCCACCAGGTGTCGGGCGGCCAGCTCCAGCGCCTGATGGCGGCGATGGCGCTCTGCGGCAAGCCGGACCTCCTCGTGCTCGACGAACCGACCACCGCGCTCGACGTCACCACCCAGATCGAGGTGCTCAAGGCCTTCAAGCGAGTGATCAAGGAGGAGGGGTCGGCCGCCATCTACGTCACCCACGACCTCTCGGTGGTGGCCCAGATCGCCGACCACATCGTGGTGCTCTACGCGGGCGAGGTCCAGGAGATGGGGACCGCGGACGACGTGATCAGCCGTCCCACCCACGACTACACCCGCCGCCTGATGGCCGCGGTGCGTCCGCCGCCCGCGGCCGGGCAGGGTGATGCCGCGAGCGAGGAGCACCTGCGTGACTCCCCCGCTCTGGAGACCCGCAAGGTGAACGCCGGCTACGGCCGCAAGCTCGACGGCAGCGTGGCGATGAAGGTGCTCTTCGACATCGACGTCAGCATCGAGCGCGGCCAGGTGGTGGGGGTGATCGGCGAATCGGGCTGCGGCAAGTCGACGCTCGCGCGGGTGATGGCGGGGCTGACTCCGGCCTTCGCGGGCGACGTGCTTCTCGACGGGAGCCGGCTCGCCGCCTCCGTGCCCGAGCGCGAGCGAGACGAGCTGCGCAAGGTGCAGTTCGTGTTCCAGATGGCGGACACCGCCCTCAACCCCAAGCAGCGAATCGACGAGATCATCGGCCGCCCCATCGAGTTCTACCTCGGACTCAAGGGCGAGGCGAAGCGCAAGCGCGTCCTCGATCTGCTGGACATGGTCGAGCTCCCCTACGAGTTCGCGGGCCGCTACCCCGAGGAGCTCTCGGGCGGCCAGAAGCAGAGGGTGAACCTCGCGCGCGCGCTCGCCGCCGACCCCGAGGTGCTGCTCTGCGACGAGGTGACCTCCGCGCTCGACACCATCGTCGGGGCGAACGTCATTCAGTTGCTGCGCAGCCTCAAGGATCGCACCGGGGTTTCCTTCGTGTTCATCAGCCACGATCTCTCCACCGTTGCTTCCTTCGCGGACGAGATCGTGGTGCTCTACGCGGGCCGGGTGGTCGAGAAGGGGCCGGTGGACGAGGTGCTATCGCCGCCTTTCCATCCCTACACGCGCCTGCTGATCTCCTCGGTGCCGGAGCTCCGCGTGGGGTGGATGGAGGAGATGCTCGCGACCAGCACCGCGCAGGCGGGCATCGACCGCGTGGTGCAGATCACCGAGGTCGGCTGCCCCTACTATGACCGCTGCCCGCTCGCGGTCCCCGGCACCTGCAACGAGCACACCGCGCCCGAGCGCCGCATCGCGGAGCGGCACTTCATCGAGTGCCATCGGGAGATCGAGGAGCTGGTCAGGTTCTCGCACAACTGAGCACTTCGCGGAGCCCGGGCGCGTCCGGCGGCGGGCCTGCCCGCGCTCCGGGCAGGGCGCGGTTTGCATTGCCGGAGCGCCCGGCGAGACAATCGGCCGGTGCCCATCAAGGCTCATGGAGGCGGAGCGCAGGCTGATTCGTGCGCAGCAGGTTCGTGCCGCGCGCCGGATCGGGCCGGCGGGAAGCTCATCCGGACTGTCGGACAATACTTGAAACCTGGAGGAAGACAATGAACGGCTTCGACCACAAAGAGGGCTACCAGGCCTCCGAAGTGAGGCGCATGAAGGCGCAGTACGAGAGCGGGGGCTTGAGCCGCCGCCAGTTCCTGCAGGGGCTCATGGCAACGGGCCTCGCGCTCGGCACCGCGACCGCGATCGTGACCGGCTCGCGCGACGTGCGGGCCGAGACCCCGAAGCGGGGCGGGCGGGTGCGATTCGCGTCTTCAGGCCACGGGCCGACCGACACCCTCGACCCGCAGCTTTTCACCGACGGCATCGCCTACACGAGGGGCCGCACCCACCTGAACAACCTGGTCCAGTTCAACGACGACCTGAGCGTGCGGCCGGAGCTGGCGGAGAGCTGGGAGGTCAACTCCAACGCCACGGAGTTCGTGTTCCACCTGCGCAAGGGCGTCACTTGGCACGACGGCAAGGACTTCACGGCCGACGACGTCGTCTACACCATGAACCGCCACATGGGCGACGAGTCGATCTCCAAGGCGAAGACCCTGGTCGCGATGGTGAGCGAGTGGAAGAAGATCGACCAGCACACCGTCAAGGCGAGCCTGAGCTCACCCAACTCGGACCTGCTGCCGACGCTCGCCACATTCCACTTCAAGATCGTGCAGGACGGCTGCGACGATATCCCGGGCTACTTCAACAAGGTCATCGGCACCGGCCCCTACACCTGCGAGGAGTTCAGCCCCGGGGTGCGCTCGATCGGGAAGCGCAACCCGAACTACTGGCGCGAAGGCCCCTGGCTCGACGAGCTCGAGCTCTTCGCCATCACCGACCCGGTGGCCCGCGTCAACGCGGTAGCCTCCGGTGAGGTCGAGCTCGCCTCGACCATCGACACCAAGGCATTCAAGCAGATCGACGATGCGGAAGGGGTGAGCATCTTCTCGACGAAGTCCGGCCAGTACGTCGACATCGTGATGATGCTGGACCGCCATCCCGGCAACAATCCGGACCTCGTGCAGGCGGTGAAGCTGCTCCAGAACCGCAAGCGCCTGGTGCGCTCGGTGTTCAAGGGGCACGGCGCCTACGGCAACGACCACCCCATCGGTGAGGCCTACGCCGACCACTGCGAGTCTCTGGAACAGACCGAGCTCGACATCGATCGGGCGAAGTTCCACGTGAACAAGTCCGGGATCTCGGAGGTCGAGCTGATGGCGAGCGAGGGCATCCCGAACGGCATGGAGTTCGCCCTCCTCTTCCAGTCGGAAGCGAGGAAGGCCGGTCTCAGCGTCGACGTGAAGAAAGTGCCCCACGACGGCTACTGGGGGAACATCTGGATGAACACGCCGATGCACCTCTCCAACTGGAACATGCGTCCCACGGCGTACGTCATGATGGAGCTCGCCTACGCGCCGCACGCGCCCTGGAACGAGTCGCAGTGGAAGAACGAGCGCATGGGGGTCCTGCTCGAACAGGTGCGCGCGGAGACCGATCCCGGCCGGCGGGAGGACATGTTCTGCGAGATGCAGGGCCTGATCCGGGCCGAGGCAGGCACCGCGCTACCCGTGCACCTGAACTACATCGATGCCATTTCCGACAGCGTGAAGGGCATGCCCCGCGTTCCGCTCGCCATGCTCGGCGGCTGCGAGTGGCCGGAGTTCATCTGGCTGGAGGCCTGAGCCGTTCCTGCCTGACGACGAGCGCCCGCGGCATCCGGCCGCGGGCTCCGGAGCGTGTCCCGATGGCGAGCCGGCCAGGGGTTGTCGGGCCCTCCTGCACCCCCCGAAGGTGGAAAGCGCTTCGAACACCCGCATAATCGCCAGGATGCACGATTCGGGCGCCATGCGGGACGCGACCTCTCGCGGCAGGGCGGGACGGCGATGAGTCCGGCCGGGGGCAGCGCGCTTCCCGCGCGCGCGAGCGGCGAGGCGGAGCGCGCGCTCGACGTGGCGCGGGCCGCGCTCGCGGCCGAGGCGCGGGCGGTGGCGGCGCAGGCGGAGCTCCTCGACGCCGACTTCGCGCGACTCGTCGATTACCTCGCGAGCGCGGATCCCGCGTTGCTGGTTTCCGGTACGGGAAAGTCGGGACTGGTGGCCCGCCGCCTCGCGGGCACGCTCGCGAGCATCGGCCTGCGGGCGGTTTCGCTCCACCCGAGCGACGCCCTGCACGGAGAGATGGGCATGGTGCGCCCCGGCGACGTGCTGTTGGCGATCAGCAAGAGCGGCGCCACGGACGAACCGGTGGCGCTCGCGCGGGCAGCGAGAGAGCGGGGCGTACGCATTGCCGCCATGGTGTGCCGGGTCCCCTCGGCGCTTTCGAGGATGGCGGACTGGACTCTGCAGGTCCGGATCGGGCCGGAGGCGGCTGACGTGGAGCTCCCCACCGCCAGCAGCCTCGCGATGAGCGCCCTCGGCGATGCGCTCGCGGTCGCGCTCATCGACGCCACCGGCTTCGACACCGAAGACTTCGCCCGCAACCATCCCGCCGGCAACCTGGGCGCTCTCCTCGCCTCCCGGGTCGAGGAGCTGATGCACCGGGCGCCGGAAGAGGTCGCGCTGGTACGCGAGGGGGACGACATCTCGGCCGTGCTGGTCGCGATGACCGAGCGGCCCGCGGGCGCCGCGCTCGTCGCGGACCCCGCCGGCCTGCTCGCGGGAATCGTGACGGACGGCGACGTGCGCCGGGGCCTCGAGCAGGGAGCGGAGCAGTTCCTGCGTTCGAGCGTCGGCGACATCATGAGCCGCAACCCCGTCACCTGCCGTTCCGGCACTTCCGCGGTCGAGGCGCTGCGGCTCATGGAGGCGGGCCCGCGCAAGGTGTACGTGCTGCCGGTGGTCGATGCGGGCCGACGCATCCTCGGCCTGGTACGGATGCACGACCTTGCCACCGCCCAGTTGCGCGCCTATGACGAGGACGACTGAGGGTGGGCGAGCCCTTCACCTGGATCTCCGGGCCCTGCGTCATCGAGAGCTACGAGCTCTGCGCGGAGGTCGCCGAGCGTCTCGCCGTCCTCGGGCAGCGGCACGAGGCGCTGCGCGTGGTGTTCAAGTCCTCCTTCGACAAGGCGAACCGGTCCTCGCCCGCATCGTTCCGCGGCGGCGGCATGGACGCCGGGCTCGAGGTGCTCGCCGCCGTGAAGCGCGAGTTCGGGCTCCCGGTCCTGACCGACATCCACGAGCCCCACCAGGCCGCGCCGGTGGCGGAGGTCGCCGACATCCTCCAGATCCCGGCCTTGCTCTGCCGCCAGAGCGACCTGCTGGCGGCCGCCGCGCGCACCGGGCGCAGCGTCAACGTCAAGAAGGGGCAGTTCCTCGCGCCCCGGGACACCGCGAACATCGTGGACAAGCTGCGGGGTGCGGGCTGCGAGGACATCATGCTGACCGAGCGCGGTACGAGCTTCGGCTACAACAACCTCGTGGTCGACTTCCGCTCCCTTCCCATCATGCGGGCCACCGGGGCCAGGGTGATGTTCGACGCCGGACACTCCGTGCAGTTGCCGGGAGGCCGGGGCCACGCCTCGGGGGGGCAGTCCGAGTTCATCGTGCCGCTTGCCCGCGCCGCGGTTGCGGTGGGCTGCGACGGCATCTTCGTCGAGACCCATCCCGACCCGGAGCAGGCCCGCTCGGACGGACCCAACTCGCTTCCCCTCGGAGAGCTCGAACCCTTCGTCGACTCCGTCCTGCGGCTCCGCGCCGCCCTCGCCGATGCCGTCGCTCTGGTCCGGTAGCCGGCGCCGGCGCATCGAGGCGGCCGCAAGAAAGATCCGCCTCGTCGCCTTCGATGTCGACGGCGTCATGACCGACGGCGGCATCATCCTCATCGGAAGCGACCTGGATGCGAGGCGCTTCGACGTGCGGGACGGCATGGGCGTGAAGATGGCGAGGAGCGCCGGCCTCAAGACCGCGATCATCTCCAGCCGGAGCTCCGAGAGCGTCCGCAGGCGTGCGGCCGAGCTCGGCATGGACTCCGTCTACGAGGGATGCGAGCACAAGGGTCGGGCACTGGACATGCTCCTCGACGAGCACGCGCTGCGTCCGGAGGAGGTCGCCTACATGGGCGACGACCTCCAGGACCTGCCGGTGATGGAACGGGTGGGCCTGCCCATCGCGGTGGCCGACGCGCGGCCGGAGGTCATGCGCCTGGCTCTTCACGTCACCCGGGCCTTCGGGGGCCACGGAGCGGTGCGCGAGGCGATCGAGTGGCTGCTGAATGCGCGGGGAGAGCTGCGCTCGGTGCTCAAGCGGATCGCAGGGGACGATTGATGCGCACCGCCGCGGGCTGGTGTCGATCGTCGATGTCGAAGACGATGTCGGCACGCCCGGGCATCTCGTCGAGGAGATGACGCGTGATGCGCTCGTAGTGCGCGACGAAGCGCAGGAGTTCCGCATCGCTCATCACCCGTGACGGCACGCCGCCGGTGCCTTCCCGCGCGACGCGGGCCTTGAGCTTCTTCTCCTGCAGGCGCCGCCATTCCCGCACTTGTTCCATGCCCGCGACGCGCAGCATGATCTGGACGTCGATCCGGTCGAAGAGGGCGCGGTAAGACCCGTCGAGGGCGGCGTTCACCGCGCCACGCCATTGGCCGTCGGGGTCCTCCTTGCGCTCCAGCGCATTGACCGGCCGCGCGAGCGCCGTCTCGGACTGCGGGCGGGCCCCGACGCACCAGCCCTCGAAGAGCACGTAGTCGGTTCTTCCCTCGTGCACCGGCCAGTCGGTGCGCGGGCGCCGGTCGTCGATCGCCTTGTCGAAGGAGGGCAGCGCAGTGCGTTGCCCCGGACCCTGGGCGAGCAGACGCCCGATTGTCGCGAGCCCGAGCGCGGGGTCGTGGGTGCCGGGCGGTCCGCGGGTCGCGAAGAGGGGATGCACCTCGCGGCCGAGGCACTGACGCTCGGCGTGAGTGAGGTAGAGGTCGTCCACCGACAACACCGCGGCCCGGGCGCCGAAGCCTTCGCGCAGCACCGCCTGGAGCAGGGCGCAGACCGTCGACTTTCCGGAGCCCTGGCCACCGGTCAACCCGACCACGATCGGGCGGCCGGCCATGACCCTGGCGTGTTCGAGCCAGGCGGCCAGAGGCAGGTACATCGCCCGGAGCCACGGCTCGAGATCGGCATCGATCGCCATCTCCTCGCAGATATGGAGGAACGAAGACCGGCACGCATGCTCCCCTCGCTCGAGCTTTGCTTCGGAGAGGAATCGCTGTGCGCGAGGCCACGTGATGGGTGCGTTCATGCGCGGCATTGAAGCACTGCGTACCGAAGGGGTCGAGGGGCGGTAGGTCCGGGTAGATTGCACCCGTTGCGGGCTCCGAAGGGCTCCGCCGATGCGGCCCGGGGCTGCGGGGTATCGGTGCAAGCGATGCACCGCGTGTCGCGTCGGGACGGACACCTCGACGGCTGCTTACGCCCGTAGGCGCGCGTTGATGCCGGTGCGGGCGAGTAGTCCATTTCCGCACCCGCCGAGGCGTGGGAAGCTGTCCTGCCGAGCGCTCTGGAATGCGCGACGCCGATGGACCGGAAGCGGAGTCCTCCCGCCCTCTTTCTCCTCCCGACTTGGGGCGCGGGGGCGACCATGCTACCGTCATCGGGGCCACTCGCCGCATGACACTCCCGTCTCGCCTCGGAGGGCCTGCCGATGAGCCGTTCCGTCGTGTCTCCCGCCGTCGTCTACCCCTGCTCCGACGGCCAACCCATGGGTGAGTCCGACCTGCACATCGCGTGCATGCTGTACGTGCTCAGTGCCCTGAGGTGGCACTTCGAGAAATGCTGTCGGGGGGATGTTTACGTGAGCGCGAACTCGTTCCTGTACTACGAGCAGGGCAACCCCCGCGCGGTGGTGGCGCCGGACGTGTTCGTTGTGCGGGGGGTTTCAAACCACCTGCGCGACTCGTACCTGCTGTGGAAGGAGCCCAAGGGGCCGGACTTCGTGCTCGAGATCACGTCGGCGAGCACCCGGCGAGACGACGAGAGGCGAAAGCGTGGGGTCTATGCCGCGCTGGGGGTCGGGGAGTACTTTCTCTACGACCCGAGGAGGGAGTACCTCACGCCGCCGCTTCAGGGCTACCGTTTGCAGGCGGGCGCGTACCGGCCGCTGCCGGCGGTCGCGGTGCTGCCGGGAGGAGGAATGGCGGTGTACAGCGAGGTGCTCGGACTCGAGCTCAGAGACCGGCCCGAGCAGCGCATGCTCCGGCTCCACGACCCGCAGAGCGGGCAGGATCTCCTCACCTACCGGGAAGAAGCCGCCGCACGGCGCGAGGAAGCTGCTGCGCGGCGCGAGGAAGTTGCTGCCCGTCAGGCGGCGGAAGCGCGCGTCGCGAAGCTCGAAGCCCGCCTCCGGGATGTCGAGCGCGCTGCGGCAGGCCCGAAGCACGGGGAATCCTGAAGCCGTCGCGGGCGACTGCGGTCGCAGTGCACCACAGGCGCCGCCGGAGTCGGACATGTCGGAGGTCAGCGAGCTAACGATGGTATTGCTGTACCGTCTTGCCGCGAAGGGGCTCCTGCCCGTGTCGTGGTTTCGCCATGTCGACCCCGCCAGGATCTCAAGGGCGAAGCGTCGGGGCCGGTTGCGCCTCGAGATCGTGAGCCACTGCTGGCGCTACGGACACCTTCTGACCTACCAGCTCAGCTCCCTCGTCCACCACCCCAGCCCCAGGCTGGACATCACGATGACGGTGTACTACTGCCCCGAAGACGAGTCGACGCTGCAGGTGCTGCGCTTCTTCGGCGACATGAAGGTGCCGGGCATCACCTGGAACTGGCGGGCACTACCAAAGGAGCACCTCTTTCGCCGTGCCATCGGCCGAAACCTCGCCGCCAGGAGCACCATGGCCGACTGGATCTGGTTCACTGATGCGGACATCGTGTTCCAGAAGAAGTGTCTCGACACCCTGGCCGACCTCCTGCAGGGGCGCGACGATGCGCTCGTCTACCCCGAGACGACGCTCGGCACCGCGTTGTTGCCGGAAGACGATGACATCCTTCGCAAAGGCGGCGAGGGCCCAGCTCTGATCGCGGCTCCGCAACAAGCGTTCGCACTTCGACACGGCCCCTATGGTCGAGCGAAAGGTGCCTACCAGATTGTGCACGGTGACATCGCCCGTGCCTGCGGATACTGCGATTCGCTCCGCGTCTACCAGAGCCCGGGAAAGGGATTTGACAGAACCCGCGAAGACTCCGCTTTTCGCTGGCTGCTCGGTACCCGGGGAACCCCGCTCGACCTTCCGGGTGTCTGCCAGATTCGTCACCTCGCCAAAGGACGCTACAAGCAGGGCGCATTCATGTCGGTGATCCGCACCTTTTTGCGCAAGAGTCAGGACCGGCGATTCTGGACCAGGCGCGAATGACAGACGCCGGGGCGCCCGTGGGTAGTTCGCGAGTGTTTGGACCGCCACTACTGTGCTGGCGACCTGAGCACGCGCCTCGTTGAACCGGCCTCCAGCATCGAGATGACTGCATCCATCCAACTGCCGGATTACTCCGACGCATCGCCCGCCCGGATCGTGGACGCTTTGGAGGACAGCCAGATCGTCTACTTCGAGCGCTGTCCCCTCGAGCTGCCGCTGGCGGAGGACCTCGATTTCCTGCGCGAGGAACTCCCCCTGCAGACCAGAATCAAGAACGTGAGCTATCACCCGGAGTCCGGCTCGATACCTCGTTTCGATGCCCCCGAGCCGGTACGGATACGCGCCACCGCAATTCTCAAGGAGCACAGCCGGGCCGTGACCCGGTACCTGGAGCGGATCGTGCCGGACCTGACCCCGGGGTGGACGGTGGGCACGTGCAGCTTTCGGCCCCTGGAGGAGGAGGGCCGCGCTCTCAAGCCCCGCTCCAGCAACGAGATCGTGCACGTTGACGCGGGCGCCTACGGTGCTACCCGTGGCGATCGGATCCTGCGTTTCTTCGTCAACGTCAATCCGGCCGTCGATCGCGTGTGGGGCACGAAGGGGGCCTTTTCGGCCCTGCTCGAACGTCATCCGGAACTCCTCGCCGCCGCGGGAGGCGGAGGCAGTCGGCGCGGAATCGACGAAGATCTCCGGGATCGGGGCTACCGTCGATTGATCGCGGTCCTCAGCCGGATCTTTCCCCTCCTCAAGGTCCTCGATTCGAGTCCCTATGATCGCGCGATGCGCCGTGTCCACAACCACATGAAGGAGTCGGAAGCATTTCGTCGTGACTCGAGTGGCTATCGGGAGCTGCGCTTCCCTCCCTTCTCGGCCTGGCTGGTGATGACCGACAGTGTGAGCCACTCCGTGATCTCCGGACGGCACGCCCTGGTCACGACGATCCTCGTTCCCCTGCGCAACTGCCGCCGGCCCGAGCTCTCTCCGTATCACGTACTGGAACGGGCCCTTTGATTCGGGGACGCCTTCGCCGAAAGGTCTCCCCGCGATGCCGCATCACGCCCCGATCCGCGTGGGCGCACGCGGCGACCGGCATCTCCACCGACGACCGAAGTGACGGACCAGGTTCCGCATCGGCGTCGCTGTCCTCCACGATAATCTTGCGTGGAATCTCCTGCAGCCACGGATGCATGGATTGATCGTCGTATCGTAACGCGTTACATTGCGCGTCAAATTGAAGGAGATTCGACCATGCCGGCGTCTCCTGCGGAGAGAATGCGGGCGCTTCGCCTGCGCCGACGCGCTCGGGGCACGCGCGAGATTCGAATAGTCCTGCCCGATGCCCGCTTGGAAACCGTTCGTGCGCGGGTAGCGGATTCGGTCTCTCGCCTCGACCGACTGCATGAGGCCGATACCCTGCGGTGGATCGAGGCGGTTTCGGAGCTTGATGAGACTGAAACGCGGTGATGTGGTGACGGTTGCGGCATCCGGCGACTTCGGCAAGCCGCGCCCGGCGGTGATCGTCCAGAGCGACGTATTTCCGGAGCAGCACGAGTCCGTGATCCTTTGCCAGATGACCTCCACACTGGAGGATGCGCCGGACTTCCGGGTGAAGGTCCAACCCTCACCGGCAAACGGTCTTCATGCAGTGTCCCAGATCATGATCGACAAGCCCGTGACTGTCCGGCGTGCAAGGATTGGTGCCAGGCTCGGCCGCTTGGACAGGCGGGAGCTTGCCCGCTTGAACCAGGCGCTCGCCTTCGTGCTGGGACTGGCGGATTAGGCATCGCGATGTCCCGCGTACCCTTCCCTTCGAGTAGCGCTTGAAGCTTATTCTCGCCCTGCTGCTCGACCTCGTGTATCTGCTGGCAGCGGTCGCGGCCTTGCCATGGTTCATCTATCGCTTCGCGCGGCGCGGCGCTTTCGGGGGACTCCTGGCTCGCTTCGGCATCGGCCTCGCGGCCGACGCACCCTCGTCCATCTGGCTGCATGGCGCATCCGCGGGCGAGATCCTCCTGCTGCAAGCGCTCGTTCGACGGCTGGAGCGGGACATGCCGGAGACCCCGCTCGTGGTCTCCGCCTTTTCTTCCTCCGGTCTCGCCGTTGCGCGCCGCGCCTTCCCCCGGCACCGCGTCGTGCTCTTTCCCTTCGACCTTTCCGTCGTCGTCAACCGATTCCTGCGTCGCCTCCGTCCCCGCCTGGTGGTGATCGTGGAAGGGGACCTGTGGCCGAATTTCCTTCTCGCGTTGCGGCGGCGAGACACCCCGGTCGTCGTGTTGAACGGCCGGATGTCCCCGAGGTCCTGCCGGCGGCACGCTCTGAGCCGCGTCGTTCCCTCGCTCATGCGGGCGATGCCCTTCATCGCCGTCCAGGGAGAGGAGCATGCCCGGCGCCTGCAGCGCCTCGGGGTGGAGGAGCGACGCCTCCACGTGACCGGCAACATGAAGTACGACCTCGCGCCGCCACCGTCGGACCCGGGAGAAGTCGGCGCGCTTCGTGAGCAGTTGGGCTACGGCGCCCGGGATGTGGTCATCATGGGCGGAAGCCTTCACTCCGGTGAAGACGACGCGCTGCTGCGGGCCTGGCGGCACTCGAGCAGCAAGACGCGACTACCGGTCGCTCTGGTCCTGGTGCCCCGCTATCCGTCGGATGCAAAAGGGGTGGCACGCAAGGTCCGGGAACACGGGCACCGCGCGCTCCTGAAGACAGCGGTGGACAACGGAGAGCAAGCGCCGGGGGCCGAGGCGATCCTGGTCGTGGACACTCTCGGCGAGCTCCGCGCGCTGTATGCGGCGGCGGATATCGCGTTCGTGGGCGGCAGCCTCATCTTTCGTGGGCACAACCGCGGCGGGCACAACCTCATGGAGCCGGCAATAGCCGGTGTTCCGGTGCTCTTCGGACCCCACCACTCGAGCTTTGCCGAGACCGCGGAAGCGCTCATGGAGGCCGGAGCGGGGGCGGTAGTGCGTGACGAGGAAGAGCTTGCCCGGCACCTGCTTCGACTCGTCGAAGACGAATCCGGACGCCGGCGGATGGGGATGAAGGCCAGAGCTGCGATCCTGAGCCGCCAGGGCGCGACGGAGAGAAACTACACTCTCCTGCAATCGCTGCTGAGGTCGGGATCCGAGCGCCCGTCGAATCCTGATATCCGTAACCCGACACTGCGGGCGGCCGCTGGTCTGGATTCTCGTTGAGGATAGAGCACGCAGGTCTCGATGGCGCCGGCTCCGGCTTACACGCTGTCCGCGGTCTGCGACCCTGAGCGATCCATGCACATTGCCCTGGTTGTCCGGGATCTCGGCGGTGGCGGCACCGGGAGATCGGTGCTCTGGCTGGCCAGAGGACTGCTCGACCGTGGCCACCGGGTCGATATCCTCCTGTTCCGGGCGAAGATCCATTTCTCCGGGGAGGTTCCGAAAGAAGCGCGTCTTTTCGTCGTAGACGCCATACGGGACAGACTCACGGAAGAATGCGCCGCACCGGAGCTTGCTCGTCTGGTCCGGCTGCACGCTTCCACTCTACCCTTGCAGTGGATCAACATGGCACGCGCCCTCCGTTGGGATCTTCGCTGTCTGCCCGGAAGACGCTTGACTCGCTGGTCCAGTGCCGTCGCAAACTACCTGGAGACTGAGAGTCCCGACTGTCTCTTGCCGAATCTGTCCCGTGCGGAAGCGGCATCTTTCCTGGCAGGCCGCTCCCTGGCTCGACTTCCACCGATCGTGCCGATAGTTCGCGGGGTTGTCAGGCGCGATCGCTCATGGAGTTTGCGCCGATGCTCACTGCGGTTGCGCCGACGTTCATGGCACTTGCGCCGGCATCTGTATTCACGTGCGGCACACTTCGTGAGTGTCTCTCATGGTGTCTCCGACAGCGTGACAGAAGCTCTGGACGTTGCAAGAGAGAAGATCACGACCATTTATGATCCAGCTGTGACGCCGTACCTTCAGAGCAGGATGGCTGAACTTCCCAGTCATCCGTGGTTTTTTGACGGCGGTCCGCCGGTCGTTCTATCCGTTGGTCGATTGTCGAAGCAGAAGGACTTCTCTACCCTCATCAGGGCATTTTCCCTGGTCGCAGCGCGGCGCGCGTGCCGTTTGATCGTCCTTGGCGAAGGAAAGGAGAGGAGGCGTCTGGAAGGGATCGTTCGAAAACTCGGACTCGAAGACCGGGTATCGCTTCCTGGATGGGTCGGCAACCCCTTCGCGTTCATGTCCCACGCGTCTTTGTTCGTGGTGTCGTCCATATCCGAAGGATTTGGTATGGTCATCGTGGAAGCGTTGGCCTGCGGTTGCCCCTGCATCAGCACCGATTATCCTGCCGGCCCGGCAGAGATACTTCGCAACGGAGAATTCGGAACTCTGGTTCCGGTCGGCGATGAGGTTGCGTTGGCGGAGGCGATGCACCAGCTCCTCGACCGGCCGCCGGACGCACGCGAGTTACGGGAGCGGGCCAAGGACTTCAGCGTGGAGAGAGCGGCGGTCAGCTACGAGAAGCTGCTCTTGGATCTCTTGCAGCATCCGGTGACAGGTGATGGGATGGAAGGCAGTGTTTCTTGATAATGGTGGTAGGGCCGCGTAGAGCATTCGCCGGCAGCGTGGCGCCGACCCCCTGGTGTTCCGACACCAGACCGCTACGCGCGTTCGCCGTCGGCGGAAGATGCTCGTGGTGATTCGCTGAGTTCCTGCGCTTCGCGGCGGGTCCAATGCGATGGTCCCAGACTCGACTCATTCCGGAGTGACGCGCGGCCTCCTTGCGTGCGGATCAGGTGCTTCCACCACCGGACCTTGACGTGCGCCTGGCCGAGGTCTCGTACGGGAACCAGTACGTCGCCTACGACGCGGAGCTTCTTCCCGGGTTGGCGCCGGCGGTCTTCGATCCGGAATACCTGCGGGCGGAGGGTTTGCTGCGCGCCACGACGAGCAGCCTGCGCGGAGCGGTGTGGGTCTTCGAGCTGAACGGGAACACGTTCCTCCTTCGCCACTACCGGCGCGGGGGCGCGCTCTCGCGGCTGATGCGCGACCGTTATCTCTGGTTGTCCCGCGCCCGGACCCGGCCGGCGCGCGAGTGGCGCGTGCTCGGCGAGATGCGCGCCCGTGGCCTCCCGGTGCCGGCGCCCGCGGCGTGGCGCGTCGTGCGCCACGGGCCGCTGCTCTATCGGGCCGACTTCATCACGGTGCTGATCCGGGGTTGCGAGACGCTGCACCGGCTCCTGCTCGAACGGGAGCTGCCCGAGGAGGGGTGGCGGCGTCTCGGCGCCACCCTGCGCCGATTCCACGACTGCCGGGTCTGGCACCCGGACCTGACGGCGGGGAACATCCTGGTCGACGGGGAAGGGCGCTTCCATCTCGTCGATTTCGACCGCGCGCGCCTGCGAAGGGGGGAGCGATGGAAGGCGCGAAGCCTTTGCCGCCTGAGGCGTTTCCTCGTAAAGCAGCACGGACTCGACCCGGCTCTGCGCTATCGGGACGCGCATTTCCGTTCCCTGGTGGACGCCTACCGGAACGGACCGTGAGGCGGAAGTTGGGGGGAGAGGCTCGAAGGCCTGGTGTGGGTGAGCCGCCGACCTTGTCCCGCACGCCGTCTCCGGCGGGCAGCGCCACCGAATCTGCGCGCGCTGCTGTGCAGTCGGCGCTTTTCGATCGTGGATGAGAGCGCCTCGACGCTCGCGCTGTCGGCGGGCGTTCAGGCCAAGCGTCGAGTTGTCTTCGTCGCGTCAGGAGCTGCGCGCACGGCGCCGCCTTTCGCGCGGTCAGGCGATCGCTTCGGGCGGGTCTCGGGAACCGGAGAGCTCGTCTGCGTCCTCCGAATGACCGGAATGGATCGAGAGGCCACCGTATCCCGCCGTCTCCGACGACCTGACCCGGACCAACACTTCCATTTCTCCCGCCTGCGCGAAGCGTATGGTCACCGGGAAGCTCTCGCCCGCGACGAGGGCTTCGTTCAGACCGATCAGCATGACGTGACGGTCGCCCGGTTCGAACACGAGATCGCCGTGCGCCGGCACTTCCACGGAGGGCAGGTGGCGCATCTTCGCGACGCCGTCTTCCAGCTCGTGGGTGTGCAGCTCCGCCCGCTCGGCGAAGGGCGATTGCACGGACACGATGCGGTCCGCGCCGCCGTGGTTCACGACCCGGAACCACAGCGCGCCGGTCGCGGACACCGGCGGCATCTCGCGCGCCCACGGGTCCTGCACGACCAGGTCGCCGAGGCGGTACTCCTCGGCGAGCGCCGCGCCTCCCAGCGCGGCGAGCAACATGATCGACGCCAGTTGGTGCTTCACGTTTCGTTCCTCTGCTGCCGTCTCGCGATCAGCCCCATCGCCGTCGCGACGATGCGCCCCGCGGTCAGCGCGCCGATGCCGTCGACGTCGCGCTCCGGCATGAACTCGACGATGGCCATCCCCGCAATCTCCGCCTTTGCCGCAATCCCGTCAAGCAGCTCGATCACGTCCCAGTAGCCCAGGCCGCCGGGCGCGCGGCCGATGACGCCGGGCATGACGGAGGGGTCCATCCCGTCGACGTCGAGGGAGACGATGACCCGCGCGGAAGGCGGCAGGTGCCGGAGCGCGCCTGGCACTCCGTTGCGATGGACCTCGCGGGCGGAGACGAAGTGGACGCCCCAGGCCAGGGCGTCGTCGTACTCGGCCCTCCGTGCGGATCCGATGCCGCGTTGCCCCACCTGGACGATGCGCTCCACGTGGCGCATCTCCGACGCGCGCCGCATGGTGGAAGAGAGTCCGAAACGTTCGCCCTGGACCTCGTCGCGCCAGTCGATGTGGGCGTCGATCTGGAGGATGGTGAAGTCTCCGCGCCCGGCGTAGGCCTCGAACATCGGGATGGGGACCGAGTCGTCCCCCCCGAGCACGATGGGCACGGCGTTGCGTTCCAGGATCTTCGAGATCGCGCCCCGAATCCGGTCCCGGTTGCCGCGCGAGTCGTCTTCGTCGAAGGGCAGGTCCCCGCAGTCGGCCGCACCCGCTTCTCCGGGGAAAATCCGCCCGCCCACTTCGAAGTCGTGATGGGAGAGGTTCGCGGTGAACGCGGCCATCCCATCGCGAATCGCGCGGGGTCCGTTTGCGCAGTACGCCCCCACCGACTTGTAGGGCGCGGCGCAGGGCGCGCCGATCAGCGCGATTGGCTGAGCGAGGCGGTCGAGGTCCTCGCAGAATTCGACTCCCATGAAGGTGCCGCCGGCGTCGGAGCCGAACATCGCATGGAGGCTGGGTGTGCTCGTCACGCGTTACTCCTCGAGCGTTGGGCATGCTCCCGCGACGCGGGTCTGGCGCATCCGCCGCCGCCAGCGGTCGGCGTCGTAGCCGGCGCCCCGGTGCAGCAGGCAACGGTTGTCCCAGATCACGGTGTCGCCCGCCTGCCACTGGTGGGTGTAGACGTCCTCGGGCCGGGTCGCGCGCTCGAGCAGGTCGTCGATGAGGCGGCGGCTCTCTATTCCCGACCAGCCCACGATGGAGCGGGCGTGCGAGCCGACGTAGTAGCCCTTGCGGCCGTTTCTCGGGTTGGTGCGCACGAGGCGGTGCGCCACGGGGGGCAGGGAGGCCGCGTGGGCGGGGTCGACAAGCGCCACCTGGCTTCTCGAGAACACGTAGTCGTGCAGCACGTGGAGGGGGTCGATCGTCGCCTGCAGGTCCCCGGGCAGGCGCTCGTAGGCGCTGCGCATGCTCACGAAGTGCGTCCCCCCGCCTTCTCCGGGCACTTCGTAGGCGTGGGTGATGGAGACGAAGGAGGGCACGAGGCGGAACGAGGAGTCCGAGTGCCACATTTCGTTGCCGGTCTGGTAGCGGGTACGGGGGTGGGCGTTGCCGTGGGTGCCGCCGTCCGCGGTGACGTTGCCGACGGTGCCGAAGTACACCACCTTGCCGGTCTTGCCCAGCGTGACGTGCTCCGCCTCCGGCTCCCCGAGGCGGCGCGTGAAGTCGAGGTGCGCCTCGTCCGTCATCGCCTGTCCCGGAAAGCAGAGCAGAGACCAGGTGTCGATCGCCTCCCGAATCGATTCCACCTCGGGTTCCGAGAGCGGCGCGCCGAGGTCCACTCCCGTGATCCGCGCCCCGAAATCCGGGTGCAGGGGCTCGACGTCGAAGTCGCTCACGACTTGTCCGGGGCGCTGTAGTTGATCATCCAGCGGATGCCGAACTTGTCGGTCCACTTGCCGAAGTAGGCGCCCCAGAAGGTCTCCTGCATCGGGAACGTGGCCGAGCCTCCCTCCGACAGGCTGGCGAACACCTCGTCGCAATGCTCTCTGCTCTCACCGATCAAAGCGATCTCGAGGTTGGTCCCGGTCACCGGCGGTGGCCCGAAGGCCGAGCACGAGTCGCTGCCCATCAGCACACCCGATCCGATGGGCAGGGAGACGTGCATGATCCGGCCCTTCTCCGCGTCCGGCACCCCCATGTCGGGCGGACCGTCGCCGAAGGTCATGAACGCGGAGAACTCCCCGCCGAACACCGAGCGGTAGAAGTCGAAGGCCTCCCGGCACTTGCCGTCGAAGGTGAGATAGACGTTGAACGACATGGACGGTCTCCCATGACTCCCGCTCCTTTCCGGCCCCGGATTGTATACCCCGACGCCGTTCCGCCCGGCTGACTTCCCGGGGACGGGGCCCCCGCCGCGCGAGATCGGGAAGACGCGTTCCCCGCCGGGCGCTATCCTCCGCGCAGCGGGGCGGGTGGGCGCCCTTCACATCGATCGTCTCGGGAGGTTGCCGTGAAGTCTGAGTATCGGGTCGTGGTCATCGGGGGCGGTGTGGTAGGCGCGTCGGTGCTCTACCACCTCGCCAAGCTCGGCTGGACGGACGTCGCGCTCATGGAGCGCTCGATGCTGGCAGCCGGCTCGTCCTGGCACGCCGCGGGCGGGGTGCACGCGCTCAACGCGGACCCGAACATGGCGGCGCTGCAGGCCTACACCATCGATCTGCTCTCCGAGATCGAGCGCGAATCGGGGCAGGACATCGGCCTGCACATGACGGGGGGCATCACGGTGGCCTCCGCGCCTGCGCGCTGGGAGTGGCTTCAGTCCACGTATCGCATCTTCCAGACCATCGGCATCGAGGACTGCTACCTGATGACGCCGGAGGAGATCCGCGAACGCTGCCCGATCATGGACGTCACCGGGGTCATCGGGGGCCTGTGGGCGGACCGGGAAGGCTACGTCGACACCACCGGGACGGTGCGCGCCTACGCCCTCGCCGCGCGCAAGCACGGCGCCGACGTCGTGGAGAACAACAAGGTCGAGGAGCTGCGGCAGCGCTCCGACGGAAGCTGGGACGTGGTGACCGAGAAGGGCAGCGTCCACGCCGAGCACGTCGTCAACGCGGGCGGCCTGTGGGCGAAGCAGAACGGGCGCATGGTCGGCCTCGAGCTTCCCCTCTCGCCGTTGCAGCACCACTACCTGGTGACGGAGTCCATCCCCGAGGTCGCGGCGCTCGACTTCGAGGTGCCGATGACGGTGGATCTCGAGGGCTTCACCTACATGCGCCAGGACCAGCACGGCGTGCTGGTCGGGATCTACGAGATCAACCATCAGCACTGGAACATCGACGGCGCGCCCTGGGATTACGGCATGGAGCTCATCCCGGAGGAGATCGACCGCATCGCGGACGAGCTCGAGATGGCCTACACCCGCTACCCGGTGCTGCAGAGGGTGGGGGTCAAGCGCTGGGTGAACGGCGCCTTCACCTTCTCCCCGGACGGCAACCCGCTCGTGGGCCCGGTGGCGGGCCTGCGCAACTACTGGCTTGCCTGCGGGGTCATGGCCGGCTTCCTCCAGGGCGGCGGGGTCGGCAAGTCACTCGCGGAGTGGATGATCCACGGCGAGGCGGAAGCCGACGTCTGGCCGCTCGACATCGCCCGCTACGGCCCCTTCACGGCGAACCGCGAGTACATCCGCCAGACCACCGGCCAGTTCTACTCCCGGCGCTTCGTGATGACCTATCCGAACGAGCAGCTTCCGGCGGGGCGGCCGCTGCGCAAGGCCCCCGCCTACGACGGGATGAACGCGGCGGGCTGTCTCTGGGGCAACATCTGGGGCCTGGAAACACCGCTTCTCTTCGCGCCGCCCGGCTTCGAGGAGACCCCGACGCTCAAGCGCTCGAACGCCTTTCCCATCGTTGCGGAGGAGTGCGAGGCGGTGCGCGAGGGGGTGGGCCTCATCGACATCTCGGCCTTCTCCCGCTTCGAGGTGAGCGGCGCCGGAGCGAAGGCCTGGCTCGACCGTGTGATGGCCTCGCGCCTGCCCGCCCCCGGACGGGCGCGGCTGGCTCCGATGCTCGCGCCCGACGGCCGGCTCAAGGGCGATCTCACCATCCTCAACTGGGGCGACGGCACCTGGTGGATCATGGGCTCGTACTACCTGCGCAAGTGGCACATGCGCTGGTTCGAGCACCGGATCGCGGCGCTCGGGGCGAGCGAGGTGCAGGTGCGCGACATTTCCGACGGGACGGTGGGCTTCTCCGTCGCCGGGCCCCGCGCCCGCGAGCTCCTCGCGCAGCTCACCCTCCAGGACGTCGGCAACGAGGCGCTCCCCTTCATGGGCTGCGCGACGCTCGACGTCGGCCTGGTGCGGGCGAAGGTGGCCCGGCTCTCGGTGACGGGCGGGCTCGGCTACGAGATCAACTGCAGCGCGGCGGAGCACATCACCCTGCGCGAGATGCTGCTCGAGGCGGGCGCCCCGCTCGGCGTGCGGGAGTTCGGCTTCTACACGATGAACGCGCTGCGCCTGGAGAAGAGCTTCGGAGTCTGGAGCGCGGAGTACACCCAGGCCTACACCCCCGGCATGACCGGCCTCGATCGCTGGATCGCCTGGGGGAAGAGCGACTTCACGGGACGGGAGGCGGCGCTCGCCGAACGCGAGAAGAACACCGCCCCCCAGCGCCTCGTCACCCTGGAGGTGGATTCCGGGGACGCCGATGCGTCGGGCTACGAGCCGGTCTGGAAGGACGGCCGGCGAGTGGGCTTTATCACCTCCGGCGGCTACGGCCACCACGTCGGCAAGAGCCTCGCGATGGCGCTCGTCGACGTCGAGCACGCCCAGGCCGGGGAGGAGCTGCGCGCCCACATCGTGGGCGTGGAGCGCCCGGTGCGGATCATCGAGAGCAGTCCCTACGATCCGGCGGGGAGCGCGCTGCGGGCCTGAGGCTCCGAGAAGCGTGCTGCAAGAGCCTGAGTGTACTGAAGGGGGTATTCACCTGGCACCGCCACCTCCTGGCGGTGTTCCCGCAGGAGGGCAGGTCAGGCTGTCTCCTGGTCTTCCTGTGCGCTGACGGTGGCGTTCTTCCGGGGTGGCAGGCCCTCCTTGAATTCCTGCCAGGGGGCACATCCACTCACGCCGCGGCCTGGTTGAGGGCGCAGGCTTCCCCCTCCGGGTAGACGGACCGCACCCGGAGTATCCGGAGGCGCGGGGCCTCACCAGTTGTCGATGGTGTGCTTGCGCGCGCTGCGCGGGGCGGGGGGCGGAAGGCTGTTCAGGAACTTGAGGACCACGTCGCGGGTGTCGGCAGGGTCGATGATGTCGTCGAACTCGAAGCGTTCCGCGCGTGCCATCGCAGTGTTGTCGCGGCGCATGCCTTCCGCGATCTCGAGCTCGCGCGCCCGGCGCGCTTCGGGGTCATCGATCGCCGCGAGCTCTTCCCGGTGAACGATCTTCGCCGCCCCCTCGAAACCCATCGCGCCGAACTCCACCGTGGGCCAGCCGACGTAGAGGCTCGGGTGCAGGGGCAGCGAGCCCATCATGTAGAAGCCGAGGCCGTAGGCCTTGCGCAGGGTCACGGTGACGAAGGGGGTGGTGCAGTTGGCGGCCGCGGTGAGGATGCGCGAGCTGTGGCGCACGAGCGCGGTCGCTTCCGACTCCGGGCCGGCCATGAGGCCCGGCGTGTCGCAGAGGTAGAGCATGGGCACGTCGTAGGCATCGCAGAGCGAGATGAAGCGCGCCAGCTTGTCGCAGGCGGGGCTGTCCATCGCGCCGGCGAGGTACATGGGCTGGTTCGCGAGCACCCCCATCGGCCGGCCGCCGACCTTGACGAGCGAAGTGACCGCGGCGCGGGCGAAGCGCGGGCGCAGCTCGAGCACCGAACCCAGGTCGGCGATCCCCTCGATCACCCGCCGCACGTCGTAGGCACGGCGCCGGTTCTCGGGCACCACGTCGCGCAGGCGCGCGGTGTCGGGCGCTTCGCCGGGCGCGGCGGGGCCCCGGAAGTAGGACAGGTAGCGGGCGGCGAGCGCGGCCGCCTCCGCTTCGTCCTCGACCAGGAGGTCGACCGCGCCGACCGATTCGTGCATCTCGGCGGGACCGAGCTCTTCCGGGGTGAGCTTGAGCCCGAGGGCGGCTTCCACCAGGGGAGGGCCGGCCATCCCGAGCGAGGCCCTCCGGGTCGCGATGATGACGTCGCAGAGGCCCGCGATGTTGGCGTTGCCGGCGAAGCAGCGCCCGGCCACGATGCCCACGGTGGGCGCGTGCCCGGAGAGCCTCGCCATCATCACGAAAGTCTCCTCGTAGCTGCGCGCGTCGACGTTGGTCTCGTGCGGGCGCCAGCCCCCGCCCTCGGTCCAGAACACGAGCGGGAGGCGGAGCCGGTGGACCACGTTCAGCAGACGGTCCGCCTTGGCATGGTTGATGATCGACTGCGTCCCGGCGTGCACCGTGTAGTCGTAGGCGGCGACCGCCACGCGCTCTCCGTCCACCATGCCGATTCCGGCGACGAGTCCGTCCGCGGCCCCTTCCCGCTGCTTGAAGGCCGGCCGCGCGAGCTGCCCGTACTCCTGGAAGCTGCCGGGGTCGAGGAGGGCGTCGATGTTCTGACGGGCCGTCCAGTGCCCGGTCCGGGCTCGCCTGGCCAGCGCCTGCGGGCGGGCCTCGTCCAGGGTTTCCGCTTTCGCCGCGAGCACCGCCGCGAGGTCCGGTCTCACACTGTCGCATCCCTTCTTCGAGTCGGCGGGCTGGCTCAAGTCGATTCCTCCGCGAACGGGCCGATGGCGGTCATTCTAGGGCAACATCCTCGGGTATCCGTGTCCCGCAAGCGCGGCTTCCGGACGAGGGTCGCCCGGGCCGGCTCGAGCGTAATTCCGTCCTGCCCGGGCACGTCACCTTGAGAGAATGGCGCTGATCCGACCTGCT
This sequence comes from Gammaproteobacteria bacterium, assembly GCA_022824305.1. Classification (GTDB taxonomy): domain Bacteria; phylum Pseudomonadota; class Gammaproteobacteria; order HK1; family HK1; genus JAJEAD01. The sequence continues at coordinate 92,123 of JAJEAD010000023.1, read as the reverse complement.
ATTTTGCTATCCTGCCGCCGGTCTCGAATCGCCGCGCCGGAGTGGACCGCATGCCGGCGCGCAGCCACTTTCCCATGCGGCGCGGCAGGGCTCCCCGACCATGAACCGAGAGATCAAGGCACAATTCCCCGGCACGGTGTGGAAAGTCGAGGTGTCGCCCGGTGACGAGATCGAGCGCGACGACGATCTCGTGATCCTGGAGTGCATGAAGATGGAGATCCCGCTGGTCGCGGACGGCGGAGGAAGGGTCATCGAGGTACGCTGTGCCGAGGGCGACGTGGTGGAGGAAGGCCAGGTCCTCGTGGTGATCGACGAGGCCTGAGGGCGGGAAATGGCGTCCCCGGGTCTCCGAGTTCCGGCCCGTGCCGGGGTTGCGGTCTTTCCGGATCCCGGTAGCGCCGTCCTCCGGGGCGGATTGTCCCGGGATGACGCTTCCCGGGTCGTCCGCAACCCGGCAGGGCGTGGTGACGCCGCTCCCGTCCCCGGGGTACGGAGCGTGTGGGTTCACGACCCGCGACCCGGGGAGCGCCCGTGAGCTCGGCATCGGCCACGCATGGCGAAGCGGTGCGGACCGGCGCATTCACCTACATGGCGGCGTCGACGAAGAGCTCGCTCTACCGCAACGGCAGGGTGTTCACGCACCGGGACAGCGGCGGCACCGACGACGGCTGGAGCGGCGTCGACCTGGAAGAACGGCGCATGCCGGTCCTCGACGCCCGGAGTCTCCGCGGCTCGCAAGTCCCCGCGCTCGATGTCAACGGCTTCGAGTTGCTCGAAGTTCCCCTGGGAGCCGGCGACATCGATTTTCTGAACCACGACGAGGTCGTGGGACGCTACTATCCGCGCTGCGCGAGCGTCGTCCGGGAGGCGAGCGGCGCACGACACGTCGCGGCTTTCGACCACAACGTCCGGTCGGCCTTCGGCAATCGCAGCGGGCGCCGCAGCGAGGGAGGGCAGCCGGTGCAGCCTCCCATACACCTGGTGCACGGTGACTACACGCTGACCAGCGGGCCGCAGCGCCTGCGCGATCTCGCGAAAGCGCCGACCACCAATGATACGTACCGCACCCTGTTGCCGGATGGCGAGTCTCTCCTCGACGAGGCGAGGGTGCGGCACGCTCTCGAAGCGGGCCGATTCGCGATCATCAATCTCTGGCGGAGCATCACCCGCGAGCCGGTGGCCGTACATCCCCTCGCGCTCTGCGACGCGAGGAGCGTGCATCCCGAAGACCTGGTGGTCTTCGAGATCCACTACGCCGACCGGATCGGCGAGAACTACTTCGCCAAGCACTCCGACGACCATCGCTGGTGCTTCTATCCCGGCCTGACCCGCGACGAGCCGCTGCTGATAAAGCAGTGGGATTCGGCCGGCGGGCTCGCGCGTTCGAAGGGCGTGAACGCGGACGCGGGGAATCCGGAAAACCCCTGCACGTTCAGCTTCCACAGCGCCTTCGAGGACCCGGCTACGGCGCCCGGCGCTCCCGATCGCTGGAGCATCGAAGTGCGCTGCGTGGCGCTGTACGACTGATACCGCCCCGCGCAGGCGGTGGTCGAGGGAAGGCGGCGCTTCCGCACCCGTCTCCACCGGATTGGGCGGGACGGCGTGAAGCGGCCGGCTTCACGGCACGAGGGCGCCGGTCGAGTCCTGATCGCTTCGCCGCTCTCCTCCCCCCAGCATCCCGAGTGCGTTCCGGATGGCCGAACGCACGGGGGTTGACGGACCCACGCCCAGGAAGTCGATGGCCGAGGTGTCGCCGGCTCCCAGGGCCGCAGACACATGGGGCGGAGCCGGCTCCAGCGACCATCGACGGCCCACTCCCTGGAGCACGCAGGGTCGGTCGGGGCATTCACGCAGCCGGACGAGCCCCTTGAAGCGGACGACGGCGCTCGGAAGCGCATCGAGAGCCGTCGCCAGCTCGCTTCGCGCGTAGCGTTCCCTCGAGCGCCATGCCAGGCGCACCAGGGGCAGGTCCCCGTGCTCAGACCCGGCCCGGATTCCGGGGTCCTCGTGAGCGTCCGCGGACGCTGCGCGGTTCATCCGGCCCTCACGCGGGCGCGCGGCGTGGTCCCGCTCGTGCGGGCTCAGCCCGAGGACGAGGGCCGGAGGGATCCGGCCGAGGGCCGTCTCGACGTGGGCGGCCCGCGGCGCGATGCGGGCAAGCCACTCCATCGAAGCGCGGCGCGCCGGCGCTTCGACCCGGTCGATCTTGTTCGCCACGATCAGGTCGGCGGCCTCGATCTGGCGCACGACCAGGCCGCCCACGAAGCGGTCCTTCGCCTGCATGCGGACCGTCTCGAGGTCGACCACGGTGAGGACCCCGTCGAGGCGCGCGCCGGGCCAGCCGCTCGCGTAGCGGGCGGTCTTCCCCGTTTCCGCTACGCCGCTGGTCTCCACGACGATACGAGCGGGCGCCTCGGGGGAGCGGATCTGCGCATCGAGGGCGGCGCCGAAGTCATCGGCGATGCTGCAGCACACGCAGCCGTTGGTCAGGGTGACGGTCTCCGCATCCCGGCGGGCGACGAGGGCGGCGTCGAGGCCGAGCGCGCCGAAGTCGTTGACGAGCACCGCGATGCGCTCACCCTGCACATGGGTCAGGAGGTGGTTGAGCAGCGAGGTCTTGCCCGCGCCCAGGTAGCCGCCGATCAGCGTGATCGGGATCCGCGCCCGGGCAGGGGGATTCAGCATGGCCTTCGAGAACATCGCTCAAGGCTGACGGAACGCCGGCCTGGCCGCACTCCGTTCCTGCGTGCCGTGCCCGCCGCCAAGGCTGCGACTGTCGGTGGAGATGCTCTTGCGTCGAGCACTCGTCTCTCTCGGGCGCCATTCATTCGGGATGGAAGGACCGACCGCGCACCTGTTCTCGTTGATTCCCGCTCATGCCGGAATGACGGAGATGGTTACGGAAGCCACTTTTCCTCACTTTGGCGGGAGCGGCCGCGCTCATCGAACCGGAAAGGGCCGCCCCTCGAAGACCGTGCCCCACACCGGGATGTCCTTGAGCGCCTCCGCCGGCTCCTCGAAGGGGTCCGCCTCCAGCACCGTAAAGTCGGCCCGCTTCCCGGCCCGGATGCTGCCGACCTCGTCCTCCATGCCGAGCACAAAGGCGGCGTCGATGGTGATGGCGCGAAGCGCCTGCTCCACGCTGAGCCGTTCCTCCGGGCCGGCCACCTCTCCGGATTCGCAGATCCGGTTGACCGCGACCCAGGCGTGGTTCAGCGGCTGGGCGGGAGCCATGGTGAAGTCCGAGTGCAGGGCGAGCGGGATTCCTTCGCGCGCCACCGTGGCGAGCCGGGCCATCCGGGTCGCGCGCTCGTAGCCGACGCTGTGCTTCCAGTAGGCGTCGGCCAGCTCGTGGACGTAGTACACGTTGGCGGAGACCAGTCCGCCGAGGCGCGCGAGACGGCGAATCTGCTCCGGGGTCGAGAGTCCGAAGTGCTCGATGGTGAAGCGGTGGTCGAAGCGCGGGCGCTCCCACTGGAGCTTCGCCAGCACCTCGATCGCGAGCTCCAGCCCGAGGTCCCCGGTGCAGTGCACGTGGATGCGGTACCCCTCGTTCCAGAAGGCCCGCGCCAGCGCCTCGAAGCGTTCCGGCGCCATCATCCACTCGCCGTGGTGGCCATCGATGAAGCCGGGCTCCGCCACCTGCATCAGCTCTGCGAAGAATCCGCCGTCGGTGAAGAGCTTCACGTGGTCGTGGAAGGCGAGGCGCGTGGTGTTCCGCCCGGCGAGCGCCCGGACGCGCACGACCTCGGCCTCGAGGCCGTCGCCACCGGGGTCCCGCAGGCGCGGCACCATGTGCACCCGGAATGGGGTGTCCTCGCGGTCGAGCACGTCGCGGAGCGCCGTCCACTCCTGCTCCTGGTCGAAGAGCGCGAAGGCCATGTCAGCGATGGTGGTGTGTCCGCCTGAGTGCACCACCTGGCGCACGCGCCGCAGTCCGTCCCGAAAGCGCTTCGGCTCGAGCAGGTGCGGGAGCATGCGGACTTCGGCGACGGCGAGACCGGTCTCGAAGAAGTGGCCGGTCGCGGCGTCGATCTGCGGGTGGCGCTCGAGGGTCTCCTCGTCGAGCTCCATCCAGCGCAGGGCGGCGTCGTTTGCGTAGAGCGCGTGGAAGGAGCGCTGCCAGACCACCACCGGCCGGCGAGTGGAGATTCCGTTGAGCACTTCGCGCCCCATCGCTCCGTGCCAGATCTGGTGGTAGCCCCAGGTGATGAGGGGCTCGGCGGGGTCGGCGATCGAGCCCTCGATGTCCCGCAGGCGCGCCCGGTAGGCCCCCTCCCCGCGCGTGGGCGCCACCGTGCCCCACGGCAGGCGCCACTCCATCGCGGTGATGAAGTGGAGCGGCAGCAGCACCGCGGCCATCGACGGGTGGAGATGCGGGTCGATGAAGCCGGGCAGCAGGACGTGGTGCTCGAAGCGCCGGTCCACGACGTGCGGGTGCGCGTCGAGCCAGGGCGAGAGCGTCTCCAGGGTCCCCGCCTCGACGATGCGCCCCTCGCGCACCGCCACCGCGCTCGCCCGCGGCATGGAAGGGTTCATGGTGTGGACGCGCCGCGCGGTGAAGACGGTGATCTTCGACATTCTTGAGCTCCTGCCGGCGGCCGGACGCACCTGATGCGCCCGGCCATTCATCCCCTCACGAGGCGGGGCGTGGGTGTCGAGCCCCGGGCGGCTAGCCGAGCTGTCCGCGCAGGGCGGGAAAGCGCGCGCCGCGCGGGATCGACCCGTGCGGCAGGTCGGGGTCGAGGCCTCCCGGCGCATCGACCGGGCCGGGGCGGGCATCGTAGCGCGCGCCGTCGCCGATGACGTTGAAGGAGGTGGCGTGGCGCCGGGTCGGGAGGGTGTTGGCCGGCCCCGCGTGGAGGGTGCGCTGGGTGAACGCGAGCACGTCTCCCGGCTTGACCGCCCAGTAGACGGTGCGGAAGCGCCGGTCCAGCTCGTCCTGGCTCGGCATCGGAATGTGGTCCTCCATCCAGCTTCCGTACTCCACCCCCTTGATGAAGGTGGAGCCCATGTAGATGGGGTCCGGCTTGAGATGCGAGGCCCGCTTGAACTTGAGCGTGGTCTCGGCCGGCATCCGGTCGTAGGCGAGGAAGAGCGCGATGGCGTTCCTGCCCATGATGCGGTGATAGGAGGCGTCCTCGTGCCAGGGGGTCGGCTTGTCCACGGCGCCGCCGTCCTTGACGAAGGTGTTGGTGTAGTGCAGCGAGACGGCGTCGGAACGCATCAGCGCCATCGCCACGTCCGCGATCCGGCTCTCGAAGAGCACGCGCTCGAGCACCGGGTAGCGGGTCCAGAGATCGAACTCGTAGAAGAACAGCGCCGGGTTGCCGGGAGTCCGGACGAAGCGCGCCTCGGGACTCGGGTTCGCGACCGCGTGGTCGGCCTCGTCGCGCAACGCGTCGATGGTCGGGACGTCGATGACGTTGCGCAGACACACCACGCCCTCCGCCTCGAACTGCCGCACCGCGCCCTCGGAAAGCGGCTGCCCGTCGCGCAAGTCATGGTCGGGCGGCATGTGCCCGTCACGGGGGTCGGGCGGGGCGATGGTGTAGGACTCGTCGGTCGAGATCGCGGTCATCGGCCGGTTCTCCGCGGCGGGCTCGCGGCTAATGTCGCGAGCGCCTCCGTCGGGATCAAGTCCGGCCGGCGGGGAGAGGGCCGAAGCGCTCCGGTGCTCCGGCGTCTCCCGACCGGCGAGGGTCCCGCTTCGGCGCACCGGGAGGGCGCGCGCATACGGCGTCTGCCCGACCGCGACAGTGGGCCTCCACGCCCCTCGAAGGCTTGGGTCTCATGCCCTTCAGCGCTCGAGCGCAGTCCCCCGCCGGTGCTCGCCGGCGCCGTGTCCCATGAGGGCATCGCGCAGCCCGGAGCTGCGATCGGTCCTTCGCCCGAGCGCGGCGGCGATGCTCTCACGGGTGCCGTGGACGACGACCCGCCGGCGGGCGCGGGTCACCGCGGTGTAGAGCAGCTCGCGGGTGGCGACCCGCGAGGCGGCCGGTCCCGGGACCACGGCCACTTCGTCGTACTCCGAGCCCTGCGCGCGGTGCACGGTGAGCGCGAAACAGCTCTCGTGGGCGGGGAGGCGGGCCGGCGACACGAGGCGCGGCCGCCCCTGCTCGTCGCGCAGCTCGGGAAAGCGGACCCGCCGCCGCCCGCGCGCGTCCAGGACTACCACGCCGGTGTCGCCGTTGGAGAGTCCGGTCCGGCGGTCGTTGCGCGTGACGATGAGGGGGCGCCCGGGGTAGAACTCGTCTTCCGCCGGCGCCAGGCCCCGGGTGCGCAGCCGTCGTTCCACCAGCGCGTTGAAGCGCTCCGAGCCGAAGGGACCCGAGCGGTGCGCGCAGAGCACCTGGAAGCGCCGGAAGGGGCCGGATGCGGGGACTGACCCGCCGCCGCCGGCGTTCCCATCGCGCATGGCGCGCACGAGCGGCGCCGCCTGCTCCTCGGCGAAGGCGTTGGCGATGCGCGCGAACCCGGCCTCGTCGGCAAGGAGGCGGAGCTCGGTGTCGACCTCCTCCGGATCCTCGAGGGCCGCGAGCGCCGCACCGGCGTCGCCGCGCACGATCCCGGCTGCGAGACGCCCCACTCCGCCCGCCTCGTCGAAGCGCCAGTTGTGATCGAGGCGCACCACGCAGCTGCGAAGGGGGGAGTCGGGGGCTTCGTCCGCCCCGCACAGGTCGGCGAACACCGCGCCCGGCTGCACCGAAGCGAGCTGCGACGCATCGCCGAGGAGGATGAGGCGCGCGCCCTCCGGCAGGGCCGCGAGCATCCGTCCCATGAGGGAGAGATCCACCATCGATCCTTCGTCCACGACGAGAGCGTCCACGGAGAGCTCGCCGCCCGCTCTTCCGAGTCCCGCGAGCAGACGGTGCAGGGTGGACGCCTCCGCCGCGAACTCCGCGAGGGCGGGCACGGTGGCCGCGAGCTCGCGGTCGCGTTCCCGAATCGACTCCTGGAGTCGTGCCGCCGCCTTGCCGGTGGGGGCGGCCAGCGCGATGCGGCCCGGCGCCGCGAGGCCGAGGGCAACGAGGAGAGCGACGATCCCGGCGACCGTCGTGGTCTTTCCGGTGCCCGGTCCCCCGGTCACCAGGCACAGGCGGTGCAGGGCGGCGGCTCGGGCCGCGGCCCGGGGGCGCGCGCTCGGGGCGTCGCGGGGGAAGAAGCGATCGAGCGTCGCGTCGAGACGCTCCGGGTCCGGAGCGAGGTCCGCAGCGAGCGGACGCGCGAGCGCCTGGACCTCGCGTTCCACCTGCCGCTCCGCCGCCCACAGCCGCTCCAGGTAGAGCCGGCCCCGGGCGTCCAGCACCAGCGGCCGCCGCTCGTTCGCGTCGCCCGCGCGCACCGCGGGGCTGGCCGCGAGCGATTCGAGCCAGGGGGCGAGATCCGGGAGCGCCACTCCATCCACATCCGGCCAGTGCGAGCCCGCCAGCGACTCCATCGCCAGGCAGGTGTGCCCCTCCCGGGCGCGCGCGCTCGCGAGCGCCGCCGCCAGCGCCACCGCGCTTCCGCCCCCGTCGATCTCGGCCGCGAAAGCGCCGAAATGGCGATCGATGTCGGCGAGGTGCCCTCGGGCGTGCAGGTCGTCCAGCGCGCTCGCGGCCGCGGCTGCGCCGCGGGCCTCGAGCGATCCGCGCCCCGATCCCCCGGAGCGGCCGGTCCCGGCGCGGGGTCCGCGGGAAGCGCCTGCGCTCATGGTCGCGCCGCTCCCCGGAAGCAGCCGTCCAGCGCCTCGATGCAGGCCCGCGGAGGCCGGTCGAAGTACACCCCCCGGCTCATCCCCGCCGCCGGATCGATGCCGCGCACGTACAGGTAGAACGCGCCTCCCAGGTGCCGTTCGTAGTCGTAGCCGGGAAGGTGGACTCCGAGGTGACGGTGCAGCGCCACCAGGTAGATGAGGTACTGCAGCGGATAGCCGCTCGCGAAGGTCGCTCGCCGCAGCGCCGCCGGTGCATAGTCCGCCGCTTGCGCTCCGAGCCAGTTCGACTTGTAGTCGATGACGTACCAGCGCCCCTCGTGCTCGATCGTCAGATCGACGAAGCCCCGGAGGAATCCGTCGATCGATGCCTGCGCCCCCCCGCGTGCACCGCTTCCCGCGTCGTCTCCGAAGGGGTGCGGATAGCCGTGCTCGCCGAGGCAGTCCGCGAGTCGGCTCCGGACGAGACCGGTGACCGGGAAGTGGAACTCCATCTCGGCGATGCGGGCAGCCGGTCCCGCCAGCCGGAACCCGGCCTCGTCGCTCGCGCCGCGCGCCGGGGACTCCCGAAGGCGCAGCGCCCGAGTGCGCTCGATCATGGCGCGAAGGACCGGTTGCCACTCGTCCTCGAAGCCGTAGTCCCGCAACGCGTCCCGGCAGAGCATGTCGAGGTCGGGAGCGCTGTCTCCCGCCGCTACGCGGTCGAGCCTCTCGAAGACGCGATGCACGCAGGAGCCCGCCGCGGCGCCCCGCGGGAAGGTGAACGCATCGCGCGCGGCGTCGTCTCCCGCCTCGGCGTCACCGCCTTCCTCCCCGGCCCGGCGCGAAGGCGTGTCGCCGGCGTCATGGTCGGGGCGCTCGACCAGCGCCCGCGCAGCGGCGCCGGTGGCGCGCGCGCCTTCCGCCGAGAGGGCGGAGAAGCTGGTCATCTGCCGGATGCGCTGAAGCGGCCGGTGGGAGATGCGCGCCTCGAGCGCCGGGGAGGGAGGTGCCGCCGGCGGCACGCTGCGGGTGTCGGCAGGGTCGGACACGCTCACCGAGACCGCTCCGGGGCAGCGCTCCGCAAGGGCCCGGACCTCGTCCCGCCACTCGTCCCATTCGAGCTCCCGGAAGCGGAGCTCGGCGGCGTCGAGGGCGGCGGCGAGCCCGGGCGAAGCCGCGAAGGCCCGGGTCGCGACGCCTTCGTCGACCGCTTCGCGGGAAACGGGCTCCACCGCTCTTTCGAACCCTCCCGTTGCCTGTCGGGCGTCGACCGCCGATGCGCCTTCGCGGCGATGGGGTGATTCCCCCCCACGGACCGCATCCGCCGGAGCGGGCGGTGGCATGTCCTGCCCCGAGCCCGAATCCGCGAGGCCGGCTTCCGCCTCCGGGCCGCGGTGGAGGAGCCACGCGAGCGAGGAGCGCTGGGCGCCGTTGACGAGTCCCCAGGTCACGATGCACCGGCGCTTCGCGCGGGTGAGCGCCACGTAGAGCAGGCGCAGCGATTCGGCGAACTCCTCCACGCGCGCCGCGCCGCGCGCCGCGTCGTCCGGGTCGAGATCGAGGACCTCCCGATAGTCTTCGTCGCTGCGTTCGTGGTAGGCCACGTCGGGATCCGCCCCTCGGCGTCCCGGATCCGGCGCGTCCCATGCGAAAGGGCAGAACACCACCGGAAACTCCAGTCCCTTGCTGCCGTGCACGGTGAGGATCCGCACCAGCCGCTCGTCGCTGTCGAGGCGCAGGAGACCGCTCTCCTCACGGCCGCGCGCCTCCGCCTGCCGCCGCCGTCCGAACCAGGCCGCGAGGCCCGAGGGACTCGGACGCATCTCGCTTTCCGCTTCCAGCAGGCGCTCCGCGAGGTGCCGGTAGTTGGTGAGGCGCCGCGCGCCCTCCGGCTGACCCAGCAGGCGTTCCGCGCCCCCCTCGCGCTCGAGCAGGCGCAGCAGCAGCGCACCGACTCCCTGCGTTTCCCAGCATCGACGACAGGCCTGCAGCCGCTCCCTCCACTCGCTCCACGCCTCGTCGTCTTCGTCCATGGCGATCAGGTCGGCGCTGTCGAGGGCGAAGAGGTCGCCGGCGAGCGCGCCGCGCACTTCCGGTTCCGGCAAGGGCTCCGCGAGGCAACGCAGCAGACGTTCGAGCTGCTCGGCCTCCCGGGTGTCGAACACGTCCTCGTCGCTCACTTCGGCCGCGCGCACTCCGCGCGCGCGGAGAGCCCTGGCGATGAGCCGTCCCTGGCGACGGGTGCGCACGAGCACCGCAATGTCCGATCCCTGCAGGGCATCTCCGTGCCCGGCGGCCCCGCCGGCCGCGCTCTCCCGTGCGTCCCCTGTCTCCGGCTCGAGGAGGGCGGCGATCTCGCTCGCCGCCGCATCCGCCGCCAGCCGGCTCGCGTCGCCCTTGCTCCACGGCCGGTCGAGCGCTCCGCGCGGCAGGAGCCGCAGAGCGAAGGGGGGGCACGCACCCTCTCGAGAGCCCCGCGCCGGCGTCTCCTCGGCGCGCGCCGCCGCCACCGGCCGGTACGCGATATCGGGGAGGGCGAAGGGAAGGGGCGCGGCGAAGATCTCGTTCACCGCGGCGACGAGGCCCGGCACCGAGCGCCAGTTGCGGTCGAGGGCGAGGACGCGGCTCGCCCGCCCCCGGGTGCCGAGATAGGCGAAGATGTCCGCCCCCCGGAACCGGTAGATGGACTGCTTCGGATCCCCGACCACGAAGAGCGAGGCCGGTGGACGGGATTCGCCGCCGCCCGCTCGTCCCGCCGCTCCGTAGACGCGGTCGAAGATGCGCGCCTGGACCTGGTCGGTGTCCTGAAACTCGTCGATGAGCGCGCAGGGGTGGGCACGGCGGATGCTCTCGGCGAGCCGGAAGCCCCCCGGGCTCGTCAGCGCCGCTTCGACCTCGACCAGCAGATCGTCGTAGCGCAGCCGGCGTTCCTCCCGGACGCGGCGCCGCGCCGCCGACCGGACCTCGGCGATGAGCTCGCCGCGCGCCCATCGCAACCAGCCGTCGCAGGCGTCGCGAAGCGTCCGGGACGCCTCCTCGAGAAGGTCGAAGGCATCGAAGAGCGGATTGTCGGGCAGGGTGGCGTTCTTTCGGCAGGCCCCGGATATCCTCTCCCGTCCGAACCACGCGGCGACATCCGCATCCCACAGGCGCGGCTCGGGAGAAGCGAAGGACGCGGTGACGAAGTCCAGCCGTTTCCGCACGGTGGGCACGCGGTATCGGCCGCGATTCAGCCAGGCCCCTTCGCACATCTCGTGCCGGAAGGCTTCGCCGTGCACCTCCCAGGCGGCGCGGGTGTCCTCGAACACCTGTCGCCACCCGGCTTCCCGCGCCTCGGGCGTACCTGCCGGCGCCTCCGCCCCCGTGACGCGCAGCCCCGGCTTCGCCCGCCCCGCCGAGATCCACCGGGCGAGCGCGGCGGGCAGAAAGCCGCTGTCCGCCGCGTAGCGCACCAGCGCCGGAGGCGCGTCATGGAAGCGCCGCCGCCAGAAGTCGCGGACCGCGCTCGAGGTCAGCTCCTCGTCGTCGGTGCTCACTTCGAATCCGAAGGGGAAGGCGCCCTCGAAAGCGAGGTCGCCGAGCACCCGCTGGCAGAATCCGTGGATGGTGTGCACGCTCGCGCGGTCGATGTCCTGGAGCGCGGCGTCGAGGCGGCGCGCCGACACGTCGAGGTCGCCTCCGGCCGGCCCCGTCCATCGCTCCAGCAGCTCGCGGGCCTGGGGCTCGGCGCCGGGGGTGCGTTGCTCCGTCGCGGCCCGGACCGCTTCCCGCGCCGACTTGAGCGTGCGCCGGATGCGGTCCCGCAGCTCGGCGGTGGCGGCGCGGGTGAAGGTGACGACGAGGATCTCGTCGACTCCCCGTCCTTCCTCGACCACCAGCCGGGCGACGAGGGTCGTCAGCGCGTGGGTCTTCCCGGTGCCCGCGCTCGCCTCCACGAGGACCGTGCCGGGCCGATCGAGGGGGAGGTCCAGCGGAGTGAGCGGTGCGGCGCCCGTCGTCATCGCACTCCGCCTCAGGCCCCCGCAAGAGGCCCCAGGAGCTCCGTCGCCAGCTCCCGGAACGCGCCCGTGACCGGACTCTCCTCCCCGAACGCGAGCGCCAGGTAGGGCTCTTCCACTTCGCCGCGGCGGTACGGCGAACCGAACCACGCCTGTTCCGCCTTGCTCCGCGCCTCCTCGGCGGCGTCCTCCCCGTGCCTGGCGATGTGCTCGGCGTAGGCCCACGAGGCCGCGGGAAAGAAGGGGAGCGGCTCGCCCTGTCCCCGCCGCCAGGCTTCGAGCCAGCGGACGAACTCCTCTTGCGCGTCCTCCGGCGCCGGGAGGGGGGTGGTGCTCCACGATCCCTCCTCGAGGGTCACGGCAAGCGCCGAAGCGGGGGGGTGGCCCGCCGATGCGAGCGCGAGCTGCCGGAGGCGCACCTCGATCCGGTCGCGGGGCCGCAGGGCTCCGATCCTCCACCACAGGAGCCCCCCCGCTCCGGCCTGTCCGATCGCGCCTTCCACCCGGAATCCGGCGACCTCGATGTCGATGTCGAGGGGCGGCGCATCGAGGGTGGCGCGATGGGGCGCGAGGGAGGAGCGAAGACCCTCCATCTCTTCCCACGCGCGCTCGTGCACCACGCGGCCGAGGGCGCGCGGGGGGAGGTGGCCGCCGCCGCGGAGGATCGCCTCGCTGCGCTCTCCGTCCAGGCCGGCCTCCATGCCTTCCCAGACCCGGGAACGCAGTCCGTATCGCTCGAGGGCGTCGAGCTCGAAGGGCTCGTCCTCGTCGAGCGTCGCTTCCTCGCCCTCGAGGCGAATACCGAGCCGGTCGCGCAGGAAGTGCCGGGTCGGCTGGCCGAAGAACGCGATGAGCCGGGCGAGGTCGATTCGCTCCCGTGGCGCGCCGGCCTCGGGAGGAAGCGCGTGAAAGCGGGGGCCGGCCGCTTCCGGCGCCTCCGGGGCGCGCAGGGCTTCTGCGGCTCGTCGCATGCCTTCGGAGTAGCTGAAGAGCCGATCCTCGCCGGCTTCCTCGCCGCCGCCGGCGAAGTAGCGAGGGCTGAAGGGCTGGAGGGGATGGCGGGTCTCGAACTCGACGCCGGGAAAGCGCACCGCGAGGCATTCCCGGAGCTCGTCCACCACGACCGAAGGGGGAAGCACCGAGTCGTCGCGCAGTCCGCGACCGGTGTAGCTCAACAGGAAGGCGCGCCGTGCCGCGAGCAGGGCCTGCAGGAAGGCGAGGCGGTCCTCGTGGCGCGGGTCGCGGTCTCCCCGCCGCGAGGGCGCCGCCGCGACGAGGTCGAAGGTAGGGGGGTGGGGCGAGCGCGGGAACTCGCCGCCGTTCAGCCCGAGAACGCAGACCACTTCGGCCGGAAACACCGCGCCCGGAGCGAGGCGGGCCACGCTCACCCCGTCCGCGAGTCGCGCGGGGTCGGTGGAGACTTCGTCCGCCCGCTCGCGCAGGACGTCCCGCACGACATCGAAGGACAGGGCCGACTCGGTGTCGCCCGCCTCCTCTTCGAAATCGCGGATGAGCTCGCGCACCTCCCGCATCTCGTCCGCGAGCGAGGAGGCAAGGGAGCCCGCGGCCGGGGCGAAGAAGCGCGATACCAGCCCTCGCAGCGACTCCGCCCAGGCATCGGCGCCGCATTCCCGGGGGCCGAGCGCACGGAGCCCGAAGGCCGCTTCGCAGTAGGTGAGGAAGCGCCCGAGCGTCTCGTACTCCGCGGGGCCGGCGTCGAATCCGGTCGCTCCCGCCGGCGCGCAGGGCACCAGGCCCGCCACCAGTTCGTCTCCGGCCGCCGCGGCGTACCCGAGGAGGAGGCGCCGCATTCCCTGGCGCCAGGTGTGATCGCCGGTCTCCGGCAGATAAACCGCGCCGCGGTGGGCGGCGTCCACTCCCCAACGGATCCCGGCCTCCCGGAGCCAGGTACGGATGAGCGGCAGATCCGTCTCCGCCAGGCCGAATCGCATCCGCACCGCCTCCGCCCCGAGCGGCGCGAGCATCGCTTCCGCCGGGTAGCGTGAGCGCACGAGGGCCAGCAGGTCGAGCAGGGCGCCCGTTGCGCGCGAATCCGATGCCCGCACCCGCGCGACGTCGAAGGGAATCCGGCCGGCCGCTCCGAACACCGCCGCGATGGCGGAGCCGTAACGGGCGAGGTCCGGGGCGAGCACCAGCACGTCGGCCGGCTCGAGATCCGGATGCGAGTCGAAGAGGCCGAGGAGCCGGTCGTGCAACGCCTCCGCTTCGCGGAGCGCGGAGTGGCAGACGTGGATCTGAATCGAGTCGTCCGGCTCGCATCCCGCGGCCTCCCGTTCCATCGCCTCTCGCGCCGGACGCAGCTCGAGAATGTCCCGCTGCAGCGCGGCGAGCCGCGTCGGCCCCCGCGGCGCGACGAAGTGATCGCTGGACTGCGCGCCGGCGTCCTCCGCATCGATGAGCGCGTCCGTCATGTCGCGACCCGCCCGGCCCCAGGCCGCGAGCAGCTCGTTGCCGACGTCGAAGTAGCGTTCGGCGGGATCGACGTCCGGGGACCGCAGCCGGCTCTCGCGCGGCGAGTGGATGTCGCCCCAGTACTCCCGGCACGGATTGAGGATGTGGACGTGGAGGTCGAGCCACTCGCTCGCGGCGTGCAGCACCTCGAGGTAGGAGGGCGAGAGGGCGGGCACCGCGAAGAAGCTCACCCTTCGCGGCCATCCTTCCGGCGCGCCCGACGCGAGGGCGTCGCGGAAGGCGTCGATGGAGGCGACCCAGTGACCGGCCGGACGCTCCGGGGCGCGCGCGCGTTCGGCGTCGACCAGGCGCCGCCACAGGCGGGCCTGCCAGTGCGGCGGAGGGCTCCGCGCCCACTCGCGAATCCAGTCCGGCCGGTACAGCAGGCAGCGGTCGTAGACCCGGGCCAGGCGGTCGGCGAGCTCGAAGCGTTCGCGTGGGCCTCCGCCCGCGAGGTAGGCGCGCACCGGTGCGGCGGAGGGCTCCCCCTTCCCCGCGGCGAAATCGGGCAGGGCATCGTAGATGCGCCAGCGCAGGCGCACCGGAGTGTAGGCGCGCTCGCCTCCGATTCCGGGCGCCGCGGCCCGAATGATCGACCAGGCGAAGTCGGCGGGAAGCTCGAACCGGAGATTGGCGGCGATGCCCTGCGCGCTCGCGAGCTCCAGCGTCAACCAGCGCGCCATGCTCCGGTGCGCCACCACGATTCGCTCCGCTTCGAGCGGATGGCCGGGAGCGGCGAGCATGCGCTCGGCGAGCACGCCCGCGAGCGCCTCGAGCCGATTCGAGTGATGGAGGTGCAGCACTCCAGTCACCCCTTGGGGGTCGCTCGATCTCCGAGGGCGTGGTTCTCGGAAGTCCTCCCTTCCCGAGTCTCCCGCCCTCGTGCGCGCCGGTGCCTGGGCTTCCGGGTGGCCGGACTCCGCAACGCCGGTGCTTCCCGGTGGGTTCTGAGCCCGCGCCGCGCCGACTGCGTCTCCGCCTCAGTCGAGGCTTTGCAACAGGGCCTGGTAGTTCTCGTCCGTGAAGGGCATCTCCCTTCCGCTCTCGGGGTCGAAGAGTGAGCGCGATATCGTCTTGAGCGAGCCGAGGTAGACATGAAGGGCGAGGCTGTCCTTGCCGTCCCCGGTGTAGACGCCGTGGATGCCCTCTCCGCCGATGGAGAGGGTTTCTCCCGCTCCGACGTGCTTCTCCGCGACCAGGGTGAGGCCGGATTCGTCGTGGCGGAAGAGCTGGTTGATCTCGGTGCCTTCGTAGACTCCGATGAACGCCGGCATCTTGTGATTGTGCGGGGGCACGAGCTGTCCCGCGAAGAACCTCGCGCAGTACACGGAGAGCTCGTCGCTCTCGAGCAGGGCGAGCTCCTCGCCCTCATAGTCCGGCACGCCCGCGGCGACCGCGGCCGGATCGGCCATGGTGCTCTTCATCACGGCGTTGACGGCTCGAGCGGGATGCGGGTCCCGGGCCGCGGCGCGAAGCTCCTCGACGAAGCTCTCCGGGTTGAAGGTCATCGGTGTCCTCCTTGCGGACGCGGCGGCACGCCCTCCGTGCCGGTTGCGGATGCTACCATCCGCGTCCCTTTCGAATCGGCCCCTCCAAGGTGACCGCAGGCATGAAGTTCAAGACACGGGAAGTGCACGCCGGAGTCTCTCCCGACCCCGTCACCGGGGCAATCCTGACTCCCATCTATCAGTCGACGACCTACGTGCAGGAGTCGGTCGAGAGCTACATGTCGAAGGGCTACTCCTACTCCCGCTCCGGCAACCCCACGGTGAGCGCGCTCGAGGAGCGCATTCGCTCGCTCGAAGGCGGAGCCGGCTGCGCCTGCTTCGGCACCGGCATGGCCGCCACCACCGCGGTGATGATGGCGTTGTTGAATGCGGGCGAGCACGCGGTGGTGTCGGACGTCGTCTACGGTGGCACCCATCGCCTCTCCACCCGGGTGCTCAACCGCTTCGGCATCGAGTTCAGCTTCGTCGACACGTCCCGTCCCGATACCGTGCGCGCGGCACTGCGCGACAACACCCGGCTGCTCTTCACCGAGACGCCGGCCAATCCCACCCTCAAGCTCACCGACATCGCCGCCGTCTCCGGGATCGCGCGCGAGCGGGAAATTCCTCACGCCGTCGACAACACCTTCCTCACTCCCGCGTACCAGCGGCCGCTCGAGCTGGGCGCGGATCTCTCGGTGCACAGCACCACCAAGTACATGGACGGACACAACCAGACCGTCGGCGGCGCGGTGGTCGCGGCGAGCCGGGAACACGACGAGGCGATCAAGTTCGTGCGCAACTGCCTCGGTTCGAACATGTCGCCCATGGTGGCCTTCCTCACCCTCCAGGGATGCAAGACGCTGAGCACCCGCCTCGACGCCCAGTCCGCCGGAGCCCTCGAAGTGGCAAGCTTCCTCGAGACCCACCCCATGGTCGAGGCCGTGTGCTACCCGGGTCTCGACTCATTCCCGCAGCGCGATCTGGCGGACGGCCAGGCGAGCGGCCACGGAGCCATGCTGTGGTTCGAGGTCAAGGGCGGGGTGGAGTCCGGGCGGCGTCTGATGAACACGCTCGAGCTCTGGAGCCTGGCGGAGAACCTCGGCTCGGTGGAGTCCCTGGTCACCCACTCGGTGACCATGACCCACGCCGACATGGCTCCCGAGGAGCGGCAACGGGTGGGCATCACCGACGGACTGGTGCGGCTCTCCGTCGGTCTGGAAGACCCCGAAGACCTGATCGCGGACCTCCGGCAGGCGCTCGACCGGCTCTGAGCTCCGAGCCTCCACCTCAGTCTTCGGACCGGGGTCGGGAAGAGGGTGTGGCAGCCGCACGGCGCCGAGAGCCCTGGTGGGTCTCCGGGCTCGACGGAGTTTGCTCGCCTCCCTGCACTCGGCTGGATTTACAATGACACTTGGGAGCACAGAGGACGTGCCGATGTCACCTGAGTTGATAGCAATCATCACCGCCGCGATCGCCCTCGCCGGCCTGAACCTCATCACTACCGGGCGCCTCGGGGCGCGGATCACCAGCGTGGAGGAGCGCCTGGATGCGCGGCTCTCCGCGGTCGAGAAGGAGACCGCCCGACTGAGCGGCCTGCTCGAAGGGCTGGGGCTGACCGGCCGCCTTCCTCCGAAGTCCTGAGCCGGAGCCGGCGAGGCAGCCCGGGGTGTCCCTTCAGCGGGCGCCGAGCAGTTCCTCCACGCACCCGTTCAGGAAGCCCATGAACTCGCTGTCGCGGCTCGGGGTCGCGACGCAGTGCCCCCAGGGCGAATCGTAGGGGCGAAGCTCCGCGTTCGGCATCTGCGCCACCTCTATCGCGTTGTCTTCCGGCGGAAAGTAGAGATCGGTGGTGCAGGGCACCACAATCGCGCGCGCCCGGATCGCGGCGAGAGCCCGGGCGAAGTCGCCCCGGTAGACGGGACCGGCGCTGATGTCGCCGGCCTGCCAGGTCCGGAGCTTGGCGAGCAGGTCGTTGGCGTCCCATACGAGGTGATCCTGTTCCCAGTCGAGGAGCACGTCCTCGAAGGTCTCGAAGCCGAGCTCGCGGTGCAGGCGCTCCCGGTAGAAGGTCTGGGAGTAGGCCCAGCCCGCGTACACCCGCGCAAAGGCCTTGAGCCCCACCTCGGGCGGGCTGCGGTAGTCGCCGCCCGCGAACGCGCCGTCCGCTTCGAGCGCCGCCTTCACCCCCTCCAGGAACACGATGTTGTGGGGAGAGGTCTTCGCCGACGCGCAGAAGGGCAGGATGGCGTCCACCATGTCCGGATACTGCGCGCCCCACTGGAAGGACTGGCAGCCGGCCATCGACCAGCCCAGCACGAGCGCGACGTGATCGATGCCGAGACCCTCGGTGAGCAGGCGGTGTTGGCAGCGCACGTTGTCGTAGAGGGTCACGCGGGGGAAGCGCGGCCCGTCGCAGGGCGAGGGCGTGTTGCTCGGCGAGGAAGAGAGCCCGTTGCCGAACATGTTGACGGACACGATGAAGCAGCGGGCGGGGTCGAGCGCCGGCACCTTCTCGATGTAGCCCTCGTTTCTCGCGTGGCTCCCGGTGTAGAAGGTGGGCATCACCACCACCCGGTCGCGGTTGGCGGACAGGTTCCCGTAGGTCTTGTAGGCGAGACGCGCATCGGGCAGCGACTCGCCCGAGAGCAGCTCCACGTCACCGAGCTCGAACACTTCGTAGTCGTCTGCCATGGCAATTCCTCAGGCGCCGAGAACGTTCCTGCCGCCGTCGTCGAGCGTTTCCGGTCTCTGCCAGTAACTGAACTGGGGCGTCCAGCTCTCCACGCCGAGGCCCGCCATCGCGAGGAAGTTCCAGGCCGGGCAGAACATGTCTCCCGGTCCGAAGGCGACCGCGTTCCTGCGCAGGATTCTGCCGCCCTGCCTCTCGTAGACGACGGCTCCGGGCGCGTTGTCGTGGTCGGGATACGCGCTTTGCTCGCGGATGTACTCCCCGCCCCGGTGGGAGGCGAGGCGGAAGCGCCAGCCGCGGGAGTTGGCGAAGCGACGCTGGGTCTCCGGATCGTCCCGGGACAGGAGCGCCACCGCCATCGCCGATTCCAGGTGAGGCAGGAGGCCGTTGATGCCGTCGGCCCAGAGGGTGCAGTAGCGGCAGCCCTGTCCCATGTTGTGGATCGCGAGGAGCCGGTCGGCGTTCCCGAACAGGCTGCTCAAGCGGACTTCGCCGCCGAGCGTCCACAGTGGATAGTCCGGGACCTCCCGGCCCGAGGCCGTGCGTCGCGCCGCGTTCAGCCGGGCGGTGAGCAGGGCGATCTCCTTCTCGAGTGCTTCGACGTCCGCTTCGGAGGTTTCCGCGCTTGCATGCTTGACGGTCATGGTGTGAGTCCTTCCCGCATTGGAGGGGCCGCGTCGATGCCCGCGTCCTCGGCCCGAAAGACCGGAGCACCCACGGGCAGCGAGGGGGCAGCCCATTTCAGGACGGCATTGTAGCGGCGACAGGGCGCGAAGCAGGGAATCCCCGTCGCTGCGCCGGCCGCCCGAACGCGAGGGTCCGGAGGGGAGCGCAGGCGAGGCCTCCTCCCGTTCGCCGCCGGCACGGGACGCGGCATGCGAAGATTCCGGCGCTTGTCGCCGGGAACCTTGCCCGTGGCAGGTGTCCGCCCGAGAATGCGCCGCGTCCTCAGCCTCGGGCACGCCGCCCGCGAGCCAGCCCCCGATGAACCTGATCACCGACCTCGACCGGAAGTATCCCTCCATAGCCGATCTGGAGGCGGGGGTGCGTGCGCGCATTCCCCGCTTCGCCTTCGAGTACATGATGCGCGGCCACGGCAGATACGACTGTCGCGAGCGCAACATCGACGCGCTGCGGCGCGTCGACCTCACTCCGGAGTACGTGATCGAGAAGGTGATTCCGAAGCTCGAGACGCCGCTCTTCGGACGCACCTGGAGCGCGCCCTTCGGAGTGGCCCCGGTCGGGCTCTCCGGACTCATCTGGCCGCGGGGGCCGGAGATTGCCGCCCGCGCCGCGACTCGGGCCGGGCTGCCCTTCGTGCTGAGCACCTACGCCACCGCGAGCATCGAGCGGATCGCGGCAGCGACGGACGGCAACGCCTGGTTCCAGCTCTACACGCCGAACGTGCCGGAGATGCGCCGCGATCTCCTGAAGCGGGCGAGAACGGCGGGCTACGAGGTGCTGCTGGTCACGGTGGACGTGCCCGGGCACACGCGCCACCGCGTGGACATGCGCAACGGATTATCGGTCCCTCCGCGCTTCAACCTGCTCACCGTGATCGACATGCTCTCGCGCCCGGCGTGGTCCTTCGCGATGCTGCGCTCGGGCATGCCGACCTTCGAGAACCTCACTCCCTACCTTCCCCCCGGCACGAGCTTCGCGGAAGGGGCGCAGTTCTTCCGGGACATTTCGCTGGGACACATCTCGATGGACACCCTGCGAGAGATCCGGGACCAGTGGCCGGGCAAGATGCTGGTCAAGGGCATTCTCGCGGGGGCGGATGCCCGGCGCTGCGTCGAACTCGGGGTCGAGGGCGTCGTGGTCTCCAATCACGGGGGCCGGCAGCTCGATGCGGCGGTCTCCGCGGTGGAGGCGATCCCCGAAGTTCGGGCCGAAATCGGTCCCGACATGGTGCTGATTGCGGACGGAGGAGTGCGTTGCGGGCTGGACGTTGCCCGCATGATCGCGCTTGGCGCGGACTTCGTGCTCTGCGCGCGTGCCGTCTACTTCGGCGTCGGCGCGATCGGGTCGCGCGGGGGGGACCACGCCATCCACATCCTGCTCGAGGAGCTCGAAGAGGCGATGCGGCAAATCGGCGTCACGACCCCGGCGGAGCTTCCCGGGAGGCTGCGCCCGCGCGCGACCGCCTCCTGATTCCGTGAGACCCAGGTGCCCGGCGCCGCGGGATCCATCGCCCGCGGCGCGAGTGCTCCCGGCGGGCCGCCCGAAGAAGATGTGACGGTCGCCCGCCAGCGGGACCGGTCTCCCGTCGGGGCACTCCCCCGCCTCCGAAGGATGCTGACCCGTCCGTCCTTCGTCTCCCGCACGGACGAAGGACGGCGACGCTCAGACCGGACGGTCGCCCGCGTGGGAGGAGGTCACCGCGAAGCGATAGCCGCTCGGGCCGTCGACATGGAAGGTGTCGTGGATACGGCCGCGCGAGATGTCGGTGGCGGGCACGCCGGCTTCCGTGAACTCCGCGCGGGCGGCGTCGATGTCGTCGACCATGAGATCGAAGGGTGCCTTGCGTCCCGCTTCGATCGTCTCCTTGCTGCGACTCAGCACCAGGTGCGTGCCGCCGCGCAGCTCGAGGACTGCAAACTCCTCGCCCTGGAAGATGTCGCGCATGCCGTGACGCACGAAGAATGTGCAGGCACCCCCGACGTCCTCGACCTCCAGGCTCACGTGTCCGACGGCAAGTCTCGGTCTCTCGTCCGCGCTCATCGTGAAATCCCCTCGTCAGCAGGCTGAATTCTCCGCCCCGCCCGTGAAAGGGATCGGGAGGAGAGAGGGGCAATCCTACACTCCAGTCTCGTGCTTCGCCCGGATCGAAGGGGTCGCGGTGGCGCTACGCGCCGCTCGGGCCGCCCCGACCCTTGGCCACCATGTCTCACCGCTTTCCTGCTGCGGACGCGTATCTGCCGGCATGGATTGCGCTGAGGCACGCCTTCCCTGGCGCGCGTTCGCGTTGTCCCTACCGGCATCTTCGCGACCTCTCCACGAAAAGCGGTGAAACATGGCGGCCAGCGACGGACACGCAGGCCATCGCCCATGCCAGGTGTTCACTCCAGCACGAACTCCACGTTCAGGAGCAGCTCGAGGCGATCCTGGCGCATCTCGTCGGGAAACGCCGGCAGGGGCCGGGCGCGTTCGACCATCGCCTCGACCTCGCGATCGAGGAGCTCGTGACCGGTGCTCGCCCGGAGCTCGTACGACTCCACCCTGCCGCTACGGTGCACTTCGATGTGAATCGATGCGGTGCCCGTCTGGCGGTGCGCCCGCGCGCGGTACGGGTAGGTGAGGCGCTTGAAGAGTCTGTCCTTCAGCCGGCCGATGTACCCCGCACGTCCCGCAAGCGCGCCCGCGTCATCGGACGGGACCGGCGCGGCGCCGGCCCCTTCGTCGGCTCCGCGCGTCGCTTGCGTTTCCTGCGATTCGGGACCCTGAGGCGTCGGTTCGGGTCCCGCTGCGACGCTTGCGTCCCGCATCGTCACTTCTTCGACGGGCCCGAGGAATTCGGCGGCCGCGGGCGGAGCCGCCGCCGCCTCTTCGGGCCGGGGCCTGCCCGCGGTCTCGTCCGCGGCAATCGCCGAGGCCTCCTCCAGGGGGGGTGATGTCGCAGGCGCAGGCGGGGTCGTGCTGGCCTCCGGGGGAGGCGGGACGGCACCCGCTTCGTCGAAGTCCGGCACCGCTTCCTGCGCGGCGGCGCCCGGCGGCGCAAGATCGGCGCTTTCCACGATCTCCACCGTTTCGGAAACCTCGGGCACACGGGCGGAAACGACGATCTCCGCCGCCACGAGATGGGCGGGCTCCGGAGGCGAGCCCTTCGCCGCTTCACCGGCCGGCTCCGGCCCCAGGGGGGAGGTCCTCGCGGGCTCGGGGGGCATCGCGACCGCCTCCGCCACCGGAGCGCGCCCGGCCGCTTCGATCTCGGCGAGCACTTCGGCCTCTTCGAGCGGCGGCGGTGCCGCGGCGGGCGGTGCGCTCAGGGTTGCCCGCTCGACGGAAGGGCGCCACGCCACTGGCGGCGCGGAGAGCGCCACGATCTCCCGCGGTGCGGAGAGCGTCGCGGCAAGGGACGGGCTTGGGGCCACCTCTTCCGGCGGAGGACGCGATGCCGCTTCGATTGCCGCAAGCGCGAGAACTTCTTCCGGGGACGGCAGTGTCGCGGGCACGGGCGGAGCCCGGGACGCCTGAAGGAGAGGCGGCTCGTCGAGCGCTTCGTCTGCGACCGGCACTTCGACGGCGGACTCCCATGCTTCGACGCCCGGCGTTGCAGTGTCGGCGCCGGCGACGATCTCGGCCGGCAAGGGGGCCACCGAGGGGAGGGCTTCGGGTTCGGGGAACGTCGTGGGCGCCTCCTCCACTCGCGGCGCGCCGGCAACCTCGCTCGCGGTGAGCGCGGTGATGTCCTCCGGCAGCGGCGAGGTCGCGGGCGGCGGGGGCGTCGGAATCGGCGATTCGAACGGAGGACGCGTTTCCGTCTGGAGAGCGGCGAGGGTCATGGCGTCTTCCGGAACTCCGGGGGTTGCGGACCGGGGGGGCGGAGTCGAAGCAGTCTCCCGGGGCGGGAGGTCTCCGGCCGCCTGGAATGCCGGCACCACCACGGCGTTCGGGGGTGACGGGGGTACCGCCGGCTCCGGCATCGTCGATATCGCGGTTTCGGATGGAGGACGCGAATCGGCATCGAGCGCGGCGGGCTCCACGGCATCTTCGGGGGACGGCGGCGTCACCGGCGCCGGAGACGGCGAGATCGCCGCGTCGGGCGGGGGACGCGTGTCGGCTTCGGGCGCGGCGAGCGCCACGACGTCCTCGGGCAAGGGAGAGGACGCCGTCTCGGGCGGGGACGGTGCCGCCTCCCGAGGGGCTACGTCGTCCGCGCCCTCGACATCCCCTACCAGCTCAGCATCGAGCGTCGCCTCAATCCCGGCGGCGAGATCGCCTTCCGCGGCGCCGTGCTGCCCCAGGAGAATCGCGGCCTCCCTCGCATCGGGACGAACTCCCGGTTCGGGCTCCTGTCGCAACACGAGAAGGGCGATGGCGGCGTGGGTCAGCACCGCGGCCGAGAACGCCAACGCCCAGCCTCGCCATCCGACGCCATGCACGAGCGCTACTCGGGACGCGTCAGGAGCTCGAGCCGTTCTATTCCGGCTTCGCGCAGGATCTCCATGACCACAATCACGCGTCGTGCCTCGACCTGGCCGTCGGCCTTGATGCGCACGGTTCCGTAACTTGCCCGATGCGCGATCGCGCTGCGCAGCCCGGCCTCGCTCAGGACAGTGCCGTTGAAGGCGAGACTCCCGTCCGCCCCGACGTGGACCACCAGGTCGTGGCCTCCAATCCGCTCTCCGCCGAGTGAGAGGGGCGCTTCGACCGGGAAGGGATCCGTGGCCGCGAGTCGGCCCGCGAGCAGGAAGAAGATGAGCAGGAGGAAGACGACATTGATGAGTGGCAGCACGCGCTCCTCGCCGGACTTCGAAGAGGAGGAGGCAAAGCGCATGCCGCGATACCCGCCTCTACGAGCCGCGGATGAGAGAGAGCCCGGTAACGCCGGTCGCCCTGAGCGCATCGATCACGTGCACCGTCTCCTGCAGCACGACTCCGGGCGCCGGCTCGATCAGAACGCGCAGGTCCGGCCGCTGCGCCGCATGCCGTCGGACTCTCGTCACCAGGAGCTCGAGCGTGACCGGCTCCCCGGAAAGCCGCACGCCGCCGGGCAGCACCTCCACGAGCAGCGCTCCCTCCATCCGCGCGCTCTCCCCGTTCCCTCCCGATACCGCGGAGTCCAGGGTGATCGCCCGCCAGTCCCGAAAGCTCGAAGCCACCATGAAGAAGACGAGCAGGATCAGCACGACGTCCACCAGCGGCGTCAGGCTGATGAGCGCCCGCCGCCGTCGCGATCTACTCGCCGGCGACAGCAGCGCCGCTTCGGAGGGAAAGGGGTGCAAGTCCATCGTCCTCCTCGCTACCTTCGGACAGGTCGACGGTGAACACTCGGGTGACGATGCTGCCCATCTCGTGGGCGAGGCGGTCGACCCGGCGCTCCAGCCAGCCGAGCGCCGCGACGGTCGGAATCGCCACGCCGAGGCCCACGGCGGTGGTGAGAAGCGCTTCCCAGATCCCGCCCGAGAGAAGGGCCGGATTGACCTGGTGGCCCGCGTGTTCCATCTCGCGAAACGCGTCGATCATGCCCAGCACCGTCCCGAAGAGCCCGAGGAGCGGCGCGAGCGAGGCGATGACCTCGAGCGGCCGGAAACCGGAGCGCAGAGATTCGAGGGCATCGTGACCGAAACGTGCGACCTCCTCGCGAACCGCCTCTTCGGGAAGGCGGCGAAGCTGTCCGCGCAGCGCGCGGGCAAGCGCCTCCGCGCCCGGGTTCGGCGAGCCGACGGCAAGCAACAGCGCTGCCTGCTCCTGCCCCGCCCGATACAGCCCGAGCGCCTCCTGGGCGGCACGGAAATCGCCGATTCGCAGCGCGTGGAACTGCCAGAGCTTGACGAGCACGATGGTGAGCGCCAGCACCGACATCGCGATCAGGATGGCGGATACCGGGCCGCCGAGCGAGAGCAGTTCCCACGCCCGGTCCAGGATCCCCGTCCGGGGCGGCAGGCTCGCGGCCGCCTCGCCCGCGAGCTCCGTCACCTCAGCGTCCACGTGCCCTGGTGCTCAATCCTTCGCCTCGTGCCGGGGACTCTCCCGCCGGGCGGCGCAGGGTCTCATTTGATGAAGGATATCGTCGCGCGAGAGCTCGTCGACATGAGCTCCAGGCAATCGCCGCGCTCCTCGGCATCGTCCGCGCAGGTCATGACCTCGTTCAGGAGCACGCGGCCCACCCGATCGCAGGGCAGTCCGCCGATGTCGAAGACCTTGAGGCTGGTCTTGCCGAGCGGCAGCGGCGCCGCTTCCACCGCGAGACGCTTGGCCACGATGCCCTCGGTGTCGAACACGACCACGTCGAGCTTGAGAGACTCGAAGGCGCTGGCGCTGCGGTTCTCCATCACCAGGTAGGCCCGGCAGTCGCCGTCGTTCGGTTCCAGTTTGTTGAGTTCCACGAGCACCGATTCGTCCGACCCGATGGCGGAGTTCGAAGCGACCAGCATCGCGAATGCGGCGCAGACTACAGCTCGTTTCGAGTTCCCTTTCATGACCTGGTTTTCCGTAGTGGCTGCGAGTTGGGGGAGAATTGTGCCGGTGCGCAGGGCGGATGAACACATCCGCCGGAGACGGCAAGCACAAGTATGCACCGTGCCCCGGAGATTGCACGCGGCGAGTGAAGCGCCTTGCGCACCGGAGGGCGGAAGAGCCCCGAAACGACGCGTCCGGTTGCCTCCGCGCGCGCCGGCCCCCGTCTCCTCGACGGGCTCCGCCTCGTCGATTCCGAGAGGATCCCTCACATCGCGGCCGCCAGCACCTCGAGGAATCGCGCTTCGTCCTCGTCGTTGACCCACAGGTGCGGGGTCACTCGCAGCGCGTCCCGCCCGCGCCCGCTCACGTAGACCCGCTCCGCCGCGAGCCGCGCGGTGAGCCCCTCGGGGACACCGCCCGGAAAGCGCAGTCCCAGGTAGTGTCCGGCGCGCCGGTCTTCGGGGAGCGTCCGGATGCCGAGCGCGTTCATCCGCTCCGCGATGCGGCGCGTGCGTGCCCGGATCGTCTCCTGGATGTTCTCCACCCCCCACTCGTGCACCTGTCGCAGCGCGGCGTTGGCCATGGGCAGCAGGTGGAAGTTGCCGCGCTCGCCGACATCGTAGCGCCTCGCCCCCGGGGCGAAGGCGTCGCGATAGTCGACGAGGCCGGTGAAGTTCTCGCTGCGGGCGCGGTCGGCCCAGTTGTGCTCGATCGGCATCCCGTCGTGGCGCTCCGGAGCGACGTAGAGGTATCCGGCCGAGTAGGGGCCGAGCAGCCACTTGTAGGTGGCGACGACCAGGAAGTCGGGCCGGATGGCCGCGACGTCGAAGGGCAGGGCGCCGACGGACTGGGTGCCGTCCACCACCAGCATCGCGCCCACTTCCCGGCAGCGCGCGCCGACGCGTTCGAGGTCGATGAGCGCTCCGTCCGTCCAGTGCGCGTGCGGGAGCGCCGCCACCGCCACCCTCTCGTCCAGGGCATCGAGGATGCAGCGGGTCCAGTCGTCGTCTTCGGGACGCGGGAGGGTCCGGACCTCTGCCCCGCACTCCCGGGCCCGTTCCCGCCACGGATAGACGTTGGACGGGAACTGCTCCTCGAGGATCAGCACCTCGCGGCCGGGCGCGAGCGGCACGTTGCGCGCCGCGGTGGAGATGCCGTAGCTCGCCGCCGGCACCAGCGCGATGTCTTCCGTGGAGGCGCCGACGAGGTCGGCGAAGAGACGGCGCCCCTCTTCGGCGTCCCTGAAGAAGTCGTCGGGGACGATCTCCCAGGGCCGGCACTTGCGCCGGGTCGATGCCTCGCCCACCTCCCGTACCGCGTGCATCAGCGGCGAGATGTACGCGCAGTTGAGGTAGGCGACATCGGGAGGGATGTCGAAGAGGTGACGCTGGCAGGGGATCATGGTGTGGGCCCGGTTTCGCGAAGGTGAAGCAGTCTAGCGGCAATGTCGCACCGATTTTCGAAAGCTTCGGGCGTCAAGATGCCGTGGTGTCGGCCGCACGGAGCGGGAGACGCTGAAGTCGTAGCCGACCCTGCGTCGAAGCGGCTCGAGGGAGAACGGCCCGCTTCCGCGAGCAGATTGGCGTCCTCGCCAGAAAATCGGTGAGATTTTGCCGCCCGCCGAGGTCGACCCGGCAATCGTCTCCCCGCTTCGAGCGTCCCACGGGAGTCCGGCGGACCGCCGCCGGCAGCGCCGAAGGCGCGGATTCGGGTCGGTGCGGGCGATTGCGATGCCCGGACCGGTGGGCTCGTCCCGGCGAAGCGGCGCCGCACTTGCCCCGTGCGGGTTTGCCGAACCCTTCGAGGTGGTGGCACCCTCGTACCGGAAAGGCGTCATGCCGGTGCGGGCGACGGGAGCGCCGGCCGGAATCGGACCTGGCGGCCGATGAGGAGAACACGATGGTCGACTACCTGGCGGAGTGCCTGAAGGAGCCCGTTCCCCGGGAGTGGAGCTTTCCCGAGACCGAGTACCGGGACCGCCTCTCCCGGGTGCGCGCAGCGATGGACCGGGCCGGGATGGATGTGCTCCTCGTGCATTCCGTCGTGGACAACTGCTACCTCTGCGGCTACCAGAGCCTCTGGCCGGAGGCCTACGCCTGCCTCGTGGTGCCGGCGCATGGGGAGCCCTTCATGCAGGTCGGCGAGATAGAAGGGGCGCTGGCGGTGCTTCACGGCTACGTCACCGACATCGTGACCTTCTCGTGGGTCGGTTCCGAGGTGGCGCCTTCCCAGCTCGCCGGGCTCCTCGCCGACCGGGGTTTCGGCCGGCGCCGCATCGGGGTGCAGATGGGCAGCATCGAGATGGGCCTGCGCGGTCCGCTCGATGCGCGCGCCTACCTCCGGCTGAAGGAACTGCTCCCGGAAGCGGAGTTCGTGGACGCCACCCGCCTCATGTTCGACATCCGGGTGGTGAAGTCGCGGGCCGAGATCGAACATCTTCGGCGGGCGGGGGCGATCACCGCGAAGGGAATCAGGGCCGCGATCGAGGCCGCGGAAGCGGGATCATCGGAGAACCGGCTCTCCGCCCTCGCCGCCCGGGAGATGATCGACGCCGGCTCCGATCCCTTTTCCATCGATCCCATCACCAGCGGGGGCCATCGCTCCGGGTGGTTTCACACCACCTTCAAGCGGCAGCCGCTGCGCTCGGGCGATCACGTGCTGCTCGAGTTCGGGGGCTGCTGGCACCGCTACACCGCCCCCATGATGCGCACCGTCATCCTGGGCGAGCCCGGAGATCTCGCGAAGCGCGTGACCGAAGCCAACCGCCGCACCCTGGACCTCCTGTACTCCAACGTGAGGGCGGGACGCAGCGCCCACGAGGTGGCGGTGGAAGTGAAGAAAGGGGTGGAGGACGTCGACGACATGATTTTCCGGTCGGGCCACTTCGGCTACTCGATCGGACTGGGATTTCCGCCGACCTGGACCGACGGGCCCATGTACATCGCGGAGGGCAATGAGCGCGTGCTCGAGGCCGGCATGACCTTCCATACCCCGCACTCCTTCCGAATCCCCGCGCGATTCGTGGTCGGTGCGAGCGAGAGCATCGCGGTGACGGAGACGGGATGCGACATCCTGACTCCGGGAGTCGATCGCCTGCCCGCCGTCAAGGCGGGCTGAGCGCGAAGGGGCGTCGTCTCTCCAATGGAAGTGCAGCCATTTCGCCCCGCCGCGCAGGACGCCCTCGCCGCGACCGGGCTCTTCAGTGCCCGGTCCCTCGCGGAAGCCGGGATCGAGCCGGTGGAAGGCGGCCTCACCAACCACAGCTTCCACGTCGCGGTGGGCGAGGGGCGCTACGTGCTCCGCATGCCCGGGGCGGGGACCGGGGCCTACATCGACCGGGCCCAGGAGGCGCACAACGCGCGCGCCGCCGCCCGGCTCGGCATCGCCCCGCACCTGGTCTACTCCGATCCGCGCTCCGGGGTGGCCCTCACCCGCCGCATTGAAGGCGGCCGCGTGCTCGACAGCCATGCGTTCAGCGACCTCGCCACGCTGGAGCGCGCGGTCGGGCTGCTGGCACGACTGCACCGTTCGGGCGCCGACTTCCGCGGAGAAGTGTCGCTGTTCGAGAGCCTCGGGCGCTACTACCGGCTCTGCGAGCGGCGCCCCGACCTGCTGGAGCCCCTGGAGGGAGCGCGTCGGCGGGCGCGGAGGCTGCGATCCTGGATCGAGCGCACGAGGGAGTCTCAGCGCCCCTGTCACATCGACCCGGCCCCCTCCAACTTCATGCTGGGCGAGGGCGCCCCGCCCCGGCTCTACCTGCTCGACTGGGAGTTCTCGGCCCGCTGCGAGCCGATATGGGATCTCGCCTATCTCTCGGCCGACGCGGCGCTTTCCGAGGCGCAGGACGCGCACCTGCTGTTCTGCTACCACGGGCGGGCGGGCGCGGAAGACGAGGACCGCTTCCTCGCGTACAAGGGATTGGTCGAGCTTCTCATCGCGGCCTGGGCCGCGGTACGGATCGCGGACGGCGACGAGGCCCCGGGGGTCCGGCGTCTGCTCCTGGAGCGCGCCGCCAGTGCAGAGCGCATACTGGAGCCGTTGACCGGATTCACCCGATCCCGCATGTGATCCCGGCCTCCTTGGAATCGGGGCCCAACCACCCAACCGGAGTCCTCCATGGAAGCACCGACCCGAGCCCGACGCCGCCGGACCAGGGCGCCCGCGGAAGCGCCGACCCGAGCCGTCGACTACCGACACCTCACGAGCTCGCTTCCCCTCGCGGAGGGCTACAGCGAAGATCAGATCGCCGAGATTCACGTCACCGCGCTCACCGTCCTCCAGGAGCTGGGGGTCCGGGTGAACCACGCCGGCGCGCGCGAGATCCTCGCGCGGGCCGGCGCCGCGGTCAGTGACTCCCAGGTCCGCTTCGGGCGCGAGATCGTCGAGGCGGCGATCGCGTCCTCGCCGCCCGAGTTCACGGTCACGAGCGGTTGCGGCACCTTGCACATCGGCGGGCGGAGCACCCAGTTCCTCCCCGCCGGCGGGCCTCCCTACGCCATGGATACCGCCCGGGGCAAGCGGACGGGGACGCTCGAGGACTTCCGCAACTTCGTTCGCCTCTCCCAGACCTTCGACGTGATCCACATGACGGCGCCCTCGGTCGAGCCTCAGGACATCCCGCCCAAGCTGCGTCACCTTCGGATGATGCGGTCACTGATGCTCGACTCCGACAAGCCGACCTTCATCTACTCCCGAGGCGCCGGCCAGGTCGCTGACTCCTTCGAGATCCTGCGCCTGCGCTACGGCCTGGACGAGGACGCGTTCAGCGCGCGGCCCCACACCTACACCGTCATCAACACCAACTCGCCGTTGATCCTGGACGTTCCCATGTGCCAGGGCCTCATCGATTTCGCCGCCGCGGGGCAGATGTGCATCATCACCCCCTTCACGCTGTCCGGTGCGATGGCGCCGGTGACGATCCCCGGCGCGCTGGTCCAGCAGCACGCCGAGATGCTCGCGGGCCTGGTGCTGACCCAGACCGTGCGCCCCGGGGCGCCGGTGGTCTACGGCGGCTTCACCTCGAACGTCGACATGAAGTCGGGGTCGCCCGCCTTCGGCACGCCGGAGTACGTGCGGGCCTGCTGGGGCACGGGCCAGCTCGCGCGGCTGGCCGGACTTCCCTGGCGCTCCTCGGCCTCCTGCGCCGCCAACACTCCGGACGCGCAGTCGATCTGGGAGACGCAGATGGCGCTGTGGGGCGCACTCACCGGCGGGGCCAACATCGTGATCCACGCCGCGGGGTGGCTGGAGGGGGGCCTGAGCGCCTCCTACGAGAAGTTCATCCTCGACATCGAACAGCTCCAGCACATGGCGGAGCTCATGCAGCCGGTGCCCTGGGACGAGGGGGAGCTGGCGATGGACGCGCTGCGCGAGATCGGCTCGGGCGGTCACTTCTTCGGCGCCCGTCACACGATGGCGCGCTACCGGACCGCCTTCTACGCCCCTTACGTCTCGGACTGGTCCAACTACCAGCAGTGGCAGGCGGCGGGCGGGCGCGACGCGACCGAGCGCGCGCACGATCTCTGGCAGCAGGTTCTGGCGGAGTTCCGGCCGCCGGCGGTCGACCCGGGCGTGGTCGAGGCCATCGACGCCTTCATCGCCCGCCGGGTGGAGGAGGGCGGCGCCGACCCGGTGACCTGAGCGCTCAGGCTTCCGGCGCCCTCAGTCGAGGCGGCTCGAGCGGTGCTCGGCCCGCGAGAGCCAGTCCGGGCTTATCTCCACCCCCCAGCCCGGCGCGTCGGGGATGGTGACGTGCCCGCCGTCGATCGCGTAGGGCGACTCGACGAAGAGCCCCTCCTGCCACGGGTAGTAGTCCCGGCCCTCGATCGAGAACTCGAGGTACTTGCCGGCATTCGGGATTGCGCCGAGCAGGTGCATGGTGAAGAGCGTCACCATGGAGAGGTTGGCGCAGTGCGGCGTGCAGGGGAGGCCGGCGGCGTCCGCCATCTCCGCCACGCGAAGGGCGCGAGTCAGCCCGCCGACGTAGCAGACGTCGGGCTGGACCACGTCGACCGCGCGCATCTCGATCATCCGGCGCCACACCGGCATCGAGCAGTCCTGCTCGCCCCCGGTCACGTCGAGGTCGAGGGCCTCGCGGACCTCCCGGGTCTGCTCCAGCTCCCAGTAGGGGCAGGGCTCCTCGAAGTGGCCCACGCCGTTCGCCTCGAGCATGCGCCCGACCTCGATCGCACGGGCGGGGGAGAACCCGCTGTTCGCGTCGACCAGCTTGTCCACCCCGTCGCCGAGCGCTTCGCACACCCTGGGCACGATCGCCTCGGTGCGCCCGGGCCAGTGATCCACGTCGCGCCCGCACTCTGCGCCGACCCGGAACTTGAAGGCGTCGAAGCCCTGCTCGTCGCGCAGCCGCACGAGCCGTTCCGCCTCGTCCCGCGGGGTGATGTCCCGCTTCATCGACGACGCGTAGGCGCGCAGCCGGCCCGGGCGGCCGCCCAGCAGCGCGCACACGCTCCGGCCTTCGAGCCTGCCGCGCAGGTCCCACAGCGCGGTGTCCACTCCGCCGAGCGCGCGCCGCAGGTAGGAGCCCGGAAACTTGTGCTCGCGCTCCAGCACGCGCTCGCCCAGGCCCTCGGGGTCGAGGGGGTCGTGCCCCAGCGCCCACGGTGCGACCTGGCGATGGATCACGGAGGCGGTGATGTCGGCGCAGTAGGGCGCCACCTGCCCCCAGCCCTCGCCGCCCTCGTCGGTGCGCACCCGCACGAAGCAGACGTAGGGGCTCGACCAGGTCTCGATGCTCTCGATGCGCATGGAAGCAGCAGGCCGCGTTGGCGCCGAGTCGGAACTCGACGGGCGGCACAGGGTACCCGAACTCGGCGCACCCGAATGACCGGGCGTATCCTTCGTCGCCACCGAGGGGGCGGGCGCCTCGGCCCGTGTCCGCCGGATGCCCGAATGAAAGGAGACCTCACATGAGCATCGAATCTCCCGGCGCGGGCGCGTCGCGCGTCGCCACGACCATCGACTACGAAAAGGAAGGCAAGCAGGTCTCCTTTCTCGGGGTGCCCATATCCACCGACGATTCGGCCTACGGCACGATCACCGTTCCCATCACCGTGATACGGAACGGTTCCGGCCCCACCGTGTACCTCTCCGGCGGCGTGCACGGAGACGAGTTCGAGGGGCCGGTGGCCCTGATGAAGCTCGCCCGGGAGCTCGAGACCGGCGAAGTGCAGGGGCGCATCATCATCACCCCCTGCCTGAACCTGCCCGCGGTCCTCGCCGGCAAGCGCTGCTCGCCCATCGACGGGCTGAACCTCAACCGCGTGTTTCCCGGTGATCCCGCGGGCAGCGCCACCCACGTCATCGCCCACTACGTGACCACCGCGCTGCTGCCGCTCTGCGACGTGCAGGTCGACCTGCACTCCGGGGGCAACACGCTGACCTTCATACCCTACGTGCAGATGATTCGCAGCCGGGACGAAGACCTCCAGCGCCGCACCCTCGAGGCAATCATGAAGTTCGGGGCGCCGGTGGCGCTCCTCACCACCGAGCTCGATCCCGCCGGCAACCTGGAAACGATGTGCGACGAGCTCGGGGTGATGACGATCCAGAGCGAGCTCGGCGGCGGCGGCACGGTGTCCAGGACCAACGTGGGGTACGCCTACACCGGCGCCCGCAACCTGCTGAAGCACTTCGGCCTCATCGAGGGCGAGATCGAGCGTCCGGAAGACGAAGGGCGACCGCCCACCCGGCTCATGACCTTCAGCGACCGGTCATGCTATGTGATGGCCCCCGACGACGGCCTCTTCGAGCCCTTCTTCGAGCTCGGCGATTCCTGCGAGGAAGGCGACGCGGTCGGGCAGGTGCACTACCCCCACCACATCGAGAAGCTGCCGTGGAAGGTGCACGCCACCCGGAGCGGGACTCTGCTCTCCAAGCGTCCCCCCGGCATCGTGCGCCGGGGCGACAACGTCGCCATCATCGCGCAGGACATGGAAGCGGCGTAGTCAATGCCCTCGCGTGTTCGTCGAATCGAGACAACTTCAGTCCTTCGCTTCCCATTCATCGTGGGTGATTTCATCGTGAACGATCCAATGCAGGCCGCGCGGACTCCCCCGTTCCTCGAGAGTCGTGTGCACCGCCTTGTCGCGGACCAGGCACTGGACGGCGGCTTCGCTTCCGTGGGTGACCGCCGGATGAAAGTCGGGCAGGAAGGCGCCGGGTCATTCGAGGCGCCTGCCCCTGCGCCAGTCCCAGGGTGGAACCACGTCGCCGCGCCAGATGCCGCGCTCTGCCGCCCTCGCCGCCCACTCCTCGGGGAGGTAGCTCAGCGAGTACCTGCGGTACGCGAACGCCCAGCCCGCGGCGGCCATTGACGCGTTGAGGTCCTCGCCCCCGGCCCGGCACACCCCGACACTGCGCCCGTAGCGGTCCCGGTCGCGCTCCTCGCAGACAACGGTCCGCCCGCCGATTTGCATGGAGAGCGCGCGGGTCGCGTCCCGGCCGCAGGGCCAGCGGCGTCCTCCCGCTCGGCAGCGCTGCGCTCGCTCGGGCGCATCGATGCCGTACAGGCGGACTTGCGTCCCGCGGATCTTCAGGGTGTCTCCGTCGACGACGCGTGCGAATCCGGAGAGCGTCGGGCCCGAGCTCCCTGCTCCGAACACCTCGCGCAGCGTGCCTGCGCCGTCGGCGAGCCAGTGCGCCGCCCGCTTCGCGACCGGCCCGAGGGCCTCCTCGAGCACATCGAGGGGCCCCTGCATCATGCGCTGCGCGTCACGCCAGGTCGACGCCGGCAGCGCGGCGAACGCACCTGCCGCGATCGCCACCAGGACCAGTATCCACCTCGTCCGCCTGGTCGTCCGCCTTCTCCGCCACCGTCTCCTCCGGTACGGTCTGCGCATTCCGTCTCCCCGCGCCGCTCCGTCTCCGCCGACCGGGCGCAATCGTCCCGGAGCCGCGGGCGCACTTTCAAGGGATCGGTTGCGCACAAGCGCGGCGTCCAGGGGGAGGCCGCCAGACTTTGGGGGCGTTGCAGCCACGCCCTCGGGCGAAGGCTGAAGGAGTTCTCGAGGCGCTCCCGCAGGCGGTATGTTCATACGGTAGTTGCAGGAGCCCCCACGATGCTCGCCATTCGATTGCCCTCCGACATCGAGGAGCGCCTCGAGCGCCTCGAGCGCCTCGCCAAGGCCACGGGGCGCACCAAGACCTACTACGCGCGCGAGGCGATTCTCGAGCACCTGGGCGATCTCGAGGACCTGTACCTGGCCGAACAACGTCTCATCGAAAACCGGGCCGGGCGCTCGCGGACCTACTCGCTCGGGGAGGCGGAGCGCGAGCTCGGCCTTGCGGATTGAGTTCGATGCCGGTGCGCTCAGGGACTTGTGCGGGCTCGGCTCCCAGATCGCGCGGCGCATCGTGCGCTACCTTCGCGAGCGCCTCGCTGTGGCGGACGACCCGCGGAGCCTCGGGGCGCCGCTCGGGCGCACCGCCGGCGCTGGAGCGACGAGGGTCCTTGCCCATCTCGTTTGGTGCATAATCGCAGCGCCGATCCGCGGGCGGGAGGTGGAGCATGACCGCTACCTCGATGACGACCGAGAGGCCCATGCACGGCGCCAACGGCGAAGGAGCCGGCGCCGTGCAGCCCGAGCGGATCGCGCTCGGCGCCGCCGAAGTGGAACACTTCCATCGGGAGGGCTACCTGGTGGTGGAAGAGGTGGTCACCGGCGCGCCCCTCGACGAGCTCCGCGCGGTGACCGACGAGTTCCTCGACCGTGCCCGCGAGCTAGACGCCTCCGATGGACCGATCGACCTCTCACCCGGCCATACCCGGGAAAATCCCCAGGTTCGCCGGATCATCGATCCCGACCGGCACCACCCGGTGTACGAGGCGGCGAGCCGAAATCCGAAGGTCCTGGACGTGGTCTGCGATCTGCTCGGCCCCGACATCCGCTTCGATCACTCGAAGCTCAACTGCAAGCCGCCGGGGGGCGGGGTTCCGATCGAGTGGCACCAGGACTGGGCCTTCTACCCGCAGACCAACGACAGCATGCTCGCACTCAGCCTGATGCTGGACGACTGCGATCTCGAGAACGGTCCGCTTCTGGTGATCCCGGGCTCTCACAGGGGGCCGACCTGGGACCACCACTACCAGGGCCGTTTCATCGGCGCCATCGATCCCGCCGCCGCCGACTTCGACGAGTCGAGCGCCGTTGCGCTGGTGGGGCCCGCGGGCTCGGTGGCGATCCACCACGTGCGCGCCGTGCACGGATCCGCGGACAGCGTCTCGGGCCGTCAGCGCCGTCTCCTCAACATGAATTACGCGACGACCGCGACCTGGCCCCTGCTCGGCCTGGATACCGTGCTTGCGATGCACGAGCCCGGCATCGAGGGCTTTCACGCCACCACGGTGCGGGGGAGTGCGACCTTCGAGCCGCGCATGGAGCGCCTGCCGGTACGCATTCCCTTGCCCTCCGCCGACGTGAAGGCGCGCACCATATTCGACTTGCAGACTCCCGCGTACGGGCGTTCCTTCTTCGAGGCCGCGCCGCGCGCCGTGTCCGCGACCACCGAGTAGGCTGCGGATGACTCGCGCCTGATGCGTCGAAGGGCCATGGGGGCGGGCATCGGGGAAGCCGGAGTGATTCGGGAGTCCAAGCGCGACTGAATCGCCCACACCGGCGGTAGAGATTCGGGCCCTGTGAAGCGTCCTCGCCGGGGGAGCCCTCGGGGCCGGGGAGTCGTGGGCCGCGGCTGCTATATTGGCCGCACTGGACGCCGCGCGAAGCAGACGAAGGAGTCGTCGATGAATCCTCACGCCGAAATGGATTCTCCAGTGCCCGTCGCCGAGTCGCCGGCAACGTCTTGTCGGGGAAGCTCGCCTCCCACCCGACCGGAGCGTTCATCCGCAATCCCTGACGCCCCGGTGCGCATTGAGGTGGAGATGCCGCGCAGCCTCTACGACCGTCTCACGGAGCATGAGAACGCCCCGAAGTGTCGTTACGACATGGCGACGGGACGGGCGGAGTTCGTGGCCGAGCCGGGACCCAGCCACGAGTGGCGGTCGGCTGAGATCTCGACTTTCTTCAATCTGATCAGGATGGAACTCGTGAAGGCCGGCCGCGAAGCCCGGCTCCTCAGCGCCGCCGCGACGCGACTCCTGAGCGCTGACGGAGCCTTCGAGCCCGATGCGAGCCTCTTCCTCGATCTCGACCCGGCACTCATGGAGTGGGTGACAGAGTTCGACGGATACCTCGACGTGCGCAAGGGGCATCCCGTGCCCGACCTGGTGGTCGAAATCGATCGCAGCGTCGACTTGAAGCACAAGCTCGCCCCCTATTTCCGCCTGGGCGTGCGCGAGGTATGGACCTGGAGCCGGCGTCATGGTGCTCGCATCTGGATTGCGGATCGCGAACCGGACCTGCACTCGGGTCAGGGGCTTCGCGCCGCAGATCGGAGCGGGGTGCTGACCGGCCTCCGCCAATGCGACCTGGATCGGCTCCTCTCCGCCTATTCCCCGGTTCGAGCATCACGGCATTCGCTCGAGTTCGCCGAGCGGGTCGCGAGAGAACTGCCATAGCTCGTCCACCTCACGACGGCGGCGAGGGCGCGGAGGCTCGCCGGCCTGCTCCTCCCGCCTACAGGTAAGCCCGCGGAATGGAGGCGCCCGCGGCGAGCGCGAGCGCGGCCTTGACGCCGAAGCCCTGGTGCGCGACGACCTCGTCCGGGTCGATCGCGCCGTCGCCCTGGCGTCCGATGATCACTACCTCGTCGCCCACCTTCGCCTCCGGCGTCCCGCTCAGGTCCACGCGAGTGTGCTCCAGCGAGAG
Source organism: Gammaproteobacteria bacterium (assembly GCA_022824305.1). Taxonomy (GTDB): domain Bacteria; phylum Pseudomonadota; class Gammaproteobacteria; order HK1; family HK1; genus JAJEAD01. The sequence goes on along the minus strand of JAJEAD010000023.1, from coordinate 54,888 downwards.
GGGGCCGAGGATGGCCGCCCGCTGCCCGCCCACGAGCACCTCACCGCAGTGGAGCGACGCCATCCCGTCGCGCAGTCCGATGGGAATCACCCCGAAGCGCATGCCCGCCCGCAGGGGGAAGGGGGCGAGGTCGAGGAAGCGCTCGCGCTCGACCTCCCGGGCGTGGATGATGCGGCTGCTGAGGGAGTGAAACGCGGGCCGCAGGTCCGCGCCCACGTTCAGGGGGCCGGGCGGGGTCAGTCCGAAGAGCATGTGCCCCGGATCTACCGCGTCGAAAGAGGCGCCGGGGTCGCAGCGCAGCACCGCGCTGCTCGCCGCCATCTTGACGGGAATGGGCGGACCCTCGGCCTCGAGCTCGGCGCAGGCCGCGCGGTAGCGCTCGATCTGCCAGGCGACATACTCCTCCGCCCGCGGGCCGCCGGGCACGTCCACGTGGGTGTAGACGCCGTGCAGCTCCAGGTGGGGCAACGCGCGCACCTGCCGCGCGAGCGCCACCGCCCGGTCCGGCAGCACGCCGAGGCGCTCGAGGCCTACGTCGATCTTGATGAAGACCCGCACCGGTCCCCCGGCGTGGGCCGCGTAGCACTGCGCCGACTCGCGGTCGAGGATCGTGGGCATGAGAACATGCGCTTCGACCGCCTCCACCGCCGCCGGATTCGCGAGGCTGCCGGGGTAGAGCAGCACCGGGACATCGACGCCGTGCTCGCGCAGCCGTAGCGCGTCCGCGATGTCCGCCACCGCGATCACGTCCGCGCCGCCTGCGATCACGGTCTCCGCCACCCGCTCGAGCCCGAACCCGTAGGCGTCCGCCTTGAGCGCGGCGACGATGCGCACCCCGGACCCGGCGATGCGCCGCACCTCGGCGAGGTTGTGGGCGATGGCGCCGAGGTCCACCCGGAGCACATTCGGCCGGCGGGCGGTCGTGGTTCCCATGCTCCCTCCCCGACTCGGGCGATCCGGGCCCCGGTATCGGGCCCGCGGCCGCCATGCTACTCCTTGGGATTCTGCCCTGCGCGCGCACCCGCGCGGGCGGGAAGAAGCTGCGCGAAGAGGACCCCGGCGATGATCAGCGCCCCTCCGACCAGGTGGAAGGACGTGGGCGGCTCTCCCTGGATCATGCGGATGAGGACCACCACCACGGGGGCGAGGTTGGAGTAGATGGAGGCGATGGTCACGCCCACGCGGCTTATGCCCCAGTGCCAGGTGAAGAGCGCGAAGGAAGCCGGTCCCGCGCCGAGATAGAGCACGCTGAGCACCGAGCGCGTGTCGAGTTGAAATCGCACCTCGGCGATACCCAGGCCGACCAGGATTGGCAGCGCGGCGAGCAGCGCGAGCCCGCCGGTCATGATCGTGATCGCGGAGATGCCGAGCTGGGAGAGTCCCGTCAGCCAGCGTTGCGCGCCGATCGAGTACCAGGTGAACAGCGTGACCGCCGCCAGGATGAAGAACTCGCCGCCTCGCCATTCTCCGATTCCCCCGGCACGGGTGCCAAGCGCGGCCACGACTCCTCCGGCCACCGCGACCACCGCGCCGAAGAGGACGGCGGCGCTCAGACTCGCCCGGAAGACCACGCGCGCTACGAACGCCGCCACAATCGGCGCCGTCGCCGCGACGATCGAGGCGGACACCGGGCCGGCGTGCTTGACGCCGAGGGTCAGGCAGACCGTCGAGACCGCGATCCCCGCCGTGCTCAGCAAGAGCGTCGGCCGCCACGGGATGCGCCGCAGCGGCCGCCCGCGCGCCTGGAGCGTGTAGGCGGTCATCAGGAAGAAGGTGGCCGAGAGCAGGCGGCCGGCGGTGACGAAATAGGGGTCCCAGTTCTGGAGGAGGTAGTCGGTGACCAGGAAGTGGGTCGCCCACACCGAGGTCCCGAGCGCGAGCACGAAGTTGCCCGCGACCTTTTGCTGCGTCGACATGCTCTCCCGGGTCGTCATCGACAGTATGCTTCGGCATTCGGATCGGGACGGAGGGACGGCCGGTGATCGGAGCGGAAGAGCTTCCCCGGAAGACCGTGGAGGTGCTGGGGCGCCGGATGGCCTACGTGGAGATGGGAGAGGGGCCGCCGCTGGTGTTCCAGCACGGCAACCCCACGTCTTCCTACCTGTGGCGCAACATCATGCCGCCGCTCAAGGAGCGCGCGCGCTGCCTCGCGCTCGACCTCATCGGCATGGGCGACTCCGACAAGCTGCCGGATTCCGGTCCCGGGAGCTACCGATTCGTCGAGCACCGGCGCTACTTCGACCGGGCCCTCGAAGCGCTCGGCGTGACGGAGAACGTGACCCTGGTCGGCCACGACTGGGGCTCCGCGCTCGCCTTCGACTGGGCCAACCGGCACCGCGAGGCGGTGCGGGGCATCGCGTACATGGAGGCGCTGGTCCGCCCCCTCTCCTGGACGGAGTGGCCGGAGCCCTCGCGCGGCATCTTCCAGGGGTTTCGTTCCGCCGCCGGCGAGTCGCTCGTGCTCGAGAAGAACGTCTTCGTGGAGCGGGTGCTGCCGGGCTCGGTGCTGCGCGGACTCGGGGAGAGCGAGATGGCGGTCTACCGCCGGCCCTTCCGCGAGCCCGGCGAGGACCGGCGCCCCACCCTGACCTGGCCCCGGCAGATACCCATCGACGGGGAGCCGGAGGACGTCACCGCCATCGCCTCCGCCTACGCCGACTGGCTCCTTCACTGCGAAGTACCGAAGCTCTTCGTCAATGCCGAGCCCGGCGCGATCCTCGTCGGCGCGCAGCGCGAGTTCTGCCGCCGCTTCCGAAACCAGGTCGAGGTCAGCGTCGCCGGCAGCCATTTCATCCAGGAGGACTCTCCGTCCGAGATCGCGGCCGCGATCGAGGACTGGTTCGATACCCTCCCCTGAGCGCTTCCTCTCCGGTTACAGCAGCTTCGCCTCGAAGGGGTAGGTGCTGAGCGCGACCGCTCCGTCGCCGGTCACCAGCACCTCGTCCTCCAGCTTGACGCCGTAGGGGGCGCCGTCCTTGCCCGCGTAGCACTCCAGGCAGAAGACCATGTTCTCCCGGATCTCCCGGTTCACGATCCCGCCCTCCGCCTTCACCGTATCCGGATAGGGGATCCCCGGCCCTTCGTCCTCCAGCCCCGCCTGGTGCGCCATGCCCCCGTAGCGCCCGGCGAGATACCCCTCCGGGAGCCTCGGCGCCCGCTCCGAGAACTCGGTGAAGCTCATCCCCGGCTTCAGCAGCTCGCGCATGCCGTTCACGCAGTCGTAGGCGATGCGGTAGGCCTCCTTCTGCCCGGGGTGCGCGTTGTCGCCGCACAGGAAGGTTCGCGAGATGTCGACGACGTAGCCCTCGTAGGCGTTCGCGTCGGTGTCGATGCCCACGAGATCGCCGGGCTGGACGATCTTGTCGTGGGCCTCCGACATCCAGGGATTGGTGTTCGGCCCGGAAGCGATGAGGCGGGTGAACATGAACTCCCCGTGGTAGCGGTAGAGCGTTTCGTTGACCACCGCCATCAGCTCCAGCTCGCGGATTCCGGGACGGATGGCGGCCTCGAAGTCCGCCAGCATCGCGTCGCCGATGGCGCCGTTCAACGTCATGATCTGGATCTCTTCCGGGGTCTTCACCTCCCGGGCATCCACCGTCGCGGGGCTCGAGTCGGTGACTTCGATGCCCGCATCGGCGAGCGCCATGAAGCCGAAGCCGTCGAGGCGGTCCACCGCGAGGCGCTCTCCCGCCACCCCGAGCTCGCGCATGGTGTCCGCGATCGAGGCCGCCCAGCGCTGGGCCGGAGCGAACCCCTCGATACCGCGAAACTGCCACCCCTGCGAAGGCCGAACGTCGCTCATGATCTTCTGCGAGACGTGCATCGAGTTCGCGTACTCGAAGAGCACCGGCTCTCCCTCCGCCGGCACGAGGCAGTAACGGGCGAAGGTGGTCCCGGTCCACACTCCCATCACCTCGGTGCCGGTGGCGTAGCGGATGTTGGCCGGGTTGTAGAACATCGCTACCGGCATGTCGTGGGCCAGCATCATGCGCTGCAGCCGCTCCAGGCGTCCCGCGCGCAGTTGCCCGAAGTCGATCTCGGAGACGTTCGGCACACGCAGTTGCTGTATGTGCGGATTGTGGATGCGCTCGCGATTTTCCTGTCCGGCCAGCATGGTAGGAGACTCCAGGGTTGGGGGTGGGACGCGAGCCTAGCCGGCCGACTTCGCCGCCACAACCACCGCAAGCGCGAAGGTCGCCGCGCGGTCCCCTTGCGCCTTCGCCGGTGGTAACCTGACCGGCTCCCTCGTCCGCGCCCCGGGGCGCGGACCCGTCGAGACCCTTGCCGGCTTAGCTCAGCAGGCAGAGCAGTTGCCTTGTAAGCATCAGGTCGTGGGTTCGAATCCCTCAGCCGGCACCAGATGAGCTGACGCGGCGCTCTCCGGAGGATCGGGACCCGGTTCCGGACTTGCCGATCTCGGAGCGCAGCGCTTCGACCACTTCCTGGAACTTCTCCCGGTTCGCGTCGCTCAGGCGGGCGAGCAGCTCGTGGGCGCGCAGCAGCCGCAGGTGCTCGTGCGTGCGGTCGCTCCGCGCCTCGGTGAGGCGCTGCATCTCGTCGGGCAGCGCCACCGCGTCCTCCGAGATGCGGGCGAGCACGGAGTGCATGCTGAGTTCCTCGAGCCACACCCGGACGGAAGGAAGCACGCCCTGGATGCGCAGCGGCACCGCGGCGTCCTCCGCCTGGCTCGCGACCTGGAAGAGCGTGCCGAGGAAGGTGCTGTCGAGGTAGTCGCAGCCGGACAGGTCCAGGATGAGGGAACGCTTCTCTTCTATCACCGCGTCCGCCGCCTCGAAGAAGGTCTCCGCGTAGGTCCAGGTGGCGTGGCCGCGCACCGCGATCAGGGTCGCCTCGTCGAGCTCCGCGTAGCTGAGCTCGAGCGGCGAGGCGGGCGCGCGTGCGGTCGATTCCTCGAGCGCCGGCTCGTCGAAGGTGCTCTCCCCCGGCCTCGCCTCCAGCAGCACGATGGTCGCATCGTCCCGGTCCTCCCAGCCCGCGCCGCGTGAGAGGGTGCTGAAGAGCTTGCGCAGCGGAGCCCGCTCCCCCTCGAGGGAGCGCAGGGCGTCGGTGATGCGCTGCGTGCCGGGCGCCTTTTCGCGTTCGGCGTCGAGGAGCCCGTCGGTGTAGAGCAGCACCTGGTCCCCCCGTCCCAGGCGGCAGCGGTGCTCCGCGAAGGCGGCGTCGGCGTAGAGACCGAGGGCGGGCCCGGTGGCATCGATGTTGCGCGCTCCCCCCTCGCTGTCGAGCCACACCAGGGGCGGGTGTCCGGCCGAGGCGACCACCAGCTCTCGGCTCCCGGTGTCCAGCAGGCAGTACGCGGCGGTCACGAAGAGGCCGGGCGCGGTGATGTCCTTGCGCAGGGAGGTGTTGAGGGCCCGAAGCGCCTCGGCGGGCCGGCGCGGCCGGCCCGAGGCTTCGTCCACCACCCGGAGCCGGTGCTTGAAGAGCACGGAGAGCATTGCCGCGCTGACGCCGTGTCCCGAGGCGTCCGCGATCACGAGGACGACGTGGCGCTCGCCTACGCCTACCACGTCGTAGAGGTCGCCGCCCACGTTGCGCCCCGGCCGGTACAGGGTCTGCACCGTGAAATCGGGAAGGGGAGGCGGGGAGTGGGGAAGGAGCGAACGCTGAATGATCTCGGCGCGATGGAGATCGCGCTGCGCGACATCGGCCTGGTGCTCGAGGAGGTGGACGAGCGCTTCGAGCTGGTCCCGGGAATGTTCGAGCTCCTGTCCCCGCACTTCCAGGTCGTTCGTGCGATTGCGGACCAGGTCCTCGAGGTGATCCCGGTGCCCCTTCAGGCCCTCCGCCATGCGGTTGAAGGCGTGGCTCAGCTCGCCCACCTCGTCGCGCGATGCGACGGGCGCGCGCACGTCCAGGTCGCCCTTCTCGATCGCATGCGCGGCGCCGGAGAGGGCCAGAATGGGGCGCGTGAATCCGGTGGCGATGCGCAGCGCACCGAACGCCGCGACCGCGAGCATCAGGACGGAGCCGAAGAGCGCCAGGCGCCATAGTCTTTCCACCGGCGCATAGGCGTCCGCGGCATCCACCTGGGTCACCACCGCCCAGTCCCGGTATCCGGCGGGTCCGAATGCGGCCACGACATCGCGGCCCCGATAGGGGTGGGAATCGAGAAAGCCGTCGGCGCCCGCCAGCGCCCGCTCCATCGCTCCGTCGGCGTCCGCCTCCACCTCGAGGACGGTAGGCTCGGTCAGGATGGGAAAGAGGTATCGGACACGGTCTCCGTGCCGGGTGGCCAGCCGCACTTCCGTCGTCTGGTGGCCGCCGCGGATGGCTTCGACGAGGCCGAGCAGGGGGTCCGCGTCCAGCTCGACAATGACCACGCCCAGTTCGCGTCCCTCGTTGGTGCGCGCGGGCGCGCTGAGGAGCGCGCGATGACCGGAGTCGGTGGAGCGGGGCGTTCCGAGGATCGCTTCCGAGCGTCCCTCCCGGTACGCGGGATCCCCGGAAACATCGGTTCCGAGCGATGTCTCGTCGGTCGCGGTGACTATGCGGCCCGCGGGGCTCGCGATGCGTATGTCCAGGAATCCGTCGCTGCTCCTCCTGGCGTCGAGCAGGATTCGCCGGGTCTGGGCCAGGAAGGGCTCGGCCTCGACCTCTCCATCGAGGTGCGCGAGCAGGAGCTGGCGCAGACGGGTGCGGCTCGCCACCAGGGAGACGCGCTCCTGCTGGTGGGCGGCGTAGGACCTGATGAGCTCCCGCAGCCCCGCTCCGTGGAGGCTCAGCTCTTCCCGAAGCTCGTCCCGGAGCATCTCCCGCGCGAAGGTGTAGCCGACCAGTGTCAGCGCGATGGTGGAGAGCGCGACGAGCAGGGTGACGAAGCAGGTGAGCTTGCCCCGGATCGAGCCGATGAAGGTCCGGGGGCGGTCTCGGCGCTCCGTCGCGGTCATGGTGGATTGCGTGCCTTGGCCCAGGGTCGGGTCCGCATCCTAACCAAGGATCGGAGGCAGCGGCCATATTCCGTTCCGGCCGCGAACGAGCGCGGCGCCGGGAGGCCGGAGGGAGGGACGGCGTTCGGCGCCTCCGCCCGCGCCCGGCAAACCTGCTACAAATACGCGCCCCGGTGGGGGGCGAGGGCGGCAGGAAGCGGGGAGCGGACGGCCATGGAAAGAGCGGACATCGGATTGATCGGGCTCGCGGTGATGGGCCAGAACCTCGCCCTCAACATGAACGACCATGGCTACCGGGTCGCGGTATTCAACCGCACCGTGGCCCGGGTCGACGAGTTCCTCGAGGGGGCGGCGAGAGGCACCGCGATCACCGGCGCGCGCAACCTCGAGGAGTTCGCGAGCATACTCCAGCGCCCGCGGGCGGTGCTGCTGATGGTGAGGGCGGGAGACGTCGTCGACCGCTTCATCGAGAGCCTGGCGCCGCACCTCGAAGAGGGCGACGTGATCGTGGACGGCGGAAACTCCCTCTACGCGGACAGCGAACGGCGGGCGCAGGCCCTGGCGCGCCGGGGCATCGCCTTCGTCGGAACGGGCATCTCGGGCGGGGAGGAGGGCGCGCGTAGCGGACCTTCCATCATGCCGGGAGGGAATCCGGCCGCCTGGCCGCGGATCCGGGAGATCTTTCAGGCGATCAGCGCGAAGGTCGACGGCGAGCCCTGCTGCCGCTGGGTGGGCGACGGGGGCTCCGGCCACTACGTGAAGATGGTGCACAACGGCATCGAGTACGGGGACATGCAGCTCATCTGCGAGGCCTATCACCTCATGAGAGACGGCCTCGGCTACGGCGCCGACGCGCTCGCGGACATCTTCGCGCGGTGGAAGCAGGGCGTGCTCGACTCCTATCTCATCGAGATCACGAGCGAGATCCTGAGGCGCAGGGACGACGACGGCTCGCCGCTCGTCGACCGGATCCTCGATGCCGCGGGACAGAAGGGCACCGGGAAGTGGACGGTCATCAGCGCGCTGGAGCTCGGGACGCCGCTCACCCTCATCGGCGAGGCGGTGTTCTCCCGCTGCCTGTCGGCGCTGAAGGATGAGCGGGTACACGCCGCGGCGGTCGCGGGCACGAGTCCTCCGCCCTTCGAGGGAGACCGCGAGTCTCGGGTCGGGCAGGTCCACGATGCCCTGTACGCCGCGAAGATCGTCTCCTACGCGCAGGGCTTCGCCCTCATGCGCGCGGCGGCGGCCGAGCACGGGTGGGAGCTGCGCCACGCCGACGTGGCCCTCATGTGGCGGGGCGGCTGCATCATTCGCAGCCGCTTCCTCGACAACATCAGAGACGCCTTCGAGAAGCGCCCGCACCTCGAGAACCTGCTGCTCGACGACTTCTTCGCACGCAGCCTGAGCGCGGCGGAGCAGGGTTGGCGCGAGACCGTGCGCTTAGGCGTCGCGCTCGGCATTCCGCTGCCCGCCACCGCGTCGGCGCTCTCCTACTACGACGGGTACCGCTCGGCCCGGCTGCCCGCCAACCTCCTCCAGGCGCAGCGCGACTACTTCGGGGCCCATACCTACGAGCGGGTGGACCGGCCCCGCGGAGAGCGCTTCCACACCGACTGGACCGGGAGCGGGGGCAAGGTCTCCTCGGGCGCCTACGACGCGTGAGCGGCGCTCCGTGCGGGCGTCCCCCTGCGCGTCGCCCGGCCGGAGTGCGGTCTCGCTGCCTGTGGTCGCCGCCTCGCTCATTGGAGCAGTCCGACCCTCCGGCCTTCCCGCGAGCGCTATGGCCGAGACCGCGTCCGAGTCGTTACCATCGGCGGGCCCCGACTGAACGAGCGCGCACGCGATGAGCAGAATGGCTCTCGACTCCGTTCGCGGCGGGTGCCTCGCGGGAGCCCTCCGCCGCGAAGCGCGTCCGCCGCCGCTCCCACATCCTGCTACCCGTCGTCGACGCTCCGCTCGAGGACGCGGCCCCGGTGGAGGGCGGCTCACCCGCGCCGGGCGCGCGGTCGGGCCGTGACGGAGACCGGAAGACAGGAACGACCATGACATCGAGGAAGACACTGTACCTGGCGAATCCCTACGGCTTCTCCACGCAGGCGCGGGAGGGACCGCTGGTGGCGCTCGTGCGCGCGCTCGAGGCGCTGGACATCGAAGTGTGGGAGCCCTTCGCGCGCAACAACCAGATCGACAAGGCGGTTGCGGGCTGGGCGTACCGGGTCGGCCAGGCCGATCTTCAGGACGTTCGCAAGGCCGACGGGCTCTTCGCGGTGGTCAACGGGTGTCCCCCGGACGAGGGCGTGATGGTGGAGCTCGGCATGGCGATCGCGTTGGGAAAGCCGGTGTTCCTGTTCCGCGACGACTTCCGTACCTGCACCGACAGCGAGGCCTATCCTCTGAACCTGATGGTGTTCTCCGGCCTTCCCCAGATGGGCTGGGAGGCCGCCTGGTACACCTCGATTGAAGAGATCGACGATCCGGGCAAGGCGCTGGTGCGCTGGATGGAAGGGACCCTGCCCTGAGGAGCCCTCGACGGCGCGGCCGGAAGCCGCCTGCCCCGCCCACCGGGAGAGAAAGCGATGTCGGAAGAGCTGATCTACAAGAGTGCCGCGGCCCTGGTGTCGGGCTACCGGGCGAAGCGCTTCACGCCGCCGGAGGTGCTGGCGGCGCTGCTTGCGCGCATCGAGGCGCTGGAGCCCACTCTCAACGCCTGGCAGCTCGTCGACGCCGAGCAGGCGCAACGCGCGGCCCGGGCATCGGCGCGGCGCTGGGCGAAGGGAGAGCCGCGCGGACTCCTCGACGGGGTGCCGGTCGCCATCAAGGACGTGACCGAGACCCGGGGCTGGCCGACCCTGAACGGGTCGCTCGCCATCAGTCCCAGGGGACCGTGGAACGAGGATGCGATCGTCGTCGAGCGCTTTCGCGCCCACGGCGCGGTCATCGTGGGCAAGACCACGACCCCGGAGTTCGCCTGGAAGGGCACCACTGACAGCAAGCTCCACGGGATCACCCGCAACCCGTGGAATCCCGCGTGGACGACCTGCGGCTCGAGCGGCGGCTCGGGGGCGGCGGTGGCATCGGGAATGGTCGCGATCGCCACCGGCACCGACTCCGGCGGCTCGATCCGCGGCCCGGCCGGCTTCTGCAACGTGGTCGGCCTCAAGCCGAGCTTCGGGCGGGTGCCGGTGTGGCCGGCGAGCCCCATGATGATGATCGAGCACTGTGGACCGCTGGCGCGCACCGTGCGCGATGCCGCCATCGCCCTCACCGTGATGGCGGGTCACGATCCTCGGGACGGGTACGCGTTACCCGAGCCCTCCCCCAACGTCCTTGCGGGGCTCGAGCGCGGGGTGCGGGACCTGCGCATCGCGTGGTCGCCCGATCTCGGCTTCGCGAGCGTCGAGGGGGAAGTCCGACGGGTGGCGGGCAGCGCGGTCGAGGTGTTCGCCGGGCTCGGCGCCCGGGTGAGCCGCGTCAGGCTCGATATCGGGAATGCCACGCGCGCGGCGGACATCATCGGGGACGCGCTCGCCGCGGCGGTGGTGCGGCGGCTCGGCCGCCGGCGGTCCCGGTTGAGCGAGCCGGCGCTGCTCTCGGCCGCGGCCCGGGGGGCGCGGCACGACGCGCTCTCCCTGATCGAGGCGGAGGCGGTACGCCGCGACCTCACGGCGCGCCTCGACGCCTTCCATTCGCGCTACGACCTGCTCCTTCTCCCGACGGTCGGCACGACGCCCTTCCCGGCCGAGCGCAGCTCGCCGGCGGGATGGAGCGCGCGGCTGCGAAAGGGCGGCAGCGACTGGATGGCGACCACCTTCCCCTTCGACCTCACCGGGCAGCCCGCGATCTCCGTGCCCTGCGGCTTCGGCCGTGAAGGCGGGCCGATTGGCCTTCAGATAGTCGGTCCACGAGGGGGCGATGCGCTGGTGCTGCGCGCCGCCCGCGCCTTCGAGCGCGTGAATCCGGCCGGCCGGCAGCGTCCGCCGATGTGAGTTCCCTCCGGACGGGGCGGGTCGAAGTGCCGCCCCGCTCCGTCCCTCACGCGGAGAGCTACTCGAACAGCGCTTCCGGCCGCTCGAGCGCCTGCTGGAGGCGGCGCATGAACGCGGTGGCATGGGCGCCGTCCACGACCTGGTGGTCGACGCTCAGACTCATGGTCGACAGGTCCCGGATCACCACCTGGGCGTCCTTCACCGCCGGCTTGCGCGCCACGCGCCCCACTCCGAGGATCGCGGTCTGGCCGTCGTTGAGAATGGGAGTGAACCCGTCGACCTGGCCGATCACGGTCAGGCTGAAGGTGCCCCCCCGCAACTCTTCGGGTCGCAGTTGCTGCGCCCGTGCGCGCAGGACGAGGTCGCGGGTGGCGCGCGCGAGCGCAGATATCCGCATCGCCTGCACGTCCTTCACCACCGGCACCACGACGCCGTCGTCCAGCGCCACCGCGAGTCCGATGTTGACCTGGTCGAAGCGATGGATGACTCCTTCCGCGAGCCGGGAGTGGAGCGCCGGCACCCGCAGGAGCGCCCGCGCGCAGGCCATCATCACCATGTCGGCGAAGGTCACGCGGCCTTCGCCCCGCGCGGCGCTCTCCCGGCGGCGGCGCTGCGCCTCGGTGACATCGACCTCCTGGAAGAAGGAGAGCTGGGCGGTGGAGCTCAAGCTCGCGCGCATGTGTTCCCCGATGGCCCGGCGAATGGGGGAGAGCGGCGCCGACTCCCGCGGCTCCGGCAGTCCGGGGGGAAGGGGGGCGGACGCCGGCGGAGCCGCCGCCGGCCGCTGCGAGAAAGCCTCGACGTCGCCTTCCGTCACCCGTCCCGCGGGACCGGTGGCGGGGACTTCCGCCAGGTTCACCCCGAGACGCGCCGCAAGCCTTCTCGCGCCCGGCGTCGAGGGCACGACGGGTCCCCCCGATTTCGCGGAGGGGGGCGAGGCGGGTCGGGTCGGGCTCCCGCGGCTCGCGGGCGTGGCCGCCGCGACGGGCGGAGCGGCGGGCGCCGGCTTCGAGACTCCGCTTCCGGGCTCGGGCGCCGCTTCGCCGTCGTCGAGCAGCCAGCCCATCAGTCCGTCGACCGGGAGGGTGGCGCCTTCGGCCACCAGCGGATGCACGATGCCGTCCGCGGTCGCCTCGAGCTCGTAGCTGATCTTCTCGGTCTCGATCTCCGCGATCACCTCGCCGGCCCGAACCGCATCCCCCCTTGCCCGGGTCCAGCGGGTGAGGGTGCCCTCCGACATCACCATGCCGAGCTTCGGCATGACCACCGGGATCGCCATCGTGATCTCTCCGCGTGGCCGGGCTCAGGCGAGCACGGACAGGGCGGCGCTGACGACGCGTTCCCGGTTCGGCAGGTAGAGCGCCTCCAGTGGCTGGCTGTAGGGCACCGGGGTATGGGGAGCCGTCACCCGCTTCGGTGGGGCGTCGAGGTAGTCGAAGGCTTCCTCGGCGACGAGGGCGGAGAGGTCGCTCGCGACGCTGCAGCGGGGGTAGTCCTCGTCCACGATCACCACCTTCCGGGTCTTCATCACGGATTCGAGAATCGTCTCCTCGTCCAGCGGCGAGATGGAGAGGAGGTCCACCACTTCCGCCGAGTATCCCTGCTCCGCGAGCTGCGCCGCGGCCTCGCAGCACACGAGAGTGGTGTAGCCGGTGCCGATGAGGGTCACGTCGGCGCCTTCGCGCGCGACGAGCGACTTGCCGATGGGCAGCACGTAGGGATCCTCGGGCACGTGCAGGCCGTACACGTCGTCCCGTTCGACGTTCGCGCCCCGGCGGCCCATGAGCAGTGCATGGTTGAAGACGATCACCGGGTCGTCGTCGCGAATCGCGGCGATGTGCAGGCCCTTTGCGGAATAGGGTCCGGAAGGGCACACGCACTTGAGTCCCGGAAAGTGCGCGAAAATGGAGTAGAGGGTCTCGGAGTGCTGCGCGGCGGAGTTGGTGCCGGCGCCGATGCTCGTCATGATCGTCAGCGGCACCCCGACCTTGCCACCGAACATGTAGTGCATCTTCGCCGCGTTGTTCATGATCTGATCGCCGCAAACCCCGAAGAAGCCGACGAACATGAGGTCGACGATCGGCCGCATGCCGGTGGCGGCGGCGCCCACTCCAGCCCCGATGAAGCCCGCCTCGGAGATCGGCGTATCGCGCACCCGGTCCGGACCGAACTCCCCGATCAGGCCCTTGGTGAGGCGAAAGGGGCCGCCCCAGGCGTCCTCGAAGTCCGCGCGCCCCGCGCCTCCGGCGACATCCTCGCCCATGATGAACACCGTGCCGTCGCGCTCCATTTCCTGGCGCAGCGCCTCGTTGACGGCCTGGGTAAAGGTCAGGGCGCGAAGGTTTTCTCGTGTCTCGCTCATCGGGAAGCCCTCCTCAGGGGTTCCGTCCCCGGGCCTGCGCCGGCCGATGCACGGCGGCGGCGGGCCTCGAGGGAATCGTCCACGTGCTCGTCTCCCGGTCCGGTGGGATCAGGCGCCGCTTTCCGCGTGCCGCGTGAAGCGGCCCGACGCGTAGTCGTTGTACACGTCGGCGAAGAGCTCTCGGTCCTCGGGGAATGCGCTCTCGTCGGCGAAGCGGCTCGCCGCCGTGACCGCGGCCAGCGCCCGCTCGTCGATGGCGGAGAGCTCGGCCTCGCCGGCGACGCCCTCTTCGAGGATGTGGGCGCTGAGTCCGGCGATGCAGTCCTTCGCCCGATAGCGGGCTTCTTCCTCCTCGCTGCGGTAGAGCAGCGGGTTGTCCGCCCCGAAGTGCCCGAGGTATCGGTAGGTCTGCGCCTCGATCAGAGTGGGCCCCTCGCCGGCACGGGCGCGGCGCACCGCTTCGCCCGCCACCTCGTACATTTCGAGGACGTCCTGCCCGTCGGCGCGCACTCCGGGGAATCCGTAGCCGGCGGCGCGGGCCGCGATGGAGCCGCCCGCCACCGAGTACTCGAAGGGCGTCGCCTCGGCGTAGCGGTTGTTCTCGCACACGAAGATCACGCCGAGCTTCCAGATGCCCGCGAGGTTCATCGACTCGTGCAGGGCGCCCTGGCCGGAAGCGCCGTCGCCGAAGAACACCACCGACACCGTGTCCTCGCCCTTCAGCTTCGCGCTCAGCGCGGCGCCGGTGGTGACCGGAATGTTCGAGCCGACCACTCCGTTGGCGCCCAGCATCCCCTTGCCGATGTCGGCGATGTGCATGGTGCCGCCCTTGCCGCGGTTGGTGCCCGTCACCTTGCCGAGCAACTCCGCCATCATTTCGTTGATGTCCACCCCCTTGGCGATGCAATGGTGGTGGCTGCGGTGGTTGCCGAGCACGTAGTCATCGGTGCGCAAGTGGGCGCAGATCCCGGTGGGCACCGCCTCCTGGCCGACCGAGGAGTGCATGCCGCTCAGCTTGCCGGCATCGGCCTCACGCTTGCACTGCTCCTCGAATCGCCGGATGGTGACCATCGTCTCGTACATCCACAGGAGCGTTCGTCGATCGATCCCGATCCCTTTCGCCACGGGCCTCTCCTCAAGCGCGCTTCGCCAACGGGCAGGGCCGCTATCGTCGGGATTCGGCCCGCTCCGCGCAAGCCGCCGGCGGACGGTGGGCCGTCCCGGCTCTCCACCGCCCGAGTGCCGCTCACGCAAGGCCCTGCTGCGCGAGGAACTCGAGCGTGAGCTCGGCGCATCGCTCCGGTACCTCGAAGAGGAGCAGGTGGGAGGCGTCGGGAACGAAGTCGTAGTCGACGAGTCCGAGCTCCCCCAGGTCCATGCTCGGCATGTACGTTCCGGGAAGGGTCGGATCGGCGCCGATCGCCTTGACCGGGCACGCCACGCAGTCGAAGTCGACCACCATGGACCAGACGAAGAAGTACTCGTTGATCTGGGCCTCGTACTCGCGCGGACAGCACAGCGTGTACTCCTTCCCCGGGGCGCTGCGGCGCAGAGTCGTCCGGGCCAGGAGGTCGAGGGCGGAGGGGGGGAGGTGGCGGAAAATCCGGTTGCGCGCCAGGTACTCCGCGAAGGCTTCCGGAGACTCGAAGCGGTCGCGCCGCCGTCGGGCGATTCGGCTCAGTCTCTCCCCGATGCCGAGCAGATCCTCGGGAAAGCCCCCGGGCGGACACACCGGCGGATCGAAGAGGACGAGGGCGGCGAATCCGCCCCCCGTCGTGGCCGCCTGCCGGAGCGCCACGATCGCCGAGAGCGAGTGAAACACGCCGGCCCGCGGCTTCGCTCCGAAATGCCGGTCGATGGCGCGAACCACGCACTCGCTGTCTTCGGCGAAAGTGGGAATGTTGTGCGTGCGGCGGCCTCCCACCGGATTCCGGCCGTGGCTGCGCACGTCGTGGACGAAGACGTCGAAGCGGTCGAGGAATTGCGACCAGAAGGGAAAGCAGGCGTCGGACGAGAAGCCGTTACCGTGGCAGAACACGATGCGCGGCCCCTGGCGGTTGCCGTGACGGCGCACCAGGAGCGGGGTGCCGTCGAGGGCGCGCACTTCGAGCACCGCGTCCGGCTCCGGCAGTATCCAGCGCGGGGCGCCGGTCTTCCCCGCGTTGCCGGTTTCGCGCGAGGGCACCCTTCAGCCCCTGCGGTACACGCGCTTCGTCTTGCCGCCGGTGCGCGGCAGGCTCGAGGCGGGAAGCAGCGACACCTCGGCCGATGCGCCGGTCTGCCGCTTCACCGATTCCGCGACCGCGGCGGCGAGGCCGGAGGCCGGTTTCCCTCCCTCCGCGAGCTCCACGGCGAGTGGGAGCCGGTGGTAGGGCGGGGGAGCCTCCAGCTCGATGCGGAACTCGCCCGAGAGTTCCGGAAAGCGGTGGATTGCGATCGCTACCGCCGAGGGAAAGACGTTGACGCCGCGTACCACCACCATGTCGTCGCTGCGCCCGAGCACCCTGAACCTCGGAGTGCTGCGCCCGCAGGCGCAGGTATCCATGCCCGTGATCTCGACGATGTCGCGAGTGCGAAAGCGCACCAGCGGCTGGCACTCCCGGTTCATGTGAGTGAGCACCAACTCTCCCGTGGCCCCTTCCCGCCACGCAAGAGGGCTCCCGGTATCCGGATCCACCAGCTCGTGGTGGAGGACGTCGAAGGCGACGAAGTGCATGTCGTCGCTCTGCGCGCACTGCCCCGCCATGGTGCTCCAGGCCTCGGACATGCCGTAGGCGTTCCTGGCCTCGAAGCCCCAGGTCTCCTCCAGCCGGGCGCGAAACGCGGGGTTCTCGAGCCCCGGCTCCCCCACCAGGAGGCCAAGGCGCAGACCGAGGTCCCGGGGCGCAAGGCCGGGAAAGCGCTCCGCGATCACGCTCTCGAGCACCGCGGGGTAGGAGGGGGTGCAGTGGATGGCGGTGGCGCCGAGAGCCCGAATGGTGTCGACGAGGAGCTCGCTCGCGCCGACTCCGAAGGGCGCCGCCGAGCAGCCCGTCGCCTCGAGGGCCAGGTGATCGCTCACTCCGCCGACCCAGAGCTGGAAGTTGAGGCAGTGCACGGCGACGTGTCCGGGACCCAGTCCGCAGGCGCGGAACGCGCGTCCGCCGACTTCCGCGTTGCGTGCGGCGTCGCCGGCGGAGAGCGCCGTGGTGACCGCCCGGCCGGTGGTTCCCGAAGTGCGGTGGATTCGGTTGACGCATTCCCGAGGCGCCGCCAGGTAATCCCCGAAGGGAGGATGGTCGACCTGGGAATCGCGCAGCATCTGCTTGGTGGTGAGGGGGCAGGCGGGCAGATCCTCGAGCCTCTCCGGCGGCGGCCGGCCGTCCCACAGGCGCCGGTAGAAGGCGGAGTCGCGGGCGAGACGCCGGCGCTGTGCGCTCCAGTGCGCCTGTCGAATCTTCGCGAGCTCATCCAGAGCAAGAAAGTCTTCGTCGCCGAGTTGCAAGCGCGGCTCCTTCGAGTCTGCTCGTGTTCGACTTACAACCAATCCAGCAGGCTCCGGCCGGGACTGACATGACGAAGGAAGTCATCGACAGGAAGGCACCATACCTCATCGATCCGCATGCGATCCGATCCACGATGGAGCACCGCGGACTCCGCTTCGGGATAGTCCTCGCGGAATGCTCGAATCGCCCGCAGGTCGGTGGAGTGAACTTTGCGGGCATTCTTGACCTCGAAAGCCTGAAGTCCGGAATCTCCGCCATAGACCACAAAGTCGACCTCGCTCCCGGCTCGGGTGCGCCAGAAGTAGAGGCCCACGGGTTGGCGCGAATAGGCGGCCCACGCGCGCAGGTGCTGGGCCACCAGTCCTTCGAGTGCCTGTCCGTCAATCTCTTCCGGCCGGTCGAGTGGCCCTTTGGGGCGGAGCGAGCGGAACACCCCTGCGTCGAACAGGTAGTGCTTCTCGTGGGCCACGGTGGCGCGCTTGGCGCGTTTTCGAAAGACCGGCAGTCGAAAGGACAGCAGGAGATCTTCGAGGATGCCGAGGTAACCGGCTACGGTCTTGCGTTCGGTCTCGCATTCCCTGGCCACCGCGGAGACGTTGAGCTGGGAAGCATGGGAAAAACTGACCGCTTCCAGGAAACGATTGAAGGCACCCATGTCACGGGTGAGGCCTTCCGCTCTCACCTCCTGATCGAGATAGAGACTCGCATAGGCGTCGAGAACATCGACTGGATCATTCGCTCCTGCCACGAGGGGTAGCAGCCCCACGCGCAGTGCTCGGTCGAGATCGAACTCGGGAAGTTCCGCCGCCATGAAGGGGTGCATCGTGCGGTGCACCGCCCGGCCTCCGAGCAGGTCCACACCACCACGGCGCA
Organism: Gammaproteobacteria bacterium; assembly: GCA_022824305.1. GTDB lineage: Bacteria > Pseudomonadota > Gammaproteobacteria > HK1 > HK1 > JAJEAD01. Next base: position 37,271 of record JAJEAD010000023.1, on the reverse strand, counting down.
GCTTCCGGGCGCTCGATCCTGTCAAGATGAAGCGCGGCGGCGACGCTTCCTCCAGGATGGCGTGGATGACTGTGAGCAGATCCGGGATGCGCTGGATCTCGTCAATCACCACCGTGCCCTTCCCTGGCGAGCCGGCAATCAGTTCCCGGAGGCGCTCAGGGTGAGCGCTGAGGCTGCGGTGCAGTGCAGGTTCGAGCAAGTCCAGGAACAGAGCGTCGGGAAGCCGGCTGCGCAGCCATGTGGTCTTGCCGGTTCCGCGAGGACCGAGCAGGAAGCAGCTCCGGTCTGGAATCTGGCAGAATCGACTTATAAATTCCATTATGAGTCGAAATATGGATGTTAGATATCCAATTTTCGCTTCACAAGTGTCACAAATCAATCGACGCTCGTGCTCGAACACTCCGTGATGTGCAACCTCGATCCTTGTACCAGGTTGGCCTCAATTGCCTGAAGCGGTATCAATTGACGGTACCATCGCGTTGTGAAGCGCCGTCACCGAAAGACGCTGGTGTCGATTCTCAGTCATCCGACCGGCGGTGCTCAGGTGGGATGCCCGCCATGGCCCTGTACGCCTTTGCCTGCACCGAGAACGTGATCCGGTGCCTCCGAAGGCCATGCGATGAATTCGGATGTGCCTTCCCGCCGCATCACGTTGCAAGCATTGTGCGATAGCGTCGGGGTCGGGCCGCCGGAACCTGACCGGCTCGGACCCGCGGACTGGCGCCGGCTCGCGGCCCTGCACCGTGAGTGCCTGCCGGGTTCCGCAATCGCCGCCCTTGGCGAGCGCTACGCGGAGCGCTTCTACCGCTACCTCTCGGACTCGGCGCAAGAGCACGCCTTCCTGCATCGAGACGCCAGGGGCGCCATCGATGCGGCATGCGTGCTCAGCCTCGATCCGGGCGCTCTCAACTGCCGGCTCTGGCGCCGCACTCCGCTGCTCTGGAGCCTGTTGCGCGCTTCGGGAGCGCGCGGTCGCCGGGCGCTCGCGAGCGCGCTCTCGCCCTTCCCGGGGGCGCACCGCTACGAGAGCGGTGACGGCGCGCCGGCGGTCTTCGACGCGCCGGAGCTCATCCTGGTGTTCGTGGCGCCGGGAAGACGCCGCCGAGGGGTTGGACGGGCGTTGCTTGCGCGCGCCCGGGCCTGGTTGCGGGAGGCGGGGTACCGTCGCTGCCTGGCTCGGACCCGTGACCACCCCCGCAACCGTGCCGTCGAGTTCTATCGCGCCACGGGCTTCGAGCTGAGGGGCCGCTCGTCCCGCCGGGGCTTCCAGGTCTGGGAGAGCGGCGTGTAGCATCCCCGAGCGCCGTCACGGCGCACACGGGACGGCGGACGGCAGCGCGAAGTGGTGGAGGGCCGCCGCCCGGAGCGGGCGATCGTCGAATCGCGCCGCAAGCGCCGGCGAGCCCGGAGTCGCGGGCCGGCGGCGGCCCGCAACAACAGGTGCAAGCGATGAATGCGACGTTCAGGGATTCGATCGACGCCCTTGCGGCGGGGTACCGGCCGGGCCTCACCCTGGACCAGGCCTTCTACTGCGACGCGGACGTCTTCGAGCGGGAGGTGGAGCGCCTCTTCACGCGCGACTGGCTCTACGCCGGACACGTGAGTCAGCTCCCGGAGCCCGGCTGCCATCTCGTCTACGACATCGCGGGCGAGTCGGTCATCGTCTCCCGGGACCAGGAGGGCGCGCTCCACGCCATGGTCAACGTGTGCCGCCACCGCGGCTCCCGAATCTGCGCCGAGCCCTTCGGAAAGGCGCAGCGCCTCGTGTGCCCCTACCACGGCTGGACCTATGCGCTCGACGGCGCGCTCGTTCGGGCGCGCGGGATGCCGCCGGAGTTCGACCTCGCCGGGCATCGCCTGCACCGGCTCGCCCTCGAGGAGTTCCACGGCATGGTGTTCGTGAGCTTTGCGGAGCGGCCCTCCGCCTTCGACACCGCGCGCTCCGAGCTCGACGCCCTGCTCGCCCCCTTCGATCTGACCGGGACCCGGGTCGCGGCGCAGCGTTCCTACCCCGTGGAGGCGAACTGGAAGCTCGTGCTCGAGAACTTCGAGGAGTGCTACCACTGCGCCCCCGCTCATCCCGAGTTCGCCCGCTCCCACTCGATCAAGTCGCCGCCCGGTTCCTATCCCGCGCTCTGGGAGGCCCTTGCCGAGCGCGGCAAAGGGGCGGGCACCTGCACCGGCGTCGTCAAGGCGCCGGACTGGCTGGCGGAGCCGGACGGACCCTTCTACTACTACTCCCGCTACCCTCTCTTCGACGGTTACGCCACCGGCAGCGAGGACGGCCGGCCGCTCGCGCCCCTGCTCGGTCGCGTGCGCGCCTTCGACGGGGGTGCTTCGGACGGACAGATGGGGCTGCTCTGCTACTGGCTCATCTACAGCGACCACTGCGTGATCTACCGCTTCACGCCCCGGGACGTGAACCACACCGACATGGACATCGTGTGGCTGGTGCGAAGCGATGCGGAGGAGGGACGGGATTACGATCTCGAGCGCCTGGTCTGGCTGTGGCACGTGACGACCGAAGCGGACAAGCTCATCATCGAGCGCAACCAGCAGGGGGTGCGTTCACGCTACTACCGGCCGGGGCCCTACGCGCCGATGGAGTGGGCCAGCCGTCAGTTCGTCGAGTGGTACCTGCTGCGGATGGGCAGGAACGGGTCGGTGGCGACGCCGGCCGGAAGGTGACGCTCGCGGAGGAGAAGCGGGCGCTTCGCAAGCGGGCGGCGGCGCACCGCGAAGGCCTGCACCGCGACGCGGGGGAGGGTGCGGCGCTCGATGCCCTCGCCCACTTTCGGGAGCACGTCGATCTCTCCGCCCGACGCCCGCTCTCCGCCTATCTGCCGGTGCGCGCGGAGTTCGATGTCACCCCGATTCTGCGCCACGCCCATGCACGGGGGTGCCAGACCTGTCTGCCCGTGGTGCCCGGGCGTGGCCGGCCGCTCCTCTTCCGGCGTTGGGCGCCCGGCGATGCGCTCGTCGAGGGCAGGTTCGGGATCGCGATCCCGCCGGAGGAGGCGGACACCCTGGAGCCGGAGATCTTGCTGGTGCCCATGCTCGCCTTCGACGACGACGGATACCGGCTCGGCTACGGGGGCGGCTTCTACGACCGGACCCTCGGCGCGCTCCGTGCCCGCGCGCCCGGCACCCTGGCGGTGGGAGTGGCATTCTCCGGCCAGAGGGTCGAGCGGGTGCCCCGAAGCACGGAAGACGAGCGCCTCGACTGGATCGTCACCGAGGAGGGCGCGCGGAGATTCGCGCGGCCCTGAAGTCAGTCGGGCTCCTTACCCCGTGCGCCGACCGGGATGGGCGCACCGCCCGGGTGGCGCGGTGTCACTCCCCGAGCGAGTCTGCGTCGAGGATCGGGCGACCGGGCGTGGTCCCGTGAGGATTCGACCGCGAGTTCAATGTGCGGGCGGCCTCGGAGTCGACGGCGAGAAGCGCCTCATCGTCGCATCAGGCGCCGGTGGAACCGGGGTTTCGGGCCCGGAAGTGCCGGTAGAGGGCGCCGCCCCCCGCGACCGCCAGATTTCGGGACGCCGCCCAGCTCTCGAACGCCTCGTAGCCGTCCGTCCCCAGGTTGGACCGAAGCTCCGGGCGAAGCTCGCCGCGAACCCGCTCCAGGATCCGTGTGCACAGCGCGGAGACGGCATCGCTTCGGTCCTTGAACACGGGGGCGTCGAAACCGGCCTTGTGGAGCGCGTCGCCGAAGTGCTCCCATCGCACGAAGAAGAAGTTGAGCCCTTTCTCCCGCAGCATGTCGTCCCACTGCGAGTAGGCGGCGACATTGCGGCCGATGAACCATTCACCGCCGGTGAAGCTCCCTCCGGGGCGAAGCACTCGCCGTATCTCGGCGAAGAAGGGCGGCAGGTTCTCGATGTGGCAGGTCACAGCGCTCGCATACACGAAATCGAAGCGCGCGTCTTCGAAGGGCAGGGGGCCCGGAGTGGTCTCGCGCAGCGTGACCCGGTCGGAGAGCCCGAATTCCTCCACCAGGGCCGCCGCGCGGGTGAGCACCGCGGGCTCGATGTCCACGCCGGTGACGTGCGCCGCCGCGTGGTCGCGAACCAGTGCGATGCTCGCCCCGCCGAGGCCGCATCCGAGGTCCAGCACCTCGGCGCTTTCGACCGGCAGATCGGCGACGATCTCCGCGACCTCGTCCGCTCCGCCCGGGGAGAGGAAGCCCGTGCCGTAGACGCTCTCCATGGTGAGAATGTTGCTGTCGCTGTAGCGGTTGTGCTTGTGAGGGCTCGACATCGCGCTCGTTCTCCGGGGCGGGGCCGCGGCGCGCAAGTGTAGGACATTCCCGAACGGCGAAGCGGGGGCAATCGCCCTTCACCGCGGGGCGCCCCTCGCCCACGGGCGCCACCCACGCAAGGGGCTCCGCCAGGGAGCTCGACATGCGATCGGGCTTCCGTCACGGCGTGGCGTCGTCGTCGAGACTCCCGGCGGATGCCGGGTGCGGATCGCATCCGTCGACACGGATAGAATCGCTCGCCGCAAGTGCGGTTTCGCCGTGCGGGAGAGAGTGCAATGACGAGCGAGGTCCCGGGCACCCTGTGACATCCGGGCGAGAGACGCGGATGATCGCGCGTGTTGTCGAGACTGGATGACAGGTATGGGCATGGGGGTACGGGAACTGATCGAGTTGTTCGATCTGGAACGGATCGAGCTCAATCTCTTTCGCGGGTACAGTCCGAACGATGGCTGGTATCGGGTCTACGGCGGGCAGGTTCTCGGCCAGGCGCTCGGGGCGGCGAGCCGCAGCGTCGACGGGCGCGGGTGTCACTCCTTCCACGCGTACTTCCTGCGCGCGGGCGACCCCAAGGTTCCGATACTCTACGAGGTGGACCGAGCGCGGGACGGCCGGAGCTTCACCGCCCGCCGGGTGATCGCGATTCAGCACGGACGCCAGATCCTCAACATGGCGGCGTCCTTCCAGATCGCGGAAGGGGGGCTGGAGCACCAGGACGACATGCCCGATGTGCCCGATCCGGAATCGCTCGACAGCATGGTCGAAGTCGTGAAGCGAACGGGCGACACGATTCGCAAGGAGTACTGGGACTACATCATGCGCAACCGCCCCGTCGAGCTGCGTCCGGTGATTCCCGCCGACGCACCGGAACCCGCTCGCTCCGCCGCCACGCAGAATGTCTGGTTCCGGACCACGGGCCCGGTGCCGGACGACAGCGTCGTGCAGCAGAGCATGCTGGCGTACATGTCCGACTTCTCGCTGCTCGACACCGCCACCCACCCGCACCGCGTCAACTTCCTCCACCCGAGAATGCAGGTCGCGAGCCTCGATCACGCGATGTGGTTCCACCGGCCCTTCAAGGCGCAGGAGTGGTTGCTCTATGCTCTCGACAGTCCCTCCGCCGGCGGCGCCCGCGGGTTCGCCCGCGGCACGATTTTCGATCGCGAAGGGCGCATGATCGCCTCGGTCGCGCAGGAGGGCCTGATTCGAATGCATCCCCCGTCTCCTCCGCCCGGCTGAGCCGGGCGCACCGGAAGGCGGGCGCGGACAGGAGACGCTGCACCATGAGCACATCAAGTCTCGAACTCGAAGCCTTCGACAGGAGCGGCTACGCCGGCTACGACACCCAGCTCGCCGCCGACCCGGACGAAGAGCTCACCCGCATCGGCCCCGGCACTCCGGCCGGGGAGTACCTCCGCCGCTACTGGCACCCGGTGGCGCTCGGCCGGGAGCTCGGAGAGCGCCCGGTCGCGACCCGCATCCTCGGCGAGGACCTGGTGCTCTTCCGCGACCGGGGCGGCCGGGTGGGCCTGGTGCACCGGCGCTGTCCCCACCGGCGCGCCTCGCTCGAGTTCGGCACCTGCGAGGAGCGCGGGATCCGCTGCTGCTACCACGGCTGGCACTTCGACGTCGACGGCGCCCTCCTCGACGCCCCCGGGCAGCCGCCGGAGGCGAAGGCGCGGCTCGAGGCCCGGGTGCGCCTCGGCGCCTATCCCGCCTTCGAGTACCAGGGACTGGTGTTCGCCTACCTGGGGCCGATGCGCGAGATGCCCCGCTTCCCGGTCTACGACGCCTTCGAGCTGCCCGACATGGAGCGGGTGCCCTACAAGGCGCCCTTCCGCTGCAACTGGCTGCAGGTGCTCGACGCCATCGTCGACCCGATCCACACCAGCTTTCTGCACTCGAACATCAGCCGGGTGCAGTTCTCCGTCGGCTTCGGGGAGGTCGGCCAGATGGATTACTTCGAGCGCGGGATGTGGTTCGCCGGCACCAACACCCGCCGCGTGGGCGACAACGTGTGGTTCCGGGCCAACGAGCTGGTCCTGCCCAACTTCACGCAGGCGGGCGCGGCCTTCGCCGCCGACGGCACGAAGCAGCGCTACTACGGGCGCAGCGCCTTCACCCGCTGGGTGGTTCCCCTCGATGACGAGGACACCATGTGCTACGCGTGGGCGAACTTCGGGGAGCGCGGCGACCCGCCCGAGTACAACACGCCGGAGGGGCCCGAGCTGATAGAGCAGGGCGAGATCTTCGACCGTCCCTACGAGGAGCGCCAGCGCTTCCCCGCCGATGCCGAGGCGACGGAGGGAATGGGGCGGATCACCGTCCACGCGAACGAGCACCTCGCGCCGAGCGACAAGGGCGTGGCGCTCATGCGCCGGCGCCTGCGCGAGGAGATCCGCAGGGTGGCGGCGGGCGCTTCGCCGATGCACGCGACCGAGACGCAGTCCAGCCCCTTGCCGACCTACGGCGGAGACACCGTGCTCACCATGCCGCGAGTGGGCAACGGCGACGAATCCGCGCTCCTCAGCCGGCTTGCCCACCGCCTGATGGAGATCCAGTACGCGGCCGACCGGCTCGAGGAGCCAGAGCGCGTCGCGCTCGTCTCCCGCGAGATGCGCGAGCTCGAGAAGCGCGGCCTCGGGGCCCTGGCGGAGGATTGAGCGTGGGCGCGGAGCGCCGGATCAAGGTCCACGTCAAGAACAACCACGCCTCGCCCGACACCTTCCCGCCCACGGTGGAGGGGGAGGCGGTGTTCACCATCACCCGCGAGCACTGGGAGGCCGAGCTCGCGCGCTACCCGGACCTCGCCGGGCGCCTGGACGCGTTCATCGACTGGGACCTCGACCACTTCGAGGAGTCGATGCGGAGCGCGGAAGTGCTCGTGACCTGGGACCTGCCCACCGAGGACCTGGCGCGGGTCGCGCCCGCCTTGCGCTGGATCCACATCATCGGAGCGGGCGTGGAGCACCTGTGCCCCATGGACTGGCTGCCGCCCGGGGTGACGGTGGTGAACAACCGCGGCGCGCACGCCGCCAAGGGCGGCGAGTTCGGGCTGATGGCGATGCTCATGCTGCACAACCACCTGCCCCCGATCCTCGCGAACCAGCGCCGCCGCCACTGGGAGTCTCTCTTCTCGACTCCGGTTGCGGGCAAGACGCTGCTCGTGGTGGGCACCGGCCACATCGGGCGCGGCGCCGCGCGCTGCTGCCGGGGGCTCGGCGTGCACGTCATCGGCGTCAGCCGCCACGGCCGGGCGGTGGAAGAAGTGGACGAGGCCTACCCGGTCGCCGAGCTCGACCGGGTGCTGCCGAGGGCCGACTTCGTGTTCGTGGCGATCCCGCTCACGCCGGAGACCCGCAACCTCCTCGATCGCCGCCGCCAGGCCCTGCTCAAGCCGGGAGCGGGACTGGTGAACGTCGGGCGCGCCGCTACCGTGGACTACGAGGCGCTCGCCGACAACCTGCGCTCCGGCCACCTCGCGGGCGCCATCCTCGACGTCTTCGACCCGGAGCCCCTGCCTCCCGATTCGGAGCTGTGGGAGGTCCCCAACCTGCTGGTGACCCCCCACGTCTCGGCCGACGACGGGAACACCTACGTGGCGATGACGCTCGAGCTCGTGTTCCGGAACATGCGCCGCTACCTCGCGGGAGAGCCGCTCGAGAACGTGGTGCGTCCCGAACTCGGCTACTGACGCGGCGGCGCCGCGTTCAGGCGGCGGCCTCCTCCCGGATGAGGTCCGCCGCCTTCTCGGCGATCATGATGGTGGGCGCGTTGGTGTTGCCGCCGACGAGCCTCGGCATGACCGAGGCGTCCACCACCCGCAATCCGGAGAGCCCGCGCACCCGCAGTCGGGGGTCGACGACCGCCGCCTCGTCCCCACCCATCCGGCAGGTGCCTACCGGGTGGAATCCGCTGTTGGGCATCCGGATCATGAAGGCGTCGATGTCCGCGGGCGTCGCGCACTCCGCGCCCGGCTCGGTTTCCCGGCCCCGATACGGGGCGAAGGCCTCGTCGGCCAGGATCTCCCGGCACATCTCGAGCGCCCGGCGGTTGAGGCGCCGGTCGCCCGCCGTCGCGAGGTAGTTGTGCCATATCCGGGGCGGTGCGAGCGGATCCGCGGAGCGCAGGGAGACTCGCCCGCGGCTCTCCGGACGGAGCAGGTTCCAGTGCAGGTTGAAGCCGTGCTCGCGCGGCCACAGGCTGCCTTCGCGGATCGGGTTCACCCGCATCGGGCAGAGGTAGATCTGGATGTCCGGGCGTTCCAGCGCCGGATCGCTTCGCAGGTGCGCGACCGCGTCCATGGGAAACACGGTGAGGGGACCCCGGCGCAGGAAGAGGTACTCGGCCAGGGCGCCCGCGAAGCGCAGGGGGTTGCGGTAGCGGTAGAAGGTGATGGGCTGCCGGCACTCGTGCTGGACGAAGGAGCCGAAGTGGTCCTGCAGCCCCTCGCCCACCGCGGGCAGCGGGTGGCGGGGCGCGATGCCGAGCTCGCGCAGCGCGTCGGGGGCGCCGATGCCGGAGAGCATCAGCAGCTGCGGGGACTGGTAGGAGCCGGCGCAGACCAGCACTTCGCGCTCCGCCCGGACCTCGAGGCGCTCGCCGCCCGCCCGGTACTCGACGCCCACCGCCCGGCCGCCCTCGAGCAGCACCCGGGTGGCCCGGACACGGGTGAGGATCTCGAGGTTGGGGCGGCGGCGCGCCGGGCGCAGGTAGGCGTGCGCGCTCGAGCAGCGGCGGAGCCCGCGATGGGTGTGCGTGTACTGGACGCGCCCGAAGCCTTCCTGTCTCGCGCCGTTGTAGTCCGGCGTGCGCCCGTAGCCGAGCGACTCGCCCGCCCGGAGAAAGGCATCGTAGAGCGGGTGCTCGAAGCGCCCCCGGGTGGTCTGAAGCGGGCCCTCCCCGCCCCGATGCGAATCACCGCCTTCCTCCCAGCTCTCCGCCCGACGGAAGAAGGGGAGGACGTCGTCGAAGGACCAGCCCTCGCAGCCGAGTTGGCGCCACTCGTCGTAGTCCCGCGGGTGTCCGCGCGAGTAGACCTGCCCGTTGATTGACGAGGAGCCGCCGAGGACCCGGCCTCGCGGCATCGTGAAGCGGAAGCCGTCGAGCCGCTCCTCCGGCTCGGTCTCGAAGGACCAGTCGTGGCGACCGCCGATGAGGTGCGACTCCCCCATCGGCATCGCGATGAGGGGGCTGCGGTCGCTCCCCCCCGCTTCGAGCAGCACGACCGAGACATCGGGTGACTCGCTCAGCCGGCCGGCGAGCACGCACCCCGCCGAGCCCGCGCCGACGATGGCGTAGTCGCAGGAGAGCGGTTCAGACTTCACCCGGGAAAGAGCATGGTGGAGGCGCGGCGGGAGCTTACACCAGACGGGGTGTTTTCCCATTCCGGCGGACTCGGCTCGGGTGCAATCATGCTCGACGCTGTAACCGGGCGTTCGCAGTGCCGGTTCGTCTCCGTCAGGACGACTTTGGAGGGACCCGCGTGGCCATGCTACCGTTGCTGGGGACCCTTGCCCGCGTCCCGTTGATTGTCGAGGGGCTTGCCGATGAGCCGAACCGTACCGCCCGGCGTCGTGGTGCACTACCCCTGCTCGGATGACCAGCCGATGGCGGAGTCCGAGTTCCAGCTCGTGCCGATGCTCTATGCGCTGACCGTGCTGCGGGCGTACTTCCGGAGCCGGGCGAACGTGTATGTCGGCGGGGACATGTTCCTCTACTACGAGGAGGGCAACCCGCGAGCGGTAGTGGCCCCGGACGTGTTCGTCGTCATCGGGGCGCCGAAACGCGCCGAGCATCCTCGCGACGCCTACAAGCTCTGGGAGGAGCCGAAGGGGCCGGACTTCGTGCTGGAGGTGCTCTCGTCGAGCACCTGGGAGGAGGACCTCGGCCCGAAGCGTGCCCTCTACGCGTCGCTGGGGGTGGCGGAGTACTGGCTCCTCGACCCGACGAGGGAGCATCTCCTCTCGCCGCCGCTTCGGGGGATGCGCCTGGTCGGTCGAAGCTATCGGGACCTGCCGGTCCTGCAAGTGGCGGCGGGCGCTCCGACCCTGCGAAGCGAAGTGCTCGGGCTCGACTTGCGCCTGGAACAGGGCGCGCTGCGCTTTCGCGATTCGGCTACCGGAGCGGACCTCCTCAGCTACGAGGAGGTGATTGCCGCACACCAGAAGGCTGTCACCGCGCACCAGGAGTCGGACGCCGTCCGTCGAGCGGCGGAGGCACGAGTCCGGCGGGAGGCGACGGCCCGTGAAGCCGCCGAGGCGCAGGTTGCCGAGCTTCGTGCGCGGCTGCGGGAGTTGCAGAGCGGGTCGGCGGCACCGCGCGACAGCAATCCCTAGCCGCCATACTTCACCAATTTCCTGCTGCGGACGCCGATCCGCTCGCGGTAGCGGTCCGTACTCGCTCGAGCCGCTTCGACGCAGTGTCGGCTACGACTTCAGCGTCTCTCGCCGCATTCTCCCTCGGGCGCGCGCAACCGTTCAGCGCCGATCTCCGGCACCGTTTATCCGTTGGCGGATGCGTAGCGGGGGCCGTGGACGCGGAATGCCTCGATCATCTCCTGACGCGAGCGCCTCGCGCCGGTCTGAAGGTACTCCATCGCCTCGAGCGCGCCTTCGTGGGCGCGCAGGGTCGAGCCGGCCACGCAGTCCTCGACGACCCGGACGAAGTAATCCCGCTGGTGGGCGTCCACGAAGGTGTAGTGGACGCAGACGTCGGTGAGGCCGCCGCAAAGCACCAGAGTCTCCGCCCGCAGACCCTTGAGCAGGATTTCCAGGTCAGTGCCGAAGAAGCAGGAGTAGCGGCGCTTGCCGATCACGTAGTCGCTCGGCCGCACGTCCATCTCCCGCGCGACCTCGGTACCGGGGTCGGTCTCGATGCAGTGCACCCCCTCGCTCCCGTCGAGCTCGCGCCCGAAGTCGACATGGTCGGGGCGGTGGATCTCCTTGAAGAAGACGATGGGCACGCCGGTCTCGTGGGCCGCGTCGACCAGGTCACGGGCCCGGCTGACTCGTTCGCGATAGCCCTGCATGCCCGGAATCCCGTCGTTGACGTGGTCAGCCGTGTCGTCGACCTCCTCGTCGAGGTCGCCCTGCTGGATGTCGACCACGACCAGGACGGGCCGACCTTCGATGATGTCTCGTACCGGCACGCGATGGTCTCCTTTCGTCTCGCGCGATGCTACGCGTCGCGCAGGTAGGTTTCGTACTCCAGAGTCGGGATGATCGCTTCGAACTTCTCCTTCTCCTGGCGCTTGGTGGCGGAGAAGAGCTTGCGAAAGCGCTCGCCGAAGTACTCGCCGATGAAGTCGGATGTCTCGAAGGCGCCGAGGGCGGCATCCCACGACACCGGGAGCCTCGGGGCGCCTTCGGGCATCGCGATGCCCTCCACCGGCTCGCCGGGATCGATCGCGTTTTCGATGCCATGAAGCGCGCCGGCCAGCACCGCGGCGATCACCAGGTGAGGCTCGGCATCGGCGCCCGCCACCCGGTGCTCGATCCGGGTCCCGTCCGGGTCGCTGTCGGGCACGCGGAGCGCGGTGTTGCGGTTGTCCCAGCCCCAGGTCGCGGCGGTCGGCGCGAATGCCCCTTCCACGAAACGCCGGAATGAGTTCGCGTTGACGGAGCAGATGGCCATGATGTCGCGCATCGTCGCGAGCAGGCCGCCCATCGCGTGTCGCAGGCGGCGCGCCCCCTCGCCTCCCCCAACGGCGAAGAGGTTGCGACCCTCCTCGTCCAGGATGCTCAAATGGACGTGCAGACCGTTGCCCGAGTCTTCCGCGAAGGGCTTTGCCATGAAGGTCGCGTCGAAGCCGTGACTTCGCGCTACGCCCTTGACCGCGCGCTTCATCAGGAGGGAGTGATCGGCCGCCGTCAGGGCGTTCGGCAGGTGCCGCAGATTGATCTCGTACTGAGCGACGCCGTACTCCGAGATCGACGTGTCCGCGGGGATCCCCTGCGCCTCGAAGGCCTTCGTCATGTCGCTCCACAGGTCTTCGAATTCCTCCAGCTCGTTGACGCTGTACACGGCCCGCGCCGAGAGCCTCCGCCCGGTCGACGGCGAGCGCGGCGGCACCGGCCGGCCCCGATCGAGCTCACGGTCGATCAGGTGGAACTCGAGCTCGCTGGCGACCACGGGGCACCAGCCCCGGGTCTCGAAGCGTTTGATCACCCGGGCAAGGACATGACGGGGATCCGAGAAGCAGGGGGTGCCGTCCGGATCGTTCATGCCGAGCAGCATCTGCGCCATCGGCCGCCTGGACCACGTCACGACTCCCAGGGTCTCGGGGACCGGGATGCACACGCCGTCGCTGTCTCCGATCACGGCGCCGACCCCCGACGCCGGAACCTCGTTGCCCCACATGTCGAGCGAGAACGAGGAGCTCGGGAAGCGCAGCGTCCCCTTCATCACCTTCTCCGCGTTGGATACCGGCACCCACTTGCCACGGAGCTGACCGTTCACGTCGACGATGAAGGACTCGAGTACCTCGATCTCCGGATGGGCTTCGAAGAAGGCCCTGGCGTGGCGAAGCGGGTCAATCACGACGCCGCCTTCTCCGTGCGGGAGGCGCGACTGTGGAGGGGCCGCCGGGGCCGAGGTACGCTCGAGCGCGTCGCATGCTGCCCTGCCATCTCCAATCGAAACCTCCCGACGAATCGAAGCGGGCCCACCACCGTCCCGGTGAGAGGAAAGCCGACTCCGGCGTGCCGCCGAGTATCGCCTCTGCGCCTCGGGCTCGTCATCCGGTGAGAGCGGATCGCCCGCGTCTCGCGGGGACCGGTCCGCGTCGCCACTCCGAGCGGCCGCATCTGGCAGATGCAGCACTTCAACTGGATTTGACGCGGCACGCGTTCGAGGGACGCCGGCCGGAGCGCCGGCGTTCAGCTCCGGTCGCTGGCGTCGCCTGACAGCTCGCGCCGTGCCTCATCCAGCTCGCGCATCACGTCGGCGAGCGCCGCGTCGAAGGACTCGATCGGGCCGTCGAAGGGCAGGGTGTCGATGACGCCGTCGAGCCTGGTGCGCGCGCGCCACGCCTTGTGGCGTGCGAACTCCTGGCGAATGGTCGGCGAGTTCCATCGCCGAATCTCGGGCCAGTTCGTGGGATCGGGGAAGCGCAAGTCCCGCCCGATGAATCCCGGCACGAAGACACAGCGTTCGGCGGGCCTTCGAAGCGGCTCGCCGCGGTGCAGGACGAGGTTGCCCTGCATGAACAGGCCAAACCCTGCCTCCGGGTACACGACGCGCGCGATGCGCTCGGCGGGAAAATCGGGAAAGGTCCCGATGGTCGTGCGCAGATGCGCGGGGTCGCCGACGCCGGCCCAGAGCGCCGCCTCCGCAATCGTGCCCCTGAAGTACTCGAAGGCGCCGCCATCGAGCGTTCGCGGGTCGCTCGCCATGATGACGAGAGCGAACCCGAGCGAGTCGAGGTGCCAGCCCTGGTTCGTCTTCTCGACCTCCTGCGGTGCGTAGACGAAGCTCGCTGCCAGCGTCGGCAGGGTGTGCGGCGCAAGCTGTGTGCCGGCAATCGCGGACAGAAACTGCGACAGGTGCGGACAGGCGCAGAAATCGCGGATGAACTTCGATGAGAACGCCGCGCCACGGGGCTTGACGTAGGCAGCGTCGGGGTGGCCTTCGGTTGGCGGCCGCAGTCGCCTGAAACCTTCGCCCACTTCGCGCAACGCGGTCACGCCCTGCGGGCTCAGCACCCTGAACGGCGACGTCATCGCAACGTCGGAGGCGTGCGCAGCGCACTCGTCGGCGCCATACCCGAACTCGTGGAGGCGATAGACCCGCCCCGGAGGCTCGAGCGCCAGATGGCGTGCCGGATCGAATTCGGGCTCCCGCTCGAGCGAGGCGTAGCACGCGGGCGTGCGCTGGGGGAGTGGAATGCTGCTCGCAATCATCACCGCCTCCTCGAGGGCCGAGCCTGCGCAGGGTATCCGGATTCCGCCGCGGCAGCTCTACCGCGAAGCGTGGCCTTCGAGGTGGTGTCCGCCCGCGTAGTAGGTCCGGACGGACTCGCGTCGTCGCCGGTGACGGGCCCATTGCCCGGCATCGGAGGCGGCAATGCGGCGTGCGCGATCCATGAACTCGCGTTCCGTGTCGGGCAGATCGAGCCCTGTCAGGACGCCGCCGGCGACGATCTGGCGCCCGGCGACCACGAGGTCGCGCACGTGCCGCGAGGTCGCGCGGGTCAGCAGGACATCGACCTCGTCGTGCTCCGGGGCGAGGAAGTCCTCGCACAGCGCGGGGTAGTCCAGAACCACGAGGTCGGCCCGCGCGCCGGGGGCGATGGCGCCGTAGTCGTCGCTGCCGTCGATGCACCGGAAGCCGTGGCGGCAGGCGGCGTCGAAGAGGCGCCCCGGCGGCAGGGCCGGCTCCAGGCCGGTGCCGTCGTGCAGGCGCCGGGCGAGGCGCAGGTCCCGGAAGTAGTCCTGGTCGTCATCGTGCGCGCAGCCGTCGAGGCCGAAGCCGAATCGCAGGCCGTGCCGCATGAAGCGGGCGACGGGCGCCACGCCGGAGCGCATTCGCAGGTTGCTCGAGGTGTTGACGGCCACGGTCACGCCGCGTTCGGCCATCAGCGCGCATTCCTCGTCGCTGAGGTGCACGCCGTGGGCCACCGTCAGCCGGGGCGACAGCAGACCGATGTCGTCCAGGAAGCGCACGATGCCCTGCCGGTAGGTCGCGTCCAGCCACTCGCGCTGGCGGCTCGATTCCAGGAGGTGCATGTGCACGCGGCGATCGTTCGCCGCGGACGCCTCGGCGATGCGCTCCAGGGTGGCGTCCCGGCACCACTGCGGGCCGATCGGGCCGTACTGCACCTGGAACAGCTCGCTCTCGTGCGCTCGAGCGATGGCTTCGACCTGTTCGACGAGACGGTGCGCGGGCGTAGCGACTCGAAGGCTCGACTCGATTGTCGCCCGGTCGGCCGGGGGCAGGTGGGGCAGCAGGGCGCGCTGGTCGCCGTAGACCCAGGGATTGCGGTCCCGGATCGGACACGAGAAGGCGACGCGGATGCCCACCTCGGCCGCGGCGAGGGCGACGCCGGCGGCCTCCGATTCCAGCCGGTTCGCGACGAGCGAGTTGTGGCAGTGCACCGTCGCGCCGATGCCGGCAAGCGCCATGCGGCCGAACGCGACGGCGGCTTCCAGGCGCGGCTCGACCGTCACCCGGTTCAGGGAGGCGATCCAGCACTCCAGCGCGTCGTCGGAGCCGCCGAGCGCAAGCGGGCGCACCCCGTAGCCGTGGTCGTGCGCGTTGACCATGGCGGGCAGGGCAATGTCTTCGCCGCCACGGCCCTCCGCGGCGCCGAGCTCCACAATGCGAGCGCCTGCGATGCGCAACGCCACGTCGTGCATCGCGGGAGCCCTTCCCGGCGCCGCCAGCAGGCGCCCGACGTGCAGGGTGCCGGTCACCGCACGCGATCCCGGTCCAGACCGCTCGTGAAACGGGCCAGCGCCTGCTGAAGATGCCCGGCCATGGCCTTTGCCGCCACCGTCGGCATGCGCTCGGAGGGACCGATCAGGCACAGGCGCAGCGCGGACAGGCGCCCCTCCTCGAGCGGCACCGCGACCAGGCTCCCGCTGTTCAGCTCCTCGGCGAAGCCCAGGCGCGTGTAGAACGCGATGCCGAGACCGCGCAGCAGGAGGCATTTCAGCACCGTCAGGGTGTTGGAGATCGCCACCGGTTTGTGCGCGCTCTTGAAGGCATCCATCTCGTCGCCGAAGAAGGGCTGCATCGAGGCCGAGTGATCCTGGTACATCAGCGGGTAGGCGCTGCACTCGTCCAGGGTGACGGACGCGCGCGCCGCGAGCTCGTGATCCGGCGCCATGATGGCGCACATCGGACACGGCATGTCTTCCAGCACCGTGATCCCGCGGCGCCGGGTCGGGGAGAAGGTCAGCCCGAGGTCCGCATGGCCCTGGGCGACCGAGTGCATGGTCTCGACGGGGTCGCTGGCCATGACCCGGATCTGCACCGCCGGGTGCAGGGCGATGAAGCGTGCCACCGTTTCCGGCAGGAAGTGCACGGTCAGGCTGTCCAGGGTGGTGATGGTCACCTCGCCGCTGACGACGCCGCGCAGCTTGTCGATGTCCCCGCGCAGCCGGGCGAAGTCGTGCAGGGTTTCCCGCGAGTGGCGCAGCACGAGCTCCCCGGCGTCCGTCAGCCGCATGCCGTTCGGGCGTCGCTCGAAGAGCGGCGTGCCGAAGAAGTCCTCGAGCTTCAGGATCTGGCGATCGACGGCGGAAGGGGAGATGTGGAGCCGTTCCGAGGCCCGGCGGATCGATCCTTCCTCGGCCACCGCTTCGAAGTAGCGCAGCACCGCCGCATGCATCCGATCTCAGCCTCCCTTCGGTTCCTGCACGGCGATCACGGAGTGATCCCGGTCGGTGCGCAACTCCGGACCGGGTCCTCCGGGCTCGCCCCGGCCCGTGACCGAATCATCGGAGAACGCGGAGATGGCGGCAATCGAGCCGGAGAATTGCGCCGGCGGGTCGCCCCGGTACCGGACGGCCTCCACCGGGCGGACCGACGGGCACGGCGCCCGGTTTGTGCACTCGTCGGACTGGTTGCGGCATATCTGCCCGACTTCGTGGATGCAGTCTTCCGCTCATGTCCCGGTGCGGGCGCCGTCCTTCGCGTCGAAGCAGGACTCGGCGATGACGCAGCTCACGGGGCCGGCACCACGCGACGTTCGGTGCCCCGTCAGCGACCGGACCACAGCGGGGCGCGCTTCTCCCGGAAGGCGAGCACTCCCTCCTCCGCGTCCCGGCTCTCAAGCGCGGCGGCCAGGCTCGGCAGGCGGAAGTTGCGGGCTTCGGAGGCGCGCAGGTGCGTGGTGTCGTGCACGGAGCGCTTGATTGCCTTCAGGCTGAGCGGCGCGCAGGCGACGACGTCCTCGACCCAGGCGTCCACCGCGGAATCCAGCTCCGCCGCCGGCACGACCTGGTTGACCAGGCCGTAGTCGAGGGCCTGCGCCGCGTCGATGCGCCGGCCGGTCAGCAGCATTCCCATCGCCAGCGTCCGCGGAATGCGCCGCGGCAGGGTCACCATGGCGTCGAGTGGCAGGCGCCCGACGCGCGGCTCGGGCAGACCGAAGGACGCCGTGTCCGAAGCGACGACGAGGTCGCATCCCAGCACCATCTCGAAGCCGCCGCCGAGGGCGAGGCCGTTGACTCTCGCGATGACGGGAATCGACGGACGGCCGCCGAGCGCGATGCCGCCGAAGCCGTGGTCGCCCGTCCCCGCCCAGTAGGCGAGCCCGTCCGGGCCTTCCTCCTTCATGTCCGCCCCGGCACAGAAGGCGCGGCCGGTTCCGGTGAGCACGGCGCAGCGAATCGCCGGGTTCCGGTCGATCGTGTCCCAGATTTCGGCGAGCGCCGCCTCCGATGCGGAGTCGACGGCGTTCATGCGCTCCGGGCGGTTCAGCGTGACCCGGGCGACTCCCCTCGATACCTCGAACTCGATGCTCACGCCGCGTGCTCGCCCGCGGACGCCTCGGCCAGCACCTCGTCGTTGTGCTCGCCGAGCGCCGGAGGGGCGCGGCGAACCGCGAAGGGCGCCGCCGACATGTCGATCGGCGAGGCGACGAGGCGCACCGGCCCGGCGTCGGTCGGCGCGAGGTCCACGATCATCCGGTTGCAGGCGGTCTGGGGGTCGTCCAGGGCCTCCTCGAGCCGCTTGACCGGCGCGCACAGGATGTCGACGCCGCCGAGCCTTTCCAGCCAGTGCGCGGTGGTGTTCCCGGCAAAGCGGTTGCGCAGAATCGCCTGCAGCTGCGGCCGGTGGGCCTTCTGCTGCTCCAGGGTGGCGTATCGGGCGTCGGCGGAGAGGTCGTCGATGTCGAGCGCCCGGCAGATGTCCCGCAGCGGGTTTTCCTTGAACGCGCCCACCATGACGACGGCGCCGTCGGTGGTCTCGAACACTCCCGAAAGCGGCATGGCGGCCCAGTTCAGCTCGCGGCCCCGCATCATCCACATTGCCGCTTCCTGCATCTGCATCGCCAGCATGGAGTTGTAGAGCGACACCGCCACCTGCTGGCCCTCGCCGGTCCTTGCGCGCTGCAGGAGCGCGAGCAGGATCCCCTGCATCAGGTGCATGCCGGCGGAGTAGTCGGCGAGCGTGGTGGGATAGATCGAGAGCGGCAGCTCCGGGTCCGCGCGGCGGTGCATCGCCCCGCTCATGGCCTGGGCGAGGACGTCCTGGCCCCCCTTGTGCACGTACGGGCCTTCCAGGCCGAAGCCCGTGCCGACGGCGTAGATGAGGCGCGGATTGATGCGGCGCAAGTCTTCGTAGCCGAAGCCCATGCGCTCCATGACGCCGGCGCGAAAGTTGTTCACCACCACGTCCGCGCTCTCCACCAGGCGCAGCGCCGCCGTCCGGTCCTGTTCCGACTTGAGGTTCAGGGCAACGCTGCGCTTGTTGCGGTTGAGGCTCGAGAAAATGGGGTTGTTGCCCCCGTCGGGGTCCTCGCCGACGCTCCAGCGCGACAGGTCGCCGGCTCCGGCCCGCTCGATCTTGATCACGTCCGCGCCATAGTCGCCCAGCATCTGCGTGCAGCACGGCCCCATCATCACCTGGGTGAAGTCGAGGACCCGCACGCCGTCGAGGGGCAGGGGACGAGGGGAGTCGGGCGCCATCACGCGGCCTCCGTGACGAGAGCGTTATCGGCCGGCCGGTCGCCGGGGTCCGCGCCTTGGGCGCGCATCTGCTTCTGAATGCCCCGCACGTCCACGTCCCGCACCAGGACGCCGCCGTCGAGCGCCTGCGCGGCCGCGATGCCGGCGGCCTCGCCCATGGCCATGCAGGGCGGGATCTCCCGGCTCATCTTCTGGGCCGACGGCGTCGACGAGTAGTGGCGGCCGGCGACCAGCACCTGGTCCACTTCCAACGGCAGCAGGGCGCGATAGGGGGTGTAGTAGTCCCGGCCGCGGCACACGCTGTCGTGGAAGTGCACCCGGTCCCTCACGTCCCGCTTGCTGACCACGTACTCGCCTTCCAGCAGGCGGGTTTGGCGGACCCCGGTCTGGGGGGCGAAGTCCACGAAGGACGCGCGTTCGACTCCGGGGACCTTCTCACGGGCGAACTCGAGCAGCGCCTGCATCCGGCGCCGGCCCTCGAACTCGGCCGCGGTGAGATCCGCGACCTTCATGCCGTCGAACCCGCTCATGTGCGGGCAGTTGCACCACACGACGCCGGGGAGCGGGGTCTTCAGCCACCAGTACTGCCAGCACCCTCGGATGAAGCCCCTTGCCTGGCGGTCGATCTCGGCGAAGCGTTCCGGCTCCTCGAACTGGAAGCGCTCCGCGGTTTCGGTGTCCACGCCTCCGATGCGAGAGACGGTGGTGACGATATAGGCGCCGTCGACGAAGGGGGCGCCGGCGCTCGCCGCGACGTCGAGGTCGCCGGTGGCGTCGATGACCACGTCCGCCCGGATGGCCTGCGCCCCTTCCTTGGTCTCGACGATGACGCCGGCGGCGCGTCCGTCCTCCACGATGGTGGACTGGAACCAGCTATGCAGGCGCAGGGTGACCCCGGCCTCCCGGACCATGTCGAGCGACGCCTGCTTGAATCCGTCGGGGTCGAAGGCGGCGGCGAAGACGATGGGGTGGGGCTTGGAGTGGACGTGGAAGTCGAACACGCCCCAGCGCGACCACCTGCGCCAGAGGGCTTCCGTCGCGCGGACGGAGGGGGCGCGGTCGGCCTCCGGCGGATACACGCAGAGCCCCCGGGCGTGCATGCGATCGATCAGCTCCATGGCGAGGCCGCGCACGGAGATTTCCAGGTCGTTGTGCATGTCGTCGAGCACCAGCACCATGCCGCCGGACGCGAGGCCGCCGAGGTAGGGATATCGCTCGACCAGGAGCGTCGGCGCGCCGTTGCGCGCGGCGGAGACCGCCGCCGCGACCCCGGCCGGTCCGCCGCCCACGACGAGCACGCCGGTGGTGGCGACGACCGGAACGCGGGTTTCGGGCCGGGTCACGACTGCAGGAGATGACATGCGCATGGTCTCCGTGGTTCTGTCCGTCAACGCCTGCGCGAGGCGACATCGGATTGCCGCAAACATCCGAGTTCCGCCCTGGCGGGAACGACGAAGAGCGGCGGACGATCAACTGCTCCCATTGCCGTCCCTTCCGCAAAGGCGGCGATGACGGGCCGGGGGGCGTCTGCCGAGCTGTCTCCATCTGCCCTTCGCGCGGAGGCGGGAATCCATGGCGCGCGAATCCGCCCGTATCGGGTTGGTCCGATCCCCATCGTCCGGCTCAGAAGACGGCGCCCGGCTTCCACTTGAGGACGCGCCGTTCAACCAGCGTGGTGGTCACGAAGAAGGCCACGGCGAGGCCCGCCCCCAGGATCACGGTGGCGTAGAGCAGCGGAGCGCGGAAGTTGTAGGTGGCCTCGATGATCAGCGAGCCCAGCCCGTAGTTCGAGCCGATCCACTCGCCCACGATGGCGCCGATGACGCAGGTGGTCGACGCGATCTTCAGCGCCGCGAACAGGAAGGGCAGGGAGCTCTGCAGCCGGATCTTCCACAGGATCTCCCGGTCGCTGGCCGAGAGCACCCGCATCAGCTCCAGCATCTGGGGGCTCACCGCCTTGAGGCCCCGCACCATGTTGACCAGGGTCGGAAAGAAGCAGATCAGGGCCGCGATGACGATCTTCGGCGCATAGCCGTTGCCCAGCATGAGCACCAGGATCGGGGCAACGGCGATGATCGGGATGGTGTTGACGAAGACCGCAATGGGGTAGAAGGCGCGCTCCGCGAGCCGGTTGTGCACGAACCACACCGCGAGCACCACCGCGATGGAGTTGCCCAGCGCGAAGCCGGCCACCGCTTCGAGCAGGGTCGGCCAGAAGTTGAGCCACAGGATGTCGCCCTGCTCGACGAATACCTGAAGGACCTGGACCGGGCTCGGCGCGATGTAGGTGGGCACCGCGAACCCGGCGACGACGATCTGCCACAGGGCCAGCATTCCGATCGCGGCGAAGACGGCCGGTGCATGGCGGTGCCGCCACCGGGCTCCCCGGCGTTCGACGCGGGCGGCTCCGGCGTTCCGCTCCGCCGCCGTGACATCGGCGGCCCGAAGGCTTCGCGAGTCCCGGGTCGGCCGGGGCTCCGTCGAGTCCCGACCGGCGCCCTTGCCTTCCATGCTCGCCGCGGCCATCACGCCTCCTCCAGAAGACCGCGCAGGTGCGCGGTGACCTGCACGAACTCCAGCGTGTCGCGCATGCCGAGGACCCGCGGCGAGGCGAACTCGATGTCCACGTACTCGCGCACCCGGCCGGGCTGGGCGGAGAGCACCAGGCACTTCTGGCCGAGGAATGCCGCCTCCGGCACCGAGTGGGTCACGAACATGACGGTGGTGCCGGTCTCTCGCCAGATGCGCAGGAGCTCCTCGTTGAGCTTGTCGCGCTTCAGCTCGTCCAGGGCGCCGAAGGGCTCGTCCATCAGCAGCACCCGGGGCCGGTAGACCAGCGCCCGGGCGATCGACACCCGCTGGCGCATCCCGCCCGAGAGCTCGTGGGGCAGGGCGTCCTCGCGTCCCTCCAGTCCCACCAGCGCCAGCAGCTCTTCCGCCTCGGCATGCTGCTTGACCTGTCCGGCGCGCCGGCCGACCTCCAGGGGCAGACGGACGTTGTCGACGGCGCTGCGCCAGGGCAGCAGGGTCGCGTCCTGGAACACGAAGGCGAAGTCCCGCGCCCGGCGGGCCTGCTCCGGCGTGCGGCCGAACACCTCGATGGCGCCGCCGGCAATCGGCACCAGGTCCGCGATGGCCCGCAGCAGCGTCGACTTGCCGCATCCCGACGGCCCCAGCATGGTGACGAAGCCACCCTCCGGCACCTCGAAGCCGACCCGGTCGAGGGCGGTGACGCCGCCGGCCTCCGTGTCGAATCGAACCGAGAGCTCGCGGACCGAAATGGCCGCGGCGGCGGCAGGGTCAGCGACCACCGCCGCGGCGGTGCCTTGCGTCATCCAATCTGCTTCCTCACGGACTCCGTCGCGTCCAGGATATCCGTGGTCATGACGTCGTCCACCGTCGGCGTCTCTCCCTTGAACTGCTTCAGCTCGTCGTAGGAATCGATCTGGGCCTGCCAGTTGGCCGGGTTCATGGCCGCCCAGCCCTCCTTGCCGGTCACCTCGTTGAACGAGAAGCCGAGCACCGCCCCGACCGCTTCCAGCTCGCTCTCGCGGCTCAGGTTCCTGTATTCCGCCACGAGGTGGTCGACGCCGGCCTCCGGGTCCTTGCGGGCCTCTCCCCATCCCCGGGCCGTGCCGGTGAGGAAGCGGGTGAGCACGTCCGCGTGGTTCGCCAGCATGTCGTCGGTGGTGTAGTAGACGTTGGCGTAGAGCTGGATGCCGGCATCCCACAGCATCATGTCGACGCGGCCGTCGCCGAGGACCTTGAGCGCATTGGTGTTGGTCATCCAACCGGTGACGGCGGCGGCCTGGCCGGTCATGAGCTGGTTCATGTCGCTGCCCATCTTGACCACCTCGACCTGATCTTCGGCGATGCCGTTCTTCGCGAGCAGCGCGCGGAGCAGGATCACCGCCGTGGGCTGGGTGGCGATGGTCTTGCCGATCATGTCCTTCGGGGTCCGGATGGGGTCGCTCTCGAGCGAGAAGTAGGTGAAGGGATGCTTCTGGTAGCCGGCGGCGAAGGCCTTGACCGGGATGCCGGCGGAGCGCGCCAGCATGAGCGAGGGGCTGGAGGAGAGATGGCCGACTTGCGCGTGGCCGGCGGCAACGGAGGCGACGCCGTCCACCCCGGGTCCGCCCGGCGTGACTTCGAGCTCGATGCCTTCCTCTTCGTAGATGCCCGTGCGCTTGGCCACGACCTCGCCCATGATGCCGTTGCTGGCGAGCCAGCCGAGCTGCAGGTTGACCTTCGCCTTGCCGGCGGCGAGCGCCTCCACGGTGACGAAGGACGACACGGCCGCGGCGCCGCCGAGTGTCGCGCCGTACTGGAGAATCCTGCGGCGGCTGAGCGGCGAGAGGGATTGATTGCGATCTGCCATGGTTGACCTCCCGGGTGACGGCTCCGGGCAACCATAGACCCACGGGGTGTGCGGGGGAATTGCTATTTTCCGTGCGATGGGTTGCCGATTCGGCAACGCAGGGAGGCGAAGGAGCGATGCGCTCGCGGGCACGGACGCAAGCTCGTCCCTCGCCGCCAATGTCTCAGCAGGAACAGTCGCGTCCGATGGCGACGACGCCGGAGCGCGAGGCGCTCACGCGAGGCCGTTGCGCTTTCTGAAGTACTCCACGCTCGCCACGTTGTCGCGCCGGGCGTAGCCGGCGGCGCACATCTCTTCGCAGATCTCGAGCGCACGGCGATTCATGGGGAGCTCGACGCCCCGCTCCTCGGCGAGCGACGCGGCCAGGCGATGGTCCTTGGCCATGAGCTCGATGGCGAAGTGCGTGTTCTCCGCCGCGCCGGCGAGGCGGGCCCTGACGATGGAATCCAGGACGTAGGACGAGGCGACGGTATCGGAGCAGATCTCGAGGGTGCGTTCCGGGGAGAAGCCGCAGGACTGCGCGAGGCTCAGGGCTTCGGCGATGGCCAGGGTCTGGATCCCCGAGATGTGGTTGCTCACGAGCTTCATGACGCTGCCCGAACCCGGCGGCCCGAGGTGGTGGAAGCGCCGGCCCAGCGCTTCGAGCACGTCGTGCGCCGCGTCGAAGGCCTCGCGCGCGCCGCCCACGAGGAACGTGAGCTCGCCACCGGCCGCCGCCGCGGTGCCGCCCCCCGGCGTCACGTTGCAGGTGATCGGCGCATCGAGGTAGCGGGCGCCCCGGCGCTCGGTCCGTTGCGCCCACTCGATGCTGGTGTCGGGGGCGAGCGTGCTCGTGTCGACGATCACCGCGCCCTCCCGGATGCCGGCGAGCAGCCCGTGCGCGCCGTCCATGACCGCCACCACCGCCGCCGGCGACGGGAGCGAGAGGAGGACGATGTCGCAGCTTCCGCCCAGGCTCCGGGCGTCGTCCACGGCGTGCGCTCCCCGCGCGCGCGCATCCACGAGCTTTCCCGGGTCGGCGTCGAGGACGGCGAGCGACCCGAAGCGCTCGAGGAGCCGGGCGGCCAGTCGGCCGCCCACCGCGCCGAGGCCGACGAGGCCCAGCTTTCGCCCGGAGTCCGGGCGCATCAATCGAAGTCGTAGAGCCGGGCGCAGTTGTCCCAGAGGACCTTGCGTTTGCTCTCGTCGGAAAAGGGCTGCTCCAGGAAAGTCTCCACCGAATGCGGATAGCGCGAGTCGGAGTGCGGGAAGTCGGTGGAGAACACGATGGAGTCGTTGCCGAGACGCCGGAAGACATCCTCGGCGATGTCCTCGTCGGCCTCCACCCCGGCGAAGCACTGCCGCGCGAAGTACTCGCTCGGGCGCAGGGGCAGCGTGTCCCGGACGTTCGTCTCCCGGAGCTCGTGGTGCTCGTCCATGCGCCACAGCCAGAAGGGGAGCCAGCTGCAGTTGCCCTCGAGGAACGCGAAGCGCACGCCGGGAAAGCGCTCGCACACGCCGCCGCCGACGATGGAGAGGCACGCGTACATCGCCTCGATGGGATGGGCCGACACGTGCTCGGTCATCCAGAGGTCTTCGTGGACGCCGTCGAAACGCTCGCCGATCGCGACCGGCAGACGACAGGGCGTGCCCTCGTGGAAGCCGACCGCGAGACCCTGCTTCTCGCATTCCGCCCAGAGCGGGTCGTAGACGGGATTGTTCCAGTTGCGGCCGCGCACCGGGTTGGGCCGCAGGAAGATGCTCTTGAAGCCGAGCTCCTCCCTGGCCCGCCGGGTCTCCGACACCGCCGCCTCCACGTTCTGCGCCGGCACCATCGCGGCGCCGTAGAGGCGCTCGGGGTCCGCCGCGCAGAAGTCCGCCATCCAGTCGTTGTAGGCGCGCGATATGGCGGCGGCCAGCCCGTCGTCGTCGTACTCCTTGGCGTGCGCGAAGAGGCCGCGGGTGGGGAAGAGGACCGCGACGTCGATGCCTTCGGCGTCCATGGCCTCGAGCTGGGTGCGGGAATCCCACCCCCGGCGGTCGAACTCCCGGAACTGCTCCAGGCGCCCGAATCGCTCGCACTGCGCGACCACCTTGTCGTTGCCCTCCATCGCGCGCCGGAAGCGGGAGATGACCTCCCCGTCGTGCATCAGGTGGATATCGACGAGGTAGTCGGTGGTGCCGACCGGGGCCCGGTCCCGGTAGCACGGATCGATGTAGCGCTGCCACAGATCGGGAGGCTCCATCACGTGCATGTCGCTGTCCATGACCCGGAAGCCGTTCTTCGCCATTCGTCGATTCTCCTGTGCAGATGGTGGAAGGCGGTGAGCGGGGGCAGGGGGCGCCGGACGCGGGCCTAGGGGGACGGAGTCCTGCGCCCCACCCCCGCGGTGGCGCCGCCGTCGATGACGAACTCCGCCCCGGTGGCAAAGCTCGCCTCGTCGGAGACGAGGAAGGCGACCAGTGCCGCGATCTCCTCCGGCTCCCCGGGCCGCTTGATCGCCTGGGTGCCCACCCAGTCGTCGAGGGTGCTCGGGTCGTCGCTCGGGCGGTCCGCGAAGTAGTCCCTGACCATCGGGGTGCGCACGACGGCGGGGTGCACGGAGTTGCAGCGGATCGCGTACCCCTGCCGCGCGCAGTAGACCGCGACCTCCTTGGTGAGCGCGCGCACCGCCCCCTTCGAGGCATCGTAGGCGAAGAGATCCGGCGCGCCCCGGATGCCCGCGATCGAGGAGAGATTGACGATGGCTCCGCCGCCTCTCGACTTCATCGCCGCTACCGCGGCCTGGCAGCCGAAGAATGTTCCCTTGAGGTTGACGTCGAGCATGCGGCGCCACGCGGAGAGGCTCGTGTCCTCGACCGTGCCCCCGGCGAGGATTCCCGCGCTGTTGATGAGGATGTCGAAGTGGCCGAAGAGGGAAAGCGCCTTCCCCGTCACGGTTTGCCAGCCGTCCCGGTCGGTCACGTCCAGGGGATGAAAGACTGCCCCTTCGCCGATCCCGGCCGCGACCGAAGCGCCCGCCTCGCGGTCGAGGTCGGCGACGATGACGCTCGCGCCCTCCGCCGCAAGTCGTGCGCAGGTCGCGCGCCCGATGCCGGACGCCCCTCCGCTCACTACCGCCGCCCGGCCTGCGAGTCGACCCTCAACGGGTCGCGTGCGGGCGGCATGGAGTTCGCTTGCCAAGGAGAGGGGCTCCCGGTCGGAAGGAAGGCCGGTAGTTTAAGCGCGCCGGGGTCTCCGCTCGACCATCCCCTCAGGGGTCAGCCGGGTATTGGCGAGCCGGCGATCGTCGTGGTTCATGCGCCAGCTCAGCATGCGCTGGGCGTGCTCGAGCACGCGGTCCCGGCAGCCCGGGTCCCCGCTTCGGTCGACGAACTCTCCCGGGTCCTCCTGCAGATCGAAGAAGAGCGAAGGCAGGCCGGTAAAGTGCACGTACTTGTAGCGCTCTCCCCGCAGGGCGCAGAGCGCGCACTGATCCGGCGTCAGACCGAGTGTCTCGTAGCCCGACTCGTCCAGTACGTAGCGGAAGTCCAACTCGAAGTGCGCTTCCCGGCGCCACTGCCCGGGAGTGTCTCCGGAGAGGAAGGGCACCAGCGATTCCCCGTCGCACTGCACAGGCGCCTCCGCGCCGAGCGTTTCGAGGATCGTCGGCATCACGTCGACGTTCTCGGTGAAGGCGTTCACCCGCCGGCCGCGTCCGGACGAGGCCTCCGGCTGCGGATCCCGGATGATGAGCGGTATGTGGAAGGCCTGATCGAAGTAGCAGAACTTCGAGAACTGCCAGTGGTCGCCGAGATGCTCCCCGTGATCCGAGGTGAACACCACCAGGGTGCGTTCGTACGCCCCGCTCGCGCTCAGGGCTTCGATCAGGCGCCCGACCTGGGCGTCGACCTCGCTCATCATTGCGTAGTAGTTCGCACGCGCCTGCCGGATGTCCCCATCTCCGAGCGAGAGGTTGTCGCGCGGGTCGAAGTCCCACGCGATGCCGGAATCGCGCTGGTGACGGAGGTGCCAGGCGAGGTAGGGGTGCTGGCGCGCTTCCTCTTCCGGCGTGGACGCCCGCACCGGAGGTGGAACCTCATCGGGATCGTACATCGCGTTGTAGGGCGCGGAGGCGATGAAGGGCGGGTGCGGGGCCAGGTAGGAGACATGCGCGAACCAGGGCTCCGGTGCCTGCGCGCCCAGGTGCTCGATCACCTTGTCGGTAAGGAAACCCGCGGCGTTGTCCTGCGTTGGCCAGGCGCACGCGGCGCCGCTGATCGCCTGGCCGGGAGCGCGGTCGTCATGGCCCGGTGCGAAGAGCGCATTGGTGTCCTCCGGCACCTCGTACCCTCGGCGCGCGAGGTGCCGCCGCCACGGCCAGTAGTCGTCGTCCATCGGAACCACCGGAGTCATGCCTGGGAGCACGCCGCCGTAGGTACGCAGGAGATCGGGGTCGCCGGGGGCGCGGGACCTCGGGTCCACCGCGGTGTCGGTGTAGCCGAAGAGCAGGGGCTCGTAGCCGAGCCTGCGCGCCTCGAGCGCGACATTCGTGTGACGCGCATCGAGCGGCGTCCCGTTCATCACCACGCGGTGGTGGTGCAGGTAGAGCCCGGTGTAGAGGCTCGCCCGTCCCGGGCTGCACGGCGACGCCTGCGAGTAGTGGCGCGTGAACAGCACCCCCGACTCCGCGAGCCGGTCGAGATGCGGGGTGCGAAGGCAAGGGTGGCCGAGCGCGGACAGGCAGTCACCGCGCCACTGATCCGCGGTGATGAAGAGCACATTCAACAAGTTTCTGTGTCTCCGATGAGCGTGGAACGACACGGTACGGCCGACGCGGCGTACCTTGAAGACTCGGAGTTCAGGTCCGAATGGTCAGTCAACTGAAGTGTGTGCGGGAAGCGTCGGATCGCCCGAGTCGACTGTCGCGGCGGCGGATGCCCCGGGCGCGCCTCGTGGACGCTCCGCTCAGCCGCGCTCGAGGATGGTGACCACGCACACCGCCTCGTCGAAGCCGATGACCCCGCCGCCGTTCTCAGCGAGGCCGAGGCGCGCGCCCGGTACCTGGCGCGCTCCCGCCTCGCCGCGGAGCTGTTCCGCGAGCTCGACGATCATCGAGGCGCCGGTGGCGCCGATGGGATGCCCCTTTGCGATGAGGCCTCCCGAAGTGTTGAGGGGAATCCTTCCGCCGGGTCCCGTCTCCCCCGACTCGACGAAACGTCCGCCTTCCCCCTCCGGGCAGAATCCCAGCATCTCGCACTGGTAGAGGTGGGAGAAGGCGGTGGCGTCGTGCACCTCGGCGACGTCGATGTCCGCCGGCGCTACCCCGGCCTGGGCGTATGCCCGCTGCGCCGCCGCGTAGCTCAGGCCGCGTTCGTCGAGCGCGCGGTACTTGCCGCCGCTCAGCCCGCAGGCGCGAACCCTGACCGCGCGCTCGCGCACCGGCGGCGGGCAGTCGCGCAGGAAGTCCTCGCTCGCCACCAGGAGCGCCGCGGCCCCGTCCCCCATCGGGGCGCACATCGCGCGGGTCAGCGGGTAAGAGATCTCGCGGTCCGCGAGGACCTTCTCCGGGGTGGTGCGGAAACGGTACTGCGCGCGCTCGTTGTCGGCGCCGAAGTTGTGGGCGTTGGCAGCGGCCACCGCGAACTGGCGTTGCGTGGTCCCGTGGCGCTTCATGTGGTAGCAGGCCTGCATGGCGTAGGTGTCCATGAAGGGGGTGCGGCCGCCGCCCACCTCGAAGGGCTTGCCCGACGCTTCGCCCGCGGACGCGTAGTAGCTCCGCCACTCCTCCGGGTCGAACTGGTCGAGGGTGCCGTCGAATGCCTCGAAGCGGCCCCGGCCGGTGTCCGAATCGATGAGCTTTTCCGCGCCGATCACCAGGCCAAGCCGGGAGGCTCCCGCCCGCACCGCGAAGGTTGCCGCGGCAAGCGCGCTCGCGGTGGTGGCGCAGGCGTTCTCGATGTTCACGAGCGGGACGCGTTCCGGGAAGAGCCCTTCGCCCACCAGCGGCGCCATGCACACCTGGCCCCTGGAGTTCGCCTGCCGGTCCATGTGCATGGTGCAGTTGCCGAACCAGGCGAGGTCGACTTCGGCGCCGCCGTCCATTCCGGCGTCGGCGAGGACCCCGAGGTACGCCTCGCGGGTGAGGTCCTTGTAGCTCCGGTCCGGCTTCTTGCCGAACGCGGTCGAGAACGCGCCGATCAGCCAGGCCTCCGCCATCTTCCTGCTCCGCTCGGGGGAATGGGCCGCGAGTATTCCATCCGGTGGGACGGCGGTCCACGGCCAGAGGCCCTCGGGAGCGGCCGGGTTGCCGCTGGAATGCAGGACGCACCATGCGCTGAGTCGCCGGGGCGGACAGGCATCGCGGCGCGGGCGAGCTTGCTCACCTGGTGGGGGCGGTATTCAGCAAGGCAGAAGTCCGTGCCGGTCGGCGCTCGGGGGAGATCCACTAGTACGAGGGGCCGCGCACGTGATGGGCCATCTCAGGAGAGTTCTAGCTTCGGAAACCCGTGATACTCCGGAGAATGGTCGCCGGAATGGTTGGTCATGCCCGGCTCGGTGAGCTTGCCCCGAGTGGGCGGGATGTAGCTCCAGATGCGGCGTTTCGGCCTCTCGTGCCAGCCGAGATTGAATGCTGCGTAGTTAGGATAGAATTGCATTTCGGAGTAGGACAGGTGGTCGTGGACCCACCACGCCATGGCCTGCCAAGGCGTGCCCGCTTCGTAGCGCTCGACGAACGAGGGAATGACGATACAGGCGGTCGCGCCCATGCCGCCCTCTGCATCCCGTCGATCCCAAACGTGGCGGGAGTGATTCCACTCCGTCGCCGCGCAGTTGTATCCCCTGTGCATGTTCTCGACGCCATAGTCGTTGACCGCGACGGAGCGAAACGCGGAACGAATGGACACGTGGCTGAAGGTGGCGTGAAGGGGCTCGAGCAGCTCCTCGCACAGGCGCTGTCCCGCTGCAATGGCCAAGTCGGGGTCGTCCGGGACGTTCGGAATTCCGTGAAAATTCGCAATCTCGCTGTAGAGCATGTCGCGCATGAAGAAATTCCTCGACAGCCGAACCCGGCCAAGCTTTTCGAGGCCCTTCATGGAGGCGGGCTTTCGCATGCGTGTTCCTCTTCCCGGTCGTCAATGAATATGAAAGCTATCAAAGCGGTTCACAGAACACCACGATGCCGAAGTCTATGTCGCCGGCTCAACACCACCTCGCCACACTCCGATGGTGGAAAGAGCCAGGCGGTGCCTACCGGCTTGTTCCAGCGCGAGCAGGGCGCCCGTATGCCACCGCCGTTGGCATACGTTTCCGCAATGGCGCCGGATTCAACCGCAACGCCAGGAAGCCGATCAGCGACGTTACGGTGTATCTCATTGTCGAAAGCGTTCAGGAACAACTCGCCGTCGAGCATTATGCGGTGCACACTCTGACGGTGGTACTGTTTCCAAGGGTGTCCGAATGCGATAGGTTACCGCACTGTTCGATCTCTCCGATGTGCGAGGGCATGTGCTAGTCTCGGTGATCGAACAGAGGACCGATCGAGGCGGTAGAGCGGTACCTGGCAGGGCGGGAGTGCTTCTCGACCGTGCCGTTTTCAATCAGGCGTTTCAGGCAGCGCCGAGCGTGGTGCCTCGGGATTTGGAGCGTGTCTGCGACCTCGGCTTCGGTCAAGGAGACGTCCTTGCGCCGGAATAGCTCCCTCACTTTCTCTTCGACGAAACGTCCCAGCCAGATGTCAGCCTGTCTCTTCGAGACTTGTAGCTCCTCTGCTATTTCGGCTTCGGCCCCACGTACATCCATGCGCTCGAACAGCTCCCTGACCTTTGCGAACAGCTCCCCGGCAGGCGATGAACAGGCTGTCGCATTCGTGTCGGGCGCGGTTGACGCGGACTCGGCCTTTCGAGAGTCGTCGATAGGTGGCGCTTCGTCGCGAATCTCCGGCGAGAGCGTCCGCTGCCGGGGAGCTGCGTATCCCGGCGCTGTCGGCGCGTCCAGGCTCTCTCCAAGAGCTTTGGGTGTTGTCGGATTCGGCCACGCTAAGGCTCCGCGCCTCCGAAGCGCTTCCAGACCCTTCCCCGTCCTGCTGTCGGCACGGACAAACACGGGAACGAATCGCAGCTTGTCGAGCTGTTCGGTTGCTCCGGTCCAAGTGCCCCCTTTTTCGTAGTCGGAGCTGACCACCAACGCTGCATCCGAGAGTGCATAGATCAGCTTGTTGCGCTGCATGGCATGTCCGACGTGAAAACGGACGGCCGGGTCATACGGACTCACCAGGACCAGGCGCCCGTCCAAGAGTGCGTCGCGATGCTCCCTGCGCATCACCGCCTTTTCGAGGCCGTCGGCCAGAACGCCCGCCACATGCCCGCCTGCTTGCAACGCGCCGCGCATCGCAGCTTGATCAACACCTCTGGCGCCACCCGACACCAAGGTGCGTCGCGCCGAAGCGGCGAGTTGCCCCACTTCTTCGGTGTACTCGATCAATGTGTCATCCACATCGCGGGAGCCGATGACTGCCAGACCACCGGTATCCAGAATTGCCGCGTCACCACCGCCGTAAAGGATCGGGGGGGCGATTTCTCCGAGGCGCTTCTTCAAGCGTCGGGGGTAACGGGAATCGGCGCGGCTCACAACCCAGATCGATCGTGTCCGCCAGCGTTCCATCGCCTGACTGAGGAGAAATCCCCGTCCGAGCAGTCGTTCGAGCCGTTCGGAATCCCAGTCCGAGCAGCATTCCCCAATCAGTTCCTCTGCGCCGGACTCGAGTAGATCGGAGGGCTGGCGCTCGAGCTCCCGGAGCCGGCGCGCGAGGCGGCGGTACTCCGCAGCGCTCAGGGGATTGGCGGAGGTCCTGTTCCGTCCAACGATCAGCGGCGCGGTCAGGAGAAGTATCGCCTGCGCGTTGGATGAGATTTCCATCCTCATCATCCCTGACTCGTGTCAGCGAGGGCGAGCGGCCATACCTCTCCGCTTCCGTGCGAGCGTAGCTGCCTGGTTGCGATGAAGTAGACAAGGCTCTTTCCCCAGCCGGTCTTCTGCACCACGAGGAGCCGGCCGTGACCATCCACGACATGGCGGACGGAGTCCTCCTGCCCTTCGCGGAACTCGGCGTCGTGTCGTCCCGTGCCCGACCGCAGCAGCTCCAGGGCACGGTTGCCGTCGTACATCACTTGGGGACCGAGCGCTCGTCTGGGCTCATGTTTGCACTCACGGCGATTCTGCTCCGATGCCCGTGCTACCGCCCCGGATTCCTCGGCATCGGTGCACGTGAGCTTGAATATTCGGAGTACATGTCCGAGATGTCGAGTTAGCGGCCACTCTCGACCGGATGAGGAATGGAAAACCCGAACCGAGTGGCCACGCAACGGGCATCGACGCGGTTCAGCAAGGCAGAGGTCCGCGCTGACCGGCGCTCGGGAGACATCCGCAAGTACGAGGGGCCGCACTGGTGTCTGCCGCGCGCCGAACATGCAGGTTCTCCCGCCGAATTCTATTGTGTATGATTCATACACACAGTTGTGAAGGCGTGGTGCATGCGATGGCCAGGGTCCAGCTGATCATCCCGGATGAGGATCGCGATCGCTTCGTTCGCCAGGCGCGTGGAGAGGGCCTGACGTTGAGCGCCTGGCTGAGAGCCGCGGCCCGTGAGCGGCTCGAGAACCGACAACGCGCCGACCGCTTCACGTCCCCGGCGGCCGTGGAGGCGTTCTTCCTGGCCTGCGACGCATTGGAAGGCCCCGAGCGAGAGCCGGACTGGGACGAGCACTTGAGCGTCATCGCGGAGTCACGCCGGCGAAGCCTGGCCGGCACATGACTTTCGTCGACACGAATGTCTTCATGTACGCCGTAGGACGGCCGCATCCGCTGCAGGCGCCTGCCCGGGAGTTCTTTGCCACGTCGAGCCGGCGCGGCACCCGTCTGTGCACTTCGGCGGAAGTCCTGCAGGAGTTGGCCCATGCCTATCTGCCGGTCGGCAGGCTTGAGACCCTCGACGCTGCGATGACGCTCGTGGCCAGGGCCGATGTCGAAGTGTGGCCGCTGGAAGAGGCGGACCTGAGGCTGGCAAGGCAGCTCCACGAAAGCCATCCCGCACTGGGAGCGAGAGATCTCTGCCATCTCGCGAGTTGCCGGCGGCGTGGCGTCGGTCGCGTCATGACCTTCGATCGACGCCTTGGCTCCGCCACTCGCACGCCGGCCGCAAAGCCCGAATGAGAGAACGACGCGAAAGACGCGCCAGAGTCCGACCATCCGAACCCTCGTATGGAAACGGGGAGCCGTCTTCGTCAAATCGAGAGTTGCGCGACGATTCGAAGCCTGAACGAATCCCGAGAAGCGAGTGGCGACATGTGCGGTGGGCGGCGTTGACGGTGCTCCACCGAGTGGCGTGGCGATCTCGTCTCGCGGCAGGGAATGCGGGCTGAAGGGATGCGGAAGCGGACGGCGGAATCAGGCCCGTCCGAGCGGATCGCCGGGCTCATCGAGCGGGTCACCTTCCACGGCGAGGACTCGGGCTTCTGCGTCCTTCGCGTCAAGGTGCGCTCGCACCGCGACCTCGTCACCGTGGTCGGCCACGCCGCGACGGTCGCGGCCGGAGAGTGGGTGACGGCATCCGGGGAGTGGGTGAACGACCGCACCCACGGTCCGCAGTTTCGGGCCCGATTTCTCCAGACGACCCAGCCGAGCTCGATAGACGGGGTCGAGAAGTACCTCGGTTCGGGGATGATTCACGGCATCGGCCCGGTCTACGCGAAGAAGCTGGTGCGCGCCTTCGGGGAGCGGGTGTTCGACGTCATCGAGAAGAAGCCGGCGCGCCTGCGCGAGGTCGAGGGCATCGGCCCGGTGCGCGCGAAACGCATCACGGCCGCCTACGCCGAGCAGAAGGCGGTGCGCGAGATCATGGTGTTCCTGCACGGCCACGGGGTGGGCACCGCGCGTGCCGTGCGCATCTTCCGGACCTACGGCGCCGACGCGGTGGAGGTGATGACGGAGAACCCCTACCGCCTCGCCCGGGACGTGCGCGGCATCGGCTTCAAGACCGCGGACACCATCGCGATGCGCCTGGGGCTCGAGAAGACCGCGATGGTGCGGGTGCGGGCCGGCATTGCCTTCGCGCTCGGCGAGGCGATGGACGAAGGGCACTGCGGCCTGCCGCACGGCGACCTGCTGCCCCGCGCCGCGGCCCTGCTCGAGGTCCCGGAGGAGCTCGTCTCCACTGCGCTCGACCTCGAGCTCCACGACCGGACGGTGATCGCGGACCGTGTCGGAGACACGCCCTGTGTCTTCCTCGCGGGGCTGCACGGCGCGGAGAAGGGCATTGCCGAGCGCCTGCGGGCGCTCGTCCGCGGCGTGCTCCCCTGGCCGCGCATCGCGCCGGACAAGGCGATTCCCTGGATCGAGGAGCGCACCGGCCTCGCGCTGGCCGAGAGCCAGCGCGAGGCGGTCGCCACCGCGCTCGGCGCCAAGGTCATGGTGATCACCGGAGGACCGGGAGTGGGCAAGACCACCATCGTCAACGCCATTCTCGGCATTCTCTCGGTCAAGCGGGTCAGGGTCGCGCTCGCCGCGCCGACCGGGCGGGCGGCGCGGCGCATGAGCGAGGCGACCGGCCGGGAAGCGAAGACCATCCACCGCCTCCTCGAGGTCGACCCGAGAAGCGGCGGCTTCAAGCGCAACGCCGGAAATCCCCTCGACTGCGACCTGCTCGTGGTCGACGAGGTCTCCATGGTCGACGTGCCGCTGATGCACGCCCTCGTGCGGGCCCTGCCCGAGAGCTCGGCGCTGCTCGTGGTCGGCGACGTGGACCAGCTTCCTTCCGTGGGGCCGGGGCAGGTGCTGGCGGACATGATCGCGGGCGGCGCATTTCCGGTTGTGCGGCTCACCGAAGTGTTCCGGCAGGCCGCCCGCAGCCGGATCATCGTGAGCGCGCACTGCATCAACGAGGGAGTGCTTCCGGACCTCGATCCCCCGGAAGGCGACAGCGACTTCTACTTCGTGCCGGCCGATGAGCCCGACGATGCGGTGCAGAAGGTCATCGAGCTGGTGTCGGTGCGCATGCCGCGCCGCTTCGGGCTCGATCCGGTCCGCGACATCCAGGTGCTGTGCCCGATGAACCGCGGGGGAGTGGGGGCGAGGTCGCTCAACATCGAGCTCCAGGCCGTGCTCAACCCCTCCGGTTCCCGGCGGATCGAGCGATTCGGCTGGACCTTCGCCGGCGGCGACAAGGTGATGCAGATCGAGAACGACTACGACAAGGAGGTCTACAACGGGGATATCGGCTACATCGAGGACGTCGACCCCGAGCAGGGTGAAGTGAGCGCCCGTTTCGACGGCCGGCGCCTCGTCTACGCCTTCGGCGAGCTCGACGCCCTGGTGCCCGCCTACGCCACCACCATCCACAAGAGCCAGGGCTCGGAGTACTCCGCGGTCGTGATTCCGATGATGAAGCAGCACTACGTCATGCTGCAGCGCAACCTGCTCTACACCGGAGTGACCCGGGGCCGGCGCCTGGTGGTGCTGGTGGGGCAGCGCCGCGCGCTCGCCATCGCCGTCAAGTCGGTCGCGGGCCGCCGGCGCTGGTCGAAGCTGGAAGAGTGGCTGGGCGGCCCCGGCTCGCATGCCGCCGCGGGCGATGCGGGCTAACATGTTCGCCGGGTTCCGGCTCGTCGAGGGACGTTCATGAAAGTTGCGATGGTGACCGGCGGGGGAAGCGGCGTGGGCCGATGCGCGGCGCTCTCCCTGGCCGAGGACGGTTACTCGGTGGTGGTCGCGGGCCGGCGCGCCGCGCCGCTCGAGGAGGTGAAGCAATCCGCGGGCGCCGCCGCGGAGCGCATCCTGCCGGTGCCCACCGATATCGGCGACCCCGAGGCAGTGCGGGCGCTCTTCGCGACGACGAAAGAGCGCTTCGGCCGCCTCGACGTGCTCTTCAACAACGCCGGCATCGGCGGTCCTCCGGTGCCGCTCGAGGACATTCCCTACGAGGACTGGATGGCGGTGGTAGCCGTCAATCTCACCGGCATGTTCCTGTGCACCCAGGAGGCCTTCCGGATGATGAAGGCGCAGTCGCCGCGGGGCGGACGCATCATCAACAACGGCTCGGTCTCCGCCGACCGGCCCCGTCCCAACTCCGCCCCCTACACCTCCACCAAGCATGCGGTCACCGGGCTCACCAAGGCCACCGCCCTCGACGGGCGCAAGTACGACATCGCATGCGGGCAGCTCGACATCGGCAATGCGCTCACCGAGATGACGGAGAGGATGGGGGAGGGCGTGCCTCAGGCCGACGGCACCACCGCCCCGGAGCCGACGATGGACGTCCGGGACGTGGGGCGGGCGATCGTCTACATGGCAAGCCTGCCGCTGGACGCCAACGTGCAGTTCATGACGGTGATGGCGACGAAGATGCCCTTCATCGGGCGCGGTTGATGCCACGGCCCCGAACCGACGGGGATCCCGGCTCGCGAGCCACCGGGCTCAGTTGACCTGATCCGGTGATTCGGATAAATGAGCGGCGACGCTCGGCCCTCGTCTTGCCGCCTGCGATGCGGCGCGATGGGAGGGCGAGATCCCGCAAACGCAGAAAATGGGGAGGGTAGCGCCATGAGGCGGTCAACGAAGCGCCCGCGATGGGCGGCGATTCTGGGAGGGGCGATGCTCGGCGTCATGGCCGGCGTCGTGCATGCGGCGGGAGAGCTGCGCGTGCTCAACTGGCAGGGCTACGGCACGGACGAAGAGTGGGCGGTGCAGATCTTCGAGGAACGCACCGGATTCAAGGTCGTCCACGACAACT
Organism: Gammaproteobacteria bacterium; assembly: GCA_022824305.1. Taxonomy (GTDB): domain Bacteria; phylum Pseudomonadota; class Gammaproteobacteria; order HK1; family HK1; genus JAJEAD01. The sequence goes on along the minus strand of JAJEAD010000023.1, from coordinate 254 downwards.
TCAACTCCGAGCAGGAGATGCTCACCAAGCTGCGCACCAGCCCGGGCGCCTACGACGTGGTGCTCATCAACAGCGCCTTCACCTGCAATGCGGCCAGCGAAGGGCTGATTCAGCCGATCGACGCGAACTTGATCAGCAACTTCGGCGACCTCTCCGACAACATGCGCGACTCGCCGATGCTGAACTGCGACGGCAGCGTGCACGGCGTGGCCTGGGTGTGGGGGGTCACCTCCTTCGCCTACAACACCGAGAAG
>JAJEAD010000074.1 GCA_022824305.1 Gammaproteobacteria bacterium | reverse complement strand
CGCCCGGCGCCGGCGCCACAGCAGCACGCCCGCGCCCGCCGCGGCCACCAGCAGCGAGAGCGCCCCGGCCGCGGCCAGCCCCGCCCCGAGCGGACTCATCCCTCGTGCTCCCCGATGCGCGGGTCTGCCCCCAGGGCGGCGAGCAGCGCATCGCGCAGTCCCAGGGCTTCCACCGGGCCCATCCACGAGGGCTGGCGCCCCGAGCACTCGAAGCGATGCCCCCCGTCCGCCGGGCGGTAGCGCCACATCTCCTCGGTGGTCACGATGTCGTTCTCGATGCCCACCACGTTGGTCACGCTGGTCACGCAGCGGTGCCCCGAGCGCAGCCGCGCGAGCTGCACCACGAGGTCGATGCTGCCTGCAATCTGGCGCCGCAGCGCCGGCAGCGGAATGTCCCCGCTCGCCGACATCAGCATGTTCTCCAGCCGTATCAGCGCATCGCGCGGGTTGTTCGCGTGCAGCGTGCACATCGAGCCGGGATGCCCGGTGTTCATCGCCTGGAGCATCTCCTGCGCCTCCCCGCCCCGCACCTCGCCCACGATGATGCGGTCGGGCCGCATGCGCAGCGTGTTCACCAGCAGGTCGCGCATCGTCACCTGCCCCGTGCCCTCCGCGCTCATCGTGCGCGTCTCGAGCCGGATCACGTGCGGCTGCTGCAACTGCAGCTCCGCCGCGTCCTCGATGGTGATCAGCCGCTCCCCGTCGGGAATCTCGCGCGAGAGCGCGTTCATGAACGTCGTCTTGCCCGCGCCGGTGCCCCCGCTGATGAGGATGTTCAGCCGCGCGCGCACCCCGATGCGAAAAGCCTCGGCCATCGCCTGCGACATCACCGCGCGCTCCGCCATCTCGGCCAGGCTCGTGCCGCGCATCACGAAGCGGCGAATCGAGATCGCCGCCCCGTCGAGCGCGAGCGGGGGGATGATGATGTTGACCCGCGAGCCGTCGGGAAGGCGCGCATCGACCATGGGACTGGACTCGTCCACCCGGCGCCCGATCCAGCCCGCGATGCGCTGGGCGATGTGCAGCAGGTGCCGGGCATCGCGAAAGTGCACGTCGACCGCCTCCAGGCGCCCGCGGCGCTCCACGTAGACCGAGTGCACGCCGTTGACGAGAATGTCGGAGATGTCGGGGTCCAGCAGCAGCGGCTCGATGGGGCCGAGGCCCTTGATGTCGTGAACGAGCTGGGTGACGACGCGCTGGCGGTCGAGCGGGCTCAACTCCGGCACGCCGGCCTCGGGAGACTCGAGGAAGCCGAGCAACTGGGTGGCGAGCGCCTCGTTGTCGAGCCCGGCGATGCGCCCCATGTCGAGGGACTGGACGACGATCGGGTGCACGCGGGCGACCACCTCGGCGATCGCCGGGTCGGTGCCGGCGACGCGCCGGGCCGGGAGGGGCATCGCCCGGGGCGCCTCGGCAGCGGGCGCGGGCAATGCCGTCTCGACCACGGGCGCGCCCGGCGCCGCCGGGGCGCCTCTCGGTCCCGTCGGGGCGGCCCGGGGGCGGCGGCCAAAGGCACGAACGGCCATCGTGCGCCGCCTCCCCTAGCGTGCCGGCGCCGGGCGCCGGGCGAGGAAGGACCTGCGCCGCCGCCGCGCCGGCGCGGGCTCCGAACCGCGCGGCGGCGGAGCGCCGAGGGCCGCCGCGGTCAGCTTCTCGAGCGGAGCGGCGAGCGAGCGCGGCACCTGCCCCCGCGGCCAGCCCCGGTCGCTCAACGCCGGCACCGCCGGCTCGAAGGGCACCGACACCGCCGGGCGCCGCCGGAGCCCCGCACGGCGCAGCGCCCGGGCGCTCTGCGCCTCGTCGAAGGCCCGCGTGTGGTTGCGTACCACCACCGGCGCGCACCCCTCCGCCGCGCAGCGCGCGAGCAGGCGCAGCGCCCGTGCCGCGCCCCCCGGGGTCGGCTCGGCCACCACCACCGCGCCCTCGGCCTGCCCGAACACCGCCGCGCGCACCTGCGGTGCTAAGTGACTGATTCTGCGAAGCGTTCTCCTGTCGATTCCGCCGTGTGGAACCGGACTTCAAGCGCTCCGGTTCCCCGGCTGCAACCGCCGACAGGAGACCGCACCCGTGCCCCACCTCACCCTCTCCGACGCCCGCGTCAGGGCGCTCAAGCCTCGAAGCGCTTCCTACGACCTCCGCGACGCCACACTCCGTGGTTTCGGCGTCCGCGTGCTGCCCTCGGGCGCCAAGCGCTTCTTCATCCACATCCAGCATCGACGCACGCGCGTGTGGAAGACGGTCGGCGACGCCGGCGCCCTCACCGTCGACGAGGCGCGCTCGCGCGCCGCCTCACTGCTCGCCGCGATTCGCGGCGGCGCCGAGGCCCCGCCCGAGTCGACGCGCTTCGAGTCCGTCGCCGAGAGCGTGTTCCGGCACCATGCAAGGGTATGGAAGCCACAGACGCTCTACGTGAACCGCAACTACCTGCACCGGCAGATTCTGCCCTGGTTCGCGGATTTCTCCGTCGCCGACATCACCCGCGCCGACGTGCGGCGCTGGTTCGCCTCGCGCCGGGCGACGCCGGTGGCCGCCGACCGCTCGATGCCCATCCTGTCCGTCATCCTGACCGAGGCCGAGCGCATGGGCTACCGCCCCGAGGGCTCCAACCCCTGCCGGGGGATCCGGCGCTACCGCCGCAAGGGGCGCGAGCGCGCGCTCACCGATGCCGAGATTGCCCGCCTTGCGGCGGTACTCGCGGCGCACGAGACCAAGCGGCCCCTGGAGGTGGCCGCGGTGCGGCTGCTGCTGCTCACCGGATGCCGCAAGAGCGAGGTGCTCACCCTTCGCTGGTCCGACTACCGGGAAGGGAGGCTGTTCCTGCGCGACGGCAAGTCCGGGCCGCGCACGGTGTGGCTGTCCGATGCCGCGCGGGGCGTCCTCGACGCAGTCGGGCGCACCGGTGCATGGGTCTTCCCGGCGTGGCGCAAGCAGGGACCGGCGGGCGCGGTATGGCTTCGTCCTTTCTGGCACCGGATCCGCGCCGAGGCGGGACTGCCCGATGTGCGCCTCCACGACCTGCGCCACACTCACGCCTCCTTCGCGCTGAGGCGAGGCGAGAGCGTGCTGGCCATCGGCCGACTGCTCGGGCACGCCAGCGCACGGACCACGCTCAAGTACACGCACCTCGCCGACTCGATGGTGCGCGAGGCGGTGGAGACCGTCGGCGCGGTGCTCGGGGACACCGACCGATGAGCGCCGCCGAGCGCATGCGCCTGAGCGCTTCGGCCATCTCCCGCCTTCGCCCCCGGGAGCGCGAGTACACGGTGTGGGACTCCCGTACTCCCGGCCTCGGGGTCCGGGTGCGTCCCTCCGGCGGCGCGAGCTTCATTGTCCTTCGCAAGGTCGACGGACGCTCCACCCGCGTCTCGCTCGGTCCCGTCACGTCACGAAGCGTCGACGACGCGCGCCGCCAGTGCCACGCGCTCATGGCGAGCCCCCGACCCGAACATCCGACGAAGCGAGCGCACCCCGTGCCGTCGCTCCGGGACTTCGTCGACGGCCCATGGAAGGACGCCCACTACCCCCACTACAAGGTCTCGACGCGCAAGGGCGTCGACTCCGTGCTCACCAGCCAGCTCCTGCCCGCCTTCGGCGCCATGCCCCTCGACCGCATCACCCGCGACAAGGTCCTGGACTGGTTCGACGCCTACAGCCGAAGCGCTCCGGGCGGCGCCAATCACGCGCTGCGGACACTCCGGCAGGTTCTCGAGTTCGCCATCGCCCGCGGTCACATCGAGACCAATCCCGCCCGCGACGTGGTCATGAACCGGCGCACCGCGCTCACCCGCTTTCTCTCCCGCGACGAGCTCCGGCGGCTGCACCGTGCACTGAACCGCCACGCCCGCGCCGGCACGCGGCACGCGCGCCAGGCCGACATCATCCGGCTGCTGCTGCTCACCGGCTGTCGCCGGGGCGAGATTCTCGCGCTGCGGTGGCGCGAGGTGGACGCGGACACCCTCGCGCTCGAAGATTCAAAGACCGGCCCGAGGAAGGTGTACCTCAGCGCCGAGGCGCGGTGCATCATCGAGCGCCAGCCCCGGGGCGGGAGCCCCTTCGTGTTTCCCTCCGTGCGCCATCCCGAGCGCCCGCATGTCCCGCATCTCAAGCTCTGGGACCGGATCCGCGCCGAGGCGGGCATCGAGGACGTGCGCCTTCACGATCTGAGGCACACGATGGCCAGCTACGCGGTCATGAGCGGCGTTCCGGTGCCGGTGGTCTCGCGGCTGCTCGGTCACGCCAACGTGCGCATGACCCTGCGATACGCCCATCTCGCCGACCGCGACATCGAGGCCGCGGCCGAGCGCATCGGTTCAAAGATGGCGCGCGTGATGGGTCTGCACGGAAACGCAGGTAGTCGATCCGAAGTGGACGTCCCTACCCAAGGGAGGCAGCCAAGCGAGTTCGGGAGACCTACTGCGGGAAGCTCGCGCGGTAACCCCAGCGACTCCTGACCAGACTCCCGACGTGGAGCACACCGTCGGCACTTACCGTCAAACGCCACTTCTTCTCGCCGTCGCCGAAGCGTCCCTCGAATCCGTGCCCGCCGCACTCAAACGCCAAGGCACTCGAATCGCGTGCAACGCCCGCTGGCGGTGAGCGTCATGTCGCCCTCGCGCGTGGCCTCGTCGTCATCGTCGATCGCACCGGCTACGGAGCGCGCCGGAGGGGCGCGGTGATGGGGTGAGAGGCGCGTGGAGGGAGGTCGCACGCCGGGTCGCGGTGGCGCTCGCGCGTTTCGCGTCAGCCTGGGCACGGAACAGCCCGCAACTTGTCGTCTCGAACATACTGCCGTTTCCTCTTCGGGGGAGCGGCCGGCCGCATGTTCTTGCCCATGAATATGGGGCGCGTGCTCGCGCATTCAAACGCCCCTCGCGCGCGCGGCGCGCGATGCTCCGCCGCGCCCTTGGCGTCGAGGAGGGGCACTTGCGTGATACGCTCGGCAAGCGTCACGATGTCGATATCAACGGAGCAGGCCGCGGGCCGTCAAGGAGGAAGACACATGCTCGTTATCACGAGGAGAGTCGGCGAATCGATCATGGTCGGCGACAAAGTCAAAGTGACGGTGTTGCAAGTCAAGGGGGGGCAAGTCCGGATCGGGATCGATGCGCCGAGGGGCATCGCGGTGCACCGAGAGGAGATACACGAGCGAATCCGGGGTGAATCAGCCGACGGAGCCGGAGACGATGACGCTCCGCGTCGGCTGCGGCGTGGCGGGCCGGATTGGCGCGAGCGCGTTCGAGGCGCGTTGACGGTGAGGAGCCCGTTGCGTCGTTGAAGCGCTTGGCGCCGTCGGGGGAAACGCAAGGGCCGGTGGAGGGAGGAGCCGGTGAGGGAACGCCTGACGAGGACCCTCGAGGTGGACACCTCGCACATGCACGTCCCGGGCGCGCCGCCGGGGGATTACTTCGGAACGCGATCGGAGGCAAGGGCGACGTTCGCCGAGCACGGTTGAGCGAGGTGCCCCGAGAACGAGGCGCAGAGCACAGCGGACGACCTTCAGAGGGAGACGAGAACGAAGGCTACGGTCCGGATTGGGCGGGCACTCGGCGCCGAGTGCCCAGGATGAAGCAGACATGCATGTCTGCGACTGCGCTGATTTTGATCATCGTGCGATGTGAAGAGTGCGAGACGCCCGGCGGCGACAACGAAGCGGCCCCACGCTGTCGCCACGACGGCATAATCTGCGTTCGGACTAGCAGAAGAGAAGGAAACATGCACCCACCGCATCCCGAACCATTCACCAAACGAGCCCAGCCGGCAACCACTGCGCCTGTGGCGCTGTACAGGAAGTTCCGTAGAAACCTTGCATACCTCGTTGCCGGGAGCGCATTCGCGCTCCTGGTGGCCTGCGGTGGGACGATGGACGGCATGGTAAGGGGGGACGGCACGCGCGTCACCTTCACGTTCGAGCAGGGAATGGATCGGGACTTCTACCATGCGACCATTGATGGTGAGCATTTCAAAGGTCAAGCGGTCCAAGCCGACGCCAGAACCGCGGTCGGTATCGGCGTTGCCGCTGGAACGACGGTCCCGATCATCACATCGTCAAGCAGCGGCAACTTCGTCGCGGTCATGTTCGGGGACAGAGGGTCCACAATGCGGTGCAACATGAACTACGCGGACAGCTCCGGCTTCACCACGTTCGGAGGTGTAGGAGTTTGTGAGCACAGCGACGGACGCGTCATCGATATCATGTGGTAAATCACCAGCCTACGAGGGCACGAGTGCACACTACTCGTCATGGGAGGCGCGCCGCCGAGAAGTGCTCGCGGCGAGCGACCGGGTGCCGGAGATCACGCACGACCATTCGAAGGGAATGAAGGGGGCCCGCGCCGTCACCGAAGCGATCTGGCTCGCCCTGCATTCGCGTGCCGGTGCGCGAAGGACGCCATGAAGCGCGAGGTCGTACTCGTCAATGCGGTGCCCTCATCCGTTGGCGCACGCAGGGGCGCCTCGCGACAGTCGGGACGCAGGGCGGCGCGCGATTCCGCGATGTGGGGCGATGAATCTGAGGCGCGTTGGTGCGCGGGGAAGGACCAGCGCTTCATGGGATCCCCGATGGTGGATTGCCGGATTCCTTCCGCTTCACGCTCTTCCCGGCTGGAACACCAGCTGCCAGGGAAGGAGTTCCTGCTCGGGGGTCATGTCGTATCTTGCAACGTCCACATCCTTCAGTGATTCGTAGAGCGGCGCCGCGACGAGAAGCCTGACTTGCCGTGTGGTCGAATGGAATTGGGTCCAATACTGATCGATCCACGGCCAGTAGCAGTCGGGAGCATCGTCGATGTTGATGAAGTGCGCTGCATGAAACCAGAGCCAAATGGCTCCGGCTTCGGCGGAGTCGAGCCGGTCGATCTCGCGAAGTAGCAGGCAGTTGGTCACGAGGAGCATCTCGTTGAACTCCTCCGGCACGTCGACCGCGGTACGGTCTCCGTGCTTGAGCGCGCTGGCCAGCTCCGAGAATCGTCGCCAGAACCACTTTTTCGGGAATCGATTTTCTTCGGACTTGAGCTGGCCAAGCACCGCTCCGCCGCCCTGCGTCCTCGAAAGGTCACGCAAGAGGCCGTAGGATGCGTAGGCGAGCGTGTGCACGGCCAAGGGGTCCTCCCGCGAGAGGAGGCATCGAATGGCGGCGTCCATCTGCCGCCGGGCCGCGCTCAGCGATGTGGTCGAAATGGTTGGCCACAGCTCGGTCATCATGAATCCCGGTTGGCGCCCCGGCGCAGGTAGCGGTCTGGTGGGGAGTACTTGGACATCGTTGCGCACCCAGTGACATTTGCTCAAGAGTAAGCGGTGTGGCTCCCCCACCTACCATTTGTATGGACTTCTCCCGGATGGCAAGGACCGGTTTTGGTGTGATGGGCAGGCAGATTGCAGCTTTGTATCCTGTCCGTCACTCAAGCGCATGCGCACCCCGTGCGAGGGGCGTCACCCCGCTCTCCCTCCGTGCGAGGCCGCCCGACCGCGAGTCGCGCCAGGCTGAGCTCAGCGAGACAGGCTTGCAAGGTAGCCGCCCTGTCCCCTCACGAGACTCAGCACGTGGAGCGCGCGCTCGGAGCGCACCGTGAGGCGCCACTTGCCCTCGCCGTCGCCGAGGCGTCCGTCGATGGTGGCGGCCCCGCGTTCGAGTGCCTGGGCGCTCAGCTCGATCGCTGCGCCTGCGGCCACGCGCAGGGTTACATCGCCACCGGGCGCGGCCTCGCTCGCATCGTCGCGCGCGGTGATGGTGACTTCGGCCGCCCCATCGGTCGGATTGACCAGCCGCAGCGCGCTCGGCTTGTGCGCATTGCTGCCCGGATTGAAGAAGCTGACCTCGTAGCGGTATCCCTCGTCGTCGATCGCAGGGACCGTTGCATCGATGCGGCTCACATATCCTGCGGGGCTGCGCGCGTAGGCGCGCGCGGTGATGTCGAGATCGGTATCGAGCTCGAGCCGCCAGTGCCCGTTCCCGTCGCCCACCCCTGCGGAGAGACCGCGGTGCGCCGCACCGCGCTCGAGGTCGCGCGAGGCGAGTGACGCGACCGCACGCGCATCGAGGGACAGCGTCACCGGGCCAAAGCGCTTCCCGGTGTCGTCGATGGCGACGAGGTCGGCGGTGCCGGCGGCGTCGGAGCGGTTCGCGATGCGCACGAAACCCCAGGGCGGCGAGCCGGAGTCGGCGACCAGGAAGGGCACGGTGAGGAGCGCGATGGGCGGGGCGATGCGCAAGCGTGCCGACACCGCACAGTGGTCGGGATGCGGCGCGCTGCGCTCGCCCTCCTCGAACGAGGCAGGCACCATCGAGACGCCCGTGCCGGCGTCGAACACGAGGTGGTCGATGAACTCCGGATAGCGCTCGTCGCAGCGCGAGATCCGCCCGGAGGTGGGAAGCGAGAGCGCGGGGGCGTCCTCGCTGAGCAGCGCCCATGCCCAGTCACCGGGCACGCCCAGGCGCCGGTTGAAGTCTCCGGCGATGACGAAGGCCTCGCCCGCCTCGCGCCGCTGCGCCATCCAGTCGGCGAGCGATTGCATCTGCATGCGCAGCGTCGCGCAGGTCGCCGCTCTGCTCTCCCGATCGTCCTCGTCCGTGCCCCAGCACCCCGAATTGAGATGCACCGAGAGCACCCGGAGCGACTCGCCGCCACGGGTCACCGTGAGGTCGGTGCCCCAGCGCCGGTATCGACTGCCCACGGCAAGTGCGGAGACATCGGCGTTTCGCGTGTAGTCGATGCCCGCGCGCACCGCGATGCCCGTGGCGAGGTGCCCGAGCCGCGACGACGGTCGGCCCCGGCATGGCGGTCCCGAGCCGGTCGACGCACGCCTGGAGACCTCGACGCTCCAGCGGGCTGAATCGAACAACCGCGCGGCGGCGGCGGTGTTCTCCACCTCCTGAAACGCGACGACGTCCGCACCGAGCGCGTCGATGCGCGAAGCGAGCGCAGCATAGTCGCCGTCCTCGCGCCCGACGCATCCCTCCCCGTTCGTATCGGCGACATGCTCGAGGTTCCACGCCGCGACGCGCAGCTCGAGCGCCCCTGCGGGCGAGACTGCCACGAACCACGCCGTGGCAAGCAGCGACGCCACCACACGCCATAGGTGCCGCGATTCGCGCATGCGCCTCCCCGCCTGAGACCCTCGGGAATCTTCCATGGTACCGGAAGGTGCTGTACGTCTGCCGAAGACGCTTTGCCGAGGACTACCAGATCGTCGGCATAGACGTGGACCCGTGCGACTCGGCGTCCTCGTCAGCGGGCCCGGGACTCGGGGAACCCTTCGTGTTCGATCTCTGCAAGGCGTTCGAGAATCCGGCGGACGTGGCAGTCTCGTATCATGGCCTCCCAGAAGCCGTCGCAGAACCGTTCGCCACGCAGGACGTAGGTCAGCATCTTCTGTATCTCGGGGATGCCAGCGTTGCTAACGCCTGAATCCGTGGACAGGAGCTCCGCCGACTCTTCCGGAACGTACTCGTAATCGAGCCAGCAGCCCTGTTCTCTCACAAGGTCGAAGAACGCCTCCACCTCCTCGATGTACTGGGGCCACGGCATGAGGAGTGTTCCATCTTCGCCCCTACCGCCTCCCACCCATTGCGCGAGCGACTGCTTCTCCTCGGGGTAGAGTCGCGGTAGGAAGCCCACGAGCTTGCGGATGTCCTGCGCGTCAGGCTGCCGGTCAGTGCCCATTCTCAGTCGCTGCCCTCTTGCTGATGTTGCCGTACCCGCCGTTCGCTCGCCAAGGCATTCCCAAAGAGGGAACACGAACTGTCAGGATGCTATTCGCACACTACCCCGTCTCCGTCTTTCATATGGAGATACGTCGGATGGCCGCGATGCACAGGCGCGATGCCGTGTGCGCGTGCTTCCTCGCGGGTGATGCGCCCGTTGCGATTGTCGTTCCAACGCATGAGCACGTCGACCGCGCCCTCGCCGGATTGTGCCTCAGGTGCGAGAGCTTTCGCGCTCGCGGCGTAGGCCACGAGGCCGGCGGTTAACTCGGCATCCGATCACTCGCTCAATTCGCAGTGCTCGAAGGCTTGCGTGCTCACGAAGGGACTATTGTGAGCGAAGTGCCTGTCATAAAATAGTGAGAGACATCCTGTCCTGAGACGCTGATGGACCCCCTTTTCCCTCAACTGGCCCGCGACTGGCCAGGCAAGAGCAACGAGAACTCGGAGCACCCCGCCGTGTGCCACATGCTGGATGTCGGGGCATGCGCCGAGCGCCTGATTGAAGGGCACCAGACCTTTGCTACGCTGTCGCCCGCCCAACGTCAGGCGTTCGTCATCCTGGCAGCGCTGCACGACGTGGGCAAGATTTCCGACACGTTTCGCAGCCTCCTGCGCGACGGGCGACCGGGTGCTTACCGTCACTGGAAGCTGTCAGATGTGCTGCTTACGCGGGCGCTCGACCCGATACTCGCCAAGACACTGGGCGGCGATGGCCATGCAAGGGGAGAGCTGTACGCCGCGGTGTCGGGACACCACGGCGGCCCCGAACGGTCCAATGACCGACGCGAGCTGTGGCGACGCACGAGGGCCATCGGCGCCGACGCCGAGGACGACGCAAAGCGCTGGACATCGCTGCTACTCGAGCTCCTGCCAGGTGGGACGCTGGAAGGAATTGATCAGCAAAGGGCCCGAAAGCTGAGCTGGGTACTTTCAGGCCTCACGGTGGCGGCGGACTGGGTAGCCTCGAACACCGATTGGTTCCCGTCCGCCGCACCCGACATCTCGCCCAGAGATTATCTGGAGCGGGCCCGCAACCAAGCCGCGGATGCGGTAACACGCGCTGGACTGAGCCCCACGCCACCCGCCACGGGAAAGTCCGTAGAGGCGCTGGCCGGGGTCCAAGAACTGCGCCCCATGCAGGCCGCAGCGGATGTCACCACATTGCCCGACGGTCCGATGCTCGCGCTGATCGAGGACGCAACCGGCGCCGGCAAGACCGAAGCGGCGCTCATCCTTGCCCACCGAATGATCGCCTCGGGTCATGCACGCGGACTGTTTTTCGCCCTGCCCACGATGGCCACGGCCAACGCCATGTTCGCACGCATGATGAGCGCCGCATCGGAGCTGTTCGCCGCCCCGCCTTCGTTGGCGCTCGCCCATGGCCGCGCACATCTGCACCCGGGCTTTCGTGCCCTCATCGGAGCGGAAGACGATCCCACGCCAGAAGCAGGCTGCGCGCGATGGCTCGCCGATGACCGACGCCGCTCGCTGCTGGCCGAAGTCGGCGTAGGCACGATCGACCAGGCGCTCATGGGCGTGCTTCCCACCCGATTCGCAACGCTGCGGCTCTTTGGATTAACCGATCGTGTCCTGATTGTGGACGAGGCGCATGCCTACGATCCGTACATGCAACGCCAACTCGAAGCTCTTCTCGAGATGCAGGCGATAAACGGCGGCTGCGCCATCGTGATGACCGCGACCCTGCCGCTCGGAATGCGGCAGGCCTACGCGGATGCATTCCGCAGAGGGCTCGGCCACTCCTCCGTCGAGTTGGGCCATGGCGCTTATCCTGCGATCGCCGTCATCGGCAAGGAGATCCGGACGCGCGCGGTTGATCCTGTCCCCGACACTTGTCGCACCCTCACGGTCGAGCGGATAGAGCGCACGCGGGATGCGGTCGACCATCTGGTGACAAGCGCACAGCGCGGCGCGGCGTGCGTGTGGATCCGAAACGCCGTGGACGATGCCATTGCCGCGGTGGAGTGTCTGCGCGCGCGTGACTGCCCGGCGGACCTGCTGCATGCCCGATTTGCACTCGGCGACCGCCTGCGCCACGAAGATTGCGCGATGGCGCGCTTCGGCCGCGAAGGAACCGGGCGTGCGGGCCAGGTGCTGGTGGCAACCCAGGTCGTCGAGGCGTCCCTGGATCTGGACTTCGACGTGATGGTGTCCGATCTCGCTCCGATCGGGGCGCTGATCCAGCGCGCGGGAAGACTGTGGCGTCACATGGACCGTCGTCCCGCCTCCTGCCGTGCGGTCCCGGGGCCCACCCTGACTGTCTTGTCTCCCGATCCGCACGCCGTAGCCGATGAGCGCTGGCTCCACGAGGTGCTCGACCGCGGCGCCTACGTCTACCGACACGACCACCAGTGGTTGACCGCGCGGGTGCTTTTCGAAGCGCGCGCCATCAGAGCACCGGATGCACTGCGTGCGCTCATCGAGGCCGTCCACGGCGAGACGGCACCGGAGATTCCGGAGCCGCTTCGCCGCGCGCAAGCCGAGGCCGAGGGAGCGGTGTGGGCGGAAGCCGCACTCGCGCAGCAAAACGTGGTGTTTCCCGAAGACGGATACCTGAAGGGCACGAAGGGCGGGGTGTGGAGCGACGAGAAGTTCCCCACCCGACTCGGCGAGGAAGAGAGTACCCTGGTCCTCGCCCGCCGTGGGCCGCAGGGCTTGCTGCCCTGGTGCGTAGGGCCGCAGGGACCCACCCGCTCGTGGAGCTTGTCGGAGGTACGCTGCGCCCGGCGGCGGTTGCCGTCCGCGCTGCCCGATCAGTCCGCGCCCGAAATCGCCGAGATCAAGGCCCAATGGCCCAGAGGCAAGCGCGATCATCTCATCGTGTGCCCGGTGTCGCCGGTCGGTATCGTGTGCGACGGAGTGCACTACGATGCCGAATGGGGACTGCGGTTCGTGTAGGGAAGGCAGCGCTCGGTAGTCGCCACCGATACCGATCGCCGCACGCCTCGTTGGACTCCGCCACGCCTCGTTGGACTCGGCAATGTGCGGTGCTCATTGATCGGATCGGCTCTGACCCCCACTATCTGCACCACTTCGCAAGAGCCGACACGCGCGACGCTGAACGATGGCGCTGAACCTCATCACCGATCCGTGGATTCCCGCGGTGCGTACCCGCGAGCGGGTGGTACTTCGTCCCCACGAAGTCGCGAGCGAAGGCGTGGCCCAGCTCGACTGGCCGCGGGCCGACTTAAATCTCGCCTGCCACGAGTTCCTGATCGGCTTGCTGTTCCTGGCGGATCCACCGCACAACGACGGCGATTGGCAGGAACGCTACGATGCCCCCGATGCAGAACGGCTGCGCGCGGCGTTCGAGCCCTTCGCGCCACACTTCGAGCTCGCCGGCGACGGCCCGCGTTTTCTGCAGGATTGGGAGCGCTTCGAAGCGGGTGCGGAGCCGGCCGGAGCCAACCCTCCCGACATGCTTTTTGTCGACAGCGCGGGAGAAAGCACCCGAAAGCACAACGCCGACCTGATGGTCAAGCGCGATCGTTACGCCGCATTACCCTTGCCGCTCGCGGCAATAGCACTCTACACGCTGCAGGCGTTCGCCCCCGCCGGCGGAGCAGGCAACCGCACCTCGATGCGCGGCGGCGGGCCGATGGTGACACTGGTGCAACCTCTCGAAGGCGGCGCACACCCGCTCTGGCGCCTTCTCTGGTGCAATGTGCCGGAAGGCCTGCCACTACCGGCCCGTCGCGCGGCCGAGGCGCTGCCGTGGCTTCGCCCGACCCGCATGTCGCAGAACAACGAGACGGTAACGCCGGCGATGTCCCACCCCGCCGAAGCGTTCTTCGGAATGCCCCGGCGCCTGCGTCTGCTCGTCACCGACGGCATGGTGAACGGCGTGGTGCAGAAGAAACACGGGGCCAACTACGCACTTTGGTCGCACCCCCTTACCCCCTACTACCGGAAGAAACCCGGAGCGGAACCTCTGCCCGTGCACCCGAAACCGGGCAAGGTGAGTTACCGCAACTGGCTGGGGCTCGCCTTCGGAGAGGGCGGCGATACCCGCACCGTCGCGGCATCGGTGCACCGCTTCCATTCCCTTTCCAACGCACCGCCGGCCGAGCTGCTCGTCGGCGGGTGGGCCATGAGCAACATGAAGCCCATGGATTTCAGTGTGCACGTCTATCCGACATTCCGGCTCGATAGCGATGCGGGGTTGCGCGCAGGCACCTTGGTAGAGGCGGCCAACGTCGCGGCTGGTGCACTGATGGGGCAACTCAAGTCCGCGCTCAAGATCAAGGGACAGGCGGGTGACGCCGTGCGCGAAGCGTTCTTCGCCGTCACCGAGCCCGACTTCGTGGACGCGATGAAGGCCCTCACCGCAGGACACGGACCGCAAGTCGAAGACGCCTGGTTGAGAGCGTTGCGCCGCCACGCGCTGAGGCTGTTCGACCAGGAAGCACTGCCGACCCTGACCGACAGGGGCGGTAACGCCATAGAAGCGACGGTGAAGGCCAGACAACAGCTCCTGGGCGCCTTCTCGAAGGCGACCGGGGTGCGAAAGGCGCTCGGCCTGCCCGCGGCGATCCAAGGAGTTCCCTGAGATGACCGAACCGAAGTCCCCCGGCAAAGTCTGCGCAACGTGGTGGCATCAAACCTTCGGCAGCGACGACGGCGCGGCGCGCACCACACGCGCGCGCCTTCGCCGCTCCGCTACCGCGTTGGAGGCGTTGTCCGTCGAAGCGGTGCACGACCTCAACGCTCGGCTTCGCGACGCGGGGTATCGTCCCGACGCAGAGCGGCTGGCCCTACTTGCCACCGTGCTGGCGCAAGTGAGCGAGAACGGCCTTCTCCGACTTGCCACGGCATTCGGGCGGCGCGAACACAAGGACGCACCGCGTGTGCTCAGCACCCTGCGCTTCCAGAGCCTCATTGGCACCACCGACCCCACGGAGCTCATCACTGCGCTTCGCCGTGCGATGGCCATCGTGCGCGCCTCACCCATCGACGTCGCCGCGCTCGCCGCCGACCTCTACCGGTGGGACCAGGGCGTCCGCACGGCGTGGTGCTTCCAGTACTTCGGCACCCCTGCCGTCGCTCCCGAACACCATTCACAGGAACTCCAGGCATGACCCGATTCACCCAGCTGCACTTCCTGACGGCCTATCCTCCGTCCAACCCGAATCGCGACGATCAGGGCCGCCCGAAGACCGCCATCTACGGTGGCGTGCCGCGCCTTCGCCTGTCGTCCCAATCGCTCAAGCGCGCGGCCCGTCTGTCCGACGCCATGCGCAGATCGCTCGAGGGCCACATGGGCAAGCGCACCCAGCGCATCGGCGACGAAGTACGAACGCACCTCCTTGAGAGCGGCGCCACCGCATCGCAGGCGGACACCATTGCGAAAGACATTGCCGACATCTTCGGCAAGGTAGACGATGCGGCGATCAAGAGAGACCCCGCCCACGTGCGGATCCGGCAGCTCGCCTTCGTCTCGCCGGACGAGCGAAAGACCGCGTTCGAATGGGCCGCCCGTCTGCTCGCCGGAGAGGCAAAGCCGAAAAGCCTGAAGGAGGTGGTGCTTCGCACTGCCGACGGGGCGGTCGATGTGGCCATGTTCGGACGCATGCTCGCCGACGACCCCGACTTCAACCGCGAGGCCGCGGTGCAGCTCTCTCACGCCATCACCACCCACAAGGCGGCCGTGGAGGACGACTACTACACCGCGGTCGATGATCTGAAGCGCCCCGCCGAGGACATGGGCGCGGGATTCGTCGGCGAGGCCGGATTCGGCTCGGGGGTGTACTACCTCTACGCCTGCATCAACAATGATTTGCTCTTGAGGAACCTTGCCAACGACCGCGCTCTGGCGCGCCGGGCGGTAGAGGCGGCGGTGGAAGCCTTCGCCACCGCAACGCCTTCGGGCAAGCGCAACAGTTACAACCACCACGCCCGGGCCGGCTACATCCGTGCCGAGGCGGGAGAGACCCAGCCGCGCAGCCTCGCGAGCGCTTTTCTCAAGCCGGTATCGGGACAGGATCTGATGAGCGCGTCGGTGGCCGCGCTGGAGACAATGGCCGAGAACCTCGACAAAGCCTATGGGCCGCAGGCCGATGCCTGCGCAGTCATGAACGTGGAGAGCCGGCAGGGCACTCTACGGGCCATCCAGACCTTCGCCTCCGGGCAGATTGTCGATGCGTGAGTATCTGCTGTTCGTGCTCGGCGCGCCGATGGGCGCGTTTGGAAGCCATGCCGGACACGAGCGACGCGGTTCCGAGCTTGTGCCGCCCCGCTCGGCCGTCCTTGGATTGCTCGGTGCCGCGCTCGGCGTTGATCGCGCCGACACCGACGCGCAATCGGCGCTTCGCCGCTTGCGCGTTGCCGTCCGAGCGCTATCGCCGAGCGTGGCGCTGCGGGACTATCACACCGTCCAGACGGTGCCCGAGAAGATAAAGCGTCCGAACGGGCGCCGCGCCGCAGTGGAAGCCATTGGACGGGAAATCAACACCACCATCACCCTTCGTGACTATCGCGCCGATGTGGCGATCGCCGCCGCAGTATGGGGGGAAGATCCGCACTGGCCGCTGGCAGAGCTGGCAAATTCTCTCAGGCGACCGGCCTTTGTGCTGTACCTTGGCCGAAAGTCCTGCCCGCTTGCCGTACCGCTCGATCCGCGCATTGTGGAGGCTTCCGATCCCGTCGCCGCGTTGCATCGCTTACCAGCACCGGATTGGCTGCCTCGCGTCTCCCCCGGCCCGGTCACGAGCGATCCTTTTCCCGGTGGATTGCCCGACCGGGTGGAGCGCGCACCGGTGGAACCCCTCGACCGTACGCTGTGGCACTTCAGCGACCGCGAGGTCTGGCACTTCGACCGGGAATCCGAAACATCATGTCCCTCTACCTGACCCAGGCGGCCCTGGATCGGAACGCCGGCGCCGCCGCGCTCGCCCCACTGCTCGACCCGCCCGATCCCGACCGCGCACTCGATGCACATCATCGGCTCATCTGGACGCTGTTCCCGGGCAGGACCGCCACCCGCGACTTTCTGTGGCGGGCGCAGGGCAGCGGACGCTTCCTGATTCTCTCACATCGCGCACCCGAGCAGTCGGATTTGTTTCGGCCGCTCGAGACGACCGAGTTCGCGCCCGTGCTGGCGCCGGGCGATCGGCTCTCCTTCGCCCTGCGGACGAACGCAACCAAAGACCGCCGCATAGCGAAAGACACAGATGCACAAGCTCACCGACCCCATCGGCGCGTCGATATCGTTATGGATGCACTCCACGGCACGCCGGGACAGACAGCGCTGGGCCCCGATCAGCTAAGCGAGCGCCCGCGCTTGCGGTTGCAAGCCGCCGACCGGGTTGCCTCACAATGGCTCGCCGCACAGGGTGCGCGCAGCGGTTTCGCGCTCGAGCGCCTACAGGTGGAAGATTACTTCGTGCGCCAACTCACTCGGATCGGCCATGACCGCGTCACTTTCGGTGTGCTCGACATGACCGGCACGCTCACCATTCGCGAACCGCGCCCCTTCCTCGCCATGCTCGGTGCCGGTCTCGGCCGCGCGCGCGCCTTCGGCTGTGGGCTGATGCTCATCCGAAGGGCCTGACTCGGTGTCCCTGCCCGGCGTCGCGCCGCCCAAGCCCATTCCGCTGAAGGAGCGCGCCGCGCTGGTCTTCGTCGAGCGTGCCCAGCTCGATGTGAGAGACGGTGCCTTCGTCGCCATCGACGCAGATGGAAATCGCGTTCACATTCCCGTTGGAGGACTCGCCTGCCTGATGCTGGAGCCGGGCGCGCGCATTTCTCACGCCGCGGTCTCGCTCGCCGCACGAGCCGGCACGCTGGTCGTGTGGATCGGCGAGGCGGGAGTGCGCCTCTACGCCGCCGGTCAACCCGGTGGCGCGCGCTCCGACAAGCTGCTCTGGCAGGCCGCTCTCGCCTTGGACCCCGCCGCCCGTTTGCGCGTGGTACGCGAAATGTACCGCGTACGTTTCGAAGAACGGGCACCCATGAAACGCTCCATCGATCAGCTGCGCGGCATCGAGGGCGCGCGGGTCCGGCGCACATACGACCTGATGGCGAAACAGCACGGCGTGCGATGGAAACGCCGCCGCTACGACCCCCGCGACTGGGATGCCTCCGACGTGCCCAATCGCTGTCTGTCCGCCGCCACAGCCTGCTTGCATGGCCTGGCCGAAGCGGCGGTACTCGCCGCCGGGTACGCTCCGGCCATCGGGTTCCTGCACACCGGCAAACCCCGTTCGTTTGTCTACGACATCGCCGACCTATGGAAGACCAAGACGGTCATCCCGGAGGCTTTCCGCATTGCCGCCAAGGCCCAGAAGGGCAAGCTCGACATACCGCTCGAGCGCGCCGTGCGCCTGGCCTGCCGGGACTCCTTCCGCAGTACGGGCCTGCTCTCGAAAATCATTCCTCAGATCGAAGAGGTGCTCAAAGCCGGAGAGCTACCGATGCCCGAGCCGGCGGCGGAGGCGCTGGCGCCCGCGTTCAACGATGACAGCGGTGATTCCGATGATGGTCATCGTCGTTGAGAATGCGCCGCCACGCTTGCGGGGCCGGCTCGCCGTCTGGCTGCTGGAAATCCGAGCCGGGGTCTATGTGGGCCAATACTCGCGAAGGGTACGCGATCGAATCTGGCAAGACGTGGTGGAGCTGATCGAAGACGGAGACGCCGTCATGGCCTGGAACGCGCCCACGGATCAGGGTTACGACTTTGCTACGGTTGGCCGTAACCGACGCATGCCAATTGACTTCGATGGCCTCCGGTTAGTGGTGTTCGCGCCGCGTGAATCCTTCGAATCTCCACAGTAAATGACACGCACCACACCGCGCTTTGGTTCGGTAGCTCTTTTACAATTCATAAACTCCCTGTAGCTCAACGGGTTACAGTTAGAGTGTTCCCCGCCCATGCGGGGATGAACCTTATGTCCTTGTCGCGTCCGGCGGCGAGCTTCAGTGTTCCCCGCCCATGCGGGGATGAACCGTCGAGCTGCCGCTCGAGTTCGCGGCGGCTATCGTGTTCCCCGCCCATGCGGGGATGAACCGTTCGAATACTTGGTGCTGCCCTCCGCCCCCACGTGTTCCCCGCCCATGCGGGGATGAACCGCGTGGATCGGTGCGCTACGTCTTCCCGACGGAGTGTTCCCCGCCCATGCGGGGATGAACCGTTGTGCAGCCGCCGGCTGAGTACGCGCTCGATGGTGTTCCCCGCCCATGCGGGGATGAACCGGCCCAGTTGGCCAAGCTTATTGCGCAGCTGGCGTGTGTTCCCCGCCCATGCGGGGATGAACCGGGCACCGCCCAGGCCACCAGGGTAACGCTCGCGTGTTCCCCGCCCATGCGGGGATGAACCGTTTACGTTGAGGAGGGCGACGAGGGTGCGGGGGTGTTCCCCGCCCATGCGGGGATGAACCGCCATCAACTGGCCCAAAACCTCACAGAACATTGTGTTCCCCGCCCATGCGGGGATGAACCGAGCAGCTGACCGACGAGGAGCGCGCCGAGCTCGTGTTCCCCGCCCATGCGGGGATGAACCGCTCGTGCACCGCTACGGCTGGACGCAATGGGGGTGTTCCCCGCCCATGCGGGGATGAACCGCGTGTCGCTGCGCTCCGGGCGAGCGTGTGACCGTGTTCCCCGCCCATGCGGGGATGAACCGTGGGTCATTGTGTGTCCTTTTTCCTCGCTCGGCGTGTTCCCCGCCCATGCGGGGATGAACCGGTCGCTATGGACTCCACGCGAATCAGCGCCGTGTGTTCCCCGCCCATGCGGGGATGAACCGTCCTCGTTGAGCCGGGGCGCCGCCCGTTCGCGGTGTTCCCCGCCCATGCGGGGATGAACCGGGCGGCAGGGTGGTCCCGCCCCCCCCGCCACCGTGTTCCCCGCCCATGCGGGGATGAACCGTGGTGGACGCGAATCCGCACCGGCTCACGGGCGTGTTCCCCGCCCATGCGGGGATGAACCGAGCGGATCGCCCTCGATCTGGTGGGTGAGCATGTGTTCCCCGCCCATGCGGGGATGAACCGGAACGCCGCTTAGAGATGCCCAATTTTCGGATGTGTTCCCCGCCCATGCGGGGATGAACCGTCGGTCATTGTGTGTCCTTTTTCCTCGCTCGGGTGTTCCCCGCCCATGCGGGGATGAACCGAACGAACGATCCACGAGCCAGCGCACCGAGAGGTGTTCCCCGCCCATGCGGGGATGAACCGAACCGGGCGAAAGCGAGGTTGAAGAGCGGATCGTGTTCCCCGCCCATGCGG
>JAJEAD010000006.1 GCA_022824305.1 Gammaproteobacteria bacterium | reverse complement strand
TCGCGCACGATGTCGTCGATGCGGCTGACGAGCCCGGCCTTGACGAGGTGGGCGTCGGCGTCGGGAAAGCCGAGATCGGCGAAGACGTTGCCGCTGCCGCGTTCCACGGCCGTGTCGGTGGGTTCCATGGCGTCAGTCTCCGCGATGCGTGTCACGGTAGTGCCGCTCGGCGGCCCGCAGCCGGCGGCGGACCAGGTCGAGCCCGGGCTTCGGCGTCGCGATGCCTCGCTTCGCCTTCTTCTGGAAGGCGTGCAGGACGTGGACGGCGGTCTCGAAGCGGACCGTGCAGACGGCCCGGAAGGTGTCGCCGTCGTGGCGCGCGACGACCTCCACGACGCCCGAGCCGAAGCTCTTCAGCGGCTTGGCGTCGCGGTGGCGGCGTCCGAGCTGGGCGCGGTAGATCGCGAGCCGATCCACCAAACGCGCATGGTCCGGTGCCGGCCCACCCCGAAGGCATGAAAGTGGTCCTGCGCAGCGAAAGGACCTTTCCTGGGAGCGCGGGCATCCTGCCCGCAAGCGGGCCGAAGGCCCGCGGTTGTTCGAGCGGGCAGGATGCCCGCGCTCCCAGGAGGCTGCACGCGCGTACTTCTATGGAAGAACCCCCTGCCGCCTCGGCTCTCGTGGATTCCCGCGTGCGCGGGAATGACGATCGAGGCGACGGGGTCGGCGTGTCCAAGGCTGCGCCGAGCGGGAGTGGTGCCCGCCGGTGGATATCGGGCTTCGCGGGAATGACGGCACCAGCGCCTGAGCCGTCATTCCCGCGCACGCGGGAATGATGCCATCGACGCCGATTGGGCTGCGGCAACAACGTCATTCCCGCGCACGCGGATATCCACCGGCGAGCCCCGCGTCGAATTTCCTCGCATGACGGCGGGGGCAGGTGCACTGACCGTGGACGGCTTTCACGGCAGACGCTCGGCGTGCCCGGTCGACATCGGTGCGTCCTCCCGGGCCGACGCGACCGGAACCCGGCCGGCCGATGCGCGTCCACTGCGCACCGGGTCGCAAGGACGCGACGCTTGCGCTCCGGGTATCCTCGCGACACGCCGGGCACTTCCGACCGGGCCTGCCGACACGAGACCCACCAGGTGAACCGGACCGCCCCCGCACCGCGCGCAACCGGCTCCGACCCGCTGCTCGAGCCCTTCCGGCTCAAGCACCTCGTCTTTCGCAACCGCATCATGAGCACCAGCCATGCCAGCGGGCTGGCCGAGGACGGACTGCCCCGGGAACGCTACCAGCTCTATCACGAGGCGAAGGCGAAGGGCGGACTCGCGCTCACCATGTTCGGAGGCTCCTCCAACGTGTCGCTCGACTCGCAGCGCAGCTCGCCCTACCTCAATCTCCACGACGAACGCATCGTCGAGCGCTTCCAGCGCTTCGCGACACGCATCCACGCCCACGGTGCGTTGCTGATGTGCCAGGTGAGCCACGTGGGAGGACGCGGCGAGACCTTCGCCGGAACGCGCCTGGCTCCCATCGGCCCCTCGCCTGTGCGCGAGACCCTGCATCGGTCCTTCGCCAGGGAGATGGACGACGACGACATCGCCCGCGTGGTGGCCGACTACGCGGAAGGCGCGGCGCGCTGCCGGGACGGAGGCCTCGACGGCATCGAGACCCTGAGCGGAGGCCATCTCATCGGACAGTTCCTCTCGCCCGCGACGAACCGTCGCCGCGACCGATTCGGTGGATCGCTCCAGAACCGCTGCCGCTTCGGGCTGATGGTGCACGAAGCGATTCGCAAGCGGGTCGGGGACGACTTCGTCGTCGGCCTGCGTTTCGTGATCGACGAAGGAGGCGAGCAACACCTCGACTTCGAGGATTGCCTGCGGATTGCCCGCATATTCGAGGAATCGGGGACCATCGATTTCTTCAACGCCATCTACGGGCGGATGGACACCGAGTGGAAGCTCGCGGTCGACAGCATGCCGGGGATGGCGTCGCCGATGGCGCCCTTCCTCGCCCGGGCCGGTGCCTTTCGGCAGGCGGTGGGCCTGCCGGTCTTCCACGCCACCCGTATCGCCGACCTCGCGACCGCGCGCCACGCAATTCGCGACGGATTGCTCGACATGGTCGCGATGACCCGCGCGCACATCGCCGACCCTGCGCTGGTCGGGAAGCTCGCACGCGGCGACACGCACCGGGTACGTCCCTGCGTGGGGGCCACCCACTGCATCGGCGCGTTGCGTCCCACCTGTCTCCACAACCCCTCGACCGGCCACGAGAGCGAACTGCCCCACGCGATCGCGCCCGCCACCGAGAGACGCCGCGTCCTCGTCGCTGGTGGCGGCCCCGCGGGACTCGAAGCGGCGCGGGTGTGCGCCGAGCGCGGGCACCATGTGCGCCTCTTCGAGGCATCGGACGCGCTCGGCGGACAGGTCCGCCTCGCCGCCCGGGCAAGCTGGCGCCGTGACCTCATCGGCGTGGTCGATTGGCGCATCGGGGAGCTCGAGCACCTGGGCGTCGAGGTGCTGCTCAACCGCTACCTGGAGGCGGAAGCGGCCGCGAGGGCGGCCGCCGACGTCGTGATCGTCGCCACCGGCGGCGTCCCGGATCTCGACTGGATCGACGGCGCCCGACACTGCACGAACGCCTGGGACGTCCTCGGCGGTGCGGTGAGACCGGCGGCCGCGTCCATCGTCTGGGACGGCACCGGGCGTCACACGGCGCTCAGCGCGGCGGAGAAGCTCCGTCTCGCCGGAAGCGAGGTCGCCTTCTTCGGCCTCGACGACCAGCTCGCGATGGAGATGTCATTCGCCGAACGGGTGATCTGGCGACGGCGGGCCTGCGAGCTGGGCATCGAGCCGAAGCTCGACCGGCGCCTCGAACGGGTCGAGCGCCGGGGCAATCGCCTGCACGTGGAGTTCCGGCACGAGCTCACCGGCGCGCTGGAATCCCACCAAACCGATCAGCTCGTCGTGGAACATGGGACGCGACCCGTCGATGCCCTGTTTCGAGAGCTCCGGAAACGCGCGTCGAACCGTGGGGTCGTCGATTTGCGAGCGCTGACCGAAGGCCGGCCGCAGCCCGGCGCGGGTGCGGGTGGGGGTGTGGGTGTGGGTGCGGGTGGGGGTGTGGGCGCGGGTGGGGGTGTGGGCGCGGGTGCGGGCGACTTCCAGCTCTTCCGGATCGGCGATGCCGTTGCGAGCCGCAACATCCACGCCGCGGTGCTCGACGCCTTTCGGCTCTGCCGCGTGCTGTAGCCCTCGTTCGACGAGGGGGCCGGCGCGGCACGGGAGCGGAACCATCGAGGAGCGGCAGGCAGCGGCGCTCGACTCGTCGCGCGTGAACCGCATCGCTTGGCGCACCAATCCTGGTGCAGCCGTCCCCGCGAAGATCGAACAGGGCCGGCACCGCTCCGGATTGGACTGAAATCCGTGTCCAGACTCGTCCGGTGATCTCCTCGAGCCCGACATTCCGGTTCCGCCGCCGCGTGAACCTGTCCCGCACCACGGTCTCCGCGAACGCAGTGGCGAAGTCGGGCGAAGCGTAGAGGACGGCGTAGCCGGCGTCTCGCGAGCAAAACCGGGAATCAGCGGGGGTGGAGCCCAGAGGAGTAGCCAGGTGGCGCGCCGGCATGATCCGGCAGGAGGTGGGCAGGGAGCCCTTCAGAAGTGCCGATCCAATCCGGTTTCGGGGATAGCGGACGAGACTCACGTGAACGTGTCGCCGAATCCCCGCGCTGCGCCAAGCACCTCCACGATACGCCCGGACTTCATCAACTCGGGCGGCGTCGCCACCTCGTCTTCAAACGGCCACTCCTGCGTGAGGAACGACCATGCCAGCTTGGGATCGTCGATGACCGCTACAACATCCGCGAGCCCGGCGACTACCGCCCCGGGTCCGAGAATCTGCGCGGCCGGAATGCTCAGCCCGCGCTTGGTCGACTTCCAGGCAAGCAGCATCCCTCGCTGCACCCAGTCATAGACGGTGGTGCGTGACACCCCGAGCCGCGCCGCAGCCTCCGAGGCGCCGAGGGTTTCGTCACCGTCATCTTGCGGAACGATGAACGGCTGCAGCCGCTCCGGCACATCGACCCCGCCGTCATCCGCCTCGCGTTGCACGGCCGCCGTTTCAAGCGCGACCGCAACGGCGAGGCGCGCCTCTCGCGGATGCTGCACGACGAACTCCCGAGCGCTCTTCGACAGCACCGGAATCCCCTCCACGAGATACCCCATCGCGTCTTTCATCGATCCACCCGCCCTTTCCACCTGCTCCGTGCTCCCAATCCGCCGCTGGCGACCATCATTGCGCGAAATGTCCAGTTTGTAACGTATGTCCGGCCGGGAACCACGACCGCGCCCCGGTCAACAATCCGGGCTGGGCGCAACGCGATCCGGATGCCCCTGACTTGTGGCCCCTGTGTGCCATATCACAGCCGATGGCTCAGCCTGCCATCTCGGCTATCCGCAATTCGATTCGGTTGGCCGCGGACTTCAGAGGATCGTTGGCGAGATGCGCACACCGCGCCAGTGGCGACGGCGCGCTACGCCCATTTGGCGCCTGACAACGTCAAGTCGGTGGCCGCGCGTGTTGGGAGGCAGGATCAAGGGCTCCCTTCGATCAGCCGGCTCATGGGTCGAACATTCCTGCACCGGGTCGAACGCCGCGAAGCTCCTCGCGAACGCGGAAGCACTCGGACTCCTCGGTCGCAGCCATTCGCCACAATGGGGGTCGGCTGGCCGGATCACCTTGCAGAGTGTCAGAATCAGGATAATATTTCTGACGGATCGGAGGTATCTCCCCTGGAACGGCTGACGGAATCAATCCTGCGACATGCGCGAAGTCTGCCCGAAGGCGTCCCGTTGACGGCCAAGGGGTTGCTCCACCTTGGGAGCCGCGCCGCAATCGATCAGGCCCTGTCGCGTCTTGCTCGCCGTGGTGAACTACTGCGGGCGGGCCGCGGACTCTATGTGCTGCCAATCGAGAGCCGCTTCGGCAACCGGGCACCGTCGCCCAACAAGACGATCGAGGCGCTTGCGGCACAGCGCGGTGAGCGCATCGCCAGCAGTGGCGCCGCGGCGGCCAATGCGCTCGGTCTGACGACGCAAGTGCCGCTCACTCCGGAATATCTGACATCCGGACCGAGCCGAACACTGACCCTCGGTCGCCAGAAAGTCCGATTGCGCCGCTCGCCGCCGTGGCAGCTCGTGCTGTGCGGCCGAAGGTCGGGAGAGGTGATCCGGGCGCTCGCCTGGCTGGGACCGAAAGAGGCCGGCACCGCACTCGAGCAACTTCGGCGTTCGCTGAGCGCCGAAGAGTGCCGGGAGCTGGCGGGAGTCACCGCGCAGATGCCCGGGTGGTTGGCCGAGCCGTTGAGCCGCCTCGCCCATGGCTGACCACTATCTCGACCTTGAATTCGACGTTCGTCGCGAGGCGCTGGAGTTCGCCGCCAGCGAATCCGGCAGGCCGGCCTATCTGCTGGAGAAGGATATCCGGGTCGTTTGGACTCTCCGGATATTGTTCACCGCGCCGTTCGGTGCCTCGCGGTTCAGAGCGTCGATGAATGGTGGATGGTTGCAATCGGCGACGATGGGCGCCGGTGATTCCGGTGACCGGCAGACCTGATCCATCTCGATGATGCGGACGCTTTCTTGCGCATGACCATATTGGTACGGCTTACCGTCGACGTTGGTCGCGCGGTTGATGTCTGCGGCAGCGCATCGCCGCTGCGGTTGGTCGCTCCGATCCTGTCGTGGCGGCAGTTTCTGCCTCCTGAGGCGCACGAGGGTCTCACGGCCTGC
This sequence comes from Gammaproteobacteria bacterium, assembly GCA_022824305.1. Classification (GTDB taxonomy): domain Bacteria; phylum Pseudomonadota; class Gammaproteobacteria; order HK1; family HK1; genus JAJEAD01. Next base: position 5,476 of record JAJEAD010000006.1, on the reverse strand, counting down.
TCGGCCCGATCTCTCGTGGTTGGTGACGATTCCGCGCTGCGGCGGACATCGGAGCGTGCAAACAAGCGGATGCCGGGCTCATCCTCGCCCACACCCAAATCTCGGACCTTCACTGCGGGTACCCCCGGGGGCCGCCCGCGCACGTGCACTTCGGGAGGCTCCTCTCGTACGGACATCTCCTGCCGAGTGCGGTGGCCGGGTATTGGAAAAAAGGGAATCGTGGCTTGCAACGGGAATGACGACATGGAAAAGCTGCACGGGATACTGCAAAGACCCGAGATGCTGAACTCCTCCGCGCGCCGCGAGGCGGTCCAGGCACTGGAGGCCGCGGTAGCGGAGCACGAGGCGCTGCGGCAGCGCACCACCGCCGCGAGCGAAGGGCTGTTCGATCAGCGCAGGCGCACGGCCGACGAGGTCATCGTGCGCGTGGAGGACTACGTCAACCGGCTCGCGCACTCGCCGAAGGAGTTCGACAAGTCGGTCGAGAGCTATCGGGTCGAGGCCGGTCGCTTCAACGACCGTGTGCATCGCCTGGAGCTGGAGGCCGCCCGCTCCGCGAAGGTGGGCAGCGCGACCGGAACGGCGGGAGCGGTCGCCGGAGTCGGGGTCGCGGCGCTCGGCCCGTCGGCGGCGCTCGCGGTGGCGACGACGTTCGGCGCAGCCTCGACCGGCACCGCCATCTCCACGCTCTCCGGCGCGGCGGCGACCAACGCCGCCCTCGCGTGGCTCGGCGGCGGCGCGCTCGCCGCCGGCGGGGGCGGGGTCGCGGCCGGGAACGCGCTGCTCGCACTCGCAGGGCCGGTCGGCTGGACCGTGGCCGGCGTCTCGCTGGTGGGGGCGGCCGCGTACCTGCGAACGCGCAACGCGAAGCACGCGAAGGAGGCCGCGCAGCGGCGCATCGAGGTGGAGGCGGAAATTCGCTCGCTCCGGGCGGCCGAAGCGGAGATTGCCCGCATCGCGACCAGCATCCGGGGCCACGCCCACGGCTGCCTCGCGGACCTGGACTGGCTCGGGGAGAACGCCCCGGCGGACTACCGCGAGTTCGCGGACGCGCACAAGGAGCGGCTTGCGGCGCTCGTCAATCACATCCGGTCGCTCGGCATGCTGCTGAAGACACAGGTGTCGTATGGACAGCCCTGAGCCGACGGGCACGACGGGCCCGCGCACCACGGCACGGCTCGCCGCGCTGTGGACCGCGCTCGACGAGCACCTGCGCGGCAAGGCGCTCGCCTCGGGCCTCCAGGCCCGCCACGGGGCGTTCCGGGCCGCGCTCGAGGAGGTCGTCGCCGTCCGGGAATTCGTGAGCACTCCGGAGCACATTCTCGGCAGCGACCGCACCAAGTCCGGAGAGATTGCCGAGCACGTGCACGTCGCGATTCAGCGCGCGAAGGATCTGCTGCACCAGCGCCGACCCACCGCAACCTTCGATGGGGTGTCTCGCACCGGCCCCGTGGACTTCATCGTCGGCGAGACGGAAATCCAGTCCAAGTACTACCGCGGACTCCGCGAGTCGCTCGGCGGGGTCTCGTATCACGCCGGGAAGCACGAAGACTTCGCCACCGGCACCGGGTGCTACATCATCCCGAACGACCAGTACGAGCAGCTCCGCGAGCTCCGGGAGACCGGGACGATCGAAGGGCTGTCCGCGCGCATCGTGCGGCGGATCGAGCGGCAGTTGGAGTCGCTCCGGGAGGACACGGAGCGCTCGGTCGAGGAGCTCCTCGCGCCCGGAGAGGCGCGCTACGACGAGGTGCAGCTCGATCGCGTGCGCGAGACCATCGACGGCCGGAAGAAGGGGCTCGCCCGGGAGAACGCACGCCTGAAGTCCGAGGTGCGCGACGAGTACCGCGCTTCGCTCGCCGGAGCCGGCAAGGCCGCCGCGGTGGGCGCGGGAGCCGGGGGCGGCCTGGGCCTCGCCGCGGCGCTCTGGTCCAAGTACCTGGAGGGGAAGAACGTGTTCCGCGGCCAGCTCACCGCCGAAGACTGGAAGGAGGCCGGAGTGAGCGCGCTCGCGGGCGCGGGGGCGGGCGCGGTGTCCGGGTTCTCGGTCTACGCGCTGACCAACGCCACCCGCCTCGGAGCGCCGTTCGCCGGCTCGCTCGTGAGCGCACTGACGGGCGTCGGCACCCTGCTCGGTCAGCGCGAGGCCGGGGAGATTGACGACGTCGAGTTCGTCGACCTCGCGCTCCTGGTCTCGGCGGAGTCCGCCCTCACATGCGTCGCAGCCGTCGCCGGCCAGACCGTCATCCCCGTTCCGCTGCTCGGCGCGTTCGTGGGCAGCGTCGCGGGAAGGCTGGTGGAATCCGCGCTCAGGGGCGGCCTCGGGGAAGACGCCGAGGCGGCGCTGCTCGAGCGCCTGCGGGCATACGAGGCCGAAGCGATTGGCGCGCTGGACGACTCGCTGCGTGCGGCGGTCCGCGAGATCGATGCATCGTTCGGCCGCGTGGAGAACCTGATGGGCGCCGCGTTCGACGAGACCGTCAACACGCAGATGCGGCTCGCGGCCAGCATCTCGATTGCGGAGTCCACCGGCGTGCCCGCCGAGCGCATCCTCAGGTCCGCCGGCGACGTGGACACGTTCATGGAGGGGTAGCGATGGACATCCATTCCCTCGATTTCGTCGACGGGTTCTCGCCGGAGCTCTACGTCGCCATCCTCTCCGAAGTCGCACACTCGGACGGGCTCGACGCGCAGGAGCAGGCCATCCTCGCGCAGTACGCAGCGCGGTTCGACGTGGATCTCACTGCTCTGCCGAACATCCCCGAGGAGCTTTCGGGCGTCTCCTGGAGCACTCGCGTCCTCGTCTACCGCGATGCCTGCATGCTCGCGTCGGCCGATGAGGTGGTCTCGCCGGCCGAGGAGGCGCACCTTGCGAGTCTGGCGGGCAGGTTGGCGCTGCCGCCAGGCGTCACCGAGTCCGTCCGGACGTGGGTCCGCGACTACGCGAATCTGCTCGAACGGCTCGACGAGCTCCTGAGCGGCCCGGGCGCGGATGCCTCGCCGGGCGGCGACGGGGCAAGCTGAAGCGCTGCGGCGGATCCGCCACCACCACCGATGCCCTCCAGTGCGCGGGCGTTGAACCCGTGGCGCTTACGGTTTCCACACCGACCAACCGCGAATGCAGCCAAGCGCCTTCTTGACCAGACACGTGCTTGACGGGAGCGGGACGATGACGTTCGTCGCAGAGACGGTCTGCTCCCGATCCATCGACAGGGCGACATCCGTGGCCCTGTCATTCTCTTCCGAAACGCTTCTGGTGGTATCCAGGGTAGCGGCGAGGCCGTGTGATGCCGGTTTCGCAGAAGCTCCAACGGAACTCCGTGCGAGATCCGGGTAAGGGGCAGTGACTCGAGCCTCTCGGAGGCGGACGTGGTTCCCGATCATCGGTGCGCTCTCAGCCAAGGCTTGAGCGGAAACGCGTTGGAGTGACGAAGGTCATGTGGCAGTGACGACGGCCTGCGGGCGTCTCCATGTCTGCCGCAATGTTCTCCGCGGCCCGCGCGGCAGAGCCTGCATCTGCGCGGCCTTCGGGGAGCTTGCACCGGGCGTAGTCGGTTCGAGTTGCAGGAGGGATCCTCCATCGAATTCATGACGATGGAATTCACGCCACGGCGGTCAGCTCGCGCAGCGTGTCCGCCAGCAGTCGGAACTCCTCCGCCCGCAACGACGTCCGGCGCCAGGCCAATCCGATCCGGCGCGACGCGGGCACGGCAAGGCGCGAGAGCGAGATGCCCGTTCCGTCGGCGATTCGGGCGTCGACCGCGAGCCGCGGCACCAGGGTGACGCCGATACCCGCCGCGACCATCTGCACCAGGGTGTGCAGGCTGCTGGCCTCGAACTGCGCCCGCGCGATCGTGTCTCCCATCTCGCAGACGTCGAGCGCGTGACCGCGCAGGCAGTGACCTTCTTCCAGCAGCAGGAGGCGTTCGCCCGCGAGCGCATCGAGCGATACCTCACCGGCGCCGGCGAGTGCGTGATCCCGGTTGCAGGCGAACAGGAACTCGTCCTCGAGGATGACGCGGGTGTCGAGGTCCCCCGTCTCGTACGGCAGCGCGATCAGGGCGGCGTCCAGCGCCCCATCTTCCAGCCGGGCGAGCAGCGGAACCGTCTGCTCCTCCCTCAGGTAGACCGTCAGCTCCGGGAACCGCTCCCTCAGCCCCGGCAGGACGCGCGGCAGGAGGAAGGGACCGATGGTGGGGATCACCCCGAGGCGCATCTCGCCCGTCATCGGGGAGCGCCCGGCGCTGGCCACTTCCATCACTTCCTCGGCGTCGCGCAGGAGCGCCTTCGCCCGCTCGGCGATCTGCGCCCCGACCCGCGTGATCAGCACGTGCCGGTTGGAACGCTCGGCGACCGCGGTGCCGAGCACCGACTCCAGATCGCGAATGCCCGCGCTGAGCGTCGACTGGGTGATGTGGCAGCGCTCCGCCGCGCGGCCGAAGTGGCGGGTGTCGGCCAGCGCCACCAGGTACTGGAGCTGCTTCATCGTGGGCAGGCGCTTCATCGCACACCACCTGGCGGAAAGAACTGGCAGAAATACTGGCAGAAATATTCGTGATACACGATTACCATGAGTAATAATAATCGTTGTACACGAAGAATCGCAATCCTTACGCTCGCCCCTGCAGCCGATGGGCTGCTGCCGGAACGGGTGCATTCCGATGACTCGGCGGATCGACAACGGAATGAGCGGCGAGAGGTCCAACACTGCTGTCGGACCGCTCCCTCCCGTCTGCCGGCGGGCCACGGGGCGCGGTCCCCGTCAACACTTCAATCCACCGAACATGCGAAGGAGAACAACATGAACGAAGGCAGATGCCCGGTCGTGCACGGCGCGCGCGGAAACGCCGCCGGCGGCGGAACGTCGAACCGGGACTGGTGGCCGAACCAGTTGAAGCTCAACGTCCTGCACCAGCACTCCGCCCGGTCCAATCCGATGGGCGAGGCGTTCGACTACGCCGAGGCGTTCGAGAGCCTCGACCTCGATGCGGTCAAAAAGGACATCTTCGACGTGATGACCGCGTCGCAGGACTGGTGGCCGGCCGACTACGGTCACTACGGGCCGCTCTTCATCCGAATGGCGTGGCACAGCGCCGGCACCTACCGCACCGGCGACGGCCGCGGCGGCGCGCGCACCGGCACGCAGCGCTTCGCGCCGCTCAATAGCTGGCCCGACAACGGCAACCTCGACAAGGCCCGCATGCTGCTGTGGCCGGTCAAGCGGAAGTACGGCGCGAAGATCTCGTGGGCCGACCTCATGATCCTGGCCGGCAACTGCGCCCTGGAATCGATGGGGTTCAGGACGTTCGGCTTCGCCGGCGGGCGCGAGGACGTGTGGGAGCCCGAAGAGGACATCTACTGGGGCTCCGAGGTCGAGTGGCTCGGCGACCGGCGCTACAGCGGCGACCGGGACCTCGAGGCTCCTCTCGGCGCCGTCCAGATGGGCCTCATCTACGTCAATCCGGAAGGGCCGAAC
>JAJEAD010000098.1 GCA_022824305.1 Gammaproteobacteria bacterium | reverse complement strand
GGGACGCGCGCCCTCGGAGCGCGACGCCCGGTCGCAGGGTCGAGCGGCCGGGGCGGGCGGGCCGCGGCGGCGGAGCGCCCGAGACCGAGCGCCTGCGCCCGGGCGCGCCACTGCGGTATCAGCACCCCGAGCCCGATGTCGACCTTGCGCCTTCTCGTGTGCAGCGCCGCCATCCGGGTGAGCGCGGGCGTGTAGGCGAGCCCGTGCGCCTCGAGCCAGGTCAGGATCTCCCGGCGCCGGCCCGAGAACGCATCGAGCAGCGCGCGCTCGTAGCCCGCGATCTCGAATCCCGGAATCCGCCCGACGAGCGTCGGCGTGATCGCGTAGCCGAGCGCCTGGAGCCGCAGCGCGAGCGCGTTGCGGTAGTACGCCCCGATGAGCTTCTCGCCGCGGTGGATCCGCGTCGTCTCGAGGCTCCGCCACGCGCTGCCTTGCGCGCTCCGCGTCATGTTCGCCACCACGCAGTGGGTGTGGAGCTGCGGGTCCTGGCTGCGGCTGGTGAGATGCCGGAAGCCCGCCGCCACCAAGCCGTCGGCGCGCACCCGGGGGCGGCGCCCCGTCGCGGGGTCGTAGCCCCGGGTCTGCAACAGCTCCGCCTCCACCCAGTCGAGCGTCTCGCGCACCGCCGCATCGTGCGCGCGCACCACCCGCCGCTCCCCGAACACGAGCGCCTCGAGCGACACCGACTTCGGCGCCGACAACGTGATGTCGAGCCCCGGGCGGTGCTGGTGCTCGCCGTCCCGCATGCGCCCGAGCCGGATGCCGGTGTGGGGGACGTGTCCTGCGAGCACCGCCTCGAAGCGCTTGGGGCGCACATGGCCGCGAAGGCGCAGCGCCGCCGCCCCGCGCCCGTGCCAGAAGCTCGCCCTCCGGTGCTCGGGGTCGTTCCTCGCGTAGTACCCGTCGCGCTCGAAGTAGTGCACCGTCGACTGCGCGGCGCCGAGCGCGGTGACCGTGGCGACCACCGTTTCGGCCTCACCCCGTCAGGGCCGATGCCGGTGCCGGCCGGCGCCCGTGCGCGGGCGTGCCGGCCAGGCGACGGGCCGTCGCCACGGCGCGCACCCCCCTACGGCAGTCCGAGCCAGTGGGCGAGCTCGCTCCCGACGATGCCGATGAGGAAGCTCCCGGCCACCACGAGCCCCACCACCGTCCACCAGAAGGCGTAGCGGCGCAGCGTCTCCATCGAGTCCTCGATGCGCCCCGTCGCCCACAGCGAGGAGTCGATGCCCCGCGTCGCCGTGTCCAGCCGCTTGCCCGTCGCCGCGAGCTTCTTCGTCGTCTCGCGCACCGCCTCGGCCGCCTCCTCGATGGGCTTGACCCTCTCCGACAGCCCCCGCTCGAGCGACTCCACCCGCTCCGACAGGCCCACCAGGCTCGACCGCGCGAGCTTCAACTCCTCCAAGAGCGCTTCCGGCGCCTCGGGCGTCGCCGCGGTGGCGTCCCTCGCCGGGCCGTCGTCGCCGCCGCCCGGCCGCGCCGTGCGGGCCGGCGACTCCCGGTTCAGCGCGACGAGCGACTCGAGATGCGACTCGATGCGCCGCAGCCGCGCCTCCAGCGCCGGCGGCGCGGGCCGCGGCTCCGCGGCGGCGCCCGCATCGTCCTCCGCGCCCGTTGCGGACCCGGCATCTGCCGGGGCGTGCGACGCCTCCTCCCCGGCCGCCCCGGACTCGTCCACCGACAGATCGGTCAGAAGCTCCCCCTGCGGCGATCCACCGGCGTCCCCGCCCCTTCGCTGCGCCATGCCGTGTCCTCCCCGAGGGCTGCCTCGGCCTCGTGCGCCATGCCGCCCGATTGTCGCGCGGAATGGGCCGCCGGGCGACCCCGGTGTCCGAGCAAGGGGCGCGGGCAGAAGCGTTGTGATCCGTCTCGGCCGTGGAGACGACCGGTCCGATCACGAGCAATCGCCGGCTGCATTACGGTGGGCCGTGATCGCCACACGCACCGGTGCTCTACTGACCTCTATTGTGCGGCGCAAGCAGAGGTGCCCTTGGCACCGACCTCAGAGAGACACTCGCGTACTGCCGGTCGCTCTTTCCGGCGGGATGGACTGGTCTAGACGACTCACGATTACCGTGTGCAATCTGCCTTGCCTCCACCGGAATTCCGCCAGAGGGGCGGCATTGCAGTCTCCTTCTCTCTACACATGCTTCTCTCTTGGACACACCTCGCCTATTGGGGATTAATCTTGGGCGTTGGCCCAAACGGACTCTGTTTCCTTCACGTGCCTCAGATAGGAGATCGTAAGCACCGATATGTTCCGAATCTCCTCCAGCTTCGAATTCACGTCCGCCCGCCGTTTCTCGACCTCTCCCTGCTTGCCCGAGTCTCCACTTGGACCATCCGGCCCTTGAGGACCACTTGGCTCGCCCTCTTGTATCCCACCCAACCCTACACATCCTTCGCCCCCTCGACCTCCATCTCCTCCTGGCCCCCCGTTTCCGGGCTGACCAGGGCTCAGGTCTATCGACGGGATGCTCTCGACGTTACCGTACAAGATCTTCACGTCTCCTCCATTGCCCGCTCGACCGCCTTTCCCACCTCTGCTACCCCGACCCCCTCTCGAGTTGGGCTCCCAGTCGCCGAATCCTGCGCAGCTCCCGTCTCGTCCGTCGCGTCCCCTCGTTCCCTTTTTGCCTTCAGCGCCATCGCCACCGATCGCTAGAAAGCTTGTTCCCTCGACTCGATCGGCAACCACGTAGATTGAACCACCGTCTTCACTGCTGCCAACAGCCGACGTGTCCAACATACCGCCAGAGAGCCGCTTCGCGAACACCCAGATCTGAGGCGCATGGATCTTCGCGCCTTCTCTGAGTAAGAGCTCGTCTGCAACAACATAGATTGCCTCTTTCGTCTCAATGCTCTCACTAAGGGTGATCGTTCGTCCTCGAATGACACTCCTGAAGTCGACACCCGTCTCCGTCAGCACAATATCAGTCACATCTTGTGCAGAAAACGTTTGGCTCTCCTTGTCTCCTGCATCTCCGTCGTCGTGGTCACTCCCTGTTTCCCTTACTCCAACGGATGAATCGGCATTGGGTTCCTCTTCCATCTCTTCCGCGACCACTCCGGAGTCTTGCTGGACCTCCACTTCTGAAATGTCTGATCTGTTGTTGAGTGCGGAAAGGATCCAAAGCCCTATCGCCAATAGCACTGCCGCCAGTCCTACGCCGACTCCCGCAATGGAATATACTGCTTTTGCCGCTGGGTGTTCCCACCAATCAATCCCTTGCGCCATCTCAACCCATTGAGAAAACTAATGACTTGTCAGAACTATACCACTACTCTCACTCGCGTCGGCATGGAGTAGCGCCGGTGCCGCGCGGGCATCCGGCGTACCCCTACATGAATGACGGCGATGGGGACGGGGTGGTGTGCGAGTAGCTCTTTCGAGGCCGTCTTTTTTCAGGATGGGGCCCGGTTGAATCTGAGAGGCCTAATGTACAGTTGTACCCACGCTTCGAGTTCGGCCGGTAGTGGGGGCTCTGCGCGGTGGTGCTCCACTGCCGTGGGCCCTTCGAGGTCTCCTCTTTGCCAAATGGACAGCCGGGGACGGTCGGTGCCCTGATGGTGGTCGTAGAGCCTCAATCTGAGGTGCCATGTGCGGTCTTCGCCTGTGGCGCGCCAAGCGAATGCTCGCGACTCCTTGAGGAGGTGTCCCCTGGCTTTGGCGTAGTACCGTAGACGGCGCAGTTGGGCGTCGGTTCCGTTACAGAAGTCCACTATCTGCGCGTCCGGAGGCGGTTCGTTCCTCGATTCGCTCTCGAGCGCCCAGGGCACGTCTTGGAAGCTGCCTTTGTCGTAGCTCCACCGAATGCTCTCGGCGATGGGGAGCCACCCCGAGGCGCGTTGGGTAAACATGTGCACAGAGCCGCGTCTGCTTTCCTGGCGTGCTTGACGCCTGAGTTCCCTCACGCAGTTGCAAAGCGCGTTTCGCCATGGTGGAGATCCAGCTTCGTCCGCGAAGTCACCGTACTTCTCGTAGTGGCAGAGCGCTTGCGCCATCGCGTCGAGGAGGTGTGTGTGCGAGTGAATCCACCGGTCCCTATCTGCGCAAGTGGAATACGTGCTCTCGCCGTGTTCAATGCTGCGTCCCTCTTCGTTCGCGCAGGCGGTGTCCAGCGCCATCCAGAGCCCGTCCCGGATTTCATCGTCAAAGTCCACCATCGGAAACGGCAGGGCGGGTGCTTGGCGCAACAGCGCAGCCCAGATTGCGAGCATCGCATCGGCGCTGTTGGCCACTGGGGGTCTGATCTGGGCGAGGCAGTATCTCCAGTGCTCGTATCCCCTGCCGTCCTCTTCCTGCAGGAGTTCGAGAAGCGCTTCGCAGGCGGGCACGCTCACGTAGCAGTGGAGCGACTGCCAGCACGTGTAGTAGCGTTCCGCCGCTCGCTTTCGCTCGGCCTCGAGGTGTTGGAACAGAAAGCCCAATCGATGCGTGCGGAAACCGCCACCCCCGGTCAACTCTTCTACGCTTATGCCCCTGTCGAGCGCGATGAGGAACTTGAGCGTTTGCTCTATCCCGCTGTAGGCGGAGATGATGATCGGCCAGTCCTGGCCGAGAGCGTGGTCAGGTACGATCTCGTGGACCCAGGGGCGCGTTTCGTTCAAGTCGCGAGTGTGCATGTACGCGGACTGGAGGCGCGTCGCAAATGCTCGCCTTTGGTCGTCACTCAGCGGCAAGGTCCGGCCTCCTCGACGGGTTGGTCTTCTTGCAACCTTAGAACAGTGTCGCCCGCTTGTCTGTGCGTCGATCCCCGCACAGGTAACTTCGTGATCACGTGGCATTCTCAGTTGCCGCTCCCGTCCAGTCTGCGGAGCATCGCTGTGCTCGCTCGCCCGGTAGTCGAGGGCCGACGGCATCACCGTCGCGAGTCGCCGTAGCGAAGAGCGACGAAAGTGCCGCGATCGAGCAACTTTCATGAGAGCATTTCGGGGAGGACCTTGATGAGTATTCTCGGATCTTTGCTCTACTGCTGGAATCGTGTTCCGCTACGCATCTCCAGACACTGGGAGCCTCGATCTGGATGCCTTCGAGTATCGTCACGCAAATACATGGTATCGGGTCGCCGCGAACACAGCCCTAAAGTAAAGCGATTGCCCGGTTTGGTCCAACAAAGGCGGCACACCTGAGCACCTGCCTGGAGAAGCGATGGACATCGGGTTCGGGGTACGCCCAGCCTACTAGTAGGCCCAAGGTACTGGTTCTTTCGTGCTCATCACCCGGTTCCAGTACTCGCCCTTGTAATCGCAAAGCGCCAGTATCGTTAGCTCCAGCAGCCATGTCGCAAGTAGCCATGCCTCGACGTATCCCTCACCCGCCAGCTTCACCTCTTTGCGGCCTGAGTGTACGAGCTTGTTCCTTATCTCCGTAACTGCTTGAGCACTGTCTCTCCAGTCCCTCTCCTTGCTGACTGCTACCACTGCTTGTGCAGCGCTCGGAATCGAGAGTGGTATATCCAGACAGCTCAGCATGAGGCGACATCGGTCGGCCGCATCAAGCTTCTCGAAACCATGCTCGCTCACGAGCTTCCGTTCTCGAACGCAGTATTGGTAGGCGAGCCGTTCCATGGCAATTTGCGCGGAGACAATTCCTTGCTCTATCGCGTGTGAGCTGGAATTTGCGAGCACGTACCACCAGAGTGAGATCCGCAGAGCGCCTTCCCATCCATCCATTGTCCACCTTCTCATGAAGCCAGGAAACAGTTCCGACAGGGGCTTCACGTCCTTGCGATCGAACCAGCTCAATGGTGCTCTCTTCCACTGTCGGGGCGAGGACCATCGTGCCCACACCTCTTCGTCAGAGTCATTGCGACCCGATGGGCATGCCAAGTCGCACGCTCCTCCCTTCGCGAAGGTAAGGAAATGCCGCATGGCTTGCATGACGTTCTCGGCGTCTTTCCCGTTAAAGTCATTGCCTTCTTGTTCCACCTCTACAAGGTGTGTCAATCGGACCCCTTCCCTTGTACGAAGCTCCGAAATGTGTTCGTAGCCGCCTTCGACCACCCGGATTCGCGCGTTCCATGGTTTGTGTGACAGTTGCAGCACCCCTGCTGTACCGGTGGATCGTTTCCATAGGCGTGTTTCGAGGTTGAAGACATGCGCGACGACCATCGTCATCTGTGTATCGTCGTCTCCAACGACCTTCACAGGTTCGGCAAGAAGCCGCCACTTGAGCCTCACACTGCCATCTGCGCTCCACTTGCTTCCCGCAGATGTCCCCTCGATGCGTTCGTTTTCGCTATCGACGAGTGTGAGCGACTCCGGTTCCGTCAGGGCGCTTATCATTCCTTTCAGCAGGCGAGGGTCTTCGAATACACAGTGGAGGTACAGACCTGGGACTGGTGCCAAGTCCAGCTTGGCCTCTGCCTCGCCCTCGATGTTGAGATCGGCCACTACCAGCTTGACTTTCCGCGTCCCGAGCAGGGCGGAGTCTGGGTTGTTGGAGAAGTCCAGCACCGGCTTCTGCGCCCTCATGTTCAGTAGCACTCCCTGATGTGTCCGTAGGTCCGTTCAAACAGCTCCGCATCCTGGTACAGCTTGTACTCGAGTGGCGTGCGCCGCAGGTCCTTCTTCACCTCGCGCTCCTCAGCACGCGTTGCCTGCCAACCGTAGAATCGCGCGGCACGGATGATGGCGTCGATGTCATCAACGATTCTCCGTACCATCACTGGCGTCTCCCCGCTCTTCGCTTCTTCGAAGAGCTCGGTCTACGCTTCCCTGCCCCGGTCGATGTTCTCGTCGAATGGTGCCTCTTCAGATCTTCCGGGCGCTCGACCAGCGCTTTGTACTTCGGATTGCCGGCGTGCTTGCGCAGTCTCCCCGTCAATGGACCTGCAACCTCGATCACAAGCCAATTGACGAATAGATCAGAGTTACCCTAGGCTGTCTAGGCGCTCAAGAACTCGTTCAACCACTCAAGAAGCGTGTGCTCCGAGGCGGTCTGGCACTCCCAGATGACGAGCGTCGCCCAACCTTCAGCACGAAGCTGCTCGACCTGTTTTGCGTGGCGTTCCACATTGCGATTGATCTTGCGACGCCAGTAGTCGACGTTAGTGGCCGGGAGCCGTGCGCCCCGAGGGCAGGAATGGCCGTGCCAGAAGCAGCCATGGACGAAGATGACCTTGCGCCGAGGCCCAAAGACAATGTCGGGAGTGCCCGGCAGGTCTTTGCGGTGCAGACGGTAGCGGTAGCCGAGGCGGTGAAGCAGGCGACGAACTTTCATCTCGGGCTTGGTGTCACGGGACCGCACTGCGCGCATGGTGCGACTCCTCTGTTCGGAGACGGCCACTAACGGGATCGAACGGACAACGCTCGGTGCAGACCGTTGGTGGCTTGCATCCATGCGCTTGATCGACCTCATCTGCACTGCGCCGGGGACCGCTGGAACAGAATGCCGTCCTCGGTTAGGCCATCGCCGTTCCGAGGGCGGGATTCTCCGCTGGAGGTGTCGGAAGGGTAGCCGGTGCGCTCCTCAAAGTCGTGGCGATTTACGCGCGGAACGGGATTCATGCCGCCTGTCGAGGGCGGACGTCGCGGTGAAGCAAGATGGGTTCCAGCACCTGGTCAGCAAGGAAGCGGACGACCGGAATCGCGACGCCGTCGCCTGTGAGGTGGTAAGCCTCATTGTAGTTCGCCGGCAGCACATACTCGTCGGGAAGTCCCATGAGACGAGCGGTCTCGCGGCTGGAGATCAGCCGCGTGCGCACCTTCCTGCCCTTGACCACGACGACCAGCTGTCTGCTCGAACCCCCAACCGGCGTGCGCAGACAGCCTGAGAGGCCGTCGAACCTCGCCTCGGCGCGCTGGATCCTGCGGCCGTCTTCGTCGCGGCGCGTGCGCTTGTAGACGGTGCCGACGATTGTCCGCCCTTCGGATTTGGCGGCGCGGAGCTTTTCGAGGTTGACGTCGCTCATCATACCCAACAGCGCCGCGGTCTGCTCGCGCGTGTGCCAGGAAACGTCCGGCGGCTCGTCTTCGATGAGGTCGGAGAGCGCCAGATTGCGCGGTTGCGGCGTGGAAAGCGACCACCAGATCCAATCGCGCTTTAGCTCCTGCGGCAACCCGCCGACGGCGACGCGAAGCGTCTTGGGATGGAACGGAGGCGCGGGTGCGTCGACCGACAAACCTTCGGGAATCGTTACCCCGTCACGTACCGCAACCAGAATCAGACGCGGGCGAGACTGCGGAAGGAACAAGGCTGCGTCGGCTATCAGAGCCCCATAGCGGTACTCGCCTTCAGCGAAAACCCGGCAAAGCTCCTCGAAGTCGCGTCCCCGGTGGGAGGTGAGTGTGCCACAGACGTTTTCCAGGGCGATTATCGCAGGGGCCCTGCTTTCGCCGCGAAGGGTCGTGACCAGTCGCCAGAATGGCCAGAACGTCCCGGAACGCGCTCCGCGCAGCCCGGCACCGCCGCCGGCGAGCGACAAGTCCTGGCAGGGAAACGATGCCCAGGCGAGGTCGGCAGCACCGGGAAGCCGAGTCGTCGTGACATGGCGAATGTCCTCGCAGAACATTGCGTCGTCGCGCCAGTTGAGCCGGTAGGTTTCCGCCTTCTTGCGGTCGAAGTCGTTGGCGAACAGGCAACTCCAGCGCTCGCCCAAGCCGGCGCGAACCATGCCGCCGCCCGCGAAGAATTCGTAGAAGGAACCGATCATGCGGAGCTTCCGCCCTGTCGCGGGGCAATGTGTGCGCGCGGAAACGGCAACTCAGCCTGCGGCTCCTGCTCGGCGAGGAATCGTGCGATCGCCTGACGGCCGAGCCAAGCCATGGACACGTCATGCCGTTCGGCCAGCCGCTGCAGGCGTTCGAACTGCTCGGCATCGACGTTCACGGTGATCCGTTCTTTGGTCGCCACCGCATCCTGCTGCAAGGTGCTGCAGATCTGACCCTACGGCAGGTCTCGAACTCTGTCAACGCCCAGACGTGCCACGCCGCGAGGTCCTGCCTGCGACGAGACACCGTGGTCACGCGGCGAAGTCCACGTCGAAGTCGTCGGCGACGTTTAGGCCGCTTTCGTTCCAGGAGTCGTGGGACGGGCGGAATTCGGCCGACTCCAGCCAACGAAAGCCATCCGTCGAAGGAGGAGCAAGCGACACAAGCGAGCTGGCGGGCAGCTCACGCATGAAAAGCACATCGGCGCAGGTCGCCCGTTTGCGCACGACAATCCCGGAAGCGAAACAGACTTGGATCAGCCTCCACGACGAGCCAAACACGATCGCCTTCTCGAATTCGTTGCGCGAGACGATCACCCTGTCCGCGGTGCTCCGAATGCAGGCCTTGACTTCCAGTCGATGCACGTCCTGGCCGCTTTGGTATTCGATGTCGTAGCCGTAGACGTCCGACACGAGCGACACGTGGTCCGGTACGACGCCGATGCTCTCAAGCGCGGAGACGACTGCTAATTCACCGACGTCGCCGATCTGTCTGCGCAACTTCGCGTCGGAGGTCGAGGTAATCGTGCGGTGAACGGAGCGCACGATGAGCGCGAGATCGTCGCCCAGCCACGCCAATCGCTGCAGGTCAGCGTCGGGCACGTACTCGGGTCGGAATTCTCCGTCGACAACAGCCGACACGATCCACCCCGGCGGAAAGCGGCTGAGCAGAAGATGCGCGATGGCGACGAACGAGCGATGGTCCGCCCGAACGCTGACTCGAAGCAATCGTTCGTCGAGCACCACCGAGGCGTCCACCCTCGCCAGATTGGCGGCCATGAGGATCTGCGCGGTTCCGGGGATGTCGGTCGCTGCGGCCATGATTGTGGATCGGCCAAGTGCGGCGGTGATCCATGCCTCCAAGGTGACGGCCGGCTTAAGTCGGATGCTGTACGCCAGCAGGAAGGCAGCGTGACAGCGCCCGCGACTAGGCAGTGCTCTCATCGTAGCCATCGAAATGGGCCAGGACCGCGGTCATGTCGTCCTCGAATACAGGCGTCCCGTCTTCGCCCTCATCAGCGCTCGGAAGCGCGACCTGCACCAGTCCTGGATCATCCATGAGGGTGGACAACGCCTCCACTTTCTCGATTAGCCTTGCGTCCACCGTCTCGTCGATCGTGCCCCGGCTGATGAGAAGGGTGAAGGTCGTGACCGTGTCCGCAGCTAGGCCGAGACGGTGAATCCGGTCCTGGCTCTGCAGGAAGTGACTCGCGTTGAAGGAACGATCAAGATACACAGCGTGATGGCACCAGTGGTGCAGACTGACGCCTTCGCCGCACGCCGCCGGATTGGCCAAGAGAACCGAACAACTCGAATCTTGCCGAAAACGGTTGAACTCCATATCCCGCGTAACCGTATCGGCCGACGGGCCCTGCTGCGATGGGACCCCCCCGTGGACGATCGCCGGATTGTATTCCCTGAGATAACGAGACAAGGCCTGAATGTTACGGACGAAATTCGTCCATACCAGAACCTTTTCGCCGTTGGCCGCTGCGTCAGCGACGATGGAATTGACCGTTTCGTACTTCCACGGCGTCTCGAAGCGACCGTATTGCGCGAGCAGGTCGGGCACTGTTTCGTCGCCGGAGAGTTCGATCGGCGGGTGCGAGAAACCGGGATCGTCCCCGCTGTGCGAGCCCGAATTGAGCAGCATCGGGTTGGTCGCAGCCTCGAGGAGATACATCATGATGCGGCCGAGCCGACGCATGTTGTGTCGACTGCGGTCGGACAACGACAGCGTGCTGCGGTAGCGTCCCACCAAGGCGTCGTAGATCGCAGACTGAATCGAGGGCATGTCCCGCGCGACCACGTCGAATGTGGTGGGGGGGAGGCGCAGGGCGGACTTTGGCGTCCTGACGAAGTAGGATCGAATTGCGGTCTGCGTGTCAGCGAGCACCCTGGGATCTCGTCCCAACGATTCGTGGTATGCGGACTGGGGGAGTATCCGACGGTCCTGGCCGGGATAGAGAAACTTGACGAGTGCTACAAGATCGTGAGCGCCCTGGGGCGCTGGCGTACCCGTCAACACATCGCGCCGTGAAGCGGCGTAAGCCAGATCGAGGACTGCGCGGCCATGCACGCCTTCGGGCCCGCGCTTCACGCGGTGGGCTTCGTCCAACACCACTTGAGTGCGTGCGGACGCCACGAAGCGGCGGATGCTGTCGTAGTCGCTCGCCACGCGATGGTAGTTCGACACCAGAACGTCCGTTCCGCTGGGAACGAATGTGTCCGAGCCGCGGAAAATCACCAGATCAAGGGCTTCACCAAAGCATGCCCCAGCTTCCTCTTTCCACGCCTCGAACGCTGCGATGGGCGCCACGACCATCAGGCGGTCAACCGCTCCACGACCGCGCAGAACAGCGAAGGACGCCAACGCCGAAGTCGTCTTGCCAGCGCCCGGCACCGAGAAGTCCGCCGCGTGGGGCAGACGCAGAACTCTCACGAGATTCTCTCTTTGGAAGGGCTTGAGAGCGCGGACAAAACCGGCCATGCGCAGTTCGTCATCGAGATCATCCAGATCCTGCAGTTCTACGCCGCCGCCGACCGCGGTCTCGCGGGCTCGCCGATCCGCTGCCATCGACTGGAGATGGATTCTCAACGTCGGGCCGAAATCAAGACTCTCGGCGTAAATTGCGCGGAGTGCGCGCAGCACGTCCAGCTCGGCCAAGAAGACGTCGGCGTGTACGACTGTGCGGTCGGTCGAGCCGGATATGGCACCGCGGGCGAGCGCTTCCTGGATCATCGCCCACGCGCCAGGATTGGTCTCGCCGGACCGTTCAACCAGAACCGTAGGACGATCTTGCCGGTAGAGCTCGAACGATATCATGCCTTAGGCGTCCAACCGGCCCAACATTGCCTTAAACCGGGAGAGTTGCTTGACGTATGCCTCCTCACTCCAGTCCTGTAAGACCCGAGCCTTCGGCAATGCGTCGGCGGCCTTTCTCACGTGGTTGGCGGCGAGATCCAAATGCCTGACTGGAGCGGCCACGGCATTCTGATCCATGTCCTCGCCATGCGCGTCTTCGGCAGCATTGTCGACGGCCTGCTTGATAGAGTCGCGCAGATCTCGCGTCGCGACCTTCATGCCGTCCAGATCGACTTCCTCGCCTTGGCCGTGCTGAGCCATGTAGGAGAGTATCGAAGTAAGGTCGCCGCTCTGCTGGTCGTCTGACGGCCCCAGCACGTCGTCCAAAATGTCGGTTACCTGTTGCTCGTCGTCCGCGTCCAACAGCGACCTGAGCGAGGGGTCGTTCTGAAGCTCGTTCCTGACGCGCTGGCTGGCGTCGGGCCGACGAAGATGCCGCAGCGTGCGGTACTTCACGCCCGTCAGCGTGCCGAGGAAATAGGCGGCGCGAACCGAGGCCGCCTCTTCGGCCGACTTGCCCTGGACGTGCTTGGTGAGTTCAGTGAAGGCGGACTCGTTATCCACGAAGTCCGCGTGGTGCCGGCTCCCCTTCGACAAGGCCACGAGCTGGTGGACCTGCTGGAGCTTCTCGAACTGACCGCGCACCGAGGACACGTCCTTGTGCATGCGCGAGGCCACCTTGTTCCAGTCCTTTCCTTCGCGTTCGAAGATCTCTTCGATCAGAAGGGCTTCGTTGACCCAGGTATAGTCCTCCTTGAACTCTCGGGCGATCTGAAGCTCGGTCTCCAGATCAACGATTTCCCGCACATTGGCGTCCGCAGGCAGAATGAGGCAGGACACATACCGGGAGGGCTGGTGGTCTTCCTCACAGAATAGGCTGCGCAACGCCGCGGTCCGGCGATTCCCATTGATTAGGACACCTTCGGCGGTAACGACGGCGGGTTGCTGTTGACCGCGCGCTTTGAGGTCGGCCTTCAGATCCTCGAATCCTTCCTGGTCCGCGAGAATCTGGTACTGCTGTGTCTGCGCTTCTTCTCCGTTCGGATCGGCGGTGAACAGGTCCGGCCGGTTCTGCTGGTCCGCAATGCGCATCTGCTCCGACCGCGTCCGATGGTTCAGGGTAGAAAAACGCAGCCAAGTGACCTCAAGATCCACCTGTCGCAGTTCCTTGTCCGGACGCGGCCAAGCGGGAAGAAGACGCCGGTTGTCGGGCGAGGAGTCCTGGCGCGCAACGAGGTACTCGACTCGTTCGTGATCCAAAACGGGATTCTGCATTAGGAGCTCCTGGACGTGGTGGTCTTGCCCGGCCCGAACCGGGACGTGATCGTGGTGCGGCTGCCGCTTGGAGACTGCTTGAAGCCCACGTAGCCCGTGTAGAGCGGGGCGTGAGAGGGCGTCAAGCCGAAAGCGGACAGGAAAATGGCCGGGAAACGAAGGGTGCGGGCACCGTTCCAGTTGTAGTCAGGGCCGTCGGCCCGCTTGGGCAAGGCCCAAATGCAGGGAGGGGGCACGTCCGCGCCGCCTATGCGAACGGCGTGGCGCATCTTCGGACACGGACGGTGGTCCGTCCCGCATGTTCCGTTGTGGAAGATTACGCCGTCCAACGCGTCCGGTCTTTCGGAAAAGAACTCCGTCCGCAGCCGTTTCACGCCGGCGGACACGTGCCACCCCGGGTCATTCTTCAAGCTGGGGCACAGCCACCAGAGGTAGGCCTCCACCGCCCAGTCCGGCACGCTCCATGCGACGCTGCTGTGTTTGCCATCCGGACAACCCTTTTGGATGATCGCGACATCCCCGAGCTCGGCAATGGAAAGGCGATAGACGGTGTCGCTCCCGTACTCCGGCGGCGTGTACCCGTCAATTGCGCAGGATGCCACGAGATGGTCCAACATCAGACCCAGGAAGGCACGCCGTTCCCTATTGCTGGCCGACGACTGGCCGCGCATTTGCTCTATCGCCACCGGAAGCGCCAGTCGGTATTCCTCCGGCGAAAGGCCGCGGGATTTGAGGAAGGCGCGATCCTCGCCGATGGTCCGAATGAGCTTGACGACTTGCGCAACAACTCCTTCGGGCGGAGCGCCCCTGTGGCGGCAGGGGGCCGCTTGTTCAGGACTCATGTGCGTGTCCTTCCGTTGGACGCCTGTCGCGACCTACGGCAGCGAGCACCGTCGAGCAGCGGACCAGCCAGTTACCCTGCAGTGCGGGGGCGACCACAACCCCCATCGCGCTGGAGGCCCCACCCTCGCCGCTGAATCCAGGACGAGTTGACTCTTCGTTCATGCAGGCAGGCAAAGCGTCATCGTTATCAGTCTCATCTAACCCCCGTCTCGAGACGTAGAGTGAGCGCCGTGACCCGGACGCACAAGACGCTGATCGTACACGAGGTTCCAGGTGGCGACGTGCAGCTGGAGCGCCCTTGCGCGTGACGCAAGCAACAGAGCGAGCACCGCGAATGCTGCCGACAGCGCGAGCGACACCGATCGACCGTTGAACATGAACGAGTTTCCCCCTCTTTTCTCCCAGCCTGCGCTCATCATGATAGACGGCGCGCGGGTGCCAGCACCCGCGACGCGGACTCGGGGCGTACGGCTGAGCGCGGCCACGAGCGCACGGCACGACGTTGCGCGCACGTCAACGGGCGCAGGCGCTCTGCGGTTTGGAGCACTCTGGTAGCCGCTTAGCAGCGAAGGAACGCGAGCACGTGCACTCACGAAGCCGAGCGGGGCTGACAGCGACAGCGACCCAGTGCCGGAAGCTCCCAAGAGGGCCCACGTGCAGCAGGAAGCGCGAGAACGCGCAGGAAAACTGCGAGCGCGGTCCAGCTCTGGTCGAGCGCACCACGAAACTCAGTTCCGTGAGGGCTTACAGCGCTACTCGAGCGCTATCATGCGCGCCATCGCCGCCCCGATGCGCTCGGCGGCGTCCTCTATGTCCCGGTCGGCGAGATGGGCGTAGCGCAGCGTCATCTGGGCGTTGGTGTGTCCGAGCAGGCGCGAGACGACGGGCACGGGGACGCCCTGCATCACCGCGTGGCTCGCGACCGTGTGGCGCAGCGTGTGCAGGCGCACGTCCTCGATGCCGGTCTCGCGGCGCACGGTGTTCCACAACACAAGGTCGGAGGTGCGGGGCCGGGCGCTGTCGCGCGGGGAGGGAAAGACGTAAGGGCTCTGTCCCCGGGGCTGGCGCGCGAGGAGGGCCTGCGCCCTGGCGTTGAGGGGCACCTTGCGCGGGCCGGTCTTGGAATCGCCAAGCGCGAGGGCTTCGGGACGCACTTCGGACCAGCGAAGCGTGAGAATCTCGTTCTTGCGGCATCCGGTGAGCAGCAGCAGGCGGATGATGTCGGCCTGCTGGCGGGCGGAAGCCGAGCGCATCGCGTGGCGGTCGAGTGCGTGGTGGAGCCGGTGCACCTCCTCGCGGGAGAGAAACCGGGTGAGGGGAGTGCGCCGGTTCGGCGCAATGCCGCGGGCGGGGTTGGTGGTCAGGTGGCCGCAGGCGATGGCGAAGTTGAGCGTCTGGCGAAGGAGCGCGAGTGCGCGGTTGGCCCCGCCGGGGGCGGCGGCGCTGTAGGCGTCGAACCAGTCGAGCACCCGGGCGCGGGTGAGGCCGTCGAGCGGGGTGGCGCCGAAGGCGGGCAGGAGCTGTCTTGCGAGTATGGCGTTGGTCTGCTTGCGGCTCGAGGGCTTGTACTTCGGGAAGTTGGCGTCGTGCCAGGGACCGGCGACGAAGTCGCCAAAGGTGGGCACCTCCGAATGCCTCGTTCCTCCGGGTACGTCCTCGGCGATGAGGGCGTGGCACTCCCGGCGCACCGCATCGACACTTCGCGATGTGGCCGCCCCGAGCGCGGTGCGTCTGGACCGACCGTCGGCCTTGGAAAGCAGTATGAAGCTCTTGCCGCCGGTGGGGCGTACCCGCACCCCGAGTCCGGGGGTACGGGTGTCCCACACCGTGTACTCGCGCCCCTCGGGGCGAAGGCGGGCGACGGCGGCATCGGTCAGGCGCAGGCGTCTCCTTGCGGTCATCGCTCAGCCTCCGAGCGCTTCGCCGACCACTTCGGCCGCCTCGCGCACCATGGCATCGGCCGAGTGGGTGTACTTGAGCGTGGTGGACGGCGCGCGGTGCCCGAGCAGCCGGGCGATGGCGAGCACGCTCTCGCCCTGCCTGAGTGCGAACGAGGCGTGCGCATGCCGAAGATCATGCAGGCGCACATCGGGAAGCTCGGCCTCCTCGCGGACCCGGTGCCAGAAGTGACGCAGCCACTCCGGTTTCGCGGGTCCACTGCCCCGGCGAGCGGGGAAGACCCAAGGCCCCTTACGCTCGATGGCATCGAGCACGTTCCTCGCCGGACCCGACAGCCACACGGTCCTTGGCCCGGACTTCGAGTCGCGCAGGAACAGCCGCCCCTCGCGGTAGTCCGCCCAGCGCAGGGTGAGCACCTCGCCGTGGCGGCATCCGGTGAGGAGCAGGAGGCGCACCACGGCCACCTGAAGGGGCCAGTCCCCGTCGTGCGCCGAGAGTCGAGCGCCCAAGCGGCGCATCTCCTCGTCGGAGAGATAGCGCTCGCGCCCCTTGCGGCGGTAGCGTCGAATGCCTCGGCAGGGATTGGAGCCCTCGGGACGGTGGCCCATGCGCTCGGCCTCGGTGAGAATGACCGAGAGCACGGGCATGGAGCGGTCGGCAGAGACCGGCGTTCCCCGCAGCGAGGCGAACCAGCGCTCGACCTCCTGGCGATTGATGTCGGCCACCGGGCGCCCGGCGAACCAGGGCGCGAGCGTGCTCCGGTAGTAGGAGCGGTTCACGTACAGTGTCCGCGGCTTCCACACTCGGGCGTAGCGCCGGAACACTGACTCGGCGACGGCCTCGAAGGCCGGGACGTCCACCGGCGCATCGCCCCGGAGGCGGGCGAGCATCAACAGGGCCCGTGAGCGCGCTTCGGCAACCGGCAGGGCGTTGGCGTCGCCTACGATGCTCCAGCTACGCTGTCCGCGATGCTGGGAGTGGAGGAAGAATCGCTTGGTGCCGGACGGCAACACCCGCACGCCGAAGCCCCGGAGCTGCGCATCGCGTACGTGGTAGGTGGACTTGCGGGCCTTGAGCGCCCTGACGCGGGCGTCGGTGAGGATGAGGTGGGGCATGAGCGGTCTCCCGTGGTCGGTTGCAGCCGGGGAACCGGAGCGCTTGGGTTCCGGTTCCACACGGCAGAATCGACAGGAGAACGCTTCGTAAAATCAGTTACTTAGCACCGCAGGTGCGCCGCCTGGTGTACGGCGGCGGAGGGATCGGCATCATGGGCATCGTCGCGCGAGCCACCCTCGGCAACGGGGGAGAGGTCACCGGCGTGATCCCCCGCTTCCTGATGGAGATCGAGCTGAGCCATCCGGACCTGTCCGAGCTCGTGGTGGTCGACGACATGCACACCCGAAAGCGAGTCATGTTCGAGCGCGCGGACGCCTTCGTGGTGCTGCCCGGCGGCCTCGGCACGCTGGACGAGGCCATGGAGATCATCACCTGGCGCCAGCTCGCGCGGCACGACAAGCCGGTCATCGCGCTGAACGTCGCCGGATACTGGGAGGCCCTGCGAGCGGTGGTCGACAACGTAGTCCGTCATGGCTTCGCGGACCCCGACGCGACCGGGCTCTTCTCGGTGGTGGAGACGGTGGAGGACCTCTTCTCCGCCATCGAGGCACAGGGAGGCGGAAACGGCGCGCTGCCCGCGCTCCGGGCGGGCTGAGGGCGGGACGGTGCGGGCGCAGGCCGTCGCCATCGACACCGACCCCGGCATCGACGACGCCCTCGCCCTGATCCTGGCCTTTCGCTCCCCCGAGCTGTCGGTGGAGCTCATCACCACCGTCGCCGGCAACGTGCCGGTGCGCCAGGGCACCGAGAACGCCCGCCGCCTGCTCACCCTCATCGCCCCCGGGAGCACGCCGCCGGTCGCGATGGGGGCCGCGAGACCGCTCGTGCGGCGGCTGTACACCGCCCGCGACGTGCACGGGTCGGACGGGCTCGGCGGCATGAGCCGGATTCGCGGCCCTTCCGGCGACGCCCGATACCCGATTGCGGTGCCCCGGGCGGAGCGGGACGCGGCGGGCCGCCTCGTGGAGCTCGCCCGGCGGCGCGGCGACTCGCTGACCGTGGTCGCCCTGGGACCGCTCACCAACATCGCTGCCGCGCTGCGCCGCGATGCTCAGGCGATGCGCGGAATCCGCCGCCTGGTCGTGATGGGCGGCGCGGTGCGGGTTCCGGGCAACGTCACCCCGTGCGCGGAGTTCAACATCTTCGTGGATCCGGACGCGGCGCAGGAGGTGATGGAGTCCGGCATCCCCATCACTCTCGTGCCCCTCGACGCCACGCGCCAGGTGCGGCTCACCCGCGAGCGCCTGCGCCGGCACCTGGGAACGAGCCGGAAGCCCCTGGCGACGGCGATGCGCGCCCTGACCCGCGACCTGCTCTCCGGTTCCCTGGGGCGCGAGGGATTCCCGATGCACGATCCGCTCGCGGTCGCGTCCGTCATCGTGCCCGGCCTGTTGCGCACCGAGCCCTTCCCGATGCGGGTCGAGATTCGCGGCGCCGACACCCTCGGGATGACGGTCGCCGACCGCCGGGGACCGGCTGGAGCGCAATCCGGCTGGCATCGGGTCGACGTCGCGACCGGCGTCGACGCCCGCACCGCCCTCGACCTGCTCGCGGAAAGGGTCTTCGAGGCCGGCGCCCCGCCCCGCGCCACCGGCCGGCAGGCGCCGCGGGTAGTGGTGGTCGGCAGCGCGAACACCGACTTCATCGTGCACGCCCCGAAACTGCCGGTGGCCGGAGAGACCGTGCTGGGACGCCCCCTGCTCACCGCCTACGGCGGCAAGGGCGCCAACCAGGCGGTCGCGGCCGCACGCGCCGGCGCCCGGGTGCGCTTCGTCGCGAAGACCGGCGACGACGACGCGGGCCGGCGCTACCTCGCGCACCTGCGCGACATCGGCATCGAAGTGAGCGGCGGGGTCGAGTCCGCGATGCCCTCCGGCGTAGCGCTCATCAGCGTCGACCGGCAAGGGCAGAACCAGATCAGCGTCGCCCCCGGCGCCAACGAGCGATTGCGCCCCGCCGACCTGCCCTCCGCCGATGCGCTCCGCGGGGCATCGGTGCTCGTGACCCAGCTCGAGACCCCTCTCGACACCGTCGAAGAGGCGCTGAAGCGAGGCCGGGAGGCGGGCGCCACCACGTTACTCAATGCCGCCCCGGCCCGCCCCCTCCCGGAGCGCTTCGCCTCGCTCGTCGACATCCTGGTCGTGAACGAGGGTGAAGCACTGCTGCTCGCGGGAAGCTCCGATGCCGGAGTGGACGCGGCAATGCTTGCACTGGAGTCCCGGGGCTATCCGAGAACGGTGGTCACCCTCGGCCCACGCGGCATCGCGTACCGCTCCAAGGGAAGCTCCGGCCACCTGGCCGGCGTGAAGGTAAAGGTGCTCGACGCGACCGGCTCCGGAGACACCTTCGTCGGCTACCTCGCGAGCGGCCTCGCTCGCGGTCTCTCATTGCCCAAGTCCCTCGCGGAAGCCAACGCCGCCGCCGCCCTCTCCGTCACCCGCGAGGGCGCCCAGCCCGCAATCCCCACCCGCCGGCAGGTCACGCGCTTCCGCCGCAGCCAGGCCTGAGCGCCACCCCATACCGGATTCGCCGCCCCAATCCGCCCGCGGCGCTTCGCGAGGAGCGGCGGCCGGGAGAAACGTCTACTGCCGCGCCGCCAGGAACTCGACGACGTCTATCTTGCTGATGACGCCGACGACGTCGCCTTCCTTCACCACCATCGCGACGTTGTGCTCGTCGAACACGTCCTGCACGCGGGTCAGAGGATCGTCGAGCGCGACCTGGCCCTCGAGCGGCTTGGCGGCGGCGTCCACGGTGTCGCTCGGGGTGCAATGGCCGTTGACCAGGCCCTGCAGGAGGTCGAGCTCGTGCACGATCATCAGGTGGCCGGCGTCGGCGCGCTCCACCGGCATCTGCGAGATGCCGAGCTCGGACATGCGCTTGGCCACGTGCGCGAGCGTCTCGCCGGGGCCCGCGAACTCGACGTCGCCGCCCTTGAACTCGAGCACCTCACGCACGGTGCCGAGGCGCTGGGCCGGGCCGATGAAGCCCATGTCCTTCATCCAGGCGTCGTTGTAGCACCTGCTGAGATAGCGATCGCCGGAGTCGCACAGGATGACCACCACCAGCTTGCCCGGCCCGAGTTCCCGCGCGACCTCGAGTCCGCCGAAGACCGCGGTCCCGGTCGAGCCCCCGCAGAAGATCCCCTCCTCGCGGGCGAGTCGCCGGGCGGTGAGGAAGGAGTCGCGGTCGGTGACATTGCGGACCTCGTCGATTACCGAGAAGTCCAGCGTCCCCACCATGAAGTCGTGACCGATCCCCTCGACCCGGTAGACGCTGGGCACGGGCTCGACTCCGGTGTAGTAGAGGTCGCGATAGATGCTGCCTTCCGGGTCCGGGCAGACGATGCGAAGCGCGCGCCCCGCTTCCGCCGCCTTCTCCTTCAGGTACTTGCCGGCCCCGGAGATCGTTCCGCCGGTACCTATGCCGCCCACCAGGCAGTCGAGCTGCCCCCCGGTGTCTTCCCAGATCTCGGGACCGGTGGTCAGGTAATGCGCCTCCGGATTGCGCATGTTGTAGTACTGGTCGGTGTAGAAGCCTTTCGGCGTCTCGCGGGCGATGCGCTTGGCGACCTCGACGTAGCTCTCGGGATGATCGTGGGGCAGGTCCGTCTTGGTGACGATGACCTCCGCCCCGTACGCCTTGAGCATGTCGATCTTCTCCGCGCTCATCTTGTCCGGCATCGTGAATATGCAGCGATAGCCCTTCACCGCCGCGGTCATCGCGAGGCCGAGCCCGGTGTTGCCGGAAGTGCTCTCGACCAGGGTGCCGCCGGGCTCCAGGAGGCCCTCTTCCTCCGCGCGCTCGACCATGTTGACCGCCATGCGGTCCTTGACCGAGCCCCCCGGGTTGAGCTGCTCCATCTTGACCAGCACCGTGGCCATGGAATCGTCGACGAGCCGGTTCAGGCGTACCAGCGGGGTGCGGCCCACCAGGCCCAGGACGTCTTCGTAGTACTTCATGGACGCAATCGCTCTCGCGGCGGCGGAGGCGGGCGAGAGGCGATTATGCACCACCGGGCCGGGACGCCCTCAGATGCAGTTGGTCGGCTTGGGCAGCCCCGCGTAGCGGCAGGCCTGCTTGGCCGGTCCGTCGGGAAAGAGGCGGTACAGGTAGCGGCTACTGCCCTTGTCCCGGCCGAGGCGCTTCGCGATCGCCCGGGTGAGGACCCGCACCGGCGGGGCGAGCTGGTACTGCTCGTAGTACTCCTTCAGGAATTGGAGCACTTCCCAGTGGTTCTCGTCGAGCTCGATGTCGTCGGCTCGCGCCATCGCGCGGGCCACGTCCTCGTCCCAGTCCTCGAGCCGGCGCAGGTATCCCTCGGGGTCGGTCTCCAGGACCCGCCCCTCCACCGTGAGGGTCATCGATTCTTCCGCTACCGCCATGTGGTCACGCTATCGTACTCGATGGCGAGCTCGACGAAGCCGTCGTAGTCCACCCGATGCACGCCCGGGACGAGGGCGGCGTCCTGCAGGCCGCGGGCCGCGAGGTCTTCTTCGAGCACGCATACGCGCATCTCGCGGGCCGCGGCCTCCAGCCGTCCCGCGACTCCGGTGCCGCGCACTCCCGCGTAGACCCCGTCCTCGTAGAGCAGGACCGCGCTTCCCGGGGCCGCGACCCGCAGGCAGGCGTCTATCGTGCGCTCCTCGAAGGGCGAGCGGTTGACGAGATGGAGCATTCCCACCCTGGCTCAGCCCCCGTGCCCGGCACGTCCGCAGCGCATTTTCCCGAGCCCGGTCAAAAGCTCATTACCACGTCGTGCGCTTCCATCAGGGCGCCGAGGGCGGCGGAGTCGACGACC
This sequence comes from Gammaproteobacteria bacterium, assembly GCA_022824305.1. Lineage (GTDB taxonomy): Bacteria > Pseudomonadota > Gammaproteobacteria > HK1 > HK1 > JAJEAD01. The sequence continues at coordinate 58,933 of JAJEAD010000098.1, read as the reverse complement.
CGAACCGGCATCAGGAGGTCCTCCTCCCGGAGCCCGCGCAACGCCAGGGACTCGCGCTCCGCGTAGATGTCGTGAACGTCGTAGATCCCGAGCGACGGGAAGCCGGCGCAGAAGTTCTTCCGCCCGATCCGCGCCGGGTCCTGGTCGCGCTTCAACTGGTAGACCCCGTCGTCGAGAAACACCACGCTCACCGGTTGCTCGAAGGCGACCGCCATCAGCAACGCGTCCAGCCCCTCCTGGGCCTGGACGCTGCCGTGGGGCGCGCGGCGGCTCATCCACAGGAATCGCTTTCTCGCGGGAGTGGCCATGACGGGGGGCGGCGGCGCCGCGCCTCAGAACACGATCAGGCGGTCGGCGTCGATTCCGCTCTCGATGAGCTGGCCGAGCCCCGCCGCCCGGAACCCGGGCAGGAGGCTGCCGGGAGCGGGGGCCTGGTCCAGGCGCCGGCCGGCCTCCTCGTCGAGCACCCCGCGCCGCGCCGCGGCCGCGACGCAGACCACGAGGTCGAGTCCCTGCTCCGCGGCGAGCGCGGACCACTGCGCCCCGATGTTGCGCTCGTCCTGCGGCGGGGTGCTCGCGCGCGCGCCGACGTGAACGCCGTCGTGGTAGAAGAACACCCGGATCACCTCGTGGCCCTTCGCGAGCGCGGCCTGCGCGAAGTGGTAGGCGGACTCCGCGGACTGGCGCTGCGCCGGCCCCTCGCTCACCATGATGCCGAACTTCACAGGCCGAGCCGCTCCGCGGGCTCGAGTTCCGGTGCGGGTGCGCCGGGCGCGGCCACGGGGGACGGTGCGGCCGCGGAGATCATCGTGCCGGGCGGGTCCAGGGCGCTCTCCAGCACCTCCCGAAATCCCTCCGCGGCGACGAATCCGATCACGCGGTAGCGGGGACGCTCGCGGCCGTCCGCCCCGAAGAACAGGATCGCGGGCGGCCCGAAGAGCCCGAAGTGAGAAAGCAGGGCACGGTCCCGTTCGTCGTTGGCGGTCACGTCCGCCTTGAGCAGCACCGCGCCCGCGAGCGCGCGGCGTACCGCCTCGTCGGGAAAGGTGTAGCGCTCCATCTCCTTGCAGCTCACGCACCAGTCCGCGTAGAAGTCGAGCATCACGCTCCGCCCGCTCGCCGCCGCGTGCTCGAGCTCCGCGTTGAGCCCGTCCAGTCCCTTGACCGGCTTGAAGGCCAGGGGAGCCTGCGCTCCCGGCCCCGCCACGAGGCCCTTCAGCGGATTGAAGGGGTCGCTGCCTCCGCTTGCCGCGCCCACCACCAGGAGCGCGCCGTAGACTGCCATCGCGAGGCCGGTCCCCTTACCCAGGCGCCGCCAGCCCCGGGCGGCGATGTCGATGCGATCGAAGGCGCCGAGGTAGATGGAGCACACGATGAGCAGCGCCCCCCACATCAGGAGCGACACCCACGGCGCCACCACCCGTTCCAGCAGGTAGATGGCGACGCCGAGAAGCAGCACGCCGAACACCCGTTCCACCACCCTCATCCAGGGGCCGGCCTTGGGAGCGAAACGTCCCGCGGAGGTGCCGGCGACGAGCAGGGGCACCCCCATGCCCATCGCGAGCGAGAAGAGCGCCACCCCGCCGAGCTGCGCGTCGCCGGTGCCGGCGATGTAGATGAGCGCCCCGGCGAGCGGCGCCGCGACGCAGGGCCCCACGATGAGCGCCGACAGCACCCCCATCGCCGCGACCCCCAGCCAGGTCCCGCCGCGTTGCCGGCCCGAGATCCCGGCGAGCCGGCTCTGCCACGCCGCCGGCATCTGCAGGCGGTAGACGCCGAACATCGACAGGGCGAGGAGGACGAAGAACCCGCTGAACGTCACGATGACCGCGGGGTGCTGGAAGAATGCCTGCAGCCCCGCGCCCGAGAGCCCCGCGAGCACTCCGGCCCCGCTGTAGGTGAGGGCCATCGCGAGGACGTAGACGAAAGAGAGGGCGAATGCCCGAGGCGTGCCCGCCCCCTTCTTTCCCTCCCCGACCACGATCGCGGACAGGATCGGCACCATCGGCAGCACGCAGGGAGTGAACGCGAGCAGCAGGCCGAAGAGCGCGAACTGGGCCACGACGGCGGGAAGGCTGCCGGTCGCGAGCGAGCGCGCGACCCGGTCCTGCTGTGACAGGAATCCTTCTCCGGCCGCGTCGTCGAAGGCGGCGGTGGCGCCGGCGCCCGAGGCGGGCGGGGCGGAGTCGAGGTTGAAGGCGAGGGTCTTGGTGATCGGGGGGTAGCAGAGGCCTGCGTCCGCGCAGCCCTGGTAGGTCACGTCGACACGGAGCTCCCGCGCGAGGGCGTCGGCCGACTGCACGGCGAGGGCCGCCTCCACCTGCTCGTAGTAGACCTCCACCTCCCCGAAGTACTCGTCGTGCTTGACCTCCCCCGGGGGGAGCGCCGGCGCCGCGAGACGGAAGGTCTCGCCCGGCGCGGGAGCGAAGATGAAGCGCTCCCGGTACAGGTAGTACCCGGGCACGATGTCGAAACGCACCCTGAGATCGCGCTCCGAGCGCGCATAGGCGTCGGCCACGAAGGCCGTGTCGGGGTGGAGAAAGGTCTCCTCTTCCTCGGAGAAGAGGTCGTTCCCGAGCCTCTCGAGCCCCGAGAGCAGGCCTCCGCCCGGCGAAGGCTCGGAGAGGAGCCCTTCGGCCGCATGAACTTGCGCCGCCCCGCCGAGCGCGAGGAGCAACGCGAGCATGCGCCCGCTGCGGAGGAGCCGCGTGGTTCTCAGCATGGGAGAGGGCATGCGCCGGAACTCAAAGATCGCGCTGATTATAGGTGCCCGCGACGGCGTATGCGCTGCGTCGCGGCTCCCCGTGGGCAGCCCTCCGCCGGGCGAGTGCTCCTCGGCCTCGGCCGAGCCCGATGCGCCGGAGACGAGGGGTCCGGCTCAGTTGGCCGGGAGCGCGCCGTGGGGCTGGCTCTCCGCGATGTAGGCCGAGCTCACCGCGACGAACTCCGCCTTGCGCTGCAGCTCCTTCACGTTGCGCGCCCCGGCGTAGGTCATGCCGCTCCGCAGCCCTCCCATGAGCTCCTCGATGCAGGCCTGGGCGCTGCCGCTTACCGGAGCCCAGAAATCGGTTCCCTCCGGCACCGTGTTGCGCTTGAGTCCGCCGTAGAAGTCGATCTGGAAGTCCTTGCTCGCCTGGCCGCGGTACTTCGCCTCGAGGCCGCCCCCGTTGGCGGCGATGGGGCGCTTCTCCGAAGCGCTCTCCTCGGTCAGGGCGAAGAGCTTGCCGATCATCACGGTGCTCGCCCCGGCGGCGAGCGCGAGCACGATGTCGCGACTGCCGCGGATGCCGCCGTCCGCGATGAGCGGAACGCGCAGCTTCTCGGCCACCGCGGCGCAGTCGCGCACCGCGGTGAACTGCGGGACGCCGAAGCCGGTGACGATGCGGGTGGTGCAGGCGGCGCCGGGTCCGATACCCACCTTTACCGCGTCCGCACCGGCATTGACGAGGTCATGGTAGGCCATGGCGGTGCACACGTTGCCCGCGATCACCTGCTTGTCGGGGTGGGACTGCTTGAGCTGCTCGACGAAACGCATCATCTGGTCGGAATGGCCGTGGGCGATGTCCACGCACACCCCCACCGCGCCGAGGTCGAGCAGGGCTCGGACCGCGTCGATGTCCTTCATGCCGCAGGAGATGAAGGTCCGGTCGCGGAAGCGGCGCACCCACGCGCTCTGGCCCGCGTCGTCAGTGAATCGGTGGTAGATGGGCAGGGTCCCGTTGGCCAGCAGCACCTCGGCGAGCTGCTCGCCGATCACGCTGTCCATGTTGGAGGCGACGAGGGGGATGTCGACGCGCCGATCGCGGCTCAGCCAGGTCTGCAGGCTCGGCTCGGTACGCGACGGAATGTTGTTGAACTGCGGCACGAGCGCGACTTCGTCGAACGTGTATGTGCGTCGCATGGCGGCATCACCTCACGGCACTGGATTCCGGCTTGGTGTCGGTTGTTCGCGGGGGCGCCGGGCAGCGGGCACGCGCGCCACCCCGGAGGGAGCCCGCGGGCGGGCGGGAAGGCCTCCCGACCGGCAACGGCTTGCGCCTGGTATCCCCATCCTCACCCGGACTCACGGCGCGCGACTGCGCCGCGCATCCGCGCGCGCCCTCGTAGCGGCACACTACACCCACCGCGGGTCCACCCGCAACGCTCGCGCCTCAGCCCGCCGCCACCTCCCCGAGGATGGCGACCGCGGCGTCGACGTCGGCCCGCGAGACGTCGAGATGGGTCACCGCGCGCAGCATCTCGCCCACGACGCTGACGCGCAGGCCGCGTTCCTCGAGCCGCGCCGCGAAGTCGGCTGACGATGCCGCGGGATCCGAGAGACGGAAGAGCACGATGTTGGTCTCCACCCTCTCGGGCTCGACTTCGAGCGCGGGCACGGCGGCGATCCCGCGGGCGAAGCGACGGGCGTTCTCGTGGTCTTCCGCAAGGCGGTCGACGTGGTGGTCGAGCGCGTAGAGGCCGGCCGCGGCGATGACTCCGGCCTGGCGCATCGCGCCTCCCATGCGCTGCTTGATGCGCCACGCCTCCTCGATGAAGTCGGCGCTGCCGGCGAGCACCGCGCCCACCGGGCACCCGAGCCCCTTGCTGAGATCGATCCAGACGCTGTCGAAGGGGGCCGCGTAGCGCCGGGCCTCCACCCCGCTCGCGACCACCGCATTGAGGAGACGGGCGCCGTCCATGTGCATGCCGAGACCGTGCTCGGCCGCGAGCGCGGCGAGGGCGTCGATCTCCTCCACCGGCCAGACCGTGCCCCCGCCGAGATTGGCGCTCTGCTCCACGGCGATCAGCCGGGTGCGGGGCATGTAGCGGTTGCGGGGGCGGATCGCCGCGCGCGCCTGGGCGGCGCTGTAGACGCCGGCACGGCCGTCCACCGGGTACACCGACGCGCCGCTCCACGCGGCAGGACCGCCCGCTTCCAGGACGATGATGTGCGAGGTGCGCTCCGCGATGATCTCGTCGCCGGGACGGCAGTGAACCTGGAGCGCGATCTCGTTGCACATGGTGCCCGAAGGCAGGAAGACCGCGGCCTCCTTGCCGAGCAGCGCCGCCACCCTTTCGCACAGCGCGTTCACGCTGGGATCCCGATGATGCTGCTCGTCGCCCACCGGGGCTTCGGCGATTGCCCGGCGCATCTCGGGCGTGGGTCGGGTCTGGGTGTCGCTGTAGAGATTGATCATCGTTCCGCGTTCCTTGGTCTTCACCCGGAATGGCGTGCACGGGACGCGCGGGTGACGGCGGCGGAGTATCGTCCGCCCCCGGGCCCGGCAACAAGCGCCCGGCTACGCTCCCGGGCGCAAGGCCGCCGGCCTCATCCTCGTCGGCGCCGCCGCGCCAGGCGCCGGTGGGGATCGGATAGCATCGATGCGACATTCACCGGAAAGCGAAAGGGAGCGCCCATGATCAGGAATCCCGTCCCCTGGCCGGACGGAGCGCGCTGCGCGGTGGCCTTCACCTTCGACATGGACGCCGACAGCATTCTCCATCTTGCCCATCATCGTTCCGCCGACACCCGGGTGGCCGCCACGTCTTTTCTGCGCTACGGCCCGGAGGTCGCGATCCCGCGCCTCGTCGACCTGTACGCGCGCTTCTCGATGCGCCAGACCTTCTTTCTTCCGGCGTGGTGCATGGAGCGCTACCCGGCCGCGGTCGAGCTCATCGCGTCGAACGGGCACGAGATCGCGCACCACGGCTACCTGCACGAAGCGCCGAACGAGCTCGATCGGGACGAGGAGCGCTACTGGCTCGAGCGCGCCACGGAGGTCATCGTGTCGATGACCGGCGAGCGGCCGAAGGGTTTCCGCGCGCCTTCCTACAAGTTCTCGCGGGACACTCTCGATCTCCTCCTCGCGCAGGACTTCCGTTACGACGCGTCGCTGATGGGCGACGACGTTCCCTACCTGCTGGAGAGCCCGGAAGGCCGGCGCCTCGTCGAGCTCCCCAGCCACTACGCGCTGGACGACTGGCCCCACTTCATGAGCTCCCGGGACTTCAACTACTTCATGAGCATCAAGGCGCCGGACCAGGCGATGGAGGTCTATCGGGCGGAGTTCGACGCGATGTGGGAGTGCGGAGGGTTGTGGATCGCGGTGTGGCACCCCTTCCTCAGCGGCCGGCTCGCGCGCTGCCTCGCGATCGCGAAGCTCATCGAGTACATGCACGAGAAGGGAAAGGTGTGGTTCGCGCGCCTCGACGAGATCGCCGCCCATGTCGAGGCGCTGAGCACATCCGGCGAATGGACGCCGCGGGTCGACCGCTTGCCCTTCTATCCCGGCCCCATTCCGGAGCTCGGCGACGCCGAGCCCGGCCTCGCGCTCTGAGCGGAGAGCGCCGCGAGATGCCCGAGCGCGCCGAACTGCCCCTCGGTGACGGCCGGAGCGCGCCGACCGTCTGCCGCGGCGCCGTGCTCCCCGAGTGGATTGACTACAACGGCCACCTGAACCTGGCCTACTACATGGTGGCCTTCGACCGTGGAACCGACGCGTTCTGGGACGCCTTCGGCCTCGACGACCCCTACCGGGCCCGCACCGGCTCTTCCACCTACGCGCTCGAGAGCCACGTCACGTACCACCGGGAGATGCGTGAAGGCGATCCCTTCCGCATCTCCTCCCTCCTGCTCGACTTCGACGCCAAGCGCATCCACCAGCTCCATCGCATGTACCACGGCACCGAGCACTACCTCGCGGCCACCAACGAGCTGCTCTTCATCAACGTCGACCTGCGGCAGTCCCGGTCGGCCCCTTTCGCCCCGGACATGCAGGAGACCCTTGCCGAGATCCGGGAGGCCCACCGGCGCCTGGAAGTCCCTCCCGAGGCGGGCCGCATGGGAATCCGTCGCCGATAGCGCCATCGCTTCAGGGCACCAGGGCGACTTCCTCCCAGGCGCCGTCCACCCGCGAGAAGGCGCGGCGCTCGTGCACCGGAAGCGCGTTGAGATCGAGACGCTCCACCCGCTCCACGACGAGATCGAGCCCCCGGACGCCGTCGGGTACCGGCACCGACTCCGGATCCGGATAGCGTTCCTGCATGCGGCGGTGCCCGGCGACGAGCGCCTCGCGGCTCTCGAGCGGGGCGCTCTGGGGTCGCTCGTGCTCGTAGTACCAGTCGACCAGCTTCGTGCGGTAGGGCTTGCGGACCCAGCTTGCGCGCACCGCGTCGAGGTCGTGGTCGGCGACGCGGCCGCGCAAGCGGTACTGCAGTCCCAGGCCCGGGTAGTAGCAGAGCAGCTCGAATCGTCCCGAGGCGCGCAGCTCCGCCCACTTCGGACTGTTGCGGTTGATGAACACCTGCACGGCCCGGGCATCGACCCCCCGCACCACCAGCGTGCGAAGCGCCGGCGCCCCCTCCCCGTCGACCGTGGCGAGCACGCACAGATTGGCGAGGGGGTCCCGATCCGCCTTCGCCCGCTCGCGGTCGGCCGCGAGCAACGCCATCGGATCGCAGGCGGAGGACACCGGCCCCTTCGCTCAGGCGCCCACCGCGATGTCCAGCCAGCGCTGCGCGGTGGTGGTGGCCCGGTCCCCGGCGCGCAGCAGCACAGTGGTGGTGTCCGACTCCACGATGGCCGGCCCCTCGAGGACCTGTCCCGCCGCGAGATCGGCGAAGGCGTAGACGGGCGCCGGGCGCCACCCTTCGAGAAAGATCCTGCGGGTGCTGCGCGGCGCCGCGGCCGGCCGGCCGGCGGCGGAGGGCTCGGCCGGAGGCGCCGGCATCAGTCCCACCGTCGCCACCCGGGCGTTGACGAGCACCGGCTCCTGGTCTTCCAGGCTGTAGGTGTAGAGCTGCTCGTGCCGGCGCTCGAAGGCGCTCTTCAGGCGGGCGAGGAGGTCCGGCGCGTCGAGATCGCTCTCCGCGAAGGGCACGTCGATCTCGAATATCTGTTCTCCGTAGCGCATCTCGGCCGAGAGCCGCGAAGCGATCTCGCCGTCGAACCACTCGGCCATGCGTTCCCGGCCCCGGCCCTCGAGCTCCCGGAAGAGCCGGCGCACCGTGCCCGCGTCGAGGCGGTCGGTCTCGCCCACGTGGGAGTGCACCGCCTCCGAGCGCAGCTCGGTCGCGAGCATGCCCCACGCCGACAGGACCGATGCAATCCGCGGCAGCAGCACCCGCTCGAGCCCGAGCGTGCGGGCGAGCGCGGTGGCGTGCAGCCCCGCCGCTCCGCCGAATCCGAGCAGGCCGAACCGGCGCGGATCCACCCCCCGGCGCACCGTGGCGAGCCGGATGCCCTCCGCCATCTGGGTGTTGACCACCCGGTGGACACCCTCGGCCGCCTGGAGCGGGTCGATTCCGAGCGCCGCGCCGAGGCGCGCCATCACCCTTTCCGCCGCGCCCCGATCCAGGCGGGCGCCGCCCCCGAGGAAGTTGTCGGGATCGAGGTAGCCGAGCGCCACGCTCGCGTCGGTAACCGTTGCCGCCTCGCCGCCCTGCCCGTAGCAGGCCGGCCCCGGCACCGCGCCCGCGCTCTGGGGTCCAACCTTGAGGAGGCCGCCCTCCTCGACTCTCGCGATGGAGCCGCCGCCCGCCCCGAGGGTGATGATGTCGAGGCTCGGGAGCGCGATGCGCTCGTTGGCGATCGGGCGTTCCCCGGAGAGCGTTGCCTCGCCGTCCGCGATGAGGGAGATGTCCGTCGAAGTGCCGCCCATGTCGAAGGGAATCAGGTTCGGCGCCTCCTGCATCGTCGCCACCCGGCGCGCGCCCGCGACGCCTCCGGCCGGCCCCGACAACACGGTGGCAGCGGCGATGCGCACCGCCTCCTCCACCGGGGCGACCCCGCCGTGCGAGAGCATGACGAGCAGGGGACCCCGGTAGCCGGCTTCCGCCAGCCCCTGCTCCAGCCCCTCCAGGTAGCCGCGAATCATCGGGCCGACATAGGCGTAGACCACGGTGGTGGAGACCCTCTGGTACTCCTTGATCTGCGGCAGCACCTGCGAAGAGAGACTCACGTAGACCCCCGGCAGGGCATCGGCCAGCATCTCCCGGGTGCGGCGCTCGTGGACGTCGTCCCGCCAGGCATGCAGATAGCACACCGCGACGGAGCGGACCTTCGCCTTCACCAGCGCGCGCACCGCGCGGGCGAGCGACACCTCGTCGAGCGGCACCTCGATGCTCCCGTCCGCGCGGATCCGTTCCCGCACGCCGAGGCGCTGGTGCCGCGGCACCAGCGGCTCCGGACGCGGAAGGCGCAGGTCGTAGCGTTCGGGCTTCAGGCCTTCGCGCATCTCGAGCACGTCCCGGTGCCCTTCCGTCGTCAGCAGCCCCACCCGGGCCCCCTTGCGCTCGAGCAGGGCGTTCGTGGCGACCGTCATGCCGTGCATGATGCGCTCCGTGCGCGACAGCAGCTCCTCGAGCTCGAGCCCCAGGCGCTCCGCCAGGAGCGACAACGCGTTCATCACCCCGACCGACTGGTCCTCCGGCGTGCTCGCCGCCTTGACGAAGGTAACCGTTCCCTCACCGTCCACCGCGATGACATCGGTGAAGGTGCCGCCGACGTCCACTCCAATCCGGAATCGGGTTTCCGCGAATTCTCTTTTTTCCTTATTTGTCATTTAGTTACATCTTGCGTCCAAGGTCAGGATTCCCGCGATTGATTGCGCTCCCGCAAGGATTGCACAAGCACCAGGATTGCGAGCCCTGTCCCCGCCGCCGCCTTCCTGTCGCTCGCCACACCACCTGATTTCCACAAACTCCGCCGTGCTCGCGATGCCCCTTCCGACACCCATGCGACATCCCCACGGCGTGCCTGTACGCCTCGCTGGCAGCCCTTGGCGGGGGCCGGTCAATGTAGCAACCGGACCGGCCATCGTCACTGTCGTCTCCACAACGAGCCCAGTGCTCCTCGTCCGTCCGGCCGACCAATGGTTCCCACCCAAGAACCGCTGCCGGCGCGCGTTCAGCTCGTCCACGGACCGTTGTGGGAGAACCAGGACTCGTGAAAGGGAAGCGGAGAAGCCCAACCGGAGAAACGAGACAACCAATGTGATCACACCAGTACGCGCGTCCGTTCCCGACATCGGGCAGATTCGAGGACCGTGCCACTTTCTCCCCAACGTTGGGGATGGGCGAAGGCGCGAAAGCGGCTTATGCTCGCCAATACATCGGAGGCACGGATGCGCGTGACCAGCTTGGCTTTCGTCGCACATCGGCGCTGCCGGGAACGGGCCTGGCGACATCGGTAGGCACGACTGCATCGCGGCGTTTCGGAAGCAACGGAGGACGCACGTCGCTGGTTGCGATGGTGAAGTCGGTCGGAGAAACGATACGCTCCGCGGGAGCGGGCGCGATTGCCCTGCGCGAGCGCTGGCGCAACGGGGTGAGCTACAACCCCTTCTCGGCGCGCACCGTTCAGGACCCCTATCCCGTCTACGCAGCGCTGCGCGAGCGCGCTCCGGTTCATCACAGCCGGCTGCTGAACGCCTGGCTGTTCACGCGTCACGCCGACGTGGATTTCATCCTGCGCGACCACCGGCTCTTCAGCAATGACCCGCGCAAGGGCGCCCTCTCGCCCCGGCAGCGCGCCGCGCTGCCCCCGGCACACGAGTTCAGCCTGCTGATTCTCGACCCGCCCGACCACGCTCGGCTCAGGGCACTCGTGAACAAGGCGTTCACCCGGCGTGCGGTCAACGCCCTGGAGCCGCGCATCCGCGCCATTCTCGGCTCGTTGCTCGACGACATCGCCGACCCGGCCGGCTTCGATCTGATGCAGGCGGTGGCCCGGCCCTTGCCGGCAATGGTGATCGCCGAGATGCTGGGCGTGCCGCCGCGGGACAGGGACCGGTTCATGGTCTGGTCGGCCCGGCGCGCGCGTTTGCTGGAGCCGACGATTACCCCGCGCGAACGCGAAGCCGGCAAAGCGGTCTCCCTGGAGTTCGACGCCTACTTCCGCCCGCTCATCGAGCGGCGCCGGGCGGCGCCGAGGGACGACATCGTGAGCGCGCTGTCGTCGGCGCACGAAGAGGGCGAACGCCTGAGCGAGCGCGAGACGCTGAACATGCTGCGCCTGCTTCTCCTCGCCGGCTACGAGACCACCGCCAATCTCATCGGGAACGGCGTGCTGGCCCTGTTGCGTCATCCCGACGAGCTTCAGCGGCTCAGGAACGATCCCGGCATGATCCCGAGGGCAGTTGAGGAGCTGTTGCGTTTCGACTCGCCGGCGCAGGCCGATGTCCGGCGAGTGCTCACAGACTGCGAGGTGAGCGGAAGCCCGTTGCGCAAGCGTGACAACGTCGTCCTGTTTCTCGGCGCCGCCAACCGGGACCCGGATGCATTCGAGGATCCGGACCGACTCGATGTCGGACGCAACCAGGGCGCGCACCTGGCGTTCGGGCGCGGCATCCACCATTGTCTCGGCGCCGCACTCGCGCGCCTGGAGGGCCGGATCGTTCTGGAAATGCTGCTCGAACGGTACTCGCAGATCAGCCTGCTTGGCGGGCGCCCGCGCTTCCGCATGGGCATCGTGATTCGGGGTCTTGAATCACTGGCGCTGCGATGTGTCAGGGACTGACCCACCGACACCCGGGGTCGGTGGCAAGTTTCGGCAACATGGGAGGGCGCGGGTTGCCGCGGACCATGGGATTTGGGTACACCGAGCGCCCGCTCGAGAAGGCATGGTCATGAGCGAGCGCGATGCGTTCGAGCGCATCCTCGACTCATTGCACGAGGTGGCGTTCGACCACACTCGCTGGTCGAGCGCCTCCGCTCTGATCGACGAAGCGCTCCGTACGCACGGCAGCTCCATGGTGTTCGGAGAAGGAGACTCCGCGGAGGAAGTCCGAATTCACTTTGCGTGGATCTACTTTCGTGGCCAACGCCAGCGGGAAGCGGAGCGCGAGTACTACGAGGTCTACTACCCGCTGGACGAACGGGCCCCCCGCTTGCGGCATGCTCCCGACAGCCAGCTCTTTCACATGACCGATCTCCTGAGCGCGGAGGAGCGGAAGACCTCCGCTACATACAACGAATTGCTGATCCGCGGCCACTGCGAGGACAGCGTCCATGTGCGCCTGGACGGGCCCAACCGCTCGCGCATCGTCTGGTGCGTCCACGACCCGGTGGGTGGGAAAGGCTGGTCGTCCACGCAGCTCGATCTGATCCGGCGTCTCCTGCCCCATATCCGTCAGACCGTACGCGTCCAGCAGGCGCTTGCCCGCGCCGGCGCCCGGAACGCAACACTGACGGAGCTGCTCGACGCAACCGGGTTGGGCGTCATGCACCTCGACGCGTACGGGAGGATCGTGGCGGTAAACGACCGCGCCCAGAATGTGCTGCGCGACGGCGACGGTGTATTCGACGAGGGCGGGTTCCTGTTTGCACGCACGCCAGGGGACGACGCCGGCCTCCAGGGGCTTCTGAGCCGCGCCCTGCCACGGTTCACCGCTCAGGGTGAGGGAGGCTCGATGATCTTGAGACGCTCGGACGCCCGGCCGTCCCAGGTACTGCATATAGTTCCGATGGGGCGGCATCAGACGGACTACTTCGGGTCGCAGCCAGTCGCGGCACTCGCGATCGTCGCCGACCCGGAAGGCCACACGGGTATAAAGCCGGCCGTGGCTGCGGAGGCACTGAACCTCACGAGAATGGAAAGCCGCGTAGCAGTGATGCTGGCCCGTGGCATGAGCGTGGGCGAGATTGCCGCGGCGACCGATCGCAAGGAGAGCACGATCCGCACACACGTAAAGCACATGTTCACCAAGCACGGCCTCTCGCGGCAGGGGGAGCTGGTGCGCCTGGTGCTCTCTCTGGCCGGCGCCGAGGGCGCTCGACGCTGAAGGAGAAAGCGTCCTCCAGCCCCCGCCGACGTCGTTCGTCTTCGCGCAGGTCCCCGAAGCCCAAAATCTACGAACGGCTCACCTGCGAGTTCGCCGGCGTGCTCACCAGCACTCACGCCGAGCGGAGTGGGAGCATTTGCACAGACTCGCACCGGCAAATCGCGATCGTCACCAATGCGATCAAGGATGCGTCTCGCTCGAGTGCGGTCAGAATCCATCCAGGATGGGGCTGGAGCAGCCAATGCACACTGCGCACAATCCCGTCGGTATGGGCATTTGGGTTTCCCAATCAGAGGCCGCCACCGCCGACAGCACGTCGGGCGTCGCAACACCAAACAGAAACTGATCGCGAACCTCTTCGAAACCTCGCATCTCCCCAACTTTGGGGATACCCCGCATCGCCAAACCGGCTTATCTTAACAGCTCGCACAACACCCGCCGGCCTTGCAGCCGGCGCGAGCCGTTCTCCGGGTGACTGTCCAAGGCTATACCTATCGTCACGCCCTTACCAGTGGCAACCACTTGCGGCGTATCCGCCTTCGCTCATGTACCTCGCACGACGGGCAATCAACAAACAGAACACGATGCTCAACGGAGTGACCGAACTAGCGCGCGCGCACCCGTTGATGGTTGACGCCCTCGGTGTAACAGCCACGCACCTCACCCTCGGCATTCCATTGAGACCCCGGCAGAAGAACGGGCACGGCCCATGGCACTTTTTCTGCAAGGGTGCAAACGTCCGAACAACTCCCCCAATGCGTGACATACCCGCGTCAGCCGTCCTAAATGCACCGAAGGAGGGCGTGAAAAAGCAGTATTCAGCAAATCACCCAGCAAATCACCACTATGAGTCTCTAGCAACAATCAACATCGCGCATCACCAATCACACCGGCCCCTTGTCGCTATACACGCGCATCCAGCTCCGTTCAACCGTAGAAGTCAATACTTACATCGAACACCGACAGCTCCACGCCGTACCCGTTCCTTCTGAAGTACGACCGCACGTAACAACACCTGGTACACCACTGCATACAGTACACGCGCCACAATGGCGGACTCCTATCCAAATACGTCCCACCATCGAGGTATCCTCCATGGACATCCTTGAAGCAGTAAAGCAAATGCTTTCCGCAAGCGGACTGAATTCGTCCGACATATACATCGACGCAAGCCTGTTCCGCTCAGTAGGAGCTCGAACGAACATCGGACTGATAAACGCGGACAATCTCTCGATTCAGCTACACGTCAACAAACAAGTGACAACCGGACTTGCAGCACACCCACCCCATGCAGCGCCTCCGTTACAACTTCACGTCACCCATGAACATACCCCCGAAAGCATTCTCCGGCCAACAGAACGTCCACCAGCCAGACCAAGAATAGTAGAAAGACAACTATTCGACGTGCGCAACACATTCAACTTCAATCCAGCGTTCGTCTTCGACGAGAAGAAGATTACGATTAACACCGTGCCAATCTACTTTCTCAGACAAGGAGGACGAGTACGTTGCGCCATCACCGACCGAAATGTCACACTTTGCACAGAAACCTTCCTCACTCGCCACGGCGCACCAAGCATCTCCGAAGGGGTGTTTCACAGATGCGAGCAACCCACGTCGGACGTACTTTCCCTTAAGGGCTACGACAGCAGACTTGCCCGTTTGACCTCCCGAGACCGCGGACTATACTACCGGAACGGCGGCAGTCTTCTCATCTGCGTGTTTCCCACCGCACCGAGGAAGACGCTTCCCCTCGGAAGTGACGACGGCGTCTTTCCAGCCGGACGCTTCGGTCCCCCGGTTCTCGTCTGCGTAGCACGTCCCAGTCGCCGCGCCACCGCCATGTACCGCATTCGCTCCCACTTCTACGTCGTCGCGGAACACAATGACACATCCGGTAAGGAGACGTCACAGTGAGCAAAGAAGTCAAAGACAAACGAATGACGTTCTCAGACTCCACTGGCAACAAACTGGTATTTGAACTGGAGACAGCCCAGTCCGGTCCAGAGGGGGAACACATACTTCGCAAGCTCGGCGACGGTAACTTCGGCTGCGTTTTCGCTGCTGATGGAGGCAACAATAAGCTGGCGATGAAAGTCATCTATGAACATCAGGCTTCTACAAAGAAGAGCGACAAGGATGTAATTGACTACAAGGCATTGAGAACTACAAACGAACTTAAAGTAAAGGAGCTGATCTACGACGAGCTGCAGAGTTCCAGTGATGAAAGCATCCGCAAGCTTGTTAACATCTACGACAAGCATCTCGTTCTGCCTCTAGCCTACACAACCGAGTTGAACGAGGATCGACAATTTCAAAAATACGCATCCGTGTACAAGAAATATGACATGGTGTTTTCCCGCTACGCCTACGTCATGAACCGATTCGATTGCTCGCTTAAGGATCTAATGGAGCATGGCGGGCGGCTGTCAGACCAAGACACGGATAGAAGGCGAACTGGCTATGATCAGTTGAAGGTGGTTCCATTACGAGAACGTGAACGCTCCGCCCTGCCGGTGACTTCACAAGTTGCGCAAGGACTGCGGGTTCTCCACGCCGCCGGACTGCGACATCAGGACATCAAGCCGGCAAACATCTACTATCGAGATGATGTGGGCACCGCTGAGTTTGTGCTGGGTGACCTTGGATTTTTGTATCAGGAGAATGCAATTGCTGCTGGGAGCGCAATGGTCTCGGTAGACGCGCTTGTCATTGGCACCAAACACTACCGCTCCATTGAGCAGATTGATCACAGCGATGTGTCCGAGGTATCTATCGGCTGTGCATCGCAGGACGGTACGGTGAAGATCGTTTCTCGGGATCCGAAGTTCCTACGTACCAACATCCGCGCGGGTGATCGCGTGGTCTTTCCCCGGTCAAGTTCACGAACGTTGTTTAAGATAATCGACTTCGAGATCTGCAGCGGAGCGGATGACGAGGGAACGCCCGAAGTTCACATGACAATTGAGTCACACGGCGCAGCCGACGCAGACGGTCTTCATGACGCAAGGCTGCCTTCTCTCGCGGACGGGCTCACACAGGCGTCATTTGTCAAACACCCCACGGAGCGAACGGATCTCTTTGGCCTAGGCGCAGTGCTCTTCGACATCATATCCGCCGGAGAGTCCGCGGAACGATTTTACGAACTCCTGAGGAAGTACGACGTCCGAAGCAAGGCCATTGGACAGACCATTCTCAACGTCTATCCTACTTGGATGTCCGGGCAGGCCGTCGCACCTGATATTTCGGCGATATTTCAACGAGTGTGTGGCGGTGGCAGATGGTATCTGCACCCGGGAATGTTGGCGTTCTTGCTCAAATGCATGATGTCCGAGCCGGAAGACAGTTTCTTCAGGGCGCATTTTGAGTTGAAGGCGAGCGAGAAGCGTCGAGAGCTCAAGACACAGGACGAACACAAGGTCGAGGACCCAGGTGTGACTGGATGGCCGGCCGTATCAGCATCCATTGATGCACTGGTTCGGGACCTTGGTGCACAGGACTACCGTCGTGTGAGCAAGAATGCCCTGACGGCGGAGAAGCCTCCACCAGAGGTCGACTCGTCTCCTCCATCACGGGATGCAATAAGCGTCCTCCTGCCGGCGTTTCAAGAGTATGGAACGATTGAGCGATGGCTTCGAGCCGCATCCTTCCTCAATGCAATGATGGAATTGACCCGCAGAATCATGCTCAAGATTCGGTCGTCCAATAGTTTGACCGCCTTTATCTCCCTCAAGCCAGAACATCTCGTGCTCAGTCGTGATGACCAAATCATCAAGGAGAGTGACCTTGTCGGTCACTTCACATACCGTGAGTATCTTGGGCAGCTCATGGTGTTGGATCCCTTGTTTTCGTCCCTGTCCTCCGAGCCGAGTTCGCTTCTTCCGGTCTGGTGGCAGTCGCGTTTGAGAAGGGTAAACGTTCGCCTAGTGCAGGAGGATGCGACGGCTGCGTCCACGGTCCTGGACGATGCGACTGATACCGACGATGCGGACGATGCGGACGATGCGGACAGTGTGGGCAGTGGGGACGAGTTCCTGCAAGTCACCACTAGAGCTACGGACTTCACGATGCCGGGTCAGGACGTGAAAGCCGGTGATTTCTTGGTAATCTCGAACGACGAGTCGACGCACTCGTTGTACGAGATTGTTGATGTCCAGGGGAGTTGTCTGAAGATCCGGAAAAATGTGGCGGTGGAGGAAGAGCAGGGGAATAGTAACGTCAAGTTCAAGCCCGGTGAGGACAGAGTCGGCTACCTCGTGAAGGCGCTTGATGCGGGCTCGTACTACGGTGGCATGCTTGCAGTCTACCTGTTCTATTCGTTGTTCTCCGGTAGCGGCAATGGTGGCGTCGGGCACTTCGGACGTGCAGTTATCGCAAGCTCGCTTTACTTCCCCATGAGGAACCTGGTCAAGCCCTCTGATCAGTTCAGAAGGGGGCGTGGTGGATGGCCCTTGAGTTGGAAGAGGGCGGCGTCCGGCGACGAGCTTGTCCGTTATTCGATTCAATTGTATGTCTGGCTAATGCTTGGAGGCTTCCATGGTGACCAGAATCAAATGGACTCGATCAGGTCCGAGGTCTCCAAGTGGAAGGACCGTGTGGCCGAAAGCCTGGGGAAGCCGGCGGACGACATGGACGCACTAGTCTTCCAGTTTTCCGAGGAAGACGGGCTTGCCAGCTACCACGAGCGCGGTGAGGAAGTGCTCGGTGCCTTGAAGTTCAATGAGAAGGTGTGGGAAGAGGTTGCGCGGTCGTACATCGGAGGGCGATGACGACGTTCCCCGCAGCGCCCCTCGGCACCGCAGCCTCGGGTTCGAAAGCCGGGACGCCGTTCCGGGCGAGCCGGTGTAGCAGATCTGCACTGCGGTCTCGGGTGACCCTGACTTCAGGTCCGCGAGAACACTTGCGATCTTGTCGCCATGCGGCCTACGGAGCCTCAACCCCTACCGGTCCTCCGTGTCGCGATGCCGTCGCGGCGGTCGCGGCGGCGGGCGTCGAGAGAGCGCAGCGCCGGGTCTCCCCAGCCGCCGCCGCCGCCGGAGTGCACCTCGAAGGTCGAGCCGGGGGCGACCGGCACTCCTTCCTGCTTGGTGCCGAGGACCTGGGCCCGCGCTCCGGGCTCACGCAGCAGGTAGTGGTGGGGCGAGCCGCTCTCCCCGCCCAGCATGCCGCAGGCGCCGTGGCGAATGCCGTCCCCCGCGGTATTGGCCACCGCGGGCTCTTCAGTCTCGAGCTTGAACTCGAGGTCGACCCCCGCCCCTCCCGCGTAGCGGCCGTCGCCTCCGGAGTTGGGCCGGAACTCGTGACGGGCGAAGAAGAGGGGGAAGCGCACCTCGGCCACCTCCACCGAGCCGAACTTGAGGCCGCCCGCGGAGTGCCACTCGCCGCAGTTGTGCCAGCCGTCTCCGCCGGAGGAGGCGCCCGCGCCGGGACGGGCGTGGAACATGTGCCAGATGAAGGCTCGCCCGTTGCGCGGATCCCGGCCCTTTATCGCGATGCGCAGGCGCCGGCCCCACCCCGCCATGGTGCGCTGCGGACAGGCGGCGGAGAGCGCGGTCACCATCGCCTCGATGATCTCCTGCGCGCAGTGGGAGGTGGACATCGTCACCGGGGCGCCGGGGTTGGGAGAGACGATCGTGCCGGGGCGCAACAGGATCCTCACCGGGCGCATCGCGCCGTCGTTCTTGGCGATCTCGGGGTCCACGAGAAAGGAGAGCGCCATCGCCACCGCGGAGCGCGTGTTGGCGTAGGCGGAGTTGAGGAAGCTAGCGACCTCGGAGTCGGAATCCCGCAGATCGACCTCCAGATCGCTGCCGCGGACGGTCACGGTAGCGCGTACCACGATGTCGTCGTTGCCGCGCCCGTCGTCGTCCAGCGTCGCCTCGCCGTGGTAGGTGCCGTCCTCCCACCGGGCGATGATCGCCCGCACCTGGCGCTCGGTGGCGTCGAGAATCCGGTCCACCGCGGCCTCGAGCACCGGCGCCTCGAACTCCCGGGCCAGCTCGTGCAGGCGCCGCTCGCCCAGGTGCACGGAGCCGATCTGGGCGGCGAGATCACCCTTGAAGTCGCGCGGATGGCGCACGTTCACCTCGAGCAGGCGCAGCAGGTCATCGCGCCGCTCGCCGCGCGCGTGAAAACGCACCGGCGGCACCCGCAGGCCTTCCTGCCAGATCTCGGTGGCGGCGGCGTTGTACGCCCCGTGGGTCGCGCCGCCGATGTCGGAGTGGTGGGCGCGGTTCACCGTCCAGAACACGAGCCGGCCGTCCAGGAACACCGGGGCGAAGGCGGTGAGGTCCGGCAGGTGGCTGCCGCCGTGGTAGGGGTCATTGAGGAGAAAGACGTCTCCGGGGTGCACGTCGTCCCCGAAGGCCTCGCACACCGCCTCGGTGGCCGAGGGCAGGGCGCCGACGTGCACGGGGATGTGCTCGGCCTGCGCCACGAGGCGTCCCGTGGCGCCGCAGATCGCGGTCGAGAAGTCGCGGCTCGAGTTGAGGATCTGCGAGAAGGACGTGCGCAGCATCGCCTCTCCCATCTCCTCGACGATGCCGCTCAGCCGGTGCTGGATAACGGAGACCGTGATCGGGTCGACTTCGGACATGTGCCCTCCCGGCGGCATCGGAGCCGCGCCAAGACTACATGGATTGCCGGGCGGCGGGGAACGCGGGCGCCGGGGCGGGCGGGGAGGCAGGCGCGGGGCGTCCCGCCGCTTCAGCCGGCCGGGGAGAGCACGGCATCACGAAAGCGGTTGATCGCGGTCACGCCGTCCAGCGAATGCGGCAGCGTGAGCGGCAGCTCCTCGACCGCCACCTTGAGCACCGCGAACAGGGGGCCCTCCGCCGCGCGCAGCGCCGCCCGAAGCTCCGGCAGCGCCGACGATGCGGTGACGCTGCGCACGTCGGGGATGCCGGCTCCCCGCGCGATGGCGGCGAGGTCCGTGGGCCCGGCGGTGGCGGTGGGCTGGCCGCCGGTCTCCACGTAGGACTCGTTGTCGAGGACCACGAGGGCGAGGTTGCGGGGCGCCCGGGTCGCGATGGTCGCGAGCACCCCGAGCGACATCAGCAGCTCACCGTCTCCGGTGAAGAGCACCACCCGTCGCTCCGGCTGCGCCATGGCGAGGCCGAGGGCGAAGGGCGCCGCCTGCCCCATCGCGCCGACGAAGCAGAAGTTGCGGGCGTCGTCGCCGGCGGCGCACAGGTCCCAGGTGCAGGAACCGAGACCCGAGACCGCGAGCAGCTCCGGGGGCCGATCTTCGAGCAGGGCGGCGATGCTCGGGCGGCGGCGCAGCACGATACCTATCCCGCCTCGAAGACCTTGGCGCCGATCATCTTCTGCGAGAGCAGCACCGCGACGGACTGGCGGCCGTTGTGGGCGAGCGCGGCCGCCGCGTCGACGGTGGCCGCCGCTTCCTCGCGTCGCTCCGCGCGCAGCACCAGCATGCCCATCGCGCGGAGCACGCCGGGGGTCGCCTGGCCCATCGGGAGCTGCCACGGGATGAACTCCCCCCACTCCCCGCGCATGGTGACGAGAGTCAGGAAGGGGATGCGGCAGATGGCGGGAAGCGCCAGGGCATTGATGCAGTTGCCCACCCCGCTCGACTGCATGAGCAGGACCCCCTTGCGCCCTCCCGCCCAGGCTCCACACACGATGCCCACCCCTTCCTCTTCGGTGGTCAGGGTGACGCAGTCCACCTCCGCGCTGGCCTCGCACATCCGGATGAGGGGCGCGTGTCCCGCGTCCGGCACGTGCGCGGCGAGAGAGAAGCCCTGGGCCCGAAGGACCTCGAAGATCCCGCGGTGCCAGTCGATCTCGTCTGCCGCTTCCATGCCTGCCCGCCGCCGCGCCCTACGGCCCGCGATCATAGCGCAGGGGCCGCCCCGCATCGGAGCGCGCGAGCACGCCGCCCGCATCGCCGAGCGCCCGGCCGGGGCCGCCGGCGCCGGCCCCGGGTTTGACGCCGCTTCGCGCTTTCGCTCAAGATTCCTGCCGCTTCGCACCGCACCCGGCCGGCGCAACGCCGAGCCCGTGCCGGCCACCGCCACCGGCCCGGCCCGGGAGGAGGATCCACATGCCCGTCTACCGAACCAACCGCAACGCCGAGAGCTACGGCCAGAGCATCGGCATCCTGCTCCTCGATGCGCGCATGCCCTTCCCTCCGGGAGACGTCGCCAACGCCAGCACCTACCGCTACCCGGTGGTGTACCGGATCGTCTCCGGACTCGAGACCGACGTGTGCCTCAACGGCGCGCCGGAGTTCGCCAGCGCAATCGCGGACGCCGCGCAGGAGCTGGCCCGCCAGGGCGTGCGCGGCATCAGCAGCGATTGCGGCTTCATGCTCCAGTACCAGCAGGCGGCGGCGGACGCGGTCGACGTGCCGGTGGCGATGTCGAGCCTGCTCCAGCTCCCCCTCATCGAGAGGAGCGTCGGCCCCGGACGCCCGATCGGCATCCTCACCGCGGATTCCGCCAACCTGTCCGAGGACTTCCTCGAGCGGGCGGGCATCCGGCCCCGGAATCCCATCGTCATCCGCGGCATGCAGGACGAGCCGGAGTTCTACTCTTCCATCCTCGACCCCAAGGGCACGATGGATACCGACCTCATCAACCAGGAGACGGTGGCCAAGGCGCTCTCGATGAAGGAGGAGCACCCCGACCTCGGCGCGATTCTGCTCGAGTGCTCCCTCCTGCCTCCCTACGCCGCCGCGGTGCAGCAGGCGGTGGGAGTGCCGGTCTTCGACTTCGTCTCCCTCATCGACTACCTGCAGGCGGGCACCCGCCCGCGACGCTACCAGGGCTTCATGTAGGAGGTTCCGGGATGCCCGTCTACCAGACCAGACCACGCGCCGACGCCTACGGCTACTGCGTCGGCATCCTGCTCCTCGACGTGCGCCAGCCCTTCGTGCCCGGCGACGTCGGCAACGCCACCAGCTACGACTACCCGGTGCTCTACCGCACCGTGCCGGGAGCCACGCCCGACAGGGTGTTCGTGGGCGACCCGGAGCTCAACGACGCCGTGATCGAGACAGCGCGGGAGCTCGAAGCGCAGGGCGTGAAGGGCATCAGCAGCGACTGCGGCTTCTTCATCAATTTCCAGGATCTGCTGGCGGAGGCGGTGGACGTGCCGGTGTTCCTGTCGAGCCTCCTGCAGCTCCCCCTCGTCTCCTCCTTCCTCGGGCGCGACCAGAGCCTGGGCGTGCTCACCGCCAACACCGCCGCGCTCGGCAACCAGGTGCTCGAGCTCTCCGGCATCGCTCCCGAGCGGGAGCTGGTGATCCGGGGCATGCAGGACAATCCGCGCTGGAACGCCGCATTCAAGGACCCGGCCGAGGAGGTGGACACCGACGTGATCGAGCACGAGGTGGTCGCCGAGGCGAAGGCGCTTAGGGGTTCCTCGCCGCGGCTCGGCGCCATCGTGCTGGAGTGCTCCCTCATGCCGCCCTACGCAAGAGCGGTGCACGAGGCGACGGGGCTGCCGGTCTACGACTTCATGACCCTCATCAACCTCTTCCAGCGCGCCACCCACCAACGCCCCTACCAGGGGTACTACTGAGCCTGACCAAGCATGAGTGCGAGCTTCACTTCCAGGGTCTTCGAGACCAGGACCATCCGCCTCGGAGACACCGAGGAGACCATCCTTCACGGCGGCCGCCATCTCTTCGGCCGCCTGCCCGATGCGTTCGCGGGCATCGAGCAGATCGGCGTGATCGGCTGGTCCTCGCAGGGCCCGGCGCAGGCGCAGAACCTGCGCGATTCCCTCGAGGGCAGCGCGATCCGGGTAAAGGTGGGGCTGCGCGAGGGCTCGTCGTCGATGGCGAAGGCGGCCGACGCGGGCTTCACCCGCGAGAACGGCACCCTCGGCGAGATGTACGACGTGATCCGCGAGAGCGACCTCTCCCTGCTCCTCATCTCCGACGCCGCGATGGCGGAGAACTACCGGCGGGTCTTCGACGCGCTGCGATCCGGCAAGACGCTCGGCCTCTCGCACGGGTTCCTCCTCGCGCACCTGCAGAGCATCGGCGAGTACTTCCCCGCCGACGTCAACGTGATCGGAGTGTGCCCCAAGGGCATGGGCCCCTCGGTGCGCCGCCTCTACGAGCAGGGCAAGGAGGTCAACGGCGCCGGCATCAACTGCAGCTTCGCGGTCGAGCAGGACATCGACGGTCGCGCCACCGACTACGCGCTCGGCTGGGCGGTGGCGCTCGGCTCCCCCTGCACCTTCATGACCACGCTCGAGTCGGAGTACAAGTCCGACATCTTCGGGGAGCGCGGGATCCTGCTCGGCGCGGTGCACGGCATCGCCGAGAGCCTCTACCGGCGTCTCGTCGACAACGGCATGTCGCACGACGAGGCCTTCCTCAACTCCGCCCAGTCCATCACCGGGCCGATCAGCAAGACGATCTCGCGCAGCGGCCTGAAGGCCGTGTACGAAGAGCTGAGCGAGGCCGAGCAGGCCACCTTCCGCAAGACCTACTGCGCGGCCTACCACCCCGCCAAGGACATCCTCTCCGAGATCTACGACGACGTGGCCTGCGGCAACGAGGTGCGCAGCGTGATCAACGCCACCCGGCGCCACGGCGAGTACCCGATGGGCAAGATCGACGGCACCGAGATGTGGCAGACCGGCGTCCGGGTGCGCGCCGACACCTCGCGCAACTACGCGCCCATCCACGCGGAGACCGCGGCGGTGTACATGGCGACCATGATGGCGCAGGCCGATCTCCTCCGGGAGCGGGGGCACCCCTACTCGGAGATCGCGAACGAGTCGATCATCGAAGCGGTCGACTCCCTGAACCCCTACATGGACTACAAGGGCGTGTCCTTCATGGTGGACAACTGCTCGACCACCGCGCGGCTCGGCGCGCGCAAGTGGGCGCCCCGCTTCGACTACATCATCCAGCAGCAGGCATTCACCGCGGCCGACGGCGGCGAAGTGCAGGACGAGTCGCTCTTCGACGAATTCGAGCGGAGCCCCATCCACGAAGTGCTGTCGGTCTGCGCGGAGCTCAGGCCCGCGGTCGACATCTCCGTGTTCGGATGAAGGGGCGGCGCCCGTACGGCGACCGACGACGGGGCGCCGCTGCGCCTCGCCGGGTGGGAGAGGCACAGTGAAAACGCGGCTCCTCGACACCTGGGCGGCCGGCAGGGCCGCCGTCAACGGATGGCTGGCGGTGCCGAGCCCGGTCACCGCGGAGCTCACCGCCCGGGCCGACCTCGATTCCGTGACCGTCGATCTCCAGCACGGACTCATCGACTACCAGTGCGCCCTCACGATGCTGCAGGCGATGTCGGCCTCAGGCGTGACGCCGCTCGCGCGGGCGCCGTGGCTGGACCCCGGGCTCATCATGAAGCTGCTCGACGCGGGCGCGCTCGGCATCGTCTGCCCGATGATCAACACTCCCGAGGATGCCGAGAACCTGGTGCGCTACACCCGCTATGCGCCGCGCGGGGTGCGCAGCTTCGGCCCGACCCGCGCCGCCTTCGCCTACGGCGCGCAGTACTGGACCAGGGCGAACGAGAGCGTGGTCACGCTCGCGATGATCGAGACCGCGGAGGCGCTCGAGAATCTCGACGCCATCGTGTCGACCCCCGATTTGAGCGGGGTCTACATCGGGCCGAGCGATCTCTCCCTCTCGATGGGCCGGACCCCGAAGCTCGATCACGACGATCCGACGGTGCTCGCCGCCATCGAGCGCATCCGCGACTCCGCCCACCGCGCCGGCATCAGGGCCGGCATCCACTGCCTCTCTCCGTCCTACGCGAAGTCCATGATCGACGCCGGGTTCGACCTCGTGACGGTGGGAAGCGATCTCCGGATCTACGTCGCGGCCCTCGACGAGGCGATAGCGGCAGCGAGGGGCTGAGGCGCCGGCCGCCGGGGGAGAGTCGCCGAACCTTCCCGGGGCGAAGGGAAACGCGGAATCGCCGATTCTGCTATGTTCCGCGGGAAGCCTGAGCTGCCGCCCGTCGTCCCGCCGGCGCGCTTCAGGCACCGCGACCGCGGGAGAGGAAGCGATGCCGTGCGCGGATTCCGGGGCCCTTCTCCCGGGACCTTGAAATCCCCCCCGCCACCGCCATCATGACCGCCATGAGCCGCCAAGAAGCAAAGTTCCGGATCGGCGAAGTGGTACGCCACCGCCTCTACCCCTTCCGCGGAGTCATATTCGACGTGGACCCCGAGTTCTCGAGCTCACAGGAGTGGTGGCTCTCCATTCCGGAGGACGTGCGCCCGCGAAAGGACCAGCCCTTCTATCACTTGCTCGCCGAGAACGAGGCGACCACCTACGTCGCCTACGTCTCGGAGCAGAACCTGCTCAGCGACGCGAGCGGGCCGGTCAATCATCCCCAGGTACCGGAGCTCTTCGGCGACTTCCGGGAAGGCTACTACGCAGTCCCGGAACGTCGTCTCAACTGAGGCGCCGTTCCGGGCGTTTCCCCTTCTTCGGGCACGGACGCGGACAGGCCGGCGCCCGAGCTCAGCCGAGAAGCGCGCTCAGGCGATCGAGGCGGGCCAGCGCCTCGTCGCGTCCCTCGGAGGGCATAGCGAGAATCGCCCGGTCCACCCCCGCCTCGCGATAGCTCTCCATCGTCTGCGCATCCGGGGGCGGGGCGAACACCGAGACGTTCACGGTAGCGGGGTCGCGTTCCGCTTCCTCGGCGAAGCGGCGCAGCCGCGCCATCTCCGCCGGCGCGTCGAAGCCTCCGCGGGCCCGGGGCATCCAGCCGTCGAGGTGCCGGACGATGCGCCGCAGGCTGTGGCGGCTCTCGCCACCGAGCAGGATCGGCGGGTGCGGCCGCTGCACCGGCTTCGGCCATGACCAGATCGGCTCGAAGTCGACGAAGTCCCCGTGGTACTCGGGCTCGTCCGCGCTCCAGATCGCCTTGATCGCGAGGGCCCGGTCCATCATCACCCGGAAGCGGTCCGCGAACACGGTGCCGTGGTTCTCCATCTCTTCCGCGTTCCATCCCGCCCCGATGCCGAGCTCGAAGCGCCCGTCGGAGAGGAGGTCGAGCGTTGCCGATTCCTTGGCGGTGAGAATGGGGTCGCGCTCGGTGAGGAGCGCGATGCCGGTGCCCAGGCGCAGCCGGGTGGTGACCGCCGCCGCGGCGGCGAGACCCACGAAGGGATCGAGGGTGTGCCAGTAGTCGCGCGGCAGCTCGGCCCCGCCGGGCCAGGGGCTGCGGCGGCTGGCCGGAATGTGGGTGTGCTCGGGCACGAAGAGCGACTCGAATCCGCGCGCCTCGGCCTCGCGGGCGAGCTCGTCGATGCGGATGCTGTAGTCGGTCGCAAACATGGTGATGCCGATATCCATGGGGCTTGGGCTCCGAGGGGCGGTGGGTGACAGGTGCGGGACGGGCGAATCGGGCCATCGAGACTCCGAGGGCGCGTCGGGAGGATAGCGCCAGGATCGGTACGGTCAATCGCTCACGTCTCCCCGGCGTTTTCCGACCGGACCGATTCCCGCCGGACTAGACGCCGCCGCTGCGAGCGCGAGGCTCCACGCAAGCGTGGAGTTCCGGGTGAGCGGAAGCTTTCCCGATCAACGCCTTGGGCAGATTCCCTTGTCACCACGGGAATGACGTCAGCGACGTCGAGGCCGTCATTCCGCGCAAGCGGGAGTCCATTGTCTCGGCGGCTGCCTCAGCGACTCACCATCGAGGCAGACCGCAAGGGCGTGGGTTGCAGCGCGCTCACGAGTGATATCTGATGTGGGGCAGTCCGTGCGGTGGAGAACCACGATGCCCTCCCACTATCCCGTCGATGCCTCCCGGACCGACCTCGCGCGGGAGTTCAAGGCCAATCCCTTCGGACCGCACCGCCCCGAGCTGCAGCGCGTCGTGACCCGCCTGCGCTGGTGCGAGGTACCCGGCCGCCACGTGCTCGTCACCCGGGTTCCCCACCGCGAGTGGGTGCTCGGCCGTCTCTCGGGCCGGCGAGGAGTCGACGTCGAGCTGCTCGAAGACCAGGTGTTCACCTCGCGCGCGGAGGCGGAGTGGGCGGTCTTCAAGCTGCGCTGGCAGGCGGTCACCGGCAAGACGCTCGACATCGACTGAGGGAGGGGACGCGCAACATGGACAAGAAGATCGTCGGTTACGCGGACGAAATCAGCGTCGCTCCGGGCGAGCGCATCCGCTTCATGGTGAGCTGCGAGCCGGAAATCTCCCGCTACCGCGCGGAGTTCGTGCGGCTCCTGTCCGGCGACACTCAGCCCGACGGCCCCGGATACCGGGACGAGCCGCTGCCGGGGGCTGCAATCGGCGAGCACGCCGGCCGGCGCCAGGCGGTCCACGCCGGCGCCTTCGGCATCGTCCCGCACCACCGCGTCTTCGAGGGTCTGGAGAGCCTTTCCCTGCAGGTGACCGTCTACCCTACCCTTCCCGAAGCGCGGCGCGCCTGCGTGCTGTCGAAGACGGACCCCGCGGCCGGAGCGGGCTTCGCCCTGTGGTGCGACCCGCGGGAGGGCATGGTGCTGGCGCTCGGCGACGGCGACGGCGGGATGCGGGAGCTCGCGACCGGCCGTCCCCTGATCGCGAAGGAGTGGTACCTCGTCCAGGCGACCTGCGACGCCGAAAGCGGCGAGGTCCGGATCAGCCAGCGCCTCCTCGAATCCTATGCCCGCGACACGTCCACCGGTAGCGCCCGGACTCGCCTGGAGGGCGAAGTGGCGCTCTCCTGCGATGCGCCCCTGCTCGTCGCGGCCCATTCCCGGGAGCGCAGCCGCCGGGGGCGTCCGATTCCCGAGCTCGTCTTCAACGGCCGGGTGGAACGCCCCGTCGTGGCGTCGCGACGGCTCGACGAAGCGGAGCTCGAAACCCTGCGCTACGGTCCTCTCCCCGCCGCGCTGCGCCCCGCGCTCTGCGTGGCGCTCGACTTCTCCCGCGAGATCGACAGCGACGACATCGTCGACATCTCCCCGAACCGCGTCCACGGGGAGCTCGTCAACCTTCCGATCCGGGCGGTGCGCGGCTCGAGCT
The DNA here is from genome assembly GCA_022824305.1 of Gammaproteobacteria bacterium. Classification (GTDB taxonomy): domain Bacteria; phylum Pseudomonadota; class Gammaproteobacteria; order HK1; family HK1; genus JAJEAD01. The sequence goes on along the minus strand of JAJEAD010000098.1, from coordinate 31,206 downwards.
GGACCGGCGAGGAGATGAACTTCCGCCACGCCCCCGAGCACTACGCCGCCGTCCACTTCCTCGAAGACGCGCTCTACGACTGCGAGTGGGAAAGCGATTTCGAGCTTGTGGTGCCGGAAGGCACGCGCAGCGGCTTCTACGCCGCGAAGCTCACGAGCGGGGACCAGGAGGACCACATCCCATTCTTCGTGCGTCCCCCCCGCGGGCGCGCGAGCGCTCCGCTCGTGCTCATCGCGCCCACCGCGAGCTACATGGCCTACGCGAACTGGCGCTCCAGCATGGAGAACGAGCACGGCGAGCTCGACTACAACCACCTCGCCGAGATCTTCCCCGAAGACCGCTACCTCAACCTGCGTCCCGAGCTCGGCAACTCGATGTACGACCACCACGCCGACGGTACCGGGGTGTGCTACTCGTCACGGCTTCGCCCCATCCTCAACTTCCGCCCCAAGCACGGCTCCCTCTGGCAGCTCTCCGCCGACATGCACCTCGTGGACTGGCTGGAGAGCAACGACATCGCCTATGACGTGCTCACCGACGAGGACATGCACGCGGATGGCGTGGAGTGCCTGCGCCGCTACCGCTGCGTGATGACCTGCACCCACCCCGAGTACTACTCGACTCCGATGTGGAACGCGCTCTACGCCTATACCCAGGGCGGAGGGCGCCTCATGTACCTGGGCGGCAACGGCTTCTACTGGCGGGTCGCCTTCCGCGACGACAAGCCGGGGGCGATGGAGATGCGCCGGGCCGAGGACGGCTCGCGCTCCTGGATCGCCGAGCCGGGCGAGTACTACATGGCCTTCACCGGCGAGCTCGGCGGCATGTGGTGGCGCTGCGGCGGCGCCCCCCAATACCTGGTCGGCAACGGCTTCGTCGCCCAGGGATTCGACTTCTCATCGTACTACCGGCGCAATTCCGACAGCTTCGACCCACGTGCCGCCTTCGTCTTCGAGGGCGTGGGCCCCGAGGAGCTCATCGGGAACTTCGGACTGATCGGCGGCGGCGCCGCCGGCATCGAGCTCGACGCCTTCAATCGCCATTACGGCACCCCGCCGCACGCGCTCAACCTCGCGTCCTCGGAGAAGCACACCGACTCCTACCTGCACGTCAACGAGGACGTCGGGCACATGTACCTTCCCATCGGCGGCCTGGACGACCCCGCGGTGCGCGCGGACATGGTGTTCTTCGAGACGCCGAACGGCGGCGCGGTGTTCTCCACCGGCTCCATCGGGTGGTGCTCCGCCCTCTTCCACCGGCGCTACGACAACAACGTCTCCCGAATCACCCGCAACGTGCTGGACCGCTTTCTGGACGCGGCGCCCTTCGACGACGGCGGCGGCTGAGCGCGAAGCGGTCAGGAGGCCGGAGCGTCCGGAATGCCCAGGTTGACGGTGACGCTCTTGCGCGCGGTGAAGCTGTCGAGCATGCCCTCGAGCGAGCATTCCCGGCCGATGCCGCTCTGCTTCACGCCTCCGTAGGACTGCCCGAGGATCTGGCCGATGCCCTGGTTGACCTGCACCCAGCCCGCCTCGACCGCGTGCGCGGCGCGTAGCGCCCGGGTCACGTCGCGCGACCACACGAAGGCCGCGAGTCCGTAGTGGGTGTCGTTGGCCATGCGGATCACCTCCGCCTCGTCGTTCCAGCGGATCGCGACCAGCACCGGACCGAAGATCTCCTCCCGTGACATGCGCCAGTCGTTCGACGCATCGGCGAAGACGGTGGGGACCGCGTAGTAGCCTTCGCTCAAGGGGCCGCTCGCGGGCGGCAGGCCGCCCATGACGAGCCGGGCGTCGGAGCGCCCGAGGCCTTCCTCCACGTAGCCGCACACCTTGTCGAACTGGGTGCGGTTGATGATCGCGCCCATGTCCGTCGCTTCGTCGAGGGGGTCCCCGATCCGGATCGACGAGGTCCTCTCCACCAGCCGATCGAGGAAGGCATCGAAGATGTCCTCGTGGAGGAAGAGGCGCGAGCCCGCGGTGCAGGACTGGCTCTGGCGCGTGAAGCGCATCGCCATGCCGATGCCGTCCACCACCCAGTCCTCACAGCCGACATCCGGGTAGACGATGGACGGGCTCTTGCCGCCGAGCTCGAGCGACACCGGCACCAGGCGCTCGGAAGCTTCGCGCATGATCAGCTTGCCCACTTCGGTCGAGCCGGTGAAGGAGAGCTTGCGCACCGCGGGATGCCGGGAGAGCGCCGCGCCCGCCTCCTCGCCGTAGCCGGTGAGCACGTTCAGCACCGAGGGGGGCAGGAAGCGCTGACAGATCTCCGCGATCATGAGCACCCCGAGCGGCGCGTCCTCCGCGGCCTTCAGCACCAGCGTGTTGCCGGTGCACAGCGCCGGCGCGATCTTCATCGCCCCGAGACCCACCGGCGCGTTCCACGGAATGATCGCCCCCACGACCCCGAGCGGCTCGCGCCGGGAATAGCTGAGCAGGTTCTCGCCCAGGGGCAGACACTCGCCCTTTATCTCGCCCGCGAGGCCACCGAAGTAGCGGAAGATGTCGGCGGCGAGGCCCGCCTCCGGTCTCGCCTGGGTGCGAAGCGCGTTCCCCGTCTCCGTCGCGATGAGCCGGCCGAGCTCGTCCGCCCGCTCCTCGATCGCGGCCGCGATGTCGAGCAGCATGCGGCCGCGCTCCCGGGCCGCGAGGCGGCGCCATCCGGGAAGGGCCGCCGCCGCCGCGGCAACCGCCCGGTCGACGTCCTCCGCGGCGCCGCGGGGAACCCGCGCGATTGCGCTCCGGCGCCCCGGATTCTCGACTTCGATGCTCTCGCCGTTCGCGCTCTCGACCCAGTCGCCTCCAATCAGCATGGGCCTCAGTTCAATCGCCGCAGCTTCCGACATGTGTGCCTCTCCTGCCTGTTGCCGCCGGGGCCGGGTCTCGCCGTTTCGCGGCCGCATCGGCCGGCCTCTCCCGGCATGGCCGAAACCACGCGCTTCCGGATCCGCCCTGCCCGCTACCCGACGATCATGGGGAACTCGTCATCGTCGAGCAATCACCCCGCCGCCCTCGCCGCGAGCACCCGGGACTGGACCCGCGCCGTCGCGCTCACCACCGCGATCGTGACGAGCGCCATCGCCCCGATCGCCCAGAAGATGGCGATCGGCTCGCCCTGGTCGAGAATCCACCCGTACAGCAAGGGCCCCACCACCGCGCCCGCGCTCAGTCCGATGGTGACGAACCCGAACGCCTTCCCGGTCTCTCCCACCGCCACCATGGAGCGAATGAGCATGTCTCGGGCCGGGTTCACCGCGCCGATGAAGAAGCCGGCCACCGCGAACAGGGCCACCACGACCACCAGCGGAGGAGTGGCGATGGCGATGCCGAGCGCGGCCGCGGCGAGGACCCCGAAGCACACCACGACGAAGGCGTGGTGACGCGAAGTCCGGTCGCTCATCCATCCCGAGAGCAGCACCCCGACCGGAGCGGCGAACAGGTAGGCGCTCACCGCCACGCCCGCCTCGGCGAGCGGCAGATCGAAGTGAAGGTGAAGCGCGGTGATCCCGAAGCCGGTCATCCCCGCTCCGGTCACGGCGATCGCGGCATAGAAGACGAAGCCGACCAGCATCGGTGCGCTCAACAGCAATGCGATGCCCCCCGACAGCGAGCGCCCCTGCGCCCGGGGCGCGGCGGAGCCTTCTTCGCCGAGCAGGTGCCGGTTGAGGTGCATCAGCCCGCCGAGCACCACGCCCGCGCCGCCGCAGGCGATGAGGGCCCCGCGCCAGCCGAACCACTCCGAGAGCGCGATGACCGTCACCGGCGCGGCGGCGAAACCGAGATTTCCGGCAAAGGTGTGCACCGAGAAGGCCCGGCCCATGCGCCGGGGATCGACTCGCTTGTTGAGGATCGCGTAGTCGGAGGGGTGGATCACGGAGTCGCCGACGCCGAAGAGGACCATCAGGACGAGGAGCGCCTCGTAGGTGCCGAATACCCCGACTCCGACGATGCTGAGGCCGCTCAACACCAGCCCCGCCACCAGGAAGGGTCGCGCACCGTAGCGGTCGACGAGGAATCCGACCGGGGTCTGCACCACCGCGCTCGTGACCGCCATCACCGACAGCGCGAATCCGAGCCGGGTGTAGCTGACCTCGAACGCCTCCGCGAGGACCGGGAAGAGCGGGGGCAGCACGAGGAAGTAGAAGTGGCTGGTGAAATGTCCCAGGCCGACCAGCCCGACCACCTTGCGGTCGGCCGGGGCGAGAGAGAAGGGCGCGCGCAGCCAGGCCGGCATCAGTCGGGCTTGTAGGCGATGCACTCGATCTCGACTCTGACGTCGACGAGAAAGTCGCTGACCAGGGCGGATCGGGCGGGCGGCCCGTCCGGGAAGTACTCGCCGTAGACCGCGTTGAACCCCGGGAAGTCGTCCCTCGACTTGAGCCACACCATCGACTTCACCACGTCGGAGAAAGTGCAGCCCGCCTCCTTCAGGGTCTCCCCGATGAGCTCGATGGTCACCCGCGTCTGCTCCTCGATGGTCCCGGTGGTCATGGGCGCACCGTCTCGCATCGGAACCTGGCCGGTCAGGAACACGAGGTCCCCGGCACGCACCGCCCGAGACAGCGAGAGCCGGCGCCCCCCGATGACGAGGGAGCCCCCGATGATCTCCTTCCTGCTCTTCATGGCTGTCGCTGCCTCTTCAGGTTTCGTTGCGGCACCGCTCTCGCATCGCCGCCCGAGGGCGAGGGCGCGATGGTGCCCGCCATCGACCGGGCAGCGCAATCTCCTCGGGCCGGGTCGCCATGCCGGCCGGCCGCCCGCTCCCGGGCCCTACCCAATCCGCGGGGCGCGGTGCGACAATCCGGCCCCTTCGCCCCGGCGGGACAGGCAAGCGTGACGATCCGAAGCGAGGCCGCGACACGGCTGCTCGACCAGGTTCCGGGGCTGACCGGGGTGGTCGGGACGAACGGGACGGACGGCATTCCCCATCTCGTGCCGGTCTGGTACCGGTGGGACGGCGGGCGCGTGCACGTCTGGACGCTGGGCTCGCGGATCTGGGTGGAGAACCTGCGCCGCGATCCGCGAGTCGGATTCTCGGTCCAGGAAGAGCCCTTTCCGCGGCGCGCGGTGGCGATCAAGGGGCGCGCCGAAGTGGTGACCGGAGACGACCCGGAAATCGACGAGGAGATCCTGAGGATCACCCGTCGCTACGTCGACGAGAGTGACATGGACGCCTACATCGCCCAGAACCGCGGCCTCCGCACCATGGTGAGAATCAGCGCGGACTCGCTCCTGTACCGGCGGGCGCCCGATCTGGTGAAGTGAGACCGGGGATCGCGGAATCCACTGCCCTTCCCCCTGGCTTCTCTCCCCTTGCGGGCGCGCCCTCGATCTCCGGAGAACGGACATGGCTCCACTGATCTCCTTCTCCCGGCGGGTCCGGGAGACGCCCTACGAGGCACGGGTCATGGCGCAGGGCGCCAGGGCGTTCACCGTCTACAACCAGATGACGCTCGCCACCTTCTTTCGCTCCCCCGAAGAAGACTACTGGCACCTCCGCGAGCACGTGCAGCTCTGGGACGTTGCGTGCGAGCGCCAGGTCGAGGTGCGCGGCCCCGACGCGCTTCGACTGGTGGAGCTCTCCACCCCGCGAGACCTGTCCGCGTGCCGGATCGGGCAATGCGTCTACGCTCCGCTCTGCGACGAGACGGGCGGCATCGTCAACGATCCGGTGGTCCTGCGCCTGGCCGAGGACCGCTTCTGGATCTCCATCGCGGACTCCGGCGTGCTGCTCTGGCTGAAGGGCCTCGCGATCGGACGCGGCCTCGACGTGGAAGTCTTCGAGCCGGACGTCAACATCTGCGCGCTCCAGGGTCCCGGGGCGGAGCGGGTGCTGCAGCCGCTCGTCGAAACGGACCTGCGGACGCTCCGCTTCTTTCGATTCTTCGAGACCCGGATTGCGGGCGCGCCGGTGGTGATCGCGCGGTCCGGCTGGAGCGGACAGGGCGGCTTCGAGCTCTACCTCCAGGACTCGAGCAGGGGGCTCGCGCTCTGGGACGCGATCTGGGAGTCGGGAGAAGCGCACCAGATCCGGGCCGGCTGCCCCAACCTGATCGAGCGCATCGAGACCGGCCTGCTCTCCTACGGCAACGACATGACGCTCGCCAACAACATCTTCGAGTGCGGACTCGATCGCTTCGTGAAGCTTGGCAAGGAAGCGGAGCACCTGTCCCGGCGCGCGCTCGATCGCATCGCGCGGGAAGGCGTCGCCGCGAAGCTCGCGAAGATCGACATCGAAGGCGGGCCGGCGCCGGCGCTGCGCGCGACCTGGCCGGTGTTCGCCGCGGGCCGGCAAGCGGGCTACGTCACCAGCGCCGCGTGGTCGCCGCGCTTCGAGAGCGTCGTCGCCTTCGCGATGGTGGACATCGAGCACACGCAGGTGGGCACCCGCCTGTCCGTCCTCGCCGAAGGAGAGTCCGGCGCCCGGCCCGCAAGGGTGGTCGCGGGCTGGGAGAGATAGCCGCCCGGCGCCCGCGGGCGGGAAGCGCAAGAACTCGAGGAGCAACCACCATGAGCCGCCACATCGTCTGCCTGAGCTTCGATTTCGATGCCATGTCGGGGTTCATCGCCGGAGGCATGACCACGCCGACCCCCATCTCCCGCGGGGAGTTCGGGGCGGTCGGTGCGCTGCGCATCCTCGACCTGCTGAAGAGCCGGGACGTCCCGGCGTCGTGGTTCATTCCCGGCGTCACCATCGGGACCTACCCGGAGATCTGCGAGCGGGTCGCGTCCGCCGGACACGAGGTGGGACACCACGGGTGGACCCACGTGCCCCCGGCGAAGCTGAGCCGGCAACAGGAGCACGAGGGACTCGTACGGGGGAACGAGGCCATCGAAGCGCTGTCGGGCCGCCGGGCACGGGGATACCGCTCGCCGTCCTGGGACCTGAGCCCGCACACCGTCGAGCTGCTGCTCGCGGAGGGATTCGTCTACGACAGCAGCATGATGGCGCATGACTACCTGCCCTACCGCGCCCGCACCGGCGATGTCGTCACGCTCGAGGAGGCGGTCGAGTTCGGCGAGGAGACCCCGCTCATCGAGATGCCGGTGAGCTGGAGCCTCGACGACTATCCGCACTTCGAGTTCGCCCACCGCGACAACGGGGTCCTGCCGGGTCTCAAGGCGGGAAGCGCGGTGCTCGAGAACTGGATCGCCGACTATCGCTACATGGCGCGGGAGTACGAGTGGGGGGTGGCGACCTACACCTTCCACCCGATGGTCATGGGACGCGGCCACCGGATGCTGGTGCTGGAGCAGCTCATCGACATCCTGGCGCGGGAGGGGGCGGAGTTCATGACGGTGGAGGCGGCCGCGGCGGAGTTTGCGGCCCGCGGCGGCTGAGGGCCGGCGCTTCCCGGACTCGCCCGGTCCCCGAAACCCGATCCCGGCGCGGAAGGCGCCGCGGCCACGCGACGCGTCGGCGAATTCGTGGAAATCACGTAGTGTTCGCCGCGCCCGAATGTCATATCCTTGCCGCGCCTTCAACGGACCCGGCGAATCCTCCGGAAACGCTCGACTGAGCCATGGACGTCAGACGGCCGGTCTGGCTGCAGCGCTTTCAGGCGCCGGGCGCCGAGTCGCTCGCGGGACTCTTCGCGATGGAGTGTCTCGCCCGGTCGACCGTCGTCTCGCTGATTCCGATCGAGGCCCTGCGCCTGCTCGGGAACGCCCAGAGCGTCAGCGTGCTCTTTCTCGTGGTGAGCTTTGCGGGTCTCGCCGCGACCCTCACCGTGCCCTGGCTGGTGCGCAAGCTCGCCCGCCGATGGGTGTACACGCTCGGCGCGCTGATGCTGGCCGGAGCGACCCTTTCCATGATGGCCGGCTCGTTCCCCTTCCTCGTCCTCGGCCTCATCCTGCGCATCGGCGCGGTTATCACCATGACCGTGTGCCTCAGCCTCTACATCCTCGACCACGTATCCCGCACCGAGTACACGCGGGCCGAGCCGATCCGGCTCATGTACGCGGGCGTGGCCTGGATGATCGGACCCACGCTCGGCGCGTGGCTCGCCGACGCGGTGGACATCCGGGCCGCCTACGCGCTGAGCAGCGTCTCCGCTCTCGTGTGTCTCGCCTACTTCTGGCGCCTGCGCCTGCGCGACACCGAGACGCTCACCGTCTTCCAGGGGCGCTCCCCCAACCCGGTGCGACACTTCGCACGCTTCTTCCGGCAACCCCGCCTGGTCTTCGCGTGGGTGGCCGCCGTCGGGCGCTACGTCTGGTGGGTGATGTTCTTCGTGTACGTGCCCATCTACGTGGTCGAGTCCGGGTACAGCAAGATCCTCGCCGGCGCGCTCATCTCCATCGGCTCCGGTTTCCTGATCTTCCTCCCGCTCTTCGGACGAGTCGTTCGGCGTTTCGGAATCCGCAGAATCCTGCGCGTGGGATTCTTCGTGTCGGGAGTGCTCACCGCAGGCGCATCCCTGCTCGCGGGGTGGCCCTGGCTCGCCATCGTCGTGCTGCTCGCATCCACCCTCGCCATGGTCTCGCTCGACGCCGTGGCCAACCTCCCCTTCATGCTGCTGGTGCGTCGCGGGGAGCGCACCGAAATGACCACGGTGTACTCGACCTACCGGGACTGCGGCGAGATCTGCGCTCCGGCCTTCTTCTCCGTGCTCCTCGCCTTCGCCGCGCTGCCCGCGGTGTTCGCGGCCACCGGCGCGCTGATGCTGGGCCTGAGCCTGCTCTCTCGCACCGTGCACCCCCGCCTCGGCCGCTCGGACCCCCACGGGGGAGACGAGATGCCGGCGCGCGTTCCCGCTTCCTCGTGATCCCTTCCGACCCGCGAACGGGTTGATGGTCATCGGCCTCACCGGATCGATCGCCTCCGGCAAGTCGACCGCGGCGCGCTGCCTGGAGCGCCTGGGAGGGCATCTCGTCGATGCGGACCGGCTCGGCCACCTTGCCTACGAGCCGGGCACGCGCGCGTACCGCGCGATCCTCTCCGCATTCGGAGCGGAGCTCGCGAGCGAAGACGGCCGCATCGACCGCCGCGCGCTCGCCGGCCTCGCTTTCGGCGACCGCCGCGCGCTCGAGCGCCTGACCGGCATCGTGTGGCCGGAGATCCGGCGCCTGGCGCAGCAGCGGATCTCGGCCCTGCGCGCTTGCGACCCCGAAGGCGTCGTGGTGCTGGAGGCGGCGGTGCTGCTGGAAGCGGGGTGGGAGGACCTCGTGGACGAGGTCTGGGTGATCCTGAGCGACCCGGACACCGCGCTGCGCCGGGCCATGGAGCGCGACGGCTCCCTCGAGGCGGAGGTGCGGCGTCGAATCGACGTTCAGATGTCCGACCGCGAGCGTGTCGATCGCGCCCACGTCGTCATCGAGAACGACGGCGAAGTCGCCCTGCTCGAGCGCCGGCTGGAGGCGGAATGGCGGCGCGCCAGGGCGGGTCTCGGAGGTCGCCCGGATACACGCGGCGAGCACGCAGGAGGGCGGGACACGACATGAACGAGAGGATTCCGGATCGCATGTGCGCGGTGCTCCTCACCGGACACGGCGGACTCGATCGCCTCGAGTACCGGGAGGACGTGCCGGTGCCTCGCCCCCGGGCCGGTGAAGTCCTGATCCGGGTCGCGGCCGCCGGCGTCAACAACACCGACATCAATACCCGCATCGGCTGGTACTCGAAGAAGGTGAGCGCCGACAGCAGCTCCGGCGGCGCCCAAGGGCTCGCGTCCGTGGACGCCGCGGACGCGAGCTGGACGGGGGCTCCCATGCGCTTCCCGCGCATCCAGGGCGCCGACTGCTGCGGACGCATCGTCGCCGTCGGTGACGGCGTGCCCCCGGAGAGGATCGGCGAGCGGGTCATCGTCTCCGCCCTGCTTCGTCACTACCGCGGATATCGCCCCTTCGAGTGCGACACCCTGGGATCGGAGGTCGACGGCGCGTTCGCGCAGTACGCACGGGCCCCGGCGAGCGAGACCTGGGCGGTGGAGTGCGCGTGGAGCGACGTCGAGCTCGCCTCGATTCCCTGCGCGTGGTCGACCGCCGAGAACATGCTCCAGCGCGCCGCCCTCGGCTCCGAACGCGTGCTCGTCACCGGCGCCTCGGGAGGAGTCGGCAGCGCGGCAATTCAGCTCGCCAAGCGACGCGGCGCCTTCGTCGTCGCGCAGGCGGCCGCGGCCAAGGCCGACGAAGTGCGTGCGCTCGGCGCGGACGAGATCGTCGAACGGGATGCCGAAGTGGCGGACGCGGTCGGCGGCGCCACTCTGGACCTGGTCGTGGATCTCGTCGGGGGGCCGCGCTGGCCCGGGCTCCTCGACGCGCTGCGATCCGGGGGACGCTATGTCACCGCCGGCGCCATCGCCGGCCCCCTGGTCGAGCTCGATCTCCGCACCCTCTATCTCCGCGACCTGACCCTGATCGGATGCACTTTCCAGGAGGACGGCGTGTTCGAGCGCCTCGTGTCCTACATCGCGCGTGACGAAGTCCGTCCCGTGGTGGCGAAGACCTACCCCCTGAAGGACATCGCGGACGCGCAGAGCGACTTCCTCGCCAAGCGATTCACCGGCAAGCTCGTGCTGGTGCCGCCGTCGAAGCGAACCTGAAGCTCGGGGCGCAGGCCTTTCCGTAGACCTTTCCCGGTCGTCGATCCGGGCGGCAGAGGGCCTGCCATCCGGACCCTCGAGCCGCGTGCTAGACTCAGCCGTCGACGTTACTCCAAGGTGCTGATCCGGGAGGTTTCCATGCACTCGGCGTCTCGATGGCTCTTCGTTCTCCTCGGTCTTTCCCTCGCATTCGGCGCCTCCGCCGCCGACGATCCCAACGAGAAAGCGATCAAGGCCCGACGCGCGGCGATGACGCTCCAGAGCTGGTACGTGGGTCCTCTCTTCCAGATGGCGAAGGGCGCAATGGAGTACGACGCGGACGCGGCAAGGACCTATGCGGCCAACTTCGACGCAGTGGTCAAAATTGACGCGGCGGCGATGTGGCCGGCCGGCTCCGGCAACGACGCGTATGAAGGCAAGACCCGCGCGCTCCCCGAGCTCTGGTCCACATGGCCGGAAGCGGGAGAGAAGGCCCAGGCGCTGATCGAGGCTTCCTCGCAGCTCGCGGCGGCGGCGGGCGACGGGCTCGACGCGCTGCGCTCGAAGATTGGAGCGGTGGGCAACGCGTGCAAGGGCTGCCACGACGACTTCCGCGCCGACAAGATGTAGCTTCAGTGCGCCGGAGCCATCCGGCCCGGTGGCCGGCAACGCTGCGCCCGCGCTCCCGTGCTCACCCTGCCAAAGCGGCGGACGCGGCGAACCCGAGGCGGTGAAGCGAACGTGGAGGGCTATCGCAGAGAGGCGGTCTGGGATCCGGTAACCCGCCTGTGGCACTGGGCGCTCGCCGCTTCGGTGATCGCCGGCTGGAGTCTCGGCGAGTTCCGCACCTTCTCGGTGATGCAGTGGCACATCTACCTGGGATACCTGACCGGGTGCCTGCTGATCTTCCGCTACATGTGGGGCTTCGTCGGCCCCGCGCCGATCCGCCACCGAACCCTGTTCGCCAGCCTGCGCGGCCTCCCGGACTACCTTCGGCAGGTCGGTCGCCGACGGCCGAGCGGCACCCCCGGACACAACCCGCTCGGCGCCCTTTCCGTCATCGCGATGCTGCTCGCGCTCACCGCCCAGGCGCTGACGGGCCTCTTCTCCGAGGACGACGGCCTCTTCTTCTCCGGGCCCCTGGCATCGGAGGTATCTTCCGACACCGTGCTGCTGATGACGGGATACCACAACCTCTTCGCCAAGGTGGTGCTGGCGCTCGTCGCGCTGCACGTCGCCGCCATCCTCTTCTACCTGGTCTGGAAGCGGGAGAACCTCGTCCTGCCCATGCTGAACGGCCGGAAGTGGGTGAGGCGCAACGGCGGCGACCACTCCTCGACCTAGGGCGCAACATCTCACCGGTCTCCTGGCTGGCGGATGCCAATCTGCCCGTGTTGGCGGACCGTACTCCCTCGAGCCGCTTCGACGTAGTGTCGGCTACCTGCTTCGCTGCACGGTCCATGCTGCGCTCGCACGCCGGGACGAAGCGCCACCCGCGCGGGCTACGAAGCGGCGCGTCCGAGATGCTCGAAGACTCCGGCAAGCCCTTCGATGGTCTCCGGGGTCGTCGGGTCCAGGGAGATCTGAACGTGCGAGATGCCTTCGCGGGCGTAGGCAAGGAGCTCCTCCGCCAGCGCTTCGGGCCCGCCGGTGAACGGAACGATGGCGTCCGCCCGGCCCGAAGGCAGGCGTGACCACCAGGGGTCGACGTCCGGACCCGCCACCAGCATGGTGACGCTGCGCTCCAGGGTCGCGGGGTCGCGGCCGGTGTCCCGGCAGGCCTCGTCCACCATCTCGCGGTAGGGAGCGACGCGCGAAGGCTGGTTCTTGGTGTCGTCGTAGTAGGCGTTCCACATGTCCGCGTACTTCGCGGTCAACCGCATCGTCTTCGGCCCGATGGTGCCGACCAGGATCGGCGGCCCCACCGCTCGCGGCCCGCGGGGCCGGAGCTCGCACTCCCTCGCCTGGTAGTACTTGCCGTCGAAGTCGATCGCGCCCTTCTTCAGCAGGGTGCTGACGATCTCGATGCCCTCCCTGAAACGGGCGAACTTGTGGTCGGTGGCAAAGCCGAAGGCCCGGTACTCGAAGTCGTGGTAGCCGGCGCCGATCCCGAGGATGAGCCGGCCCTCGCTGATGTCGTCCACCGTCTCCGCCATCTTGGCGAGCAGCGCGGGGTTGCGGAAGCCCATACCGAGGACGAGGGTGCCGAGCTCGGCCCGGTGCGTGCAGGCGGCAAGCGCGGAGAGCAGCGACCAGCCCTCCCACGCTCCGCGAGCCGCCTCCTCGCCGTCGAGCAGGTAGAGGAAGTGGTCGACCACCCAGATCGAATCGAAGCCCACGTCCTCCGCGAGCCGGGCCAGCTCCCGCACTTCGCGCCAGGGGTGCGTCCCCGGGCCGCGCATGCCCGTGGTCTGCGGCATCATCAGTCCGACCTTCGGCCTTCGCGTCATCCTCGTTCTCCTGCCTCGCCGTCCCGCCGGTAGCGGAGACTGCCCGTGGTCGCTCCGACCTTCAAGTTAGGGTGCTGGACCGCAATTGAGCTCTACTTCATGAGGGCTGTTTCGCGCGCATTTGTTTGATTCAAAGGAAAATCATAGTCCTATCCACTTGCGGTCCAGCACATTAGTGCACGCGGGGAAAGGTGGCGCATTCCAGCGACCCGCCGTGCACCAGCCCCTCGCCACGCTCGTTCGGGCCGCACTCCCAGGGCTTGTCGTTGAAGCGCGCGTCGTCGCCGAACCAGTGGGTGCAGATGACCCGGCGGCGGTTGCGCCGCTGCGGGTTGCCGGGAGCGCTGTGGTGGGTGCGCAGGTTGATGATCGCGCAGTCTCCGGGCTCCATCGGAGCACACGCCACGCGGTGCTCGCCTTCGATCAGATCCCATCGGGGCGGATCGGGCCGGGTCTGACCGCGCTTGCTGTCCGCGGTGAAGAAGTCCACCGCCCGGTACTCGTCCTCGAAGCGGTGGGAGCCGGGCACGAATCGCAGGGCGGTGTCGACGGGAACCCGGTCGAGCGCGATCCAGACGTTGCAGACCTGCGTGCCCGACACCGGCCAGTACGCCTCGTCGTAGTGCCAGGGAGTGCGCGCGCTGGTGCCCGGCTCCTTCACGATCGCCATGTCGAAGTAGAGCAGCAGCGAGCTCGAGCGCATGACCCCCCGGGCGAGCGCCGAGGCCGGCGACTCGAAGGTGAAGCGGCGGAAGGAGGGAAGGCGTTTCCAGAGGAAGGTATCGAAGAAGAACTCCCCGGCCTCGTCTCCCTTGCGGTGCCGGGCATGCTCGCGCGACTGCGCCCGGGTGCGAAGCGCCGCCGCCACCGCCCGCCGGCCGAGCGTCACCCATTCCGCGTCGAATGCGCCCCGCAGACAGACCACGCCGTCGCGCTCGTAGGCGAGGACGGCCTCTTCGCCCGGCTCTCCCGTCGCCACCGGCCGGTAGCCCGGCAGCACCTCGATCGCCTTGCTCATTCTTTTCCCTCCAACCCCGAGGCCCGGGAAGCGGCGCCCCGGTCCGCACTCTGCCCGGCGGAAAGCGGTTGACGCAAATCCCGCTTCCGGAGCTTGCCTTCCGGCGTGTACGGCAAGTGCTCCAGGAAGCGGTAGACCCGCGGGCGCTTGTAGTCGGCCAGACGCTCTTCGGCAAATGCGCGCAGCGACTCTTCGTCGCACCCGTCGCCGGCATCGATGACCAGCACCGCCTGTATCGATTCTCCCCAGTGCTCGTCGGGAATGCCGACGACTCCGACGTCCCTGACCGCCGGGTGCTCACGAAACACCGCTTCGATTTCGGCCGGGTAGATGTTGGCCCCGCCGGAGATGATCATGTCCTTCTTGCGGTCGACGATGTAGTAGTAGCCCTCTTCATCGACGTGTCCGATGTCGCCGGTGCGGTAGAAGCCGTCCGCGGTGAACGCTTCCCGGGTCTTCTCCGGTGCGTTCTCGTACTCGCTGATCAGCGATCCGTTGCGCACGCAAATCTCGCCGTCGTCGCCTCTCGGGCAAGGCCTGCCTTCATCGTCGAGGATCCTGATCTCGTTCCCGGTGAAGGCGACGCCGCAGCTTTCCGGATTGCGCGCAAAGTCGACGGGCTTGCCGATGGTGTTCACCGAAGCCTCGGTCGATCCGTAGAACTCGTAGAAGACGTCGCCGAACACGCGGGTCGCTTCGATCTTCCATTGCGCCGGGCACTTCGCCGCGGCGATGACGACACTGCGCAGGCTGCTCGTGTCGTAGCGGGAGAGGGTCTCAGGCCCGAGATCGAGCAGGCGCCGCAGGACCGTCGGCACGATGAACGCGGACGTGACGCGGTGTTCCTGCACCTCCTCAAGCCACTGCCTGGCATCGAATGAGCGCATCACGACAATGGCGCCGCCGACCCAATGAGCCATGTTCGAGAACGTGGGCGGCGCGCTGTGGTACAGGGGGCACGCGACCAGGTGCACGTCGTGCTCCCCGTAGCCGAACTCTTCGATCAACGTGGCGTAGAGCGCCTCTCGTTGCGCGGCATCGTAGTCGCGGCGCGCCGCCTTCGGACGGCCGGTGGTCCCTGACGTGTACCGAATGAGGGCGAGCGTCGAATCAGGATGCGGGTCCGGCGGCGGCCGGTGGTCGCCGAAGAGCGATTCGTAGTCCGCCGAGCCGCCTTCTTCGGACTTGCCGCCGCCAATCCGGATGCGATGGACGCTCCCGGGCAGGCGCGCCCGCTCGAGCGTCGAGGCAAACTCGGCGTCGAAGAAGACCGCCTTCGCGCCGGCGTCGGAGACGATGTACTCGAGCTCGTCGAAGGTCGATCGATAGTTGATCGCGATGGCCGGAATCCCCGCCAGCCCTGCCGCCAGCGAGATCTCGATCGGCGCCGCGCCGTTCCGGGTGAATATCGTGACCCGATCGCCCCGGTCCAGCGACAGGGTGTTTCGCAACGCCGCCGCGAGCGACGACACCCGCTGCCAGAGATCGCCGTAGGTCCACGAACGCTCCCCGCAGATCAGTGCCACGGCATCGGGGGACTCTCTCGCCGTCGTGCTGAAGGGACGGAGCCGAACCATGTCGATATCGCTCAGGACTCGCGGAGTGCGGCGATTCTAGCCGTCTCCAATTCCGGAGTACCGGCTCGCTTCGGCCGCGCGGCCGACCGCTTTCGACCCGCCCCGGCGTGCGGCCGCCGTAGCGTGTATCCTTGACACGTCTTCGGAATCTGTGCGGCAATCCTCCAATCTCCCATTGCTGCAGCTCCAACCACAGACGAGACAATTCGACCACCCCCTGCACCAAGGAGGAATCACGATGCCTCTCACCGTGTTGCGGGCCCTCTGGGCCACCCTGCTGACGCTCTGGATTGCCGCCCCTGCGCATGCCGACAAGCTCCTGCTCGGCAATGAAGGCACCTATCCACCGTTCAGTATTCTGGGAACCGACGGTACTCTCTCGGGCCTCGAGCCGGACCTCGCACGGGCGATGTGCGAACGCATGGAGACGGAATGCGAAATCGTCACCATGGACTTCAGCGCTCTGCTGCCGTCGCTGATCTCGGGGAAGATCGACATGATTGTCTCTCAGCTCACCCCCCTTCCCGAACGACTCGAGGCGACGGAGTTCACGATTCCCGTCATCCTCAACCCGGAGGGATTCGTGGTGCCGAAGGACTGGGACAAGGGCTGGGACAACGCCGCCATGAGCGGCATGCGTCTGGGAGTGTACAAGGGCTCCTCCCACGCGAAGTACGTCGAGACGCAACTGCCCGACGCCACGCCGGTCTACTTCGAGAACAACGATCAGATGCTGCTGGACCTCAAGGCCGGGCGGATCGACGGCGTCTTCGGCGGCAAGATCAACTGGACCACGCTCCTCATCGACACCGAGGAGGGCGCGGACTGGAAGCTGAGCGAGCCTGATTTCTGGGCCGCGGGCGAGAAGGCCGGCATGAGCTGGGCGGTCACCAAGGGGGAGATGGAGTTGGTCGCGCGCGTCGACGCCGCTCTCGCGTCCCTGATCGAGGACTGCACCTACACCGAGCTGCGCAAGAAGTACCTGAGCATCCAGCTTCTCGAAGAAGAAGCGAAGTGCATGTAGGGCGGGCGCGGTCGGCCCGGGCACACATCGGGCCCTTACCCACCCGCGATTGACGCCCCGTCGAGTCCGTGGCCGGGAGCATCCCTGATGCCCCCGGCCACGGACTCGTGCGGTATCGCGCGAATCGGGCTCCCCGTGTCTCTCCGGTCGCGGGGTTGCGGTTCGAGAGGCTGGCAGCTCGCGTAACGCGGGCACGAGGTTCGCCCTGATGGAGCTCCTGAGCTTCGACGACACCGGCTACGGCGACGAGATGCTCGCCGGGGCCTTCATCACCGTGCAGTTGGCGGTCTTCTCCTTCCTGCTCAGCCTTGTCCTCGGCCTCGCCCTCGGCTTCATCGCGCGCTCCCGCAACCGGTTGCTCTTCCGCGCGTGGCGATTCTATGCCTCCCTGTTCATGGGAGTGCCGTCCATCCTCGTCGTCTTCTTCCTGTACTACAACGTACCCGTTCTCATCCGGGCGCTGTCCGGAGCCCGAATGGACTTCTCTCCCCTGGCCGCGGGCATTGTGGCCCTCGGTATCGTCTACGCCGCCTACGTGGGAGAGGTCATCCGGGGCGCCATCCTCAACATCCCCTCGGGCCAGGTTGATGCCGCCCGCGCGATCGGTCTGCGTACCCTGCCGATGTGGTGGCTGGTACTTATCCCCCAGGCCTGGCGCATCGCGCTCCCCGGCATCGTCAACATCTGGATGGTCCTCCTCAAGGAAACTGCGCTGGTGTCGATGGTGGGCCTGACCGATCTCGTGCGCGTTGCGGACGTCGCCGCCGCGGTGACCAAGCAACCCTTCATGTTCTATCTCGCCGCGGGCTTCGGCTACATCATCTTCAGCAGCGCGACGATGGTGGCCGCCCGGCGCCTCGAGCGCTGGGCCTACCGTGGCCAGCTCCCCGTGAAGGCGCAGTGATGGGATTCGACGTCGAACTCGCCTGGCGCCTTCTCCCCTCCCTGATGCGGGGAGCCGGGGTCACCCTCGCCGTCCTGCTGCCCTGCCTGGTGGCGGGAATGCTGCTGGCCGTCCCCGTCGCGGTGTGGCGCCTGTCCCCGAATGCCCTCGTCGGCAGCCTCGCGTGGTGCTTCTCGATGTTCTTCCGGGGCGTGCCGGCGCTCATCCTCCTCTACATGATCTACAACGGCCTCGCCACGGTCGGAATCATCCGCCACACCGTGCTCTGGAACGTGTTCTTCGACCCCTACTACTGCGCGGTCATCGGCTTCACGCTCAACCACGCCGGATTTCTCGTCGAAGTGGTCAAGGGCGCCATCCAGGCCGTGCCGCCCGGCCTTACGGATGCCGCGCGTTCCCTCGGACTTTCGCGGCGGAAGACCTTCTTTCTCATGACGCTGCCGATGGCTGCACGCTACGGACTCTCCGCCTACATGAACGAGGTGATCCTGTTCGCCAAGGGCACCGCGGCGCTCGGAGCAATCACGGTGATGGATCTCCTCGCGGTAGCCAACGCGGCGGTGTCGACCTCCTACGATCCGATGACTCCGCTGATCATGGCGGGAGCCATCTACTGGTGCATCGTGCAAGTCATACAGAAGGGCTTCGCCCGACTGGAGAACCATCTCAACCGCTATCTCGATCCGACTCCGAACTGACGCCTCGCCCCCACGGCAGCGGCATGGCCACGGCGCCGCCCGAGAGTCGGGTTCCGGAGCCGGCCTTCTCCCCGGCGCCTCCGAGCACAGGAGTTTCATCCATGACCCCGCGTTTCAACTGCCAGTGGTACCAGGAGATCTTCGAGAGGTTCCCGAAGATCGTCGCCGATGCGGAGAGGGAAGGCCGGCGGCTCGGCCTCGACAGGGTGGCGGGCAGGTTCGGCCTCTACACCGGCGCCTCCTCGCTCCCCGGCGCCCTGCCGGACTACGTGCTCGATGCCGTCGTCGCCGCGAACCGCGAGCCCATTCTGCCCGTCAAGCGGGTCGAGGACGACATCCGCATGCTCGTCAAGGAAATCTACGGCGACGCCTGCGACTGCGCGGTGACCAACACCTGCGAGGCGGCGCTGCGGGTGAGCTACGAGACGCTCTTCGCGCCCCCCTTCATGCGGCGCGGCGACGCCTACCGCAGCCGGGTGCTCACGCCCTACGGCGAGGACTACGAGTGGGGCGCCGCCTACGGCCGGGCCTTTCCGCCCCGCTACAAGAACATCGCGGTCGACCGCAGCGTGAGCGCGGGAGAGCTCGGCATGGAGGCCAAGGCGCTCACCAATGTCGACACGCTCTTCGTCCGCTGTGCGGGCGTCTCCTACGAGGTGCACGGCATCAAGCAGAGCGTGGTTCCGCTGATGCTGCACAACGACATCGAGGGCACCATGGCGCGCATCCGCGAGGTGAGCGCACGCCACGCCGCAACCCTCGCCGGGTTCCAGACCATCGGCTACGACACGCCGGGCTACGGCAACGGCGTGCACGGCGAGAACGGCGCGCCGCGCTTTCTCGAGGCCCTGGGCGCATTCGCCGTGGAGTGCGACCTGCCCTTCGTGATCGATTCCGCGAGCTGTCTCCCCGTGGTCGGCTACGCACCCGCCGACGTGCATGCCGACGTCGTGGTCTACAGCATGGACAAGGCGGGCCGCTCCCCGATCGCCGGCCTGATGATCGGGAAGGACGAAGCGATGTCCTACATCCGCAAGGCGCTCGGCCTCGGCGGAGAGCGCCGCGGCGGGGTGTCCTCGCACGGCAAGGCGGTGCACTCGGCCGCGGACCCGGGTCGTGACTCTCTCGTGGGCCTGCGCGCCTTCCTCGGGGTGCTCAAGGACGACCCCGGGCGCATCACGAGGCCGATCGACCAGTACCACGAGGTGATGGTGGAAGCCTTCGGCGAGATGAGACCGAGCCGCTTCCGCGACCGGATCATCGTGCGCAAGTCCTACCACATGGGCGGGCTCGAGGTGAACTACCAGCAGACCTGGCAGAACGGGGAGCGCGGCATTCCGATATTCACCCTCGAGGACCTCTACGCGAACACCAACCCCATCCTGCTCGCGACCGAGGCGATGGGGGTGGAGCCGGCCACGATCTACAATTGCAACATGCTGCTGACCCCGGGCCTGGGAACGCTCCGCTCCGATGGCGAGCTCGACGTCGAGCACGCGACGCTGGCCGCGAAGGCGCTGGTCAAGTCCGTCGAGATCGTGTGCGAGCACGCCGGGCTCGGGGACTGAGAGGCCGAGTCCGTGACCCGGGACCGATTCCATCCTGCCGTCGAGTCGTGGTTCACGGGAAGCCTCGGCACGCCGACCCCCTGTCAGACGCGGGCGTGGGAGGCTATTCGCGCCGGTCAACACACCCTCATCGCGGCGCCGACCGGCTCCGGAAAGACGCTCGCGGGTTTCTTGGGCGCCATCGACGCCCTGGTCCGGGAGAGCCGCCGGAAGCCGCTCCCCGACGAGACCCGGGTGGTCTACGTCTCGCCGCTCAAGGCGCTCGGCAACGACGTGCACAAGAACCTCGAGGTGCCGCTCGCCGGCATCGACCGCGGGCTCGTCGCGGCCGGTGAGCCGGAATCGGGGATCCGGGCGATGGTGCGCACCGGCGACACCCCGGGCGCCGCGCGCGAGTCGATGCGCCGGCAGCCGCCGCACATCCTGGTGACGACGCCGGAGTCGCTGTACATCCTTCTTACCAGCAAGGGCGGCCGCGCCATGCTCGAGGGCGTGGGGACCGTGATCGTCGACGAGATTCACGCCGTTGCCGGCAACAAGCGCGGCGCCCATCTCGCGCTCTCCCTCGAGCGTCTCGACTCCCTCGCCGCCCGCCCCGTCACCCGGATCGGCCTCTCCGCTACCCAGCGGCCCATCGAGACGGTCGCGAGCTTCCTGACCGGCTCGGATGCGGGGCAGGCCCGGCCCTGCACCATCGTCGACACCGGTCATTCGCGCGAGCGCGATGTCGCGCTGGAGCTGCCGGAGTCTCCGCTGGAAGCGGTGATGTCGGGAGAAGTCTGGACCGAGGTGTACCGGCGCCTCTGCGCCCTGATCGAAGCGCACCGCACGACGCTGGTGTTCGTCAACACGCGCCGCATGGCGGAGCGGGTCGCCCGCGCCCTCACCGAGACACTCGGCGAGGAGAACGTTACTTCCCACCATGGCAGCCTTTCCCGCGAGCGCCGGCTCGGCGCCGAGCAGCGGCTGAAGGCGGGAGACCTGAAGGCGCTCGTGGCCACGGCTTCGCTGGAGCTCGGCATCGACATCGGCGACGTGGACCTCGTCTGCCAGCTCGGCTCGACCCGCTCAATCTCCACCTTCCTCCAACGCACGGGACGATCCGGGCACGCGGTGCACGGCACGCCGAAAGGCCGCCTCTTCCCCCTCTCCCGCGACGACCTGGTCGAGTGCGCCGCCATCGTCGACGCGTTGCGCCGCGGTGAGCTCGACCGCCTGCGGGTGCCGTCCCGTCCCCTCGACGTGCTCGCCCAGCAGGTGGTCGCGATGGTCGCGGCCGAGGACTGGAGCGAGGACGGGCTCTTCGAGGTGGTGCGCCGTGCCTGGCCCTACCGCGACCTCGACCGCGAGGCCTGGGGCCGGCTTCTCGCCATGCTGTCGGGCGGCTTCGACACACGGCGCGGCCGGCGCAGCGCCTACCTGCACCACGATCTCGTCAACCGTGAGCTGCGGGCGCGGCGCGGCGCGCGCCTCACCGCGATGACCTCGGGCGGCGCCATTCCCGACAACGCGGACTACGAAGTCAGGCTCGAGCCCAACGGCACCTACCTCGGCTCGCTGAACGAGGACTTCGCGATCGAGAGCCTCCCGGGGGACATCTTCCAGCTCGGCAACACCTCCTGGCGCATCCTGCGCATCGAGCGCAGCACGGTGCGCGTGGAGGACGCTCGCGGCCTGCCCCCCAACCTCCCGTTCTGGCTGGGCGAGGCGCCGGGCCGCACGGTCGAAGTCTCCGAAGGCGTGTGCGATCTGCTCGGCTGGCTGGGACGCCGCTTCGATGCGGCGGGCGCGAATGCAACCTCGGCGGAGTCGCGCCTTCGCGTCGCCTCCGACCTGGCCGTGCGCACCGGGGCCGGGCGCGAGGCGAGCGAGCAGATCGTCGACTACCTGTGCGCGGCGCACGCGGCGCTCGGGGCGTTGCCGGATCGCGACACCCTGGTCCTGGAGCGCTTCTTCGACGAGAGCGGAGGGATGCAGCTCGTCGTGCATTCCCGCTTCGGCAGCCGCCTGAACCGGGCCCTCGGCCTCGCCCTGCGCAAGCGCTTCTGCCGCAAGTTCAACTTCGAGCTGCAGGCGGCGGCGACCGAGGACGCGATCGTGCTCTCGCTCAGCGAAGCCCACAGCTTCCCGCTCGAGGGAGTCTGCCGCTATCTCTCGCCGGAGACGGTGCGCGACGTCCTCACCCAGGCCCTGCTCGATGCCCCGATGTTCAACGCGCGCTGGCGCTGGAACGCGAACGTGTCGCTCGCGGTGCCGCGCTTTCGCAACGGCGCCAAGGTTCCGCCGAACATCCAGCGCATGCAGGCCGAGGATCTCGTCGCAGCCGTGTTTCCCGACCAGATCGCCTGCGCGGAGAACCTCGGGGGACCGCGCGAGATCCCGGATCACCCGCTGGTGGAGCAGACGGTGTCCGACGCGCTGCACGACGCCATGGACATCGACGCCCTGGAAGCGCTGGTCGCCAGGCTTTCGCGCGGAGAGATCCGGGTCGTCGCGCGCGACCTCGCCGAGCCCTCGCCGCTCGCCGCGGAGGTGCTCGACGCCCGGCCCTATGCCTTCCTCGACGACGCGCCGCTCGAGGAACGGCGGGCGCGGGCGGTGAGCATGCGGCGCTCCCTCGACCCGGAATCCGCCGCGGACATCGGGCGGCTCGACCCGGGCGCGATCGCCCGGGTCCGGGAGGAGGCGTGGCCGGAGGTGTCGACGCCCGACGAGGCCCACGACGCGCTCGTGGTGCTGGGCTTCGCCACCCCGGGCGAAGCGGCGAGCGGGCGGCCGGAGGGAAGGGACATCCCGGAGGGCGGTGCCGGGGAGGCCGGCCCAGGGGGATGGGAGCTTCACTTCCGAGCCCTCGCCGCATCCGGACGCGCGACCCGCTTCCGTCCCGCCGGCGGGGGAGCCGAGCTCTGGTGCGCGGCCGAGCGCCTTGCCCTGCTCCAGGCCGCGCTCGGCGCCGGCGATTCCGTTCCCGCGCTCGTGCTGCCCGAAGCGCTGCAAGGGGCGCCGGAGCGTGGCACCGCGATCGTCGAGCTGCTGCGCGCGCGTCTCGGCGGCCTGGGACCGGTCACGGCGGAGCGGCTGGCCCGCGACCTCGGAACCGGCCTCGCCGATGCGCAAGCCGCGCTGGCCACGCTCGAGGCCGAGGGGACCGTGCTGCGGGGACGCTTCACCCCGGGCCCCGAAGCGATCGAATGGTGCGAGAGGCGCCTGCTCGCGCGAATCCATCGCTACACCCTCGGACGCCTCCGCCGCGAGATCGAGCCGGTGAGACGGGCGGAGTTCGCCCGCTTCCTCTTCGAATGGCAGCGAGTGGACCCGTCGGATCGGCGCCACGGACTGGAGTCGCTCGCCGCGGTGATCGAAGAGCTCGAGGGCTTCGCCGCGCCGGCTGCGGCCTGGGAGGACGAGATTCTCCCCGCTCGCATCGCGGACTTCACTCCGGACATGCTCGACCGGCTCTGTCTCGCCGGCCGCGCGTGGTGGGCACGTCCGGCGCCCCCGGTCCGCGAGACCCCGCATCGTTCCTTCGGGCCGATTCGCTCGACACCCATCGCCCTGTTCTCCCGGCAGGGCCGACGACATGCTCCGCTGTGGCTCGCGCCGGGCGCGGACGAAGCGAAGGGACCGCGCCCCGCGTTCGACCCGTCCGGGGCGAATGCGTCCCGAGCGGGCAGGCGCCCGGGCGCGGAACCCGCTTCGCCCTCTCCGCGGCATCGGAGTCCATCCGGGCCGGAGAGCCGAGAGGTTCCGCCGCCGGCGCTCTCGCCCGGCGCGCGCGGCGTCCTTGCGTGCCTGCGCTCCCGCGGCGCTTCCTTCTTCGACGACATCCTCGCCGAGACCGGTGCCCGCGGCCCGGACGCGGCCGCGGCGCTCGGGGAGCTGATCGCGCACGGGCTCGTGAACGCGGATGCATTCGCGGGATTGCGCGCCTTCACGCGCGGCTCCGCCCGCCGGCTTCACGCCATCGCGGAGGCGGGGCGCTGGTCGTGCGTGGCCCGGCGACCGAGCGGCACCGGAGATGCGGAGGATGCCGGCATGGAGTCGGTCGCCCGCACCCTCCTGCGCCGCTACGGAGTCGTGTTCAAGACGCTCCTCGCGCGCGAGACGCTCAGCGTTCCGTGGCGCGACCTCCTCCGCGCGCTCCGGCGCCTCGAGTCGCGCGGCGACATCCGGGGAGGCCGCTTCGTCGGCGGTTTCACGGGCGAGCAGTACGCCCTGCCCGAGGCGGTGGAGACCCTGAGGCGAGTGCGCCGCGCTACGCCGAATGAAGCAGTAGTAACAGTGAGCGCTGCGGACCCGCTCAACCTGACGGGAATCGTCCACCTCGGCGACCGCGTTCCCGCCACCGCGTCGACCCGCATCGCGTTCCGCGACGGAGCACCGGTCGCAACCCAGTCCGGAAACCGGAGAACGGAGTTCCTCGAGGCGCTGGCGCCGGAGCAGGAATGGGCAGTACGCAACGCCCTGCTCCGAAAGCGCATCCCCGTCTCCGCCCTCTACGCCACGCCGCCCTTCCGCCCCGGTTGAAGGGCGCACGAAGCGCCACTCATTCCCCGGCTGCCGCCGGCTGCTTCAGAGCCAGTCTTCGAGCGCGGACGCTTCGTGGAGCGGAAGGGCACGGACGCCGCTCCCGTCAACCGGATACGCATTGGGTGCGCGACAGAAGATCGACATGGTCCGAACCGCGCCGTCCGGCAGCTCTCGCGCCACCTTGCGCAGCGCTTCGGCATCGCGAGCGTCCGGGTGCTCCGTCCACTTGGCCTCGCCGAGGTGGAAGGCGCCTGCCCGGTGCAACAGGAAGTCGGCTTCGCGGGTGCGGTCCCGCCAGAAGTGAAGGTCCCACGCTCCACGCCGGTTGGACTGCGTGCGGCGGAGCTCGGAGCACACGAGCGTCTCCCACAGGGCCCCGGCAAGCGGGGAGGAGTGCAGCGCATCCGTGGTGCGAACGCCGCAGAGAAAAGCGGCGAGCCCGGCGTCGCGCAAGTAGAGCTTCGGCCGCTTCACCAGCGCCTTCGTGCGGTTCGCGAACCACGGCTCGAGCAGCATGAGCTGATGGGAGGCCTCCAGCGCCGAAAGCCACGCGGCGGCGGTGGAAGCGCTGATCCCGACGTCGCGGGCAAGGTCGGCGCGGTTGAGCAACTGCGCGGAGCGCAGTGCCGACGCGCGCAGGAAGCGCTCGTAGTCCCGCAGGCTCGAAACCTGCAGGAAGTGTCGAAGATCCCGTTCCAGGTAGGTTGCGACGTAGGATCGATGAAACCCCTCCGAGTCGATTTCCGGGTTCTCGTAGAGCTCCGGAAAGCCGCCCCGCACCAGGAACTCCTCCACTCCGAGCTGCGGGTACGCCGCCTTGACCTCCGCAAAGCTCAGAGGTTCCAGGCTGATGATGTCGGCGCGGCCCGCGAGAGAATCGGAGACCGACTTCATGAGGCCCAAGGGCTGCGAGCCGGTGAGGAGAAAGGAGCCGGCACGTCCGCGGTCCCGGTCGACGGCGACCTTGAGGTGACGGAAGAGGCCCGGCGCGTACTGCACCTCGTCGACGATGACGGGCGGCGGATACCTCGAGAGGAAGGAGCCGGGGTCGCGTTCCGCCTGCTCCGCTTCGCTGGGAAGGTCCAGCGTCACGAAGGCATGGTTCGGGAAGAGCCGCCGCATGAGACTGGTCTTGCCGGTCTGGCGGGCGCCGGTGAGCACGACCACCGGACGGGTCCGGGCCCGCTGCAGGAGCAACGACTCTATGTGCCTGTCAATCCACATCGTGCAAATTCTATGATCCAATCGAATTATTTACACCACTGACAACTGGGAATTTTGCGCGGTCCATAGCCGCGCCGGTGGTTGCCGTCCGGTGATCGCGCAAATTCGCAGCGCAGTCTTCGACCCGCCGCTCCGCCGAAAACTCCGGCGCTTCGGTCCGGTCCGAGAGATCTCCGAAGCGCCTCGACCTCGAGCAGGAGCGCTGCCAGTCGGTGCGCCCGTGACCCCGGGTGTTCGAAGGCCGGCACGGCCCCCGCCGCTTTCGCGGTAGGATGCACGGTGTCGGCGGGGACAGGAGAGAGGATCCGGGGCCATGAGCAGAACGATCCGCATTGCTGCCGCCCAGATGGGCCCGATCGCCCGTAGCGAGCCGCGCGAGTCCGCGGTTGCCCGAATGATGGCCATGATGCGCGAGGCCCACCGACGCGGCGCCCGGCTCGTGGTCTTCCCGGAGCTCGCGCTCACCACCTTCTTTCCCCGATGGTGGATGGAGGACGAGACGGAGCTCGACACCTTCTACGAATCGGAAATGCCGAGCCGGGCGGCCATGCCGCTGTTCGAGCTGGGCCGGGAGCTCGAAGTCGGGTTCTACCTCGGGTATGCCGAGCTCACCCGGGAAGGAAACCGGAAGCGGCGCTTCAACACGTCGATTCTTGTCGATCCTGCCGGCCGCATCGTCGGAAAGTACCGCAAGGTGCACTTGCCCGGCCACGCGAACCACGAGCCGGACTGGGCCTTCCAGCACCTCGAGAAAGCGTACTTTGAACCCGGTGATCTCGGCTTCCCGGTTTTCGATGCCTTCGACGGCCGGATGGGCATGTGCATCTGCAACGACCGGAGGTGGCCGGAGACCTACCGGGTGATGGGGCTGCAAGGGGTGGAAGTCGTGCTGCTCGGCTACAACACGCCGGTTCACTACCCCCGGGCTCCTCAGCTCGACCATCTCCAGTACTTCCACAACCACCTCTCCATGCAGGCCGGCGCCTATCAGAACGGCGCCTGGGTTGTGGGGGTCGCGAAGGCGGGACGGGAGGAAGGCTGCGATCTCATCGGGCAGAGCTGCATCATCGCGCCTACGGGAGAGATCGTGGCGATGTGCACGACCCTCGACGACGAGGTCGTCGTTGCCGACTGCGATCTCGATCGCTGCGCAGAGATCCAGGAGAACATCTTCGACCTGGCGCTGCACCGGCAGCCCCAGCACTACGGACTTATCTGCAAGATCCCCGATCGACCTCGAACCTAGCCGCCGCGCTTCACCGATTCACCGCCGGCACCGCGCGCAGACTCAAGGGAAGACCGCGATGGCGAGGGGACGCACCATCGAGGCGGAGGTGCTCCGCGGTCCCTTCGACCCCGGCGGTCAGCCGGACGCGGTGACCGGTGCGGACACGCCGCCGCTGGATTCGAGGAGCGCGAGCGCAGCCGGCCGCTTTCGCCCCGCCCCGCCCGGGACCGTGTGACCCGAAATCGGCTTCTACTGACCGCGGCAGGGTGAGAGAATCGCCGCTCCCCGGACCTCCCACCGCCAGCGCGAGACCCGCCATGCAAATCGGACTCTTCAACCTCCTCACCAAACGGGATCCCTCCAAGGCGACCCGGGAGATCTACTCGGAGATGAGAGATCAGGTGCGTCTTGCGGAGGAGGTGGGCTTCGACGCCGCCTGGTTCACCGAGCACCACTTCTCCAACTACTGCCACAGCCCCTCCCCGCTGACGATGGCGACCTGGATGGCGGGACAGACTTCCCGCATCAAGCTCGGCACGGCGGTGGTGGTGACCCCCTTCTACGAGCCCCTGCGGATGCTCGAGGACATCGCGGTGCTCGATCAGTTGAGCGACGGCCGCCTGCTGCTCGGGCTGGGAAGCGGCTACCAGCGCTACGAGTTCCACAAGTTCGGCCTCGATCTCGACGAGTCCCGCGAGCACTTCCTCGAGTCCCTCGACGTCATCGAGCAGTTCTTCCGCAACGACTCGGTGGCCTACGAGGGACGCCACATCAGGATCCCCGAGACCTACAGCAGCGTGCGTCCGCTGCAGTCCATGCCGGAGATCTTCATCGCGGGGCTGGTGCGCGACAGCAAGACGCAGCAGCGCGTAGCCAGAAGCGGCTACACCGCGCTGAACAGCGCCGGAGGCATGCCGATGGAGGTGGTGCTCCAGAACCGCTCCATCATCGAAGCCGCCCACCGGGCGGTCGGCAGGGACCCCCGCCGGATGCCCTTCGCCATGCAGCAGTACATTCACATCACGGATCGGCCCGAGGAAGCGCGCGATGCCGCGGACCACATGCGCTTCGTCCGGCGCATCGTGGCCGCGATGCGCGGCGGCTACGTCGAGCTCGACGGCGCCTGGCTCCGCGAGCAGCCGATGGAAGGCGAGCCCACGATCGAAGACATCCTGGCGACCACCTACATCGGCAGCCCGAACGAGGTGGCGGAGAGGATGATCGAGCAGGCGGAAGCCCTGCGGCCCACGCACCTGAGCTGCTTCATGGCCATGGGCGGGCTCCCGGGCAAGCGTGTCATGCGCTCCATCGAGCGCCTTGCCGGCGAGGTGCTGCCGCAGGTCGCCGCCCACTTCGGCGGACTGGAGCGGATAGGACCCGGGGCCGAGGAAGTGGCGAGCGCCGCCGAGTAGCGCGCGAGGGATTCCCCGGGGCGGATCGAAGCGCCGGGCGCGCCTGCGAAGCGCAGTGCCGCCGAATCGCGTCGCACCCGCAAGCGGAGACGCCGGCCCGGCGGCCGGGCCGGAAGCTACACTCCGTTCGCGGCCGCCACCCGGGCGATGGCGGGGCGTTCTCCCACGCGGTCGTAGTGACCCTTGAGCCGGGGGCAGCGCGCGAACAGGGCATCCACGTCGTCCTGCCAGCCCGTCAGCATCCACAGGTAGGGATCCACGCCCGTGTAGCGCTCGCCGAGCAGGTGGGGACCGGGATCGAGGGTGTTCTCCAGGATGTCGAAGTACCCGTCGAGGTCACGAGCCGCCGCTGCCCTTATCCCCGCCGCCGCCCCTTCCTCGGTGCTCATGCGGTCCGCGTAGATGAAGCGCAGGGTGGCGTTGTAGACGTTGGCGCTGAGGAAGAAGAGCCAGCGGCAGAAGGCGGGGCGCCCGGGACACCCGACCGGCGGCACGAGCGCCGCGTCCGGATAGCTCTCGCCGATGTGCAGCACCATCGCCGCCGACTCCGTCAGCAGCGCCCCGTTCTCCAGCACCAGGGTGGGCACCTGCCCGAGCGGATTCACCGCGAGGAAATCAGGGGACTTCGCGCTCAGGTCGACTTCGATCATCTCGTACTCGGCCCCGGCCTCCTCGAACATCGCCTCGGGGGCGATGGAACCCGCTCCCGCCGTCCGGTAGAGCTTGTGCATGACGGTTGGCACCTCGTGACTGGTTGCAAGGGCCGCAGAGCATAGCGCGCCGCCCGGCGCAGATCAGCCCGGTACGGAGACGATCGAGGGCGAGGACAATGGAGACGGCACGGGCGACGCGATCCTCGGCCCCCGCTCGTCCCGGCACGGTGCCGGATCATCCGGCAGATGGCAGAATGCGCTCCACCATGAGACGAGGCTCTCCCGCATGTCCGACTCCGCACGGGCCCTATCCCGCGCCCCCGGCGCGGCACGCCGGCGCTTCGATGCGATCAGTTTCGCGACCGGATTCGACGCCATGACCGGCGCCCTGCCCGGCATCGACATCAGGGGCCGCAACGGGGTGCGTCTCGAGGACGAGCGGGTCGAGCACGTGAACGAGGGCGCGAACATTTCCCGCAAGCCGCGCGTCTTCACGCCCCGTGCCGGCAGCGTCGGCCACTGCCGCAGAACCTGCGACGAAGTGGCGGCCGACGGCTGCCGGGGCTTCCGGCAGGAGTGAAGACTCCCGGCCGTCTTCCCGGCCGCCGCATCGGTCTCCCGTAGGTCGGGAGCGGTGGCGGTGCCCGACCCCGGCCTCGGCGCGCGGGAGCGTCTCCAGTGCCTGCTCGCCCTCGTCGCGGCGCTCGCCGTCGTCTCGATCTCCAGCTCCCTCGCCTGGCCGATCCTCGCGGAATCGCTGCGCAACCAGGGCTACGACGAGACCGCGATCGGCCTGAACGCGGCCGCCCAGTTCGCGGGGATCATCATCGTGGCCGGATGCGCGACCTGGCTGATTCCGCGCCTGGGCTTCTTCCGCACCGTCGTCCTGGGACTCACCCTGGTCGCGGCCATGCTCGCGATGCTGCCCACGATTCGGGACTACTCGCTGTGGTTCGTGTTCCGCTTCGTGCTCGGGATCGGCAACTCCCTGCTCTTCACCGCCGGGGACACCTGGATCAACCAGATCGTGGACAACCGGGTTCGCGGTCGCTGGATGGGGATCTACAACACCGCGGGCATGGCGGGCTGGGCGGTGGGCCCGCTCCTCGGCGCGTACATGGACCCGAACTCCTACGCGCCCTTTCTCGTGGGCATCGGCGCGGTCGGAGTCGCGTTCGTCTTCCTGCTTCCGGCCCGGCTCATCGACGTGCGGCTGCGACTCGGGCGGGAGTCCCCGGCTCCGCTCGCCAGCCTGCTCCCGGTCTTTCTCGTCGCCCCGACCGTGATGCTCTCCTCGTGCATGTTCGGCGTGGTCGAGGGCGGCCTTCAGTCCTTCGCGCACCTCTACACGATGGACGTCCTCGGGCTCGAGTATCGCGCGATGGGCTACGCGGTGATCTGGGTGGGACTGATCGGCGCGATCTTCTTCCAGTACCCCGCGGGCTGGCTCGCGGATCGCATCGATCGGGGCTGGCTGCTCACGGGCTGCGTCTCGTCGGCCGCAGTGGCGATGGCGCTCTTTCCGTGGCTGCTCCCCGGCGCCACCGGCCCCTGGTGGACTCCGGGCGCCCTCGCCCTGTGGGCCGTAGTGGTGGTGTGGGGCGGCACGATGGGCGCCACCTTCACAGTGGGCATCACTCTCGTCGGCGAACGCTTCCGCGACGTGAAGCTGGTGGCCGCCGTCGCGGTATTCTCGTTGCTCTTCGGCGTCGGCGGGCTCGCCGGGCCCTTCCTGGTGGGAGCCGCGATGGATCGCTTCGGCCCGCCCGGCTTTCCCGCCTCCATGCTCAGCGTGACGGTGCTCTACGCCCTCTTTGCCGCCTACCGGCAGGCGACCCGCTCCCGGCGCGTGGCGCAGTAGCCGGGACGCTCTCATCCGGGCGCGCCTCGGCCGGTGGACCGGGCTCCACGAGGGGAAGGAAGGCCCGGTCGGGGAGTGGAACCTATCTCGTCACGCTGAGGTCCTGGTAGCGGGACAGCAGGCAGCGCTGGTCCTGCATGGCATCGCGGCGGAAGGGGGCGCCCAGCTCCTTGTTGACCACCACCTCCACCAGGGTGGTGACGCCGTCGTCCTGCGCGGCGCAGGCGCGTGCCAGCGCGTCGCTCAGGCTCGACATGGAAGAGACCCGCTCGCCCGCGAGGCCGAAGGCCTTCGCGACTTCCGCGTAGCTGAAGTCGTCGCCGAGCTCGGTGCCGACGAAGCGCTCGTCGAACCACAGGATGTCGTTCTTCTTCTCCGCCCCCCACTGCTCGGTGCGGAACACCACGATGGTCACCGGGATCCCCATCCGGTCGCAGGTCGGCAGCTCGTTCAGGCTGATGCCGAACGCGCCGTCGCCGACGAGCGCCACCGCGGGGCGCTCGGGCTGCGCGAGCTTCGCGCCCATGATCGAGG
>JAJEAD010000038.1 GCA_022824305.1 Gammaproteobacteria bacterium | reverse complement strand
CCGATCGACGCGAACTTGATCAGCAACTTCGGCGACCTCTCCGACAACATGCGCGACTCGCCGATGCTGAACTGCGACGGCAGCGTGCACGGCGTGGCCTGGGTGTGGGGGGTCACCTCCTTCGCCTACAACACCGAGAAGCTGGCCGAGCGGCCCGACTCCATCGAGATCCTGTGGGATCCGGCGGTGGCCGGACGGGTGGGCTGGCGTGACGACTCGGTGGAGGCGGTGTCGTTCGCGGCCATCGCGCTCGGGCAGGATCCGAACGATCCGTCCGACATCGACGCGGTGCGCGACAAGCTCCTCGCCCTGAAGACCCAGATTCGCACGTTCTGGTCCTCGGAGGACGAGTGGAACAAGCACCTCGCCGGCGACCAGTTCGACGTCGCCACCTACTGGAGCGGCTCCGCGTCGCGCAGCAAGACCGCCTACGGTCTGCCGGTCGAGTTCGTGATTCCGAAGGAGGGCGCGATCGGCTGGCTCGACGGACTCTCCGTCGCCGCCGGCGCCCCGAATGCCGAGGCCGCGCACGCGTTCATCGACTTCATGGT
Source organism: Gammaproteobacteria bacterium (assembly GCA_022824305.1). Lineage (GTDB taxonomy): Bacteria > Pseudomonadota > Gammaproteobacteria > HK1 > HK1 > JAJEAD01. Next base: position 6,216 of record JAJEAD010000038.1, on the reverse strand, counting down.
GAGCCCCGAGTTCTACGTGCGATGGGACACCGAGGTGGGTGCCCCGGCTTCGGCCAACGCGGCGGCGAATGCCCGGCTTCCCGCCGACGCCTTCAACCGCACCGTCCTCGGGGATCCCGAGACGGTGAAGCGCCTGCACTTCATGGCGCCGCTCGGCGACGACAAGCGCGAGCACTTCCTCGAGATCTGGGAAGAGGTCAAGACCCAGCTCGCGCAGTGACGGAAGGCGCGGGCCGGGGTGACGGCCGGCCCGCCTTCCATCCCGTCCCGCCCGGCCCCGGCCGGGCGACAGCCTCTCGCTCGCGGCGGGCGCGCCGTCGTCCGCATTCCGGCGCCCCGTGCTGAATCCGCGCCGGCGCACATGGGCGCTGCTCGGCCTGACCGGGCCCGCCTACCTGTGGCTCACGATTGCGGTGTTCCTCCCGCTCTCGGCCATGCTGTACTTCAGCTTCCTCACCGTCGCTCCCTTCGGAGGACGCGAGGCCGCCGTCTCCCTCAAGCACTACCAGGCCTTCCTGGACCGCGACTTCTACCAGGTCCTGACCTGGCGCTCGCTCAAGCTCGGGCTGCACGTGACCTTCTGGTGCATCGTCATCGGCTATCCCGCGGCGCTGGCGCTGGCCCGCTACGTGCCGGGGCGCTGGCGCGAGGCGCTGCTGCTGATGGTGGTGCTCCCCTTCTGGAGCAACGCGCTGGTGCGCGTGTTCTCGTGGACGATGGTGCTTCGCGAAGGCGGGGTGCTGGACTCCGCGGTGCGGATGGTCTTCCCCTGGCTCGAGCCCATCGATGTCCTGTTCACCTACGACGCCATCGTCATCGGACTCGTCCACTCCTTCCTGCCGTACATGATCCTGACCTGCTACGTCTCCCTGCAGGCCATCGACGGCGCCCTGATCGAGGCCGCCCGCACGCTCGGCGCGTCCGGGTTGGTCGTCTTCCGGCGCATCATCCTGCCGCTCAGCGTGCCGGGGCTCTTCGCGGGCGTGCTCCTGACCTTCGTTCCGGTCATAGGTTCCTTCATGGAGGCGCGCATCCTCGGGGGACGGGCCGGCACGCTGCTCGGCACCGTCATCGAGGACCAGTTCACGGTGGTGTTCAACTGGCCCCGCGGCGCGGCGTTGTCGTTCATCCTGCTCGCCATCGTTCTCCTCATCCTGGCCGCCGCCTGGCCGGTCTTGCGACGGCACCTGCCAAATGGCTGACGAACTGGCAAAGGCGACGGGGGAGCCGGATGCTCCGGAGAATGCGATGAGCGCAGGCGAGGGGGGATCGTGGCCGGAGCGCACGCGATGAACGGCGGGGCGCAGGCGGTCACGCCGCGCGCGCGGCGCGATACCGGCACCTGGCTCGCGGGCATCTGGCTCGCGCTGATCCTCGGGTTTCTCTACCTCCCCATCGCGGCGATGGCGGTCATGGCCTTCAACGAGTCCGTGCTCTACGAGCTTCCCTTCAAGCCCACCACGATCTGGTTCGAGCGCCTCGCGGAGAACGAGCGCCTGATCCGGGCGAGCGTCAACAGCATCGGGCTCGCGCTCGCCAACACCGTGATCGCGACCGTGCTGGGCACCATGGCGGCGCTCGCGTTCGCCCGCTACACCTTTCGCGGCAAGACCCTCCTTCGGCTCCTGCTCTTTCCCCCGATCACCATTCCCTGGCTGATCATCGGCACCGCGATGCTGGTGATGTTCTTCTGGATCGGCATCGGGCGGGGGCTGCACGCGATGCTGCTCGGACACGTCGCGCTCTCCCTGCCCTACGTGGTGGTCGTGGTCGGCGCCCGCCTGGCCAGCTTCGGCCCCGCGCTGGAAGAGGCCGCCGCCACCCTCGGTGCGAACCCGTGGCAGACCTTCCGCCGGGTGACGCTGCCGGTGCTCGCTCCCGGCGTGGTCGCCGCGGCCCTGTTCGCGTTCGCGGTCTCCTTCGACCAGTTCGTGATCTCGTACTTCCTCGCCCCGCCCGGCGTCTCGACGCTGCCGGTGGAGATCTACTCCGCCATCCGCAAGGGCTTCACCCCGGAGGTCAACGCGGTCTCCTCGATCATCATCGTCGTCTCCATGGGGGTGGTGCTCCTCTTCGCCCGGCTGTACCGCTTCGGCGGCGTGCCGAGCGAAGGCGGCGGGCGGTGAGCGCCGGGCGCGGATGAGCGGCTTCGGGCGATGAGCGTCGTCGAGATCCAGGGCGTGACCAAGCGCTTCGGCACGACACCGGCGCTCGACGACGTCCACCTGCGCATCGAGGAGGGAGAGCTCTTCGCCCTGCTCGGCCCCAGCGGGAGCGGCAAGACCACGCTGCTGCGGGCCATTGCCGGGTTCGTCGATCCGGAGGCCGGCTCCATCCACATCGACGGCGACCCCATGCACGACCTCCCCGTGCACCGCCGCGACATCGGCATGGTGTTCCAGCACTATGCGCTCTTTCCCCACATGTCGGTGTTCGACAACGTGGCCTTCGGCCTGTCGGTGCGGCACGTGGCCCGGGCGGAGACGGCGGAGCGGGTGCGCGCGATGCTCGCGCTGGTGCAGCTCGACGGTTTCGAGGAGCGCCGTCCCGGACAGCTCTCCGGCGGGCAGCAGCAGCGGGTGGCGCTCGCCCGCGCGCTGGTCACCCGGCCGCGGGTCCTGCTTCTCGACGAGCCGCTGGGGGCGCTCGACAAGCGCCTGCGCCGCCAGATGCAGATCGAGCTCCGGCAGATCCAGCGCGAGGTGGGGATCACGACGGTGTTCGTCACCCACGATCAGGAGGAGGCGCTCACCCTGTCGGACCGCATCGCGATTCTCGACGCCGGCCGGATCGTCCAGTCCGGGCCGCCGCAGGCGGTCTACGAGCGGCCGAGAACGGTGTTCGCGGCCGACTTTCTCGGCGACGCCAACTTCTTCACCGGGCGGCCGCAGGCCGGCGGCCGGATGCTCGGGCCCGGGGGGAAGGAGCTCCTCTGCGCCGAGATTCCCGGCGACGCGGGCGCGGAGGTGACGCTCGCCGTGCGCCCGGAGAAGATGCGCATCGCCCGGGCGGGCGAGCCGGCGTCCGGCGATGCCAACCACCTGGAGGGAACGGTGACCGGCGTTCTCTACGCCGGCAGCACCGTCACCTACCGGGTGGCCTGCGGCGAGGTGGAGGTCACGGTGCTGGAGCAGAACCGGGAAGCGGCGCCCATCGCGCAGGGCGAGGCGGTCACCGTCTCCTGGCGGCCCGATCACACGGTGGTGGTGGAGCCCTGATGTCCGCGCCGCCCCGCCCCATTGCACGGTCCCGCTCGCGCGTGGCGGGCCACATGCGGCGGCATTTCGCCGTACCCGGCGTGGCGGATGTCCCGGGGCGGGCCTGCATCCTGCTGCGCAAGGCGCCGGCGGCCCGGCATTTCGAGGGAGGCGAGTCATGACGGAACGCAAGCGCGAGACCGGAGCAGGGACGCTCGATCCCCGGCGGCACTTCGATACCTGGGACGTGGACCACCCCACCGCGCTGGTGCACCTGCCTTCCGGGCTACGCGTCCACCTGTGCGCCTACTCCGACCGTGCCGGCGCGTTCACCTCCTTTCACGCCGGTCCGCAGGTGCGCCTCGAAGCGCGGACCCTGGACGGCGAAGCGGTCGATATCGCGGTGACGCACGAGGGAACGGAGCTCGGCCTGCGCTTCGAGCGGATCGAGGCGGACATCGCCCGCGTGCGGTGGTCGACGCTGCGCACGGGCGAGTGGGGGCTGCGATTCTGGGTCGTGCTTGCGCTGGGGGTGAGCGAATTCGGTGACCCTCCGGCCCGCGTGCGGGGGTCGTCGGACGCATCGGTGAGCGGCCTGCGCTGGTCGGCGGAAGGAGTGGAGCGTCGCGCGTGCGTGCTCGGCGCCCGCCCGCCGCTCCTCACCACCTCCCATCCGGACCTGGCGGCCCTGGCGCGGGAGTACGAGACCGGCGGGTACTGGTATCTCGGATCGCGGGGAAGCGAGGGTCCGCTGCTCGCGCTGCGCTACAACCTCGAGGAAATGCACGAGAACTGCGTGGCCATCGGCGTCGGGCCGGACGCGCCCGATGCCGCCGCGCTCGGCCGTCGCGTGCGGGCCGCCCTCGAGCCCGTGCTCGCCGGGCCGACTCCCGCCCGGGGAAGTGATCGACAAGCGCCGGACCGGGAGTCCGAAGCGGCAACGACACGGACACCGGGTGCGCAGCGCGAACCGGACCGCTCGGAGACGTCAGAAGCAAGGGCGGCGGCAGCACCGGAGGATCCGCCCGAGCCGGCGCCGTCACCGCCCCCGACGCGGCCCTACGCTCGACGTCCCGCCATTCTCGTGCCGCCCGCGCCGTCGCCCGCGGCCCGCCCGCATCTGCACACCGGCCGCCACGACGGCGCCCTCGATGCTATCCGGGACGTCATCGGCTGGAACACCGTCTACGACCCCGTGAACCGGCGGCCCTACACCGCGCTCAGCCGCAACTGGTCCAGCGCCAAGTTCGGCGGCTTCGGGGTGTGGCTCAACGATGTCCTGTATCACGCGCTACTCGCGGGATTCTTCGACTTGACTCTCGCGGAGGAGAACCTGCACGCGGTGTTCGCAGGACGCACCGAGGCGGGCAATCTTCCCTGCCTGCTGACCGGCCGCGACGCCTGGGTCGACCGCTCCCAGCCGCCGATCGGCGCCTTCGTGCTGTGGCTGCTCTACCGGCGGTGGGGGGAGCGGCGCCTGCTGGAGGAGGCCTGGGAGACCCTGCTCGCCAACCACGAGTGGTGGTGGCGCGAGCGCGACGGCAACGGCAACGGACTGATCGAGTACGGCACCTCGCCGGTCGGCGACGGCCTCTATCGCGGTACCGCGCTCGCGGCCCGGGACGAGTCGAGCATGGACAACTCACCGGTGCACGACGAAGCGGTGCTGGTGCCGGAAAGCCACACCCTCGACTGCGAGGACGTGGGGCTCAACAGCCTGCTCGCGCTCGACGGGGAGATGCTCGCGCTCGTCGCCGCGGAGCTGGGACGGGAGGACGAGGCGCGCCGCCTGGAGGCCCGCGCCCGCGCCCTCGCCGAGCGGATCTCCGAGGCGCTGTGGGACCCGGAGCGCGAGGTGTTCGTGAACCGGTTGTGGTCGGGCCGATTCGTCTCCAGCGTCGCGCCGACCAGCTTCTATCCCCTGGCCGCGGGCGCGGCATCGCCGGCCCAGGCCCGCGCGCTGCTCGGCTGGCTCGAGGACCCGCATCGCTTCGGGGGCCCCTTGATGCTGCCTTCGGTGTCGCGCGACGACCCCGCCTGCCGGGACAACGTGTACTGGCGGGGCCGCATCTGGCCCCCTCTCAACTTCGTGGTCTACCAGGGTCTGCGTCGCTACGGCTTCGACGATGAGGCCTCCGCCGTGGCCGGGCGCAGCTACGAGATGTTCGCGCGGCCCTGGCGCGAATCGCGGCACTGCGCGGAGAACTACGGATCGCGCGACGGCGCGGTCACCGATCAGCCGGACACCGACACCTTCTACGGTTGGGGCGCGCTCATGCCGGCGATGGCGGTGGCCGAGGTGTGCGACGTGTCGCCGTGGGACGGATGGTCGGTCGCCAACGCCGGAGAGGACCTCCGGATGGGCCCCTTGCGCTGTCCCGGCGGATGGGCGCGCTGCGAGGTGCGCGACGGAATCCTTGCCCTCCGCGTCGACGATCGGCCGCTGCTGCGCACGAGTGTACGAGGGCGGCTTCGCGACATCCGCCTGGAGGAGGGAGCGCTCAGCCTGACCCTGCCACCCTCGCAGTCCGCGTCCGGCGATGCAGCGTGGCTGGAGCTGCCGGGCGTTCCGGCGCAGGCGGTTAGCGGCGCTCGACTCGAGGGCGCCGGGGGTGCCGATATCGCGGTGACGGCCGGCTCGGAGGGAGCGCGACTCTCCCTTCCGCCGAGCCCGGAGCCGGTCCGGCTGAGCGTCTCGTGGCGGGGCTGACGAGGCGACCGCTCGCGCGAGGGAGGCAGGCGGCAAGAGCGCCTCGGCGAGGGTAAGTTGCGGCGCAGGCGTTGCGCCCGCGGCGCCTGGATTTCATCGTGAGCCGGCTACGAAGGCGTTGGCGCCGCTTGACCTCGGGCGCCGGTGCTTCTCCCGCGGAATGCTCCCGCTAGCCCATCTTTACCACCCCTCGAATAATCTCATTGCACATCAGTCAGTTGCGGCGCACGAAGACAGGGAGTGGCACTACAACTGCGTGATCGAGGACCGGTTACACGAGCGTCTTGCGGATCCCTCCCGGGGCGGAGT
>JAJEAD010000068.1 GCA_022824305.1 Gammaproteobacteria bacterium | reverse complement strand
GTGCGGGGGGTTCCGCCTCCTGGGGCCTGTGGGGGGGGGGGTTATTTTTGGGGGCGGCGCCCCGCTTTGGGGGGCCCGCGGCCCGGTGCCCATTGCCGGTCTCGTCCTCGACGCCTTACTCCGGGAGCTGGAGCCGACCGTCGGAGTCCCAGGTGTAGCCCGCGTCGGAGAGCACCTGCCTCGCTCTCTCGATGTCGTGGGCGTAGGGCTTCACGCCGTCGTCGTGCCAGAACGCGTTCGCGGGCGCGATCACCGAGCCGGCGATGTTGCCGTAGCCCTCGTAGAACTCGTTGAGCATGCGCTCGCGCGGGGTGGCGAGGCTGAGCGCGAGGCGCAGGGCCGGATCGTCGTAGGGCGCGTTGCGCACGTTGACGACGAGGGTGTCGGAGCCGTTGCTCGGCACGGACACGAACTGCAGGTAGTCCGTGCCTTCGATCTCCAGGATCTGGTGCGGCAGGATGGAGTCGAGCACGTCCGCCTCCTGCTTGAGGAGCGCGGTGTAGGCGGCCTCCGAAGTGCCGTAGAAGATGACGAGGAGACCCGCATTGTCCGCGGGCTGGAAGTGCCCGTCGAAACGCTCCACCTTGAACTCCTGCGCCTTCTTCCAGTGCCCGAAGCGGTAGGTGCCGCTGCCGATGGCGGGAACGTTCTCGAAGGTGGTCGGGTCCTCGACCCCCTCCCAGACGTGCTTGGGAACGATCGGCACCATGGCCAGGGTCTGGGTGGTGAAGGGCGCGAAGGGATTGGCGAGCTTGAAGCGCACGGTGTTCGGGCCGGTGGCGGCCGCCGACTCGAGCTGACCCAGCGTCGCGTTGTAGTAGGCCGCCTTGTGCTCCTTCATGTAGTTGAAGGTGAAGGCGACGTCCTCCGCGGTGACGGGATTGCCGTCGTGGAAGGTCATGCCCTCGCGAATCGTCGCGTCGATCGTGGTGTCGTCGACCGCGTCGAGCGCGGTGGCGGCCCAGAACTGCGGCTCGCCCTGCGGGCCGATGCGCATCAGCGTGTCGTAGATGAGGTACACCAGGCGCACCTGCGAGCTCTCCGAGGCGAGCACCGGGTTGATGGTCTTGAGATCGGTGATCTCGGTGGCCCACCGGACCACGTCGCGCTCACCCGTCGGCTTCAGGGTGAAGAAGGCGACCACGTCGTTGAAGCCGCTCACCTTGGGAATGACCGGGTCGCGGAAGTTGGCCTTGTTGAAGACCTGCAGCACGTCGGCGTTGACGAGGGGGATCCAGGCGTTCTCGTCGTAGAGCCGCTTCTGAATCTGGCTGACGAGACCCGCCCGCGCGTCGAAGTCGTACTCCTGGCGCTGGGCGACGAGGAGCTCGTCGAGATCGGGGTCCATCACTCCGGAGAAGTTCCAGCCGCCCGCAATCGCGCGATCGGAATGAAAGGTGTTGTAGGTGTAGAAGTCGGGGTCCAGGCGCTGGAGCTGCGGGGTGAACGCGATCACCGCGGCGTCGAAGTCGTGCGTGTTGAAGACGCGCTCGATCATCGGATTGGGGAAGTTGACCGGGTCGATCTTCGATTCGATGCCGAGCTCGTTCCACGCCTCGGCGAGCACGATCGCCATCTCGTACTGGATGGGAAACTGCGCCTTCGTCCAGGTGAGCAGGCGCAGCTCGCCCATTGCTTCGGCCGCCGCGCCCGCGCTGCCGAAGGTCAGCGCCGCGGCCGAGAGCGCCGCCAACGTACCTCGTATCTTCCTGCCGAGTCTGCTCATGATTGTCTCCTTGGAGGGTCGGGCGGAAGGCCGGAACCGGCGGCCGGCCATCCAGAGCCTGGAGAGGTCCGGACGCGGAGAAGAGCCCGGACGGTGGAGGGAGGACAGGGCTGTGGTGGAGCCCCTTCGGGCGGATAGAATACGGGCCGCTTTCCGGTGCAACAAGGATCTCTCCCGCCATGGTGAACATCTGCCGCACCCCGATCGATCACCCGAGCGCGTGGCGCAGCCGCGACTTCGCCTCCCCCGACGATTACGCGATCGACCTCGCTCCGCGCCACATCGAGGCCTTCGAGCGCGCGCTGGAGCGGATTCGGGCCGAGGGCCTGACGCTGGACGACATCGAGCGCCGCCACTTCGAGGTGCCGGAGATCGCCGGGGACATCGCAGGATGGTTCGGCGAAATCCAGCACGGGCGGGGCTTCGTCTTCCTGCGCGGCTTCCCCGTCGGGCGCTGGTCGGAGGACGAGGTCGGCATCGTCTTCTGGGGCATCGGCACCCACATGGGCATCGGGGTCTCGCAGAGCGTGCTCGGCGACCGCCTGGGGCACATGATGGACTTCAGCCACGAGGACCCCAACGCCCGCGCCTACCGCAACCGCCAGGAGCTGGACCTCCACACCGATCTCTCCGAGATCGTCGCCACCCTCAGCCTTTCGAAGGCGAAGACCGGGGGAGCCAGCCGCTTCTGCTCCATGGCCACCGTGCACAACGAGATCCTGGCCGCTCACCCGGAGTACCTCGAGCCGCTCTACCGGGGATTCCCCTACTACCGGGGGGGCGAGGAGGCGCCGGGCGAGGAACCGGTCACGCCCTGGAACGTGCCGGTCTTCAGCTACCTCGAGAGCTGCTTGAGCGCCCGCTACGTGCGCTACTACCTCGAGGCGGGGGTCGAGGTGCTGGGGCGGAAGATGAGCGAGCTCGAGCGCGCCGCGCTCGACTGCGTGGACGAGGTGGCCCATCGCCCGGACGTGATGCTCGAGTTCACGCTCGAGCCCGGCGAGGCCATGTTCTACAACAACTTCCTGGTGATGCACGCGCGCACCGCCTTCGAGGACGACCGGGCGGCCGGCATCCGGCGCCACCTGCTCCGGCTCTGGTTGGACGTGCCGGAAGGCCGGGCGGCTCCGAAGGAGATGCACATCCACGCGACGCCGGGCATCGCCCGCCAGCAGGACAAGAGGCCGACGGGGGAGGGCGACGCCTACAAGGCCCTCCTGCCGGCGGAAGCGGAGTGAGCGCCATGGAGATAGAACACCCGACCCGCGAGACCCGCGGCGCATCCACGGCCAGGACCGGAGAGGGAGCGAGCCGCTTCTACGCGCTGGACCCGCTTCCCGGAGCGGGCTTCGGGGCGGCGATGCGATTTCCCGCGCTCTCCGGGGCGCGGGAAGCGGTGGCGGCGCTGGAAGCCGAGCCTGCGGCTCTCGGCACCGCAATCTGCGATCGGGGCGGGCTCCTGCTGCTTCCGGGCATGCACGGGATCTCCGAGGAGCCGGAGCTGCTGCTGCGCCTGAGCCGGCTGCTCGGCCCGGAGGTCGAGGACTACCGCAACAGCTACTCCTTCGAGGACCGCAAGCGCCTCTTCAACTACCACGACACGGTCCCCGAGATCATCCAGATCACCAACCTTCCTCCCATTCGCACGCAGCCATCGCCGCTGCCGGATCCGCCGCTGACCGAGGACGGCCGGCTGCCGGTGCAGTTCCCCCACCGCAAGGGCTGGCACACCGATCAGAGCTTTCGCCGCCCGCCGCCGGACTATTCGCTCTTCTACGCCAGGCAGCCGGTGCCGCAGGGCGAAGGGCAGACCCTCTTCGCCGACGCGACCGCCGCCTACGAGGCGCTCCCGGAGGAGACGAAGGCGCGCATCGAAGGGCTCGAGGGCGTTCACGTGCTGCCGGGCAGCGGGCGCGCAGACTACGAGATCTGGCGGGGAGACACTCCGAGGCCGCTCGCCGCGCACCAGCAGCCGCAGCGCCAGCCCCTCGTCAGGACCCATCCCGTGACCGGCGGCAGGTCGCTCTACTTCTGTGACAGCGGTCAGATGGACTTCCTCGTCGGGCCTGTCGCGGGGATGGAGACGGGTCCCGACGGGGAAGGCGCGAAGCTGCTCCGGATGCTCGCGACGCACGCGACCCAGCGGCGCTTCACCTATACCCACGAGTGGACGGAAGGCGACCTCATCATCTACGACAACCGAAACCTCCTGCACTCCGGGACCTGGTACGACGCCGAGCGGCACACTCGCATCATGTGGCGCACCACGGTGCGCGGGAACCCGGACCCCGCCTACGCGGGCGAGGCCTACAGTTGGGTGCCGGAGGAGGGCTTCGAGTCGAGCTGAGTCCAGGCCGCAATGCGGCGGGCGTCCGGAGCCGCGAGCCTCGCGGCGGGGCCGCCGGACGTGGCGCCTGCGCTCCCGCTCGCGCGGGCCGCTTACCTTCAGGCCTTCGCCTGCTGCACCAGGTCGTCGATGCGGATGCCCTCGTGGGAGTCCCAGTCCGGCGGCATCTTCAGGCGCTGCGCGTCGCTGTGGATCTCGCGGGTCGCTTCTCCCGCGACGATGCGCCACCGGTACCGCGAGCGATAGGGCACCCCGGCGAAGGACACGGTGTCGGCGCTCGCGTAGCCCGCGAGCACCATCGGACGGCGGCGGGAGGCGCGGTTCTCGCCGGCCGCGTGCACGATGCCGCAGCTCGTGACCAGCACCGAACCGGCGGGACCGGTCATCTCGACCGATTCGGCCACGGGAATCCGGTGCTTGACGTGCTCGCCGATGAGCCCGAGCCAGTTGCCCCCGGCGTCGTAGTGGTCGAAGACCTCCCCGAGGTGGGAGCCGGGGATGACCCGGGTGGGGCCCATGTCGGGGGCGACGTCCTCGACGAAGGTGAGGGTCATGATGGGAGAGCGGTTGCTCGACGGAAAGAACACGATGTCCTGGTGCCAGTCGAAGCCGCGCCCTCCCGGAGACTTGAAGGAGACGCCGGATTCGCGGAACTGCACGTTCGGGCCCACCAGGTCCGCGGCGATGTCGGTCATCGGCGCGCTCGACACGTAGCTCCAGACTTCCGGGTGGTAGTCGGCGGCGCAGAGCACCTGCCGCAGGCGCCGCCCTCCGTCGGGCAGGGTCTCGAACTCGAAGTCGGCGGGGTGCTCGGGCTCCTCCCCTCTCGCCTCCAGCGCCGCGAGGGCCGAGCGCAGGCGCTCGAGTTGCCCGGCGTCGAGGGCGCGCTCCACCAGCAGGTAGCCCTGCGCGAAGAAGAACTCGCGCTGCGCCTGGCTCAGGATCCGGGGGCGGTGACTGAGGATCTCCTCCGGGGTCACGGCGTCGACCTCCGCGTGGTCTCCGAGCGGGAATTCCGACGGCCGCGACGATAGCACAGGCGGCGGGCGCCTTCCGCGCCCTTCGCGGACGCTACGCGCAGCGCGCCGCGCGAAACGCGGCCCGTCCGTCTCCACGTGGCGGACGCTCACCGCCTCGACGAGCGCCGCTCCGCTGAGCTCGATGCCCTCGACGGCGAGGTCCGACTCGTGGCAGGCGCGGTCGTGGAGCGGACTGCCGTAGACGGCGGCGAGCCGCCCCGCGTCATGCCCGCTCGCCGTGGCGGGGGGAGACCTCCCGGAGGCGGAAGTGCGGGTCCCCGTGCTTTACGAGTGAAGGGGGCGAAGAGGCTCGCCGGGGCGCTGGCGAGTCTGCCACTGCGGCATTTCGTAGAAGCCGGCGGTGGAGGAGGGAAGCGGGGGGCGGGCGCGGATCGCGTCGGCGATCTTCTCCGCGATCATGATGGTCGGCGCGTTGGTGTTGCAGGAGGTGATCTGGGGCATGAGCGAAGCGTCCACCACCCGCAGCCCCTCGATGCCGTGCACCCGTCCCTGCTCGTCGGTGACCGCATCCGAATCGTTGCCCATCCGGCAGGTGCCGCACAGGTGATAGACGGTGTTGGCGGTCTCGCGAATGAACTCGTCGAGCGCTTCGTCGCCCGCCACCGCCGGGCCGGGGCGGAGCTCCGGCCCCCGGAAGGCGTCGAAGGCGGGTTGCGCGTGGATCTCGCGGACCAGGCGGATGCCCGCCCGGAGCTGGATGAAATCCTCTTCCGTCGACAGGTAGTTCGCGAGGATCTTCGGCGGCTCGCGCGGGTCCGGAGAGGCGAGTCGTATCCAGCCCCGGCTCGGCGAGCGCAGCGTCCCCGCGAAGGTCTGAAAGCCGTCGGCAACGGGTTCCGGCTGCAGGTTCGCGTCGAGGGCGAAGGGGACGAAGTCGAGTTGCAGATCGGGCCAGCGCACGCCCGCCCGGCTGCGGACATAGCCGCTCGCCTCGAACTGGTTGGTGGCGGCGTCGCCGCTCTTGAACAGTATCCACTGGATTCCGGCCTTGAGTCGCCCGAGGGGCCGCACCGCCCCTTGACGGGACACGGGCTGGAGGCACTCGTGCCGCACACCCACGCTCATGTGGTCCATCAGGTTCTCGCCCACGCCGGGCAGGGCGTTCCTCACCTCGACGCCCTGCGCCCGCAGGACGTCGGGCGGTCCGATGCCGGAGAGCATCAGCAGGTGGGGCGAGCCGACCGCCCCCGCGCTGAGGATGACCTCGCGATTCGCCCTCGCGGAAACGCTCCGCTCACCTCGGGTGTAGGCGACGCCGGCCGCGCGATTGCCCTCGACCACGACCCTTTCGGTCAGTGCCTCGGTGACCACGTCGAGGTTCGAGCGCCCCCGCGCCGGTCGCAGGTAGGCGCGGCTGGTGCCCCAGCGCACGGCGCCGGAGACCGTCATGTTGTCCACCCCGAAGCCGTCCTGCCGGTAGCCGTTGATGTCGGCGGTGCGCGCATAGCCGGCCTGCTCCGCGGCTTCGAGAAAGACCCGGAACAGGGGGTTGGCCAGCGGAGCGGGGGTCGTGATCAGCGGCCCGCTGTCGCCGCGGTACTCGTCCCCTCCGCCACCGAAGGTCTCGGACTTCCTGAAGTAGGGCAGGACCTCGGCGAAGGACCAGCCCGTCGCGCCCATGGCCGCCCAGTTGTCGTAGTCGAGCGGATGGCCGCGCATGTACATCTGCCCGTTGATGGTCGATGAGCCTCCCAGCGCCTTGCCGCGGGGAGTGACCATTCGGCGGGAGTTGATACCCGGATCCGGCTCGGCGAGGAAGCACCAGTCGAACTTCGGGTCGTTGCGAATGACCCAGAATCCGCTGGGGATGTCCACGTAGATGCTGCGGCCCTCTCCCCCGGCCTCGATGAGCAGGACCCGGACATCCGGGTCTTCGCTCAACCGGTTGGCGAGCACGCAGCCCGCGGATCCGGCCCCGACGATGATGTAGTCGTACTCGGCGGCCACGGGAACCTCAGTGCAGCTCGCCTTCGGCCCGCAGCGCGCGAACGGCGGCTCGCGTGGCGTCGGCGGTGCGCTCGACGTCCTCGACGGAGTGGACGCCGGAGACGATACCGCCCGGCTTGCCGGAGATGTCCACGCCGTTGGTGAGGAGCGCGAGTCGGAACTTGCGCACGCTTCGTTGTCCGGCGCAGGCCTTGATGTCGTCGAGCGTCCAGGTGCTCGCATCGAAGTCCGTCGGATCCACGCCGACGCGGGAGGGATCGGTGAAGAAATAGAATCCGCTGTGCTCGCCGTAGCAGGCCCAGGGGACCTCCTCCTCGGCGAAGACCCGATTGAGCGCGTCCCGAATCCCGGCTCCCCTCTCGTTGGCGACCTCGCAGAGGCCTTCTTGCGCCAGGATCCCGAGCGCCGCGTTGCCCGCCGCCGCGCTCGCGGGATTGGCGTTGAAGGTGCCGTGGTGGGAGATCTTCTCCCGCCCGAGGCGCGCGCTCTCTTCGAAATCCAGGTGATCGAGCAGCGTCTTGCTCCCGGCGATGCAGCCCCCGGGGAGTCCGCCGGACACGATCTTGGCAAAGCTCGCGAGGTCGGGGGTGACGCCGTAGTAGGACTGCGCCCCTCCGGGGGCGACCCTGAACCCCGTCACCACCTCGTCGAAGATCAGCACGATGTCACGGCGCGAGGTCACGTCGCGCAACGCCTCGAGCAGGCCGGGCGCGGTCGGTATCGCTCCGAAGCTGCCGCCGGTGGGCTCGAGGATGACCGCGGCAACGTCGTCACGCGACTCGAGCAGCGCCACCGTGCCCGCCACGTCCGTCGCGTCCGCCAGCACCACGTGCTCCGCGATGCCGTCCAGCACCCCGGGGCTCGGCGTGCCGTCGAGGTGGGAGTCCACTCCGAAGGCCACGTGATCCTGCCAGCCGTGGAAGTGACCTCGAAAGCGCACCAGCACCGTTCTCCCGGTGTGGGCGCGGGCAATGCGCAGCGCCATCAGGTTCGCCTCCGTGCCCGAGGACATGAAGCGCACCCGCTCCGCGCACGGAACCATCGCCTTCAGGCGCTCGCCCCATTCCACCTCGAGGTCGTGACAGGCGGCGTAGTGCGTCCCGCGCTCGAGCTGCTCGTGCACGGCCTGCAGCACCCGATCGTCTCCGTGCCCCAGGATGAGCGCCCCGTGGCCCCCGAAGTAGTCGATGTAGCGATTGCCGTCCACGTCCCACTTGTAGGCGCCCTTGGCGCGCTCCACGTAGAGCGGGTAGGGCCACATTCGCCGCCCGTCGTGCACCACGCCGCTCGGGAACACCTCCCGCGCCCGGTGGCTGCGCTGCATCGATCCGGGGGTCATCTCCCGGAATCGGGTTTCGATTGGACTGTTGCTCCTCTCCGAATCATTCATCGGAAGCTCTCCTCCCTGGCGCCGCGTGCGGCCCGGATCGAAGCGGAAACGCAAGGCATGCGCTCCGGCGTCATGCGCAGTGACCTCGGGCCCGGACATTCTCGGGCTTCCGGTTGCCGGCGGGCAATGGTCGATTGCGATGTTCCCCGCGCCTCCCGGCATCAGGACGGCGCTCCGTGCGCATCGCCGAGACCATGCCGCTTTACCGGGTACGGCATGCCGGGGAGAATCGGCGTTCGCAGAGATCGGGCACGCCGGAACACGACGGGGGGCGTCATGGCGCAGAATGCGGTCGATCCGAGTGGACCGGGCTCCGCCACGGCGGGAGCGATCGAGGCGTCCTTGCGCCACGCGCTCCCGCACTTCCTCGCGCTGGCGATCTTCCCCCTCGTCGTCAACGCCGCGATCCACGGCGGCTGGTGGATCGCGCTTCCGCTGGTCTTCTACGCGTGCGCGAGCATGTTCGACACCGTGCTCGGCGCGGACGAGCGGAACATGGATCCCGAGCGCACCCCCGAGGGGCGCCTGTTCTGGTACGTGCTCCCGGTGTGGATGTGGGCGCTGCTCTGGCCGGTGACGCTCGTGTTCTCGCTCTGGCAGATGCTCGTCGCCGATCACCTCGTCGCCTGGGAGATCGCCCTGATGGCGGCGGTGCTGGCCATGGTGGCCCAGTCGGTCTTCATCGCCGGCCACGAGATGATTCACAGGCTCTCGGTATGGGAGCGCCGCTTCGGCGAGTTCCTGCTCTCGTCGGTCTCCTACCCGCATTACGTCACCGAGCACATCTACATCCATCACGCGCTCGTCGGCACCCCGTGGGACGTCGGTTCCGCGCCCCGGGGACAGAGCTTCTGGCATTACTTCCCGCGGGAAGTGGCGAGCAACCTCGCCGGGGCCTGGCGGGTCCAGCGGGGCCGGCTCGCGCGCCGCCGCCTGCCGGTGTGGCACTTCAGCAATCCCTTCTGGCGCTACGCGATCGAGGTCGCGTTCTGGTGGGGGCTGGTCTGGTGGATGGGCGGCGCGTGGGCGCTTTGCGTTTACCTCGTCCTGTGCCTCGGAGTGGTCTTCTCGATGAAGATCAGCAACTACCTCCAGCACTACGGACTGCGGCGCATCCGGCTGCCGAGCGGCAAGTTCGAACGGGTGCAGCCGTGGCACGCGTGGAGCGTGGACCGCAAGCTCGACAACTGGCTCTTCTTCAACATGCAGCGCCATGCCGACCACCACGCGGCGGCAGGGCGCCGCTATCCGCTGATGCAGCACTACGGCGCCGACCTGTCGCCCCAACTGCCGGGCGGCTACGGCAAAATGTTCGCTCTCGCCCTGTCTCCGCGGCGCTGGTTCGCCACAATGGACCCGCTGGTCGATCAGTGGCGCGCGCGCTTCTATCCGCAGATCGAGGACTGGAGCGCGTACGACAGCCCGGCCTTCGCGGCGCGGCCGAATGCGTTCGAGGCGATCGAGGAGATCCTCGGAGCTTCGCCTCGCCTCGGCGCGTGGATCAACCGCGCCCCGGAGCTGCTCGACAACCTCGGGAAGAAGGAGTTCACGGACCTGGACATTCCCGGCGGTTTCGGTCCGGATCCGGAGTTCGAGGCGCTCGCCCGCCGGGGCCTCGCCCGCGTGTACTGGACCTACGAGTTGGGCGTCGCCGAGATGAAGGAGGAGATCGCCGACATTCCCGTGCAGGGTGTGCGCGAGGCGGTGGAGGTAGCGCGGGAGTGGTCGAACGGCAAGGCGTTCCAGATCGCCGTGCACACGATACGCGGCAACCTGACGCCGATCGAGGCGGGGAAGGCGCTGTCGAACGTCGCCGAGGCCTCGATCGTCGCGGTGCTCTCGGCGGTCGAGGAAGACTTCATCGGGCGCGCCACCCGGGCCGGAATCGCGACGGTGGTGCTGGGCGATCTCGCCACCGGGGAGGCGGCGCCGGGCAGCGGGATCGACGTCCTTTTTCTCTACGACGGCGACCCGCCGAGACATCATGAATCGCTGTGCCGCGAGTTCCTCGGGGCGCTTCGCGAGCTGGCGCGCGACAACCTGCTCCTCGCGCGCGTTTCCGGCGGCCGGACGGGGAAGGCCGTGCGTTCGCTCGCCGACTTCAGGGAGCATCACCGCGGTGCGGGCACCAGCGGGGAGCTCCTCGACCTCGTCCGTGCGCGCTGCGTCTACACGAGCGGCGACGACGATCTGAGCGAGAGGTTCGATGAAGCGCGGCAGGATGCGCTGATCCACGGCGCGGCGCGCGACTCGCTCATCGACGCGCTGCGCGAGCCGCCACGAGACGCGCCCGCGCCCGGGCTCGAGTCCATCGAGGAAATGCGCGGGGGCTTGCGCGATGTCGAGCGCGTCGCGTGGTTCCTGTACCTGACCCGTGCCGCTGACGCGTCCGACGTCGCGGGCGCCGTTGCCGCATCGGTCTTTCCGGCCGCCGGCGCGCAGGGAGTGATCCCGGAAGAGGCGGCCGGGCGCCTGGCGGAGGCCGCCACGCTCTGGCGGAGCATTCGGGGCATCCTGCGGCTGGTGGTGGAGGACGGCATTGCGGCGGAGGGCGCGGCTCTCCGGGTCGGAGACGTCATCGCAGGGGCGTGCGGGATGGGAGACATCGACGCACTGAGCGCCGCGATCCACGAAACGGCGGCCCGCGCCGTGACGGACATCGATGCGCTGTCGGCGTGACCGGGATCCTGAAGCGGACGAGCGCCGCCGACCGCGGTCTGGTCGAGAAGCCGGTGCTCACCCCGCACCTGGAGCATCGCTCCATCGGAGACGGACAGGTGCTCCTGGTCTCCGAGACCCTCAACACGCTGCTTCGCGGAAGCATCTACGCCGATGTGCTGCCGCTCCTGGACGGCCGCCGCTCGCACCGGGAGATAGTCGACGCGCTCTCGCCGGCACATGCGGCACGCGAGGTGCGGACCGCGATCGCGGCGCTCGCCTCCCGGGGCTACGTCGTTTCCGGGGACCACGGGATGGAGCGGGGACGGGCGGCGTTCTGGTCCGCGCTGGGAGCGTCACCCCGATGGGCCGAGGAGCGCCTCGGGGCATCGAGAGTCGCGCTCGTCGGAGACGAGGGGCATCTTGCAGGCCGACTCGGGGCCATGGGCGTCGTCCTGGATTCCGGTGATCCGAACCTGACCATCGTCGTCTGCGCCGACTACCTCGAGGATACGCATCACGCCGTCAATCGACGGCACATCGCATCGGGCGCGCCATGGATGCTGGTCAGTCCCGGGGGCATGCGGCCGCTCTTCGGCCCCGTCTTCCGGCCGGCGGAGCAGGGGCCGTGCTGGGCCTGTCTCGCATATCGTCTGCGGGGCCACCAGGACGTCCACGATTTCCTCCGCAACGTGGCGGGTGAGGATGCCGCGCGGCTGGCCCGGGCGTCCGAGCCCGCACTGTTGGACGCGGTGTACGGACTCACGGCGACCGAGGTCGCCAAGTGGCTGGTGCTCGAGGACATGGCCCCGATCCACGAGCGGGCGATCTCGCTCGATGCCGGTCGTCTCACGATCGAGCAGCATCGGACCCTGCACCGCCCGCAGTGCTTCGCCTGCGGTGACGAGGCGTTGTACCGCCCCGACCGGCCGCCGGCTCCGGTACGGCTTCGGCCGAGCCCGGCCGGCGTGCGAAACAGTGGTGGTATGCATGCGGTACCACCCGAGGAGACCCTGGCCAGATACCGCCACCTGGTGAGCCCGGTGAGCGGTGTCGTGACGTGGCTTTCGCGCACCACGGACGACGCCGATCCGTGGCTGCACGTCCATTGGGCGGGGAGCAATCTCGCGCTGCGAACCAGGAAGCTGAGCTCGCTGCGGCGCAACCTGCGCAGCAAGAGCGCGGGCAAGGGGAGCACGCGACCGCAATCCGAGGTCAGCGCGCTCTGCGAGGCGGTCGAGCGTTACTCAGGCGCCTTCCACGGCGACGAGATCCGCACTCGAAGGCGATACGCGGACTTCGCGCAGGCGGGTGATGCCGATGCGATACACCCCAACGACGTTCAGCTCTTCAGTGAGCGCCAACTGGATCATGCGGAGCTGATCAACGCCGGTGGCCACCCCTACAACGTCGTCCCGCCGCGCCTCGATCCGAACGCGGAGATCGACTGGTCGCCGGTGTGGTCGCTCACGCAGGGTCGCCATCGCTACCTGCCGACTTCGATCCTCTACGGCATGACTCCCGAACAACGTGGGAGCTCGGATCTCGTGGCAGACTCGAACGGGTGCGCCGCCGGCAACACGCTCGAGGAAGCAATCCTGCAAGGCTTCTTCGAGCTGATCGAGCGCGATGCCTTCGCGATCTGGTGGTACAACCGGCTGGCCATGCCCGGAGTGGCGCTCGAGAGCTTCGACGACCACTACCTCGCGTCGGCGCCCGACTACTATTGCGGCGCAGGCCGGGATCTGTGGATGCTGGACGTGACCACCGACTTCGGCATACCGGCCTTCGTCGCGGTCTCGCGCCGGAGCGATGCGGAGAGCGAGGACATCATCTACGGCGCCGGCGCCCATGCCGATCCGCGCATCGCCGCCCTGCGCGCGGTCTGTGAGCTGAACCAGTGCCTGACCTGGCTTCCCCGCCCCGGCCGCGGGTCTTCAGGACCGGCGATCGACGATCCGCTGGCGCTGCGGTGGTGGAGGACGGCGAAGCTGGCGGACCACCCCTATCTGGCGCCGGCGGCCGGGGTCGCGCTGCGCGGCAAGGCCGACTATCCCGTTCCCGATACGACCGACATGCGCGCGGAAGTCGAGCGCTGCCGCGCGCTCGTCGAGGCCAGGGGCATGGAGTTCCTGGTGCTCGACCAGACGAGGCCGGACATCGGCATGCCGGTCGCCCGGGTCATCGTGCCGGGCCTGCGTCACTTCTGGGAGCGCTTCGCGCCGGGGCGCCTGTACGACGTGCCGGTCGACATGGCCCGGCGCGCGCGCCCTCTCGCAGAGTCCGAGCTCAATCCCGCGCCGGTCATTGCGTGAGGGACCGACACTGAAGTCGGAAGCGGCCCGCTCCGACCGGCGCCTGCCGACGCGGTCGAGACCGACGGGTCGAGGATCAGCGGGCACCGCGCGGTGCCAATTTTCCGGCGGAGCATTGGAATTCAATGGGATGATGTAGTCTATAGAGTGGTGATTCATATGTTCCAATGATGCATATAAGGTTATATTCTCCGTCCTGATGCGACAGTGATGGCCGAAGGTTCGTTCAGGTCGACTGCGGGCGCGAGGGGCAAGGCGTTGCGCTCCCGGAAATCCTCCTGTACTGTCGCGCGCCCCCCCAGTGACATCCATACTGCTCGGAAAACTATGGAGATTCCGATGAGAAGTGGCGATGAAATGCTGCAGCACATTGTCGAGAAATCCGCCCTCGATACGGAGTTCCGACAGCAGCTCATAGCGGATCCGAAGAACGCGATCAGTCAGGAACTGGGCATCACGATTCCCGAATCGATGACCATCAAGGTCCACGAGAGCGACATGCAGACGGTGCATCTCGCCCTGCCGCCGGATCCGAACATCACCGAAGAGCAGCTCGAAGCCATCTCCGCCGGTCTTTGCTGCTGCTGGTAGACCCGGTGGCCGGCGTGCAGCCGGTCAGGATGCGGAGTGATCGGATCCGCGTCTTCACGGGCGACGCGAACCTGCTTCCCCGCTCCGGAGAAGGGGCGGGGGAGCCCGGTGCGTCCGCCTGGATCTGAGCTCGGCGGGAAAGCGTTCCCGAAAGCTCCAAGGTCACATCGACATCGGCGCCGGGAAGCCGATTCTCTGCCACGAGTCCACGACGGGACCGGTGCGGATGTCCCCTGACCACGGAATCGCCCGACGGAGGCTTGTCGGCCCGGGTCGGGCGGAGCGATGCCCGCTGCCCCGGAGCGTTGCACTCGGTGTCCTGGTCGTGGCACTGACGTGCTTGGGCATGCCGAAGGCTCTCGCCCAGGAGGAGACTCCGGAGGACAAGGGGTTGCGAATTGCGCAGGAAGCAAGCGCCCGCAACGACGGCTTCGAGGATTTCACCGCGGGACTGACGATGGTGCTGCGCGACAAGCACGGTCGCGAAAGCGTCCGCCAGATGCGCTTCAAGGTGCTGGAGGTGCCGGGAGACGGCGACAAGAGCCTGTTCGTGTTCGATCAGCCGCGAGACGTCCAGGGAACCGCGCTCCTGACCCATGCCCACATCAACACCCAGGACGACCAGTGGCTGTATCTGCCGGCACTGAAGCGGGTGAAGCGCATCAACGCTTCCAAGCGCTCGGGGTCATTCATGGGGAGCGAGTTCTCGTACGAAGACATGAGCTCTCCGGAGGTGGAGGAGTACACCTACCGTTATCTTCACGACGAGCCCTGCGGTGAGCTCACCTGCACGGTGATCGAGCAGGTTCCCCTGGACGAGGTATCCGGATACAGCCGCAAGGTCGTATGGCAGGATGCGGGCGAGCTGCGCACCTGGAAGATGGAGCTCTACGACCGGAAGGGCTCGCACCTGAAGACGCTCACCTTCGCGAGCTACCGGCAGTATCTCGATCGCTACTGGCGGGCAGACGAGCAGACCATGGAGAACCACCTGACCGGCGCGAGCACGGTGCTTCACTGGTCCGACTTTCGCTTCCGCACCAGTCTCGACGACGGTGAATTCACTCAGACGGCACTTCGACGCGTACGCTGATGCGCTTGGCCGGCGCAATTCTCGTCACCGTGCTGACGGTCGCCGCAGGCGCCGAAGCGCAGACCCTTCAGCTTACCGGCGACCTGAGCCTGCAGGGGCGATGGTATCCGCAGTCGCCGGCCTTTCCGGGCCAACGCTCCAGCACCGGTGGGCTGGTCCTCGAACCCACCCTTTACGGCGAGCTCGCACCGCGCACCAGCTTTACCCTTACCCCGCTCTACAGGTTTGACAGCGCCGATTCACGGCGCACCCATGCGGATCTGCGCGAAGCCTACGTGTTGACCTATGGAGACTGGGATGAGAGTTTCTGGGAGCTTCGGGCCGGGCTCGACCGCGTGTTCTGGGGCGTGGCCGAGGTACACAACCTCGTGGACATCGTCAACCAGGTGGACCTGGTCGAGCACCCGCGCGATCGACCCAAGCTGGGCCAGCCCATGGCGCACCTGACGGTCTCCGGCGACTGGGGCATCGCCGAGGTGTTTCTGCTGCCCTATCACCGCAAGCGAACCGTTCCGGGACGCTCCGGGCGCCACCGGTCGAGCCGCCTCGTCGACGAGAACGCCCTCTACGAGAGCGGAGCGAAGGAGCGTCACGTGGACCTCGCCGCTCGCTACAGCAATGCGGTGGGTCTGCTCGATGTCGGCCTGAGCGCCTTCGTTGGAACGAGTCGCGATCCTTCGTTCCTCGCCGGTGACCATTCCGAGCCCTTGCCGGCGCTCGACGCGACCCTGACTCCGTACTACGAGCAGATTCGGCAACTGGGGATCGACGCGCAACTCACGACCGAGCCCTGGCTCTACAAGGTGGAAGGCATATGCCGCGGCGGATCGCGAAATCTCCTGGGCCGGGAGGAGGACTACTGCGCGTTCATTCTTGGCCTCGAGCGCACTCTCTACGGCCTGTTCGGGACTCGAGCGGACCTGAGCGCCCTCGCCGAATGGCTCTACGACGCCCGCGGAAGCCGTGCGGCAAGCGTATGGGCGAACGACCTGTACCTCTCGGGCATCCTTGCGTTGAACGACGTGCAGGGCACCGAGCTCATGGCAGGGCTCCTGGCCGACCTCCGCCATGACTATCGCGCGTTGAACCTGGAGGTGAAGCGCCGCCTGTCGAATCGCTGGCTGATGCGCCTGGAAGCAAGCGCGACCCTGAGCTCGGACCCGGACGATCCGACCTACGACGGGCGGCGCGACAGCTTCCTGGGCATCGACTTCACCTTCAGCTACTGACCCCGTTCGTGGCCGGCACCCGAGGCGTCAACGCGAGAGGAGCGGATCAGCAAGTGGCAATCGATCGGCAACTCGGAATTCAGGCGCGATGATCCTGTCGGGAGCCGAGTCGTTGCGCAGGATTGCGGTGGTCGGGCGGGGGACAGCAGGGTCCATTGCCGCGGCCAGCGTTACGCGCCTTCACCCCGACCGCGACCACGAGCTGCATCACATCTATGACTCGCGCATTCCGGTAATCGGAGTGGGAGAGGGCAGTTGGCCGAGTCTGGTCCAGGAATTGCGGCGGCTGACGCAACTGTCCCACGAAAGCATCCAGCAGCGCCTGAAGGGAACACGCAAGTACGGTGTTTCATTCGAAGGATGGGGACGCCGCAATCGGCACTTCACCCACTTCTTCACGCCCCAGCAGGTGTCCTACGCCTACCACCTGTCCGCCGACTTCCTGGCGGACCTGCTGCACGAAAGCACTCGGGCGCGCCACATCGATGCGAAGGTGCTCGACATCAAGCGAGTGGAAGGCGGCGCGCAGGTCGAATTCGAGGGTCGGGCGCCGGAACGCTACGATCTCGTCTTCGACGCCCGGGGCTTTCCGAGGGAACTCAGTTCCGACCGGCATATCGACATTTCCTTCATTCCCACGAACACGGCCGTCATCCGCCGCTGCCCGCCCATCATGAGGGAGCAGGGGAGCGGACCTGTATTGCAACATACCTATACGCGCGCGGTGGCGCGTCCGCATGGCTGGATATTCGTCATTCCGCTGACCGTGCACACATCCTACGGATACATCTTCAACCGCAACCTGTCCGGCCTGGACGAGGTGGAAGCGGATTTCGATGCGTTCCTCGACCGCGACGGGGTGCCGGAATTCGAGGCGCGCGCCGTCATTCCCTTTCCGAACTTCGTTCACCGCCACATGTACGACGGCGCGGTTGCACGGGTGGGAAACGCGGCGGCGTTCATGGAACCCCTGGAAGCAACCGCGATCGTGTCCGCCCAGTTGCAGATCGGGATGATTCTCCACATGCGCCTCAACCGCTCGGTGAAGAATCTCGAGCGCGACGCACCGGTAGTCAATCGATTTCTCGTCAGCAACATGCTCTGCTACGGCCTCTTCGTGGGTTGGCACTACTCCTGTGGCTCCGGGTACGACAGCGAGTTCTGGCGCTACGCTCGCCACGAAGCATGGTCGAGTCACCGCAGGGCGGCGGATCCCGGGGTGACAGGCTGCGGCGCGCTCGACAAGTTCGACGACATGATCGATCTGTTGAAGCGACCGGTCATCGACAAGGCGGACTGGCATCGGATGTGCGCGGTCCCTCTCACCAGCTACGCGCAGATGGCTCAGGGGCTGGGCTGCTAGCCGATGACCTCGAGCACGGCAACGGAACGCTTCGCCAGGCGATTCGCCGAAAGGGTGCTCGCGGCCCGCTGGCCGGTCATCGTGGCCACGCTCCTCCTGGTTGCCGTCGCGTCGGCCGGCATCGCTTTTCTCGAGTTCTCGGCGAACTACCGGATCTTCTTCGACGAAGACAATCCGCAGCTTCTGGCGCTGGAGGCGCTGGAAAACACCTACGGCAAGAACGAGAACATCGTATTCCTGGTCGTTCCCGACGACGGTGACGCCACGTCGCAGTCCGCGCTCGAGGCCTCGCTCTGGCTCACCGACGCCGCCTGGTACACGCCGTACTCGAGGCGCGTCGATTCGCTGGCCAACTTTCAGTACACGACGGCCGACGGCGACGACCTGTACGTGAGGGATCTCGTTGATCCGCGGGAGCTGGCCCGGGACGAGACTCGGTCGCGCATACGCGCCATAGCCCTGTCCGATCCGCGCATCGCGGGCAGCCTTCTTGGCCTTAAGGGCGATGTCAGCGTGGTGAACGTGACGGTCGAGCTGCCCGAAGAAGGCCTGCTGGACGCGGTCGCCGAAGTGGCCGAGTTCGCCCGATCCGTCGCGGCCGAGGCTGAGGAGCGATTTCCCGGTGTGGATCTTCGCATCGTCGGCACGGTCATGATCAACCAGACCTTCGTCGAAGCCTCGATCAACAGCCAGATGATCTTTCTGCCGGCGAGCCTTGCGCTCATGGCCCTGATCCTCGGCGTGGTGACCCGGGGCTGGGCGGGGGTGGCGGCCACCGGGTCGGTTATCGTCTTTTCCATCCTCGCGTCGGTGGGTCTCGGAGCATGGGTCGGCCTGCCCTTTTCCCCGCCCATTTCGCCGGCGCCGACCATCGTGCTGATGATCGTGGTGGCGAACTGCGTGCACCTGCTGGTGGGCTTGCAGCAGCGTATGCGGGCCGGGGATTCCCGGCACGACGCCATCGTCGCGTCGCTCGGGCTCAACCTGCAACCGGTGTTTCTCGCGAGCCTCACGACGACTCTCGGATTCCTGAGCATGAACTTCTCCGAGGTGCCGCCCTACCGGGATCTCGGGAACTTCGTCGCCTTCGGTATCGTTGCCTCCTTCTTCCTCTCCGTCACCTTTCTGCCGGCCCTGCTTTCTCTTCTGCCGATTCGTGTTCCAAAGGAACGCGGGCTCGGCGCTCTCTCGATGACTCTCCTGGCAAGATCCGTGCTCCGCTACCGGGGTCCGATACTCTGGGGATGGCTGGCGGTGGTGGTCGCGATGGCCCTGGCCATTCCGCGCAACGAGCTCAACGATGTCCTGGTCCACTTCTTCGACAAGAGCGTCGAGTTTCGGCAGGATACGGACTTCATGGACGAGCACCTGAGCGGCAATACCCTGCTCGAGTACTCCCTCGAGGCGAGCACCGAAGGCGGGGTCACGGATCCCCTTTTTCTCGCCGAGGTGTCGAGCTTCGCCGACTGGTACCGTGAGCAAGCACCCGTGCGCCATGTCTCGGTCATCACCGATACCTTTCGCCAGCTCAACCAGAGCATGCATGGTGACGACGAAAGCGCCTACCGGATCCCGGAGAGACAGGACCTGGCGGCACAGTACCTGTTGCTCTACGAGCTCTCGCTCCCGCAGGGCCTGAACCTCAACAATCAGATCGACAGATCCCGATCCGCCACGCGGGTATCGATATCGGCGGAGACCCTCGATTCACGAGAGGTGCTCGACCTGAATGCGCGTGCCGAGGCCTGGCTCCAGGACAACGCGCAGCACGTGGCCGATGTCAACAGTACCGGCCCCGCGGCGCTCTTCGCCTACATCGGGCAGCGCAACATTCGCGCGATGCTGATCGGCACCGTGGTCGTGCTCCTGGCAATTTCCGCCATTCTCCTTCTTGCCCTGCGATCACTTCGCCTGGGCCTTGTCAGCATCGTTCCCAACCTGACTCCCGCCGTGCTCGGCTTCGGCGTATGGGGCTTGACGGTGGGGCAGGTCGGGCTCGCACTTTCCGTCGTGGTGGCGATGACCATAGGCATCGTGGTGGATGACACGGTGCACTTTCTCAGCAAGTACCGTCGGGCACGGCGGGAATTCGGCCAGGACTCCGAAGCAGCGGTGCACCACGCCTTCGACACGGCCGGGCGGGCACTGTTGACAACGACAGTCGTGCTGGTGGCCGGATTCCTGATATTCGCGTTTTCTCCCTTCGTTCCGACCGCCCAGGTCGGGGTACTGACCGCGATGATCATCGGCTTTGCGCTCGTTGCCGACCTCACGCTCCTGCCGGCGCTTCTGACGACGGTGGACCGGCGTTCCGGGAAGCGGGCCGAACTTTCGACCTGACCCGGCGCCCCTGGAATCGGCCAAGAGGATTCGGAGCGTCCCCGCCTCGCCGGAGCAAGAGCGCACATGCCACTTCCTGAATTGCGCTCGATTGAAATGAGAATGTCCCTGTCCCTTTCCGACCTCGACGAGGTAGATGAGCAAGGTCATGTTCAATAATCCCTTCGGCTCGTTCCAGGATACGGTCGCCGCGGCGAAAGAGGAGCGCGAGCAGCTCGACCGACTGTTGACCATCTCCACTCCGAGGGAGCGCCTTCTCGTCGCCGCCATCGCGGGAATGTTGCTCATCCTCGCCGCATGGGTCTTCCTTGGCAGCGTGGCCCGTGACATTGCGGTTGAAGGGGTGCTGGTCGAAGCGGACGAGATCCTGGCCGAGGACGGTCGCTTGGTGCAGGCGGTGGTCTGGGTCAAGGCCGATGTGGCGCCGCACATCGAGACGGGCATGCCGGCGCTGGTCGAGCTGGCCATGACCGACGGCCGGGCGGGCGCCTTCGAGGGAAGAATTGCGAGAGTCGTGGCAGTCCCCCTGGCAGAGGAACTGGCGGGTTTCGAATCGGCGGTGCCCGAGTCCATGTACCGCCTGGACATCACGATGGAAGAGGAGCTCGAAGCGGATTCCCTTGCCGGCAGGGAATGCCGGATCGTCATTCAGCTTGGCAGGCAGTCGCCGATCACGCTTCTCGGAATGAGGCGACAGTAGAATGCGGACGGACGCTTCGAGCCGGGCGGGCAGCAAGGATGCGCCAAAGCCCTCGCCCCGAAGGGTAGTCACGCCCATTGTCCTGCAGACCCACGCGGCGGAATGTGGGGCCGCCTGTCTCGGCAGCATACTGGCCTGGTTCGGACGCTGGGTGCCGCTGACCGAGTTGCGCGAAAAGTGCGAGGTGAGCCGCGACGGCAGCAGCGCGGCAAGCATTCTGCGTGCATCCCGGCACTACGGACTCGAGTGCAGTGGACTCGGCGTACGCGCGGGTCAACTCGCAAAGCTGCCCTTGCCCTTGATCGTGTTCTGGCAATTCAGCCATTTCGTGGTCGTTGAAGGGATCGACAGCCGCCACGTTCATCTCAACGACCCGTCCACGGGGCGACGAAGGCTTTCCGCGGAGGAGTTCAGCAGGGGCTACAGCGGAATTGCCCTCCGATTCGAACGCGGAGCGGATTTCAGGCCCGGCGGCGAAGCGCCGGGGCTGTACGAGCAAGTGGGCGGCCTGCTGGCCGGAGCATGGAGCGCACTTGCCGGGACGATTGCCTGTGCTCTCATGTTGACGTTGCTGGCGCTGGTGGTTCCCGCAACTCTCAGCGTATTCGTGGACAACGTCCTGGAGGGCCATGGGCTTTGGGGCGGAATCGTGGCGGCCTTGTTCGGGGGCGGGTTCCTGGTCTACGTCCTGTCCCTGCTCAAGCACCGATTCCTGCAGAGGCTCGCGATCCGGATTTCGGTGATTGGCTACGACCGAAGCCTTTCCCGCATGCTCCGATTGCCGGTGGACTTCTTCAACCACCGGCTGGTGGGAGACCTGACGGACCGCGTCTCGTCCATCGACAGAATCGCGAAGAACCTGACGAATCAGTTTCTCGTGCTCCTCATCGACATGGCGATGAGCGCGGTGCTGCTCGTGGCGATGTTCGCCTACGACGTCCTGCTGGCGTCGGTGGTGCTGTTGCTGGCCTTCCTGCACGCAATGGCGATCCACTTCCTGAACGCGCATCGGGCCCTTCGAAGCCACGCCATGAGGCGGGAGCAGGGATTGCTGATCGGTGTCGGCATGCAGATGCTGAGTCATGCCGACGACCTGCGCATGACGGGGTCGGACGACCGCTTCTTCTCGCGTTGGAGCGGCCAGCAGGCGCGGGAGCTGCGGTCACGGCAGCTCTATTCGGAGCTCGCGTCCGTCAACACGGCGCTGCCGGTCCTGGTCGCCGCCCTTCGCAGCGCCGCGATCCTGGGCATCGGGGCGAGCATGGTCATGGCGGGGGAGATGTCGCTGGGGACGCTCGTCGGGTTCTATGTTCTGGCGGAGATGTTTCTTGCTCCGGTGGGGCGCTTTCTCGAGTTTGCCGACAAGCGCCAGGCCCTCGAGACGGACCTGCAGCGTCTGGACGACGTGTCCAAGGCCGCGGAAGACCCGATCTTCAGTCGCCGCAGCCCGGAATCGGAGTCAATTCCCACGCTCGACGGCCGGCTTCAACTCACGGGTCAGATTGAGCTCCGAAACGTCACCTTCGGCTTCAACCGGAGCAGGCCACCTCTGATCAAGGACTTCAGTCTCGCGATAAGGCCGGGGCAGCGGGTCGCGGTGGTCGGTCCCAGCGGTTCCGGAAAGTCGACGCTGGCTCGACTGGTTTCGGGCATCTATCAGCCCTGGTCGGGCGAAATCCTGTTTGACGGTCGCCCTCGGGACGAGATTCCCGAGGAAGTGCTGCGACGGTCGATGTCCACGGTGGAGCAGGAGGTCGTGCTCTTTTCCGCAAGCGTGCGAGACAACATCACGTTGTGGAATTCGGCCATACCGGACGAAGCGATCGTCCAGGCGACGCGCGACGCCTGCATCCATGACGAGATTCTGCTCAGGTCGCGGGGATACTCGACCCTGGTCGAGGAAGGCGGGATGAACTTCAGTGGCGGCCAGCGGCAACGCCTGGAGATCGCCCGCGCCCTGGTGGGCCATCCGACGGTGCTCATTCTGGACGAGGCGACCAGCGCCCTCGATGCGGCGACCGAGGAGAGCGTCGACGATGCCTTGCGGCGTCGCGGCGCCACCTGCCTGATCGTGGCGCACCGGTTGAGCACCGTGCGGGACTGCGACGAGATCATCGTGCTCGAAGGTGGCGACGAAGTGCAGCGCGGCACGCACGACGAACTGATTGCGGATCGCGACGGCACGTACTACAAGCTGGTCAAGTCAGGCTGATGCGGGAAACAGGGCCGGAATACGCATCGATAGCCGGACTCGCCGAGCGCTCCGGAACGCCCGTACCCTGCGCCGGCAACCTGCCGGTAAGGCTCGACGATCCGGACAGCGTCTGGTTCATCGATCGGGGCACGGTCGATCTCTTTCTCGTCGAGTTCAGGGACGGGGTGGAGCAGGCGGCGCCGCAGCATCTTCTGCGCCGCGAGTCGGGCGGGCTGGTTCCGGGAGTCGCCGCCGACGAACAGGATGAGGGCAAGGACACCACGCTCAGCCTGATCGCCAAGGGATTGCCGGGTACGCTGTTGAAACGCCTGCCGGCCGACCTGCTGTCCGAAGTCAATCCGGCAGAGCTGACGGAACAGATCGATACGTGGTTGACCGCCATGACCGACGCCCTCTCGCGTCATGTGAAACGCCGTCCGCGTCCGACGGTGCTGCTGGTACCCGGCCCGAGCCGGCCCCTGGCCCCCGGCACGCTATCCGTAAGGCGAGGTGTGGTTTGGGTGTCGGAGCCGTTGCGCGACGCAAGCCTGTACATGGACATGATCGACAAGGCCCAGCTCGCCGAGGCCAGCGGCCCGCGTGAAGCGGTGATACCTCTGACCCGGACGAGCTGGCTCACCCTGCTCGAGGAGGCCACGGTCTCGGGCCAGTCCACCTCAACCCTGGCGCAGCAAGGCGTGTTGCTGCCGGCACTCGCCTCCTTTCACGCGGTCGCTTTTGCCCTGGAACGCCTCAACCGACGACTGGCGGTGGTCGATGATGCGAATCTCGAGTTCGCCCGGACAACGAGTCGCCGCACGGCGAGAAAGGCGGCGCGGCAAAGGCTCTTCAACATCTATGACCTGCCGATCGACCGGGATGACGGGGCCGAGGACACGGCTCTGGTCGATGCCCTGCAGATTATCGGTCGGCACCAGGGAATGGAGTTCACGATACCGGTACGCCCGGGCCCATCCGATACGCCGATCGGTCTGGTCGACATCCTCGATTCGTCCGGCGTGCGCGCCCGGCGCGTGCGCCTCAAGCACGAGGATAGATGGTGGCGCGGCGACAGCAACGCAATGCTTGCGTTCCGGGCCGAGGGCGGACAGCCCGTTGCGCTGCTGCCCGGAGGCTTCGGACGCTATCGGGAGGTCGACCCGGTCGGCAAGCGAAGCGCCCGGGTTACGGCGGAGCGCGCCGCCACCCTCGAGCCGGAAGCCTGGATGTTCTATCGACCGCTGCCGTCGGGGAACGTGAAAGCGCGAGACCTGCTGGGAATCGCCCTCAAGGGATCGGCGGCGGATCTCGCGCGGCTGGTAATCGCGGGGGTTCCGGGCGGTCTGATCAAGCTGCTGCCGGCACTCGCCCTCGGATTCGTTGCAAGTCACGCGGTGGTGGGAGGAAGCACGGGAGCGCTGTATGCGGTGGCCGTGACGCTCGCGGGATTCGGCCTGCTCGGCGCACTGCTTCACCTGCTTCAGAGCACCGCGATGATGCGCCTCGAGGGGCGTTCGGCGTCGCGCGTGGAAGCCGCTTTCTGGGATCGCCTCATGCGCCTTCCGCCGGGCATTCTGCACCGTTATCCGGCGGGCGACCTGGCGATGTCGGGAATGACCTTCCAGAGTATTCGCGACGGCATGCAGGGAGTCGTCGCCGACAGCCTGCTCTCGGTCGTTTTCCTGCTTCCGGTTTTCGGCGTCATCTTCTTCTACGATGCCGCCCTCGGGACGGTCGCTCTCGTCTTCAGCCTGGCCTCGCTGCTGGTCACCGTAGCCCTCGGATTGCGGCAGATCGCACCTCACGGGCGGATGATCAGCGCGGCACGTCGCGTTGCCGGGCGACTCTTCCAGATCGTGGGGGGCATCGCCAAGCTGCGGGTGGAGAACGCGGAGGGTTCGGCCTTCGCGATCTGGGCGCGGGACTATCGCGAACAGAAGCGAGCGGAGCTCGATCTGAGCGGGCTCGAGGGACACTCGCGGGCGTTCAGCGCCGCACTCCCGTTCCTCGCCGCCGGAGTGCTGCTCCTGGCGGTGACGACGGTGGGTGATCGCAGCCTTCCGGTCGGCGATTTCCTCGTCGTGTACACCGTCTTCATTGCCTTCCAGTCCGCGGTCGCCCGGCTCGGAGAGTCATTCGGCACCGTTGCCGCCATGTTGCCGGCATTCGATCAGATGCGTCCCCTGCTCTCCGCGGTACCGGAAACCGAGGTCGGAGGTGAACCGGTAGAACGACTGGGCGGCGAAGTACTGTTCGACCACGTCTCCTTTCGCTACGAGCCCGAGGGTCCGCTGATCCTCGACGACGTCACGATCCACGCCGGTCCCGGCGAGTTCGTGGCGATCGCCGGCGAGTCCGGCGCCGGGAAGAGCACTCTGTTCCGGCTCGCGCTCGGACTCGATCGGCCATCCGCCGGTGCGGTGTACTACGACGGTCGCGACCTGAGGCACCTGAACCTGAAGCAGGTGCGCCGGAAGGTTGGCGCGGTCCCCCAGTCGGTGCGACTTCATCCCCATGATCTCTGGGACAACATCGTCGCGCACCACGAGGAGGCGAGCGCCGATGAAGTATGGCAGGCGGCCCGATCCGCGGGAGTCGAGCGCGAAATCAGGGCCATGCCCATGGGCATGTTGACGATGGTGGGGTCCAGCGGGGCCGTCGTGTCGGGCGGCGAAAGTCAGCGTGTCACCATCGCCCGATCCCTGATCGGCAGCCCGCGAGTCATGCTCTTCGACGAGGCAACCAACTGGCTCGACAACGAAAGCCAGGCCGAGGTCATGCGGAACCTGGCGCGGCTGGCCTCGACCCGAATCGTGATTGCCCACCGACTGTCCACGCTGGAACAGGCTGATCGCATCTACGTGATGCAGGCCGGAAAGGTCGTCCAGAGGGGATCGTTCAGGGACCTCATGGAGGTTGACGGAGCATTCAGGGAGCTGGTCAGAAGGCAGATCGTCTGAGCCGGCCCCTTGATTGCCGAGTATTGCGGCAGGGCGACCCACCACGGGAAGGCACGGCAACGATGAAGGAACCCACCACCGCGACGGAACGCCTCCTCTCGAGAGCCGCGGAAGACACCTCCTTTCGCGCACGGCTGCTCGACGATCCGAAGGAGGCGATAGAGCAGGAACTCGGTCTGAGGATGGCCGAAGGCCACCGGATTCACGTGCACGAAGAATCCGATACCGAGACGCATGTCGTACTTCCTCCGAGGAGCAGGTACAGCGCGGAAGAGCGCGAGGCCGCGAGAAGCGGCGCCACGTCGCTCGAGTTTCTCAAGAGAACGATGTACGACCCCGCGCCTCCCGCTCGCCCCCCGGCGCCGAGACGGAAGGTGGCCCGGGCGAGAGCCGTGACGCCCGAGGCTCTGGCGAGAGGAGCCAGGGAGAGCATTCGCCGGGGCTTGCGTTTCCTGGAATCCACCGTGGACAGGAACGGAGCATGGCACTGCATACGTTTCAATCTGTCCGACCCGAAGATTCCGCGACACTTCGAAAGGCCTCCCTTCGTTTCGGCTCTCTGCGTGCTGGCCCTGGATGGTTGCGCCGAGCCGCGGGCGAGGGCCATGTGCGCCGGCACGAGGGCCTACCTTGCCGACACTGCCGAACATCCGGGATTCTGGCGCTACTACCGCCACCTTCCTCAGGACCTCGACAGCACCTCGCTCTGTTCCCTCGCAATTTGCACTCACCCCTGGATACTGCTTGGCCGGAACCTTCCGCGAATCCTGGCCAACCAGGACGGGGAAGGTCGATTCATGACCTGGGTGCTGGAGGACGACGAGCCCGACGTCGTGGCGAGCTTTCGCATCGAGGCCGATCCGGTGGTCAATGCGAACGTCATTGCCTACCTCGGGGACCGTCCCGAAACCCGGCGTGCCCAGGAGTGGCTCGTATCCAGGATCTCCGAAGACAGCCTCGAAGGCTCGTCCAAGTGGTATCCCGACACCGTCACCGTCTACTACGCCGTCACCCGTGCCATGCTGCGCGCGCAGAGCGCTCTCGACCGGCTGCGCCCGAATCTTGCGGATCGCATCCTGGGCCTGCGCGAAGACAGGGAAGCATTCGGCAACGTCCTGCAAAGCGCTCAGGCGGTGTCCGCGCTCTACAACATCGGGAGCCTCGACAGCGTGGACACGGAACGCCTGGTGGAGATGTTCATGGGCTCGCAGCGGGAGGACGGCAGTTGGCCGGAGCTTCTCGCCTTCGGCGACCAGTCGCTCAGGTGGGGCGCCATAGGGCAGATAGGGCACGGCTCGGAATCCGTGACCTCCGCATTCTGCATCGAAGCGCTGGAGCGCCTCGTCGAGGTCCTGGCGGGATCGGGGAAGCGAAGGGACGGGAACTCGTGATCACCTGCCGTCCGGTCGCGGGCCGGTCCACACCAGGGGCGCGGGATCTCCCGGGTCCGTGCCGAAGCAGGCCCGGCATCGGCATGTCCGGGGTGGGCGCCGTCGTGTCGCGTTCGCGCCCGGTCCCGAAGGGGATTGCCGCGCACTTGCGCGCAGGGAGCGTGTTTCGGAATCGGCGCTAGTCCGGCAAGGGGACGACGTGGATATCGACGAGGCAGTCGCACTCACTCAGGACCGTCTGGCCGAAGAGGGCGGTACCATGGGTGCGCTGCTCGGGCATTTCCGAAACAGGGTGTCGCCGATCCTCATCGGAGATCCGGAGTGGGAACGCATTCTCGAATGCGCGAGCGGGTTTCCGGTGACGACGGGTGCGCTTCCGTTCGGCTTCGAGCTGCCGCTGCATGAACGCAGACCGGAAGCGGATTTCGGCGTCTCCCTGGCGAGCGGAACGAGGACGGCGGCCTTCTTTCGGGATCGCGCGCGGGCCGACGAGACGGACGAGACCGCGAAAGCGATCACTCGGCTCTTCGGACAAATGGATACCGAATGCTCGCCTCTGCGTGACATCGCCGGCCGAAAGGTGATGCTGGAGTTCGACATCGGCTCGGCCCGGGACGGAGGGCGCACGCGTCCCGGAATGTTCCTGCGGCCGGGCGAGCGGCCGATCATCGGCGCCAGCGGGCAGGTGAAGGACGTGGGTGTGTTGGTGGACGCGCTCGTTTCCTGCACAGGCTGGGAGAAGAACGCGGCGGAGCGGGAGAACGTCGAGCGGGCCTACCTGGCGCAGCCGGGAGACACGCGCATGGATTCCTTCGGCGTGTTCCCGTCTCGCTCGCGGTCGATCCGCCTGGCGATCATGGGCTTCAAGGGAGAGCAGGAACTGGGCGCCTATCTCGAACGAACGGGCTGGCCGGGTGATATCTCCGCTGTCGACGCCCTGATCTCACGCTTCAGGGAACGCGTGAACATCGTCAGGACCGGGGTGAACATCGACGTGAGGGCGGAGGGTGTCGGTCCGACGCTCGGCCTCACCCTCATCGTCAAGCAGAGATACACGAAGAATGCGCGATACTGGCTCGATGGCCTGACCGATTGGGATCCCTTCCTCGAAGCCCTGAGTCACGAGGATCTCGTGGTTCCGGAGAAGCTCGCGGCGCTGGCGGTCTGGGTTTCGAAGCCGACCACGTTGTTCGCCAGGTCAGGGCGCTACGTGCTGCTGCGTGGCATTCACCACATCAAGGTGGTCGTCTCCGAGAATCGGCTTCGGAAAGTGAAGGCCTACGTGTTCATGGTGCTCTCCGGGGCGCTGCCCTCTTGATGTCCCGCTCGAAGCGGCGATGCCGGAAACCTCGAGCGCCGCGTTGCGGGCACCGCGGGCCATCGTCCGGGGCGGGAGCGCCTCGAGAAGCGCTTCGAGTCATCCCTGATCCGTCGGGCGGGTGGGCGCCGGACGGAGCCACGTCCGCACCCGTGAATCGGCGGAACGCGCCAGCTACGGTGGTGTAAGCTCCGCGTCGCCTGTCGCCGGGGAGGCTCGAGACGCTTGCCGAAATGAGCTGGGAAAGGGAAGTCGAAGAGATTCATCGGCGCCGGGAGCTTGCCCGCGCCCAGGGCGGGACGGAGGCGATCGCGCGCCATCACGCCAAGGGAGAGCTCACGGTGCGCGAGCGCGTGGAAGCGCTTTGCGATCCGGGCACCTTCCGTGAACAGGGACGGATGGCGGGAAGCGCCTTCCTCGACGAGGAAGGGCGGGTCGAGCGCTTCACCCCGGCCAACTACGTGGTGGGGGTGGGCGAGATCGAGGGCCGGCGCGTTGCCGTCGGCGGGGAGGACTTCACGCTCCGCGGCGGCTCCCCCAACGCCTCCGGGCTTCGCAAGAGCATCTACGCCGAGCACCTGGCGCTGCGACTGCGGATTCCTCTCGTTCGCCTGCTGGAGGGAGGAGGGGGCAGCGTGGCGAGCCCCGACGCGGACCCGAAGCGCCCGAAGACGGTCGGCGAGCCGGTGTACGAACCCCACCGCTTCGAGGTCATCGCCGACGCGATGGGGCAGGTGCCGGTGGCCTCCGCCGGTCTCGGCGCGGTCGCGGGCTTTCCCGCGGGACGCCTCGTTGCATCCCACTTCTCGGTGATCGCGCGCGACACCTCGCAGGTCATGGTGGGCGGGCCCGCTCTGGTGGAGCGCGCGCTTGGGCGCAGCATGAGCAAGGAGGAGCTCGGCGGCGCCGCGGTGCACGCGCAAAGCGGGGTGGTCGACAACATCGCGCCCGACGAGCACGACGCCCTCCGCCAGATCCGCCGCTTCCTCGGCTACCTCCCGCGCAACGCTTGGGAGCGCGCTCCGCGCATCGCCTGCGACGATCCGCCGGAGCGCCGCGAGGAGGAGCTGCTCTCCATCGTTCCCCGCAACCGCCGCCGCCCCTTCAACGTGCTGCGCATCGTGGAGCTGGTGGTGGACCGGGGTTCCTTCTTTCCCATCGCGCCGGAGTACGGGCCGAGCATCGCGGTCGGGCTCGCCCGCCTGAACGGGCAGAGCATAGGGATCACCGCCAACGACTGCCGCTACCTCGCCGGCGCGATGACCGCGGCGGCGGCGCAGAAGATGCGGCGCCTGATCGAGCTCTGCGACACCTTCCACCTCCCGGTGCTCAACTTCGTCGACGAGCCGGGGTTCATGATCGGCCCGGAAGCCGAGCGTGACGGCACCATCCGCTACGGCATGGCCGCGGTCGCCGCCGCCGCCCAGGCCCGCACGCCCTGGGCCTCGGTCCAAATCCACAAGGCTTTCGGCGTCGCGGCCGCCGCGCACTTCGGGCCCGACACCTACCGGCTGGACTGGCCCTCGGCGGAGTCCGGCGCCCTGCCGATCGAGGGCGGCGTCGCCGTCGCCTACCGGCGCCGGATCGCGCAAGCGGAAGACCCGGCGGCGATGCGCCACGAGCTGGAGCGGCAACTGGCCCGCTCGCGCTCGCCCTATCCCGCGGCCGAGTCCTTCGCGGTGCACGACATCATCGACCCGCGCGAGACCCGTCCCGCCCTCTGCGAGTGGGTGGAATGGATCCAGGGCGCGCTCGAGACCTCGCTCGGTCCAGTCCGCTTCAACATGCGTCCCTAGCCCCGGACGAAAGGAGCGCCTTCATGATCTATGAGCTTCGCACCTACACCGCTGCGCCCGGCAAGATTCGCGCGGTGGTGAAGAACTCCGCCGAGGTCGGCCGCCCGATTCGCGGCGACGACTACGGCAAGCTCGAGGGCTACTGGAGCACCGAGATTGGCCCGCTCGGCCAGGTCATGCACCTGTGGAGCTACGAGAGCCTGGAGGAGCGCCAGCGCCTGCGCGCCGCGCTCGCGGAGAACCGGGCCTGGGTGGAGGACTACCTGCCCGTCCTCCGCCCCCAGCTCGTGCGCCAGGACATCCGCCTGATGAACGCCTTTCTCCCCTTCAAGGCGCCGGAAAACGAGGGCAACGTGTACGAGTTGCGCAACTACCGCACGCAGGTGGGCAAGGTGCGGGAGTGGGCCGGCCACTTCGCCGACGTGATGCCCGCCCGCGAGCGGCACTCCCGCAACGTCTGCGCCTGGGTGACCGAGGCCGGGCAGCCGAACGAAGTCTGCCATCTCTGGGCCTATCCCGACCTCAATGCGCGGGCGAGCGCCCGGGCTGCGGCCGGCCGGGATCCGGACTGGCAAGCCTTCCTCGAGAAGAGCGCTCACCTCATCGTCGAGGCCCACTCCACCATCCTGCTCCCGGCGCCTCACTCGCCGCTCCAGTAGCTCCGGGAACGTGAAGCCCCCGGTGGCGGGGGGGGGTGGCGGACGACGACGAAGAACGCGGGAGGAGGGACCAATGAGAAAGGAACCGGGCGAAGTCGGATGCGTCGCCATCGTCGGCGCGGGAACCATCGGCAGCGGCTGGGCGGCCCAGTTTCTCGCCGCCGGCCTCGACGTGGTGGGCTGGGACCCGGCTCCCGACGGCGAAGCGCGCATGCGCCGTCTCGTCGATGCCGCCTGGCCGGCGCTCGAGGAGATCGGTCTCGCCGGCGGCGCCTCGCGCGAGCGGCTGCGCTACGCGGGCACGCTCGCCGAAGCGGTCGCGGGAGCGGACTTCGTCCAGGAGAGCGCCTTCGAGTCGACCGCGGTCAAGGTGAAGCTGCTCGGCGAGATCGACGCCGCCACGCCCCCCGACGTGGTGATCGCCTCCTCGACCTCCGGGCTCGACATGAGCGAGCTGCAATCGCAGTGCGCGCGGCCCGAGCGCACCGTGGTCGGCCACCCCTTCAACCCCGTGTACATGGTGCCCCTGGTCGAGGTCGCACCCGGCCGGCGCACCTCGGAAGAGACGGTACAGTGGGCCTGCCGCTTCTACGACGCGGTGGGCAAGTCGGCGGTGGTGTGCGCGGCGGGACTCTACGGGTTCCTCGCCAACCGCCTTCAGATCGCGCTGTTTCGCGAGGCGCTCCACATGATGGTTGCGGGGGAGGCCACGGCGGAGGACCTCGACCGCTGCATCAGCGAGGGGCCGGGACTGCGCTGGGCCATCATGGGGCCCTTCCTCACCTTCCACCTGGGTGGAGGCGAAGGCGGCATGTGTCACTTCCTCGAGCACATGGCGCGCGAGGAATGGAACGCTCCCTACTCGCGGCTCGACGCGCCGCCGCTCACCGAGGAGCTGCGCGAGCAGATCGTCTCGGGCTGCGACCGGCTCGCGAAGGGGCGCGGCGTGGCGGAGCTCGCCGAGGAGCGTGACCGCTGCCTCATCGCGATCCGCAGGGTGCTCGCAGAGGAGCGCTCCGGGTAGCCGTGGAGAGAGGAGATCGACCATGACCCGCCGCTTCGTACCCTTCGACGACAGCTACCGGGTTCCCGTTCCGGTCAACGTGAGCCGCGCCGTCGCCTGCGCGGGGAGCGTGCACGTCTGCGGCCAGCTCCACATGGACGGGGAGGGCCGGGCCCAGGATCCGGGCGATCTCGCGGCACAGACGGAAGGGACGATGCGCCGCCTCTACGACGTGCTGCGCCACGCGGGAGCGGCGGAGGCGGACATGGCCCAGCTCCAGGTCTTCTACCGCAACGACGGCAGCGTGGACGAAGCGCACTACGCTGAGACGCTCGCGGCCCTGGTGCGCGGCGGGGCGCGGCCGGCGCTCGTCATGACCCCGGTGGACAGCTTTCCCTCCGAGGGGATCGAGGTCGAGATCGACGCCATCGCGATCCGCGACCCCGAGCGGGCGGAGTCCGGTGCGCAGGGTGCGGCCCAGGCCCGGCGCCACGGCGATGCGGTACATGTCTGCGCCGTGCCCGCCGATCCGGCCGCTTTACCCGGGATGCAGGCGGATTCCGCCCTGGATGCGCTGTTCGCCGCGCTCGAGGGCGTCGGCGCCGCCCCCGGCGACGTCTGCCGCTTCGCCGCGTACCTGCGCGCCGACCCGGACGCCGACCGTGCCGCGGTGCTCGAGCGGCTGGGACGGGCCTTCGCCGCCCCCGGTCCGGTCCTCGAGACCATGCCGCTCTCGCGCCTCGGGCGCGCCGGCGAGGCCCTGCGCCTGGAGGCGGTGGCGCTTCGCGGCACCGCCGCGGGAACGCGCCCGGTGCGCCGGCTCTCCCAGGATGCGCACTGGCGCTGGCCCGGAGGCGGACCCTGGTCTCAGGCCATCCGCTCGGGCGAGACGCTCTTCGTCGGCGCCCAGTTGCCGGTCGACCGCGAGGGCCGGCTGGTGGGCGAAGGCGATCTCGCCGCCCAGACCCACGCCGCGATGCGCCACATGCAGGCGGCGCTCTCCGCCCTGGACAGCGGCTTTCCCGAGGTCGTGAAGGTCAACGCCCGTTTCACCGGCGACTGGGACGAGAGCGCGTGGGGCCTCAACGTCGGAATCCGCTCCGACTACTACGGCCGGCCCGGACCGGCCTCCACCGGCATCGTGGCGCCCCGTCTCGAGATCCCGGGCGCGATGATCCAGGCCGGCTGCGTCGCCGAATCGGACTGAGCCGGTACAGCCATGCCGTGGCTCCTCGTTGTGCGAGGCCATCCCCGCCAAGGCGGGCCACCGTCCTTCCCCAATGAGCCGGGAGTACCGGCTACAGATGGTCGCGCTTTGCATCAAGCGTCGCGACGAGCCCATCGGAACCGTTACTTCGTCGGGCACGGCGGGTACGCAATCGTGTCGAGATGAGTGCTCGCCTTTTTCGCACTGTCCCTAAACCGTGATGGCGAGTGGATGGTCGACCAGCAAGCGATCCGTCGTGAGAAGTCTGAGACCTTCTTCCTGGGCCTGAACGAGCAGGAGTTCGTCGAACGGGTCACTGTGAGCAATGGGTACTTCGAGCTCCCGCGCGACATGGTTGATGGATATGGGAAGGAACACTACGTTCTGTTCCTGGAGTGTGGCGATCACGTCGCTTGGAACGTACAGGCTCTTGCGCTCGAGGGAGCGATGACGGGCGTGGTGCTTCAGTCGCATCTCCCAGACCGATACGGCGCTTACGTAGACCCTCGCCTCGCTCTCCTCCAGGAAACGGCGCTCCGCTTCACCGAAGTGTCCGGGTGCTTCCATGAACCGGTAGAGATAGAACGTATCGAGTAGAACACGCACCGGTTGAGCCTACTCGTCGTAGTCCAGCCCCAGAACCTGGCGGCTGAACACGGTGTCCTCGAATCGAGCCTTCCACTCGGCCATTTCTTCCGCAGAGGAGCCATCTATCCCAAGGCGCCGACGGGTCGCCTCCAGCTTGTCGAAGTCGATTCCCCCCCGCTTGCGGCAGCGCACGAGCTCCACCGCCGGCCTGCCGTGCTTGGTGATGACGACCCGCTCGCCCTTTTCGGCGGCGGCGACGAGTTCAGAAAGGCGGGCTTTCGCTTCGCGCAAGGCGAGTTCCATGACGATTGTTCCCGGGATTTGAGGAGCTGGTCCACTATGCGCCACATGACGCGTGCACTCAAGACTACAGCGTGACCACATTCGCCGCGCGAAGAACGGGAACAGCGAACACACCGATACCCGGCACAAAGATCGTTCTCTAACGCACCGGTACAAAGACGTTGTCGGCGATCTCCCGCGCCTCATCGAGCGCTGCCACCGCGAGGCGGGACAGCGGCACGCGGTGCTGGACGACGCGGATGCGGACACCGAGCGCTGAAGTTCCCGTCCGATGACACGGAGAGTCCATGATCAGACCAAACACTTGACCAACCAAGCGCCGGGGCTATTCTTATCTCTCCGGGCAAGGAGCGGCATGACCATGACGCGACGCGTGAAGATCGGGGAGGCCAAGACCCACCTGTCGGCGCTGCTGGCGGCGGTGGAGGCGGGCGAGGACCTGGTGATTTGCCGGGGCGCGACGCCGGTCGCCCATGTGACGCGGATCGCCGGTGAGGGCGAGCACACTGCGCTCAGCGCCACCCTTCGCCGTGAACGGGCGAAGCAGGAGGCGGTGACCACAGCCGAGATTCTGGCTTGGCGTCACGAGGGACACGCGCTCTGATGGTGTTCGTTCCCGACGCTTCGGTCGCTGCGGCTTGGGTGCTGCCGGACGAAGAGGCGGCGCTGGCCGACCTTGCGCTGGACCGGCTTGGCGAGGAGACGGCGAAGGCGCCGGAGGTGTTTTGGCACGAGGTGCGCAATCTGCTGCTGACCGCCGAACGCCGGGGTCGGATCGACGAGCGCCACGCCGACGCCTCCATGGCGCGGCTGCGCCGTCTTCCCATTGTCTGCCCGGGCGAAACGGACGACCGCGAGGTCATGGCGCTGGCGCGAACACATCGCCTGAGCGCCTACGATGCGAGCTACCTGGCGCTCGCGATTCGCGAAGGCTGCGCGCTGGCGAGCCTCGACCGCCGCCTGAACGAGGCCGCGGCCGCTGAAGGCGTGGCGCCGTTCGCCTGAGTCCGGTCCTCGGCGCTCCACTCGGTCAGCGATGTCCGACAAGCCCGAGCCGCCTCTCGGAGCGGGATCTCCCGAGCCCGCCCTCGGCCTGCGACGCCGTGTTCGCGAGATGTCCTTACCCGCAGTACCGCGCCGGTTATTCGAGAAGGGCGCCCGCACAGCTTCACCAACGGCAGACTTCGGATTCCCTGGTGTTGCGACTTCCTGCCCTCGTTCGTGACTCCGCCCTCCGCTTTCAGTAGCGCGCAGCCATTCTGCCGAGTCCTCCAGGCAGGGGCAGCGAGCTTTGAGCTGCTCTTTTGATAGCATAATTTGCAGGCGTGGCGGTCGCCAGACCGACTATTGCTTGAACAGGAGGCGCCTGCATGAGCACCAGTCTCACCGTCCGGGACATTGATCCCGCCGACAAGTCCTGGCTGAAGCGCGAGTCGCGGCAAGTAGGAGTGTCGATGGAAGAGTTCGTGCGGCGACTGATCCACGAGAAGCGCGCGAAGACCGAGCGCCGGCCCAAGCCGTCCGAAGCCTTCGCGCGGCACTTTGGAGAGCGGCACGGTGTCGAGCTGTTGGCCTCAGCGCGTCGCGCATACCGTCCACTTACGTTCTCCACAGAGGACGACGAATGACAGCACCGCTCGCGTGGCTGATCGACGCGAACGTCATCTCTGAAATGATGCGGCCGCAGCCGGAACCGCGCGTTGCCGCATTTCTCGATTCGATCGCGGCTGAGGGCCTCGGGCTCTCCTCCATCACCATCTGGGAGATTTTTGACGGCCTCGGCCGACTTCCTCCCGGCCAGCGCCGGAACAGCCTTGCCGACCGGTTCCACGATCTTCTCGACGAACTCTTCGAAGACAGGATCGTCGACTGGTCCCTCACCGACGCCCGGGCGTGCGCGCAGATCATGGAAGACAAGCGCCGGCGCGGAGAGCCGCTCGACGATCACGTCCCGGACGCGTTTCTTGCGGCTGCCGCTGCCTCCCGCGGGCTTGCTGTGCTGACCCGAAACACGAGCGAGTTTCGCAACACGGGCGTCGAAACCGTCAACCCTTGGACCGCAGCACCACGATGAGGTTGATCCCCGCCAGCGACAGTGCTCAAAGGGCAAGTGCGGTCCGACCCCGGCATCGCGCCAATAGTCGGATCGGCCTGGGGCCTTTCGGTGCTCGCGACATCCGCTCGATCCGGTCCTGCACTCGCCAGGCTGCTTGTAAATCCAGAAATGCGGCTCAGGAGGGCTACGCACCGGAGCACCCTTGGCGTCCGGAGGATGAGGCAAGCCCCCGATTTTGCTGTGGCTACGGCGGCCCGTTCAGACGGGGAGCGCCGTGACGGCGAGGCGCCGGACGTCCCAGGTGGGACGTCTCGGGTCGAGGCGACGTGGAGGATGCAGGTACCGGTTCCCGCCGTTACAGCACTGACGCGCCGGGCTCCCTGGCGCGCGAGTGTTGCCCCTGGTTTTCCTCTGCGGTCACCAATCCGCTCCGTCGAACTTCCCGGCCTCGGCATCGCGCTCGAACTTGCGGATGAGGCCCTCGCGGATCCCGATGCAGCGATCGAAGGTCCGACCCTCGGTGATGGTATGGACGAGGCCGCCCTCCTGCTCCGGGTTCAGGACGTCGAGCAACCCGAGAACCCGAACGGAGGGTGCGGCATTCCCTGTCGCCGGCGCGAAGTCGTAGGCTTCCGGTCCCCGCAGCACGACCTCTTCCCCGCTTCGCGTCGAGCGGACCGCGAGCGCGAGGAGGCGCCCCTCCCGCGCGGACGGCAGAGTGGCCCGAGACAAGGCGAAGCCGTTGGGAATGTCATGGGCCACCGCCTTTCCCGCCTCGCTCATCGAGAGCATCCCGGATTCGCCCGCGGCGAGATAGGGAATGTTCGGCCCGCTCTCCGCGTCTCCGATCCGGAACAAAAGGCGGAGCGCCTCGTCCGGTCCGGCGGGCGGGCGGGCGAGCCGGATCCGCGATAGGAAGAGCCCGACGCCGGGCGTTTCGATCCCGCTCTCGTCCTGCGCCCCCACCCAACCGGCCTGCAGGCGCGCGAGCGCGAGACCGCCCGCATCTTCGTCCGCGAAGATCACCCAGACCGAGGCTGCGTGGTCGAACTCCTCGGCGCAAAGGTGATCGAAGCGCAGGCGTTCACCCGGTCCGAAGACGGCGGAGAGATCCTCTTCGGGCGCTGGCCTGCATGCGGCGGCCAGGAAGGCGAGGAGGAGGAGGAAGAGGCGCTTGCGCAAGTCAGGGCTTCGGCGACTCCGGCGCATGCCGGCCTCTCCCCGGACGACGGTGCACGGGCGGGCACCATACATCGGGTCGAATGGGCCGTCCACGAAGCGCGGCGCTGATTGCGGCGGTGACGAGCGCCGGTGGCGCCCCGTCTCGAGATTCCGGGCGCGATGATCCAGGCCGGCTGCGTGGCCGAATCGGGCTGAGCCGGCCGGTCTGCACCTCGCCCCTCGCGCTCCGTGAAGCGATGTTGATGCGAAGGCCCCGCTCGGCGTACAAGTGTTTCACCTGTCGTCGGCGCGGACGCAGGAATTCGTGGCGTGGCGTGTCTCGCGAGGAATGGTGCAATAGATTAAAATATAAAACAAAGGTTTGAGTGAGATTCTTAAAGTTTCAGTAAAGGTTTGGAAGACGAGGCGCAGCGACGCCGCGACACGTGCAGGATTGCCGGGAGACGACCATGAAGACCGTGACCGAGTTCCCTCGTGAGGTGGAAGTGCGCGAGGAAGGCGTGTGGATCCCGATGTCGGACGGGGTGCGCCTCGCCGCCCGAATCTGGCTCCCGGTGGACGCGGAGCGCGACCCGGTGCCGGCGCTGCTCGAGTACCTGCCCTATCGCAAGCGGGACATGACGAGGGGCCGCGACGAGCCCATCCACCACTACTTCGCGGGCCACGGCTACGCGAGCGTGCGCGTGGACTTGCGCGGCGCGGGCGACTCCTTCGGGGTGATGCACGACGAGTACGCGATGCAGGAGCACGACGACGCGGTGGAGGTGATCGCTTGGCTCGCCGCGCAGCCCTGGTGCACGGGCAAGGTCGGTATGTTCGGCATCTCCTGGGGCGGCTTCAACTCCCTCCAGGTGGCGGCGCGGCGCCCGCCCGCGCTCGGCGCGATTATCACGTCGTGCTCGACCGACGACCGCTACACCGACGACATGCACTACGCGGGCGGCTGCCTGCTCAACGACAACTCCGACTGGGGCACGACCTTCTTCTCCATCCTGCCCCTGCCCGGCGACCCGCTGATCATGGGGGAGGGCTGGCGCGAGAACTGGCGGGCCCGGCTCGAGAGCGCGCCCTGTCCGGTCGAGACCTGGCTCCGGCACCAGTGCCGGGACGATTACTGGAAGCACGGTTCCGTCAACGAGGACTACGGCGCCATCCAGTGCCCGGTCTTCGCGGTCGGCGGGTGGCTGGACGGATATTCGAGCGCGATCCCGCGGCTGCTCACCCATCTCGGGGTGCCCAGGCTCGGCCTCATCGGCCCTCATGCCCATCAGTTCGGGCACTCCGGGCGCGCGCCCGGGCCCGCCATCGGATTCCTGCAGGAGTGCCTGCGATGGTGGGACCACTGGCTCAAGGGCCG
The DNA here is from genome assembly GCA_022824305.1 of Gammaproteobacteria bacterium. Classification (GTDB taxonomy): domain Bacteria; phylum Pseudomonadota; class Gammaproteobacteria; order HK1; family HK1; genus JAJEAD01. Next base: position 22,268 of record JAJEAD010000068.1, on the reverse strand, counting down.
CGACACCGGGATCATGGCCGAGCCGATGCTGCGCGCCTACATGGGCGAGGATGTCCCTGCCACCTCGCACTACGAGCATTGTCCCGGGCGCTGGGTGGCGGAATCGGTGTGGCCGAGCCCGCGGATCGAGACCCGCTCCCTTCACCTCAACCGCTCTGGCCTCGGCGAGACGGCGGAAGCGGAGCGGGCGCTTCGCCACCGCTCGCCCCAGAGCGTCGGGCTCGCCGCGGGGGAGTGGTGCCCCTATGGCACCGGCGGAGAGGGCGCGGAGTTCCCCGGCGATCAACGTATCGACGACGCCCGCTCGCTCGTCTTCGACGGACCGGTGCTCGAGGCCCCGCTCGAAATCCTCGGCGCCCCGGAGGCGCTTCTCGCGCTCAGCGTCGACCGGCCGCTCGCCTTCGTGTGCGTGCGCCTGAACGACGTCAAGCCGGACGGCTCGGCGACCCGGGTGAGCTACGGCCTCCTGAACCTGACCCACCGCGAGGGCCACGCCTCGGCCCGGCCCCTGGCGCCGGGGGAACGCTGCACGGTGCGTGTCCCGCTCAACGACATCGCGTACTCCTTCCGCGCGGGACACCGCCTGCGGGTCAGCGTCTCCACCACCTACTGGCCCATGGTGTGGCCCTCTCCGGAGCCGGTGACCCTCACCCTCTTCGCGGGTGCGAGCCGCCTCGCCCTGCCGGTGCGCCCGCGGGAGGGCGAGCCGGCATGCGCGCCCTTCGCGGAGCCGGAGGAGGGGCCGGCGATGCCCTCCCGGCAAGTCGAGGAGCCGTCGTCGCGAAACCGCGTGATCCACGACCTCAACGCCCGGCGCATCGAAGTGCGCTCGGAGCGCGGCGACGGACTCTACGAGGTCGAAGAGCACGGGATCGCCTTCGGGCGCAACACGCTGGAGCGCATGAGCATCAGCGAGGAGGATCCCCTCGCGGCGGAGACCGAGATGCGCATCACCTGCACCATGGCGCGCGCGGACTGGCGCGTGGAGGTCGAAGCGCGGACCCGGGTGGAGGCGAGCGCGGAGGCCTTCCGGCTGCGGGCGGACCTCGACGTGCACGAGAAAGGGACGCGTGTCCACTGCCGCACCTGGGACCTCTCCATTCCGCGTGACGGCGTGTGAGCTTCGCATCGGCCGGAGACGCAGCCGGGAAGAATCGGTCAGGACGGTATCCGGGGGCTCGGGGCGCACGCCCCGGGCCGGCCGCGAGGCGGGACCGCGAAGCGTCGAGACTCCCGGGCCGCAAGGCCGCCCGGCGGACGGAAAAAGGCCGCGGCCGGCGCTTTCGCATGGTTTACACTTGCGCGCCGCGCGGACGCTACGGCGCGAGGTCCGCGGATCTCGCGGGTCGCCGGCTCGTGCGGTCGGCAGAGCGCGCCCCGGCCGGGGGCGGCGCCCGGGGCGTGGGTGACGCCGGCAACATCTCGAGGACTGGTTCGGAATCATGAGTGAATCGCAGGCCCGCTACCGGGTCGGGGTGGATATCGGCGGAACCTTCACCGACGTCGCGCTCGCGGGCGGGGGGAGTACCTTCACGAGCAAGGTGCTCACCACACCGAGCGCGCCGGAGGAGGGGGTGCTGCAGGGAATGGCGCAGGCGCTCGGGGAGGCCGGGATCGACCCCTCGGATGTCGAGGTGGTGATTCACGGCACCACGCTCGCCACCAACGCCATCATCGAGCGAAAGGGCGCGAAGACCGCGCTGGTGGTGACGGAAGGCTTCCGCGATTCGGTGGAGATGGCCTACGAGAACCGCTTCGAGCAGTACGACATCCACGTGCAGAAGCCGGCGCCGCTCGTGCCTCGCTACCTGCGGGTCCCGGTGCGCGAGCGCGTGGACGCGGCGGGGCGGGTGCTGCTCCCCCCCGACCCCGTGTCGATCGATGCGGCGATCGAGCGCCTCGCGCGGGAGCAGGTGGAGAGCATCGCCATCGGATTCGTGCACGGCTATGCCAACCCCGCGCACGAGGAGCTGGTCGCGGAGCGCCTGCGCGACGCCTTCCCCGATGCGTGGCTCACCCTTTCCTCCGACGTATGCGCTGAGATCCGCGAGTACGAGCGCCTCTCGACCGCGTGCGCGAACGCCTACGTGCAGCCGCTCATGGCCCGCTACCTGCAGAACCTGAGACAGCGCATCGAGGATGCGGGGATCCACGTGCCGCTCCTGATGATGACCTCGGGCGGCGGACTCGCCACCGTCGAGACCGCGATCCGGCACCCCATCCGGCTGGTGGAGTCGGGGCCGGCGGGCGGCGCGATCCTCGCGAGCCGGCTCGCGGCGGAGAAGGGCATCGACCAGGTCCTCTCTTTCGACATGGGCGGCACCACCGCCAAGATCTGCCTCATTGACGGCGGGCAGCCGCAGTCGTCGCGCACCTTCGAGGTGGACCGCATCTACCGCTTCACCAAGGGCAGCGGGCTGCCGCTTCGCATCCCGGTCATCGAGATGGTGGAGATCGGCGCGGGCGGAGGCTCGATCGCGCACCTGGACCGCCTGGGCCGAATCGCGGTCGGGCCGGAGAGCGCGGGGGCGGAACCGGGGCCGGCCTGCTACGCCCGCGGCGGCGAGCGGCCCACCGTCACCGACTCCGACGTGGTGCTCGGGCGCATCGATCCCGAACGCTTCGCGGGCGGCAGCATGCCACTGTGCCGCGCGGCGGCGGAGGAGACCCTGGTGCGCGATGTCGGGGCGCGGATGAACCTCGACACCGCGCTCGCGGCCTTCGCGGTGAGCGAGGTGGTGGACGAGAACATGGCGAATGCGGCCCGGGTGCACGCGATCGAGCGAGGCAAGGACGCCGGCTCGCGCACGCTCATCGCCTTCGGCGGCGCCGCGCCCCTGCACGCGACCCGGCTCGCCGAGAAGCTCGGCATCGACACCGTCATCGTGCCCGGCGACGCCGGCGTCGGCTCCGCCGTCGGATTCCTGCACGCGCCGGTCTCCTACGAGGTGGTGCGCAGCCGCTACACGCGCTTGAGCGCCTTCGACGCGGAGGCGATCAACGCGATGTTCGAGGCGATGCGCCTCGAGGCGGAGGACATCGTGCGCCTCGGCGCTCCGCGCGGCGAGCTCGTCGAGACCCGCATCGGCTACATGCGCTACGTGGGGCAGGGGCACGAGGTGGACGTGTCGATTCCCGGTCGCCTTCTCGAGGCCGGCGACGCCGCGACCCTGCAGGGGGCCTTCGACGCCGCCTACCGGACGCACTACGCGCGCGTCATCCCCGACATGGATGTGGAGGTGCTGACCTGGTCGCTGACCCTCAGCGCACCGGTGCCGCCGCCCGAATCCGCGCCGGAGCCACTCGCGACGGAAACGGGCGCGGCGGAGGGCCACGCCTCGCTCTTCAACACCGGGCGGGCCGACTACGATCGGGTCCCCATCTATTCCCGCGAGCGTCTCGCGCCCGGGATGCGGCTGCGCGGTCCCGCCCTCATCCCCGAGCACCAGACCACCACCGTGGTCGGCGAAGGATTCGACGCGCGCATCGACGCTCGCGGCAACATCGTACTGGAGAAGACATGAGCGCCAACTCCCCCCTTTCCCGCATCCACAACCAGCTCATGTGGAACCGCCTCATCGCGGTCGTCGAGGAACAGGCCCAGACTCTCATCCGCACCGCGTTCTCCAACACCGTGCGCGAGGCCGGCGACCTCTCGGCCGGGGTGTTCGACCTCGAGGGGCGCATGCTCGCCCAGGCCGTCACGGGCACTCCGGGCCACGTGAACGCGATGGCCGCCTCGGTCGGATTCTTCCTCGAGAAGTTCCCGGTCGCGACGATGCGCGAGGGCGACATCTACATCACCAACGACCCCTGGATGGGCACCGGACACCTGCACGACTTCACCGTCGTCACCCCCGCCTTCCGGAAGGGGCGGGCGGTCGCCCTCTTCGCGAGCACCAGCCACGTGGTCGACGTGGGCGGGCTCGGCTTCGGGCCGGACGGCCGGCAGGTCTACGAGGAGGGCATCTACCTTCCCATCATGCACCTCGCCCGCGAGGGGGTCATGAACGAATCGCTGCTCGAAATCGTGCGGGCGAACGTGCGCGAGCCGGTGCAGGTGGAGGGCGACTTCTATTCGCTCGGCGCCTGCAACGACACCGGCGTCGCGCGCCTCCTCGAGATGATGGACGAGTTCGACCTCGACGACGTCGAGGAGCTCGGCGGGTTCATCATGGAGAGCTCCCACCGGTCGATGCTGGACGAGATTCGCGCCCTTCCCTTCGGCACCTATGAGAACAGCATGCGGATCGACGGCTACGACGAGGAGATCGACCTGGTCGCGACGCTTACCATCGGCGAGTCCGGCATCGACATCGACTTCGACGGCACGTCGCCCATCTCCGCCTTCGGCATCAACGTCCCGATCACCTACACCCAGGCCTACGCCTCCTTCGGCGCGCGCTGCGTGGTCGGAGCCAGCGTCCCGAACAACACCGGATCGCTCACTCCGGTGCGGGTCACCGCCCCGCCCGGATGCATCCTGAATGCGCCTCACCCCTGCGCGGTGGCGGCCCGCCACGCCATTGGCCAGATGCTGCCCGACGTGGTGCTCGGGTGCCTCGAGCCCGCGCTCGAGGGCCAGGTGCCGGCGGAGGGCACCTCCTGCCTCTGGAACCCGGTGCTCTACGCCGGACACGGCATCGCGGGGCGCGCGGGCGATTCAACCCCCTTCACGGTTTCGCTCTTCCACAACGGCGGCACCGGAGCGCGCCCCCGTGCCGACGGCCTCTCCGCCACCGCCTTTCCCTCCGGAGTGCGTAACACGCCGGTGGAGATCAACGAGGCGATCGCCCCCATCATCGTCTGGCGCAAGGAGTACCGGCAGGACTCGGGCGGACCGGGCCGCCACCGCGGCGGCACCGGCCAGGTGATGGAGATTACCAGCGCGGAGGGCGCCCCCTTCGCGATCTCCTCGATGTTCGACCGCATCACCTATCCCGCGCGCGGTCGCCAGGGCGGGGCGGCGGGGCGCACCGGGCGCATGTACACCGATGCCGGCACCGAGCTTCGGGGCAAGGGCCGCCAGCCGGTGCCGGCGGGCGAGCGCTTGGTCATGGAGATGCCGGGCGGCGGCGGCTACGGCAACCCCTTCGAGCGCGACCCCGAGCGGGTGCGCGACGACGTGCGCAACGAGCTGGTGAGCGCGGAAGCCGCGGCCCGCGACTACGGCGTGGTGCTGGCGGCGGACGGGAGCGTCGACCGTCCCGCCACCGAGGCGCGGAGGGCCGAAGCGCGCTGAGGCACTGCCGCATGGCGCGGTGGCATGGGCTTGCTCAGTCGGGCGCGAGCTCGCGGATCGCGTGCCACGCGGCCTCGACGTGGCGCTGCTCGGTGCGGGTCGAGCCGATCGCCATGCGCAGCGTCAGCTTGCCGTCGAGCCGGGTGTGGGTGAGGTAGAGCCGTCCCGAGGCGTTCAGCTCGTCCAGGAGGCGCTGGTTGGCCTCGTCCCCGCCGCGGTGCCGGAAGCAGACCAGGCTGAGCGGGGCGGGGGCGGCGAGCTCGAAGCGGGCGTCGCCTTCCACCCAGGTCTTGAAGCTCTGGGCGAGGGCGACGTGGCGGCGGACGTGCGCGCGCAGGCCCTCCTCGCCGTAGTGGCGGATGACGAACCAGAGCTTGAGCGCGCGGAAGCGGCGCCCGAGCGGCACGTGCCAGTCCCGGTAGTCGAACACCGCGCCGGACTCCGTCGCCCGGTTGCGCAGGTACTCCGGCAGCACGCTCAAGCTCTTGATGAGCGCGGCGCGATCGGCCACGTACATGCAGTCGCAGTCGAAGTTGGTGAGCATCCACTTGTGCGGGTTGAAGCAGTAGCTGTCCGCGAGCTCGAGGCCGTCGTTCACCCAGCGCAGCTCCGGGGCGAGGGCGGCGGAGCCGGAGTGGGCGCCGTCGACGTGGAGCCACAGGCCTTCGCGTGTGGCAATCTCGCCGATCGTGCGCACCGAGTCGATGGCGGTCGAGGAGGTGGTGCCGACGGTGGCGCAGACGAAGAAGGGCAGGGCCCCGGCCGCACGGTCCGCGGCAATCGCCTGCGCGAGCGCGTCCGGACGCATCGCGAAGTCGGCGTCGACGGGCACGAGGCGCAGGTTCTCGCGGCCGATGCCAGCGATCTTCACCGCCTTCTCGATCGACGAGTGGGCCTGGTCCGAGGTGTAGGCCACGAGTCTCCGCCCACCCACGCCGTGCTCATTGCTCGCCAGCCCGGTGACACGCTCTCGCGCCGCGAGCAGGGCGCAGAGGCTCGCGCTCGACGCGGTGTCCTGGATCACGCCCCCGCCCGCGCCGTCCGAGCGGAAGCGCTCCGGCAACCCGAGCATGTGCACCAGCCAGTCGAGCACGTGGGTCTCGACCTCGGTGCAGGCGGGGCTCGTCGCCCACAGCATGCCCTGCACGCCCAGCCCCGCCGCGAGCAGGTCGCCGAGGATGGCGGGGCCGGAGGCGTTGGCGGGGAAGAAGGCGAAGAAGTTCGGCGACTGCCAGTGGGTGATTCCCGGCATGACGATCTCGTCGATGTCCGAGAGCCACTGCTCGACGCCGTCTCCGCCCGCCGGCGGCCGGGGCGGCAGCTTCGCGCGCACCTCGCCGGGGCGGGCGGGGGAGAGCACGGGATAGCGCTCCACCTCCTCCATGTAGCGTGCGATCCAGTCGACGACGAGGCGCCCGGCGCGCCGGAACTCGTCGGGAGACATGTGCGTGGGGGGCTCGCTCAAGGTTCTTCTCCGCGGCGTGGCCGGGGCAGGGTAGTCGGATTCCAGGATCGGACCAAGCGAGGGCATGCGTCCGAGTGGGCTCGCCCCCTCAGCCGAATCGCCGAGTGATCAAAGGAGTGCGGATCCTCGCTGACGCGGCGAGATGTCGCGGTCAAGGTCCCTCGCTCGAGGAGGGGCCGGTGCCGAGCGGCAGGGTGACGTGCACGCGAAGCCCGCCGCCCGGGCGGTCCTCGAGCCGGATCGAGCCGTCGTGGCGCTGCACGATCGCACGCACCACCGCGAGGCCGAGTCCGCTGCCGCCGGTGTCGCGGCTGCGCGACGCCTCGACACGGAAGAAGGGGTCGAAGACCCGTTCCCGGAGCGATTCCGGGATGCCGGGGCCGGGGTCGTCGATCCGCGCCTCGGCCCGCCCATCCCGGCTTCGCAGGACCACCTTCGCTTCCCCGCCATAGCGCAGGGCGTTGTCGATCAGGTTCCCGAAGAGTCGCCGCAACGCCACCGGCCGGCCGGGGAGGTTCAGGGACTCGGGCCCCTCGCAGGACACCCTGCGCCCGGCGTCGGCGTAGTCCGTGGCGAGGCTGCGCAGCAGGGCCGCCAGGTCGACGGAGGAGGGCCGCTCGTCGGCCGCCTCGTCCCGGGCGAAGGCGAGGGTCGCGTCGAGCATGGACTTCATCTCGTCGAGATCGGCGGCGGCCTTCTCCCGCTGCTCCCGATCCTCGATGAACTCGGCCCTCAGCCGCAGGCGCGTCAGCATGGTCCGGAGATCGTGCGAAACGGCGGCGAGCAGCAGCGTGCGGTCGTCCACCAGGCGGCGAATGCGCGCGGTCATGCGATTGAACGCTCGCGTGGCCTCCCGCAGCTCGCGCGGCCCCCGCTCCGCCGGCAGGGGCGGGGGGCTCGCATCCAGACCCAGCCGGTCCGCGGCCTCGGCGAAGTGGCGCAAGGGGCGGGTCATGCGGTGCGCGCCCCACACCAGCGACACCGCCACGAGCAGCGCGGTGAGCCCCAGCCAGAAGAGGGTGCCGGGGCGCGGCCAGCGGGGAGTGCGCACGGAGAACTCGGCCCACGCGCCCGGCTCGAGCTCGACCGCGACCAGGAGGCGAGGCCGTCCCCGGGCGCCGGAGGAGCGTCGCTCGTCGAGGCGCGCCAGGAGCGGTCGCGGGTGCAGTCCTTCGAGATGGCTGGCCGCGTCCTCGCTGACCCGCTCCGGCGCCTGCCACCGGGCACCTCGCGGGCGCTCCGCCAGCAGCCGGATCCGCAACTGCCGGTCCGAGAGCACCGCGCGCAGGCGTTCGCGCTCCGCGGCCGGCGCTTCCTCGAGCACCTCCACCATCGCAACCATGCGCACCGAGAGGGTCCGGGCGAAGTTCTCCTCGATGCGCTCCCGCCGATCGTCCAGGTAGAGCAGCCCTCCCACCAGGCCGAACACGGCGAGGCCCCCGAGCATGAGCAGGCCCAGACGGCCGGCAATCCCCTCCGGCCACAGGTGCGGAATCCGCCCGATCACGGCGACTCGCGCACCGTGCCGGCGAAGACGTAGCCGCCGCTGCGCACGGTCTTTATCAGCTCGGGACGCTTCGGGTCGCCTTCGATCTTGCGCCGCAGGCGGCTCACCTGGATGTCGACGCTGCGATCGAAGGGGCCTGCCTCCCGGCCCCGGGTGAGGTCGAGAAGCTGGTCGCGGGTGAGGACCCGGCCCGGATGCTCGAGAAAGGCCAGCAGCAGCGAGAACTCCCCGGCCGTCAGGACCACCGGCTCGCCGCCCGGTGCCTGCAGGCGGCGCCGGGCGGCATCGAGGCTCCAGCCCTGGAACTCGAAGCACCTCGACGGGTTCTCCTCCGGCCGGCGCAGCCCCTCGGCGCTGCGCCGCAGCACCGCGCGAATGCGCGCCAGCAGCTCGCGCGGGTTGAAGGGCTTGCCGAGGTAGTCGTCGGCGCCGACCTCGAGGCCGACGATGCGGTCGGTGTCCTCGCCGACCGCGGTAAGCATGATGATCGGCAGGCTGGAGTCGGCGCGCACCCGGCGGCAGAGGCTGAGCCCGTCCTCGCCCGGGAGCATCAGGTCGAGCACGACGAGGTCGAATCGCCCGGCGCCGAGCGCCGCGAACATCCGTCTGCCGTCGGCGGCGGTCTCCACCCGGTAGCCGTGCCGGCGCAGAAAGCGCCCGAGAAGATCGCGAATCTCGCGGTCGTCGTCGACCACGAGGATGTGGGGACCGTCCTTCATGGCCGGGAGTGTAGAGCGCCCGCGCGCGCCGTCGACGGGGTTTCTGCAACGAAACGTAACGCAGCACCCGTCAGCAACACGCGGTTGCCGAAGAAGGCGCAAGCGGACATGAGCGCGTTACACGCCGCGCCGACAGTGGCCTCCACCCGGCATCGAAGCGGGTAGTCCGTGAAGCGACGGCAACACCGGGGGCGAAGTGCGCCCCGCGACGAAGAGGAGACGAGAAGATGAAGCGATCGAGACTGACGGCAGCATCCATGCTGGTGTTGCTCGCCATCGGCATCCAGCCCGCCTTCGGCGGCGAGGGCAAGCACCGGGGCGCACGGCACCACGAGCCGCGCCACCACGGGGAGTTGTTCTTCCATGGCCTGCCCGCGGCGTTCTTCTACGGGATCTTCCACGAGATGGGCCGACACCACTTCCACTACCACGGGCACCGGGGCCACCGGCATCGCGGCCCTCACCATCACCACCACGGACACGGCGGGCACCACGGGTGGCGCCACCGCCCTCCGGAACCATTCTTCTTCTACGATGATTCCCCAGGACATCGTCACCACGGTCACGGCGGCCGCTGGCACCATCACGGAGACCATCACTGGCACCGTCACGGTGGCCACAACGGGGGCATTCGCCGCAAGTGACGACGGGCACTCCGTCATGAGGCGACCTGCCCGCGGACTCCGCAAAGCGCTTAGGATCCGAAATCCGTCCCCGGGACACGCCACGGAGCCACCCCATGCCAATGCTGATTCGTGATGCCACGGTAGTCACCATGGACGAGGCCGGCTCGGTCCACGCGCCCGGCGCGGTGCTCATCGACGGAACGCGCATCGTCGAGGCGGGAGAGAGCGACGCGGTCGCCTCGCGGGCGCCGGCCGGGTGCGAGACCATCGATGCGAGAGGGCGCATCGTGCTGCCCGGCTTCGTCAGCGCGCACAATCACCTCGGCTACACGGTGTTCCGCGGCCGCGCCGAAGACATCGGCCACGCGCCCACTCACCGCCTCTACCTGCCGATGAGCATGGTGATGCGTCGCGACGAGCGCGAGGCGCTCGGCAGTCTCGCGGTCGCGGAGCTGTTGCGCGGCGGCGTCACCACGGTGTTCCAGATGGAGGAGGACGCCGAGGTGCTCGTGCCCTTCATCGAGCGCTCGGGGATCCGGGCATCGATCGGGCTCATGACCCACGACGTCGACCTCGATCGGCTGATCGACGGGGAAACGGTATTCGACGCCGGGGAGAGGCGCCGGCAGCTCGATCGCGCGATCGGACTCGCGCGCGAGTGCCACGGCGCGGCCGAGGGGCGGGTGAGCGGCGTGATCACGACGAACGGCCTCGCCACCTCCTCGCCCGAGTTGCTGCGGGCCCTGCGCGCCGCCGCGGACCGGCTCGGGGTGCCGCTCTCGGTCCACCTCGGGACGGGCGAGAGGGACATGGTGCGGCAGATTCACGGCCGGGGACTCTTCGAGTATGCGCAATCACACGGGTTCCTCGGCGAGGACGTGCTGGCGGTGCACTGCTATACGATCGACGACGCCGACATCGACGCGCTCGCCTCGACCGGGACGCGCCTTGCCCACTGTCCGCTGATGAACCAGTTTCGCGGCTCGATCGCGCCGGTCGGCGATCTGCTCGACCGCGGCGTCACGGTCGGGCTCGGCATCGACAACTACTTCTCGGACTTCTTCGATCTCGTGCGCTCCTGCGTCGCCGTTGCCCGCATTCGGGCCGGCGACCCCGAGGTCATGCAGGCGCCGGAAGCGCTCGCGCTCGCCACCATCGGCGCGGCCCGCGCGATCGGGCAGGAGGACCGGATCGGATCGATCGAGCCGGGCAAGCAGGCCGATCTCCAGCTCGTCGACATGCGCCGCTACGGGCTGACTCCGGTTACCGATCCCATCCGCACCCTCGTCTACCACGCGCACGCCAAGGACGTGGAGAGCGTCCTCGTCGCCGGCCGGGTCCTGGTGCGCGACGGCGTGCTCCTCCCCGTCGACGAGGACGAGCTCGTGGAGCGCGCGGCGTCGGCCGGAGCCACCGCGTGGGAGCGTTTCCACGGGCGCTTCGGCGCCCACTCCGCCTGACCCGAGGGAATCAGACCTCCAGGTTTTCCGTCTCCGCGACGATCTGCTCGACCACCGCGCGCAACGCTTCGGCCTCGCTCGCGCCGTCGAGCCGCGCCTCCCGGTAGGTGTCCTCCTGGCGCTCCGCGCTGCTTCCCTGTCCGGCGATGTCGATCAACCCGTGCAGCTCGCGCTCGCAGCCGAGCGCGGCGGCATGCGGAGAGAGCCGGGAGACCAGCTCGGTGGCGACTTCCGAAATGCCCGGCGCCTCTTCCGCACCGTGCGTGGGCAGAAAGGCGAAGGTCCCGTAGCGCTGCGCGAGCCAGCGGCTTTCTTCGATGACCTCGCGCCGGGGGCCGGCCGGCGCGTTCCCCTCCTGGATATCCTGCGCGATCGACCGAATCAGGCACGCATAGAGCGCGGCGATGGCCACGGCATCCTCGATGCGGGGGCAGATGTCGCAGATCCGGAGCTCGATGGTGGGGTAGTTGACCGAGGGGCGGATGTCCCAGCGCAGCTCGCTCCCGTCCGTGATCGCTCCGATCGAGCGGTAGACCTGCACGATCGCGTCGAACTCGGCATGGCTGTTCAAGGCGGGCGGCAAACCGGTGCGCGGAAGCGCCGCGATGGAGGTCTGCCGGTGAGACTTCAGCCCCGTCAGGCGCCCGGCGTGGAAGGGCGAGGACGCCGAGACCGCGAGCATGAAGGGCAGGTACGCGAGCAGCGCATTCATGACCTGGACGCGGAGATCGGCTTCCCCGAACCCGGCATGGATGTGCATGCCCCCGATGAAGAACTGCCGCACCGAGTCCTGAAACGCGACTGCGGCGCTGCGGTACCGGGGACTCTCCGTCACCTGTTGCGACTCCCATCGCGCCCAAGGGTGCGTCGACGAGGCGATGACCCGCGCGCCCTGCGCGCAGGCCGCCCCGATCACCGCCCGGCGGGTCTCGCGAAGACTCTGCGCCACTTCCGACACCGATGCGCAGATCGTCGAGTTGGTCTCGATCTGCGAGCGCAGAAACTCGTTCACCACGCGGTGCGGCGTTGCAAGCTCGCGGGCCTGCTCGAAGATGGACGGGTCGGGGTCCGGGATGATGTCGCCCGTCGCCGCGTCGACGATCATCAACTCCTCTTCGATACCGAGGGTGATCTCCATCACTGCCCTCTCCGGTGCGGGCACGCCGCCCTGGCGTGTCCGACGTCGCGGGCACGCTATCCCCCCGGAGACATTGTAGGACGCCCGGGCAGGGAAGCGACAGGCCAGCCGCGAAATCGCGTCTCCCGGGAAGGGGTCCGCGGGGCGGAGTCTCGGAGTCACCGGCCCGAGGCGGGACCGCGAGGGTTCCGCGTGGGGAGCCTCGAGTGAGGCGGCGGATTCGAGCGTCGGGACGCGTATCGTCCCGGCCGGGGTGCGGAGTCTTCCTGCCGCTCAGCGCGCGGGAAACCACGCCTCCAGGTCGGCAAGCGAGGTGATGACGTCGACGCTCGCATCGGACTGCGTCCGGGCGCGGTCGACGAGAACCCCGTGAAGGCCGGCGGCGCGCGCGCCGCCCAGGTCCGTGCGAGGGTCGTTGCCGGCATGCAGGGCCTCTTCCGGGCGCACGCCGAGGCGGGCGAGGGTGAGGGCGAATATCGCGCTCTCGGGCTTGGCGGCGCCGCTCGCGCTGGAGTAGGTGACAAGGTCGAAGTAGTGGTCGAGCTCGAGCGCGCGCAGGATGTTCATGAGGCGCGAGTCGAAGTTGGAGATCACCGCGGTGAGGCAGCCGCGGGCGCGCAACGCGCGCAGCGTCTCCTCCGCCTCGGGATACACGCGCCACGCGCCGCCCCGGGCATAGTGCTCGTACAGGGCGTCGAAGAAGGCGCTGAAGGACTCCACCGTTCCCGCCGCGCCCACGACGCGGCCCACGAGCTCGCGCCACCAGCCCCGCTCGAGGCCGGGCACCCGGCTCGGCGCCGCTCCCGGAAAGGCGAGCGGCGGCATCTCCGAGAACGCGCCGCGGAGCGAGGTCTCCACCGCTTCGGGGTCCAGCTCGGCGCCGAATGCGCGGGCGACCTCCGCATAGGTCTCTCCCACCGGCCGCGCGAGCGTGATGAGGGTGCCGGTCGCGTCGAGAGTGAGCGCGCGCAGGGATCGAGCGGGTGTGGGCAAGGGAGGCTCCCCGCCGATGTCGGGGCGCCATTCTCGCGGAAGCGCGGGGAAAGAGGAATGCGTAATCGGCCGCGATACAGCGGTCAGTAGCGGCGCATCTGGCCCACCACGACGCCCTGGATCCTGATGCGCTCGGGCGCGTATTCCATGGGCTCGCAGGCGGGGTTCGCGGGCAGGAGGGTGCAGCGTCCGGGGGATTGCTCGATCCGCTTGAGCGTGACTTCCTCGTCGTCCACGAGCGCCACCACCATCTCGCCGTTGCGCGCGCTGGTGCGCGACTCCACGACCACCCAGTCCCCGTCGAGAATGCCCGCATCGACCATGGAGTCTCCCCGTACCCGGAGCACGAAGCACTCGCCCCGCCCGCGCAGGGCTTCCGGCACGTCGAGCGTCTCCGGCACTTCCAGCGCCTCGATGGGGCGCCCGGCGGCGACGCTGCCGAGCAGGGGTAGGGCGCCCGCCCGGTCGCCGTCGCCTGCGCCGTCGCGCAGGCGCACCCCGCGGCGGCGGCCGTCCATCGCTTCCACGAGCCCGGCCCGGACGAGCGCCTGCACGTGCTTGTGGAGCGAGCCGCGGGACTTGAGTCCCATCGAGCGGCCGAGCTCGTCGAGAGTGGGGGGCGGGGATCGCTCGCGGTGCCCGTCGCGGAGGCGCTCGAGCACCGCGCGCTGCATCCGGGTGAGCGGAGGATCGCCCATCGGGTTGACGTTCTCCATTCGTTCTCTACACTGGAGAATAGTCAAGCGAGGGAAAGTGCGCAATGGCAGTGTCTTCCGCGCTCCTTCCGGCCGAATCCGGAGGGGGAGAGCAGCGGGCGCCCGAACCGGTGGCGGAGCTGACCGCGCGCCTCGAGGCCGGGCACCGCCGGCGGATCTGCGCCCAACTCGTCGTGCCCGCCCGGGACGGCGTCTACACGGAGCTCCCCGCGGACCTCGAGCCCCGCCTTGCCGGGGCGCTGCGACGCCGGGGCATCGAGCGCCTGTTCCGGCACCAGGCCCGGGCCTGGAAGGCGGTCCGGGAGGGCCGGCACTGCGTGGTGGCCACCCCCACCGCTTCCGGCAAGACGCTGTGCTACAACCTCCCGGTGCTCCAGTCGGTGCTCGAGCGCCGCACGAAGGCCCTCTACCTCTTTCCCACCAAGGCCCTGTCCCAGGACCAGGTGGCCGAGCTGACGGAGCTCGACGGGGACGGCGCGCTCGGGGTCCGCGTCTTCACCTTCGACGGCGACACTCCGGGCGATGCCCGCAAGGCGGTGCGCACCCGCGGCGACATCGTGGTGAGCAATCCGGACATGCTGCATCAGGGGATCCTGCCGCACCACACGAAGTGGGCGCAGTTCTTCGAGTCCCTCGCCTTCGTCGTGATCGACGAGCTGCACACCTACCGGGGCGTGTTCGGCTCGCACATGGCGAACGTGGTGCGGCGGCTGCGCCGGGTCGGCCGCTTCTACGGGGTCGAGCCGGTCTTCGTCCTGTGCTCGGCGACCATCGCGAATCCGGGGGAGCACGCCGCCCGGCTCATCGGATCGTCGGTGGAGACGATTGGCGAGAGCGGCGCCCCGCAGGGCGCCCGGACCGTGCTGCTGTGGAACCCGCCGCTGGTCAACCGCGAGCTTGGCATCCGCAAGTCGGCCCGCTCGCAGACCACCCTCATCGCGCGCATGGCGATCCGGAGCGGCCTGAAGAGCATCGTCTTCGCCCGTACCCGCACCATGGTCGAGGTGCTGACCCGCTACCTCAAGGACGTCTTCGACGCGGACCCGCGGCGCCCTCCCCGCATCAGGGCCTACCGGGGCGGATACCTGCCCACCGAGCGACGCGGCACCGAGCGCGGCCTGCGGGCGGGCCGGGTGGATTGCGTCGTGGCGACGTCCGCGCTCGAGCTCGGCGTCGACATCGGCGCGCTCGACGTGTGCCTCCTGAACGGCTACCCCGGCACCATCGCCGGGACCTGGCAGCGCCTCGGCCGGGCAGGCCGGCGCCGGCGGCCCGCCCTCGGTGTGCTCGTCGCCTCCAGCCAGCCGCTCGACCAGTACATCGTGCGCAACCCGGAGTTCTTCCTCGGAGGGAGCCCCGAGCACGCCCGCATCGATCCGGACCAGCTCCTGATCCTGCTCGACCACGTCCGCTGCGCCGCCTTCGAGCTGCCCTTCAGCGATGGCGAAGCATTCGGCGACGGCCCCCTGCCCGAGCTGCTCGAGGTCCTGCAGGAGGAGGGCGTGCTCCACCACGAAGGCGGGCGCTGGCACTGGATGGCGGAGAGCTATCCGGCGGGCAGCGTCAGCCTGCGCACGGTGAGCGAGGGCAACTTCGTGGTCGTCGACACCACCGGCGGCGCGAGCGACGTTATTGCCGAGGGCGACTACTCGGGCGCCGCCGCGACCCTCTACGAGGGCGCCATCTACATGGTGCAGGCGAGGCCGTGGCAGGTGGAGAAGCTCGACTGGGAGGGGCGCAAGGCCTTCGTGCGCCGCACCGAGGCCGACTACTACACGGAGGCCATCGACTACACGAAGCTCGATGTGCTGGAGCGCTTCGGCGGCGACGAGGGCGGCGGAGCCGGCGCGGCCCACGGCGAGGTCCACCTCGTGCGCCGGGTGGCCGGCTACAAGAAGATCCGCTACTACACGCACGAGAACGTCGGCTACGGCAAGGTCAACCTGCCGGACCAGGAGATGCACACCACTGCGGTGTGGTGGAGCGTCGAGGCGGCGCGGCTGGAAGCGGCCTTCGCGTGCCGCGCGAGCGCGCTCGACGGCTTCCTCGGCGCGGCGCACGCGATGCACTCCGTCGCCGCCCTGCTCACGATGTCGGAGGCGCGTGACATCGGCCGCTCGGTCGGGGACCGGGACGCGGGCTGGTTCACGGCGCCTGGGGCCACCGGCCGCGTGCAGGCGCGAGGCCGGGACGGCGACGAATTCGATGTCACGGACCCCGCGCGGGAGTTCCAGCCCACCCTCTACCTCTACGACAACTATCCGGGCGGCATCGGGCTCTCCGAACCCCTGTTCGCCATGCGTTCGCGCATCGTCGCCCACGCCTTCGAGCTGGTCTCGGCCTGCGCCTGTCCGGCCGGATGTCCGGCCTGCGTCGGTCCGGTGCTCGCGGGTGCCGGCGCCTCCCGCTCGCCCAAGGCGCTCGCCCTCGAGGTGCTGCGCCTGCTCGGCGGGCCGGAGCCCGACGCGCCACCGGCAAGGATGCACTCTTGAGCGGGGCCGGAGCGGCGCGGGGCCGGTCGGTGAGCGCGTTGCGCGAACGGCTCGGCCGCCTCCGGAGCGGCACCGGGGCCGGCTCCGGACCCGAATCCGGGCGGCGCGACGGAGAGAGTCCCAGTCCGCGGGTCGACGACCTGAGAGCCAGGCTGCAACGGATGCGCCGGACTTCGCAGCGCGCCGGGGCGATTCGGGCGGAGCGCGACGAAGCGGCGCTGTGCGGGCGCATCGACGGGCGGCCGCTCGCCGCCGGTCTCGTCGTCCGCGAACGCCGCCTCGATGCCGGATTCCGCCATGGGGACATCGCGGCGGATGGCGAGCGCGCGGGCGAGGCGCTGCGCTTCTTCGCGCCCGCCCTCGGGGCCCGGCCCGAGGGGCTCGTCTTCATGGACACCGAGACCACCGGGCTTGCGGGAGGCACCGGGACCCTGGTGTTCCAGCTCGGGCTCGCCCGCTGGCGCGAAGGCGCACTGGAGGTGGTGCAGTACCTGCTCACCCGCTTCGAAGGCGAGGCGGCAATGCTCGAGCACGCCGGCGAATGGCTCTCGGGGATGCGTGCCCTGGTGACCTTCAACGGCAAGAGCTTCGACGCGCCGCTTCTCGCCGCGCGCTACCGGCTCGCGAAGAGGCCCGATCCCTTCGCCGTGCCCGTGCACCTCGACCTGCTGCACCCGGTGCGCCGCGCCTTCGGCGCCGCGCTCGGCGACTGCCGGCTCGGCACCGTGGAGCGGCACCTGCTCGGGCTGGAGCGTGAGGGCGACATTCCGGGCCACGAAGCGCCCCGCGCGTGGTTCGACTGGCTGCGGCACGGAGAGGTGCACGCGCTCTCCCGGGTGCTGGAGCACAACCGGCTCGACCTGCTCTCGCTCGCGGCGCTGCTTCCCTTCCTGCACCAGTGCTACCGCGATCCGGTCGCCCGCGGCGCCGACCCCCGCATCGTGCTCCCGCCCGCCGCGCGCGGCCCCGGATCGGATTCCGCGTACCGCTATCTGCGGGAGCGGCGCGAGCGCCTCGACGAGGACTCCCTGCGCGCGCTCGCGCGCTGCGCCCGCCGCCGGTGCGACTGGTCGCTCGCGGTCGAGATCTGGCGGGCGCTCGCCGCGGAGAATTGCATCGAGTCGCTCGAGAGCCTCGCCAAGTACCACGAGCACGTCGTGCGCGACTTCGTCGAGGCCGGGGCGGCCACGAGCACCCTGATCGCGCTCGAGCCGGACGCGGCCCGCCACCGCCACCGTGCCGCGCGCCTGCGAATCAGGCGCGGCGCACCGTCAGATCAGCTTGATTAGGATGACGATGAGCGCGGTCTGTACCGCCATCGCAATAAGCATCGACCTCACGATGTCGCTCTTGAGGTCAGCCATTGCTGCCTTGATCTCGTCCTCGAGGGTAGGGAGGTCGGACTTGGTGGCAATCTTCGACATGTCCACGGCACCGATGTCTTCCGCGCCCGCTTCCTTGAGCTTTCGGGCGAAGGAGAGCGTATCAATTCCGAGAGCCCGGGTCATGCCGATGTCAAATGTCGGGTGCCGCTATGCCAAGGATGAGAAGAGGCGTCAAATCAGCTTGACCAGGGTGACGAAGAGCGCGGTCTGCACCGCCATCGCGCTGAACATCCATTTCAGGATGTCGCTCTTGAGCTCTGCGCCGGAGGCTCGAATCTCTGTCTTGAGTTCTGCCTTGAGCGCGGCCAGGTCGGCCTTGGTGGCAAACTCCGACATGTCCACAGGACCGATGCCTTCCACAATCGCTTCGGCGAGCCTCTCGTCCGCTCCCGCTTCCTTGAGCCTTCGAGCGAAGGAGAGCGTATCAATTCTGCGTGGTTGGGTCATGCCGGGGCGAAATGTCGGGTGCGGCGGCATTGAATTGTACGGAGCCTGAGTTCCTCTCGGGTTTCGCCCGAGCGCCCCCGGCTTCCCCGATGAGCGCTCGATCGCAGGCCGCGGGCGCGCGTCGTCGTCGACCGGGGACTACACGCGCGGGCTTCGGGCTCGGCCGGTGTGGCGCGCCTCAGGCTCCCTCTTCTCGCGCCTCGACCGCGCGCCATGCGAGGTGGACGCACTCCATCACGCAGGTGGCGGCGAGAAACGCGCTCATCCCCCCGACGTCGTGGAGGGGGGAGAGCGTGTTGACGTCGGTGGCGACGATGTCGAGACCGGCGAGCCCCTGCAGGATGGCGAGTCCTTCCCGGGCCGAGACGCCGCCCCAGGTCGGGGTGAAGACGCCGGGCGCGCAGGAGGGGTCGAAGAAGTCCATGTCCCAGCACAGGTAGACCGGCCGGCCGGCGACCCGCTCCCGGACGTGCGCGAGCAGGGCCTCGATGCCCATCGCCAGCATGTCCCGGCCGGAGACGAGCTCGAAGCCCTTGGCGCGCGTGTACTCGAACACCCCGCTCATGCCGATGGTGCCGCGCGCGCCGACGTGCAGGGAGTGGCCGACGTCGACGAGGCCTTCCTCCGCCGCCCGCGCGAAGGTGGTGGCGGGGTTGAAACGCTGCTGGTTGCTGCCGGGAGACGCGTCCTCGTCCGGGTAGGTGTCGGTGTGCGCGTCGAAGTGCAGCAGGGCGAGGTTGCGATGGCGCTTCGCCAGCGCGCGAAGCTGGGGCAGGGTGACCGCGCCGTCGCCGCCGAAGGTGACGGGAATCGCCCCGGCGGCGACGATCCCGTCCATGGCCTCCTCGATCCGGGCGTAGGTCTCGATGATGTCGCCCAGCGCCACGTCGACGTCTCCGAGGTCCACCGCGCCGAGCTCCTCGAGCGGGTTCACGTCCCAAAGCGGCGGCTGGTAGGGGCGCACGAGGTGCGACTGCTCGCGGATGGCGGCGGGCCCCATGCGCGCGCCGAGACGCACCGGATTGAGGCCGCAGTCGAAGGGGATGCCGAGTATGGCCGCCCGGGCGTCGCCTGCCTGCCGTGCGTGGGGAATGCCCATGAAGGAGCCGACGGGCCTGGTCACTTCACTCATCTTCGTTTCCGTGCGCTGCGTGGAGGGAGCGCTATCCTACAACGCGGATGCGCGTGGCCCGGTCCCTTCGACCCGTGCCGCCGGCCCGGCTCCGAGGGGCCGGCTCGACCCGCTCGGCCCGTGCGGCTGGCCCGGCATCGAGGCGCCGAGGGGTCGGCGACCGGGAGGCCGTCTTCGCCGGGCTCGACGGGAGGGAGCGCCCGGTGTTCAACTCCCGTATCCGTCACTTCAGCGACCGGCTTCCGTACCCGCCATTTCAGCGATCGGCAATCACTTGAAGCAGACACGACGAAGGATCTCCGCGCACCGGGCGCGCGACGGCACTGCCTCCGAGGCCGGGCCGCACGCCACCGGCTCCTGCCACCGGGGCGAAGGGCCGCTGCCCGGCGCCGCGCCCGAGCGCGGGACCGATCCCGGGCCCGGGATCAGGCAGTCCCCGGCATGAGCGACGGCAGCCGGACGCTCGCGGGCAAGAGAGCGCTGGTGACCGGGGCGGGCTCCGGCATCGGGCAGGCCATCGCCGCCACGATGGCCCGCGAGGGGGCCCACGTCGCGGTGCACGCGCGCAGCCACGAGCGGGCGCAGCCGACGCTCGACCGGATCCGCGAGGCCGGGGGACGGGCGTTCGCGGCGAGCGCCGACCTCGCCGACTTCCCGGCGGTGGAGACGATGTGCGCCGACGCGCTGGAGCGGCTGGGCGGCATCGACATCGTCGTCAACAACGCCGGGATCTTCGACGAGAGCGACATCCTCGACGTCGACCTCGACTACTGGGAGCTCAACTTCAGGGTGAACGTCACCGCGCCGATGCTGATCACCCGCTACACGGTGCCCGCGATGATCGAGCAGGGCGAGGGCGGCTGCCTCATCTACATGGGCTCCACCGCCTCGACCCAGGGAGATCCCGAGTGGATGGCCTACACCGCGTCCAAGCACGCGCTGGTCGGCCTGATGAAGGCGGCCGCCGCCGGTTACGGCAGGCACCGGATCCGCTCGAACGCGATCGCTCCGGCCTGGGTCGAGACCCCCATGGCGGAACGCTACTTCGCCGGCATGGCGGAAGAGACCGGTCAGGACTACGACACGCTCTTCGACGAAGGGATGGGGGTGGGAGTGCTGAACGCCCGGATCGACGCGCAGAGCATCGCGGATCTCGCGCTCTACCTCGCGAGCGACAGCGCCCGGCACATCACCGGCCAGACCCTGTCGGTGTGCGGCGGCCTCGTCATGCGCTGAGCGCGGCGGCGCGGGTGCGCCTACCCGCCGGCGCCGAGCCCCGTCGACCAGTCCTCGTCCGGGTCGGCGAGCTTGCGCTCCAGGACGGCGCGGATGTCGTCGGGCATCGGGGCCGACTTGCGGGTCTTAGGATCGAAGAACACCTCCACGCACTCCATCGCGGCGTGGAGCGTGCCCGAGTCGGCGTCGAACATGCGGTGCAGGTGGGTGACGCTCTTGTTGCCGAGGCGGACGAACCCGCAGCGCACCACGAGGAGCTGACCGGCCACCATCTCGCGGAGGTAGTCGATGGTGTAGCGCGCGGCCACCGTCTCGACGCCCTGCGCGCGGCTGCGCGAGTGGGGGCAGCCGGCCAGGGTCCAGATGTGGAACCCGGAATCGTCGAACTGGTGCACGTACCAGCGGGTGTTCATGTGGCCGTAGTGGTCGCAGTGCCAGGGATAGACGACGCTGCGGGACGTTTCGAACCAGTTGTTCATAAGCTGGAAATGGTAGTGAGGGTTTTGTGGATTAGTGGCGGAAAAAATGCAATGCGCGGGCGTTTCTCGGAAGATAGGTGCGCGCCCGCCCCGAGGGCGGCAGCTTCGCACGACGGTGCCCGGAGGAGCACGCCACGATGTCCGACGCCACGTACACGAGCGCCGACTACACCATGGGCTACAGCGAAGAGTTTCGCCAGATGCTCGAGTGGCGCAGTGCGGAGAGCCATGCCACCTACCTGCTTCCGCATCTCGCGCCCGGGCAGAGCCTGCTCGATTTCGGGTGCGGGCCGGGCACCATCACCGTCGGCCTCGCCCGCGCGGTGGCGCCGGGCGCGCTGCACGGCATCGACATGGAGGAGTCCCAGATCGAGCTGGCGCGCGCCGCCGCCGCCTCCGGAGGGCACGACAACGCCACCTTCCACGTCGGCGACGTGACCCGACTTCCCTTCGACGACGACACCTTCGACGTCGCCCACTGCCACACGGTGCTCACCCACGTTCCCGATACCCAGGCCACCCTGAGGGAGGTGAGGCGGGTCGTCAAAGCGGGCGGCCTCATCGCGAGCCGGGAGATGATCGCCGAGGCGTCGTTCATGTCGCCGGTTCCCGAGTCGCTCGAGGGCGCGTGGGAGACGCTGGGGAATCTCATCTCGGCCAATCGCGGTCATCCCCAGATGGGGAAGGAGCTCAAGGCGAGCTTCGTGGAGGCGGGACTGAGCGACGTGCGGGCGTCCGCTTCCTTCGACGTCTTCGGCACCCCGAAGGATATCGCGTTCCTGTACAACGTCGCGGTCGGCTGGTTCCTCTCCCCCGAAGTCGTGGAGGCGGCCACGAAGTACGGCCTGGCGACGCAGGAGCAGTTCGACGAGTGGCGGCGCCACATCGACGAGTGGAAGGGGGACCCGGGGGCCTTCGGATGCATCGCGTTCGGACAGTGCCTGGGGACCAATCCCTGAGTCCGCGCCAGCCGGGCCGGCCCGGCGGTGGTGAACGGCAACCCATGGAGAGAATGACAAAAGACCCGCGGGACTCCACTCTCCGCCTTTTCCCGCTTCGCAGGTATGGGGGGGTGCGGCACGAGAAGGACGGCTAGCCCGCATGCGTCACCGATTCGCGATTTTGGGGCGTTTTCGTTGTGAGGAGCGCTGGTCTCGTCGATTTTCTGCCGGGTTCGGCGCCGCGGGCCGCGCCAAGACCGGTTTGAGCCGTAACGAAGGGCGATGTTTCC
>JAJEAD010000033.1 GCA_022824305.1 Gammaproteobacteria bacterium | reverse complement strand
CCGGTCGCCGGCCGCGGAGGCCTCCGCCCGGGTGCGGCGCTCGCCGGCCGCGTCACTCCGCGGGCGCGGGGCCGGCGCGGTGAACGTAAGGCGCGACGTCGGCGATCATGCCGGCGCGTCTGCGGACGGCTTCGGCCGCGCTCGCAAGCGTTCGGCTGAATGTGAAGGCGCCGGATTTCTTCATGGTCCGGCCGCGTTCAAGCAGGTCTGCCACGGTCGACAGGCGTTCCGGGGACTCGGCGAAGCGCGCCAGGTCGGTCGCGAGCGCGATGGTTGCGGCGAAACTTGCCGGGGTCGTCTCCGCTAGGTGCGCGTAGTGCGCCAGGCGCTCGGGGGTGAGGGACTGGGCGAGTTCGGTGGCCGATCGAAGGGCTTGCGCGAGGGCACGCTCGGCGGCGCGCGCGGCCACCGCGGCATCGGTCGCGGCGCGTTCGGCCGAGCCTGCAATCTTCGCGCCGTGTTCGGTGGCAAGCAGGGTGATGCGGGCGGCGCACCCCTCCAGGGCGCCGGCGGCGCGGGCGAGGTCGCTGCCGTACTTGGCAAGGGCGACGGTGAAGGCGTCGGCATGGGGATCGGCCGCGATCGGGTCCAGGATTTCGGTGTACGCGTCGAGGTCCGTGGGGTGCACGGCGGGGGCGTGCAGGGTCAGGGCGAGGCAGAGGGCGGCGAGGGCGGCGGCGCGGCGCATGGGGGCCTCCGGTGCTTGGCGTGCGGCGCGGCAGGGTAGCAGGGGCGCCGCCGCGGGCCGGCGGGTGATCCGGACGGGCCGGTGATCGCGCCGGCCGGCGAGGGTGCGGGCGCCGCGGCGGTGCACGTGTGGGGCGCGGTCATTGGCCACGATCCGGCCACGGGCGCCGCGGTGCGGGCGTACCTCGGGATCGGGGTCCCTGACACGCTTGCCCGAGGTGCTCACACCTAGCCGCTCGCTCGCCAGTGCGGACGAACAAAGCGTGGACAAGGTGCGCGTCGAGTCCAGACGTCTGGTCATGGAGGGCTTGGTGGTCGAGCGGTGCTCAACGGTGACGCTCGACTTCGACAGGCAGGTGTTGAGACCTGGGTGCCATGCCAAAGGTCCCGCAGTGGGGTTTGACAGGAAGAAGGGTGCGCCCACCTACTTTCCCCCTCTTTTCATCATCGCCCAGCCCGAGGACCGTGTCACATTGCGTAGTGTTCTGAGATCGTATTCGCCTGACAGTCGGCCACGCTGAGAAGCGTGGTCATGCCGCCCCTGGGGGGTGTACTAGGATGGAGTTGCGAGCTTCATCCTCACCCTGACCAGGAGACGAGACATGACCACGAAGGACAAGGTAGCACGGCGCAAGCTCTCGCTGTTGGAGCTGGACAAGGAGCTCGACAACGTCAGTCGGGCCTGCAAGGTAATGGGTTACTCACGACAGCAGTTCTACGAGATCCGGCGCAACTTCCAGACCTACGGCGCGGAGGGCCTGCTCGACCGGCTTCCCGGACCCCGAGGTCCCCACCCCAATCGGGTGGCCGCGGAGGTCGAGGAAGCGATACTCGCCCATGCGATGGACCATCCCTGCCACGGCGCGCTACGCGTCTCACAGGAGCTGCGGCTCGAGGGCATCGAGGTCTCGTCCGGGGGCGTTCGCGGGGTGTGGCAGCGCCACGGTCTGCTGACCAAGCACGAGCGCCTGCTTCGCCTGGAGAAGGCCACGACCGAGCGCGAGGTCGAGCTCAACGAGGAGCAGGTCCGGCTGCTGGAGCGATTCTCTCCGGAGTTCCGCGAACGCCGCATCGAAGCCCCGCATACCGGCTCACTGGTCGCGGTAGACACCTTCTTTGTCGGCACGCTGAAGGGCGTGGGCAAGGTCTACCTGCAGACCGCGGTCGACTGCCACTCCCGCCATGGCTGGGCGCGGCTGTACCCCAACAAGATGCCGGTGACCGCCGTGCACCTGATGAACCACGACGTGTTGCCCACCTTCGAGGCCGCGCGCGGGCGCATCGAGGTCGTGCTCTCGGACAACGGCCGAGAGTTCTGTGGACGCCCCGACCGCCATCCCTACGAGCTGTTCCTCCAGCTCGAGGAGATCGACCACCGCACCACGAAGGTCAACCGCCCCCAGTCCAACGGCATCGTGGAGCGATTCCACCGTACCCTCCTTGATGAACACTTCCGTGTCGAGGGGCGCCGCACCTGGTTCGAAACCATCGACGAGATGCAGGGGGCACTGGAACCTTCCTCCTCACCTACAATCGAAAACGCCCTCACCAAGGTAGAGGCATGAATGGACGCACCCCCCGGCAGGCATTCAAGGTGGGCCCGCCACCCCGCAAGAACCCCACCGTCAGCTCACAGGAGGACCGCAATGCAGCCTGACCCACCTACCCCCCGGCACAACCGCCAAGGGGCGGCACTGTCAGGTGATTACCCTCTCTGTACACGTAGAATAACTCCGGCCGACTCCTACTGGGGCGGTTGACATTAGCAGGGCACCAAGGCGGATCGCCATAAGTGTGGGCGTTTCTTGGCGTTGCTGAACGGAGCGTGCACTGTGCCACTGGGCATCGGTGAGAACAGCCGATTCAAAAGAGGACAGCTTGGTGTATCGGATGGCATTCCTTGAAGGTGTGCTGCAACAATCGGACCAACTCTCGGTTGAATCGGTGTCCTTCATCCTTTAGCTCGCGATAGCAGGGATCACTTCGCTCATTCGCTTGGAGGTTCTCAAGGTGTATTCTGGTTTCCCTATTCTCCATCGCCTCGAGGAATAGGTTGTAGCTCTCGGCAATCTGCTTCATGGGCCCATGTCCGCATATGCATGCCATCCGCTCCATGACGGGGAGCGAAAAGAGTTCATCCAGTACTTGTACCTTTTGTTCTCGATTTTTCTCGTGCGTCATGGCGACGCTGAACAAACCGCTGGCATAGAGCAGCTTTCTCGAAAAGACGAGTTTCAAGAGTCTCGTGGCCCAAGGTTTGGTCGTCGGGCCTACCAGGGTTTTGAACTCGTAGTCCACGGCTATGGTCCTGTAGTACCTTATGATGTCATTAAGTAGAAACCTGGCCAGATTCTTCTTGGGGATCGCTGTGGATATGTATCTTTCGAGGATTATCCTGCGGAATTTCCTGAACGCCCGTGCATTGAACAACCATTCCCCTTCGAGAAGGAGGAGCACTCTGCGTGTGATGTTCTTGTTGCTATCATCGTCTCCACCGATGTTTTGGAGCATCTGGTCCTGACATGTCCAGCCCTCGAAGGGACCGCCTTGTGATGGGGAGCTAATGCAGAGTTGGCGGATGAGGGAGTCCATCTCTTGGCGCAGATCTCTGTCTTCCACGTAACCTTTTCCAAATACAAAGTAATCGAGATCCGATTCGCGAGACGCTTCACGCCTTGCGTACGAGCCGCATACAGCGACTACCATATTCTGCGTACTTGAGCCTTCCAGTTGTTCCCTGATTGTCGTGATTGTAGCGTTCGAGTATTCGCTGCTTCTTTCATAGGGAGTTGACATCGAAGAGTTCCTTTTGCGCACCTTCTTTAGTTTTGCGCGAATGCTGCTCCCCGTCGCCCGTCGTCTTTAGTTCCATACCCTTACGCGTATGCTTGTAGCGTAACGTGTCTTCCCAGCGGAAGAAGTCGCCGTTGTTGTCGACGAAGTAGTGCCTTTTCGTGAAGGGTATAGGAGTACCTGCATAGCTGAGCGCTGCTTCTTCGAATGTGTTGCTGAGCAGTAGCTCTTTCAATCCCTTGAGTCTCTTGAACAGCTCGTTTTCTCCGATGAAGAACCAGGTTTCATTGACGTCCGTGATCCGATCCTGGAGGTACATTCTGCATATATGATCGGAGAGTATTCCTTGTCTTGCGTTGATAAAATTGTGGTATACCCAATCCTTGTGTTGCCAGAACGCATCGACGATGTCTCGGTGGCAGGTGGTTTCCCGTCGAGTCGCCGCTTCGGTTACCGCTACGGGATGCAAGCATGTGAGGTTGTCGTTTCTGTATCGATAGGTACGAAGTATGCCTTCTATGGTGTCGAAGTTTATCGGACCGCTGAAGAAGCCTTCGAACTCGGAGTCTTGGCCTGACAGGATGGCGGTGAGTTCGTCGACATCGACGTCGTGGTGGACCAATGTCTCGAAGACTTGCGTGCCAAGGGGGATTTTCCCGCGGATGATGTCGAGGGATACGCTGTGGTGGTCGATGCCGAGCGATTGCTTGAAAACTGGCTCGACGGTATGGGAGAGGGGAGGGTGGCCGATGTCGTGCAGGAGAGCTGCTGCGGCCAGGATTCCTCGGCGCTCCGTGTTGATGTTGCGCAGTTTCGCGTAGAACAGCGCAAGCTGCATGACGCCGATGCTGTGTTGGTAACGCGTGTAGCGTATTCTTCGGCTTTGTCCGTTCGGGTGCGGTACTTCGCTATAGTCTATGGCGCCGAGGAAGCGCACTTCCTTCAGACGCTGGAAGGCCTTGGTGGCTATCAAGTCAATGAGGAGCTGCGTTCCGCCGGTGGCTTGTGCGATGTCCTTCGGTTCGCGGAACTGATGGGGCGGTGGCGGGGCGCTGAGCACCTTTCTGGCTGTGTTCTTGACGGGAACGTCTTTAGGGGCCTTATCTGGCATGGGCTGAGTTCAGTGCAAGCTCCGCTGTTGCATCGCTTGCCTCGGAGGTGTGGATACCCTCAGGGCACTCATTTTGGAGTTTGGAACGCGCTTGCCCGGGAGCGCCGAACCGGGTGTGGTGAGCGGTGCGGCACATGGTGGTTTCGCAGGGATACCCGTGTCGCTGCTAGCACGTCGTTCTTGCGCTCCGTGGGTTGCGTCATCGAGGGAGTTGCGCTGAGCGCGTTTCCCCAATAGTGGGCCGATCACGGATGACGGGTCCATGGCAGCGGACATTGGTAGTCAGTGTCCTGTCAGGCTCGTTGTCTGTCAAGGCGGATGGGGCCGGGTTCAGGGCTCCTTAGAAGTCGGCATTGGCGGGGAGCTGCGGGCGGGCAGTACCGGGAGCGAGGGCATCCTGCCCTCATGCGAGGGTGGGACGTCCTCGATCTCGGGGTGCTCGCGCCGCGCCGATGGCCGATTTGGCGAGACACACACGCTCAACGGCAACGTTTGTATAGGCCTGTGGCTGGGTTGTCTTCGGTACCGGGGCAGTTCAGTCGACTCCTGAGCACTGCCGGCTCAGAGTGGCACAATCGCATCGACGGTCCTGTCGGTGCGCATAGTGGTCTGCCGGAGTCGTTCGCACCCCTTCCGGGTTCACGTAGCGGCCGTAGTCGATGACGGAATCCACCTGCGGAGTGCGGAACGGATCATCCTCGTGGATGACCACGTGCGCTTGGTTGACATGGTACGACTTCACCTTACTGCGATAGTCGGACGTTCGCGCCACGGCTGCGCGGTCTTCATATCTGGAGTGAAGATGTCGGCGCCGATGTTGGCGTCATGTCGTAGTTGTCGACCACCGGCATGTTACTGCCGATGTACCGCCACTGCGAGGGGTCCTGGAGCTTCGGGGCGGCGTGCCCTTCCGGCACCACGATGCTGGCGGCTGCATCGCCAACGTGACACTTTATCGGATCCCGAGTCCGTCGTGTCGGCGAGGCGTTTCGGAACTTGAGAGAGTTCCGCAACCTGATCAGGCGAAGGCGGGGAGGCCGGTCTGGGCGCGGCCGAGGATCAGGGCGTGCACGTCGTGCGTGCCCTCGTAGGTGTTCACCGCCTCGAGGTTGAGGACGTGGCGGATCACGTGGTACTCGTCCGCGATCCCGTTGCCGCCGTGCATGTCCCGCGCCGTCCGCGCGATGTCGAGCGCCTTTCCGCAGTTGTTGCGCTTGAGCAGCGAGACCGCCTCGTGGTGGTCGCGCCCGGTGTCGAAGAGGCGCCCCAGGCGCAGGCACGCGTGCAGGCCGAGCGCGATCTCGGTCTGCATGTCCGCGAGCTTCTTCTGCACGAGCTGGGTGGCGGCGAGCGGCCGGCCGAACTGCCGGCGTTCGAGGGTGTAGCTCCGCGCGGCGTGCCAGCAGAACTCGGCCGCGCCCATCGCTCCCCAGCAGATGCCGTAGCGGGCCCGGGTGAGGCAGGTGAAGGGCGCCTTCATGCCCCTCGCCCCGGGCAGCACGTTCTCGGCCGGCACGAACACGTCGTCCATGACGATCTGCCCGGTGGGGGAGGCGCGCAGCGAGAACTTGCCCTCGATGCGCGGCGCGCTCAGGCCCCGCATGTCCTTCTCGAGGAGGAAGCCGCGCAGCGCATCCTGCTCGTCCTTCGCCCACACCACGAACAGGTCGGCGAAGGGAGAGTGGCTGATCCAGGTCTTGGTGCCGCGGAGCACGAAGCCGCCTTCCACCGCTTTCGCCCGCGTCCTCATGCCCGCCGGATCGGAGCCCGCGTCCGGTTCGGTGAGCCCGAAACACCCGAGCAGATCGCCCCGGGCGAGCCCGGGGAGATACTTCTGCCGCTGCGCCTCGCTCCCGTAGGCGTGGATGGGGTACATCACCAGGCTCGACTGCACGCTGAGCGCGGAGCGGTAGGCACTGTCGACGCGCTCGATCTCGCGGGCCACCAGCCCGTAGCTCACGTAGCCGACCCCCGCGCAGCCGTAGCCTTCGAGCGTGGAGCCGAGGAGCCCGAGCGCTCCCATCTCGTGCATGATCTCCGGGTCGAAGCGTTCGTGGCGGTGTGACTCCAGGATCCGCGGCATGAGCCGTTCCCGCGCGTAGTCCGCGGCGGTGTCGCGGACCAGGCGTTCCGACTCGTCCAGCGCGTCCTCGATTCGCAGGGGGTCCTGCCAGTCGAATGCGGGAGCGACGGGAGGGCGCTCCGCCTCGCGAGCGTCGCCGATGCCGCTCACGCGTGGTTCGGGTTGGATCTGCATCGTCTGGCGCGCCGCCGTCCCGGGCCTTCAACCCGCGGCGCCGAAACGCGCGCGCAGGCGCGGCAGCACTTCCCGCGCGTAGAGGCGAAGGAATCGTTCCTGGTCGGGCCCCGGGGCGTGGAACACGAGATGGGTGAAGCCGAGCTCGATGTAGGGGGCGATCTTCTCGATGTGCGCTTCCGCGTCGGTCGACACGATCCAGCGGCTCGCGGCCCGTTCCACCGGCAATGCGTCCGCCCGCCGCTCCATCTCGACCGGGTCCTCGATGCCCATCTTCTCCTCCGGCGATAGCGCGAGGGCCGCCCAGTGGCGGGTGTCGTTCATCGCCCGGTCGAGGTCGGTATCGAAGGAGACCTTCATTTCGATCATGCGCTCGATGTCCCCGGGGGCGCGTCCCGCCTTGTCCATGCCCTGGGCGACATTGGGCAGCAGGGTCTCGCGGTACAGCTCGGGGGCCTTCCCGCTGGTGCAGATGAACCCGTCCGCCACGCGGCCCGCGAGGCGCGCCGCGGTGGGCCCGGAGGCGGCGATGTAGACGGGAACCGGCTCCTCCGGCCGATCGTAGATGGTGGCACTCTCGGTGCGGTAGTACTCGCCTTCGTAGGTGACGCGCTCCTCCCGCCACAGGCGCTGCATCAGCTCGATGGACTCCCTCAGGCGGCCGAAACGCTCCTTGAAGCGGGGCCACTGGACGCCGATCGCGGGCACCTCGTTCAGCGACTCTCCCGTGCCCACGCCGAGGGCGACGCGCCCGGGGTTGAGCGCCCCGATGGTGCCCAGCGCCTGGGCGACGATGGACGGGTGATAGCGGAAGGTCGGAGTCACCACGCTCGATCCGATCAGCACCTTCGAGGTCCGCTCTCCCAGGGCCGCCATCCACGCGAAGGAGTAGGGGGCATGGCCTCCGTTGTGGCGCCAGGGCTGGAAGTGATCGCTCACCCACACCGAGTCAAAGCCGACCTCCTCGGCGATGACCGAGAACTCGAGCAGCTCCCTCGCCCCGAACTGCTCCGCGGACGCCTTGTATCCAATCTTCAGCATGGGTCTTCTCCGACTTGCGGCACTTGAGCGTACATCCCCGTCCACGGGACGCGGGGCGGCATCTCGCGCTTGCGGACTCGCGGTTTCTAACCGATGGTGCCAAAGTTGTCGAGCGCTCATCCCGGGTTCCGCTCTCGCCCTCGATCGCCCATGGCCGCCTTGCCCGTCGTGCTCGCCACCCACGAGTTCTTTCCCGTGCACGGAGGCATCGGGGTCTACGTGCGGGAGCTCGCCCGCGCGGCGATGCGCGCGGGGCATGACGTGCGGGTGCTCGCCCCGCGCCACCCGCGCTGGACGGAGATCGACGCGACGATGCGCCTCGAGGCGCTTCCCCATCCCCGCTGGGCGGGCGAGATCGGAGCCCTCGCGGCGACCGCGTGGTACCTGTTCCGGGAGCGCCGGCGTCTGCGGCGCTCGGTGCTGCACGTGTGCCAGCAGGGACCCCTGCGCGCCATGATGGCCCTTCGCCTCGCCGGCATGGTTCGGCCGGCCCGCCTTCTCGTCACCCTGCACGGGTCGGAGCTGATGCAGATTTCGACCGGCAGGCTCGGACGGCGCTGGCTCGGCGCGCTGCTCGCCCGGGCGGATCGCATCACGGTGCTCTCGGAGTGGGTGCGCGCCGAGCTCCACGCCCGCTTTCCCGACCTGGACTCGAAGACGGTGGTCGCCGCGGGCGCGCCGCGTCCCTCGCTCCTCGGCACTCCGGCGCGCCGCACCCGCTCGCCGGGGCAGATCACCATCCTCTGCGTCGCTCGCATCCATCCCCGGAAGGGGCAGGCGTCGCTGCTTCGCGCGCTTGCCCGGCTCGATGCCCGGACCTCGCGGAACCTCAGACTGGTGATGCTGGGTCCGGTGGTCGATCCCTCCTACGCCCGACAGCTTCGCCGCCTTGCGAAGGAGTGTGCGGCGGAGGTCGTGTTCGGGGGCGAGGTCGACGACGCGGGCCTGGCCTTTCACTACCAGGCGGCGGACCTCTTCGCGCTCACGAGCCGGGTGGCCGGACACAGCGTCGAAGGCTTCGGCCTCGTCTATCTCGAGGCCTCGGCGAACGGGTTGCCGGTCGTCGCGCATCGGACCGGAGGCGTGGAGAGCGCGGTCCGGGCCGGCGTCACCGGGCTGCTGGTCGATCCCGGCGACGAAGCGGCGCTCGCCGAAGCCATCCGGCGCCTCGTCGAAGATCCCGAGCTCCGCCGCCGGCTGGGCGAGAACGGGCGGCGCTTCGCCTTGCAGTTCTCCTGGGACGCCTGCGCGCGCGCCACTTACGAGGCCCTGTCCGAGCGGGCGGGCCAGGCGCATCGCCCGTGAAGGTCGCGTACTTCGTCGAGTGGTTCCCGAAGCTCTCGGAGACCTTCATCCAGCGCGAGATCGAAGGACTGCTGGCGCATGGCATCGAAGTGGAGGTGTTTCCCTACGCGGCGATGCCCCGGCGCGAGGTCCCTCCTGCGTTCCCGGTGCACTACGCACGCAAGCTCGAAGTGTCGGGCCTGCCCTTGGCCGCGCTCCGCGAGCTTCGCCGGTGCCGGGGAGGCCCAGGGGAGGCGCTGCGCCTCGTCGCAGGGCATGCTTCGATGCGCCCGGAGAGCTGGTACATGACGTTGATGGGCGTCCTGACCGCGCTTGTCCATGCCGAGCGCATACGGGGCGGAGGCTATCGGCTCCTCCACGCCGCGTGGGCGCACGGCCCGGCCACCGCCGCCGCCGTTTCGAGCCGTCTGGCGGGAATCCCCTTCAGCATCGCCGGTCACGCCCGGGACATCTACCGGCACGGCGGGGACGCGTTTCTCTCCGAGAAGCTCGGCGCGGCGCGCTTCGTGCACACCACCACCCGCGCCAACGTCGCCTACCTGCAGTCCCGGGGCGCCCGCGCGGATGCCATCGTGCTCGCCCGGCGCGGTCTGCCCGGGCTGCCGGAACGCGTCGGGCGCCGCGTCGAGGTCGATCGCCTGCGCCTCCTCTCGGTTGGACGCCTCGTTCCCAAGAAGGGGCACCACCTCCAGGTCGAAGCTTGCCGGATGCTCCGTGAGCGGGGAGTGCCCTTCCATCTGCGCATCGTCGGGGGAGGACGCCTGCGCCGGCAAATCGCCGGCCAGCGCAACCGCGCGGGGCTCGGCGCGCAGATTGAACTCTGCGGTGCCCTCGGGCAGGCGGAGGTCCAGGAGATGTACCGGTGGGCGGATGTCGCCATCCACAGCGGCGTCATCGAGGAGAACGGCGACCGCGACGGCCTGCCGAACGTCGTGCCGGAAGCGATGAGCCACGCCCTCGCGGTGGTCGTGCCACGGACCCCGGGGGTGGCGGAGGCGGTGGAGCACGATCGGAGCGGCCTGCTCTTCGAACCCGGCAATCCCGAGTCCCTGGCCGACGCCCTGGCCCGATTCGCCTCCGACGACGCGCTCCGTCTGCGCCGGGGCGGCGAAGCCCGGGCCTGGGTGAAGGAGCACTTCATGCTCGCCCGCAACGCCGCGCGGCTCGCGGGCGCGATGCGAAGGGCGGCGTCGCCGTGAGCGCGCGGGCGCTCAGTCGTGTTCGCCGTGGGGCCTCTCCGTGCCGCAGCTCCAGCAGTCGGTGAACTGACCTTCAATCGTTTCCCCGCAACGGGGGCAGCGCCAGTCGAGCCGGGGAAGAGACTGGTCCTCCAGGTAGGCGTTGACCAGGTCCTGCGCCTGCTCGAACTGGAAGTCCTCCTGCACCCACAGCTCCGGCCAGACCTCGATCGGCGGCAGCTCGCCCGCTCCCCCGATGAGGTGCTCGTTGCGCACCGTGCAACGGATGTGGTTGTTCTCGAGCACCTGGCGCATGTGCCCGATCAGCAGGTAGTTGTCCGAGCTGTAGACCTTGCGCATCGGCGCCGGCGCCGCCGGTGGAGGAACGCGACGGATTCTAGCTGGCACCGGGCTTCTCTGGCGCGCGCATCGGTGGATAATCGGGTTGTGGGCGGGTCTCGGGACGATGATCGGATCAGCAGGCTTCCCGGAAGGAAGAGGCCGGGAGCCGCTCGGCGCATCGCACGGGTGCCCAGCGGCAAGATCGAGTGGATAACCACCTGTCTCGAAATTACCCGCCCGCCCGTGCGTCCGCCCTTGCACCGCAGCGGCAAGCTGAGCCTGCTTCGGGCGGAGAGCCCCACGCTTTCCTTCTATCGCTACCTGTACAACACGGTGGGCGGAGCGTGGCTGTGGCACGAGCGGCGGCGATGGAGCGACGACGAGGTGCGGGCGGTCATTCATAGTGAGAAGGTCGAGATCTACGTGCTCTACGTCGCGGGGGTGCCGGCGGGGTTCGCGGAGCTCGATCGGCGCTGGAACGACGAGGTGGAGCTCGTTCACCTCGGCATGATCCCGGAGTTTGCCGGTCGCGGTCTCGGAAACTACCTGCTCGGCTGGGCGGTCGACCAGGCCTGGTCGAAGCCCGCCCGCCGCGTGTGGACCCGGACCTCGAATCACGATCACCCGAAGGCGATCGCGGTGTTCCAGAGGGCGGGATTCGTGCCCTACGATCAGGAGAGCGGCCTCATCGACGACCCGCGTCGCGAGGGAGCGATGCCGCCGGGGCAGGAGTTTCCCTGAGCCTTCGACCGCCCTGTTTTACCGGTTCGCGTCCGCAGCAGGAAAGCGGTGAAACACGGCGCTCGAGTCCCGGGCGCGCCGACTTCCCCGGTCGGTGGCCCGGTTTCGGCGATTCAGTGGGGGCGCTCGCCCTCGAAGGTCGCCCGATGCATGACCCGCCGATAGCCCCCGCCGGATTCGGCGGCGAAGTCGTCCTCAATGGCGTAGTGCATGGTGACCCGGTTGTCCCACATCGCGAGCGTGCCGGGGGTCCAGTGAAAGCGGCAGCTGAACTCGGGCCTCGCCGCATGAGACGCCAGGTAGTCCAGGATCGGCCGACTCTCCTCGACCGTCATGTTCTCCAGGTGCTTCGTGTACGCATTCGTGTACAGCGCCCTGCGACCGGTACGGGGGTGAGTGATCACCATCGGGTGCGCCGCGGAGCCGGCATCGTTGCGCTTCTCGTGCATGCCCTTGAAGTTCGCGGAGTAGGAGGAGGGGGCGGCCGATATGTGCACGCCCCGGAGGTCGGCGAGCAGCGCCTTCATGCCCTCGGAGAGGGTCTCGTACGCGAGATACATGTTGACGAACAACGTGTCGCCGCCATGCGGGGGGACCTCTCGTGCGTAGAGCGCAGCCCCGATCGGGGGCTCTTCGAAGAAGGTGAGGTCGGAGTGCAGGTTGATGCCGCCCCAGTTGGTCTTCTCGTCGCGCTCCTTGACGATCTCGATGATCCCGGGAAATCCGTCGATGCTCTGCACGAAGGGGTGCGGGACGAGCTCGGCGAAATGCGAGGCAAAGTCGGCATGCTGCTTCGGGCTGAGATCCTGGTTCCTGAAGAACACGACGAGGTGCTCGTGAAAGGCTTCGTTGATTTCGGCCAGGGTGTTGTCGGCGATTGGCCCGCGCAGGTCGACGCCGTTGATCTCGGCGCCGAGCGCGCCGGCAATCGGCTCCACATCGATGCTTCGGTTGTTCATGCGATCGCTCCCGGTGAGTGACCAAGGTCATCCCAAGCTTGGGTGCGTTGGGAGCCGGAAGTCAACGCCGGGAAGCTCCGGGAGAAGGGTCCCGGCCCGGCTCCGGGGAGATGCCGGCGAGGCAGCCGCCTTCAGTCGTCCAGTCCCGCCATCGTTTCCTCGATGAGCATGTCCACCACCGCGCGCATCGCCTCCACTCCGGTGGCGCCTTCGGCCAGCGCCCGCTCGTAGGTCGCCGTCTGGCGGTGCGAGCTGGTGCCACGCGCAAGGACGGTGCGCGCGTGCTCGACCTCCGCGACGCAGCCGAGCGCTTCGGCGGAGGGCCGAACCAGAGCGATCATCTCTTCGAGCAGCGCCGGGTAGGGAACGATCCTGCCCTTGCCGAAGTCCACCAGCCCTTCGTCGATGCCGTAGCGTTGGGCCCGCCAGCGGTTCTCGCGCACGAGGAGGGCGGAGTAGCGGCGCCAGTGCTGATTGGCGATACGCAGTCGCCAGAGCATGTGCAGCCAGCACCGGTAGAGCGCGGCGACGCAGATCCCGTCCTCGAGCCTCGTGGCGATGTCGCAGATGCGCATCTCGAGGGTGGGAAAGCGCATGCTCGGGCGGATGTCCCACCACAGCTTGGTGCCGTCTTCGATGATCCCCGCATTGACCATGATGTCGAGATGGCGGCGGAACTCGCCGAAGCTGTCGAAGGCGTCGGGCAGGCCGGTGCGCGGCATCTCGTCCCACACCGCGATGCGGTAGGAGCGCAGCCCGCTCGGCTCGCCCTGCCAGAAGGGCGACGAGGTGGTCAGTGCGAGGAAGTGGGGCAGGACGTAGACGACCTGGTTCATCAGGTCGATGCGCGTCTCGTCGTCCTCGATGCCCACGTGCACGTGCATTCCGCAGATCATGAGCCGTCGCACGACGCGCTGAAGATCCGCCTCGATGGTCTCGTAGCGCTCCTTCGCGGTGCGTTTCTGCTCCCCCCATGCCGCGAAGGGATGGGTCGAGGCCGCGATCAGGGCGAAGCCGTGCCCTTCCGCGACCTGGGCGACTGTCCGGCGGAGGTGGGAGAGGTCCGCTCGCGCCTCCGCCATGGAGCCGCACACGCGGGTGCCGACCTCGATCTGGCACTGCAGGAACTCCGGCGTCACCTGGCCTTCGAGCAGCGCCTCGCACTCCGCCATCATGGAGGCGGGCGCCTCGTGGATCAGGTCACGGGTGTCGCGGTCGACGAGGAGGTACTCCTCCTCGATGCCGAGGGTGAAGCTCGGTGCGCTCATGCCTCGTCTCTCGTTCTCGGGCGCCTCGATTCACCGACGCGCGGATGCGTGCCCAGGGGCCGCTGTCGTCTTCGCCCCCTCGACGTGCTTTGCGAGTGTGCGAACGCGGGCGCTCGGCGTGTCGTCAGTGCGACAGGATCTGGCTCAGAAAGAGCTTGGTGCGCTCGTGCCGCGGGTGGTTGAAGAACTCGTGCGGCTCGTTCTGCTCGATGATCTCCCCCGCGTCCATGAATATGACCCGGTTCGCGACCGCGGTGGCGAATCCCATTTCGTGGGTCACCACGAGCATGGTCATGCCGCTCTCCGCGAGCTCCACCATCACGTCGAGCACCTCCTTGATCATCTCGGGGTCGAGGGCCGAAGTGGGCTCGTCGAAGAGCATGATGCGCGGGTTCATGCACAGCGAGCGGGCGATCGCGACGCGCTGCTGCTGTCCGCCCGAGAGCTGCCCCGGGTACTTCTCGGCCTGCTCGGGGATCTGCACCCGCTCCAGGTAGCGCATCGCGGCCTCCTCCGCCTCCGCCTTCGGCGTCTTGCGGACCCAGATCGGCGCGAGAGTGCAGTTCTCGAGCACCGTGAGGTGCGGAAACAGGTTGAAGTGCTGGAACACCATGCCCACTTCGGAGCGGATGATCTCGATGTTCTTGAGATCGCTGGTGAGCTCGGTGCCGTCGACCACGATCGATCCCTGCTGGTGCTCCTCCAGGCGGTTGATGCAGCGGATGAGCGTCGACTTGCCGGAGCCGGACGGGCCGCAGATCACGATGCGTTCCCCGCGCCGGACCTCGAGGTTGATGTCCTTGAGCACGTGGAACTCTCCGAACCACTTGTGCATGCCGTTGATGGCGATGATCGTCGCGCCGTCCGCCGCCGAAGCGCGGAGTGCATCCGGTGCGCCCTGGTTTCCCGCTGCCATGTCTCTTTGTCTCCCGAATTGTCACCGGTCGCGGCCCCGCGAGCCTTCCGCCTCCGCAGGTGTCGCGCGCCTGGCCCGTGGCAGGCGCTTGGGCCGTTGGAATCGGTATTCGCTGCGGATGCTACCTCCCGTACCCGGTGTCGAGCTTGCGCTCCAGGTAGAGCGAGTAGCGCGACATGCCGAAGCAGCACAGGAAGAAGAAGACCGCGATGAACAGGTACATCTCCCGGGCGAGCCCGGCCCACGCGGAGTCGGCGAGCGACGAGCGGCCGATGCCGAGCGGGTCCAGCAAGCCGATGATCAGCACGAGCGTGGTGTCCTTGTACAGGCCGATGAAGGTGTTGACGATGCCGGGGATGGAGATCTTGAGGGCCTGGGGCAGAATGATCAGGCGCTGCGCCTTCCAGTAGGAGAGGCCGAGCGAATCCGCCGCCTCCACCTGTCCCTTCGGTATCCCCTGCAGCCCGCCGCGCACCACCTCCGCGATGTAGGCGGAAGAGAAGAGCGTCACCATGATCAGCACCCGCATGAGCAGGTCGAAGGTGGTGCCGGGCGGGAGGAAGTAGTTGAGCATGGTCGAAGCCACGAAGAGGAGCGCAATCAGGGGCACTCCCCGAATGAACTCGATGAACAGCACGCAGAGCATGCGCAGGACCGGCAGGTCGGAGGTGCGGCCGAGGGCGAGCGCGATCCCGATGGGGAGCGAAAAGGAGATTCCGGTCACTCCGATCACCAGGGTCAGCATGAAGCCGCCGAAATCGTCCGTCCCCACCGGGGCCAGGCCGAACCCGCCGACCAGCAGCCAGCCGGCGAGGAAGGGAAAGGCGGCCACGTACCAGAACCAGTGCCGGCGCCCCGGCATCCTGTCGTAGAGCACGGGGAAGATCGCGAGGATCATCATGACGAAGCAGAGGTTGACCCGCCAGCGTTCGGCCTCGGGGTAGAAGCCGTAGACGAAGAACTCGAAGCGGCGATTGATGAATGCCCAGCAGGCCGCCTCCTCGGCCACTTCCATCCTGTCCCAGCACTCGGCGCGCGACGCCGCGCTCCAGACTGACTTGATGAACGCCCATTCCACCAGGGGCGGGATGATCGAGTAGAGGAGCCAGAGGCCGGCCAGGGTGAGGAAGATGTTCAGGGGGGAGGAGAACAGGTTCTGGTGCGCCCACGCGATGGGCCCCGTGGTCCGGACCGGAGGTGGCAGATCCGGATGGGTGCCGGGCGCGTAGCGTGACGGGGGAGCGGATTCGGCCATCAGGCGCGCTCGCGGACCTTCGCGGAGGAGGGAGGATTGCCCGCGTGCATCCTATCGCTCCTTGTAGCGAATGCTGCGGTTGTACCAGTTCATGAACGCCGAGATGATGAGCGAAAGGACGAGGTAGGTCCCGAGAACGATGATCATCGTCTCCATCTCCTTCCCCGTCTGCATCAGGGAGATGCCGCCGATGGTCGCGACCACGTCCATGTAGCCGATCGCGATGGCGAGAGAGGAGTTCTTGGTCAGGTTCAGGTACTGACTCACCAGGGGCGGCACGATGATGCGCAGCGCCTGGGGAAGTATCACGAGCTGCAGGGTGCGGTTCGGCCGCAGACCCAGCGCGAATGACGCCTCGGTCTGGCCGTGGCTGACGGCGAGGATCCCGGCGCGCACGATCTCCGCGATGAAGCAGGAGGTGTAGTAGGACAGCGCGAGCCACAGCGCGAGGAACTCGGGCTTGAGCGCCATGCCACCCTGGAAGTTGAATCCCTTGAGCTCCGGTACCTCCCACGCCAGAGGCGTGCCGGTGAGCAGGAAGGCCAGCGCCGTCGCTCCCGCGATGATCGCGGCGCAGATCCAGAACACCGGGTAGATCCTCCCGGTCTCCACCTGCACGCGCTTCGCCCAGCGCCGGAAGAGCAGGGCGGCGACGATGGCGGCGACGAGGACGAGGCCGACGATTCCCGCCCCGTCCTCGAACACCGGCGCCGGCACGTAGAAGCCGCGGTTGGATACGAATGCCGTGCCGCCCACGTCGATGGCGCCGCGCGGCGGCGGCAGGGTAGTCACGATGATGCCGTGCACGAGGAGGATGTGCAGCAGCACCGGGACGTTGCGCGTGAACTCCAGGAAGACGTAGACCATCCGGTTGATGAGCCAGTTCCGGGAGAGGCGCAGGATGCCCATCGTCACGCCGAGCACGGTGGCGGCCACGATGCCGCATACCGCGACCAGCAGCGTGTTCTGGAAGCCGACCGCGTACGCACGCAGATGCGTGTCGCGGGAGCTGTATTCGATGAAGGGAGAGAAGGTGATGTCGTAGGAAGCGGGCTGATTCAGGAAATCGAAGCTGAACTCCTTCCCGATCGCTTCGAGGTTGATGGCGACGTTGCGCAGCACGAGGCCCACCAGCGTGAGCACCACCACCAGGGTGACGGTCTGCAGGATGAGCGAGCGCGTCTCCTGGTTGTTCCAGAGACGCGAGAGGGCGCTACGGCTTTCGATGGGTACGGCGGCCATCGCCGGGGATCCGGGGGTGGCGCCGGCGTGCGAGGGCACGCCGGCGCCGGTGCTTCAGGACTCGATGATTCGAGCCGGGCGTGCGCTCAACGGAAGGGCGGAGAGTACTGGAGTCCGCCGTCGGTCCACAGGGCGTTCAGCCCCCGCGGGAGGCCTATGGGGGTGTTCACGCCGATGTTGCGCTCGAAGATCTCCCCGTAGTTGCCCACCTGCTTGATGATCTGGTACGCCCAGTCCGCGTTCAGGCCGAACATGCCGCCCAGATTGCCTTCGACTCCGAGCAGACGGAGCACCTCGGGATCGTTGGAGCCCATCATGTCATCGACGTTCGCGGAGGTGACTCCCTTCTCCTCGGCGGTGACCGTCGCGTTCAGCACCCAGGTCACGATGTCGGACCACTGATCGTCGCCGTGCCGGGTGGCGGGGCCGAGCGGCTCCTTGGAGATGATCTCGGGCAGGATCACGTGGGCGTCCGGATCGGGGAAGGTGGCCCGCGTGGCGGCGAGACCGGAGGCATCCGTGGTGTACACGTCGCAACGTCCCGCCTGGTAGTTTTCCCGGGCCTCGGCGTTGTCCTCGATCGTCACCGCCTCGTAGGACATGCCGTTGCTGCGGAAGTAGTCCGCGAGGTTGAGCTCGGTGGTGGTGCCGGTCTGGATGCACACCGAGGCTCCGTCGAGCTCCGCCGCGCTCATCACTCCAAGGTCCTTGCGCGCCATGAAGCCCTGGCCGTCGTAGTAGTTGACGCCGTGGAAGCGCAGCGGCACGTCGACGTCGCGCACGAAGGTGATGGTGGTGTTGCGCCACAGCACGTCGCCCTCGCCTGCGTTCAGCTTGGTGAAGCGCGTCTTGCCGGTCGCGGTCACCGCCTTGATCGCGTTCGCGTCTCCGAGCACGGCGGCTGCGGTGGCCCGGCAGAAGTCGATGTCGAAGCCTTCCCACACGCCTTCGTCGTTAGGGGCGGCAAAGCCCTGGAGGCCGGTGCTGACGATGCAGTTCAACTCGCCTCGGGCCTGAACATCCTCGAGAGTACCCGCGCCTGCGCTGGCCACCAGGCCGAACGCGAGCGCGACAGCGCCGATTATTGCGTGACTTATGTTCTTCATGATTGCTCCTTGATTGGACGAGATTGAGTCGAACTCCGTGTCGGAAGCAGAGTCGAGATGCGGCGCATGCGTCGGGAAGGGAGTACAGAATCCCATTCTCGCAGTGATCGCCATTCTATCCCCCCATAAGCGTCCGCTCCGCGATGATAGCGCCTCACTTGCGGCAAGACCAAGCGCCGGATCCCGGGGCAGTTTCCGGCGCGGGTTTCGGGCTCCGGCGCTACCATGTCGGCCCGCCTCGACTCAGGTGTGCGCAGCGATGACCGGCCTCTCCCCGAACCCGCCCTTCGAAGTCGATGTCGTGGAGCACGTGTGGATAAGGCTCCACGACGGCTGCCGCCTCTCCGCAAAGCTCTGGCTGCCCAGCGGCGCCGCGCGGGAGCCGGTGCCCGCCATTCTGGAGTACATCCCCTATCGCAAGGGCGATGCCACCGCCGCCCGCGATCACATGAATCACGCCTGGTTCGCGGGCCACGGCTACGCCGGGGTCCGGGTGGACATGCGCGGCACCGGGAACTCCGACGGTCTGCAGATGGACGAGTACCTCGAGATTGAGCAGAGCGATGCGCAGGAGGTGATCACCTGGCTCACCGAGCAGCCCTGGTGCGACGGCTCGGTCGGAATGATGGGCATTTCCTGGGGCGGGGTGGCCTCGCTGCAGGCGGCCACCTTCGGACACCCGGCCCTGAAGGCGATCGTGCCGGTATGCGCGACCGACGATCGCTACTACGACGACGGCTGCTACTTCCTCGGATGCCTGTCGGGAGAGACCGTCGGCTGGGGCGCGGTGATGCTCGGCTTCAACAGCCGGCCCCCGGACCCCGCGATCGTGGGCGAAGGGTGGCGCGAGCAGTGGCTCGAGCGACTCGCCGTGCCGCCCCTGTTCCTCGAGACCTTCCTGCGTCATCAGCGACGCGACGGGTACTGGCTCCAGGGCACGGTACAGGGCCGGCACGAGCGCATCGGCTGCGCAGTGTACGCGGTGGGCGGGTGGGCGGACTGCTGGCCGAACACCGTGTTCCGCCTGCTCGAGGGCCTGCCGCGCAGCACGCCGCGCAAGGCGATGTCCGGACCCTGGGGCCATACCTACCCGCACCAGGGCGTGCCGGGTCCGGCGGTGGGCTTCCTCCAGGAGATTCTCCGGTGGTGGGACCGGTGGCTCAAGGGCATCGACAACGGCGTCGACCGGGAGCCCGTGTTCCATGGCTACCTCAGCACCCGGGTGCCCGCCGATGCCCGCCATCTCCACAACCCCGGCCGCTGGGTGGCGCAGAGCCGCTGGCCCAGCCCGGAGGTCGCCGTCCGCCGCCTCCACTTCGGGGACGGGCGTCTTTCCGCCGCACCCCTGGCCGGGGCCGCGGTGACGCTGCGCTCGCCGCTGTCCTGCGGCCTCGCTTCGGGGGAGTACATGCCCTGGTACATGACCGGTCCCTCTTCGCAGCTTCCCCTGGATCAGCGGGGCGACGACGCGAAGTCCGCCACCTTCGACGGCGAGGTGCGGGAGACCCCGCTCGACATCCTCGGCACGCCCTTCGCCGAAGTGGCGTTTACGCCCGACGGGCCCGGCGGGATGATCGCGGTGCGGCTGTGCGACGTGCACCCTGACGGCGCATCCACGCTGATGAGCTACGGCCTGCTCAACCTGGCCCAGCGCGAAGGCAAGGACCTCCCGCGGCCGATGGTCCCGGGCGCCCCCCACCGGGTGCGGGTGCGGCTGAACGACACCGGCTACACCCTGGCTCCCGGTCATCGTCTGCGTCTCGCGATCTCCACCAGCTACTGGCCCATGGCCTGGCCCACCCCGGAGCGCACGACGCTGCGGATCGACGTGCAGGCGAGCCACGTGGAGCTTCCCGAGCTGGAGGAGGCGGAGAGCCGGGGGGGCCCGGAGCCCTTCGAGGCGCCGCAGATCCCGCCGCCGCTCGCCACCACCACCCTCGCCGAGGGGCGCCAGGAGCGGACCATCGCCCACGACGTCGAGAGCGGCGAACACACGTTCAGCCTGGTCAAGGACGGCGGGCGGGTGCGGCTCCATCACAACGGCATCGAGATGGCGGGCGGCACCACCGAGCGCTACACGATCACCGACGACGATCCGCTCTCCGCGCGAGCCGAGTACACCTGCGAGTACGCGGTCGGTCGGGGCGAGTGGCGGACCCGGACCCGGGGGCGGCTCGCCATGACCTGCTCGGCGGACACCTTCTTCGTCCGGGCCGAGCTCGATGCCTACGAGGCGGACGCGCGCGTGTTCTCCCGCAACTGGGACCTCGCCATTCCCCGCGACGGGTTCTGATCCGGCGGGGAGCCGGCGCCCGGCTGGCCGCCATGTTTCACCGATTTTCGTCGTGAGGGCGCGAAGCTGTCGGTAGGGGCAAGGCGAACGCGAGTCAGGGCGCGCAGGCGTACTTCGATAGTACGTCGAGCACCCTGGCCGCGTTCACGAATCCGCCGGGAGCGGATTCGGACGCCCGAAGGGCGCCCGTAGGGGGCGCGCCAGGGATGGCGCGCATCAGCGCAGTCCATGCCGGCAGATTCGCGTCCGCAGCAGGAAAGCGGGGAAACATGGCGGCTACCGCTCGCTCAGATGCCGCCCATGCAGAGGTACTTGATCTCGATGAAGTCGTCCATGCCGTACTTCGAGCCCTCGCGCCCGATGCCGGACTCCTTGATGCCTCCGAAGGGGGCGACCTCGTTGGAGATGATGCCTTCGTTGATGCCCACGATGCCGTACTCGAGGCCTTCCGACACCCGCCAGATGCGGCCGATGTCCCGGCTGTAGAAGTACGCGGCGAGGCCGAACTCGGTGTCGTTGGCCATCCGCACCACTTCTTCCTCGTCACGAAAGCGGAAGAGCGGGGCGACGGGGCCGAAGGTCTCCTCGCGCGCGACGAGCATGCCCGAATCGACTCCGGTCAGCACCGTCGGCTGGAAGAAGGTGCGCCCGAGGGAGTGCCGCGCGCCGCCGGCGGCCACCTCGGCGCCCTTGGCGGAGGCGTCGGCGATGTGCTCCTCCACCTTGCGCACCGCCGCTTCGTCGATCAGGGGGCCCTGCTGCACCCCGGCGTGGAGGCCGTTCCCGACCTCGAGCGCCGCTGCCGCCGCGGCCAGCTTCTCCGCGAAGGCGTCGTAGATGCCGTCCTGGACCAGGATCCGGTTGGCGCACACGCAGGTCTGACCGGCGTTGCGGTACTTCGACGCCACCGCGCCGGCCACCGCGGCATCGAGGTCGGCGTCGTCGAACACGATGAAGGGCGCGTTGCCGCCGAGCTCGAGCGAGACCTTCTTCACGGTGCCGGCGCACTGCGCCATCAGCTTCTTGCCGACCTCGGTGGAGCCGGTGAAGCTCAGCTTGCGCACCGACGGGTGTCCGGTCAGCTCCGGGCCCATCTCTCCGGAGCGTCCGGTGACGACGTTGAGCACGCCCCGGGGCAGCCCGGCCTCCTCGGCGAGGACGGCCAGCGCGAGCGCCGAGAGCGGGGTCTGGGACGCGGGCCGGATGATCACCGGGCAGCCGGCGGCGAGCGCGGGCGCGCACTTGCGCGTGATCATCGCGGCGGGAAAGTTCCAGGGCGTGATCGACGCGACCACGCCGATCGGCTGCTTGAGCACGACGATGCGCTTGCCCGGCAGGGGGTGGTCGATGACGTCGCCGTAGATGCGCTTCGCCTCCTCCGCGAACCACTCGATGAAGGAGGCGGCGTA
Source organism: Gammaproteobacteria bacterium (assembly GCA_022824305.1). Classification (GTDB taxonomy): domain Bacteria; phylum Pseudomonadota; class Gammaproteobacteria; order HK1; family HK1; genus JAJEAD01. The sequence continues at coordinate 73,493 of JAJEAD010000033.1, read as the reverse complement.
GGCCACCTCGCCCCGCGCCTCGGCGAGCGGCTTGCCCTGCTCGCTGGTCATGAGCACCGCGAGGTCTTCCTGGTTGCACATCACGAGGTCGAACCAGCGGCGCATGACGTTGCAGCGTTCCTTGCCGGTCTTCTCCCGCCAGCCCGACCACGCCGCCTCCGCCGCCTCGATGGCGCGCCGGGTGTCTTCCGCGCTGAAGGCGGGGACGCTCCCTATGACCTCGCCGGTCGCCGGGTTGTCGACCTCGAAGCTCTCCCCGCCGTCCGCCTCGACCCACTCGCCGTTCACGTAGCAGCGGTCGCGGAGCAGGCTCGGGTCGTTGAGACTCACTTTCACTTCGACGTCCACGGCGCTCTCCTCGTACGCTCGACGGCGGGCAGGGCAGATTCTATATGGCAACGCGCCCTCAGGGCGCGAGCACGGCATGCAGCGCGTCGGAGACGCGCTCGAGCTCTTCGATGGCGATCACCAGCGGCGGCAGGAGCCGGATGACCGTCGGCCCCGCGGGCAGGGCCAGGACCCCTTCCTCGGCAAGGCGGGCGAGGTGGGGACGGGCGCGCTCCTTGAGCTCGATGCCGATCATCAGCCCGGCCCGGCGCAGCGCGCGCACGCGGGCCGGCCGCTGCCGGTTGAATCGGTCCTCGAACCAGGCGCCCTTCTCCTCCGCCTGCCGGGCGAGGTCTTCCCTCTCCATGAACTCGATGGCCGCGAGGGCGGCGGCGCAGGCGAGCGGGTTCCCGCCGAAGGTGGTGCCGTGCCGGCCCACCGCGGGCTCGACGCGCTCGCCGCAGAGCAGCGCCCCCATCGGCACCCCGCCCGCGATCGCCTTCGCGACGCAGAGCATGTCCGGGCGCACCCCCGAGTGCTCGCACGCGAACATCCGACCGGTGCGGCAGAAGCCGGTCTGCACCTCGTCGAACACGAGCAGGGCGCCGGCCGCGTCGCAGATCCTCCTCGCCTCGGCAAGGTAGCCGGGTGCGGGAATCCGTACCCCGCCCTCGCCCTGCACCGGCTCGAGGATGAGCGCGGCGCACTCCCCGTCGACCGCTTCGCCCAGCTTCTCGACATTGTCGAAGGGCACGTGCGAGAAACCGGGCACCAGGGGCGCGAAGGGCTCCCGGTACTCCTTCTTGAAGGTGGCGCTCAACGCGCCCAGGGTGCGGCCGTGGAAGCCGCGCATCGCGGCGACGATGCGGCTCCGGCCGGTGCTGAGGCGGGCGAGCTTGATCGCCGCCTCGACCGCTTCGGTGCCCGAGTTGCAGAGGAAGGCGCGCTCGAGTCCCTCCGGCGCGATCGCCGCCAGCCTCTCCACCAGCCGCGCGCGCTTGTCGTTGTAGAAGATGCCGGGGCAGGTCACCAGCGTGCGCGCCTGTTCCGCCAGCGCCTCGGCCACCTCCGGGTTGGCGTGGCCGACGCTCGCGACCCCGACACCGGCGACGCAGTCGATGTAGCGACGCCCCTCGTCGTCCCACACCAGCGCGCCTTCGCCGCGCACCAGGGTCAGGTCCCGCCGGGGAAAGACCGGCAGGCTGTAGCGGCCCTCGATCGCGCTGAGCTTCATCCGATCACCGTGCCCTTGCCCGCGAGCGCGTCGGCGACGGGCCGCTCGCTCCGGCCGTCCGCGATGACCACCCTCGTCGAAGCGGTTTCCGTGAGGCGCCGCAACGCGAGCATCTTGCGCTTCATGCGCCCCGTCACGCGATGCTCGCGCGCTGCGACCTCGGCCGGCGTCATGCACGCCACCACGCTCTGCGGGTCCGCGGGGTCATCGAGGAAGCCGGGGGCCTCGATGAACTGGAGGATGCAGCGCGCGCCCAGGCTCTCCTGCAGCACGTTGACGATGTCGTCGTTCTCCGAGTTGATGGGGCAGCCGTGCTCGTCGATGATGGGGATGCAGAGCACCGGCGCGTAGCCGCCTTCGAGCAGCAGGTGCAGGAGTTCCCGGTTGACCGCCGCCGGCTTGCCGGAGAAGTCGCGCTTGATCAGGGTCTTGCCGCCTTCCCGGACGCGGATCCCCCGGTTGCGCCGGCCCTCGATCATCCGTCCGTCGAGGCCGCTCAAGCCCACCGCGTTGATGCCGTGCTGCTGGCAGAGCGCCACGATCCGCTTGTTCCGCAGGCCCGCGTAGGCCATCAGGATGAGGTCGATGGCGTCTCGGTCCGAGTACACGCTGCTGTAGCCGGACGCCGAGGTGAGCACCCGGGTCTCGATGCCGAGCCGGGCCGCCACCTCGTCGCGCAGCGCGTTCGCGCCGTGCACGACGACGAAGGGCGCATCGAGCGAGGTCAGGCCCCCCACGATGCCGTCCAGGTTGATGCTGGCGCCGCCGCCGATCTTGACGATGTACATCCGCTTCCCCGATTGCCGGGCTGCGGGATACCGGATTTCCCGCCCGTCCGCAAGCGCCCTGCGCCGCCGCTCAGTAGCGGGCGACGCTGCCGTTCGCGACGGGCTCCCAGTCCCCGCCGGCCTCGTAGGGCGAGGAGCAGACGATGAGCGTGTCCGCCGAGCGCAGGCGGTGCATCTGGAAGTACCCGGGATCCTCCCGGAAGCTCGAGGCGACGCAGACCGCGTGAGGGTTCGCGAGCACGATGTTCATCGCGCGCACGTAGCGGGTGCGCTTCTCTATCACCCGCGTTGCCCGCCGCAGCGCCTCGCCGAGGTCACCCCGGTCGAATCGCTTGATGAAGTTGAAGATCTTCTCCGCGCCGATGCGTCCCTCTTCCCGGATCCGCACGCCCTGGAGCTCGCCGTTGAAGATGAAGACGCGCGTGTCGTCGAGGAAGGGCATGTTGTTCTCGACGCGGATGCCCTCGTCCCGAAACGCGCTGCGGGCGTGCGCGAGCAGGAGCCGGCTGCGGCCGGAGGGGCGGCCGCGGTCTTCCCAGATCGGCGCGATGTCGTGGTACCTGCGCCAGGCGTCCCCCTCGCGCCACGCGCAGCCCCACCCGTGGCCCTGGTACTCCTTGCTGTCGCGCGCGATCCGGGCGAGCGCCTCGAGGTGACCCTCGAGATCGAACTCGTTCGCCGAGCGTACGCAGAGAAGCCGGCACACCTTGGCCGCGCTCCCGCCTCAGATCGGGTGCAGGCCGGTGAACTCCAGGCCCTGCGTCTCCGGCAGCCCGTGCATGAGGTTGCAGGCTTGCAGGGCCTGACCGGCCGCCCCCTTCATGAGGTTGTCGATCGCGCTCATCACCACCACCCGGTTGGAGTGGAGGTCGCGCTCGAAGCCGACGTCGCAGTAGTTGGTGCCGGCGAGGAGCTTGGGATCGGGGTAGCGATGAATGCCGCTGCGCTCCTTGACGATGCGGACGAAGGGCTCGTCCCGGTAGGCGTCCCGGTAGATCTTCCACAGCGCCTTGTCGTCGGGCGCATCGTCGAGGAACACGTGGCAGGTGGCGAGGATTCCGCGCACCATCTCGATGGAGGTGGCGGAGAAGTGGATCTCGTCCGCCGCCAGCTCCTGGCGCATCTCCGCCACGTGGCGGTGACCGGTGGGCCGGTAGGAGCGCACGCTCCCGCTGCGCTCGGGGTGGTGGCTGGCCGGGCTCGACCCGGCCCCGCCCTCGCTCGAGCCCGCCTTGACCTCGATCACCACGGACTCCACCCCGCCGCGGGCGCAGAGCGGCGCAAGGGCGAGCACCGCGGCGGTTGCGTTGCACCCGGCGCAGGCGACGAGATTCGCGCCGCGCAGGTCTTCGCGGTGCAGCTCGGGAATGCCGTAGACGAACTCCGGCAGCAGCTCCGGGCGCGGGTGGCGGCGGCCGTACCAGGTGTCGTAACCCGCCGCCTCGCGCAGCCGGAAGTCCGCGCTCAGGTCGACGACACGGGGCGCGAGCTGCCGGAAGTCGTCGATGCGCGGCGCCGTCTCCCCGTGGGGAAGGCACAGGAAGAGCACGTCGCAGGGGGCGAGGTCGGCCAGGGAAGAGAACTTGAGCCGGGTGACGCCCCGCAGATTGGGGTGAAGGCCGTGCACGAATCGTCCCGCGTTGCGCTCCGAGGTCGCCTGCGCCACCTCGATGCCGGGGTGCCCGAGCAGCAGCCGGAGCAGCTCCCCGCCCGTGTAGCCCGAAGCCCCGGCGATGGATGCGCGGATCATCGCGTCGCCTCCAGGACGTAGTCGACCATCTTCCCCGGGATGTCGACACCGGTGGTGTCGATGCTGTTGCGGAACTCCATGGTGTAGTTGATCTCGTTGACGAGCAGGCCCTCGTCGGTCTCGAAGAGGTCGACGGCGAGGATGCCTCCGCCCACCGCGCGCGCCGCCCGCAGGGACACGTCGGCGAGCTCCGCGCTGACCGGGCAGCCGCTCGCTTCGGCGCCGCGGGCGGTGTTGGTGATCCAGTGCGCCGATGTACGGTAGATGGCGGCGATGCACTCGTCCCCGACCACGAAGCTGCGGATGTCCCGGCCCTCCTTCTCCACGTACTTCTGGATGAAGAAGATCGAGTGGTGATACGAACCGAGAATCGTCTTGTGCTCCAGCACCGTCTCCGCCGCCTCGCGGTCGTTCACCTTGGAGAGCAGGCGGCCCCAGGAGCCGACCGCGGGCTTGAGCACCACCGGATAGCCGAGCTCCTCGATCGCTTCCAGCGCGGAGCCCTCGGTAAACGCGACGCGCAGCGGCGGCTGGCGGACGCCGTGCTCCGCGAGCGCCGCGGCGGTGAGGATCTTGTCCCCGCAGCGCTGCGCCACTTCGTAGCGGTTGATGCAGGGGATGCCGATGCCCTGGAAGAGGCGCAGCGCGTGCATCGCGCGCGAGTGATTGATGCAGCGCTCGAGCACCACGTCGACTTCGGGGCCCTTGCGCAGGTCGAAGACGAGCTTGCGGTCGTCGAGCATCACGACCTCGACGCCCTCCCGGCGCCCGAACTCCCGCATCAGGAGCTTTTCCTCCGGCCGGACGAGCGAGTGGAGGAACCCGACTCTCACTCTCCCCAGTCCTCCTCCACCTCCGGGGCCTCACCGAGCCGGGGAGGGTCGACCTCCAGCACCTCGAGCTCGCTCCCGCACTCCGGGCACTCGATCAGCTCGCCTTCCACCGTGTCGTCGGCGAGCTCCACCTCGCCGCCGCAGACCGGACATTCAGCCATCGCAATTCCTCCTCAACCTGGTAGGGAAACGGGCTCGAGATCCCTGTTCGCGCCGGGCCGGAGGCGGCAGTACGCGCTCACGGGTCGTCGATGGCCCGCTCAGGGCGTCTCGAGCGCGCAGGCCCGCTCCCGGAGCGTGAACTTCTGCACCTTGCCGGTGGAGGTCTTCGGCAGCGGGCCGAAGACCACCGTTCTCGGCACCTTGTAGCGTGCGATCCGCTGCCGGCACCAGTCGATGATCGCCGGTGCATCCGTCGGGGCGGCGTCCGGCTTCAGGGTGACGAAGGCGCACACCGTCTCGCCCCAGTGCGGGTCGGGTCGCGCCACCACCGCCGCCTCCATGACCTCGGGATGCTTGTACAGCGCCTCTTCGACCTCCAGGCTCGAGATGTTCTCGCCTCCGGAGATGATGATGTCCTTGGAGCGGTCCTTCACTTCCACGTAGCCGTCGGGGTGGCGCACCGCGAGATCTCCGGTGTGGTACCAGCCGCCGCGAAACGCCTCCGCGGTGGCCTCCGGGTTCTTCAGGTAGCCCTTCATCACCGTGTTGCCGCGCAGCATGATCTCGCCCATCGTCGCGCCGTCCTTCGGAACCGGCGCCATGGTCTGCGGATCCGCCACCATGAGGCCCTGCGTGGTGTGGTAGTGCACCCCCTGGCGGGCCATCATCGCGGCCTGGCCTTCCGCATCGAGCGCATCCCATCCACTCTGCCACGCGCACAGGGTGGCCGGACCGTAGGTCTCGGTGAGCCCGTAGAGGTGCAGTACCCGGAAGCCCATTTCCTCCATGGCCGAGATCACCGCGCTCGGCGGCGCTGCCCCCCCGGTCGCGATCTCGATCCGGCGGTCGAAGGAACGCTTCACCGCGCTCGGGGCGTGAATGAGCATGTTGAGCACCACCGGAGCCCCGCACAGGTGGGTCACTCCGTGCTCTTCGATCATGGGAAAGACGAGACCGGGATCGACCTTGCGCAGGCAGACGTGGGTGCCGCCGACCGCGGTGACCGCCCACGTGAAGGTCCACCCGTTGCAGTGGAACATCGGGAGGGTCCACAGGTAGGTGCTGCCGGCGTCGATGCCGAAGGCCAGGATCTGGCCGAGCGCGTTCAGGTAGGCCCCGCGGTGGTGCATCACCACGCCCTTGGGGTTCCCCGTGGTGCCCGAGGTGTAGCAGAGACTGATCGCCTGCCACTCGTCGGCGGGATGGGCGTACGCGTGCTCCCCGTCGCCCTCCTCGAGAAATGCCTCGTAGTCCTTCTCGCCGAGGAGGTCGCCGCCTTCGCCCAGGGGGTCGTCGATATCGATTACCAGCGGCGGGTCGGACAGGTCCGCGAGCGCGGCGCCCACGGTGTCGGAGAACTCGCGGTCCGTGATCAGCACCCTGGTCTCGGCGTGACCCAGAATGAAGCGGATGGAGGCGGCGTCCAGCCGGTAGTTGAGCGCGTTGAGGACCGCGCCGGTCATCGGCACGCCGTAGTGCGCTTCGAGCATTGCCGGCACGTTGGTGGCCATGATCGACACCGTGTCGCCGGCCCCCACTCCCCGGGCGGCGAGAGCCCCGGCAAGGGATCGGCAGCGCGCGAGCATCTCGGAGTAGGTGTGGCGAGTCTCGCCGTGGATGACCGCGGTCTTGTCCGGGTAGACCGACGCGGAGCGCTCGAGAAAGCTCAGCGGGGTGAGCGCGTGGTAGTTGGCCGGACCCTGGTCGAGGTGCCGGTCGTAGACGGAAACGGGGCTCTCTCGCATGCCTCAGCGGCCTCCGGTTGCGGGCGCCGGCCACGAGGCGCGCCGCGGGCGAGATGCACGGGGCCATCGGGTCAGGGCATCCGCTCCGCCCCCGGTGTCTCCCGGACCTTCACGCTGCCCGAACCCGGCGTCTTCGGTCCTGCGCGAAGAAGACCGGGCCCGGGTGGTTCGGGTGAAGAAGTGCGCGCCATGGCCGCTCACGGTAACTGCCTCGCGTTGCGGGTCGACGGACTTCCGAGGCGCTAGAGCGCCTTCCGGGACGCGTGGAGCGACTGATCGATGTCCCAGAGGATGTCGTCCAGCGTCTCGAGTCCCACGCAGATGCGGATGAGGTCCGGCGTCACGCCGGCCGTGATCTGCTGCTCCTCGGAGAGCTGGCGGTGCGTCGTGGATGCGGGGTGGATGATCAGGGTCTTCGCATCGCCCACGTTCGCGAGGTGGCTCATGAAGTGGGCCGCCTCGATGAAGGCGGCGCCGGCCCGTGCGCCGCCCTCGATGCCGAAGGTGAGGATTGCGCTCGGGCCTTTCGGCAGGTAGCGCTTCGCAAGCTCGTGGCAGGGGTTGTCGGGCAGGCCGGGGTAGTTCACCCAGGAGACGAGTGGATGCTGGTCGAGGAAACGGGCGACGGCGATTGCGTTCTCGCAGTGCCGGTCCATGCGCACCGGCAGGGTCTCGAGGCCCTGGATGAAGAGGAAGGAGTTGAAGGGGCTGAGCGCCGCCCCGAAGGTGCGGAGCAGCTCGCAGCGCGCCTTCATCGTGAACCCGAAGTCGCCGAAGGTCTCGTAGAAGCGCACTCCGTGGTACCCGGGCGAAGGTTCCGTCATGGTGGGGAACTTCCCGTTGTCCCAGGGGAAGCGTCCCGATTCGGCGATGATCCCGCCGATGGAGGTCCCGTGGCCGCCGATGTACTTGGTGGCGGAGTGCACCACCAGGTCCGCACCGTGATCGAAGGGACGGCACAGATAGGGGGTGGCGAAGGTGTTGTCGATCATCAGGGGCAGACCGGCATCGCGCGCGACGTCGGCCACCGCCCGGATGTCGAGGACGTTCATGCCCGGGTTGCCGATGGTCTCCGCGTACAGGACCTTGGTGCGATCGGTGATCGCGGCGGCGAAGGCGGCGGGATCGTCGGGATCGACGAGCGTGGTCTCGATGCCGAGCTTCGCGAAGTTCACCGAGAGCAGGGTGTGGGTGCCGCCGTAGAGCGCGTTCGCGGCGACGATGTGGTCGCCGGCCTCGAGCAGCGTGAGGAAAGCGCTCATCTCCGCCGCCATGCCCGACGCGGTCGCGACCGCGGCCCGGCCGCCTTCGAGCGCGGCCAGCCGCTCCTCGAACACCGCGGTGGTCGGGTTCATGAGGCGGGTGTAGATGTTGCCGAATGTCTGCAGGTTGAAGAGGCTTGCCGCGTGGTCGGCGCTGTCGAACACGTAGGAGGCGGTCTGGTACAGGGGAACCGCCCGCGATCCCGTCGCCGGGTCCGGGAGCTGCCCGGCGTGCAGGCAGAGGGTCTCCGCTCCGAACTCTCTGTCCGCCACGGCCTGCGCTCAGTTCGGGACCGTCTTCGGGCGCTTCGCCGAGATCACCTTGGTGTCGACGCCGACGAAGCTCAGCCCCCCGAAGAGGCGGGCGTACTCGATCTTCATGCAGCGATCCTGCACGACCTCGAGGCCCGCCGCTTCCGCGCGCGCGGCGGCCTCCTCGTTGCGGATGCCGAGCTGCATCCACAGCACCCGGGCGCCGATCGCTACCGCCGCCTCGGCGATGGCCGGGATCTCCTCGGCCCGTCGGAAGCAGTCGACCACGTCGACGGGAACCGGGATCGCATCGAGCGACGGGTAGCACTTCTCTCCCAGGACTTCCTCGTAGCGCGGGGTGACCGGGATGACTCTGAACCCGTGTTCCTGGAGGTACTTGGCGGCAAAGTAGCTCGGCCGGTACCAGTTCGCCGATAGCCCCACCATTGCCACCGTGCGGCACTCGCTCAGGATGCGACGCAGTCCGGGGATGTCGTCTGTCATGGGGGAGTGTCGCTCGCGTCTCCGGGGTTCGGTCGGCGCGGGAGCGCCGAACCGCCCGGATTCTACGGCGAAGCGCCCCCGGAGCTACAGGGGAGCGCCCCCTCGGTGTGGGGACAGAGTCCCTCGAAGCGCGGGCGGGCGTGCGGGCGGGCTCCCACCGCGGAGCTTGCGCCAGCGGTGTACGTGTCCGGCGGCGAAAGCGTGGTGGGCAACCTCACTACAGGGGCGGATTCAGCAGCCTGAGCACGAATGGCATCCAGACCATCACCATCAGCGCGAGGAGACCGAGCTCGGCGAGAATGATCCGCCGGAAGCGCCGCCGCGCCTCCCCGTCTCTGCCCGACATGAACACCGCGCTCATGATCATGTCGAGCGGCAGCAGGAAGACGAGCATCACGAAGAGCGCCGGAGCGATCACCGTCGTGGCGAGTCGCCAGCCCGCGTAGGCCGCCGGCCCCTCGCTGAAGGGAGAGGCCGCGCACACCAGCAGCACGATCAGGCCGAGCATGAGGCGGAGCGCGCCGAACTCGCCCGCGAGTCGGGCAATTCGGGAATCTGCGCGAGTCATCGCGGGTTCCGTTCCGGGCGGGGGAGGGGGATCAGTAGACACCGAGCTCGAGGCCGGCCGCGAGCGCCGAGCCGAGCTCTTCGCAGCGGGCGAGGACCTCCTCGTCCGGTTCCCCCTTGCGCACGATCGCGTCCTGCACCTCGCGCAGGGGATAGCCGCGCGCGATGCGGCGGATGCTCGACAGTGCGCCGCTGCCGTCGTTGCCCGCGCAGATGAACACCGCGAAGGGCAGGCCCTGCAGCCTGCCCTGGCAGGGGTAGAAGGTCCGGTCGAGAAAGTCCTTCATCGCGCCCGACATGTAGCCGAAGTTTTCCGGGGTGCCGAGCAGGAGGGCGTCGGCCCACAGCAGGTCCCGCGGTCCCGCTTCCGCCGCGCGGAGCATCCGCGTCTCCACTCCTTCGATGTCGGAGGCGCACGCGCCGCGGCGCACCGCATCGGCCATCGTCCGGGTATGCCCCGACTGCGAGTGATAGACGATGAGCAGGTGCTTCAATGCCCGGGGCACGGTGCGGGTGCGGGAGACCGCGTTCATGGTATCAGCACCGCCAGGGGTTCAGACGCGGGTCTGGCTGGCACCGGCCCGGTTCGCGTCGCGTCATCTGCACGGTGACCGGACCAAGTCAGGCAGCTCCGCAAACTGGTGGGAGGGACGATCGCCGATCGGGCCGAGGCGCCGGTGAGCGGAGTCCAGGCACCGACGTCCACGATGTCGCTCTGTCCGACCTCCCCTCTTGATGGTTGCAATCCGGCTCGATTCGACGATGCTCTCGTTCGAGGCGGGCCAGGCGCTTCGCAACGGGCTGCGCGCAAGCCCCCGGCGGCATTCGGCCGGAACCGCTTTCGGCGCTGCGCCGGCACGGCATCCGGGCGAGGTCGGGGGAGGACCCAGGTGAATATCAGGTGTGCCGCACTCGACGACTACCGCGTCTGCGCGGAGATTCACCTCTCGGCGCGGGCGCGCATGGCCTACCTGCCGCCGGATCTGCACAGCGCGGAAGAGACCCGCGAGTGGATGCGTGACGTTGTCTTCCGGTCCGAAAGGGTATGGGTGGCCGAGGACGCCGATAGAGTAGTCGGCTATGCCTCGGCCGACGGCGAGTTTCTCAACCACCTCTATGTGCTGCCGGAGCACCAGGGCCGGGGTATCGGCACCGCCCTGCTGGCCGTGGTCATGGAACACTCACGCGACGGTGTGAAGCTGTGGACCTTCGAACCCAACGAGGCGGCGATCCGCTTCTATGTGCGGCATGGTTTCCGGACGCTTCGGCGTACCGATGGCCGCACCAACGAGGAGAAGGTCCCGGATCGGCTCATGGTCTGGCGACCGGCGCCTTCGCCCGCGGCGCCGACGGCGGCACAAGGGCGGACCACGCTCGGGGAGGGCCGCGGACCTGATGACTGAGTCGGTCATCGCGCCCGACATGTAGCCGAAGTTCTCCGGGGCGCCGAGCAGCAACGCCTCGGCCCCCAGCAGGTCCCGTGGCCCCGCTTCGGCGGCGCGAAGGGTCTGCGTCTCCACTCCTTTCGATTTTCGTCGCACTCGGAACGCTCCTCGACCGACAAGGTGCTCGATCCCTTCGGCGGACCCGGGGGCTCCTGGCCGCCACCTCCGATGTCGGTGGGCGCCGAGTCGGGGCATGGGGGTTCGAAGTGAGCCACCATCGGGATCAGCGCTTGCTGCGCAGGATGTAAGGTTCTATTGTTTCCTTACATTGCATCCGTGAGACATGCCCATGCTCGCCAAGCTGACTTCCAAGAACCAGCTTACCCTGCCCAAGGCCGTGACCTCCGCCGTGGCAGCGGCCGAGTACTTCGACGTGATGGCGGAGAACGGGCGCATCATCCTCACGCCGGTGAGGGTGAACTGCGCGGACGCCGTACGCGCCAAGCTCGCCGAGCTCGGCGTGTCCGAGAAGGACGTCGCCGATGCGATCTCCTGGGCCCGCTCGGAGCGGTGACGCCACCGCGCCTCGTGCTCGACACCAGCGTGCTGCTGTCAGCGCTGCTGTTTCCGGCCGGGGTGGTCACCTGGATCAGGGCCGCGTGGCGGGCGGATCAAGTTCGGCCGCTTGCGAGCCGCGACACCACGGCCGAGTTCCTGCGTGTGCTCGCCTACCCGAAGTTCCGGTTGACTGCCGCGGAATGCGAGGATCTGCTCGACGACTACCTGCCCTGCTGCGAGACGATAGTGATTCCGGATCCGCCGCCTCGGGTACCCCCATGTCGGGATCCCTTTGACCGGCCCTTTCTGGAGCTGGCAATCGCGGGGCGGGCGGATGCGCTCGTGACTGGCGACCGCGATTTGCTTGCGCTGGGGGACAGCTTCGCGATCCCCATACTGACGCCGGCGGCGCTTGGGCAAAGGTTGCCGGACGCGGGGAGCACCGAGGCGTAGTGACGACCGACTGATTCGAGACAGGGCGCCGCCGGTCTTCATGACCAGGAGGCCGGTGCGTTCATGACGGGCGCCATCCGGGGAGCGCGTCCGAGCCGCTGTCAGAGCTTCGGTGCCTGCGGAGAGGAGTTCCGAGACCGTGTCATCGCCACCGACATCCTCGACCGGGTGCCGTCAGGTCGCGACGCTGTGGGCGGATCCCGCTACATCAGCGACGTGTGGACTTCGCGCTCACTTCCAGGTGCCGCCCGATGGCTCCCAAAGCAGCATCCATGCGGTCAAGACGCGAGCGATGATTCACGTCGAGCACACGGTCCACCTGCGGCAGATGCCAGCCGAGGCGCCGGGCCAGCTCGGCTTTGCCGATGCCCTGGTCTTTCATGCCCTGGTAGAGAATCACCTTGACGGCGGTGAGGGTGGGCAGCTTCACTCGGTCCTTGCCGGGAGAGGGTGAGGGGATTTCCCGGCCCAGGTGAATGCGGGCCGCAATCGCCTCGTCGAAGGCGTCGACCGCATGGGCCAGCGCCTCGCTTCGGTCTATGCCGAAGGTGGTGAGTTCCGGAAAATCGGGCGACGTGACCATGACGGTTCCGTCGTCCTCTTCGAGCTCAATCGGATAGCGGAGCACTAGAGGTCCAGGTCTTTTTTGATTTTGGCCATGAGCCTGGTGCCCAACTCTCTGCGAGAGCCGTGCATCGGTAGCTGTGAGATGCGATTGCCGCGACGCACTGTGAGATGGCCGCTACCACCCTTGTGCGTTTCGAAGGAGCAACCGCGTTTTCTCAGCCATTGCTGAAATTCCCTTGCCTTCATGGAAGCTATTTCCTTTAGCAATATCAAGAACCTGGCACACGATTCCGCCTCCTCATCGGTGTGAACCGGCAATCCTTGCCGGGCAGGCTGCCCCAATCCGTCGAAGCAGCCGGAAGTGTACGGAGCAGCGCCTGCAAGCGCAACAATTCTGTTGACTTGAGAACTGCACATTGCAGAATCGCCAATTGCCAACCTCTGTGGGCACTCCCTGGGCCTTCACCAAGTCCGATCGCCTGGGCGCCGCACTGCAGATAGTCCGCTTCCTCGGAGGCGTTCACGGCGTGCCATGCCGACTGCACCGAAGGGTGGCGGGAAATGGGTCGCGCCGACACAAGCGAGGCGGTGATTCGCGCGGCGCACACTTGCCTGGTCGACGAGGCGATTGCGGCCCTTGCCTGAGACTCGACATACTCGGCAGCAGCGCCGCCACGGTGCGTGCAGTCGCGCACGAGCGTGGCGGGCAGACGTGCATCGTCCCCCGCAATCTGCCGCACGGGGCATGCCCGGCTGCGCATCACACCGGTAGTCAGTACGCGGGAATGGAAGGGTTTGCGGACTCGGCCACCATCCCCGCTTCCGCCGCCGTGAGTCGATGAGGCGGGACGGGTAGAATCACCCGCGGCAAAGGGTGTCGGGTACACGGGCATTGGCGAACTCTCTGCAGGATGCGCTGCGCGGCGCCGGTCTGGTCGCACCCGAGAAGGAGAAACGCGCGCGCCGCAAGCGGCAGCGGCGCCGGGACACCGAGGCCCGTCGACGCACTCCGCCGGAGCCGGGTCCTCGGGCGGTGGACGCGAGCCCGACGCCGGCAGCGGCCCCCGCGCTCTCGACGGTGCAGGCGCGCTCGCTGCGCAGCCGAACGCAGGCCATTGCGCGCGACCCGTGGTTGAGCGGTTCGCTCAAGGCGCGAGCAATGCGGGAGGAGAAGGAGCGGGCCCTGCTCGAACGAGCGCGAAGCGCCCGGCTGGACGACCCGGAGGCGGCCCGGCCCTTCCATTTCGCCCGGGGGCGCCGCATCAAGAGGATTCTCGTCACCGAGGCGCAGCACCGCGCCCTGCTCGCGGGCGAGATCGTGGTCGTCGGCCTGAAGGGAGCTCACCTGCTCCTGCCGAGCGCGCTGGCGATCGAGCTCAAGGAGGAGCGTCCGGACACCTTCGTGCATCGGGTGACGGACGACGTTGCCGAAGCGGACGCCGACGATTCCGCTCACGCGGTCCCCGACGACCTCGTCTGGTAGGGCATCCGGTGCCCCGTGCGATTGGAGTACCATCGCCGCCCGTCGCGCCCCCGTCACGTCCCGCCCTGGCCGCCGCCTCGCGCCGCCGCGCTCCGCGACCGGGCCCCTGGACGAAGCACCGGGGCGCCTCCGAATCCGCCGCCAGATGAGGTAAACGCACTATGAGCTCCAATGCCACTCCCCTCGATGTCGCCTTCATCGGTCTCGGCGTCATGGGCTACCACATGGCCGGGCACCTCTCCAGGGCCGGCCATCGGGTGACGGTCTACAACCGCACGCGGGAGAAGGCGAAGCGGTGGCTCGACGAGTTTGCCGGCCGGCCCGCGGAGACGCCGGCGGAAGCGGCCGCCGCGGCGGAGGTCGTGTTCGCCTGCGTCGGCAACGACGACGACGTGCGCGCGGTGTGCACCGGCGCGGAGGGCGCCTTCGAGGGCATGCGCGACGACGCGGTGTTCGTTGACCACACCACCGCGTCGGCCGAGCTCGCGAGGGAGCTGGACGCGCAGGCCCGGGGCCGGGGGCTGCACTTCCTCGACGCGCCGGTGTCGGGCGGGGAAGCGGGCGCGGTGAACGGGGCGCTGACGGTGATGGTGGGGGGAGAAGCGGCCGACTTCGATCGGGTCAGCGATGCGATCGACGCCTACGCGCGTGCGGTCACCCTGATGGGGCCGGCGGGTTGCGGTCAGCTCACCAAGATGGTCAACCAGATATGCATCGCGGGGCTGGTGCAGGCCCTCGCGGAAGGCCTGAGCTTCGCGCAGAGGGTCGGGCTGGACGGCAAGCAGGTGGTCGACGTCATCTCCAAGGGCGCCGCGCAGTCGTGGCAGATGGAGAACCGCGGCACCACCATGCTCGACGACGAGTTCGAGTTCGGGTTTGCGGTGGAGTGGATGCGCAAGGACCTCGCGATCTGCATGGCCGAAGCGCGTCGGGCCGGAGCCCGCCTTCCGGTGGCGGCGCTCGTCGATCAGTTCTACGCGCAGGTGCAGGCGCAGGGCGGTGCGCGCTGGGATACCTCGAGCCTGATGCGCCTGCTGACGCGACCTTGAGCGGCCCTCACGCGATTCCCGCGGCGGCGGCGCCCGCGCCCCGGCGCCGCGGAAACATGGCGGCTAGGAGGCGTGCTCCTTCTCCGCGAGGGCGCGGATGACCCTTATCACGTTCGCATGGCCGCCGGCCCGGTTGCCCCCGGTGCGGTACTTGCCGTTGACGATGACGGTGGGCGTCGCGCTCACCCCGTAGTTTCGCTGCATCGCCACCGACTTGCGCACCAGCGACTCCACCGCGAAGGAGTCATAGACCTTCGTGAACTCTTCGGAGTCGACTCCGTGCTCCCCGAAGAATGCGGCGAGCGCCTCGCGCGTGGAGAGCGCACGTCCCTCGAGGTGAATCGCTTCGTAGATGGGCCGGTACACCTCGTGCTCGATTCCGAGCAGGTGGGCGGTGTAGAAGGCGCGGGCATGCGGGATCCAGCTCTCGCGGAACACCGCGGGCATGCGCCTGATCTGGAGATAGTCGGGCGCATCCCGTTCGAGGGCCTCCATGTGGGGGAGGAAGGAGAAGCAGCCCGGACAGCCGAACCAGAATACGTCGACCACCTCCACCGTGCCGGGTTCGGTCTCCGTGGGTTGCGCCGGCTGAACCGGCCAGTACTTGCCTTCGACATCGAAGTCGGAGTGGGAATCGGCTCCGGCGAGGCCCGGCAGCACCGTGAACAGGGCGAGCAGCAGGGGGGGAAGGAACGCGTGTTTCATGGGCGGGTCCAAGGGTCGTGACGGCTCGGGGCGGGGTCCGCCCGGGAGTCGGGAGTCGGGTCGGGAGGACTTCCGGGGAGCGGAATTCTACCCACCCTGGGGGCACATTGCCGGCGCGGCGGCCCCGCGAGTTCCTGAGTCCGCGCGGGAGCCGCGGGGCGAGCCGTGGCGGGACCTCTGGCTCAGTACAGCCCCGCGATGTACTCGGCGACCGCCTCCATCTCGTCGTCGCTCATCCACCGCGCGACGTCCCGCATCATGCCGCTCACGTCGTTCATCCGTTCTCCGGAGCGGAAGGCCTTGAGCTGAATCACCACGTACTCCGCGTGCTGACCGGCCAGCGAGGGGAATCCGGCAAGGGGGTCCCCGAGACCCCGGGGTCCGTGGCAGCCTATGCAGGCCGCGACCCCGGTTTCCAGGTTGCCGCCCCGATACACGCGCTCTCCGAGGTCCACCCGCTCCGCGCTCGCGAATCCGCCGGTTCTCGGCTGGATCGCGTAGAAGGCGGCAAGATCGTCCATGTCCTGCTCGCTCAACGGGGCGATCATCGGCGCCATCATCGCGTTGCTGCGCATTACGGTCGCCTTCAGCTCGACGAGCTGTTTTTTGGTGTAGCCTGCATGCTGGCCCGCGAGCTTCGGCCACTGCGGGTTGGTGCTGTTTCCGTCCGGACCGTGGCAGGCCAGGCAGGTGCCGGCCTTGGCCTTGCCCGCCGCAGGATCGCCGGCGGCCTGCACGCCGGCAGCCGAGCCGAGCAGGGCGAGAGAGAGTAGCAGCAGCGATAGGCGCATGTGCGGATGCCCGAGAGAGGTCGGTGCCGGGGCGAGCCGCGGGGGCGCGCCGAAACGGGGGAGGTATATATCAGCATGGCCGCGGAGGGGTCAAATTGAAAGACGCCGCGAGACCGGAGCGTGCCTGCGTGGGTGTCCCTTCGTCGACATCCGGCCCGGACGCGGAAGAAGCCCTGAAACGGCTCGCACGGGCGAGGTTCGTGCTCGGAGCCAGCCGGCCCGCCCACTTTCCCGCCGACATCGGAGCCGAGGTGGCCTTCGCCGGGCGCTCCAACGCCGGCAAGTCGAGCGCGATCAACGCGCTCACCGGTCGCCGGGCGTTGGCGAGAGTCAGCAAGACCCCGGGTCGCACCCGCCAGATAAACTTCTTCGAGGTGGACGACGCCTGTCGTCTCGTCGACCTGCCCGGGTACGGTTACGCCAGGGTCTCGCGGGCGGAGCAGCGGCACTTCGGCGAGCTGGCGGAGAGTTATCTCCACTCCCGCGCCTCTCTGTCCGCGCTCGTGCTCATCGCCGATGCCCGCCGGGTGGTGACGGATGCGGACCTGCTCCTGATGGATGCGGCGGAGGCGGCGCAGATTCCCGTCCACCTGGTGCTTGCCAAGGCCGACAAGCTCAATCGCCGGGAGAGCCGGGCCGCGCTGGCCGGCGCACAGCGTCACGTGCAGGAGGGTCGCGCCGTCGGCGCGCAGCTTTTCTCCGCCCTGCGGCGCAACGGTCTGCACGAGCTCGCCCTGCGGGTCTGCGCCTGGCTCGGTTCCTGATCGCGGGCACGTCGATGAGCGAGGGACTCCCGGCCCTCGACACGCGTTCGGAGCGATGCACATGTCCACATGGAAGGGCCGCTTTCCGGCGCGGCTGGGCCCGTCGGAGGCGGAATGTGCACGATCCGCTATTCTTTCAGCGCAGATTGTTGTTTTATAAAGAATTTCCAGATTTTGACCAAATTTTGACAGATCCGTGGGAACCCGAGTCCCGGCGCGGGTTTGCGGCAGATTCCGGCAACTCATCCACAGACTTATCCACAGAAATTGTGGAAAAATGATCGCCCCTGTAATCCCCGACAGTTATCGTGATGTCATAAAATGCTACGTGAGGAGTGGCCCCTAAGTGACGCCTGCTCGGGATGAGGGCCTACAAGCGTCGAGACTCCGGTCTCACCGCTCGCGCGCTCCGCATCCGGTCGGACGCTCGAGTGCCCCTTGGCGTCCGGAGACGGGCTGCGCTAACATCGCGCGCCCCGCCAAGCGAGGAGCGCGAGAGGCGCCCCTTGAGACCCCGCCATGAAACCGAACATCCATCCCACGTACCACGAAATCTCGGTTACCTGTAGCTGCGGAAACCAGTTCAAGACCCGTTCCACCCTCCCCGGGGACCTGCATCTCGACGTGTGCTCGCTCTGCCACCCCTTCTACACCGGACAGCAGAAGATGGTGGACACTGCGGGCCGCGTCGACAAGTTCCGGCGCAAGTACGGGCTCGCCTAAGCGCCCTCCCGTCCCGGTTCACGGCCGCGGCCGTACCGGGGCCGGCAGAGCTCAGCCCAGTCCGAGCCCGGCCCAGATCCGGTCTACCCGCTCGCACACTTCCGGCGCCATGCGCACCGGCCGCCCCCACCGGCGCGTGGTCTCCGGGGGCCACTTGTTGGTGGCATCGATGCCCACCTTGGAGCCGAGGCCCGAAAGCGGCGACGCGAAATCGAGGTAATCGATCGGGGTGTTCTCCACCACGGACATGTCGCGGGCCGGGTCCACCCGGGTCGTCAGCGCCCAGATCACGTCGTCCCACTTTCGCACGTCGATATCTTCGTCGGTCACGATGACGAACTTCGTGTACATGAACTGTCGGAGAAAGGACCAGATCCCGAACATGATCCGCTTGGCGTGCCCGGGATAGGCCTTCCTGATGCTCACGACCGCGAGTCGGTAGGAGCAGCCTTCGGGGGGAAGATGGAAGTCGACGATCTCGGGGTACTGCTTGCGCAGGATCGGCACGAAGACCTCGTTGAGCGCGGCGCCGAGCACCGCGGGTTCGTCCGGAGGGCGCCCGGTGTAGGTGGTGTGGTAGATCGGTCGGTCGCGCCGGGTGATGCGGTCCACGGTCAGCACCGGAAAGGTCTCGACCTCGTTGTAGTAGCCGGTGTGATCGCCGAAGGGCCCCTCCGGCGCCTCGTCTCCGGCCGCGATGTGGCCCTCCAGCACGATCTCGGCGTTGGCGACCACCTCGAGGTCGTTGCTCTGACACTTCACCAGCTCGGTGCGGGCGCCCCGCAGCAGCCCGGCGAAGGCGTGCTCCGAGAGCGTGTCGGGGATCGGAGTCACCGCCGCGAGCAGTGAGGCGGGGTCCGCTCCCAGCGCGACCGCGACCGGGAAGGGTCGCTCCGGATGCCGACGGCGCCAGTCGAGATGGTCGAGCGCCCCGCCGCGGTGGGCCAGCCATCGCATGATGACGCGGTTTCGCCCGATCACCTGCTGCCGGTAGACGCCGATATTGGTGCGGCGCTTGTCGGGGCCCCGGGTGAACACCAGCCCCCAGGTGATGAGCGGGCCTGCGTCTTCCGGCCAGCAGGTCTGCACGGGCAGTCGGGAGAGGTCGACCTCCGCTTCCGGCGTCACCCGTTCCTGGCACGGCGCGTTGCGCACGCGGCGCGGCGCCATGTCCAGCACCTTGCGAAGGACCGGAAGCGATTCCCAGGCCGCCTTCATGCCCGAGGGCGGATCGGGCGCGCGCAGGAAGGCGAGGAGGCGGCCGATCTCCCCCAGGGCGCCCACTGATTCCCGGCCCATGCCGAGCGCCACCCGCAACGGGGTGCCGAAGAGGTTGGCGAGCACCGGCATCCGGTGGCCCTTCGGATTCTCGAAGAGCAGGGCGGGACCCTGGCTGCGCAGGGTGCGGTCGCAGAGCGCGGTCATCTCCAGGTAGGGGTCGACCTCGACGGAAACGCGCTTGAGCTCGCCTCGTGCCTCGAGCTGGCCAACGAACTCGCGCAGGTCCCGGTACTTCACCGCTGCCCTGCCTCCCCGTCCCGCGCGGCCCGACGCGCCGCGTTGCGCCGCGTCGGGTGCTGAGCGAGGGCGGCGAGGCGGCCTGCCGCCGCGCTCATCCGGTATCGAAGGTGGCGACCACCGGGGTGTGGTCGGAGGGACGGGGGAGGCGGCGCGGCGCCACGTCTATGCTGCAGGCGCGGCAATTCCTCGCCATCTCGCCGCTCGCGAGGATGAGGTCGATGCGCAGGCCCAGGTTGCGGCGGAAGCCGGCGGCCCGGTAGTCCCACCAGCTGAAGCTCTTGTCTTCCTGCTCGAAGAGCCGGAAGGTGTCGCGCAGGCCCAGGTCGAGCAGGCGCCGGAGGGCATCCCGCTCCGGCGTGCTGCACAGGATCTTCTCATGCCAGGCTTCCGGGTCGTGCACATCCCGATCTTCGGGCGCGATGTTGAAGTCTCCCAGCACCACCACGCGCTCGAAGCGCCCGAGCTCGGCACGCACGAACTCGGTCACCGCCTCGAGCCAGCGGAGCTTGTACGCGTACTTCTCGCTGCCGACCTCTCTCCCGTTGACCACGTACAGGTTGATCACCCGCACGCCGTCCACCGTGGCCGCGAGGATTCGTCGATCGGGGTCGGCTAGCCCCTCGATGTCGGTCAGGACCTTGCCCGCCGTACTTCGCGAAAGTATGGCGACGCCGTTGTAGGTCTTCTGGCCCGCGTACACCACCGTGTACCCGGCTTCGGCGATTGCCGCCGCGGGGAACTTGTCGTCGGTGGTCTTGGTTTCCTGCAGGGCGACCACGTCGGGCCGGTGCTCGTGCATCCAGTCGAGCACGTGGGGGAGACGGACCTTGAGCGAGTTGACGTTCCAGGTCGCGATCTTCATCAGATTCGGTATCCGCCGTGGCGGCGCCGGGTGAGCCAGTCCACGGCGAAGGCGCCGAGCCCGAATGAGAACAGGAGAACGAATGCGATCAGGATCCACTGCCAGGTCGGTCGCTCGAAGAACCCGGGCGGGTGGGTCCGGGGCCCTTCGTGGCTCTGGATCGCGGGGGAGGCGGCGCCCGCCCCGGACTCGCCGGCGCTCTTGCGAATCTCCTCGAGCTCGGCAACCTGCTCCTTGAGCTGACGGTTCTCCTCGGCAAGGAGCTGGAAGTCGCGGAGAATCTGGGAGTCCTCCCCGCCCTCGGCGGAATCCGCGCTCGCGCCTGCGCTCGTGACCCCGCTGCGCAGCTCCGAGAGCTCGGCCTCGGCCGCGCTCGTTCGTCCTTCCGCCTCGATGCGGGCGGCCTGCTCGCTCGCCAGCGCCGCCTCGAGCTCCGGTATTCGTTGGCGAAGCGCCCCCAGCTCGGCCGGCGCCGACGACTCCGAGGACAGGTACTGCGCGGCGATCCAGCCTTCGCGCCCGTCCGCGAGCCTGACCCGCGCCGCACCGGCGTCGCGCTCGATCACTTCGATCTCGGTGCCCTCCGGCAGAAGGGCCAGGATCGCGCTGTGAGGGGAACGACTCTCGTGCAGCCCGATTTCGAGCCGGGCGGAGATGAATGCCGGCTCCGCCAGGGCCGCGGGGCCGAGTGCAAGCAGCACCACGAGCGGGACGGGGCAACGGCGCAGGAGAGAAGCGTGCATGGCGGGCGACCGAGGCGTTCGTGCTATCCGACGGCGAGGCGCGCGAAGTCTCCCTCGGGGACCGAGCACACCGGACACTTCGGATCCTTGGGAAGGCGAACCACGTGCATTTCCATGGTGAGCGCGTCGACCAGAACCAGTCGACCGGTCATTCGAGAGCCGAAATCGGCGAGTATCTTCAGGGCCTCGGTCGCCTGGATGCTGCCGATGACGCCGAGAAGCGGCGCGAGCACGCCAATCCGGGAGCAGGGTTCGCCTTCCGCCGCGTCGACATCGCCGTAGAGGCAGTGAAAGCAGGGGCTCTCGGAGTCCCGGGGATCGAACACGCTGACCTGTCCCTCCAGGCGCACCGCGGCGCCGCTCACCAGCGGAGTGCCGGTGCGCCAACAGACCTCGTTGAGCTGGAATCGGGTCTCGAAATTGTCGCAGGCGTCCACCACCACGTCGGCGCGCCGCACCTCGTCCTCCAGGTCCTCGTCGTCGAGGGCATGCGCGAGCGCCTCGACGGAGACCCCCGGGTTGAGGCGCGCTATGGCGTCGCGCGCGGAATCGACCTTGTCGCGGCCGACGTCGGCGCTGGTGTGGATGATCTGGCGCTGCAGATTCGAGAGTTCCACGTAGTCGTAGTCGCTCAGGACCAGCTCGCCCACCCCGGAGGCGGCCAGGTACATTGCCGCCGGCGAGCCGAGCCCTCCCAGACCGACGATCAGCGCACGGGAGCCGAGCAGGCGCTCCTGGCCGGATTCGCCGATCCCGGGAAGCAGGATATGGCGACTGTAGCGGGCTTGCTGATCCTCGTTCACCCCGCCGAGTTTCGGTCGATGCACGGGGAATCGCAACCCGTCGGGCCCACGAGTCCGCCCGCTCTCATGCGGGCGCGAGGCGCGCGCAGGCCACCCGGTCCCGTCCCGCGTAGTCGCGAATGTGCGCGATGTCGCTGAAGTGATGCTCGGCGAGCAGCCGGCGCACTGCCTCGCGCTGTGCGGCCCCGTGCTCGAGCAGCAGTCTTCCCTGCGGGGCCAGGTGGCGGGCCGCGCAGGAGACGACCTCACGGATTGCATCGAGGCCGTCCGTGCCCGCGACCAGCGCCTCGCGGGGCTCGAAGCGCACTCCATCGCCTTGTAGGTGAGGGTCGCCGGCGCGCACGTAGGGGGGATTGGTCACGATGAGCGCCGGGCGCTCCCGCCCGAGCGCGGCGCACCAGTGCCCCCGCCGAAACTCGACGTTGTCGATTCCAAGACGGGCCGCGTTGGATGCGGCGAGCGCCAGCGCGGCCGCGGACAGGTCGGTGGCGATGATCCGGCAACCCGGACGTTCGCGGGCGAGGGCGAGGGCAATCGCGCCGCAGCCCGTGCCCAGATCGGCGAGACGGGCCCCGGCCGAGGAGGGGACGAGCTCGAGCGCCGCTTCGACGAGGTGCTCCGTCTCGGGACGGGGCACGAGCACGGCGGGCGTCACTTCGAGGTCCAGAGACCAGAACTCGCGACGGCCCGTGAGATAGGCGAGCGGCTCGCCCCCCGCACGCCGCGCGAGGAGGCCTTCGAATCGACGTCTCGCCAGGCGCGGCACCGGGTCGCGAGCATGGGCGTGGAGCCACGACGCCGGCCGCCCGAGAGCGTGGGCGAGCAACCGCGCAGCCTCCCGGCGCGACTCCGCTGCCGGTAGCGGGAGCCGCTCCCGTCCCCGCTCCCAGAGCTCGTCTAGGCGGTCAACGGCTCTCTGCCTCGAGGGCCGTGAGCTGCTCGGCCTGGTGCATTGCAATCAACTGATCGAAGAGCTCGTCCAGGTCGCCGTCCATGACCTCGGAAAGCTTGTACAGCGTCAGGTTTATCCGGTGGTCGGTCACCCGGCCCTGGGGGAAATTGTAGGTGCGAATGCGCTCGGAGCGGTCGCCGGTGCCGACCTGCACTCGCCTCGATTGCGCGCGTTCGCGCATCAGACGCTCGCGCTCCCGGGCGAGCAGGCGGGCCTGGAGCAGCGCCATCGCGCGAGCGCGGTTCTTGTGCTGCGAACGCTCGTCCTGGCACTCGACCACCAGCCCGCTCGGCAGGTGCGTGATGCGAATGGCGGAGTCGGTCTTGTTCACGTGCTGCCCGCCGGCGCCCGAAGCGCGGAAGGTGTCCACCCGCAGGTCCTTGGGGTTCACTTCGATCTCCCCCGGGCCCTGCGCCTCGGGCAACACCGCCACCGTGCAGGCCGAGGTGTGGATGCGGCCCTGGGACTCGGTGACGGGCACCCTCTGCACGCGGTGGGCGCCCGGCTCGAACTTGAAGCGCGCAAAGGCGCCGCGGCCGACGACCCGCACCACTACTTCCCGGTACCCTCCATGCTCCGCCGTGCTCTCGCCGATTCCCTCCAGCTTCCACCCCCTCCGCTCCGCGTAGCGGCTGTACATCCGGAGCAGGTCTCCCGCGAACAGCGCGGCCTCGTTGCCTCCGGTGCCGGCCCGGATCTCGAGATAGATGTTCCGCGCATCGGCGGGATCCGGCGGGATCAGCAGCCGGCGAAGCTCGTGCTCGATGCGGCATCGCGCTTCTTCGGCATCGTCGAGCTCCTGCTGCGCGAGGGCCTTCATTTCTCCCTCGCTCTCCGACCGCAGCTCTTCTGCCTCCTCGATGCGCAGCAGGGTGTCGCGATACTGGCGGTACTCCTCGACGAGAGGCCGAAGCTCGGCGTGTTCCCTGGCGAGGCCGCGATAGCGTGCCGGATCCCTGGCGGTCTCGGGTTCTGCGAGCAGGCCGTTCAGCTCTTCCAGGCGCTCGTGCAGCCCGTCCAGCTTCGAAAGAAGCGCAGTGTTCACGATCCCCACTCCTCCGGGGTTTCATGGTGCGCATGCCGGCGGATCGAAGCGACAGGGGATGCGCGATACCGGGGCTTTCCCGCTCCGTCGGCCTCCGAACATACTCTGGGCCGACGCCCCGCGCTATAGTGGGCGGGCGGGCGCCTTCCCGTCGCTTCCGGCAATTCGGCGAACGCCAGGGGTGCCGCCGTCCCCGCAGCCCCGCTACCCGTACCGGCCCACATGCGTAACCGCATCATACCCCGATACTCCGACGCGCATCGCCGACCATGGCTCGGGTTCGTGCTCGCGGGCGTGGTCGTGGGGGGCTGTGTCACGGTGCCCGCCGAGGACGTCGCGGAGTCCTCCGAGGCCGCACCCGCGACTTCGATTGCCGCTCCCTCCTTCAGCCGCGACGCGCTCTACCTCCTGCTCGTGGCCGAGCTCGCGGAGCGGCGGGGCGAGCTCTCGCTCGCCTTTCGGAACTACCTCGAAGTGGCGAAGCGGTACGCGGATCGCAAGGCGGCGCAGCGTGCGGTGCACATCGCGATGTCTTCCGGCGATACCCGGGGAGGCCTCGAGGCGGTAGCGCTGTGGTCGGAGCTCGCTCCGGACAGCCGGGAGCCCGATGAGTTTCGCGCGCTTCTCCTGATTCGCGCCGGTGCGCTCGACGAAGCGGTGGAGGTGTTGCGCGCGGTCGCCGCGGCGGCGGAGGTCGAGTTCCCCGGCGCCGGGTTGCGGAGGGTGAGCGAAATCCTGCTGCGCGAGCTGGAGAAGAAGGGCTCCGCCTCCCGCGCCTCCCGCGACAGCACGGTGGGCGCGATGGAGGCGCTCGTCGCGGAGCACGCGGACGTCGCCCAGGCGCACCTCACCTTTGGCCGGCTTCTTGCCCGCGTGGGAGAGTTCGGCCGGGCGGAACGTGCGTTCGAGCGCGTGCTCGCGCTCGATTCCGGCAATGAACACGCGACCGTGCTCCTGGCGCGCATCCACCACCGGCGCAACGACCTGCCGCGGGCTCTGCGGGTGCTGGAGAGCGCGCTTGCCGAGCGCCCCGCATCCGCCATGCTGCGAATGACCTACGCGCGCCTGCTCGTGGACGCAAGACGCTTCGAGGAAGCGCGCTCGCACTTCGAGCTTGTGCTCGAGGCAGACACCGGCAACGAGGACGTGCGCCATGCGCTGGGACTGGTCCTGTTCCAGACGCGGGTCTTCGACCGGGCGGCGGAACACTTCGAAGTGCTCACGCGCAGTATCGAGCGGCGGGACGCTGCCTGGTACTACCTCGGCCGGATCGCGGAAGCGCGGCAGGATCCCGATGCGGCCCTCGTCGCCTACGATCGGGTCCTTCGGGGCGACAATCGGATGAACGCGCAGCTCCGCACTGCCGTCCTGTTGTCCGAGGCGGGGCGCGTGGACGAGGCCCGCTCCCGCCTGCACGCGCTGCACGGGCGCAACGCGAACGAGGTGATGCGCCTCTACGGCGTGGAAGTGGACATCCTCGTGCGCCACTCCCGTTTCGACGACGCGATGGAAGTCTACGATGCCGCGCTCGAGGAGTGGCCCGAGGACGCCAATCTGCTCTACGCCCGCGCGATGCTCGCGGTGGAGCTCGACGATCTTGCGACGGCGGAGCGCGACTTCAGCGCCATCATCGAGCGCGACCCCAACCACGCCAACGCCCTCAATGCGCTGGGCTACACCCTCGCCGACCGCACGGATCGTCTCGACGAGGCCTATCGCCTCATCAAGCGTGCGTATGAGCTCGAGCCCGACAGCCACTACATCGTGGACAGCATGGGCTGGGTGATGTTTCGCATGGGGCGCTTCGAAGAGGCGCTCAGCTTCCTGTGGCGCGCGATGCAGCTCGGTGCGGATCCGGAGATCGCGGCGCATCTCGGAGAAGTGCTCTGGACCATGGGAGACCGGGAGACGGCCCGGACGGTATGGGGCAATGCGCTCGAAGCCGACCCCGACGACAAGAGACTTCTGGACGTCAAGCAACGCTTCGGTCTGTAGAGACACTTGCGAGCCCGAGCGAGGATGCCGAGCGACGCGACGGGACCGGGCGCTCCGGTCGTTGAGGCCGGAATGCCCGGACGCTCGCGCCGGCGCTTCCTCCTGCTCGCGGTCGCGATGCTTCCGGGTTGCGGGTACCTGCCCCGCTCTGCCCCCGACGGCCCTGTGCGGTGGGAGCAGCGGCGCGACAGGATCTCCACCATCACGCGTTTCGGCTTCAGCGGGCGACTCGCGCTGCGTACCTCGCGGGATGCCCTGAATGCCCGTGTCCGGTGGAGGCAGGACGGGGACGAGTACCGAATCCGCCTGGGCGGACTGATCGGAGAGGCCGCGGTCGAGCTTCGGGGCGGACCCGCGGGCGTGGATCTACTCGACCGGGACGGCGTCCATCACGCCGATTCTCCCGAGTCCCTGTTGCAGGAACGCATGGGGTGGTCCTTTCCCCTGCATGGCCTGCGATACTGGGTGCTCGGCATCACCGCTCCGGGAGCGCCCGTCGAGCGGCTGGAGCTCGACCACCAGGGCCGACCTTCGCTGCTCCTGCAGTCCGGGTGGCGCATCGTCTACCGGCGCTACTCGGACATCGGGGACCTGGTTCTGCCGGAGCGCCTCGACTTCGATCGCGCGGAGCTCGAGGCCCGTCTGGTGGTGGGCGACTGGACGATCGAGGATTGACGGGTGGGAGAGGAGAGCTGGCCGGCGCCGGCGAAGATCAACCTCTTTCTGCACGTGCTGGGTCGCCGGGCGGACGGATACCACGATCTGCAGACCCTGTTTCAGTTTCTCGATCTGGGTGACGAGATTGCCTTCACTCCGAACCGGGAAGGGCGGGTCCGGCGGATCGGAGCGGATCCCGGATGGCCTGATGATCGCGATCTCGCGGTCCGCGCCGCCTCTCTGCTGCGCGAGGCGGCGGGAGTCCGGCGGGGGGTGGATATCGCCATCTCCAAGCGGGTTCCCGCGGGGAGCGGCCTGGGCGGGGGGAGCTCCGACGCCGCGACCACCCTGGTAGCGCTGGACCGGCTCTGGGATCTGGAGCTCGGCATCGAGCGCCTCGCCGAACTGGGCAGGCGGCTCGGAGCCGACGTGCCGGTGTTCGTACGTGGTCAGGCCGCCTGGGCGGAGGGAGTCGGGGACCGGCTGCATCCCGTGATTCTGGAGGAGCCCCGGTACGTGCTTCTCGTGCCGCCCTGCCGGGTGTCCACGGCGGAGATCTTCTCCGCCCCCGCGTTGACACGACACAGGGCGCCCGTGAAAATGTCCGACTTCATTTCGGACGGGTGGCCGGAGAACGCTCGCGGGCCGTCCATACGGTCGCTGCTCGAACGCAGCGTAAACGATTGCGAAGCGGTCACTCGGAAGCGGTATCCGCAGGTGGAAGGGGCGATGGAGCGCCTCGCCCGCTTCGGGAGGCCGCGCATGACGGGGACCGGCGGAGCGGTGTTCGTGCCGCTTGCGGACGTGGACGCGGAGGAGGGAAAGAACTTGCTGCTGAGACTGCCGGCGGGATGGCAAGGATTCGTGTGCCGGGGCGTGAACCGCTCTCCTCTCATCGCCCGCGCCGGCGGGGAGTGAGCGCCGCCGTCCCCCGCCATGCGACCTTCTGCCCCTGGGGTGTAGCCAAGTGGTAAGGCACGGGACTTTGACTCCCGCATTCCCAGGTTCGAATCCTGGCACCCCAGCCAATGCCCTCAGCCACGGGCCCACCCTAAAGTGAACGAACGGCAGTACAACACCCGCTTTCTGCATGCGGAGCCCCACTCGGTGGAACGCCGGTCCGGGGTGCTCGATCGGATGATGGTGTTCTCGGGCAATGCCAATCGCTCGCTCGCCGAGGACATCGTCCGCCGCCTCAACATTTCGCTTTCCCGCGCCGTCGTCGGACGATTCAGCGACGGGGAGGTGATGGTGGAGATCATCGACTCGGTGCGTGGCCAGGACGTCTTCGTCGTGCAGCCGACCTGCAGCCCCGTCAACGAGAACCTCATGGAGCTGCTGGTGATGATCGACGCGGTACGCCGCTCCTCGGCGGCGCGCGTGACGGCGGTGATCCCGTACTTCGGATACGCGCGCCAGGACCGCCGCCCGCGGGCGGCCCGCGTGTCCATATCGGCCAAGGTGGTGGCCGACATGATCTCGGAGGCGGGCGCGGACCGCGTGCTCACCATGGACCTCCACGCCGACCAGATCCAGGGTTTCTTCAACATTCCGGTCGACAACATCTACGCCTCGCCCGTGTTGCTGGGTGACGTCTACCGGCATTGGCACGCCGACCACATGGTCGTCTCGCCCGACGTCGGCGGAGTGGTCCGCGCACGGGCGCTCGCGAAACGGCTGGACGACGCCGACCTCGCGATCATCGACAAGCGACGCCCGCGCGAGAACGAGGCGGAGGTGATGAACATCATCGGCGACGTCGACGGCCGCAGTTGCGTGATCGTGGACGACATCGCCGATACCGCCGGCACTCTGTGCAACGCCGCGGTGGCGTTGAAGGCGCAAGGGGCGAAACGCGTCGTCGCCTACTGTACGCATCCGGTGCTCTCCGGCCCCGCGGTCGAGCGCATCGAAGAGTCCGATCTCGACGAGCTGGTGGTGAGCGACACCATCCCCCTCGACGAGCGCGCATCGCAATGCCCGCGTATCCGCCAGCTCAGCGTCGCCGAGCTGCTCGCGGAGAGCATGCGCCGCGTGAACGAGGAAGAGTCGATCGGAGAATTGTTCATGGATTGAGAATGACGGAGCGGAGCATGAACCAGTTCGAAGTCGTCGCCGAGCCGCGCAGTGCGCTCGGCAAGGGAGCAAGCCGGCGGCTGCGCCGTGCGGGCAGAGTGCCCGGCGTCCTCTACGGGGCCGGCAAGGAGCCCGTGTCGCTGTCCATGGAAGCGAGCCGAATCGGAAAGCAGATGGAGAACGAAGCGTTCTTCTCTCACATCCTCGCGGTCAAGGTGGACGGAGAGGAGGCGCAGGCGGTGGTCAAGGATCTGCAGCGCGATCCGGCCACCAGCCAGGTCCTGCACGTGGACCTGCAGCGCGTGAGCAGCACCGAGGAGCTGCACATGCGTGTGCCCCTGCACTTCATCAACGAAGCCGACTCTCCGGGAAAGCGGCACGGGGGCGTCATCAGCCACCTGATGGTGGATGTCGAGATCGGGTGCCTTCCGAGGGATCTTCCCGAGTTCATCGAGGTGGACATGTCCGGCCTCGACGTCGGCGACTCCCTGCATCTCTCCGATCTGGCGATGCCGGATCGGGTGCGCCTGATGCCGCTCGTGCACGATCCCGAGAACGACCAGCCGGTGGTCACGGTCCAGCATCCACAGAAGCTGGAGGTCCTGGGGGAGGACGAGGGCGAGGAGATCGCCGAGGACGAGGGCGCTCCGGCGGCGGGAACGGAGGCCGAAGGGGCCCCGCCGGACGGCGGCGGCGAAGACTAGGCCGGCGAAGCGGCCCGCGCCGGCTATCTCGTCGGCCGGCGCCGCGCAGGTCGTGCCCGAGCACCCGCCATTCTCCGTGGTTGCCGGTCTCGGCAATCCGGGCCTTCGTTACGCCGACACCCGGCACAATGCGGGATTCCGCTTCGTCGAGCGCCTCGCCGAACGCTACCGGGCGGACTTCAAATCTTCCTCCCGTTTCTCCGGAGAGGTCGCGCTCCTTCGCCTCGATTCGCGGACCCTGCGCCTGCTGAAGCCGGGCACCTTCATGAACCACAGCGGCCGGGCGCTCTCCGCGCTGTCGCACTACTTCCGCGTCCCGGCGGCGGGGATCCTCGTCGCGCACGACGAGATCGACCTTCCTCCCGGCATCGTGCGCCTCAAGCGCGGCGGCGGCACCGGAGGGCACCGGGGCCTCGAGGACATCGTGCCGAGCCTGGGCAGTCGCGCCTTCTCGCGCGTGCGCATAGGGGTGGGCCACCCCGGAACGGCTTCGCAGGTGATCGGCTACGTTCTGCAGCGGGCTCCCGCGGCCGAGCAGACGCTCATCGACGAGGCGATAGAGCGCGCGCTGTCGCACTTCGAGTCGATGATCGGCGGCAACCTCGAACCCGCGATGAACGTGCTCCACACCCGTAGTAGAGTGGACGAGGAGCGGCGTGAAGAAGGGGAGGCCGGGTAGTGGAGAAGCGCCACACATGGCCGGAAGGCCACTGGAACTGGCCGATCGACGTGACGCACAAGCACGGCGTGCGCTGCGGAGAGATGGTGTGGGTCGGCGGACAGGTGGATCTGACGCCGGAAGGAGCGGTGTGCAACCCGGGCGACCTCGGCGCGCAGATCCGCAGCGTGATGGCTCACTTCGGCCGGGTGCTCGAGGGGCTGGACTGCGATCTCGAGGACCTCGTCGTTCTGCACTGCTTCTACGTGAACGACGGCAGCGTCGACGAGAGCGCATTCCTCGCCGCGGTCGGCGACTGCCTGCCGCGCGGCGCACGCCCCGCGGTGAGCGCGGTGCCCGTGCCCTACCTCGCCTACGAAGGGCTCGAGGTCGAGATCGAGGGCTACGCGATGCGCCGCGAGAACGGCGAGCGGACCCTTCGAAGCTTCGCGGAGGCGCATGGGGCGTCGCCCCTGCCCGCGCCCTTCTGCCCGGGCGTGCGCAGCGGCCGGATGATCTTCGTCTCGGCCCAGTCGCCCGTCGATGCGGCGGGCGGCGTGCTGCATCCGGGCGACATCGTCGCCCAGACGCGCCAGGTGATGCGCCAGGTGGAGAGGGTGCTCGCGGGATTCGGCGCGGACTTCGACGACGTGGTGAAGCTCAATCGATGGTACGCCGGCGATGTCGGGATTGCGGACTTCGAGCCCGCCGCGCTCGCCTGCGCCGCGCACTTCCGGGAACCGGGTCCCGCCGCCACCGGTATCCCGGTGCCGCGGCACGCGCATGACGATGTCAAGATCAAGATTGCGGTGGTGGCGATGCGGGGCGAGGACGGCCGCCGCCTTCCCCGCCGGCACGTGTGGCCCGATTCGCTGTGGGACTGGCACGTGCATCTGCCCTACAAGCACGGGCTGCAATGCGAGGAGATGATCTTCACCGGCGGGCAGGTATCGCTCGACAAGCGGGGGCAGGCGGTGCATCCCGGCGATCTCTCCGCGCAGACCCACCAGGCGATGGTCCACATCGGCACCATCCTCGAGGCGCTCGGGGCGGGCTACGAGGACGTGTGCAAGGTCATCGCGATCTACGCGGGAGACTGCGGGGCGGAGGCCCTGCACGCCAATCTTCCGATTCGCTCGTCGTACTTCCGCGACCCCGGTCCCGCCACCACCGGCATTCCCGTGCCGGTGCTCGCCTACGACGCAATGATGGTGGAGATCGACGCCTTCGCGATGAAGCGCGGCAGCACGCCGTGAGCGGGGAAGGGCACGCTTTCCCGCCCGGCGGGCCCGGGAGCCCCTCTTGAACTTCGACGGTGGACCAGCGGATCGGCGATGAGCACGAGGGCTGGACCGTGGCCAGGTACATTCTCGGCTACGAGCGCTTCGGGACGGCCGAGACCTTGTGGACCTGGGCGAGCCTCGAGCGGCTGAAGCGGCTCGCGTCGCGGACGCCGGAAGGGGCGGCTCCCCCCTGGTCCTCCGGCGTCAGGCCGGTCGCCGCTCAGTGGCGCCGGTCCGCGCGCTGGGCGGCCTGCAGTCTGCGCACGAAGCTCTCGCGCCATGCGGTGACGTCGTGCTCGCGTACCGAGGCAATCAGCGATTGCCAGCGTTCCTTGCGTTCCGAGAGCGACATGCCGAGCGCGCTGTGCACGGCGTCCGCCACGCCCTGGATGTCGTAGGGGTTCACGATGAGCGCGCCGTCGGCGCCCTGCCTCGCCGCGCCCGCGAATCGGGACAGCACCAGCACGCCGGGATCGCGCGACGCCTGCGCGGCAACGAACTCCTTGGCGATGAGGTTCATGCCGTCGCGCAGCGGGGTGACGAGGCCGACCCGCGCGAGGCGGAAGATGCCGGCCAGCGCCCGGCGCGAGAAGCTGCGGTTGATGTAGCGCAGCGGGGTCCAGTCGAACTCCGAGAACTCCGCGTTGATGGAGCCGGCGAGGCCCTCGAGTTCGCGGCGGATGCCCACGTACTCCGGTACGTCGGCCCGTGAGGGCGGAGCGAGCTGCACGAAGCTCACGCGGCCGCGGTTCTCCGGGTAGGCCTCCAGGAAGCGGGCGAAAGCCCGGAAGCGCTCGGGCAGCCCCTTGGTGTAGTCGAGGCGGTCCACGCCGATCACGCCCAGGCGGTCGCGCAGCACTCTCGCCATGCGGCCGGCGTGCGTCTTCGCCTCGCCGGAGACCGCGTAACGCGCGAACTCCGAGGAATCGATGCCGATGGGAAACACCGCGGTATCCACCCGCCGACCGTAGGCGTGCGCCCTCCCCTCCGGGTCGATGCGGCCCCCGGCCTCGGTCGCGACGAAGTCGAGGAAGCTGCGACGGTCCGATTCGCTCTGGAAGCCGAGCACGTCGTAGGCGAAGAGCGCCCGGACGAGGACGTCGTGCACCGGCAGCGCGGTGAGCACCTCCGGAGAAGGGAAGGGGATGTGCAGGAAGAAGCCCATCGTCTGCTGCGCCCCCATCCGGCGCAGCTCTTCTCCGAACCCGATGAGATGGTAGTCGTGCACCCACAGCAGGTCGTCCGCCCTGAGCAGGGGCTTCAGTGCGTGCGCGAAGCGCTGGTTGACCCGGATGTAGCCCTGGTAGTCGTCGCGGTCGAAGCGGGTGAGGTCGGTACGGTAGTGGAAGAGCGGCCACAGGGTGCGGTTCGCAAACCCGTTGTAGTACTCCTCGTAGTCCTCGTTCGACAGGTCCGCGGTCACCGCGGAGAGGCGGCCGCGTTCGATCTGCCGGGTGGAGACGCGCGTGCTGTCGGAGACCTTTCCGCTCCACCCGAACCACAGCCCTCCGGACTCCTTCAGGGCGTCGAGCAGGGCCACCGCCAGCCCTCCCGCCCGCACTCCCTTCGTGGTCGCGGCGACGCGGTTGCTCACCACGACCAGCCGGCTGCGCTGCTCTGCGCTCATGTCGGGGTCAGACCTTCCCTCGAGGGCGTCATTGGCCGGGGTATCGGCGCGGCGCCGGACGTCGGGCCGGGTGCAGGAGGCGCACGTCGCGCCGCTTGAAGAACGGAATGAGCGCGAGCCCGGCGACGAAGCCGCCGATGTGAGCGCCGAAGGCCACTCCGCCCCCGCCCGGCGGGGTGGCCAGTGAATTGAAGAGCTGCAGCGCGAACCAGAGTCCCAGCACCAGGCCGGCCGGCAGGCGGACGAGCTGCGTGAAGAAGCCGAGCGGAATCAGCACCAGCACGCGGGCGTGGGGATAGAGCAGCAGGTAGGCTCCGAGCACGCCCGAGATCGCGCCGCTCGCTCCAATCATCGGTACCTGCGACTGCGTGTCCGGCAGCGACTGCGCCAGCACCGCCGCCACCCCGCAGAGGAGGTAGAAGCACGCGAAACGACCGTGTCCCATGCTGTCCTCGACGTTGTCGCCGAAGATCCACAGGTAGAGCATGTTGCCGATGAGGTGCATCCAGCCGCCGTGCAGGAACATCGAGGTGAACACCGTCGCCACGGGCGGGACCATCACCACTTCGGGAGGCAGGCGGGCCCCCTCGAACAGGATCGCGGGAATCACGCCGAGGGCGAACACGGCGATCTGTGCGTCGCGGCCGTCGAGCGAGATCTGCCACAGAAAGGCGAGCACGCAGGCCCCGATGAGCACCCAGCTCACCACCGGCACGATGGAGCTCGGGTTGTCGTCGCGCAGAGGAATCAAGGCAAGTCCTTCCGCCGGAATGGCAACCGCCGGGGCAGGGAAGCGTCAGGGGCGTGGCGGCAGAGTGTATGCGTTCCCGGCGCCTCCATTCCTCAGTGACGCCGGTCCGCGCGCTGGGCGGCCTGCAGGTAGCGGACGAATCCCTCCCGCCACTCGGTGATGTCGTGTTCCCGCACGGAGGCGACCAGGGAGCGCCAGCGCTCCTTGCGTTCCGGGAGCGACATGCCAAGGGCGCTGTGCAGCGCATCCGCGACGCCCTGGATATCGTAGGGATTCACGATGAGCGCCGCGTCCGCGCCCCGCCTCGCCGCGCCCGCGAAGCGGGAGAGCACCAGCACCCCGGGATCGCGCGCCGACTGCGCCGCCACATACTCCTTGGCGACGAGGTTCATGCCGTCGCGCAGCGGGGTGACGAGACCGACCCGGGCGAGGCGGAAGATCCCGGCCAGCGCCCGTCGCGAGAATCCGCGGTTGATGTAGCGCAGCGGCGTCCAGTCGAACTCGGAGTGCTCGGCGTTGATGGAGCCCGAGAGGCCCTCGAGCTCGTGACGAATGTCGACGTACTCCGGCACGTCCGCCCGCGACGGAGGAGCGAGCTGCACGAAGCTCACCCGGCCGCGGTTTTCGGGGTACGTCTCGAGAAAGCGGGCGAAGGCCCGGAATCGCTCGGGCAGCCCCATCGTGTAGTCGAGGCGGTCCACGCCGACGACGCCGAGGCGGTTCCGCAACACCCTTGCCATGCGGCTCGAGTGAGCCTTCGCCTCCTTCGAGACCGCGAAACGCGCAACCTCCGCCGAGTCGATGCCGATGGGAAAGATCGCGGTCTCCACCTGCCGACCCCAGGCATGCGCGCGGCCCTGCGCATCGACGTGGCCCCCGGCCTCGTAGCGGACGTACTCGTGGAAGCAGTGTCGGTCCGTCTCGGTCTGGAAGCCGAGCACGTCGTAGGCGAAGAGTGCCCGGATGAGCAGGTCGTGCACCGGCAGCGCGGTGAGCACTTCCGGAGAGGGGAAAGGGATGTGCAGGAAGAAGCCCATCGTCTGCCGCGCCCCCATGCGGCGCAGCTCCTCGCCGAAGGCGATCAGGTGATAGTCGTGCACCCAGATCAGGTCGTTCGCCTTGAGCAGCGGCTTGAGGACATGCGCGAATCGCTGGTTGACCCGGATGTAGCCCTGGTAGTCGTCGCGGTCGAAGCGCGTGAGGTCGGTGCGGTAGTGGAAGAGCGGCCACAGGGTGCGGTTCGCGAAGCCGTTGTAGTACTCCTCGTAGTCCTCGCTCGACAGGTCCGTGGTCACCGCGGAGAGGCGGCCGCGGTCGAACCGCTCGGTGGAAACGCGAGTGCTGTCGGAGACCCTGCCGCTCCAGCCGAACCACAACCCGCCGGATTCCTTGAGCGCGTCGAGCAGCGCCACCGCGAGACCGCCGGCCCGCATCGCCTTCTCGTTGATGGCGACCCGGTTGCTCACCACGACCAGCCGGCTGCGCCGCTCTGCGCTCATGTCCGGGGCGGACCTTCGCCCTCCGGGGGTCGCTCCGGCGCCGGGACGCTTCCGTCGTCCCCACCGGAGCGTCGCGGTCCCGGGAGGGGGTCGTCCAGGAAGGGACGGTGCCGATTGACCGCGGTGCCGTGTGCGCGAGAATGGCGGAACGACCACCACTGAGCGCGCGGGGAACGCATGTCCTCACTCAACCTCGGAGTCATCGGCAACTGCGCCTTCGGCGCTCTCGTTGACGATTCTGCGCGCATCGTGTGGTGCTGCCTGCCCCGCTTCGACGCAGACCCGGTATTCTGCAGCCTGATTGACGATGACGCGAATGCCGGTGCGGGATTCTTCGCCGTCGATCTCCTCGGCGCCGTGGGCTCCGTGCAGACCTACCGCGAGAACACCGCGATTCTCGAGACCCGGATGGTGGACGGAGCGGGAAACCGCATCCTCGTGACCGACTTCGCCCCGCGCTTCCACACGCGTGGGCGCACGTTTCGGCCCACCACGCTGGTTCGCAGGATCCGTCCGATCCGCGGCTCGCCGCGCATCCGGATTCGGCTGCGCCCACGCTTCGACTACGGCGCCCGCGCGCCCGATGTGACCCATGGGTCGAACCATGTCCGCTACACGCACCCGGGCCAGGCGCTGCGACTCAGCACCAATGCCCCGGTCACCTACGTGCTCGACGAGACCCCCTTCCTGCTCGAGGAAGCGCTGAGCCTGATCCTCGGCCCTGACGAGACCCTCGTCGGCGGCGTCGAGGAAACCGCGCGCGAGTTCGAGGAGAACACCGACACGTACTGGCGGTGGTGGACCCGGCGCCTCGCCCTGCCCTTCCAGTGGCAGGAGGCGGTCACCCGCGCCGCCATCACCCTCAAGCTCTGCGCGTTCGAGGAGACCGGCGCGATCATCGCGGCAATGACCACGAGCATCCCGGAAGCCGCGGATACCGGCCGGAACTGGGACTATCGCTACTGCTGGCTGCGGGATTCCTTCTTCGTGGTGCGGGCGCTCAACAGTCTCGCCGAGGTCGAGACGATGGAGGACTATCTCCGCTATCTCAACAACATCATCAGCGGCAACGAGGCGGAGAGCACGGACGGGCACCTTCAGCCCGTGTTCGGAATCGGTCTCGAGCGTCGCCTTACCGAGCGCAGCGTCTCTTCGCTTGCCGGCTACCGTGGCATGGGACCGGTGCGCGCCGGCAATCAGGCCTTCGAGCACATCCAGCACGATGTCTACGGCAACGCGGTGCTCGCGGCGTCTCAGGCCTTCTTCGACACCCGGCTCCTGTCCCGGCCGGGGCCCGTCGAGCTCGAGCGCCTGGAGCGGGTCGGCGAGCGTGCGTTCGCCATGCACGATCAGCCCGATGCCGGCATCTGGGAGTTTCGCACCATGGCCCGGGTGCACTCTTCGTCGAGCCTGATGTGCTGGGCCGCGTGCGACCGGCTCGCGAAGATTACCGCTCATCACGGGGCCCCCGACAGCAGCGCCAGGTGGCGCGAGCGGGCGGACACGGTACGCGAGGCCATCCTGGAGCGGGCCTGGAACCCCGATCTCGACGCCTTCGCCGAGAGCTTCGAGGGCGAGGGGCTGGATGCGAGTCTGCTGCTGATGGCCGAAGTCGGGTTCATCGACTCCGGCGATGCGCGCTTCCGGTCCACGGTGGCTCGCATCGAGCGGGAGCTTCGCCGCGGAAATTATCTCTTCCGATACGCCACCGCCGATGACTTCGGCGTGCCGCGCAACGCGTTCAACATCTGTACCTTCTGGTATATCGACGCGCTGATCCGGCTCGGGCGCCGGGAGGAAGCGTGCGAGATGTTCGATGCCATGCTCGATGCGCGGAACCCGCTCGGTCTGCTCTCCGAGGATCTCGATCCTTCGACCCGGGAGCTCTGGGGGAACTACCCGCAGACCTACTCGCTGGTCGGCATCATCAATGCGGCAACCCGCCTGAGCGAGTCATGGGAGGACAACGCGTGAGCCGGTGAAGCCATGCGATGAGCTCGTCCACCGAAGCGGCGCGGTAAGGGGCGCGGGACTCTCCTTCCCCCACCTTGATTCCTAGTCCCGAGAGCTTCGCCACCACGTCGAATCCGTCCTCGTCCGTGAGATCGTCTCCCGCGAACACCGGCCGGCGTCCGGCGAAGGGCCTCTCACGCATGAAGTCCAGGATGGCCGCTCCCTTGTCGGATCCGGACGGTACCGCCTCCACCATGCGCTTGCCCAGCACGAGGCGAAATCGCGCGAGCGCCGGCTCGCCCTCCAGCAGCCGGGCCATCACCCGCCGGCACTCCTCCTCCCGCTCCGGGGCGCGCCGGTAGTGCAGCACGATCGACGGCCCCTTGTCTTCGACCAGCAGGCGCGGGTCGTCTTCGACCATCGGCGCGAGGGCCGCGCGCAAGGGATCGAGGGCCCGTACGAACCCCTCGCCCGGGCCGCGCGCGCCCTTCGCGCTGCGCCGCTCCAGCCCGTGCATGCCGGCGGCGGGGAGACGGGCGGGAGCGAGAAGGTCGTCGAGCTGGGCGATCGATCGGCCGCTCACTACCGCGAGGGCGCCCCCGAATGCGCGATGCAGCGCCTCGAGCGTGGCCGGCAGCCCCGGGTCCACCCGGACTCCGTCCGGCGTCTCGGCGAGCTCCGCCAGTGTCCCGTCGAAGTCCAGAAACAGGGACCAGCACTCACCCGGGCCCGGGAGCGGCAATGCACCGAGCGGCGCGGGACGCGGACGCGTCTGCGTCATCGATGATTCCGTCCGTACGGCAATCCAGCTCCCCTTCCGATCGGCCGATCCAGTCGACGCGTGTGCGCGAACCCGCCTCGGGCTCCGGTGCTCCCGCCCCTGCCGCGGGCGCTCGACGAGAAGCAGATTTCCCCTCCGTCCGCCCACATGATTGTCCCGTAGCCCGGGACGAAGCAAGCGATTCCATCCGGCGAATCGCAGGCTCCGGCATCGGGGTGGCGTCGCGGGCCGTTGCGCTCTATAAGGGGCCTTCGCAAGTCACGAAGAGCATTCCGGTCATGTCCGAGCTTTCCCTGACGCCGTTGCCTGGACCCTTCGGAGCGCAGGTGCACGGCGTGGATGTCGATCGCGGGGTCGACAGGGACGTGCTGCGTGCCCTGGCTCTCGCCTTCGTCGAGCACAAGGTCCTCCTGCTGCGGGATCAGGACCTGTCTCCCGATGCCTATGCCGCTTTCGCCCGGGCCTGGGGGACACCGCGCGTCGACGGCTTCGCCGAGCGAAACGTTCCCGGATTCGACTTCATGTCCACGGTGGGCAACGTGGGCGGGGTGAACGAGCAGGAGGTCTACCGCAACGGCGCCTCCTTCTGGCACACCGACTGCGCGGCGGAAGCGGATCCCGACGCGACGACCATGCTGTACTGCCTGCAGGCTCCGGAAGAAGGGGGGGAGACGCTCATCGCCGACATGCAGGCCGCCTACGAAGCGCTCGACGAGGAGACTCGCCGGAGAATCGATCCTCTGGTCGCGGTCCACCGCTACTCGGGCACGGGGGAGATCGTCGGCGGCCGGGAAGAGTGGGAGCACCCCCTGCAGCCGGTCACCGAAGAGACCGCGGAAACGCTGCCTCCGCCGGCCCGGCGCCCGCTCGCGAGAGCGCACTCCGTCACCGGCCGCAAGGGCCTCTACTCGCCAGCCGGCTCGATCGTCGCCGTCGAGGGGATGGAGCGTGAAGAGGCTCACCACCTGGTGCGCCGCCTCAAGCTTCACGCCATCCTCCCCGAGTTCCGGTACGCGCACCGCTATCGTCCCGGAGACCTGCTGATGTGGGACAACACCGCGACCCTGCACTTTGCCCGGCCGATCGGCCCCTGCGACGATGGGCGAAACCGCCGGCTCCTGCACCGCATCGTGCCCCTGGGCCTGCCGCGTCCCCTGGACGAGCGGGGTTCGGAGCCTTCGGGCTGAGGCCGGCTGCCGGCGGCGCGGCGCGGACGGAGTGTCTTGAAGAGAGCGCGGCGCCGCTATACCGTCTCCGAGCCGGGCCGCCCAGGAGGTGATCGGATGACTGCCGTCGACTCCGCCGAGTTCTTCCGCGAGAACGGCTACGCGCGTACCGGAAGGATCCTCAGCCGGGAAGAGGCCGGCGACATCCGAACCCTGGTCGAGCGCTTCGAGCGCGAGTACCCGGAGGCGGTGGGCAAGCTCGACCTCAAGGCGAGCCTGCTCTTCCCGAGCCTCGATCGCCTCTCCGCCCACCCCGCGATCATGGCCCGCCTCACCGAAGTGATGGGCCCGAACATCATGTGCCACAGCGCCTCGTTCCGGAACAAGGCGCCGGACGGGCGAACCTTCGTGGGCTGGCACCAGGACACCGCCTACGAGCGGGTCGAGCCCCCGAAGATCGTGGGCTGGCTCGCGATCACCGACTGCACGACGGAGAACGGGTGCCTGCGTTTCATGCCGGGCTCGCACGAGTGGGGTCCGCTTCGCCACGTCGAGACCGGCAACCCCGACAGCATGCTCACCCACTCCCACCATGTCGCAGAGGATCTCGACGAGAGCCGGGCGGTGGATGTCCCGCTCGAGGCGGGCGAGGGCGTGCTCTTCCACTACGGGGTGGTGCACGGCTCCGCCCCCAACCACTCGGACCACCGCCGCATGGCCTTGTTCTTCGACTACGTGCGCCCCGACTCCGTGCATCGCGGGAGCCGGGAGTCGGCCCGCCTCGTGCTCGGCGTGGACGAGGCCGGCCACTACGACCACGAGCCCGCTCCGACCACGGACTACGGTGGCGCCGAGATCGCGGCCCACCGGGCCGGGGTGCGGAAGCTCGCGGCGAACTTCTATGCGGACTGGGAGGGCGACATCGAGGCGCTCTCGGGGAGCGCGAGAAACCGAATCTGATCCGCGCCCGGCGGTGCCGGGGGCATGCCCCGCCATGACGGGACCCGGTTCGGGGAGCGTCTCCCGCGCCGGAATGCGGTCGGTGGATTCCCGCTCGAGCGATCACGGATGCGCGCGGGCGGGTATCCTCCGAGTCGCTTCGCATGCGGCAGCGACAGAGCTTCCGTAGCGTGGAAGGGTCCCGCCCGCCGACCCCCGTCGCCTCGACCGCCGCCCCCGGCGGCGTTAGCATCACGGCCCGCCCATAGATTCGCGAGGAGCCCCCGATGCCGAACGACGCCAACGCCGCGCTGCTGGACCGCGATCGGAACCACCTCCTGCATTCCCTGCACAGCAGCAAGGTGCACGAGAACGCGCGGGTGTGGAGCCGCGGAGAAGGCGCGCTGCTCTACGACGCCAACGGCGAGTCGTACCTCGACGGCCTCGCCGGACTGTGGAACAACACTGCCGGCAACGGCCGCCCCGAGCTCGTGCGGGCCGCGGCGTCGCAGCTCGAGGAGCTCGCCTACGCGTCGGGCTACGCGGGGAGCTCGAACCCGCGCGCGATCGAGCTCGCCGAGCGTCTCGCCGCGATCTGCTATCCGCAGATCAACCGCTTCTACTTCACCTCGGGCGGGGGCGAATCGAGCGACTCCAACTTCAAGATGGCCCGCTACTACTGGAAGCTCAAGGGCCGGCCCGAGAAGGTCAAGTTCATTTCCCGGCAGTGGGGCTACCACGGCGTCACCTTCGCCGCGATGTGCGCGACCGGCATCTCTCCCTACCACCCGATGTTCGAGCCGCTCATCCCGGAGTTCGTGCACGTGCCCTCGCCCTACCCCTACCGTTACCAGGCGCCCGCGGGCGCGGCGAGCCAGGGCATCGCCGCCGCCGACGAGCTGGAGAAGAAGATCCTGGAAGAGGGTCCGGAGACGGTGGCGATGTTCCTCGCGGAGCCGGTGCAGGGCGCCGGAGGGGTCATCGTGCCGCAGGACGACTACTTCCCGCGGGTGCGCGAGATCTGCGACGAGTACGACGTGCTGCTGGCCTCCGACGAGGTGATCACCGGGTTCGGGCGTACCGGACGGATGTTCGGCCTCGAGCACTGGGGCGTGCAGCCGGACATGATCCAGTTCGCCAAGGCGATCACCTCCGGGTACTTCCCGCTCGGCGGCATCGGCATCAGCGACGAGATCGCCGCGACCATCGACGAGGCGGGCAAGCCCTGGATGCACGCCTACACCTACAGCGCGCACCCCGTGGGCTGCGCGGTGGGGCTCGCGATGCTGGACATCGTGCGCGACGAGGACTTCCCGGGCCAGGCGGCGGAGAAGGGCAAGCGGCTCCTGGTCGGACTGAAGGACGCGCTCATCGAGCATCCACATGTCGGCGACATTCGCGGGCTCGGCCTGATGTGCGGCGTGGAAGTGGTGAAGGACCGTGCGACGAAGGCGCCCTTCGCGCCGGAGGACGGAGTCGGCCCGCGCCTCATGCAGGCGATGGTCTCCCGCGGGCTCTTCACCCGCCTGCGCGGTGAGGACGTCATCTGCCTTGCCCCGCCGATCGTCGCGAGCAATGAGCAGATCGACCGCATCGTCGAGATCGTGCACGACGCGGTGAACGAAGTGCTCTGACGATTCGGCCTCAGTTCGCCGCGTGCTCGTCGCGGCGGACCTCGTCGAGCGTGTCGGCGTAGGCCCGGGCGAGAGCGGATACGGATATCACTCCGAGCATCCGCTCGTCGCCTTCGCCGGCGAGTACCGGGACCGCATTGCCGCCGAAGTCCGAGACGCCCTCCATCGCCGTCCACAGCGAAGTGCCGGCATAGAGGCGAGGCGTGCCCGCGTCGACGAGTTCGGACGCGCTTCCTCCCGCGCGACCGGGGCCGCTCTCCCGAGCGAGCAGCGCGGCCAGGGTGACCGTACCCGCGTATCGGCCCCGGCGATCCACGACGTGGCCCTCGCCCGCCGGTGCCGCGAGCAGGCGCCGCTTCACTTCCGGAAACGGAGTCCGCGGCGAAAGGACCGTGTAGCGCCGGCTCAGGTAGTCCTCGACCCGCCGGTCCTCGAGGATCACCTTGTCGCGCCCGAGCGAGACGTCGAAACCGCGGTCCCTGAGCTGCACGTCAAAGAAGGAGCGGCCGAAGATGCGGTACGAAACGAGGTTCGAGAACACCACGCTCACCATCGCCGCGGTAGCGAGCTCGTAGTTTCTCGTCAGCTCGAAGACGATGAGGATGGAGGTGAGCGGCCCGCCGATGACCGCGCTCACCACCGCCACCATGCCGCAGGTTGCGTACACGACGAGCTCCGCGCGCAGCTCGCCGAGCACCCATTCCGCGCCCACCGCGGCGAAGGCGCCGAATAGCGCGCCGATGAACAGCGCGGGAGCGAACACTCCGCCCGCGAATCCGAAACCGATGCAGAGCGCGGTGGCGAGGATCTTGGCGACGAGGAGCAGGACCAGGCGATCGCCGGGAATGACCTCTCCCGAGAGCACCGCGCGCACCGTCTCTCCTCCGATTCCGAGCACCTCGGGAATCCAGATCGCGGCCACGCCGAGAAGCGCTCCCGCCAGCATGGGCCGGGCGTAGGGAGCGATCGGGGAGGTGTGCGCGAGCCGGGTGGAGAGCTGCATCGCGCGCATGTAGGCGGCCGCGATCAGGGCGCCGGCCACTCCGATCAGGGCGAACGCGGCGAACTCCACCGGCCGGGCCGCGCTCAGGGTGTCGATCTGGAAGAGCGGCGCGCGTTCGAACCCCGCGTTGACGATGACGTAGCCGATTGCCGCCGCCACCGTGATCGGCGCGAAGGCGCGCATCGAGTAGTGCCTCAGGATGACCTCGTGCGCGAAGACGATTCCGGCGAGCGGGGCGTTGAAGGCGGTGGCGATCGCCGATGCGACTCCGCAACCGATGCCGACGTTGCCCATCCAGCGCCGCCGCTCGTCGATCTGCGCGATGGCGGATCCGAGCGTCGCCCCGAGGTGCGCAAGGGGTCCGTACTGTCCGGTCGATGCGCCTGCCCCGAGCGAGATGACGCTGGTCGCGGTGGAGAGGAGGCCGGAGCGGGTGGGGATGCGTCCCTGGAACCCCTGCACCGCGCGCACGATGTCCGCCGGCGCATGTGCCCGCCGCTCCGGAATCAACTGGTGCAGGGTGCCGACCGCCAGCCCGCCGACGGCGGGTACGAGGATGGTGACGAGGACGAGCAGGATCGGGCTGTGAAGAGTCTGCCTGGCCGCGGCGGAGATGAAGAGCTCGTGGTTGAGCAGGGCCACCACGTCCACGAAGAGCATCGCCGCGAGCGAGGTGACGGCTCCGATCGCGAGGCCCAGGATTGCGACGGCGACGACCGAGCCGGCGAGGCCGGGCAGCCGGCGGCGGGTCACGGCGGCCGGCGTGCCCACCGGGCGGCTACCGTCGCATCGATGCGTTCGGGGCGGCCGCCGCGGCGCTCACCCGCTCTCCCG
Organism: Gammaproteobacteria bacterium; assembly: GCA_022824305.1. Lineage (GTDB taxonomy): Bacteria > Pseudomonadota > Gammaproteobacteria > HK1 > HK1 > JAJEAD01. The sequence continues at coordinate 30,105 of JAJEAD010000033.1, read as the reverse complement.
GAGCTCGAAGCGATGGCGCACCTTCACGCCGCCCGCCCGCAGCATGGCGGTGGCCGAGCAGTACTTCTCGGCCGACAGTCGCACCGCCCGCGCTACGCTCTTCTCCGAGAGCGCCCTTCCGGTGACCACGAAGTTCATGTCGATGTCGGTGAACACCCTCGGCGCTTCGTCGGCCCGATTCGCGCGGAGCTCCACCACGCAGTCCGAAACCGCCTGTCTCGATTTCTTGAGGATCGAGACCACGTCGAAGGCGCTGCATGCGCCGGCTCCGATGAGCATCGCTTCCATCGGACGCAGGCCGATGTTGCGCCCCCCGTGGTCGGGATCGCCGTCGAGCACCACGGCGTGGCCGCTGCCCGATTCTCCCACGAAGGCCACTTCCTCGAGCCACTTGATTCTCGCCTCCATCTCGACCCTCCGAGCGACAGGGGTTCGGGACTCAACCCGCGTTCCCGAGCAGATCCTCGGCGTAGGCGAAGACCGCCGGGTTGCCGCCGGTGTGCACGAAGACCACCACTTCGTCCGCGCCGACGAGGCCGCGGCGGATGTGGTCGCACAGGCCCGCCATCGCCTTGCTGGTGTAGACGGGATCGAGAATGATCCCTTCGCTGCGGGCGGTGAGAAGGAAGGCCTCGCGCGCCTCCTCGCTCAGCACCCCGTAGCGTTCGCCGATGTAGTCGTCGTGGCTGGTGACGTCCTCCGGCCCGAACCCGAGGTCGAGATCGAGCAGCTTCGCCGCCGCGCTTGCAATGCGCGCGATGTCGACGCGCCGATCCTCGTCCCACTCGATGGGGGCGATGCCCGTCACCCGGGCCTTGCGACCGAGGGCGCGCAAGCCGAGGAGAAGGCCGGCCGGCGTCATGTTGGCGCCGGCGACGTAGACGTGATCCGCGTCCGCTCCGGCGTCTTCGAGCTGGTGGTCGAGCTCGAGCGCGGCCTCGACGTAGCCGACGGTGGAGCGCGCGAGGATGTCGAGGTCGAAGGGGTTGATGAGGTAGGGACGGCGTCCCGCCGCGCGGTGCGCTTCCGCCTTGTCCTCGAGCAGCGGGGGCAGGGCCTGCATGTCGTCGATGTCGGTCACGGTGATGTCCGCTCCCATCAGGTCGTCGAGCAGCAGGTTGCCCTGGCGCACCGGCCCCTTCTCGCCGTGCAGGAGCACGAGCGAGACCTCGCGCTCGAGCTTGCGGGCGGCCGCGGTGATCTGACGACACCAGTTCGACTGCGTGTAGGCCCCGACCACGATGACGTCGGCATCCTTCTCGACCATGTCGGCGAGCAGGAACTCGAGCTGCCGGGTCTTGTTGCCGCCGAAGGCGAGCCCGGTGAGGTCGTCCCGCTTGATGAAGATCTCCGGGCCTCCGAGGGCACGGGAGAGCCTCGGGCAGGGCTCGAGCGGGGTCGGAAGGTGGGCGAGACGTACCCGGGGCACGGCCTCGATGCGTTTGCGGAGCTGCTCCCGGGACATGGGTTCGAAAAGCGTCACTGGGGTACCTCTTCTCGGTGCTGCCCTTCCCGCAGGCGGCGCCGGGCGCCCAGCAGGTTGCGGAGGTGGAACATCGTATGCGCGGTCGCCGCGGCGCGAAGCACCCGGACGCGCCGGTAGCGCGGCAACGGAACACCGGCCAGAAACATCGCGACGAGGCGAGCCAGGATGCCCTGCTTCTTGCGGACCTGGTGCCCCTGGGTGTCGTGCATGCCCCGCATGCCTTCCGCCGCCGGCTCCGCGATCATGTAGCCGGCCTCGAGCGCTTCGCGGAAGAGGGCGTCGCCGGCGCGGGTCCGCGCCACCACGAGGCAGCGGCCGACGGGCTCGTCGCCCTCCGGGGCTCCGCCCGGCCAGTCGTCGACCGAGGTGATGTCCGCGAGCTCTCCCGTGTGGTCCGGACAGATCTTGCAGCGGAACTGCGTCTTCCATTTCTGCTCGTAGGGGAACCACATGTCGAGGTAGGACTCCTCTGCCTCGCGGCCGTCACGGGAACGCGCGAAGGTCGGGCCCGGCCAGCCGTGTCCCCGGTATCTCATCGTCTCGAGCTCGTCCTCCCGCAGGCCGTGCCGGGCGAGGAACTCATGGGAGGACTGCTGCCGGGGAACCCCCGCGCACGAGATGGTCAGGGTGTAGGGCACCAGCTCGTCGACGCGTGGATCATGACGCGCGAGGTTGCGAAGCGCGGCGACGTCGCAGGGCTTGCCGATGAACGCGAATCGCCTTCCGCGCGCGAGCAGCGCGGTGACATCCACGAGAGGGGCGGCGGGACCGTAACGCGACGCGGTGCCTTCCAGCACCTCGCCCGCGCTGAAGCTGAGCCTGGCTTCGGTCTGCATCGGGGCATCGCGGGCCGCTCCGACGTGCAGGACGAAGTCGACCCTGCCGTGGTCGAGCAGAAACATCCCGAGCGCGGTGAGCGCGCCTCCGGCCGCCGCCCGGAACTGAACCTCGTCGTCCGCCGCCCTTCCTCTCCAGACGCTGACCCCGGGACCGAACACCGGATCCTCGAGCGCGGTGCGCTCCGTCGCCGCGCCGTCGATGACGACCCCGGGGCAGGTTTCCAGGATCTTCGCCATCGTCCCGGCCGGAATGGGAGCCTTCCGCCTGGGACGCAGGAATCCGGGCGAGACGAGGCGCATCTCCACCGCCTCCCGGCCGGCCACGCTCTCGCACAGCCCGCAGCCGATGCACAGTCCGGCGCCGCAGATGGTCTCGAGGTCGCGCGCGCGCCTGATCATCTGCCGCCAGTGCTCCTTGAGAGAAGACCGCGCTCGATTGTAGTGTTGGGTCCGGGAAATCGCGAAGGCGGCGAAGGGGTGACGCGGTGGATGCCGAGATCAGGCGGGCGCTCGCGAGAGTGAGCGACGCCGACGTAGACGCATACGAACGAGATGGCGCGTGCTGCCTGCGGCAGGTGTTCGAGTCGAAGTGGCTGGATCTGATCGAGCGCGGCATCGAGCACGACCTGCGCGATCCCGGCCCCTACGGTCGCGTGCAGTCCCCGCCCGACGATCCCGGGTTCTTCTACACCGACTACTACATGTGGCGGCGCATCCCGGAGTTGCGCCGATTCGCCCTCGAGAGCCCGGCGGGCGCGGTGGCGGCGCGCCTGATGCGCTCCGAACGCGTCGCCTTCTTCTTCGACGGGCTCTTCGTCAAGGAGCCGGGAACCTGCAAGGCGAGCGCGTGGCACCAGGACCAGGTCTACTACAACGTTGATGGCGAGCAGGCCCTGGTGATGTGGATTCCGATCGATCCCGTCAGCGCCGACGCCTCCCTGCACACGGTCCGGGGCGCGCACCGCTGGACCCAGCGCTTCGAGCGGCGCATGCTGAACGACGGCCGGGACATCTCCTTCGGCGAGGATGCGGGCGCCTACGTGCCGGTGCCGGACATCGAGAGCCGACGCGACGAGTTCGACATCATGTCCTTCGACATGGAGCCCGGCGACGTCGTCGTCTTCCATCCCATGATGCTGCACGGTGCGCGAGGCAACCCGTCCGCCACTCGTCGCCGGCGAGCGCTGCAGGCGACCTGGCTCGGCGACGATGCGGTGTACGGTGAGCGTCCGGGAGACGTGGAGCCGCACATCACCGGCCACGACTTCAAGCCCGGCGACTGCCTGATCGACGTCGAGTCGGTGTTTCCGCGCGTGTGGCCGAGAGCGTGACGAGGCGTGACTGAGGCCGGAGCCGGAGGCGCCGCGCTCACCATCGACAGGCGAGGCGACGGCATCGCCGTCGTCTCGTGGGACGAGGAGTCCCTGCGGGCCGCATCGTGCGGCCCGCAGGACGCCGAAGACGAGCTCGAGGCCGGGCTCGAGGACCTCGAGCGGTGGCCGGCGCTTGCGGGGCTGGTCTTCGCTGCCATCGGGTCCGAAGATGGAGTGTCCGGCTCTCTCCTTGCCGAGCTGGAGAATCTGCGGGAACCGGCCGAAGGCGCCGCCATCGCACGCCGGACTCAGGCTCTCGCCGCGCGGATCGCCTCGCTTGCGGTGCCGAGCGTCGGCGCCGTGCGGGGACCCTGCCGGGGACGTCCCCTGGCCTTCGTTCTCGCGACGGTGGCGCGCGTGGCGAGCGGCGACGAGCGCACCCGCTTCGCACTGCCCGAGATCCACCACGGCCTGGTGCCGGCCGGAGGGACCACCGTCCGCCTGCCCCGTCTCGTCGGAGTCGAGGCCGCGCTCGACCTTCTCCTCAGCGGTCGCGAGATCGGCGCGGCGGCCGCGCTCCGCTGCGGGCTCGTCGACCGTCTCTGCGCCGGAGAGGGCTTGCTGGAAGATGCGCTCGCTCTCGTCCGGGGTCTGCCGCACGGGCCGGCTGCGCGCCGGCGACGAGCCCCCGCTTTCGGCATCCGTCGCTTGCGTGAATCGCTGCTTGCGCGCAACCCCGTCGGACGCGCGCTCTACTTCGCTCGCCTGAAGCGGCGCGCGAGGGCACGGAGCCGGGGCAACAACCCGGCGCCGCGCCGCCTGCTGGACGCGGTCCGTGGCGGTTTTGCCGGGGGACCCGCGGCGGGCCTCGAGCTCGAAGCCGAGACCTTCGGAGCGCTCGCCTCGAGCGCCGGGTCGAGAGAGCTGGTGCGCCTGTTCGCCGCCCGGGAGGCGTTGGGGCGCGTGGAATCGCCGGACACGTTCCGGCCCCTGGACGCGGTAGGCGTGCTCGGCGCCGGTGCAACCGGGGCCGGAATCGCCTGCGTGAGCGCGATGCAGGCGGGCGTGGAGGTGCGGCTCGCCGCTCGCGACGCCACGTCGCGCGAGTGGGGGATGGCCCGGCTGCGCGCGGTGCTCGATGCGCAGGTGCGGCACGGACGTTTGCCCCCGGCCCGAGGCGAAGCCGTGCTGAACCGGGTGCGCCCGGTAATCGGCAGCGAGCGGCTGCGCAACGTGGGGCTCGTCATCGACGCCGAGCCGGGTTCGCTGGAGCACAAGCGCCGCGTGATTGCCGAGCTGGAAGGCTTTGCGGCGGGTCGTGTCGTCTACGCTTCGAGCCTCGCGCTTCACTCCGTCGCTCTCCTCGCCTCCTCCTGCCCGCATCCCGAGAACGTGGTGGGCATGCGCTACTCCCCGCCGGTGGAGCGCATGCTCCTTCTCGAGGTGGTGGCGGGCGAACAGAGCTCCTCCCGGGCGGTCGCGGCCTGCGCCGAGCTCGGCCGGCGCCAGGGCAAGACGGTCATCGTGGTGCGCGACGGTCCCGCCTTCTACTGCGCCCGGATCCTCGCCCCGTGGTTCGACGAGGCGCTGCGGCAGCTCTGCGAAGGCGTCGCGATCGAGAGCATCGACTGGGCGCTCACCGACTTCGGATTCCCTGTCGGCCCATTCGCGCGTCTCGACGACCTCGGGCTCGACGTCGGCGCGGGAGTGAGCCGCCTCCTGCACGACGCGTTCGGCGAACGCATGCGCCCTGCCGCGGCGATGGCGAGCCTGATCGCGGACGGTCGCCTCGGTCGCCGGAACGGGCGCGGATTCTACAACTACGAGATCCGCCGGAGGGAAAGACGGGGAGCGGTCGACGGATCGGTCTACCCTGTCGTGCGGGCCTGGCCCGCGCTGACCCGGCCCGCCGAAGAGATCGCGCAGCGGTGCACGCTCGCGATGATCAACGAGGCCGCCCACTGTCTCGGCGAAGGGATCGTGCGCAGCGCGCGCGACGGCGATGTCGGCGCCACCTTCGGGGCCGGTTTTCCCGCCTTTCTCGGCGGGCCCTTTCGATACGTGGACGCGCTCGGGGCCGCCTACGTGGTGGATCGCCTCGAGGCCTGGGCGGCGCAGCGCGGCGAGCGATTCAGACCGGCGCCGCTGCTCTCGGAGATGGCGAGAAGGGCGGGGCGTTTCTACCCGCAGGAAGGCACAGCGCCTCTGCCGGGGTCTTCCGGCCCCTGCCCCGAACGGGTGATGCCCGTCGGCTAACGCGGCCTCTGCCGGCGCGGGGTTCCGCTTCGGGACGCTCCGTCGTCTCGCGTCAGGAAGAACTCGGGGAAGGACTCGATTCCGAGCTCGGCGGTGTCCTGGCCCAGCTCTTCGACCCGGTGGCTGATGCGCGCGCCCGCGGTCCTGTCGATGAGGTGCCATACGAGGAGCGAGGCGCCGAAAACGAAGGCGCCGATCGCCACGATGCCGGTGATCTGCACGAGCGGGTCGCCGCCGGCCGCGATGCACACGGCGAGCGTCCCCCACACGCCGGCGCCCATGTGAGCGGGAATCGCGCCCACTTCGTCGTCTATCCGCAGGCGCTGCAGCAGCTTGATGCCGGCTGCGCACACGCCGCCGCCGACGGCGCCGATGAGCAGCGCGACGTGGTGGTCCGTCAGGTCGGGACCCGCGGCGATCGCCACGAGCCCGCCGATGGCTCCGTTGAGGGACGCGAGCAGGTCGACCCGCCCGAAGAGCGGCCGTGAAAGCGCCAGGGCGGTCAGGACGCCCGCCGCGGATGCGAGGTTCGTGTTGACGAGGATGTTGCTGACCGTCACCGCATCGGTCACGCCGTTCAGCGCGAGCTGCGAGCCGCCGTTGAATCCGAGAAAGCCGAGCCAGATGATGAACACGCCGAGCGTCACCGCCGGCACGTTGTTGGGTGGGGTCACCTTGACGCTCCCGTCGGCCCGGAACTTGCCCTCGCGCGCTCCCACCACGAGGACTCCGGCGAGCGCCGCCCATCCTCCGGTCGAGTGAACGACGCTCGAGCCCGCGAAGTCCTGAAACCCCATCGCGTCCAGCCAGCCCCCGCCCCAGGTCCAGGCGCCGACGACGGGATAGAGGACCGCGGTCAGGAACGCGATGAATGCGAAGAAGGGCCACAGCTTCACCCGCTCGGCGAGCGTGCCCGACACGATGGAACCGGTCGATGCCACGAACACCATCTGGAAGAACCACTCGGACATCGCGGAATGACCGCGCCCCATGACCGCGGCGGCCCCGGACTCGTCTCCGGCGAGCAGGGCCTTTTCCTCGTCGCTGGTGCCGTAGAGAAGGTCGAGGGTGCCGAACCAGCCGCCCTCCTCGACCCCGATGTACATGATGTTGTAGCCGATCAGGTAGAAGGCCAGTCCGGCGATGGAGTACAGGCCGATGTTCTTGAGACAGATTACCGAAGCGTTTCGGGTGCGCACCGATCCCGCCTCCAGCATCATGAAGCCCGCGCACATCCACATCACGAGCGCGCCCCAGAAGAGGAAGGAGAAGCTGCTCAGGACGAACTGCATCTCGGTGGTCAGCGCGGCGAGCGCGGGCGCGGGCACGAGCGTGCACGAGGCGCCCGCCGTCAGGGCGGCCCGGCGCACGAAGTCCGAGGGCGCTCCGCGCGCGCGGCGTTCGGTTCCCGCCTTCGTGCGGGGTACGCGACAAGTCGGGGCGGTGGAGGACACCTCGCCGCTCGGCGGAGATCGGGGCTTCCGCAGCCGTGTCGCCACGCCGCCGTCGTTCGCGCGATGGAGTCCAATGCTCATCGGGCTGCACGTCCCTCGTCGGCCCGCGGCCGCCCCGTTTCCTCCCGGAACGAGGCGTCATCGCACGATGCGCGCGTGGCCCGGGTCCTTCCGGAGCCGTCATTCTATCGCGGAGGATCGCGCTTCTCCGGAAAGCGCCGGAATGCCGTCCCTTGCCGCGCGCGAGCGCCTCGGGGCAGGGCGGGATGGTGGCCGCTGCCCGCCTTGCCGGGCGCCTGTCGGCGCCGCGGGGACGGCGAGCGGTGGCGGGAAGGGCGCAGATCCGAAGGGGTCGCATAGGTGTCGCAGACAAGAATATTCACATACAATCTTTCCTGGACATCGCACCCCTGCCGGCGATGGCCGGATCTCTCCCGGCGGCAGGGTTGCGTGAACCCGCCCCGGGGAGCCCCCTGCTTCTCGGGATCATCCCAGTCCGGGAGGACCCCATAGTGAGATTCGTCTTCAACACCACCTTCGAGAATCCGGGATTCGCGCAGAGCTACGCGCAGCTTCTCGACAATGCCCGCGAACAGGTCCGGCTCAGCGAGCAGGCGGGATTCGACGCGTTCTGGCTCGCCGAACACCATTTCGGGGCGAACGGACGGGACAATCTGCCGAATCCGTTCCTGGTCGCGGCGGACCTGGGCAGCCGCACCACGCGAATCCGCCTCGGCACCGCGGTGGTGATCCTCCCGCTCTGGCACCCCCTGCGCGTGGCGGAGAACATCGCGTTGCTCGACCAGATGCTGCAGGGCCGCCTGGAGATAGGCTTCGGCCGCGCGAGCCAGCCCCACGAGGTGGTGACCTTCAACCCCGCGGCGGACCCGCGGCGCCCGGAAGGTTCGCGGGCGGTGTTCGCCGAAGGCCTCGAAGTCGTGAGGAAAGCGCTCACCGAGGACTTCTTCAGCCATTCCGGCGAGTACTACGAGCTTCCTCCCCCGGGCGTGTCGTGGTCGAGCCGCAAGGGCTTCGAGGACGATCCGCGCTGGATACGGGATGGCGAGGTGTACCGGCTGCGCATGGTGCCGGGGCCCTGGCAGAAGCCGCACCCGCCCTTCTGGATGGCGATATCCACCGAAGGGTCGGCGGAGGTCGCTGCGGAGCTGGATCTCAAGCCGGTGGCGTGGCGGCAGACCGCGCGCAAGCTGCGGGAGTGGATAGCGAAGTACCAGATCGTGCGCCGTCGCGGCGGGGACCCCTGCCCCAATCCCGGAGGGGACTGGGGGGTGCTGCGGCAGGTGTACGTGGCGCCGACCATGGAGGAAGCCCGACGGGACTACGAGGCGCTCTTCGTCAACATGATGCGCTACCGGGCGGCGGACCCCTGGCGCGCCATTCAGGCCTTCCTCGATCCGGGAGAGGTGGCGGGCCCGGATACCTCCCTGGACTGGGATTTCCTCTGGAACCGTTGCCTGATCGCGGGCTCGCCCCGGGATGTGGTGGAGCAGCTCCAGGAGCTCGGGGAAGTGACCGGAGTCGGGACCCTGGCCGCTTCCATCGCCCACGAGGGGCTTGCTCAGGACAAGGTGCTGCGCTGCGTCGAGCTGCTCGGCGAGCACGTGATTCCGGAGCTCCGGAAGGGGGAGTCGGAACGCGCGATGGCCGCGGGCGCTGGCTGATTCCGGTCCGGAACGCGACCGGACTCGTCGCACCCGATGCGGTTCCTGGCGCAGCGGCGGCCGGCAGAGCGTAAACTGCGCCCGGGGAGGGAGTCGCGTGAGGTCGAGACCAAGCCGGGATGCGTCCGCGCTTCGGGTCAGCAGGACCCGGGAGACGTTGCGCGAGAAGACCGTGGAGCGCCTCCGCGAGTCCATCCTCAACCAGTTCTTTGCGCCGGGGGAGCGCCTCATCGAGCGCGAGCTCTGCGAGTTGACCGGCGTGAGCCGCACGTCGGTACGCGAAGCCCTGCGGCAACTCGAGTCCGAGGGACTGATCGAGACGATTCCGAATCGGGGGCCGGTGGTTACGTCCTTGAGCCTCGAGGATGCGATGCAGATCTACGAGGTGCGCGAAGCCCTCGAAGGACTGGCCGCTCGTCTCTTCGTGAAGCGTGCGAGCGACGAGCTCGTCGACGCGCTCGCCCGCGCCGGCGAGGAAATGATTGAAGCCGCGGTGCAGGGAGATGTTCACGTGGTGCCGGACCGGCTGGACACCTTCTACGGCCTGCTCTTCGAAGGGTGCGGAAACGCCATTGCCGCGTCGCTCATTCGCACGCTGCGGGCGCGCATGCACTACCTGCGGGCGACCACCACCCGCCGCGGGAGCGAGTCTCACACGCGCACGGGGGTGCGAAACTATCGCCGCATCATTGCCGCGGTGAAGAAGCGCGACGCGCAGGCCGCCGCCAGCGCGTGCACCGCGCAGGTTCGCCACGCCGCGAAGGTCGCCCGGGTGGTGCTGGGAGGGGAGGGGTCGCAATGACCGGGATCCTCGTATCCTCCCGGGCGAACGCGGCGCACCCGGGCTCTGCCCGGATGGCGTTCTCCCGGGCGTTGCGGGCGGAGACGCAAGGCGGGAGCGCGGCGCATGCAGGCGCGCGGGCGCGGCGTCCGGCGATCCGACACGACGGGGGAGCACCGAGATGAGCGAAGGGGGGCAGCGGGTGCCGGCGGGACCCGCGGTGAAGAGGGAGCCGTCGTTCTACGAGCAGTGGCGAGCGCGCGAAGGGGTCCCGATTCTGGGAGGACTCATCGTCTCCGACCTTCGCGGCGAGCTGCCGCTTCGGAGCTGGGCCCGAAAGGGAGTCCCGGGCGCCTTCCTCGGGCTCCGGGGCGGCGAACAGTCGCTCGACGCCTACGTGATCGAGATCCCGCCGACCGGCAACACGGAGCCGGAAAAGTACATGTTCGAGGAGGAGTACGTGGTGCTCTCCGGGCGGGGAGCCACCACCATCTGGCTCCCGGGCGGCCGGAAGCAGACCTTCGAGTGGCAGACGGGCAGTGTCTTCTGTCCGCCGCTGAACGCGTGGCGCCAGCACTTCAACGGCAGCGCGGAAGAGCCGGTGCGCATGCTGGTGGTGAGCACCGCTCCGGTCATGTTCAATCTCTTCCGAAGCGAGGGCTACATGTTCAACTGCGACCACGCGTTCGAAGATCGCTTCAGCGGAGAGGAGGACTACTTCAGCGGCAAGGGCGAGGCGCTCCCCAACCTCGTGTGGCGCAGCAACTTCATTCCGGATGTCACGAGCTTCACCCTCAAGGACTATAGCTGGAGGGGCGGGGGGTCGGAGAGCAAGGCGGTCATGTTCGAGATGGCCAACAACACGATGCAGTCGCATTGCGCCGAGTTTCCAGTGGGGACCTACAAGAAGGCTCATCGCCACGGGCCGGGCGCGCACATCCTCATCCTGAGCGGCACGGGCTTCTCCCTGATGTGGGAGGAAGGCCGGTCCAAGCAGAAGCTCGACTGGGGGCCGGGCTCCCTCTTCGCTCCTCCCGACATGTGGTTCCATCAGCACTTCAACACCGGCCCGGAGCCTTCGCGCTACTTCGCGGTGCACTACGGGACCTGGCGGGTGGTGGTGGACTACTTCGGAGCGGCGGACACGAGCACCCGGACCGGCGGGCACCAGATCGAGTACGAGGACGAGGACGAGGAGATCCTCGAGGTCTTCAGCGCCGAGCTCCGCCGCAACGGCGCCGAGCCGAGACCGCTGGACCTGTGGCGCTACGACACGCCGCCGGCGGAAACCTGACGCCGGGTGTCGCCGCTCTCGTGGAACCACGATGTCCGGCTCGGCCGGCACGGTCGTCGCGCGCTCCGTCCACGGACGCCGAGAGCGCGGTGACCCCGGTCGAAGAAGTGGCCTTCGGCTTCATCGGCCTGGGCAACATGGGCGCCCCCATGGCCGCGAACCTCGCTCGCGCCGGCCGCCGCCTGCTGGTTCACGACGCTGCCGGCACCCGGGAGCGGGCTCCTCCCGGGGCCGCCGTGGCCGCCGACAACCGGGAGGTGGCGCGGGGCGCGGACACGGTGATCCTGAGCCTGCCGGACGGCGATGCCGTGCGCAGGGTGGCCGAGGAGATGATCGGCGCACCCGGTGCCCGGGTCCGCTGCGTCCTGGACACCTCCACCGTGGGAATCGCCGCCGCGCGGGAGCTTCACGCACGCCTGGCGGAGGCCGGCATCGGCTACCTGGACGCGCCGGTCTCGGGCGGAGTGTCCGGGGCGCGCAAGGGGACGGTAGCGGTGATGTTCTCGGGATCCGATGCGGCCTTCGCCCGCTACACTCCCGTGCTCGAAGGCATGGCCGCGAACGTGGTTCACGTGGGCCGGGCGCCGGGCCTGGGGCAGGCGATGAAGCTGCTCAACAACTTCCTCTCCGCGGTGGCGATGACCGCGACGAGCGAAGCGATCGCCCTGGGAGAGCGCCATGGGCTCGAAATGGCGACCATGATCGAGGTGCTGAACGCCTCGTCCGGCCGCAACAGCGCCACCGCGGACAAGTTTCCGAACCGGATCCTGCCCGGAACCTACGATACGGGCTTCACCTCGCGGTTGCTGGAGAAGGACCTGCGCCTCTACATCGAGGCGCTGGAGGCGGAGGGCGGCGAGCGGGTGCTGGCGCCGTCGATTCACGCGCTGTGGAGGCGACTCGAGGACGCCGAGCCCAACGCCGACATCACCCGGGTCTACCCCTTCGTCCGGGAAGGGCGCTTCCGCGGCCGTGGCTCCTCCTGAGCGCCGGGCCTGAGGCCCCGGTCGGGAGCATCGCCCGGAAAGGAATGCGCCCGGCGCCGGCCTTCAGCCGCTGAAGACCAGGGACTTGATCACCACGGTCACGGTGCGGGTGTGTTCGTGTTCCCGGCTGATGTCGATGTAGTCGAAGTCCTGGAGCTGCACGCCGTCGATGCAGATGATGTCCCGGTAGCGGCCGAGCGCGCGGGAGAGATTCTCGCCGACCAGGCGCGACACGTCGGCGTCGAGCACGACCACCACCGGTTGGCCCGCCTGCACGCCGGCCGAGAGGGTTCCCGCAATGCCTTCGCACAGGGCCTCGAGGTGCGCGTACTCCGGACCGTGGGGCCAGTGAAGGGCGAGCGCAACGGACTCTTCGCCCGGTTCCACTCCCACCCGGGAGAAGCTCTCCTCGATCGCTTTCGCGATCGCGTCCGCGTGGAGCTCCACCCGCTCGAGATCGGTCATGACCACTCTCAGGCTGCGCAGCGGCAGCAGCGCGGGATTGGCGATGTGGATGGTGTTGCCGCTCAGTTGCACCGTGAACTGGGAGGCGCCGATCACCGTCGCGCGTATGCGTTCCCGGGAAAGCTCGATCTTCGCCTCGGGAAGGGCGCGGGCGCTGCGTTCGCGAATGGCGTCCGCGAGCCGGGCGCCGATGTCGCCGTAACCTTCCGAAGTCTCCCGGTAGAAGTACTCCGACACCCCGCCCGAGAAGAACACGATGTCGACGGGACCCCGCTTGGCGAAGGGCTCGGTGATCATGAGCTCGGACGCGAGAGGCGAGAGTCCCCCTCCGGCGGCGACCTCCAGCAACGACTCAGCGAGAGCGGTGGCCAGTGCGCGCAGGCTCTCCTCGTCCGCGGGATCTCCGCATCGCAGATCGAGCCCGCGGTGCCGCGCGCAGACCGAGGCGGCCTCTTCGAGCGTCACTATCACCCCGTCTTCGTCGAGAGTGAGCAGGCGGGCCCCGACGTTGACGGCTGCCACCGCCTCGATGCGCCCCGCTCTCACCACCGCCAGCTTGGAGGTGCCTCCGCCCACGTCGATGTTCAGAACGCTCGGCGAGTCGTCTCCGTGCAGCGAGCGCATGATCGCGCCCGAGCCGTAGGCGGCCATTCTCGCCTCGAGGACCGGTCCCGCGCTCGCGCACACGAAGTGGCCCGCGCGCTCGGAGAAGAGGCGAACGATCGCCAGCGCGTTGTCCTTGCGGGCCGCGTCCCCGGTGGTGATGGCGGCGCCGGTGTCCACTTCGTCGGCCCGCGTGCCGCTCTCGGCGTAGGCCCGCTCGAAGAATGCCGACAGGCGCCCGGTGTCGATGGAAGTCCCGCCGGCAAAGGGCGTGATCATGATCGGCGATGCGTAGTCCACGCGGCGTTCCGCCACCTCGAAGCGGCTGGAGAGCGCCGCGCTCTGCCGTCGCAGCACGAGGGTGGAGAAGATCAGGTGCGAGGTGGTCGAGCCGATGTCGATGCCGACACTGCGCAACTCGCGGCGATCCGCCCTGAACAGCGAATGCCGGTGCTCTTCGATGACCTCGTTGCCGAGCTCGTCGTAGTGCACGTGCTCGTACTCATGCTCGTGGGTCAGTCCGCACCCCCGCCGATTCGGGCATCAGGTTTCGGAGAGTGCCGACGGGCGAAGGGACGCTCTCCGGCAGACCCGGGCGCGTCCTTCGCTCCTCTCAGGTCCCGCAATGACGGGGCGGTGCGAGGTCCAGCGCGGGGTTGCGATCGAAGAAGCCGTTCGGCTTCAACGTGAAGCCGGTGTACTCCACCGGCATGACCGGATAGTCCTCGGGTCGAGGAATGTGCAGGAGGCCCATCGTGTACCAGAGCACCACGTCCGTATCGACCAGGTTGCGCTTCGCCTGCACCCAGTCCGGCAGCCCCGGCTCTCCCTCGCTCTGGGTGATGTAATCGCCCGGGGCGTACTTCTCGGCGGGGTCGAAGGCGGTCACCCACAGATCGTGGGCGACAAAGGGAGCGCGTTTCATGAACGCAGAGCCGGGCTGGTGCATCGGCTTCACGTTTGCGCCCGGCACGAGGCGGTATCCGGGATGCCCGCCTCCCGCGCCGGTCCTCGAGCGATTGATCACCTTCCAGTAGCGGCCGAGCTCCGGGCGAATGTCGCGGGCTGCGTCCGCCTCGCACTCGATGAGCGTTTCACGCACGCCGTGTGCGTTGCCGTGCGGGTTGCCGGGGCCGGTGGGGACGAGGTCCGCCTCCACCTCCAGCACCGAGTTGGCGTCGCCGTCGACGCTCATGTCCAGGCGCACGTTGAAGTAGTGCTCGTGCACCATCGCGTTCAGGTTGGGAGCGACGAGGCGCCCGTACTTCGGGGATTCGTCGTCGGCCGCGGCGCGGCAGTAGAGCACGCCGGTCAGCTTCGCCTCGAACCCGATGGACCCGTCGAGGTAGAGGTACCAGAAAATGCCGTAGTCGTAGTTGCCCACGGTGTAGAAGGAGGAGACGACGAGACGGCGCGAACGGCGCACTTCCGAGCTGCGCCGCTTGAGATCGCTGTGCTTCCAGAGCACTCCGTAGTCTTCCTCGTGCATGCAGATGGCGTTCGGGTAATGCACCGCCTCTCCGTAGCCGTTCGCCATGTCCACGTCGAAGTAGTGGATTTCGCCCACGCAGTCGCAGCCGAGCGAGAGTGAATTCACGCAGACTCCGAGCCCCGACTCCCCGAGATCGAAGGAGTGGTTGCGATAGTGGTCGCCGTAGGTCTCGGCGTAGGGCACCACGAGCTCGCTCAGCGATGCGCGGTAGACGACGGGACGCTCTCCGGCGGCGTCGCGGTAGCTCAGGGTATGCAGCACCAGGCCTTCACGGGGCGTGAATCCGACGCGGAAGGACCAGTTGTGCCAGGTGACCGCATGGCCTTCCACGCGGAAGTCCGGCCCGTCGGGCTGCGTGATCTCCAGGCGGGCGAGCGGCGGACGGAGGCTCGCCTGCGCCTCGGCGCGATAGTGACCGGGGTCGGGAGGAATCGGAAGCACCTCGCCGTCCTCGACCCGCAGCACCTTCTTTTCCAGAAGGTCCACCACCGGGACCAGGTTCTCGATGGGCCTCGCGTGGGGGTTGTCCCCCGGATTCTCCACGTAGTACGAGTGGGGTCGCGTGAGGCGCCGGGTGCGCTCCTCTTCCGCCCCGAAGTTCCCGGTGCCGAAGCCCTCGAAGATCACCTTGTCGGGATCCTCGATGCCGCGCCGGCGCAGACCTGCCACGTAGTCGGGGTTCGACTTGACGAGGTCCTGAATCTCGTCCATCTCCTCCGCGAGCACCCGGATCTGCACGCCTTCCACGTGCTTCCAGGAGAGCACCCGATCCTCGGAAAGCGACACGACTCCTTCGTAGGTGCGCGCGGTGCGGCGGTCGAGCACCACGACGAAAGCCTCGCGGGGGAAGGCCCCGCCCGGTGCAAAGCCGCGAACCGTCTCCTTGTCCGGTTCGTGCAGGGTCACGGTCTCGAAGAGCGTCTGTGCACCCTGCGCCTGGTCCCGACGCACGATCGCCACGACACGCTCCAGCTCTTCTCCGCTCAAGGGGTCGAGCGGATGGGCGGACAGATCAAAGAGAGGAAACTCGTCGCTTGCGCGCACCTGGGCCATGGTGAAACTCCTGCGAGCGGGAACTCTTCGGCGACTCTACCAGAAGGCCATGGCGCGTACCTCGATGCGCTCGCTCGGGCGCCGCTCCGGCGGGAGTCGAGGGATCCTCGCATGCGCCGTGCTTGGGTCATGGCATGAACGCGCGGGACGGGGTGCGGTCCTTCAGTGTAGGCTCGGCGCACTCTCGCGCGGCAACGACGCCGGTTCCGGCAATGGCGGGCACATGACACCAGTTGACGACATCGCGATCCCGGAGCGTTACTTCGAGGACTACCGCGCGGGAAACGTGCACGAGGTCGGAAGCGTGCGGGTCGACAAGGATGAAGTGATCGAGTTCGCCCGTCGCTACGATCCGCAGGTCTTCCACGTCGACGAATGCGCGGCGAGGAACACCTTCTTCGGCGGCCTGATCGCGAGCGGATGGCACACCGCCGCGCTGATGATGCGGCTCCTCGCCGACAACTTCGTCTCGAAGGTTGCGAGCCTGGGGGCGCCCGCGGTCGACGAGCTTCGCTGGCATCTCCCCGTTCGACCCGGCGACGTGCTGTCGGTGCGGGCAATTGTGCTCGATACGCGCCGTTCCCGATCCAAGCCGGACCGTGGAGTGATGCGCACGCGGATCGAGGTCACCAATCAGCGCGGAGAGCTCGCGATGAGCCTGATCGCGGTCAACATACTGCTTTGCCGGGAACCTGCTCGAGGCCGGAATTGACGAGCCCCGCATTGCGCGTATCACTGGTGTTCTTTTGCGTTTGCTGTCCCTATACTGCGCTTGCCGAGACCTGCCGTCCGGTGAGAGGTACTCTTATTCAGCCGTAGTCGTCAACGTTCGTCGCGTTCGAAGCGAGGTCGAACCTCGTGGACGCCTGGTGGCGATGCCGCTCGTGTCGTCCGGCAATCTGAATGGGAGCCCACCCGGCTGCGTGTTTGCGACATAATTCCGGCTGCGTGCTTGGAGCTATAAGTATGAAGCTATACGTCGGCAACCTTCCCTGGTCTGCCTCTGAAGAAGATGTTCGTGAGCTGTTTTCCGCCATTGGAGAGACTCATTCGGTCAATCTGATCACTGAGCGGGATACCGGCCGTTCTCGCGGCTTCGCTTTCGTCGAGATGTCGAAGGAGAACGCGGAGAGAGCAATATCGGAGTTGAACGGCCAGGACTTCGGCGGCCGTCCCCTGCGCATCAACGAAGCGCTGGACCGTCCCCGACGCGGCGGTGGTGGAGGAGGCCGTCGCTTCTAGCCGGCACGGATGACGCCGGCGCAGGAATCTGCGCAGGCGTTTCCCGGGCGACTGAAGGGGTTCCGCGTGTCAGGGCGCGGCGTGCGTGATCGCCCTTGCCAGGTCCCCGCGCACGCGGCGCAACGCCCGTTCGAAGCCGCCGATGGCTTCGTCGATGACCTGTTCGTCGTGGGTGGAGGATACCCAGCCGTGGAAGTGGCCGTCGAACTTGATGACGTGCCGGCGCCCGGTGTGCGCGCGTGCGACCCGCCTCGTGGTCCCACTTGTAGGGACCCTTGGCCCGCTCGAAGTAGACGGGAAAAGGGTGGGTGTCCCAAAGGTCGTGCGCGGCGCCTCCGGCGAGCACCTCGGCCGCTCTCCCGTGGAGCGCGGCAGAGCCGGAAAAGCGGACCTGGTAGTCCTCGAGCGGCAATGACGCCGTGGTCACGGGTCTCTCCTCGGTGGTCGTTGCGCGCTGAAGGGGGGCGCTCAGGCCAGGTCCGCGGCGAGCGAATCGCGGACCGCGCTGTTCACCGGATCCACTTCATGGCGGTACCGGTCGAAGTCGATGCCGGCCGCGAGCGCGCCGCCGCTCTTCAGGCGCCTCGCCATCGCGTCGTTCAGCTCGAAGCGCAGGAAATGCACCGCCGCCGTGCGTTCCTCGTCCCTGCGCTCGAGGTCCTCGTCCGCGACGGCGAACACCGCGTCGCAGCCGCGCACCCGAATCCACACCCGATTCTCGATGCCTCCGAGCCTTGCCAGGGCCGCTCGGCGTTCGTCCGCGTCCGGATACTCGAGCATGAAGGTCGCCTTCAGGTTCCGGCCGTCCGGAATCAGAGGGTTGTAGGCTTCGAGCTCCTCCTCGATCGCGTCCGATTCGAAGATGCGCTCGATGCGCAGCATCTCCTGGACCTGGTAGTGGATCGTCAGTCGGTCTTCGAAGTAGAGGGTGGCGTGGGGACCGATGGGGAGTTGTCGGCTGCGCTTGTGGGCAAGCACCCGGGCGCGGAAGGCGGGGCGTTCGGCGGCGTAGGCCTCGAGCGTGAAGAGGTCGGAGCGGGTGAGTCTGGTCATGCCGGAGTATTCGCCTTCGCGGGGGCCGGGGGCGTGAGCGGTGACGACATGGGGGCTACAGTCCCAGGGCCATCTTCGCGATGATGTTTCGCTGAATCTCGTTCGTGCCGCCGTAGATGGAAGTCTTGCGCATGTTGAAGTACGCGGGCGCGAGGCCGGGC
Source organism: Gammaproteobacteria bacterium (assembly GCA_022824305.1). Lineage (GTDB taxonomy): Bacteria > Pseudomonadota > Gammaproteobacteria > HK1 > HK1 > JAJEAD01. The sequence goes on along the minus strand of JAJEAD010000033.1, from coordinate 11,945 downwards.
GCGTGGTCCGGGCCGATCGGGGCCTCGTTCCATCCCGGCTCCATCGATCCGGGCAGGAAAGGGGAAGCGTAGACGCCGAGCGCAACCACGAGGAGCTCCGAGATCCTCTGCTGCAGCTCGGTGCCACGGATCTTGAGAATGTTCGCCTCCACGCCCGGCGATTCGCCCTGCTCGGCACGCATCAGGGCGCGCAGCTCGGCGTGCTCCAGCGCGCGCAGCTCGATCTCGGTCTCGGCGATCGAACGCGCGAGGTCCCGGTCTCCGGCCGGTGACGCTTCCCCCTCGCGGCGCTCGCGAACGATGCCCTGGAGCCAGGCCAGGCGCGCCTTGGACGCGGCAATGCCGGCGATTCCGAAACGCTCGAGCCCGAGCAGGAACTTCGCGTAGGTCCATCCCCGGTTCTCTTCGCCGACGAGATCTTCGGCCGGCACCCTCACGTCCCGGAGGTAAACGCTGTTGATCTCCCGCCCGCCGTCGAAGGTGACGATGGGCACGACCTCGATCCCGGGCTCCTTCATGTCGACGAGCAGGAAGGAGATGCCCTCCTGCCGTTTCGCCGCCGGGTCGGTGCGCACGAGGCAGAACATCCGGTCCGCCCACTGGGCGGTGGTGGTCCAGGTCTTGGAGCCGTTGACGATGTAGTGGTCGCCGCTGCGGACCGCCCGCGTCCCCAGGCGAGCCAGATCGGAACCCGCGTTCGGCTCCGAGTAGCCCTGACACCACCATGTCTCGTTGGCGGCGATCGCCGGCAGGTACTTCGTCTTCTGGGCGTCGCTGCCGAAGGTGTAGATCACCGGACCGAGCATCTTCACCCCGAAGGGAACCGGGCGCGGTGCGCATGCGCGGCCCATCTCCTCCTCGAAGAGGTAGCGCTGCAGGGGCGACCAGCCCGGGCCGCCGTGTTCCGCCGGCCACGTGTAGGCGAGCCACCCCCTGGCGGCGAGGATGTCCTGCCAGCGAAGGTAGTCGTCCCTCGCCAGTCCCAGGTTGCGCTGCACCTTCTCGCGGAGGTCTGTGGGCAGTCGCTCCTCGATGAAGGCGCGCACCTCGCTGCGAAAGTCGGCAAGCTCGCGGGGGAGAGCGATGTTCATCGTGCTCAGATTCCGTAGGCTTCGCGCAGCAGGCTCATCGGGTGCCTGAAGACGCGTTCGCCGCTGGCGTGGGCGATGTGATCGCCGGCCATCGGACAGTCGCTCGTCACGTGGTCGGGCTCCTGGCGCTCTACCTGCCCTGCGATGGGGCGCACGATCCTCATGGATGCGGCCCTCGTTTCCGCCTTGACCGCATAGGTGCCGTCGTGACCCGAGCAGCGCTCGATCGTCTCGATTTCAGTATCCGGCACCAGGGAAAGGATGTCGCGAGTGCGCGGCCCGATTCGCTGCACGCGCTGGTGGCAGGCGACCTGGTAGGCGACCCGGCCGAGGGGGCGGTGGAAATCGGTGCGCAGCAGCCCCGCCCGGTGACGGTGCGCGAGGTACTCGAAGGGGTCGAACATCGAATCGCGCACCTTGGCGACCAGGGGATCGTCGGGGAACATCAGCGGCAGCTCCTGCTTGAACATCAGGACACAGGACGGGATGAGGGCGACGATATCCCATCCCTCGTCGATCAGCCGGGCGAGCTCGGGCACGTTCTCGTCCTTCGCTCGTTCCACCGCCTCGAGATCTCCGAGCTCGAGCTTGGGCATGGCGCAGCAGCGCTCGCTCGTAGGAAGCCTCACCGCGATCCGGTTGTGCTCGAAGACGCTCAGCATGTCTTCCCCAATCTGCGGCGCGTTGACATTGATGTAACAGGTGGAGAACAGCGCGACCCGGCCCCGGGTGGGGCCGGCGGCCTGCGCATCGCCGGAACGGATCTCCCTCCCCTCGAGGCGCGCACGCAGGTCGGGTCGATGGTAGCGCGGCAGCGGGGCCTCGGCGCTGATCCCCGCCGTGACTTCCAGGGCCTGGCGCAGCGCCGGGCTGCGGTTGGCCGCATTCACGGCGTTCACCACTACCGGAAGCGAGGCGAAGCGCCCCACGCGGTCGGTGTCGGTGATGATCCGGTCTCGCAGCTTCGCCCGTCCCTGGCGGTAGCCGCTCGCCTTGGCCCGCAGCATCAGGTGCGGAAAGTCCACGTTCCACTCGTGCGGAGGCACATAGGGGCATTTCGTCAGGTAGCACAGATCGCACAGGTAGCAGTGCTCGACTACCTTCCAGTAGTCTTTCCGGTCGACTCCGTCGATCTCCATCGACTCGGACTCGTCGATGAGGTCGAAGAGAGTGGGAAAGGAGCGGCACAGATTGACGCATCGCCGGCAGCCGTGGCAAATGTCGAACACCCGTTCGAGCTCGGCGAAGAGCGAACCTTCGTCGTAGAAGGACTCGTTCTTCCAGTCGATGGGATGGCGGGTAGGAGCTTCCAGGCTGCCTTCCCGAACGCCGGCGCGGGGCGAGCTCATGTACGTACTCCGTTGCGAGGCAGGCCGCGATTGTCGGTGGATGCGATGATCATTCCAATGTCCGGAGGAGTCACGGACGCCCGCGTTGCGCCCGAAGACAACGGGTCTCCTCCAGGAATCGGGTCCCGGCGCCCGGCTTCCAGGGCGCCGGAGCCCGTCGTTGCGCTCCGCGCTCGCACCCGCGCGCCGCGAAAACAGGAAGCTGGACGTGCCTGAGGCGAAGATCGGCAATTTTCTCTTCGACGTTGCCGGAGTCCTGATCGAGTGGCGCGTCGAGCCCCTGTACATGGATCTCTTCAACGGCGACTCCGAGCGTTTCCGCTACTTCTTCGCCAACGTGTTCACCATCGAGAAGCAGCGCGAGATCTGCCGGGGGAAGCCGATCGCGGCGGTGCTGGAAGAGCTCGTCAGGCGGCATCCCGACTACTCCGAGGCGGTCCGGGCCTGGGATGAGCGATGGGACGAAATGGTGATCGGTCCGATCGAAGGCACGGTGCGGCTGGCCCGCGCGCTGCGTTCCCGGGGATTCGGCACCTATCTGCTCGGAAACTGGTCGCGGGAGGAGTTCGACCGCGCGCGAAGGCGCTTCGAATTTCTCGCGGAGTTCGCGGGCGCGGTCATCGCGGGAGATCACGGCGTCATGAAGCCGGACCACCGCCTCTTCGTCATCGCACTCGAGCGATTCGAGCTCGAAGCGCGCTCGACCGTCTTCGTCGATGACAGCGCCGCCAACGTGGCGGCGGCGACGGCGCTCGGATTCGAGGGCATCCTCTTCGAGTCCCCCGAAGAGCTGCGCCGCTACTGCGAGGATCGGGGCTGGCTCGGAAACTAGCCACCTCGGGTTTCCGCGTTCGGTCTCGCGCTCGACCGCTGAAGGGAAAGTGGCGCAAGGGTCGGAGGAATCCGAGCAAGATCCTTGTGGATTAAGGGTTGGCCACAATCCCTTAAGCACAAGCCCCAGCTACCGTGGTCCCTCGGCACGCCCCAATATCTCGAGTCGCGTCACACGTGCTTAGAGGAGGCGCTCCGATGTGGTACATGCTGCTGGAACCCAAGCTGAGACTGTACACGAGGCTGCTCGGCCCCGCGGCGGCCGGCGCCCGCGTCCGGGCGGGAAGAGTGCCCGCGTCACGGAATGGTCGTGACTCACTCTTCACGAGAATCTGGGAGAAGGCGAAGGACGCGCGCCTTCGGAGCCGTGCGATCGCGGAGCTCTCCAGTCTGGATGATCGCCTGCTCCGCGACATCGGACTCGAGCGCACCCGGATCCCGGAAGTGGTGGACGCGCTTGACCGTAGCGAGCCCGACATCCTGGTTCGGGCCGCGAGCCGCGGCGTCGCCCCGCGCAGTGCCCGCGACTCCCTCCTCGGCCGGACGGCCGCGCGCTTGAGCCGGGCCTGGATTCGCCGGCAGGCGATCAACGGACTGACCCGCCTGGACGACCGCCTCCTGCGCGACATCGGGCTCGAGCGCGACGGGATCCCGGACGCGGTGGACGCCATGCTCCGGAACGAGCCGCTGCCTGCCCCCGCGCCCAGAGCCACCGTCCATCGCATCGTCGTCGAAAAGGCCGAGGACGGCGGGCACCATCACAGCCCGCCGAAGCTCGCCGCCGCCTGAGCCGGAGCGCGACAGGCAATCGTCTTGAAGGCACACGGAGGCCCCGCCACCCGCGGGGCCTCTTGACGTCCGGGTTCCCCCGGCGTGCTCGTGCTCCCCCGGCTCCGGTGCGCGAGGTCGGCTCATTCGCCCGATCGATGAACGACTCGTCGGAGGCGCCGATCCACTCCTCGATTCGGCGTACAGTTAGGGTCGTGAATCGCGGGCACGAACGGCCGGTCCCACCCGGTCCGGGACGGGAGCGGTGATGAGAGTAGTGGTGGTCGGCCAGGGCCGCGTCGGGCGGGGACTCGCGAAGCGCGCGAAGGGGGGCGGGGACACCTGGAGGGTGGTGAGCGGGGGCCGCCTGACGAGGCGCGCGCTCGGAGACGCGGACCTGGTGATACTCGCGGTGCCCGACTCCGCGATTGCATCCGTGGCCCGGCGTATTGCGCCCCTGCTCCAGCGTGGCGCCTGCGTGCTTCATTGCGCCGGCGCCCGGTCGCCCGAAGAGCTTTCCGCGTGCCGCCGTGCCGGGGCTCACGTGGGCGCGATGCACCCGCTCGCCTCATTCGCGGACCCCGCCCGTCCGCCTCTTCTCCAGGAGACCACCTTCGTGGTCGCAGGCGATCGCAAGGCGGTAAGGGCTGCGAGGCGCATCGCATCGACGGTGGGAGCCCGCGTCCTGAACGCCCCCATCCACGGACCGGCCTATCATGCGCTGGCCGCTCTCGTCGCCGGCGGAAGCGTGGGCTTTGCGCATGCCGTGATACCCGGCCTCGTGGGTCTGGGAGTCGAGCGTCGAGCGGCGGAGCGCGCCGCCGCGGGGCTGATTGGCACCGTCGCCCAGAACATTGCCCGTATCGGCCTGCCCGGCGCGCTCACCGGTCCCGTGATCCGGGGCGACGCCGCCGCCGTGGCCGCCCACCGCCACGCCCTCGAGGAGGTGTCGTCCTCCGTGGCTGCGTCCTACGACGCGGTCGCGCCGCTGGTGCTCGACTGCGCGATTGCGGCCGGGCTCGATCCCGGCGATGTCGCAAGCATGCGCCGCGCCCTCGGCGAGGAGCGCGTGCGCCGGAGCCGCTGATCCCGGCCTTCGCCCGTCCGAGCGCCCCGCTCCGGCTCCGGACGCGGCCCGACGGAGTTCTCGGCGGCCGGCCCGACGATCGAGGGAGACGTGCGGTCCGGTCAGTGGAGCGCAGTTTCGGCCGGCTTGCTCACCTCCGGGGCGGCGGAATGCGTCGGCCCCGCCTGGTGGTGAATCATCCGCCAGGCGCCGTCTTCCCAGCGCAGGATGTTGGTCGCCGCCAGGGTTCCGTTCCCGAGCCGCTCGCGACACACCACGTAGGCCGTCGACCCGCTCACGAACGCACGGGGAGCGACGCAGCGAATGGAGGGCGGGGCGGCGAGGATCGCGCGCCAGCTCTCCATCACCGCCGGCCAGTCGAGCAGCGCCTGCCATCCGGGATGGATGCAGGTGACGTCCTCCGCCCGGGACCACACCGCTTCCATGGCCTCGATGTCGCCCGCGGCGAAGGCGCGATAGAACTCCCGGTTGCACTCGAGCACGGCTTCGATCGGGTCCATTCGTCCAGGTTAGGGGCTTTCTCCGGCGGATGGAATCGGGAGAAACGGTGCCCGTGATGCGCTCCCGCCGCTCCCGAGGCGTCGACGAAGGCTTTTTCCCCGGAATCGGCCCATGTACTCTCGACGTCCGATGAAGGTGGTGCTCATCAGTCCCTACGAAATCGGGCGCCAGCCCTTCGGCCTGGCGGAGCCCGCGGCTCTGCTCGACCAGGCCGGGTTCAGGGTCGAGTGCATCGACCTGTCACGCGAGCGGCTGGAAGCGTCCCGCCTGCGCGGCGCGGCCCTGGTCGGCCTCTACCTCGCGATGCACACCGCGACCCGCATCGCAATCGAGGCTCTGCCGCGCATCAGGGAGCTGGCCCCGTCCGCCTACCTCTGCGCCTACGGCCTCTACGCGCCGATGAACTGCGCGCGTCTGCAGGAGCTCGGCGTGGGTTCCGTGTTCGGCGGCGAGTTCGAACCGGCGCTCGTGGCGCTGGCCAGCGAAGTGGCGCACGGGACGGCGCCCGTGCATCCGCAGCCGCCCGAGACGAGCCTCGCGCGGGTGTCGTTCGCGGTGCCGCGCCGCGAGGCCCTGCCGGCACTGTCGGGATACGCCCGCCTGGAGCTTCCCGGTGGCGGCTCGCGCACCATGGGTTTTGCCGAGGGCAGCCGGGGATGCCGGCACCGGTGCCGGCACTGCCCGGTGGTGCCCGTGTACCACGGCCGATTCCGGGTAGTCCCGGTCGACATCGTCATCGAGGACATCGCCAACCAGGTCGCGGCCGGCGCCGAGCACATCTCCTTCGGCGATCCGGATTTTCTCAACGGACCGACCCACGCGCTTCGCATCGTGCGGCAAATGCACGCGCGATTTCCGACCCTGACATACGACGCCACCATCAAGATCGAGCACCTGCTCCGCTACGCGGACCGATTGCCCGAGCTCGCCGCGACCGGCTGCCTCTTCGTGACCTCCGCGGTGGAATCGGTCGACGACCGGGTGCTTCAGTACCTCGACAAGGGACACACGCGGGCGGACTTCGAGCGCGTCGTTGCCCTGATGGCCGAGGCCGGGTTATCGCTTGCCCCCACCTTCGTGCCCTTCACTCCGTGGACCACCCTCGACGGCTACCTCGATCTCCTCGAGACCCTGGTGGCGCTCGGGCTCGTGTCCGCGCTTCCGCCGGTTCAGCTCGCCATTCGCCTGCTCGTCCCGCAGGGCTCCTACCTGCTCCGCCTCGAGGGCTTTCCGGAGCGCCTGGAAGCCTTCGACCCCGTTCTGCTCGGCTATCCCTGGCGGCATTCGGATCCCCGGGTGGACGTGCTGCAGGAGGCGGTGCAGGAGGTGGCGGAGAGCGCGGAGCGCGAGAGCTGGCCGCGGCGCCGCGCCTTTGAAGAGATCCTGCGCCTCGCCCACGTGGCGGTCGGGCGCACGCCGAGGGCGCTGCCGGCGGGCGTAGGCGAGCCCATCCCTGCCCACTCCGAGCCCTGGTACTGCTGTGCGGAGCCGACCACGCGCCAGATCGAGGGGGTGCTCGGCCCCGCGATGTGAGGCGCCGCCGGGTTCCGGGCGGGGACATCGGCGGAGTGGGTGGGACGTCAGGCTGAAGGGGCACTCGAAGCGCAAGCACTTTGTCGCCGGACGCCCTTCAGCCGGCCCCCGGAGTCGTCCAGAGCATGTCGACCGGCATCGCGAAGAGCCGGGGGGCGGTTCGCTGAATGCGATCGCCGTCGTGCAGGACGATGCCGCACGCGAAGCGTTCGCCGGCGGCGCTTTGCAGGCGCGCCAGTCCCTGAAAGTCCCGGGGCCGCACGCTCGCGTTCGCCTTGACTTCGATTCCGACGACTTGGCCCGGAGAGCGCTCCAGGACCAGGTCGACTTCGACCTGGTCCTTGTCGCGATAGTGGCTCATGGCCGTCGCTTCGAGCGAAAGGGAGGCGGCCTTGAGAAGTTCGGCGTGGGCGAGACATTCGAGCAGTGGACCCAGTTTCCGCCGGTCCTTTTCGATATCCGCCGTGCCCACCCGCCGCAGCGCGGCGAGGAGACCGGAATCCAGGAATTGCAGCTTCGGTGTCTTGACGAGCCGCTTCAGCTCGTTTCGGTGCCACGCTCGGATCCGTCGGATCAGGAACATGTGCTCGAGCAGGGCGAGCCAGCGGTCAACGGTCTTGCCGTCGACGCCGAGTTGCGATCCGAGGCGGGACAGGTTGAGCAACTGGCCCGCCGAGGCGGCCACGTGGTCGATCAGGCGACTCATTTCATCGTGCTTGCCCACCGTGGCGATCTCCGAGACGTCGCGCTCGGTGAGCGCGCGCGCGTAGGCGAGCAGCCAGTCCCGCCGCCGCGCCGGAACGGTGCGGGAAAGGGCTTCGGGATAGCCGCCGGATATGGCTTGCTCGATGAGGTCGGGAGTCGGTCCCGTCAGGGCGAGGTTCGGAAAATCGGCGGCGAAAGCCCGATCGAGGAACTCCGGCACACGGGAGCCGACAATTTCGGCGCGCGAGAAAGGCAGCAGCTCGATCGTCTCTACGCGGCCCGCGAGCGAGTCGGGGGAGATCGAGCTCCGGAAGAGATCGACCGAGCCGGTGATCAGGTAGCGTCCCGGTCGGGGATCTTCGTCGACCGATTGCTTGAGCGCGAGGATGAGACCGGGCGCGCGCTGAATCTCGTCGATCACCGCGACCCGCTGGCGACGGATGAACCCCGCGGGATCGTCTTCGGCGAAGCGCCTGAACTGCTCGTCGTCCAGGGTGATGAAAGGGCGGCCGTCACTGCGGGCGATCCGGCGGGCGAGCGTCGTCTTGCCGGATTGCCGCGGCCCGACGATGGCGACAATGCGTGTGTCGGTCAGTGCCGTGCGAACCCGGGCCTCGGCATGCCGTGCTACGAACTGACCGGGATCTTGCGTCTGATTCGGCACGAAGTTGCGTCCAATTCGGAATGCTCTCCCGTCCAATTCGGAATATACCATCGTCCAATTCGGAATACACGTTTACATCGGGATGAACTCCACGACTCCTGGATATGAACCGATGGACCGTGCGCTTCCGCGCTTTGGTCTTGCCCTCCTTCGCGGACGCAAGAGGAGTTCGGGCTGGCCGGCTCTATCCGGGCAGGTATGCGGCGAACTGTTTCTCGACGCCCTTGGGATCGGCGGCGAGGCCCTGGCTCACACCGCCAGCGACGACACCGGGGTAAATGTCTTCCTCCCCGGCTTCGATCGCGTCGAGCGCCGCGTTGGCGACGTCGATGGGCTCTTCCAGCGGCGGCGGATTCATGCTGCCCATCCGGGTGTTGATCGCGGCCGGCATGACTGCGACCACCAGCGTGCCCTGGGCTGCCAGTTCGGCGCGCACGCCCTGGGTCAGTGACAGGGTCGCGGCCTTGGAGGCGCAGTAGGTGCCGATCATCGGCAGATTCACCCGGCTCAGGATCGACAGCATGTTGATGACGGCGCCGCCGCCGTTGGCGCCCAGCACCGGGCCGAATTGACGGCACATCTCCATGGTGCCGAAGAAGTTGACCTCCATCTCGTCGCGGGCGTTGCGCTGGGCCGCATCGGCGGAGATCGGCTGGTTGTGGTTCACGCCGGCATTGTTGACCAGCAGGGTGACGTCGCCGCACTCCGCTGCCGCCCGGGCTATCTGATCGTGATCAGTGAGGTCGATCTCGATCGGCCGCACGCGGCCGTCCGGCGCCTGGTATCCCTCGGTGCTGCGCATGGCGGCGTAGACCTTCGCCGCGCCCCGGTCCAGGAGTGCGCCGGCGAAGGCGGCGCCGACCCCGCGATTGGCGCCCGTGACCAGCGCCACGCTGTCTTTCACTTTCATCGTCACTTTCTCTCCCAGTTCGTTGTCCACGGTCCGGGCAACCCAGTCCGGGTCGACCTCGGGCAGCGGGATCGCATTCAAGAGCCGGCGGGTATAGGGGTGTCGGGGCGCCGCGAAGATCGCCGCGCAATCACCCTGCTCCACCGCACGGCCGTTCAGCATCACCATGACCCGGTCGCACACGGTGCGCACGACGGAAAGGTCATGGCTGATGAAGAGCAGGGCGAGGCCCAGATCCAGCCGCAACTCGCGCAGCAGTGCAAGGATCTGCGCCTGGTTCGAGACATCGAGTCCGGAGACGATCTCGTCGGCCACCACCAGTCGCGGCCGCAGGGCGATGGCTCGTGCGATGCCGACGCGCTGGCGCTCGCCGCCGGACAGCTCGTGAGGGTAGCGCGCAGCGTGGGCCGGCCGCAGGGCCACCCGCTCGAGCAGGGCGTCCACCTGTCTGCGCGCCTCGGCTCTCGTCTCGACCCGGCGGTGGAGGCGCAGGGGCCGGGCGACGATCCCGGCCACCCGGTGCCGCGGATTCAGCGAGGACTGCGAGTCCTGGAAGATCATCTGGAGCTGGGCCCGCAGCGGGCGCAGCCGGTCTTCCGGCAGGTTGGTGATGTCCCGGCCGTCGAAGCGGAGGCGGCCGGCGGTGGGAGTGTGGAGGCGGACCAGGGTCCGCCCCAGGCTGGACTTGCCGGAGCCGCTCTCGCCGACGACGCCGAGCGTATCGCCGGGCGCCAGCGCCAGATCGATGCCGTGCAGGATATCGACCAGGGGCGCAGCGCCGAATGGCGGCTTGCGGCTGAAGTCGGGCAGGGACAGGCGCAGCCCGGCCGCCTCCAGGAGCGCGCCCTCAGCCATCGCTGCGCTGCGCCGCATCCCAGGCGAGCGCCTCCGCGTTCAGCCGCGCGGTCAGCGCTTCGGGCACCGGCTGCAGCAGGTCGCCAGGGCGGTCGTGACGTGGCGTCGCCGCGATGAGCGCCCGGGTGTACGCGTGGCGTGGTGCTTCGACGATCCGGCGGGTGTCGCCGGTCTCCAGAACCCGCCCGCCGTGCAGCACCGTCACGTGGTCGCAGATCTTGGCGACCACGCCGAGGTCATGGGTCACGAACAGGATCGACGCGCCTTCCTGCGCCTGCATCCCCTTGATCAGGGCGAGGACCTGGCGTTGCACCGTCACGTCCAGCGCCGTCGTCGGCTCGTCCGCGATGATCAGCTTCGGACGGCAGGCGAATGCGATGGCGATCAACACGCGCTGGCGCATGCCGCCGGACAGCTCGTGCGGGTACTGGCGCAGTACCCGGTCCGGAGCGCGGATACGGACCTCGTCGAGCAGCTCCCGCGCCCGCGTACGCGCGGCGGCGCGGCCCATTCCCAGGTGCAGGCGCAGCACGTCGCCGATCTGCCCGCCAATCCGGTAGGCGGGGTTGAGCGACGTCATCGGATCCTGGGGGATCAGGCCGAGACCCCGTCCCATCAGACGGCGCCGATCCCTCTCGTTCAGGTGGGTGATGTCCTGGCCCTCGAACACCACCGACCCCCGGACAATCCGTGCCCTCGAAGGCTGGATCCCCAGGATGACCTTGCCGACCATGGTCTTGCCCGCGCCGGACTCGCCGACGAGCCCGTGCACTTCGCCGGGCGCAACCTCCAGCGACACCCCGCGCAGGATCGGTGTGTGCCGCCGCCGGCCGGCGATCGCGAGATGGAGATTCCGGACCGAGAGGAGGGCCGCCGCGCTCATCTGCGCATCACCGGGTCCAGTGCGTCCTTGAGCCCGTCGCCCAGGGCGTTCAGCGCCAGCACCACCAGGATGACACAGCAGATGGGCAGGATCATCAGCCAGGGCGCCTGGTTCACGTACTTCCGGCCGTCGGCGATCATGCTGCCCCAGGTCGGGAAATCGGAGGCGAGCGAGAGGTTCACGTAGCTCAGGATCGCCTCGACGATTACTGCGATGCCCATTTCCAGGGTGAACAGCACGACCAGCAGCGGCACCACGTTCGGCAGGATCTCCCCCCACAGGATGCGCGGGCGGCCGAGCCCGATGGTCACCGCCGAGGCGACATAGTCCTGTTGCTTCTGCATCATGGTCTCGGCCCGCACCACCCGGCAGAAGCGCGTCCAGTCGATCACGGCAATGGCGATGATGACGGAATGCAGGCCCGTCCCATCACCGCGACCAGAACGATCGACAGGAGTACCGCCGGAAAAGCCATCCAGATATCGACCAGCCGGGAGATGAGCGTATCCACCCAGCCGCCGATGTAACCGGCGAGCAGGCCGAGGACGGTGCCGAGCAGGCCGGCCGCCGCGGCCGCGGTGACGGCGACGAAGAGGGCGACCTGCGCGCCGTAGATCAGCCGGGACAGGATGACCGCTGGAGGGGTGTTTTGGGGGGTTTCAGGACAACCCGTGAAGTCCTTTAACTTTCTGATACACAAATACTTTTAGGCGTTCCTCGCATCACCGGGGCACACTGCTTCTCAACTCTCCCTTGTAACCGAACGAG
>JAJEAD010000036.1 GCA_022824305.1 Gammaproteobacteria bacterium | reverse complement strand
CTCGTGGTTGCCGATGATCACCGCCACCCCATGCGGGTTCTTCACCTCCGCCCCGGCGGCCGCAGAGCCGGGACCCGCAGCGCCCGCCGCCGCGGCGATGGCCGCGAGCAACATGCGCATGATCAATCCGCTTCTCGTCTTTTTCATTGTGGCCTCTCTCTCGACCGGAGCGCCGCCCGAGCCACCGCGCCCGACCGCATCCGAAGTCCGCTCCCACGCCTCCACTTGGCGAGTCCCCTCACTCGTGCACCAGAAAGGGCAGGAGGAGTACCGACATCCGGGACGGATCCTGCGCGGCGAGGGCGTCGAGGAAGCGCGCGCCGTCGACCGCCTTCCGGATGGAATCCGACACGTTCCGGCCCGCCCGGCCGGCCAGAGCGGCGAAGTCGATCGGTTGTGGCGTCGCGACCACCACGAACGCGGCATGATCCTCCCGGTTGCCGGGCGCCGGAAGCGGACCGGAGCGAAAGACGGTCCGGTCCTCCGGACGTGGGAGGACGATACTCTCCCCGGCGTGGATGGAGAGCCCCTCGCCCGGCCCACGGGGGTAGAGGCGTACCACCCCGTCGTCCGCTCCCCATGCGAACACCCCGAGATGGGCCGACGTCTCGCTACGAATCTCGATCTCGATCGGATCGCCCGCTTGGTACACCGTCCGGTCGAGGCGCGCGGTGACGGCGGGCCGGACCAGAGCCCCGACCGGGACGACCCGCGCCGTGAGGCGCACCGCCACCCGCTCCTCGCCCCGCCCCGCGTCTCCTCGGGGCGGCACCTCGCGGAAGCGCTCTTCGAGCGTCAGGCCCTCGCCGAGGCTCCCGAGGGCATTGAAGGCATCGGCCTCCGTCGCCACGTCGCGCACCCCCGGAGCCGGAAGCGCGAGGGCTTGGGCAATTATTCGGGCGCGGGCGAGGTTGCGAGCGGCGTGAAGGGCGGAGGCCCGGTCCAGACGCGCGGAGACTACCGCCTCCGCCTCCGCCTCGTACGTCCGATCAGGGGGTCCCGGCCCGCCGCATCGCAGGAGACCGGGGGGGAGAGAGGAGCGTGCGATAGAGGCGCCGGCACCTGTCACCACGATGCGACCGATTCGCAGGCGCGCTTCCAGCCAGAGACTCTCGCCGCCGGTGTCCCAGATGGAACCGGTGAGGCGATAGGTTGGCGCCGGGCTACCAGGAGTCGAGGCGGTTCCAAGCACGGCATCGACTCGTCTCCGATCGCTCTCGGTCCGCGCCCGCTCCCTCATCTTCCGGGAGACCTCTCCTTCCAGGCGCTGGCCGACGTACGCGGAGAGATCGCCGCTGGTGCCCATGCAACTCTCGGTCAGCAACACCTGCTCCACCGTACCCGCGTGCGGCGCCTCCTCCGTGAGTTGCCCGGCGAGCGCGGCGAGCGCGTGAGAAAGCGGTGCTGTACGACGCTCCAGAGGGAAGTGGGCTGACCCTAGCCCGACGCTGTCCGTCGTCTTCAAATCGACCGCTGAGCATGAGAGGGTGACACCGTCGGCGGCCGGGGACGCGTGGCAGATGATCTCGATGTCCACTTGTGCGGCCTGCAGCATGGATGCGATGTCGCTCTGGTAGAACTCCTCCAGGCTGGAGTAGACCTTCGGGAGCCGCTCTCTCGACACGAGTCTCGTCCGCTGGCCCTCGAGCGGCTGGTCTTCCGCGGCGCGAAAGAGCGCACCGAACACCAGTTCGTAGAGCAACCGCCCGTCGGCTTTCGGGAGTCCGGTTTCGCCCGGAAACAGCGGGCGGAGGGCGAGCCGAGAGCCGGCGGGGATCGTCCCGAGGAGCTGCGCGGCGAGCATCGCCTCGGGGGCCGGACCCGACGGCGCTGCGTCGACCGGGCGTGGCCCTGCCACCTCGGCCGCGAGCAACGCGAGCATGGCAGCCGATACCCCCACCCGGTAGCCGGGACATCGGCGCCCCGGCGACGGGGTCAGCGGGGAATCGCTCGCCGGGCGCGGATTCGCGAATGTACGCACGGTGCCCCCTCCAGCTCTTTCCGGAGCGACCTCACGCTCTCATCTTCTCCGTTCCTTCACCTGATCGTATGGGAGGAGCAGAGCCCCATTCTCGGATTACCGATTCCGCCCCGCAAGCGCCGTGGGGCGCCGGAGAGCGATCCGCCGCCCCACGGCAACGACTACCTCAGGGAAATCGGACTCGCGCGGCTTCGTTTTCGCGGCCCTGGACATCATGGATTGACCTGCCTTCCTCGATGTGTCTCTCTGTCAAGGTGCCTGACCTCGAACATGGCCCACGTGTCTCGAGGCCAGGGCAGTTCGATCCATGATGTCCAGGGCTGTACGTAGCGCATGCGATGGCAGTTGCGCCGGAAGTAGCGCAGCACCTCGCCGATGCGCATTCTGCGCGGGTGGGGATCAGGTATGGAACACAGCGGTGAGCGGAAAAGAACCCGCAACTTAATCGAGAGTTCTGACTACGCGGAATCCAATCTCGGCAGACCGGACTCGCGGGGGCAATCTATAGCCTCCACCATATTCATATTGCCGTACATCCAGGCCTCGAACGTCGCCGCCACGAGGCTTGGAATATTCGCAGGCTTCGCTTTGAGTCTTCCCGCTTCCATTCGAAGTCGGTTCCTCATCGCGCGAATTCCAACAGCTTCTCGTCCACTCCCACACATTGCGATTCATGTCATACAGCCCGTGCACATTGGGCGGGGACGAGCCCACTGCTTGTACTTTCTTGCCACCAAACGAGAACGATATCGAACGGCGTGTTTTCGCCCCTGCGGAAGCAAAGTGCCACTCCACGTCCCTCAGTAACCGGTACGTCTCTCCGGTAACTTCGGATAGCCACCTCACATACTCCTGGGAATCATCCCAATTCACATGGACAACCGGACGGCGCCCACGTCCTAGACCCCGGTCAGGAGGATCGTGCGAACAACCCGCCGCATTGTGGCACGCATCCCATTCGGAGAAGGTCACTTCATAGCGACCGACCGCGATGAGTCCTGATGTCGAGGGTGGCAGGACCACCATCTCCGGACACTCTGGACAATCTTGAAATACTGTGCCCGGTTCCCACTCGGGCACCGATTGCGCGTCGTCCGCCGCCACATTCGCTTCCGCCACCTCGGACTTGACCTGCAGCGCCAACTGGCGGTTCCGTGCGTTGTCTGCATGACGGCCAGACGGATACACACTCAAGTACTCCCCGAACGCCTCCGTCGTGCCCAAGGACTCTGCACGCTGAAATGCCGCATCGTCCTGCGCTTCAAGCAACGTGTCTCGCCGCTGGCGGGCCAGCTTCTCGTAGAGCCCATTCGGATACGTTTCCAGGTAGGCGTTCAGCTGTTGGGGGTCTTCGCTGTTCTTCACCGATGCCCAGAACTCGCGCTCCGCGGCCAATCGCTCCACCTCGAGGCGCTCGGCCTCTTCGGGGTCCTTCGATGGGCCATCGTCTCCTGCTGAGACCTCCTCTCCCACGGCCAACAGGGTTCTCGCAGTCTCGACGTCCAGATAGCCGGAGTCGTCCAGCCCCTTCGATTGCTGGTAGACCGCTATGGCCGCGCGAGTTCGGCGGCCGAACATGCCGTCGGCCACCCCCACGTCAAGCTCCAGTGCCGCCAGGCCGCGCTGCACGAGCTTCCGCTCAGCGCGGGTCAGCTCGAGCGCCTCCTCCAACGCCCTCGGGCTCTCGTCTGGCAGCGCACCTGCTTGCACAACGGCGCTTTCGACAACGGGTTCGGGCGATGCATCAACGGCATCCAGCGCCGGTCGCACCGGAAACGCTCCGTTGCGGCGCGCCGCAGCAAGCACCATGTGAGGTGCCCCCATCAGGCTCGCCTGCTGGACGCGCCGGTGCTGACGCCTCGCCGCGCGCGTCATGTATTGGTCCAGATAGCCCTTGACCTCGGACGCCGTCACCCGCCCGTCCGCGTCCGCGTCGGCGCCGCCATAGAGCGCGTCGAGCAGGTGGTGAGTGAACAGTCCGTGCCTTGCTTCCTCATCCCACGAGGCCAGCTGCTTGCCGCTCGCCGCCGCAATCGTCGTCACCTTCTCCCCCACGCCTTCCGGCAGCGTGGCCTCCACGTAGACCGGGCTGGCGTTGCCGATGAGCCCCCCACCGTGGCTCCCTCCCGAGAAACACGCATCCAGATACACGTGGACGGAGTGAGCTTCGGAAAGACCCCCTACGTTCTGGTAGAGCAAGTCGATGGGATAGCCGTCGTCTTCTGCGGCCTTGGGAGCGGCGTCCACCGGCAGCAGGTAGCCTCGACCGTCGTTCACTCCCGGCACGCCGTGGCCCGAGTAGAACACCACCACGTCCGAGCCGCCCTTGGGGTCCAGGTAGCTCCACAGCAGGCTGTGCGAGTCCTGAGGGGTACCGAGTGCGTCGAAGAGCTCTCGCCGCGTTGCGTCTCGGAGGTCGATGACGTTCTCCGGATCGAAGCCGAGCACCTCCACAACGTAGCGCCGGAACGCCTCCGCATCGCGATGGGCGAAGGTCACGTCCGGCACGTCGCGGTGCTGGTAGTCGGCGTTGCCGATGATGAGCGCCACCCCGTGGGGATTGGCAAATTCCGTCGCCTGCGCGCCGGCGCACCACCCCGCCGCCAGGAGGACTGCGCCCGCAGCCAGCAAGCGCCTGGGGGTCATTCTGCGGTCCGATTTCAGCATGCTTGATTCCTTACCGGCGAAGGACCCGTTGCGACCGTCAATACAAGGTCAATGGAAGAATCTCGGCCCGATTCTCCAGACTACGATTGCGCCCTTCAAGGCAAGCGTCGGCGCCGCGCGGTCGACGGGTTGCGGCACATCGGTGTCCCAGTGCGCGTGGGCTCAGGGGCGGAACCCCTCGCTCTGTCGTTCCAGGCGAACAGTCTCCACACCCCGCCAAACCCCCGGCGTGCCCGCAGAGGCGTGGGGACGAAGACGCGAGGCCGCGACTTGAAGGATCAAGGGACCGCCCGGAGAATCGGGCTTGGTTCTTCCATTGACCCTGCTGAAGGTCCGGTGGGATTCCGTCACCGAGGAGGAGGCGTCATGCTGAAACCACCGCGCAGCACGCCCGCGCGCCTGCTGGGCGCGGCGCTGCTCGCCGTGGCGGGGTGGGGCGCTGGGGCGCACGCCGCGCAGGACGCCAACCCCCACGGCGTGGCCGTCATCATCGGCAACCGCAGCTACACCCACGAGCGCGTGCCCGAGGTGGCCTACGCCCACCGCGACGCCGACGCCTTCAGGCGCTTCGTGCTGGACGTGCTCGGCTTCAGCCCCGAGAACATCATCGACCTGCGCGACGCCACGCAAGCAGAGATGGAAACCGCCTTTGGCAACGAGCGCAACCACGAGGGCACGGTGTGGAGCTATCTCCATCCGCGCCACGGCTCCGACGTGGTGGTGTTCTACTCCGGCCACGGCGTGCCCGGGCTCAAGGACCAGCGCGGCTACCTGCTGCCGGTCAACGCCGATCCCGACACGGCCGAAATCAACGGCTACCCGATCGACGTGCTGTATGCGATCCTCGGCAAGCTGGAGGAGGCCAATTCGGTGCGCGTGTTTCTCGATGCGTGCTTCTCAGGCGACAGCGACCGAGGGATGCTGGTGCGCTCAGCCTCCCCGGTCTACGTCCAGGCAGCGCTGCCCGAGGCGTCGGCGAGCAAGCTCACGGTGCTCGCCGCGGCCTCGGGCAACGAGGTGGCCTCCTGGGACGAGGAGGCCGAGCACGGGCTCTTCACCCATCACCTGCTCGATGCGCTCTACGGTGCAGGCGACGCTGACGGCGACGGCCAGGTGACCGCGGCTGAGGCCAAGACCTATCTCGACGACACCATGACGCTGGCTGCGCGTCGGCGCTTCAAGCGGCGCCAGAACGCGAGCCTCAACGGAACGGCGCACGCGGTGCTCGCGAGCGCGGGGGCCGAGGGCGCCTTCCCCACACGTGCGGCCTCGGCCGAGACCGAGGCACCACCGGAGGAAGACACCGTGGCGGTCGAGGCCGAAACTGCAAGTGCCGTCGAGGCGCCGTCAGACGAGAATCTCAGGGCATTGGAGGAGGCGCTCGAGTTGACCCGCGCCGAGCGGAAGCTCGTGCAGCGAGGCCTGGCGGCACTGGAGTTTGAGGTGGGGGTGGCCGACGGCATGTTCGGCCGCCGAACTCGCGCGGCCATAGCGCTCTACCAGAAATCGAAGGGGCTGGACGACTCCGGCTATCTCGACGCCGAGACTGCGAGAACCCTGTTGGCCTTGGGAGAGGAGATCGCAGCAGGAGACGAAGTCCTGTCGAAGGACTCCGAAGAGGCGGAGGAGCGCCTCGAGGTCGAACGATTGGCCGCGGAGCGCGAGTTCTGGGAATCGGTAAAGGACAGCGAGGAGCCCCAACAGCTAAACGCCTACCTGGAGACGTATCCGAATGGGCTCTACGAGAACCTGGCCCGCCAGCGGCGAGACACGTTGCTTGAAGCGCAGGACGATGCGGCATTCCATCGAGCAGAGTCCTTGGGCACGGCGGAGGCGTTCGGGGAGTACTTGAGTGCATATCCGAGCGGCCGCCACGCAGACGACGCGCGAAACCGTCAGTTGGCGTTGCAGGCCAAGTCCGAGGTGGCGGAAGCGAATGTGCCGGCAGACGGAGAGCAATCGGTACCCGAGTGGGAACCGGGCACAGTATTTCAAGATTGTCCGGAGTGTCCGGAGATGGTGGTCCTGCCACCCTCGACATCAGGACTCATCGCGGTCGGTCGCTATGAAGTAACCTTCTCCGAATGGGATGCGTGCAATCGGGTGGGAGGGTGCTCAAACCCCATACAAAGTTCGTGGGTAAAGCGTCATGAGGACAGGCCAGCCACGATGGTGAACTGGAACGACGTACAGGAGTACGTTCACTGGCTATCCAGAGAAACAGGCAAGAGCTATCGGCTGCTGCATGAGGCGGAGTGGCCGACTGTGTCAGGAGATGCACGAGCGAAGTTTAGGCAACCGATCAAGAATGTAGGCTCACGTGACCCAAACCAACACGGACTGCATGACGTAGAAGGAAACGTCTGGGAATGGGTAGAGGACTGTTGGCGCGACAACTGGGATGAAATGAATTCGGAAGGCGTCTCTCGCACCAATGCCGGAGACTGCAGGTTTCGAGTCATTAGAGGAGGAAGTCCCCGGAGTCAGCGGTGGACTTACGAGACGTACGAGAGACGCAAGCCAGTACGCAACAAGGTTTCCGCAGAAGATCGGTCGAGCGACATTGGCTTTCGAGTGGCACGGACGCTGGAATGAGTCCCGAATGGCTGCATATGAACTCCTCCGCGGAGGCAGTCAGGAATTCCGTGTGTGAAGGGCCATAGCATGAAGTTCTGGAAGGAGGACAGTGCATGGCAAGACAGACACGGGAAAGACGACGGATCAGCGACGTGTTGCTCGATGAGCTTCTGGCGGGCCAGGACGCCTCGGAGGTGTTCCGCGACGGCACGCTGATTGACGAGTTGAAGAAGGCGGTGGCCGAACGCGCGTTGGATGTGGAGATGGAAGCGCATCTGGGAGGCGAGGCCGAGCAGGAATCGGGCAACCACCGCAACGGGCACAACCGCAAGCGGATGCTAACCGAAGACGGTGCACTGCCTGCGGGCGCATGGACGCCGCATTCGGTGCCGGGCGTCTGGGCGTCGCAGCTCTCCCCGCCTCGGCCCCCTTCCGGCGAATCCCTACTTGAAGCGGGTGCCGCCCGTAGTGGCGACCCAGGACCCGGAGCGGTAGCCGGGGGAGTAGCCTCCGCCTTGGATCGCGGTCCAGCGGATCCCGGCGCCGTTGAAGCGGTATCGGCCCCCGGGACGGGGAAGCCCTGCGACGGGGTCGTCGCAGTGGCGTGGCCGCTGCCACTGGCCGCGATCCTCCCAGCAGCGCTCGCACGCGCAGGGCCAGTGGGCGTACATGTGGTGGTACGGAACTCGGGGTTCGTGGTAGCGGGGGGCTCCATCCCACATGAAACGCGATCCGCCGCCGCGGGCCTCGCGGATCCAGGCGCGCACCAACGGCTCGCGCTGGTAGGAGCGCCAGTGATACATGACGCGTTGCAGCCAGTCCAGCGTGTAGTCGTGCGGGACGTAGGCGCCGTTCGTCCAGTGGAGCGGTCCGCCCCGAAAGTGGGAGAGGGCGAGCTCCCAGTCCCCGTAGTACCGGGTATGCAGGCGAGACAGGTACTGCAATCCCAGCCGCACGTTGGTGGCGGGGACCCAGAGCGACTCGACCGGGACCCCGAACTCGCTCTGCGCCACGGTGGGGTCGAGCTGCATGATCCCGATTGCCCCGGAACTTCCGGCCGTGCGCGGGACGAAGTCGGATGACACCTCGGCCACCGCGAGCGCGAGCGGAGCGGGGACCGTCCCGATAGCGACCGCTTCGGCTGCCACCAGACGCTGAATCGCCGGGCGTGTCTCCAGGGCTCCGGAAAGCGCGCCGGCACTGGCGAGCGATGGGAATGCCAGAGCCGGACCAAATCCGGCGGCGAAAATGAGCGCCGCGCGCCATCCGCGGCAGGACGTACTGTGTGCATGGGTCATGGGAGTGCTCCTCTTGCCCGCGGACCGGGCTTCAGTGAATCGACCTCCGATATGGAAGGATCGGAAGCACTTTTGCCGAGGCCACAATCGCCGGGCTTGCCGCGCCGGGAGAGACTTTCGAGAATCGGACGCCAGTCCTTCCATTGAAACGCGGGACGGACACCTCGCTCGTGCCAATCTCGGTCTCGAGAAGCTGCGCTTCTTGTCCCGGCTTGCGCGGGAGGGGAGGGGCGCCGGCCGCCCTTAGGCTTCACGCCCGGAGCACGAAAGACACACACGCCGGTGGAACCATGAGTAGTGAACACGCAAGATGGGCGCAGGTGTCCTTTCGAGTTCGTACCATGTTGCACCTCGACCGAACGGCGATGCCTTTCGGGGGTGGATCGGGTCGTCCGGCGAGAGCGAGGTGAAGGGAATGGAGACGACGGAGCGAGGAAGGCGCCTCCGGGGGCGCTCGGGGTGGCCAGGTCCGTTGCGCCGGTGTCCGGCGACCCTGGGTCTGGTGTTGTGCGCGGCCCTTGCGAGCTTTGCGGCGCAGGCGGAGTACGGCAACCCCACCGGGGTGGCGCTCATCATCGGCAACGTGGACTACGAGCACCGAGACGTGCCGGACGTGGTCTTTGCACATCGGGATGCCGAGGCGTTTCGCCGCTATGTACTGGGAGTGCTCGGCTACGACCCGATCAACGTGATCGATCTGCGCGATGCCACGCGCAGGCAGCTCTTCGATGCGCTGGGCACGCGCCGCGATCCACGCAGTCGGCTGTGGAGCTACCTGGACCCGGAGCTGGGCTCCGACGTGGTGGTGTTCTACTCCGGGCACGGCGTGCCGGGGGTGAACGACGGGCGGGGCTATCTGCTGCCGGTGGATGCGGACCCCACGGCAGCGGAGGACGACGGGTATCCCATCGACCTGCTCTACGAGAACGTCGGGAGGCTGGCCGAGGCGCGTTCGGTGCAGGTGTACCTGGACGCGTGCTTCTCGGGGGGTAGTCACGAGGGAGGGCTCATCGGCAACGCGAGCCCGGTGTTCGTGGAAGCGACACTGCCGGAGGGGCTGGGGGAGAAGGTGACTTCGCTTGCGGCGGCGAGCGGCAAGCAGGTGGCCTCGTGGGACGAAGACGCGAGGCACGGGCTCTTCACGCATCACTTGCTAGACGCCCTCTACGGCCGGGGCGATGCGGACGGCGACGGGCGGGTGACCGCGGTGGAGGCCAGGGGATACCTGAAGCGTCACATGACGCGCGCGGCGAGACGCCAGCATCGGCGCATCCAGGAGGCGAGTCTGATGGGGGCGGAGCAGGTGGCGCTGGCTTCGGCGCCGGAGGATGGCGTCTTTCCGCCGCGCCCGGCGTTGCACGGTGACGAAGTGGCGCGGGTCGCGGCCGGGAACAAAGAGGAAGACGCGTCGGTCGCGGAGAGCGGGGAAACCCTGGCGGCCGAGAGTCCTGGAGCAATGGAGGACGAGAGCCCCGAAGAGCTGGAGAAGGCGCTGGATCTGACGCGCGTGCAGCGGGTGCTGGTGCAGCGCGGGCTCGCATCGCTCGAGTTCGACGTAGGACCGGCGGACGGGCTCTTCGGCAAGCGCACCCGCGCGGCGGTCGCGGCGTACCAGGAGGCGAAGGAGTTTGCTGAGACCGGCTACCTGAATGCGGAGCAGGCGGAGGCGTTGGTGGCTCTGGGCGAGGAGGCGTCGCAGGCCCTGGCGGAAGCCGAGCGGCGCGCGGACGACGAGGCATTCGCGCGGGCGAAGGGGCTCAACACGGCGGCGGCTTACGAGGAGTATCTGAGGGCGCGCCCGAACGGAATCCACGCGGCGGTGGCGCGGCGCCTGCGCGATGAGGTGTCGAAGGTAAAGCGAGTGGGAGAGAAGTTTCGGGACTGCCCGGAATGCCCGCAGATGGTGGTGGTGCCGGCGGGCAGCTACCGGATGGGCTCGCCCTCGCACGAAGCGGCTCGCGACCGCGACGAGGGTCCCGTGCACGAGGTGCGCATCGGGAAGCCCTTTGCGGTGGGGGTGTACGAGGTGACGTTTGCGGACTGGGATGCCTGCGCGAACGCCGGAGGGTGCCGGGGCCATCGCCCGCGCGACAAGGGATGGGGGCGCGGGGCCCGGCCGGTCATTTACGTGAGCTGGGAGGATGCGCAGTTATACGTGTCATGGTTGTCGCGCAGGACGGGCGAGGAGTACCGGCTGCTGAGCGAGGCGGAGTGGGAGTACGTGGCGCGGGCGGGGACGACGACCCCCTTTCATCTTGGCGCGACAATTTCCACCGACCAGGCAAACTACAACGGGAACTACAGATACGGCTCGGGCCGCAAGGGACGGTATCGGAAGAAGACCATCCCGGTGGGGAGCTTTGCGGCAAACAATTTCGGGCTGCACGACGTGCACGGCAATGTATGGGAGTGGGTAGAGGACTGCTGGAACACGAGCTATCACGGAGCTCCCCGCGATGGAACCGTTTGGGGCCGAGGCGATTGCTCGAACCGAATTGTGCGGGGAGGCTCGTGGAACAGCTACCCGGGAAACTTGCGTTCCGCATTCCGCCTCAGGTACTCGTCCGGGGACCGGGGCAACAGGTTCGGATTCCGCATTGCCCGGACGCTCACCCCTTGAGTCCTTGCACCTTTTCTTCTTGTGGGGGACCAGGGGGCGAAGCCCCCTGGTCGATTTGCTTCGAATCGCGTGGTCGCCAGCCGGGATCGCCGGCCCGGGTGCTGGTGATGCAGCCGCGGCCGAGCGAGAGGCCCCTCCGCGCACTCATGCCCGGCAGCCGGGAAGACCACGCGGGGGAGCGTGGCGACATGGCGATGAAGACCCGGCGCATCATGCGGCGGCTCGCTCCACCTCGAACGCCGCCAGGTCGCGGGCGGCCTTGCTGAACTCCACCGCAATCGGTCAGCTCGGCGGGTCCGAGCCCCGGAACTTGCGGGATTTCCCCGCCCGTTCCTTCCATTGGCGGGGAACAGTTCGTCTGCACAGGGATCTTGACCGGTTGGCATGGCGCGAATGGGACCGTGGAGAGGTCCAAATGGCTGATTTTCAATCGGTCATGATCACTGTGCAGCGGTACTAGAATGGACTTGCCCACCAGACGACGAGGAGTTATCGCCATGTCGAATCCCCTTTCTGCTCCCGGAAAGCTGCTCGGCCTCGCGGCCGTGCTGGCCTTGTTCACCGCCTTCGCCACCTACACGCCCCCCGCGGGCGCGCAGGGCAACGTGGGCACCAACATCCCCGTCCTCGTCGTGAGCGAGGATGAGGATCCGAACACCGTCAAGCGTTCCAGCGACATCTTCAAGCGCGTCATCGCGGAGCTTCAGGGCGCGATGCAGCGCCACGGGTTCCGCATCATCGACGAGGAGTCGGTGGCCGCCGACCTGGGCTGGGAGATCACCGACCGGCGTCCCAAGCGCCAGCTCATCGAGACCATCAAGCTCATGAGCAAGAGCAACCAGGCGTCGCACCAGGTGCGGGCCTGGGTGCTCTTCC
>JAJEAD010000003.1 GCA_022824305.1 Gammaproteobacteria bacterium | reverse complement strand
CTTACCCCTCGACTCATCTCCAGTACACTGTGATTCATTCGGGCGGCCTCCTCGACGTTCATCGTTCAGCTTGGCAACTGCAATGATCGTCGAATGCCGCCCGAATTTCCTACTGATCTACATTTCCGCTCAGCTATTTAGGAGATCGCCCTGATGCGCGGGTCCATGACACGGTAGACCAGGTCGGTGACGATGTTGGCGACCACGGTGGTCACCGCGGCTCCGAACAGCACGCCCAGCATGACCGGGTAGTCGCGCCGCAGGATCGATTCGTACAGCAGCGGCCCGATCCCCGGCAGGCTGAACACCGTCTCGACCAGCACCGCGCCGGAGAAGACCGCGCCGGCCTGCAGACCTGCGATCGTCACGATCGGAAGCGCCGCGTTCTTCAGCGCGTGCTTGAAGACGACGACGGGCTCTCCCATGCCCTTCGCGCGGGCGGTGCGGACGTAGTCGGAGCCCAGCACGTCGAGCATCGAGGCGCGCGACAGGCGGCTGTAGGCGGCGAGGTACAGGATCGACAGGGTGAAGGTCGGAAGGACCAGGTGGTGGAGAATGTCCAGGGTCCTGGCCAGCGCGCCGTCGGGAACCGGGATGGTGCGGATCCCGAAGGCCGGAAAGAGGGGGAAGTACTGCGCGAACAGGAGCAACACCATCATCCCGAGCCAGAACACCGGCGTCGCGTAGCCGAGCAGGGAGAAGACGGTGACGACGTGGCTGGACACGCCGTGCGGCCGCAGCGCGGCGATCACGCCGAGCAGGGTGCCGATGCACACCGCCAGCACCAGCGCCGAGACGACCAGCATCAAGGTCACCGGCAGGTGGCTCAGCAGGAGGGACAGGACCGGCTCGTCGTAGTAGTACGAGTGGCCCAGGTCCCCGGTCAGCATCTTCCCCAGGTAGGTAAACAACTGCACGTGGACGGGCTTGTCGAGCCCGTAGGCGGCGCGAATCTGCGCCGCGATCGCGGGGTCGCCGCCTCCGGCCTCCGTCACGAGGACGTCGACCACGTCGCCGGGGGCGGCCTGTATGAGCAGGAAATCGAGGATGACGACGGCGAGGACGAGGAGCACGCCGTAGACGATGCGCTGAACGATCGCTATCGACATCTGCGGGTGTCGCTCACGGACCAGCTTTCGGGGGGAGACGCCCGGCGGCGGCGGACACGCTGCCTGCCCGCGCAGGCCGGACCCCACGGCCGGGTCGCGGGGGGCACCGAAGCGCACGTACCCCCCACGCCCTGTCTGCCAGTGACAACAGGAACTCTATTCCTGCGCTTGCTTCCAGTACACCTCGTCCCAGAACTCGCCGTATCCATACGACGGGAAATGGAGGTCCTTGTGGTTGAACCAGAGGTTGGTTGAATCGGTCAGCCAGAACAGCGGCATCTCTTCCAGCAGCAGCGCCTGGACTTCGTTGTAGATGGCCTTGCGCTTCTCGAAGTTCGCTTCCATCGCGCCCGCGATGAAGAGCTCGTCCACCTTGGGATTGCAGTAGCCCGAAGTGTTCGTATAGGCCTGATGCTTGATGTTGTCGCAGCGGTAGAGGCGTCCGATGCCGATCGCCGGGTCGATCTTGTCTCCGGCCAGGATGATCGAAGTCTCGTGACTCCAGTCGGCCATGCGCTTCGACCACGCCGCCGCTCCGGGCATCGACTCCTGGATCACCTTGATGCCGACGTCCTTCAGCGCGACCCCGAGGTACTCGCCGAGGACGACCTGGACATCGGGTTCGTGCGGCGGTGCGATGTAGAGCACCTTCATCTCGAAGCGGATGTCGTCCTCACCGCGGGGATACCCCGCCTCGTCCAGTAGCATGTTGGCCTTGTCGACGTCGTACGCGCGTCCCTCGAGGGTCTCGTCGAAGAAGACGTTGGACTGCGGCATCGGGCCGACGGACGGCAGGGTCCACCCTCCGTGGAAGACGTTCGAAATGTACTGGTTGTCGACCGCGTGGGCGATGGCTTGCCGAACCTTGACGTTGGCGAATCGTTCATCCCGGTGGTTGAACTCCAGAATGGCGGCGCCGCCCGAAGGACTCTCGACCCGCGTGAGCGCCAGGTGCGGGATCTCCTCGAAGTTCTTGATGTCACCGTAGCGCGTCACCGTCGCGACGCCGGCGAGGTGAAACTGGTCTCGCTGGAGACCGACCCGCATGGCGGTCTTGTCGGTCACGACCCGGAAGATGATCTGGTCCAGATAGGGGAATCCCTCGCGGAAGTGATTCTCGTCCCGTTCCAGCAGCACGTACTCGTCGATCTTGTGCTCCTTCAGCCTGAACGGACCCGAGCCGACCGGATTCTTGTGCGCCGGGTTGGCCGAGAAGTCCCCCTCGCCGTAGACGTGCTTGGGCATGATGGGCAGTTGCCTGGGGGTCGTCGCGGCCAGCAGTAGCGGGCCGTGCGGCTGGGACAGCCGGAGGACCACGGTATGGTCGTCCGGCGTCTCGATCGTCTCGATCGGTCCGAACATCTGGGGCCCGAAGCGATGCCTCTCGCGGATGATGCCGAGCGAGAAGACGACATCTTCGGCGGTGACCGGCTCTCCGTCGTGGAACTTCGCGTTCTTCGCCAGGTTGAACGTGTAGGTCAGCCCGTCGTCGGAAACGGAATAGGACTCCGCGAGATAGGGGCTGACTTCGTTGTTCTCGTTGAGCCGCGTCAGGCTGGCAAAGATGTTCGACGACACCAGCCCCACGTTGTACTGACCGTGGAGCGGATCGAAGCTGGGTATCTTGCCCGACATGTACACCATCGTCCCGCCCTGGCGGGGGGTGTCGGCGCTCAGCGCAGTCGTCGCGGCAAAGAGCGACAGGATCACTGCTACCAGATATTTCACTTGGCTTGACTCCTCTGTGAGACCTGAGGTGAGTGACCGGTGTTCGGTCTCGTTCTTGGTGCTCGTCCGGTGTTGGACGACGACCCGCGTGCGGCGCAATACGGAGTTCCCGGACCAATCCGCTGCAAATGAAGCGAGTCGCCTTGCACAGGGTCGCCGCCAGGCTGAGATTCACAGCGTTCGAAATGGTGGCACGGCCGGTCGATTTGGGTCAATCGAGGGGCCGGACCGGCGGTGGACCACCGTTGTCTTGCATTCGACGCCCATCTACCCTGTCGCGGTCGGGACGGGCGCCCGGGCACGCAGACGATCACGCAATGGAGCCCCCCGCAAGCCCAAAGGAGGGTGCGACGATGCTCGATCTGATACTGGCTGGTGGCGAGGTCTTCGACGGCACGGGCGCGGAGGCGTTTGGCGCGGACATCGGTGTCAAGGACGGACGCATCGCGTGCATCGGCGATTTGTCGGGCCTCGAGGCCGAGGAGCGCCTGGAGCTCGACGGTCGCGCGGTGAGCCCCGGCTTCATCGACCTCCACACCCACTCGGACTTCACCTTGCTCGTCAACGGCCGGGCGGAGAGCCAGGTCCACCAGGGCGTGACCACCGAGGTGATTGGGCAGTGCGGCCACAGTTGCGCACCGGTCGCCCGGCCCGAGGATGCGAGACACGGCGCGGTCGGGTACTCCGAGGACAGCAGCGTCGACCTCGGCTGGCAGAGCTTCGGGGAGTACCTGGAGCGGCTGGGCTCCGCGCCGCTCGGCGTCAACGTGGCCGCATTCGTCGGGCACGGAGCGGTGCACCGGGCGGTGATGGGCGACGAGCTGCGCACCCCCGAAATCGAGGAAACCCGGACGATGGCGGCTCTCCTCGACGAGGCCTTCGACCAGGGCGCCTACGGATTTTCGACCGGCCTCGAGTACTGGCCGGGCAACATCTGTGCGCCCGAGCACGTCATTCCGCTGTGCGACGTTGCAGCCCGCCGGGGGCGGCTGTACGCGACGCACGTCCGCAACCGGGACGCCTACTACGACCTCGGATTCGGCGAGGCGCTGTGCACCGCGCGCAACGCTTCGGCGCGGCTGCAGATCTCCCATATCCAGCCGAAGTACGGTGCCCCCGCCCATGCGATGGAGCACACCCTGGAGATGATCGCGACCGCCGAGCGCCAGGGCGTCGACGTCGCCTTCGACGTCATTCCCCACGACTGGAACCACACGTTGATCAAGGCGATCCTGCCGCCGTGGGCGCAGGAGGGCGGGATCCCCCGCATCATGGAACGCCTCGAGGACGCGGCCACCCGGGAGCGGATGAAGGCGAACCCCAAGCACATGTGGCTGCTCGTCACCGACGAGCGCTGGCACGACATCGCGCTCCTGAACAGCGAGGTGAACCCCGACCTGGTGGGCGCGTCGTTCGCGGACATCGGACGCAAGCGAAACACCACGCCCTTCGACGCGGCGCTCGACCTGATGCTCGAGGAGGGTGAGTTGATGGGAGGGCTGCTCTGGACCTCGCACAGCTTCGACGACGCCGACATCGAGCTGTGCCTGGAGCATCCGCTCTGCGCCGTGATATCCGACACGCTGGCCCTCGCACCCTACGGAGAGCTGGCCAAGCACGTCGGGTCCATCTCCGGCTACGGCTGGGCGGCGCGTTTCCTCGCGCTGTACGTGCGCCAGCGCGGCGTGCTCTCGCTTGAGGAGGGCATCCGCCGAATGACCTCCCTCCCGGCCGAGCGCCTGGGGATCCGCGATCGTGGCCGGCTGCAGCCGGGCCTGAAGGCCGACATCACGGTCTTCGACCGGGTGAGAATAGAGAGCCGCTGCACGATCGAGAAGCCGCGCGAGTATGCGACGGGGATCGACCACGTGCTCGTCAACGGGCGCTTCGCCATGCGAGACGGACGGAGGACCGAGGACGACGGAGGGGAGGTATTGCGACCCGGCGCATCTGCGTAGACAGGCCGCTGAACGCCTTCGATTCGGCATCGCGCAACAGGATGGCGTTTACCGCGACGCAGCGGACCGCGTCGCGCTTCAAGCCACCCCCATAGGTACCCGACTACTCCTCTCTCGGCAGGAGCACCGCGGCGTCCTCCGGCCAAGTCAGCCAGACTTCCTGGTCCACGCCCCGGATCCGGTCGAGCGAGCGAGCCAGGTTCGGCAGCGCGACCGAAACCGGCTCGTTCCGCCCCTCGAGGTAGACATAGAAATGGCTGCGGTCCCCGAGGTAGGCGGAGGGCCCCATGCGGCCCCGAACGGTGTTTGCGGAAGCTCCCGCGTCATCGAAGACAAGCTGGAACTTCTCGGGACGGATGGCGAGCACGAAGCCTTCTCCCGGCGCCGCGGGAGGCGTCGTGCACGCTACCCGCACCGGCCCGAGCTCTGCCGAATCCGCGCTCAACACTCCGCCGCGGTAGTCGCCCACGATGCAGTCGAAGAAGTTCATCGTTCCGATGAAGTCCGCGACGAAGCGGGACCTCGGCGCCTCGTAGAGCTCTCCCGGCGTGGAGATCTCCAGCACGTCGCCCTGGGACATGACCGCGATGCGGTCCGAGAGCGTCAACGCTTCCTCCTGATCGTGGGTCACGAACACGAAGGTGATGCCCACCTGCTGCTGCAACTGGCGCAGCTCTATCTGCATCTGCTCTCTCAGCTTCTTGTCGAGCGCGCCCAGAGGCTCATCCAGGAGCAGCACCTTCGGCTGCTTGATGAGCGCTCTCGCCAACGCGACTCGCTGCCGCTGGCCTCCGGACAGCTCATGCGCCCCTCTCTCCCCGTATCCGGGCAGGCGTATCAGCTCCAGCATCTCTTCGATGCGCTCCGCGAGCTCGGCCTTCGAGAGCCCCGACCTGCGCATGCCGAACGCGATGTTGGATGCCACGTTCAGGTGCGGAAAGATCGCGTAGTTCTGAAACACCATGTTGACGGGACGATGATTTGGCGGAAGCAGCGTCACGTCCCTCCCGTCTATGTAAATGCTGCCTGCGCTCGGCACCTCGAAGCCGGCCAGAATTCGCAGCAGGGTCGTCTTCCCGCACCCGGAGGGGCCGAGCAGAGAAAAGAATTCCCCTTCCGCAATCTCGAAGTTCGCGTCGTTGACCGCACGCACCGAACCGAAATCCTTGGTGACGTGATTGATCGAGATGATTGCCTTTGTCATCGCTTCAAGCCCTGGGAGGGGCGAGCTGAACGCCGCGGCGGCGTACGAACTCCGCGACGAAGACCACGATCGTGGACGCGACGACGATGATTGCGCCCAGGGAGAGGACCGAGGGCAGTCTCTCCGGGAACCGGAGCTGGCTCCAGATGTGCAGGGGCAGTGTCGCATCGGAGCCGGACAGGAAGAAGGCGAGCACGAACTCGTCGAAGGAAATGGTGAAGGTGAGCAGCAGGCTCGCGACGACTCCCGGAAAGATGATGGGAAAGGTGACCCGCCAGAAGGTGCCCCAGGCATTCTCCCCGAGGTCCCGCGCCGCTTCTTCCATGCTCCGGTCAAAACCTTCCATTCGGGAGATCAACACCAGCATCGAAAAGGGCACGCAAAGCAGGAGGTGACCGATGCCGACGGTTACCAGGGAGAGCCGGACATCGCTCAGACTGAAGGTCATCAGGAGAGAGATCCCCAGGATGATCTCGGGAATGACCAGCGGCACCATGATGAATCCGATCAGCCCCCCTCGCCCATGCATCCGGTATCGCGTCACCGCCTTGGCGGCAAAGACCCCGAGCACGGTGCTGAGTACCGATACACAAAGGGCGACCCGGATGCTGTTGCCCAATGCGTTCAGCAGACCGTAGCTGTCCGCCAGCTCGTCGTACCACCGGAGGGTGAATCCCTTGAGGGGAAAGGCGACGTACTGCGAGTCGTTGAACGAGAAGACGGGAAGCACCGCCACCGGCAGGTAGAGAAATCCGAGATACGCGATTGCGTACAGCCCCAGTCCGTTGAGCTTCAGGCGTGTCGCAGCCATTCCCTAGCCCACCTTCTTCCTGAACCAGCGCGTCCCGCCCAGGAGCACGCACACCGCGAGAGTCACGGTCAACATGGAAATGATGGACAGTGCCGCTCCCAGCGGCCAGTTGAGCGCCTTGCCGAACATGGACTGGATGATGTTGCCGATCATGATGCCTCGCGTGCCCCCTACCAGGGTCGGCGTCACGTATTCTCCTACCGTGGGAATGAACACCAGCAGGCTCGCGGCGATGACCCCGGGAAGGGACAAGGGCAGCGTCACGCGCACGAAAGTCATGAATGCGCTTTCGCCCAGGTCTCGAGCGGCCTCGATGAGGGAACGGTCAATCTTCTCCAGGGAAACGTAGATCGGGAGAATGGCCACCGCCGCCCACGCGTGAGCGAGCGTAATCACCACCGCGGTCGGGTTGTAGAGCAGGAACTCCAGCGGCTCCGATATCAGGCCGAGCGAGATGAGTCCGGAATTGATCACTCCGTTGTAGCCGAGAATCACCTTCCACGCGAACACTCGCAGCAGGTAGCTGGTCCAGAACGGGATCGTGACCAGGATGATCCACATGATCTTGTTCTTTTGAACATGAAAGGCGATGAAGTAGGCGAGGGGATAGGCCAGCACGATCGTGACCAGCGTCACGAAGGCCGAGATGCGAATGGAACGGTAGAGAATGAGGTAGTAGATCTTCTTTTCGAAGAACGCGGAGTAGTTCTCCAGTGTGAAGGTCCGAATGATGTCGACGTAGTCCTGCTTCCAGAAGCTCAGGGTGGTCAGGATGACTATCGGAAAGATCAGGCCGAGCACGACCACCACCAGAGTCGGCGACAGCAGGGCATATCCCCTTGCCGACTCGCTCCTCATGAACCACACCCGCACTCCCCCGCGCGTGGCGCGGACGGGTTCGGACGGAGACGCGCTCATGTCGGGAACACTCTCGGCGAGGCCTCAAAGCGATTCCGGGGCACCAGCACACGCTGGATGCCCCGGAATCGTGATTGCTCTCGATAGCGGCAAACGCTAACCGCGGGTCCCTAGAGTCCCGCCTTGATCTCTTCGAAGAGCCCCTGGAGTACCGGCTCGTTGCCGATGGGCTCCTGGAAGATGCCGGAGTTCAACAGCTCATCCGGGTTCTTCGACAGGCCGCGCTCCGCGAGGTCCTCGTCCGAGACGAGATCGAAGGCCTTTGCGTTCGCGTGACCGTAGCCTTCGTCCATGATGGTGACCACGCCCGACTCGGGGCTGATGAACGCATCGATGAGGTCGTAGCTCTTCTCGAGCTTCTCCGGGTCGGCGGCGGACATCAGGCAGAACCCGCACACCCAGGTCATGGCGCCTTCCTTGGGATTCATGTACTTGACGTTGATGCCCTCGCCCTTGAGCGCGGTGTACGAGTCGTTCCAGGAACTGGTCGCCACCAGCTCGCCCGCCGCCATCGCGTTCTCGATGTCGGTGGGGCTGGTCCAGTAGTAGCGCAGCAACGGAAGCTGCTTGCGCAGGAGATCGCCCGTGACCTCCACTTCGGCATCGGTCATGTTGAAGGGGTCCTCGGCGCCGCCGTAGATTGCGGCCACCATCACACCGTCGATGAGGCTGTCCGCCATGGACAGGCGCCCGGCGTAGCGCTCGTCCCACAGGATCCCCCACGTTTCCTCTTCCTGGTACTTGGGATCCACGAGGTCGGGGCGGTAGAGAACCGAGGTGTGTCCCCATTCCGACGCGACGAAGTAGACATCGCCGTCGGCGGTCGTCATGCCCGGAATCTGCTTGAGGCTCGGGACGATGTCGCCCCAGTGATCGAGCCGACTCACGTCGATGGGCTGCAGGATTCCGGCATCGCGCCAGATCTCCACCTTGTAGGAGCAGGGGTGGCTCACGTCGTACCTGGCGCCCGCCAGGATCTTCGCGAATCCCTCTTCCTCATCTCCCATGATCGAGAAGTTCGGATACTCTCCATGCTTGTCGAAGTACTCCTGGTGATGCTCGGGTATGTCCCACCCTTCCCAGGTCAGCACGTCGGGATGGTCCTCCGCGGCCGCCCGGGCAGGGCCGGTCCACACGGGAAGGGTCACCGTGGCGATGCCGAGGGACCCCAGCAGGGACTGGAACTTCCGCCGGGACATCTTGCCCGTCGCCAGCATTTCGACCAGGTCGTCTTTCTTGTAATCCATGTTCCTTCCTCCGAATCAGGTTGAATGGTGGAGTGGTCCCCTCGTCCTTATGGCCCGGCAACCCTGCTTTGTCAAGCAAGGCGCGGAGGGGAGAAAACCCCACCGAAACCGCACCATACGACGCATCGACGACGAGAAGAAGTGGCCGGAAACTCCGTGCCGCTGCTTCGACTCCTCCGACCTTCCGGGTGCGCGGTGGATGCTCGTATTGCGTTCCCGCTACGCCGCTTCCTGAAATCGCGGGATGATGTGGCTTCCGATCTCACGCATCATGTCGCGCTTGTCGTGGATGGTGTAGGTCACGGTTCCGAAGGTCTTCATCCCCGCCTCCTCGAGACGCTGGAGTTGCTCGCACACCCGCTCCGGGGTAGCGACGAGATGCTGTGAGCGCAGGATGCGCGGGGTGATGGGCTTCGCGGCCGGTGCGTCCGGATGCTCGAGCCACCGCGGGTCGAATGCGTCGTGGACCCGCTTGCAGTCTTCGACGATTCCCGGCTGCTCCCTTTTCGATCCGCCGCCGCAACGCCTCGCTCTCGGGATTGTTCTGCCGCATCTGGATCCACAGCATGTAGGCGCCGTTGACGGCGTATCCCGCGACCTCGCGTACCGCCTCCGCCTCGTCGTCGCAGAGATAGATCAGGCCGCGCATCCAGTAGTCGATCTCGGCGGGGTCGCGCCCCACGCTCTCCGCCCCGCGCGCAATCTGCTCCATGCGCCATACGTTGGTGGTGAAATCCGCGTTGCTGGTGGCGATGACCCCGTCCGCGACCTGTCCCACGAGATAGCACGCCTTCGGCGCCCCGCAGGCGATGTAGACGGGCAGCTCCCGGCGCGACCACTCCGACCGGAACCTGACTCCTCTCCATTCCACCTCTTCCCCCGCGCTGTAGCGCTTGATGAAGGTCACCGCCTCTCGCAGCGCGGCGAGGGGCGCCGGCCGGGGGAAGACACCCTGCTCGGCGCGGTGCGGCCGGTGCCGAAGGACGAAGGATGCCCTTTCCGCGCGCGCTGCCCCTTCGTGATCGAGGGCACCTGCGATTCCCGAACCCCGCCCGCGCGCAAACTGAGCGAAACCCTCGATCACGTCGTCTACTGCCACCGGAACGTCGCGGCCCCGGCCTGACGAGGCATGGACAGAGCGCTCACGACCGGCCCCTCGGGTCGAGCCTGGGCCTCAGCGGCCGTGCCCGGCCTCGCGGAATCCACGATGATTCTGTCGGTCCTCACGCCAGGAAGGGCTGGGAGCAGGGGTGAGCTACGAGACAGTCCCCGGTTTGCAGGGCGCCGTCGCGGCGGCGGTGTTCGAGAAGCTCACGTCGTTCATCGCTCCGGAGCACCTGTCCTTCGGCGGCGGAACGGTGCTCGCCGCCCGCTGGAAGCACCGGAAACCCCTTGCCGTCGTTCTCTTCTGCGAGCCGACCACCTACGGCAGGCTCAGCCCTCGAGAGCGCGAGAGGATCGAAAGCGCCATCAACGATATTGCGGGCTGCGCTCCGTCGCAGACGTGGTGCGAGGACATCGCGACCTACACCGAAATCAACGGAATCGAAGTCACCCTGCTCCCCGGGAGCATCGTGATCGAGCCCAGTGAGCCCACGATGCTCCCGGGCACCGCGCTTGCGCTCCAGTGCAGCGCACAGATTCTCTACGCGAAGATCGCATGGCGCATGTACGAGAGCGGCGAAATCGCTGCGCGCGACGCCTACGACCTGGCTTGCGCACTGAGGCGCGGACCCGCAGGCGCTCGCGCAGGCGTGCGCGCACGTGAGCCCACGGGTGCTCTCAACGCTATCGGAGATCATCAGGCAACTTCCCGCGGGATGGTCGGCCGAGTCGGACAAGCCGCTGATCGAGTCCCGCTACGCGTGGTCGGAAGCGGAGTTGCGGCAGGAGTCGCTTGAGGCGCTCCGCACGCGATGCGGACCGAATGCGCGCGGCCGCGGAGGGGCCAAGGGGTGAGACGACGAGGCAACCGTGAAGCGGCAACACTGCGCCCCGAGGCGGAGTTCAGCAACTACACCGCCCGGCACGCGCCGCCGACGCCGACGCCGAGGCGATTGCACAGATGATCGCGCGCAAGCACTGCGCCGGGCGCAGAGGTTCAATTGACGGGGCCGGAATCCTGGCGGCGCTGGCCGCGCCACCTGGCGCGACCGGCGATGCAAGCCGGGCCGTGAGCTGGATGCTCTCGACCATCCGGGCGCACGAGTGCGCGCTGCTCGTCACGCGCTGCGGGGTAGGCCCTGCGAACCTGGCGCGGCACGTGCGGGCCCGTCCCGTGCACCGAGCGGCCATCGTGCGCTTCCTCAACCAGTTCGCCATCCGGCAGTCGACGGAGGTTCAGGGCAGCTGAGGGCGGGCCACGGCGGTCGATGGACGCCTGCCTCCGAGGTCCCGCAACCCTGGGTCGAGCCGGTTCGAAGGGGCCGCCCGGGCGCGGCGAGGCGGCGAGCGCGCAGGCGCATGGCATCTGCGAAGCGCCCCGCGCCGCCCGCGGGGGGCCGCGGTCTCGATTTCGACGCCGCCAGCCGGTCGGCCATCCCCACCTGTATCTCGGGTATGCTCGCCGCTCGCGGCTTCCGCCACATCGGATGTCGGGCCTTGCCTTGGGGGGTTCAACGACACGGGAACGAGACGATGAGCATGGATCTGCCAATCGAGCGCTTCAGGAGCTACCGGGGCTACGAGAACCGGGCTACACCTCCCGAGGACGCGGAGCTCACCCACGTGGGGCCGGGCACGCCCTGCGGAGAGTACCTGCGTCGCTTCTGGCACGGGATCGCGCTTTCCAGGGAGGTCGGCGATCTGCCGCTCGCGATCCGGCTCTTCGGCGAAGACCTGGTGCTCTTCCGGGACGGTGGAGGGCGAGTCGGCCTGCTGCATCGCCACTGCGCGCACCGCGGCGCTTCGCTCGAGTTCGGGCGCATCGAGGAACGGGGCATCCGCTGCTGCTACCACGGCTGGCGGTGGGACGTGGACGGCACCCTCCTCGAGGCGCCGGCCGAGCCCGCCAACAGCCCCCTCTTCGCCCGGGTCCGTCAAGGGGGATACCCGGCTTTCGAGTACAAGGGCATCGTCTTCGCCTACCTCGGGCCGCCCGAGGAGACTCCGGAGTTCCCCGTCTACGACACCTTCGAGATTCCGGACACCGTGATGGAGCCCTACACCTGCTCCTTTCCCTGCAACTGGCTGCAGGTGACGGAGAACGGCATCGACCCGGTGCACTCGATGTTCCTGCACACCCTGGTCAACGGGCCGCAGTTCGCCGACACCTGGGGCGTGCTGGGCGACGTCGAGTACCACGAGGGCGCGTTCGCGGTGTACTGCACCATCGCGCGGAGGGTGGATGCGCACATCTGGACCCGGGTGCAGGAGAACATCCTGCCCAACATCACCCAGTCCGGCGCGGTGCACTCCATCGACGGGCACACCCGCCGCTACTTCGGCCGGAACACCTTCTTTCGCTGGTGCGTCCCGGTGGACGACACGAACACCAAGGTGGTCGCGTGGGCGAACTTCGGCGAACGCACCGACCCGACGCAGTGGAACACTCCGGACAACATCGAGATCCTCGAGCAGGGCGAGATCTTCGAGCGCCCGGCGGAGGAGCGCCAGCGACGGCCCGGAGACTACGAGGCGATGGTCGGACAGGGCGCCATCGTGGTGCACGCCAGGGAGAACCGGGGAACGTCGGACAAGGGCGTCTCGCTGTTGCGCCGTCGCATCCGCGATGACATCCGGGCGCTCGCGGCGGGGCGCCGGCCCGCGCAGCCCGCGAGCTTCGGTCCCGCCCCCATCCCGACCTGGTCCGGCGACAATGTCCTGCGAATCCCGGTGCGCGAAGACGAAGACGATCGGGCTCTGCGCGCGGCGACGATGGAGAAGGTCGTGGCAATCTACCGCGACGCGGAAGAACTGCGCGGCGACGAGCGCGATGTGCGAATCACCGCGGAATTGCAGAAACTGGAGTCTGCGGACCCCATCCAGTCAACCCTCAAGGAGCAGTCATGACGATGAACACGATTGAGCAACTCAGGCAGCAATGGACGCGAGGCCGCATCGGCCGCCGCGAGTTCATTCGGCGGGCCACGGCGCTGGGCGCGGCGGGAGCGATTCCCTCGACCCTGCTCATGGACGCGGCGAGGGCGGCGCCGAGCCGCGGCGGCCACCTGCGGGTGGGCTCGAGCCAGGGGTCCACCACCGACTCCATGGACTTCTCCCTGCTGACGAGCGGCTTCACCCGTCTCTTCTTCAACGGCTTCATGAGCCACCTCACGGAGCTGGACCCGGCGGGCAACC
Source organism: Gammaproteobacteria bacterium (assembly GCA_022824305.1). Classification (GTDB taxonomy): domain Bacteria; phylum Pseudomonadota; class Gammaproteobacteria; order HK1; family HK1; genus JAJEAD01. The sequence goes on along the minus strand of JAJEAD010000003.1, from coordinate 16,506 downwards.
TCATCCCCGGGCTCGCGACCTCCTGGGAGTCCGGCGCCGGCGCAACCACGTGGACCTTCGAGCTCCGCCGGGACGTCGAGTTCCACAACGGCAAGTCCTTCGGCGCCGACGACGCCATCGCGTCGATCAACGTCCACCGCGGCGAGGACTCGACCTCCGCGGTCAAGAGTCTCGCCGACCAGATCGCGGACGTGAAGAAGGACGGCAGCCACACCGTCCGCGTGGAGCTCAAGGAGGGCAACGCCGACTTCGCGTTCCTGCTGAGCGATGCGGCCTTCGGCATGTCTCCGGTGAAGGCGGACGGCACCCTGGAGTACGGGGTGGGCAGCGGCGCCTACCGGGTCGTGAGCTTCGACCCCGGCGTGGTCGCCCACCTGGAACGCTACGCCAACTACCACAAGTCCGACCGGGGCTGGTTCGACTCGATGGAGATTCGGGTGATCGCGGACACCACCGCCCGCCAGAACGGGCTCCAGAGCGGCGAGCTCGACATCATCGACCGCATCGATCTGAAGACGGCTCACCTGCTGGACCAGGCTCCGGGCGTCGAGGTCCTCGACGTGCAGGGCCCGCTGCACGTGGACTTCCCGATGCGCACCGACATGGCGCCCTTCGACAACAACGACGTGCGCCTCGCGCTCAAGTACGCCATCGACCGCGAGGAGATTGTCGATCGGATCTTGAGGGGCCACGGCGTTCCGGGCAACGATCACCCCCTCTCTCCCTCCTATCGCTACTTCCACCACGAGCTGCCTCAGCGGCAGTACGACCCGGACAAGGCGAAGTTCCACCTCAAGAAGGCGGGCATGGAGAACCTCGAAGTCGAGCTCAGCAGCTCCGACATCATCTTCAGCGGCGCGATGGACACCGTGCTGCTCTACAAGGAGCACGCTGCCAAGGCCGGCATCAACATCGTCCCCAACCGCGTGCCCCAGGACGGCTACTGGGCGGACGTGTGGATGAAGCACCCGTGGTGCGCGAGCTACTGGTTCGGGCAGCCGACCGAGGACTGGATCCTGACCGTGGCCTACGCCGAGACCTCGAACTGGAACGAGACCTTCTGGAAGAACGACCAGTTCAACCAGTTGCTGAAGGCGGCCCGCGTGGAGCTCGACGAGGGCACGCGCCGGCAGATGTACTGGGACATGCAGGAGCTGATTCGCGACGACGGCGGCGCGGTGGTGCCCAACTTCTCCAACCACGTGCTGGCCTACACCGACCGGCTGAAGCACGACGAGGTGGTGAACGGGACCGGGGACTTCGACGGCTACATGATGCTCGAGAGGTGGTGGTTCGAGGCCTGAGCCCGGCCCACCGGGGGAGGCGGCCGCCGGCCTGAGCGCGGCGGCCGCAGTCGCTTCAGACGGAGCCCGCGCGCTCGGTCTCCATCCGGCAGTAGCAGGACGATTCGATTCTCACGTCCGCCCGGGCCAGCGCAAGCTCGAGGCGCGGCGTGATCATCTCCGCCTCGTTTCGCTTGCCCTGCCGGCGCAACGCTTCGTGCAGGCCGTGCAGCGCCCAGACGTTCTCGGGGTGCCGGCGCGCGCGGATCACGCTCGGGTCGAAGCCCAGATCGGCCCGGTACACCGCCTCCGCCTCCGCCGTCTCGCCCTGCTCGAGCAGCAGCGCGCCGAGGGCGTGGCGGGCCGGCTGCATCCACCCCCAGGGCTCATCGTAGGGCAGGTTGTCCTCGAGACGCACCGCCTCGCGCAGATGAACGAAGGCGGTGTCGAATCTCCCCCGCCGGTACTCGATCTCGCCGCTCGCCATCTCCGAGGCGATCTCGAGAACGTCCCGGCAGGTGTTGTTGAAGAGGAGCCGGGTCCCGGGAACGCGCTCGCGCGCCGCCTCGAAGCGCTGCCGGTGCGCCTCCGCGGCCGGGACGTCGCCGGTCGAGGCGTGCGCCACCGCCTTCGCGTAGAGGATGAGTGCGGTGGTCACCCGGTAGAGATCGTCATCGGCGGGCAGCGCCTCGTCGATGATCTCCTGCCACATTCCGAATCGGATGAAAGCGTGCATCTTCATCCCGCGGTAGCCCTCCAGGATGTCGGCCATGGGAGGGCTCTCGATGCGAAGCAGGGCCTCCGGAAGCGCCGCGATCATCTCGTCCGCGGCCTCCATCGCGGTGCGATGCTGGCCGAGGAACATCGCCCCGTAGAGCTTGAAATGGGCGTTGTGGATGCGAGAGTACGCGTACATGTTGAGCGCCCCCTCGCGTGCCACGTGCTTGTGATCGGCGACGAGCGCGGAGGAGTTGCGCACCACGACGTTGTGATAGTGCCCGCACTGGAAGTCGACGTGGGTCGGCATGTGGTGGAGATGGCCTGCGTCCGGCACCAGGCCGTAGAGCAGATCGCCCGCCCGCAGCGCCTTCTCCGGGTGAGGAGACATCTCCATCAGGTGAATGTAGAAGTGCAGCAGACCGGGATGGGGCGTGCCGCCCTTCTCTTCCATCTGCCGGAGCGCCCCTTCGAGAACCTCCTGCGCCTCCAGGGTGCTGGCGCCCTCCATCGGCTCGCCGGTGCGCAGGTTCCACAGCTTCCACGGCGTACGAGTCATGATCGCATCGGCAAAAAAGACGGCGACATCCGGATCCCGGGGCCACTCCCGGTAGACGTCGCGCATCGCGCCCGCATAGTCTTCGACCCATGAATTGAAGTCGGCGGGGCGCTCGGGCGAGGGGCAACGCCGCGCGATGGCGTCGATGAGCGCGCGCTCCGGTCCGCTCGCGTTCTCGCACCGGGCCAGGGCAGCCTGAGCGGCGTCGTAGGTACCCTGGAGCGCAGGCCCCAATGCCGTTTCGTCGAACTTCTCCCACGCCCAGTTGTAGTAGGGTCCGAGCGCATAGGAGAGCCCCCACCAGGCCATCGCGCATTCCGGGTCGGCTTCCGCCGCGTTGCGAAAGCAATACTGTGCATCTTCCAGGTTAAAGGAATAGAGCCAGTTCAGTCCGCGGTCGAACCACCTCTGCGCCTCTTCCGACTCGGTGGAGACCTTCCTGCTGTAGGCTCCCAGATCGTAGTAATCGTCCACTCTGACTCCTTGCGTTCCGGCCGGCCAACTCGCGATATTCTAAGTTGTTGCCAATGCTCCGGTCGCCGGTGCTCGAGCATCCAGGCCCGAGGGAGCTTCCCCGCCATGCCCGCCCGGGGCTGCGAAGTTGACGTGCACGGCGGAGAAGGAGACAACCCGGCGGAGAGCCGGTTCTCCTCGATCTTCTGCACTTTCTGACGCCGCAGGGCCTCGCCGTCCTGGAATGCACGAGGCGCACGGGGCAGGCCTGACCCGCCGGAAGCCGGAATCTCGAGCGACGGCCGGACCGCGCCGGCGGACCACCCCAGCATGATGCGGCGGGCGAGACGTGGAGGCTCGCATACGTTTGCAGGTGGCGTTACCATCCGTGCAGTCGTATGCAAGCCTGATGATCCATTTCCGCCGGAAAGGAGACAAGCTGGCGGAGAACTGGGTCTTCATCGACCTGCTGTACTTCCTGAAGCAGCAGGGGCTCGACGTCCTGGAACAGACGGACGCACTTAGGCGGAGGTGAGCCGTCATGGCCGTAGTCTCCCTCGAACACGTATCCAAGCGCTGGGGCTCCTTCGTGGGGGTGGCAGAGTTCAACCTGCGGGTCGCCGATCGCGAGTTCCTGGTGCTCCTCGGCCCCTCGGGCTGCGGCAAGACCACCACCATGCGGATGATCGCCGGCCTGGAGGATCCGACCGAAGGCACCATCCGCATCGGGGACCGGGTGGTGAACGACCTGGAGCCGAAGGACCGGGACGTCGCCATGGTGTTCCAGAGCTACGGCCTGTATCCGAACATGAACGTCTTCGAGAACATCCGCTTCCCCCTCAAGGTGCGGAAAGTTCCCAAGGACACCCACGAGGCCCGGGTGCGGCGCGCGGCGGAGATGGTGGAGCTCATCCCCTTCCTTCATCGCCTGCCCCGAGAGCTGTCGGGCGGCCAGCGCCAGCGGGTGGCGCTGGCGCGCGCGATCGTGCGCCAGCCCACGGTATTCCTGATGGATGAGCCGCTCTCCAACCTGGATGCGAAGCTGCGGGTCTCGACCCGCGTGCAGCTCAAGCACCTGCAGCACGAGCTCGCGGTGACCACGATCTACGTCACCCACGACCAGATCGAGGCCATGACCCTTGCCGATCGGGTCGTGGTGATGAACGAGGGAGTCATGCAGCAGGTCGGCACCCCGACCGAGATCTACGATCGCCCGGCCAATCTCTTCGTCGCAGGGTTCATCGGTTCCCCGGCCATGAACCTGATGGAAGGAGAGCTCGCGGACGGCAGGTTCAGCGGAGCCGGGGTGTCCATTGCCGGCCTGTCGGGTCCGAACGGGCGCGTGGCCCTGGGATTCCGGGCCGAGGACGCCAGGGTCGTCGAGTCGGGCGGGGAGATCGAGGCTCCGGTCTACGCCCTGGAGCTCCTCGGTGATGCGACGATGCTCACCGTGCAGGCCGCCGGAACCTTCGTGTCCGTCAAGGCGCAAAAGGACTACCGGGCCGGGATCGGCGACAACGTCTCCATCGCCGTGCCGGCCGGCATCTGCCATCTCTTCGACCCCGAGACCACGACCCGAATCGAAGGGCGATGAAGTGGCTACTTCCCTGGACGTCGCCCGCAAGGCGGGAGTAAGCCAGTCCGCCGTGAGCCGGGTCTTCACCCCGGGCGCCTCGGTCTCCGAGACCATGCGGGCCCGGGTCCTGAAGGCGGCGGCCGAGCTCGGCTACCGCCCCAACGCGCTCGCCCGATCCCTCATCACCGGGCGCAGCCGAATCATCGGCCTGGTGGTCTCCTATCTCGACAACGGATACTACCCGGTGGCGCTCGAGAAGCTGTCGAAGGCCCTGCAGGAACGGGGGTACCGCATCCTCATCTTCATGGCGCCCCAGAGCGCGGACAACGTCGACGACGTGCTCAGCGAGATCCTCGACTACCAGGTCGACGGGCTCGTCCTGGCCTCGGTCGCGATGTCCTCGGACCTCGTGGCCCGTTGCGCCGCCGCGGGCGTGCCGGTGCTGCTCTTCAACCGCAGGCAGGACGACCGGCGCTTCTCCGCCGTCACCACGGACAACCGGGGAGGCGGCCGGATGCTCGCCGAGTTCCTGATCGCGGGACGCCACCAGCGCATCGCCCACATCGCCGGATGGGAGGGGGCGTCCACCCAACGCGACCGCGAGGCGGGTTTCCGCGAAGGGTTGGCCGACGCGGGTGCGGAGCTCTTCGACCGCGCGGTGGGCGACTACCGATTCGAGGGAGCGCAGGCCGCCACCCGCCGGATGTTCACGGGAAAGCCGCGCTCGGCGCGCCCGGACGCGGTGTTCGTCGCGAACGACCACATGGCGATCGCCGCCATGGACGTGCTGCGCTACGAGCTCGGTCTGCGCGTGCCGGAGGAGGTCTCGGTGGTGTCCTTCGACGACGTGCCCCAGGCCGCCTGGCCTTCCTACGGGCTGACCACGGTGCGCCAGAGTGCGGCCCGCATGGTCGAGGCGACGGTGGAAGCGCTGATGGCGCGCATCGAAGCGGGGGACGAGGTCCCGCGGCAGGTCGAGATCGAGGGGTCGCTCATCGTGCGCACCTCCGCGCGGATCCCGGAAGGGTACGGGCGGTGAAGGGCTTCGACGCCCGCTTCGGAGACCTCCCCGCGTACCTCCCCGGGGTGACCCGGACCATCCCGGAGGACCGGGGGATCGCCACCACCTACGTCGGTTCGCCGCCGGGAAGTCGTTGACCCTCTGTTCGCGCGAGAACCGTGCCCGGAACGATCTCGAATGCTCCCCGCAACCGACCAGGGACCGGAGGGGCCACCGGCACGCGAGCGCACAGGCCAGGCACATCTCGCCGGCATTCCGGCGTCGTCAGGAGAACGTCCATGTCCGCGGAAAGCAATCTGAACCTGGTGCGCAGAATGTACGAAGCACTCAACGCCCAGGACCTCGAAGCCCATCACGAGTTCTGGCACGAGGACATGATCTGGCACGGTCCGCCGGGCTTCGGCGACATAGCGGGCCTGGACGGCTTCCGGAACGAAGTGCTGAAGCCCTTCTACGCGGCCTTTCCCGACTACCACGTGCGCGACGAGATCCAGGTCGCGAGCGGGGACTGGGTGTCCGCCACCGGGTTCCTGACGGGACATCATCGCGGGGAGTGGCTGGGGGTCCCCCCCACCGGCCGGACGGTGCGCGTGCAGTACTCGGACTTCTGGCTGGTGAGAGCGGGCAAGCTCTCCGAGAACTGGGTGATGTTCGACAACTTCAGCCTCTTGCAACAGATCGGCATGGACCCCTTGCGGCAGGCGGAATCGAAGCCCTGAGCCGCGCGCCGGGCCCCGCTACGGGCGCCCGCCGAGGGCGTCGAGGGATGCGCGGTGCGAGCCGGCGCCCGCATGTCTGCACGAAAGAGCGTCCGGAGACTCCGGATCGCAGGCGAAGTCCGGTCGCCGAAAGCGTCGCTTTCCGCGACCACCAAGTGGAGTCAGGCCGCGGTTTCTCCGCCCGTCTCCAGTTCCCACCGCCGAACCAAGTGTCTGTGCTCCGCCGGGCGTCAGATCCGCTCCACCTCGAAGGCGACGAGGTTGCGGGTCTCCTTGCCGAACTCCACCGCGACGAGCCATATCGCGTCGCCGCGATGGCGGTACTTGTCGGCGTAGCCTCTCGCCTTCAGTTGTGCCATCGCCGCGCCCTGTGGCGACTGCTCCACCACCTTGAACTCGAAGAGGTACACGTTGCGGTTGAAGCGCACCGCCATGTCCACCCGACCCAGGCTGCTGCTGTCCTCCACCGTCATGTCCAGGCCGAGCGCCGCGAACCACGAGTAGCACACGCTCGCGTAGTAGCCTTCGTAGCTCGCAATGGCGTTCTTCGTGTGCCACTCGTAGGGGATGCCGGCGAAGAAGGCCCGGAACAGCGCCTCCAGTCCTTCGAAGTCGTTCGCCTCCAGCAGCGCGTAAAGACGCAGATCGTGCGCCCCCTGCCGCGACGGATCCGGCCCCATCGCGCGCAGCAGCGCCCGGTTCAGGCTCTGCTTCACCTCCCGGTTCGGATACCCGAGCCGGTACAGCGGCGTCCCGCCCAGGTCCTTCTCCTCCACAATTGTCAGGTATCCGGTCTGGAAGAGCAGCGCCTCGGTGGCGATGTCGCCCACGTCGAACTTCGAGAGCAGGTCGTCGGCGCCCATCATCTCTTCCAGCGCCAGCGAGCCGATCCGGCGCCCGAGCATGGTCTCGACCAGGAACGCCGGCGTCCCGGTCTCGAACCAGTACGCCTTGAACCTGCGGCTGTCGAAGAGCAGGAGGATGTCGAAAGGGTTGTACACCCTTTCCTCCCCCAGCCACGCGTAGCCGTTGTACCACTCGCGGATCGCCTGCCGGTCCAGGCCGGCCAGCTCCGGGCCAAAGGTCGTGTCCAGGTCCGCGTCCGTGTAGCCGCACAACGCCGAGTAACGCGGGTCCAGGGTGATGTCCTTCAGATTGTTGAGACCCGAGAACAGGCTCACCCTGGAGAACTTGCTCACGCCGGTGAGGAAGGTGAAGCGGATATGCGAATCCGCGAACTTGATGTTCGAGTACAGGCTGCGCAGAAAGTCGCGGTTGGCGCGGGCGACCTCCGGCGTTTCGAGCGCATCCAGGATCGGCTTGTCGTACTCGTCGATGAGCACCACCACCCGCTGGCCGGTGCACCGATGCAGCTCCTCGATCAGGCGGCGGAAGCGAGCCGGCGCCGAGGCCTGGTGCACTGCCGTCCCCGCCTGCGCCTCGCTCGCCGCCAACTGATCCGCCAGGTCTTCCTCCAGTCCGTCCGGCTTGCCGTACATGCCGCCGCTGAAGTCGAGGCGCACCACCGGATGGTGCAGCGACCAATCCCATTGGCCGTGGATGGCCAACCCCTCGAAGAGCGCCTCGCTGCCCTCGAAGAGCTCCTTGAGGGTGTCCACGAACAGGCTCTTGCCGAAGCGCCGCGGACGCGACAGGAAGTAGTGCTTGCCCTCATCCGCCAGAGTCCGGATGTAGGCAGTCTTGTCTACGTAGTAGCAGTTGTCTTCGCGAACCTCGCGAAAGGTCTGAATGCCGATGGGGAGCTTGTGCTTGCGCATGGGCGCACCTCGCTCGCGCCGACTTGCCGCGTCAACGGGAGCGACTGTACCAAATGAGGCGAAGCTCACTCGGGAGTGGCGGGCCGTGGAGGAGCTACTTGCGGAAGCTGCCCTGCACGATGCGGTCGATCACCATCGCGCAGACCAGGATGGCGAGCCCGGCGAGCACGCCCTGGCCCTTCGCCGCGTACTGCAGCGCGACGAGCACGTCGTAGCCGAGACCCTTGGCGCCGATGAGCGAGGCGATGACCACCGCCGACAGGCAGAAGAGGATGGTCTGGTTTATCCCCTGCATGATGCTCGGCTTGGCGATGGGGGTCTCCACGTCTTTCAGTATCTGCCACTTCGTCGCCCCGAAGGCGAGTGCCGCCTCCTTCACGTCCTGGGGCACCTGGCGCAGGCCGAGGTTCGTGAGCCGCACCACCGGCGGCAGGCCGAACACGATGGAGGCGATGATGCCCGGGGGCTTGCCGGTCCCGAAGAAGGCGATCACGGGGATCAGGTAGACGAAGGCGGGCATGCTCTGCATGAAGTCGAGTACCGGCCTCGCCACCGCGAACACCCGGTCGCTGCGCGAGCACCACACTCCGAGCGGCACCCCTACCGCAACACAGATGAAGGCCGCGGTGCCGAGCAGGGCCACCGTCGCCATGCTCCGCTCCCAGTACCCGAGCACCGCGAGGTAAGCGAGCGCGGCGGCGGTGAATATCGCAACGCGCGGACCCGCCAGGCGCCACGCGGTGACCACGATGACCGTCATCACCACCGGCCAGGGGGTCTTCACGAAGATCGTCTCCAACCCTTCCAGGACCACCCGGATCGCCTTCGAGATGCCCCGGAAGAAGATTGCGTAGTTCGCCGAGGCCCAGTCGAAGCCGCCGTCTATCGACGCGGCGATGGGGTCGTGGTACTCGCCGCTCGCCACCGGAAAGTCCACCACGAAGGCCGGAGGCTCGGGACTGGTGAAGCCGTAGACGGTCACTGCGTAGACCGCGGCGACGAAGGCCAGCGCCGCGAGCATGCCGTACGCGGAGAACCCGGACTGGATACGGCGATCGGCCCGCCATCGCGAGTAACGCTTCTCGTAGAGGTGATTGGCCAGCGCGCCTTCCAGGAGCTTGACGAGGAGCAGCCCGACGAGCCCCGCCGTTATCAGCAGGGTGGCGGCGCCCTCGGCGGCCTCGAGCTTCGCCTTCGCCTTGACGATCGCGCCGGCCAGGTTGTCGGCATTGTTCTGCAGCGATGCGGCGCGCTCGGCCTTGCCCTCGTCGCTCGCCTTCTGCACCTTGTCGAGCATGCGCTGGTGGTTGCGCTCGAGCTTCTCGACCCGCGAGCGCTCCTTCGCGCCCAGGTCGCTCCACAACCCCTGCCCGAGGGGAACGAGGGCGAGCAGCTCCAGGATCGCGAGCAGGCAGAGAATGCCCCACATGCCGCGGGCGCCCGCCCAGACCGGCCCGGCGAGGGCGGCGGCCCAGTTGAAGGACCACACCGGGCGGCGGGCCGACTGGATGCGGGCGAAGCGCTCCGCGTAGTACGCACCGTTCCTGCCGCAGAAGCGCTCCATCGACTCGCGCAGCTCGTCCATCTGCGCGGAGCGCACGGAGGCGTCCGCCGCCGGAGCTCCCCGAGAGCCGGAAGGGTCAGGAGCGGCGCTCACCGCACGTCCTCCTCGCGGCGGAAGCGGCCCTGCACGATGCGATCCAGGATCATCGCGCAGAAGAGGATCGCGAGACCCGCAAGCAGGCCCTCGCCCTTGGCCACGTACTGCAGCGCCACCACCACGTCCTGGCCCAGACCCTTCGCCCCGATCAGGGCCGCGATCACCACCATCGCGAGGCACAGCAGGATGGTCTGGTTCACCCCGGTCATGATGCTCGGCGCCGCGAGCGGCAACTCCACCCCGGTGAGGACCTGTCGCTTGCTCGCCCCGAAGGCGTAGGCCGCCTCCTTGACGTGCTCGTCGACATGCATCACCCCGAGCGCGGTCAGACGCACCACCGGCGGCATGCCCACGACGATGGTGGCGAGGATGCCGGGCACCTTCCCGGTGCCGAAGAACGCGATGATCGGGATCAGGTAGACGAAGGGCGGAAGAGTCTGCATGAGGTCCAGCAGGGGCCGCACCACCGCGTAGGTGCGCGGGCTCTTCGCGCACCAGATGCCGAGCGGGATCCCCATGAGCAGGCAGAACGCGGCCGCCGCGCCCACCAGCGCGAAGGTGATCATCGTGGTCTCCCAGAATCCGAGAAACCCGAAGTAGGCGAGCGCGGCGGCGCAGAAGATCGCGACCCGGAGGTTCGCGACCCGCCACGCCACGATGAACCAGAAGAGCATCACGACCGGCCAGGGGGTGCCAACGAGAATGAGCTCGAGGATGTCGAGAAAGGTCTGAACGGTGGCCGTGATCCCGTCGAATAGACCCTGCCCCGCCACCGCACTGCGGTCGAACCAGTCTTCGATCACGTTCGCGGTGGCGGTGTAGTACTGCGTGCCAATCGGGACGTCGGTGATCCAGGGCTCCGGATGGGAGGCGGTGAAGCGGTACAGGGTCGCCGGGTACATGACGAGAATGAGCAGGATCCCGACGAGCGTGTTCACGGGATCGAGCCCCGAGGGCACCGAGCGATCGGTGCGCCAGCGCGTGAACTGCTTTTCGTAGCGCGGATTCGCAAACACCCCGGCGAGGATGCGCAGCACCACGTAGAGCCCGATGCCGACGAGGAGCAGGGTCGTCGCCCCCGCCGCGAGGCGTTCCGCCTCCAGCAGCGCCCCTTCCGCCGCGCGCACGAGGTTGTCCGAGCTCGCCTGCAGGGACTCCGCGATGTCGTCTCCCGCCACGCGGGCCGCCTCGGCCTCCTCCGCGAGGCTCGTCGCCTTGTCCCGCAGCTTGCCGGCCTCCGCGACCTTGCCGGCGCCGAGGTCTCCCCAGAGTCCGCGTCCTACCTGAACGAGCGCGAGCAGCTCGAGGATCACGAAGAGCCAGAAGAAGCCCCACACCCCCCTGGCCGCCGCCCAGAAGGGGCCGCCGAGCGCCGCCGCCCAGTTGAAGGACCACACCCGCTCGCCGGTGGACTGAATGCGGGTGAAATGCGCCGTGTAGTAGTCGGCGCCCTTCCCGGCGAACTGCCGGATCGCGACCGACTGGTCCGCGCCAGGGCCCGGAGCTCCGGGGGTGGGCGGGCGATGCGGGTCCGGGGCCGGGACGGAGTCGGCAGCGGACACCCTACTTGCCTCCCTGGATCCCCAGAAGCAGGCGATCCTTTGACACCACGCCCACGTCCCTGGCTTCGCGGTCGGTGATGACGATGGGGTGCTCGGTGGTGATGGCAAGGTCCACCAGGCCGTCGAGATCGGTGTCCTCCGAGGTCCGCAGCGCCTGGCTCAGATCCTCGCCGGGCTTCGTCCGGTACTCGCCCAGCGGCTCCATGATGGTGTGGGCGAAGACCAGCTTGAGCTTGGAGATGTCCTTGACGAAATCGCGCACGTAGTCGTCGGTGGGATTGGTGACGATGTCCTCCGGCGTCCCGATCTGCACGATGCGCCCGTCCTTCATGATCGCGATGCGGGTCCCGAGCCGGATCGCTTCGTCGAGGTCGTGGGTGATGAAGAGCGTCGTCTTGTGCAGTTGCTCGGAGAGCTCGAGGAACTGATCCTGCAACTGCCGGCGGATGAGCGGGTCGAGAGCGCTGAAGGGCTCGTCCATCAGGAGCACGTCGGGGTCCGACGCGAGCGCGCGGGCGAGTCCCACCCGCTGCTGCATGCCGCCGGAGAGCTCGGTCGGAAAGCGGTCCTCGTAGCCGTCGAGCTCCACCATCGAGAGCATGCGCTGCGAGACCTGCCAGCGGCGGAGCTTCGGCTCGCCGCGGATCTCGAGGGGGTAGGCCACGTTGTCCCGGACCGAGCGGTGCGGGAACAGCGCCATGTGCTGGAAGACCATGCCCACCCGCCTTGCCCGCAGGTCCCGGAGCTCGGCCTCCGAGAGCCCGAGCACGTCCTGCCCGAGCAGGTTGATGGTGCCCGCGGTCGGCTCGATCAGCCGGTTGATGTGCCGCACCAGGGTCGACTTGCCGCTTCCCGACAGGCCCATGATGCAGAAGATCTCGCCACGCCTGACGTCGAAGGAGACGTCCGCGATGCCGACCACGGCGTTGAAGCGCTCGAGGACCTCGGGCTTGCCGAGGTCGTGGCGACGGATCTGGTCCACCACCTCGTCGGCACGCTCTCCGAAGACCTTCCACACGCCTTCGAGCACGATTGCGGGAGCGTCCATGGCTTGGTCGAGCGCTCCTCCTCGGAGTCAGAGGGCGCCGCACGCCGTTGACGCCGGCTCCGGCGGCAGAGGGCGTTGCGACGACCCGGCCGGCCGCGCCGGCTCGGGCTTGTCTGATCTGGGTTTCATCAAGGGGGCGCGACCCGGGCGCTTCGGGGAAGCTCGGGCCGCGCCGCCTCTGCCTCTCTTTCTCTCTCCCGGGACGCCGGGTCCCGGGAGATTTCGTCCGGCGGCAGGGCTAGAGCCAGCTGTCCACCAGATCGGCGTTAGCCTCCACCCAGGACCGGGCGTACTCGAGCGGATCCTGCTTCTCCACCACGAGGGCGTAGACCATGTCGCTCACCTGGTCGGTGTCCACCTTCAGGTTGCCCAGGATCTGCGCCGCCTGCGGCTGGCTGGTCTCGAGGTCCTTGGCGTAGTGGATGTGCAGGTAGGTGTCGGCCCAGGCCACCGGGGCGCTCGCCTTGTTGAGCCAGTCCGGATCATCGGTGGGCTGGATGACGTTCCACTTCTCGGGATCGTGGGCCGGCTCCTTGAGCACCGTCAGGTCATGGAGACCGAACATGTGGTGCGGGGTCCAGCACACGAATGCGAAGGGACGCTCCTGCGACACCGCGGCGTCGAGCTTCGCGAGCGCCAGGGTCTCGTCCATCTCGACGAGCTCCAGCGTCTGGTCGTAGCCGTAGCTCTTGGCGCGGATCTTCTCGACGTTGGTAGACGCCCAGCCCGTCGCGCCGATCCAGATCTCGCCCCGGCCGTCGCCGTCGCTGTCGAAGATCTTGGCTTTCTCGGGATCCGTCAGGTCCGTGATCTGGGTGACGCCGTGCTCCTCGGCCGTCATGTTCGTCACGCACATGCCCTGGAACGCGATCACCGCGTTGGGGGCCTTCACCACCGTTCCCTTCTGCTCGACGTAGGTCTCGAAGAGGTTCTGCTGGTTCGGCAGCCACACCTCGGGATGCACGTGCATGGTGCCCTTGTCCATCGCCTCGAACACGATGGGGTTCGTGGCGTTCTGGAGCTCGACCTCGATGCCGAGGTTGTCCTCCAGCACCACCTTGGCGAGGTGGGCCATGGCGTTGACGGACACCCAGTTCGGGACGCCGATGACCAGGTCCGCAGCCTGCACACCGGTGCTCATCGCGAGGCCGGCAACGCCGGACAGGACATACTTGTTCACTTTTCTCACAACTCCACTCCTAGATTGTTAACGCGAGGGCGGAGCATATACCGAAAAACCCGTGCCTGTACAAACTGCGTGGCCGCGCTCGGGTCCCGACTCCGAAGGCCGCTCGCCGCCTTCGGCGAACGAGTGAGGACGTCCATTCGAACGGGGAGCTCCGGCCCCCTCGTTCCCACCCATCCGGGGCCTTCCGCCACCGGTCGGGCCTTCTGCCGCCGGTCGGGCCTTCCGCGGCACACCCGCGCAGGGGGGGCGGCCGCCAGGCATCGCCCCGGGGTCGCATGGCGAGCGGAGCCCGCGCGACCTCGAAGCGGGGCACGAAAGCGCTCGTGTTGACAGGGACCGGACACCCGTCCAGGGTCTGCCCTGCCTCATCCAACGAGGGACGGGACGATGAAGCTTCGCAAAGGAGAGAGCTGGATGCCCGCCGACGAGTACGGCCGCTCGCTCACCGGCCTCGGAGTCAACCTGCTCGTGCCGAAGATCGAACGCGCGCTACGCTTCCAGACCGAGGTGCTGGAAGCGGAGATCGTGTACGAGGATCCGGACTTCGCGGTGCTGCGAGGCTACGGCGCGGAGTGGATGTTCCACGCCGATCACACCTATCGCGACCATCCCTTGCACGGGAGTCTCGGATCCGATCTCGCTCGCGGGGTCGGCATCGAGCTGCGCCTGCACGGCTGCGACCCCGATGCGGCCGAGCGGCGCGCCCGCGATCTCGGGTACACCGTGTTCGCGGGCGCCATGGACAAGCCCCACGGCCTGCGGGAGGCGTACCTGCTCGACGAGGACGGCTACCTCTGGGTGCCGGACGTGCCGATCGGCTGAAACCGCCACGCCCGAGGAGAACCGAGGACCAGCGCTGCTCGATCGAATACCCGGACGAAGCGCCCGCCTCCACCATACGTATGGCCGGCCGGCGCCGGTCAGCCCGCGACGTGCAAGTCCTTGCCGGCATCGAGAGTCGGCAGCCGGGCGATTGCCTCACCGTTCTCCCGCTCCGCACACCGCAACTCGTAGAGTTTCTGGAGATTGAGCCAGAACTCGCCCGAAGTCCCCAAGAAGCGCCCCAGGCGCAACGCCATGTCCCCGGTGACCGAGCGCCGGCCGTTGAGAATCTCGGTGATGCGGTTTACCGGCACCTCGATGCGCCGCGCAAACTCCGCCGCGCTCATCCCCAGCGCATCGAGATTCTCACGCAGCGCCTCGCCCGGATGGACAGGCTCGCGCATGATGTTCAAGAGGCCAGGGAACGACCCTTGGCTCCGCCAGCGCCATCCTCACTGAGCGCCCTGACCACGGCCTCGGGGTCCCGGTCGATGACGGTGAGCAACACCCGCGCCGCCCTGTCGGGAACACGCCGGCCCTGCTCCCACTCCTGAAGAGCCCGGACATCCAGACCGAAACGCTCGGCAAACTTCGGCCGGCTCAGCCGCAACCGCTTGCGGAGCGCGATGATCCGGCCGGCGGCGGGATCGTCGACGATCCGGCATGGCAGTGCAGTCTCGCCGCGAACATGGCCGAGAACCTCGCCCAGAGCCGCTTCAATCTCGATTCCCAACTCGCTGCGTTCCGTGATCATTGTCCCGTTGCCTCCTTCTTGATCGCGGCGACCAGGCGCGACAACGCCCTCGTGTCCGTCGGCGTGAGGTCCTCGCGAGCCGCCTTCGCGTAGGCCGTCAGCAAATAAACTGTCTCCGGGTCAGCATGATAGAAATAGACCGTACGAATGCCGCCCCGCTTACCGCGTCCGGACCCGGCCCATCGTAGCTTGCGGATCCCGCCGGTCCCCCGAATGACAGGAGCCGCATCGGGGGCGGCAACGATCGCTGCCTCCATTTCCCTGCGGGCCTCTTCCCCTACCAGCTTGCGAACCGCGCGCTCGTAGGTGCGTGTGGAGAAGACCTGCATCACCGCTTAATGTGCGGCATTGCCGCAATCGACGCAAGCGCCACGGCCCCTCGCACGAAAGCCCGACCGTCAGCGGTCCACCACTGAGACGGGCCTGAACTGCCCAGCCCCGCAGCAGGGCGCATTCGTCGACGCGAAAGTCGTGACCTGTCGCGATTCGTCGACCGCGCGGTCAGGAAGGGCCGCAACCCCCGGCACCGGAGAGCGCATTGCGATCCCCGCCTCGAAGGCGCCCGCGTTCAAGCCCGCGAAGGCGCTCCGCGAGGCGGTCAGGTAGCGCCGGGCGGTGACGGAGCCGCCGGCCCCTCCCCGACACCGTCCGCGCAGCGCCACTCCTCTACGGCCCGCCGCGCACCCGTCCCGGTCCGGCGGACCGCTGCCCCTCGACCAACCCCGGCAGATCAGCCGGAATCCCTATTGCGGGGCTGCGCTTCGAGGTAGACTCCTGCCTTGATCGCCAGGGGAGGCGTCAATCCGAACAAGGAGGTGGCTCATGCCGGAACAGAGGCCCGTTGAACAGATTGCCGAAGGGCTGCAACGGCTCATCGACGAGTCCGAGGCACGGGGCAATGCACAGGCCGAGAGGGCAGCCGAGAGGGCGGCCGGGATAGCGGCCGAGAGGGCAGCCGAGAGGGCGGCCGGGATAGCGGCCGACAGAGCAGCCGAGAGGGCGGCCGACAGGGCCGTGACCCGCATGGAGCCCAAGTTCGAGGCCATACACCAATCCCTGCGCCAGCTTTGGAAGCGTCTGAACGGGAAGGGGCCACTCCCCATTGACGTACCGGAGGGCGAACGATGAAGCCAGGCTCCCGGACTTCCCCGCGCTGAATCCCCGGTACAAGGGCGCGACCCCCGAGGATGTGGCGCGGGCATAGCTGAGCTGGAAGCGCCCGCTCTAGCCCATGTTTACCACCACAGGCCGCGATTGGGCGAAGATTTGGCCCGATTTCACCGATTTTCGCACGTAACTCACTGATATTTCGTCGTACTGCCTGATGTAGTGCCATAAAATATATTCGATGTATTGCGCCAGGCA